>NZ_JBFBLJ010000001.1:560310-1534582 GCF_040702565.1 Microbacterium meiriae | reverse complement strand
GGTGCCCCGCGTCGTGAAGGTGGTTACAACCGCGATGGTGGTGCCCCGCGTCGTGAAGGTGGTTACAACCGTGATGGTGGTGCCCCGCGTCGTGAAGGTGGTTACAACCGTGATGGTGGTGCCCCGCGTCGTGAAGGTGGTTACAACCGCGATGGTGGTGCCCCGCGTCGTGAAGGTGGTTACAACCGTGATGGTGGTGCCCCGCGTCGCGAGGGCGGTTACAACAACCGTGATGGTGGTGCCCCTCGTCGCGAGGGCGGTTACAACAACCGTGATGGTGGTGCCCCTCGTCGCGAAGGCGGTTACAACAACCGTGATGGTGCGCCCCGTCGCGAAGGCGGTTACAACCGCGATGGTGGTGCCTCTCGTCGCGAAGGCGGTTACAACAACCGCGACAGCGCTCCGCGTCGTGATGGTGGGTACAACCGTGACGGTGGTGCCCCGCGTCGTGAGGGTGGGTACAACCGCGATGGTGGTGCCCCTCGTCGCGAAGGCGGTTACAACCGTGACGGTGGTGCGCCCCGTCGTGAGGGTGGGTACAACCGCGATGGTGGTGCCCCCCGTCGCGAAGGCGGCTACAACAACCGTGACAGCGCACCGCGCCGTGAGGGTGGATTCGACCGGGAGCGGGGGAGTGACCGGTCTCGGTCCTTCCCGCAGCGCGGTGGCGCGGGGCGGGAGCGTCCTGCCAACGCGGCGAGCGAGCGTCCGCGGTTCGACGAGCCCCGCGTCCCGGAGGATGTCACGGCGCGCGACCTGCACCCCTCGGCGCGCAACGAGCTGAAGACGCTCAGCAAAGAGAACGCGGAGTTCGTCGCTCGGCATCTGGCGATGGCTTCTCGGCTGATCGACGAGGACCCGACCCTGGCGCACGAGCACGCACTCGCGGCGTCACGTCGTGCAGGGCGCATCGCGATCGTCCGGGAGACCCTGGGCATCACCGCCTACGCGACGGGTGACTTCGCCCTGGCCCTGCGGGAGCTCCGCACCTATCGCCGGATCTCCGGCAAGGACGACCAGATCGCCCTCATGGTCGACAGCGAGCGAGGCATCGGACGTCCCGACCGCGCCCTCGAGACCGGCCGCGCCGTGGACCGATCGGCTCTGACCACCCCCGTGCGCGTGGCTCTCGCGATCGCGATGTCGGGTGCCCGGCTGGACCAGGGCGACCTGGAGCTGGCCCTCGGGGAGCTCGAGATCCCGGAGCTCGACCCGGATCGCGCGTTCGAGTGGAGCCCCGCGCTCTTCGCCGCGCGCGCTGCCGTCCTGGAAGATCTCGGCCGCACGTACGAGGCGGAGTTCTGGGCGCACCGCGCCGAGGTCGCCGCGGAGGCTCTCGGTGTGGATGAGGCCGGCGACGAGGAGCTCTACGTCGAGGACGGTCTCGTCGAGGACGAGTTCTCCGAGGAGCACGCTGTCTCCGTCGAGGACGAGTTCTCCGACGAGGAGGAGTTCTCCGCCGACGACACCGTCGCCGACGAAGAAGCCGCTTCCGACGCGGAGACCGGAGACGACTCGTCCTCCTCCGACACGAACGAGACCCCCGAGCCCGCCGAGCCGTCCATCGAGGACGAGGTGCGCGAACTGCTCGGTGAGGACGACGAGACGGAGGACGACTCGCCCTCCGCATCCGAGAAGCCGGAGGCGTAGTGGGGCTCTTCACACCCAAGGCACGGAGGTCTCGAGCGGAACGGACGCCTCTCGAGGGCGTGGACACCGTCCTCGCCGATCTCGACGGCGTCGTCTACGCCGGTCCGGGGGCTCTGCCGCACGCGGTCGAGAGCCTGAACGCCGCGGCGCACGCGGTGCGTCTCGGCTACATCACCAACAACGCTTCGCGCACGGACGCCTCCGTGGCCGCGCATCTGACCAGTCTCGGGCTCGACGTCGCTCCGCAGGACGTCGTCACGAGCCCGCAGGCCGCGATGCGTCTGCTGTCCGGGATCGTTCCCGCGCCGGCGACCATCCTCGTGGTCGGCGGCGACGGGCTCGTCGACGAGGTGCAGAAGGCCGGGTACACGGTGACGCGCAGCGCCGAGGACGCTCCGCAGGCCGTGGTCCAGGGGTTCGCGCCCGAGGTGGCCTGGACGGACCTCGCCGAGGCGGCGTTCGCGCTGAAAGTCCCTGAGGACGAGGGCGGCATCCCCTGGATCGCCACGAACACGGACTGGACGATCCCGCGCGAGCGCGGCGTCGCCCCCGGCAACGGCACCCTCGTCTCCGCCGTGCACACCGCGATCGGTCGACTGGCGACGGTGGCGGGCAAACCGGAGACCCCGATCTTCGAGGAGGCGCTCGCCCGCTTCGGTGCCGCGAAGGCTCTGTTCATCGGCGACCGCCTGGACACCGACATCATGGGCGCCAGCCGCGCCGGCATCGAGTCCGCGCTCGTGCTGACCGGCATCGACCGTCCCAAGCACGTCCTCGCCGCGCCGGAAGGTTCACGCCCGACCTACATCCTCGGTGATCTGCGCGGTCTGCACGAGCCGTATCCCGAGCCCACCGTGACCGACGGCGTGTTCGACGTGAACGGTGCCGCCGTCCGCGTCCACGGAGCGGACGTCGAGATCGTCGCCGAGTCCGGCGAGCAGCTCGACCTCCTCCGCGCCGGCGCCGCGGCCATCTGGGCGTCCGGTACGCCGGTGTTCGTGCTGCGGGTTCCCGAACGGCTGTACGCCGACCCGTTCCACCGCCCCTGAGCCACGCGTGGCGCCGTCGGCCGTCGGCGGCGCCGCGTACAGTGGAAGCGTGAGTGACGAGACGACGACCAGCGCGCCGACGGACGGCCTGTGGAGTCGTCTGCGCCTGATCGAAGGTCAGCCGCTCTCCGCACGCGCGGACTTGTACTCGGCCCTGCACGATGAACTCTCTCGACGGCTCGAGAGCGGATCCCGGCTGGAACAGCGGGAGACTCCGGGACCACGATGACGCGACTCGACGCTGCCCTCGCCTCCCGAGGACTCGCCCGTTCGCGCACGCACGCCGCCACCCTCATCGCCGACGGTCTCGTGAGCGTCGACGGTCGCCCGGTCGTCAAAGCCTCGACCGCGGTCGGCGAGGAGAACACGATCACGGTGGCCGGCGCCGACCACTATGTCAGCCGCGGCGCGCACAAGCTCATCGCCGGGCTCGACAGCTTCACCATTCCCGTGCAGGGGCGCCTCGCGCTGGACATGGGAGCCTCGACCGGCGGCTTCACGCAGGTGCTGCGGGAGCGCGGCGCGCGGCGCGTGCTGGCTGTGGACGTCGGTCACGGCCAGCTCGCCCCGTCGATCGCGGCAGACCCCGGTGTCACCGCGGTCGAGGGCTTCAACGTGCGGCACATGACCCGTGACAGTCTCGCCGCGGCGACGGGGGAGTCCGCCTCGCCCGACCTGGTGGTGGGCGACCTCTCCTTCATCTCGCTCGAGCTCGTGCTCCCCGCGGTGGTCGCCGTCGCGGCGCCGGGTTCCGATGTCCTGCTGCTCGTCAAACCGCAGTTCGAGGTCGGCCGGACGGCGGTGCGCGGCGGTCTCGTCACCGACCCCGCCACCCGTGCCGATGCCGTCGCCCGGGTGGCGTGGAGCGCGTGGGACGCGGGGATGGGGATGGCGGGGATCGTCTCCTCCCCGATCCTCGGAACCCACGGCAATGCGGAGTATCTCGTCCACCTCGTGCCGGGCGGCGGCAGCAATCCGACAGAATGGATGGACACCATCAACCGGCTGGCAGGGGGACGATGAACGAGCGCAGGATCCTGGTCGTCGCCCACGCGGGTCGCGTCGACACCGTCGCGGCCGCCCGCCGGGTGATCGACGCCCTCCGCGGCGCGGGAGTGCGCCCCGTCCTGGCGGCCGACGACCACGCGGAGCTCTCCGCGGTCGATGCGTTCTTCGCGGACGTCGAGGTGCTGGATGCCTCCGCCGGTCCGGCGTCCCTCGAGCTCGCGATCGTGCTCGGCGGCGACGGCACGATCCTCCGTGCGGCGGAACTCGTCCGCGACAGCGGCGCCCCGGTGCTCGGCATCAACATGGGCCACGTCGGCTTCCTCGCGGAGATCGACCGGGACGACATGGACGACGCGATGCGCCGCGTCATCGCCCGCGACTACGAGGTCGAGGAGCGCCTGGCACTGTCGGTGCGCGTGAAGGACGCCTCGGGCGACGTCGTCTTCGAGACCTGGGCCCTGAACGAGGCGACCGTCGAGAAGGCGAGCCGCGAGCGCATGATCGAGGTGGTGCTCGAGATCGACGGGCGCCCCCTGTCGAGTTTCGGCTGCGACGGCATGGTCGTCTCCACCCCGACCGGCTCGACCGCCTACAACTTCTCCGCCGGCGGCCCGGTCATCTGGCCGACGGTCGAGGCCATCGCCGTCGTCCCGCTGTCGGCCCATGCCCTCTTCGCCAAGCCGCTCGTGGTGAGCCCCGACGCGGCCGTGGCGATCGAGATGCTGGAGCGGACGGACGGCTCCGGCATCCTCTGGTGCGACGGCCGTCGTTCCCACGACCTTCCGCCGGGTGCCCGCGTCGTCGTCCGTCGTTCGTCGCGCCCGGTCCGCCTCGCGCGACTGCACCCCACCGCGTTCACGAATCGTCTCGTCCGCAAGTTCCAGCTGCCCGTCGAGGGATGGCGCGGACAGGAACGGAGGAGCGAGGCATGATCGAGGAGATGCGCATGCAGGGGCTCGGCGTGATCGCCGATGCCGTCCTGCCGCTCGGCCCCGGCTTCACGGCCATCACCGGCGAGACCGGAGCGGGCAAGACCATGGTGGTCACCGGTCTCGGCCTGCTTCTCGGACAGCGCGCCGACTCCGGCGCCGTGCGCAAGGGCGCTGCGCAGGCGTCGGTGGCCGGTGTGTGGATCGTGCCGGAGTCCGGTGAGGTCGCCGACATCGTCGCCGAGGCCGGGGGAGAGCTGGAGCCGGCCGGCGCCGGGACTGCGGAGCTGTACGTCTCGCGCACCCTCAGCGCCGAAGGCCGCAGTCGCGCGAGCGTCGGCGGCCGCGCCGCACCGGCGGGTGTGCTGTCCTCGCTCGCCGACGAGCTCATCGTGGTGCACGGACAGTCCGAGCAGCTGCGGCTGCGATCGGCGGCCGCGCAGCGCGACGCCCTCGATCGCTTCGGCGGCGAGGCCATCGCCCGGGCGCTGGAGGAGTATCAGGCCGCGTTCGAGCACTGGCGCACGCTCGACGCCGAGATCGTCGACATCACCGCGAACCGCGACCGGCGCGCCGAGGAGGCCGCCCGGCTGCGGGAGGACCTGGCCCTGATCGAGGCCACCGCTCCCGAAGAGGGTGAGGATGAGGAGCTGACGGCCCGCGCCGAACGCCTCGCGAACGCGGAGGAGCTGCGGCTCGCGGCCGCCCTGGCCCACGGCTCCCTCTCGAACGAGGAGGGCGAGCCGGATGCGTCGGCCCTAGTCGCGGAAGCCCGCCGAGCGATCGAGCGCGTGTCGGACCCGAAGCTGGCGGAGGTCGCCGAGACCCTGGCCGACATCGGCTACCGGATCGCCGACGCCGCCGGCGTGCTCTCCGGCTTCCTCGCCGACCTCGACGAGTCCGGCCCGCACGAGCTGGCAGCCGTCGAGGAACGCCGGGCCGCGCTCGGCGTCCTCATCCGTCAGCACGGTTCGCTGGCGGAGGCGCTGGCACTGTGGCAGACCGGTTCCGCACGGCTGGCCGAGCTCGACGACGACGGGGAGCGTCTGGAACGCCTCACCGCCGAGCGCGACGCGGCCAGGGCGGAGCTCGACGCCCGAGCCGACGCCCTCACCGCCGCCCGGAGCGAGGCCGCCGTCCGGCTCGGCGAGGCCGTGACCGCCGAGCTCCACGCGCTGGCGATGCCGGACGCACGCCTGGAGGTGTCCGTGGCGCCTGGTGCCGAGAGCACCCACGGGCGCGATGACGTCGCCATCCTGCTCGCGCCGCACCCCGGCGCCGAACCCCGCTCCGTCGCCAAGGGTGCGTCCGGCGGCGAGCTGTCGCGCGTGATGCTCGCGATCGAGGTCGTCATCGCGGCGACCGACCCGGTTCCCACCTTCGTGTTCGACGAGGTCGACGCCGGCATCGGCGGTGCCGCGGCCATCGAGGTCGGTCGACGACTCGCCCGACTCGCCGAGAAGTCGCAGGTGATCGCCGTCACCCATCTCGCGCAGGTCGCCGCCTTCGCGAACAACCACCTGACCGTCGTGAAATCGAACGACGGCGCCGTCACCGCCTCCAGCGTGCGGCGGCTCGACGGGGAGGAGCGCGAGGCCGAGATGGCTCGCCTGCTCTCCGGACTCGCGGATTCCGATGCCGCACTCACCCACGCCCGTGAGCTTCTCAGCCTCGGCGTCTGAACGAACTGTTAGGATAGAAGCCCGTGATGAACTCTTCTTCTGCGGGGCCCAAGAACGACACGACCAAGCACATCTTCGTGACTGGTGGTGTCGTTTCGTCTTTGGGCAAGGGGCTCACCGCGGCCAGCCTGGGCAACCTCCTGACCGCCCGCGGACTCCGCGTGGTCATGCAGAAGCTCGACCCGTATCTGAACGTCGATCCGGGCACCATGAACCCGTTCCAGCACGGCGAGGTCTTCGTGACCGACGACGGTGCGGAGACCGACCTCGACATCGGCCACTACGAGCGCTTCCTCGACATCAACCTGTCCGAGGCGGCCAACGTCACGACCGGTCAGATCTACTCGCAGGTGATCGCGCGGGAGCGCCGCGGCGAGTACCTGGGCGACACCGTGCAGGTCATCCCGCACATCACCGACGAGATCAAGCGCCGCATGCGGCTGCAGGCGACCGAGGACCCGCGTCCCGACGTGATCATCACCGAGGTCGGCGGCACGGTCGGCGACATCGAGTCGCAGCCCTTCCTCGAGTCGGCCCGCCAGCTGCGTCACGAGCTCGGCCGTGACAGCGTGTTCTTCGTGCACGTCTCGCTCGTGCCGTTCATGGGGGCGTCCGGCGAGCAGAAGACCAAGCCGACCCAGCACTCGGTCGCCGCGCTCCGTCAGGTGGGCATCCAGCCGGATGCGCTCGTGCTCCGCAGCGACCGCCCGGTGAGCGCGAGCAACCGCAACAAGATCGCCCTCATGTGCGACGTGGACGTCGAGGGCGTCATCAACACCGTCGACCTGCCGAGCATCTACGACATCCCCTCCACCCTCAACGAGCAGGGCCTGGACTCCTACATCGTGAGGCGCCTCGGTCTCGACCAGAAGGCGGACGACGTCGACTGGACGCGCTGGAACAAGGTGCTGCACGCCGTGCACAACCCGAAGCACGAGGTCACGATCGGTCTCGTCGGCAAGTACATCGACCTCCCGGACGCCTACCTGTCCGTGACCGAAGCCCTCAAGGCCGGCGGCTTCGCGCAGGAGACCAAGGTCAACATCCGCTGGATCCCGTCCGACCGCTGCGAGACGCCCGAGGGCGCGCAGGAGCAGCTGGCCGAGCTCGACGGCATCTGCGTGCCCGGCGGCTTCGGCATCCGCGGCATCGAGGGGAAGCTGGGCGCGTTGAAGTTCGCCCGCGAGCAGGGGATCCCGACCCTCGGCCTGTGCCTCGGCCTGCAGTGCATGGTCATCGAGTACGCCCGCGACGTGGCCGGTATCGCCGGAGCCTCGTCCAGCGAGTTCGATCCGGACACCGCGGAGCCCGTCATCGCGACCATGGCCGAGCAGATCGAGATCCTCGACGGCGGCGACCTGGGCGGCACCATGCGGCTCGGTCTCTACCAGGCCGCTCTCGCCGAGGGCTCGCTGGCGCGCGAGGTCTACGGCGCCGCCGAGGTGTCCGAGCGTCACCGTCACCGCTACGAGGTGAACAACGCCTACCGCGATCGCCTGTCGGAGGCCGGTCTGGTGTTCTCGGGCCTCAACCCGGAGCTGGATCTCGTCGAGTACGTCGAGCTGCCGCGCGACGTGCACCCGTACTACATCGCCACCCAGGCGCACCCGGAGCTGCGTTCGCGTCCGACCGACCCGCACCCGCTGTTCCGCGGTCTCGTCGGCGCGGCCATCGCCCGGCACCGCGCGAGCGAGCTGTTCGACGTGCCCGTCGATGAGTGAGTCGGGGACGGGTCCTGTGGACGAGTCGCTGCGCGACGAGCCCTTCGAGCCGGAGGTCCTGAGCAGCGACCTCGTCTACGAAGGGCGCGTCTGGGACGTCCGCTCCGATCGTGTCCGCTACGGCGAGGGCGAGATCGTGCGGCAGTACGTCGCCCATCCCGGCGCCGTCGCGATCCTCGCGCTGGACGACGAGGGGCGGGTGCTGCTCATCCAGCAGTACCGTCACCCGATCCGCCACCGCGACTGGGAGCTGCCGGCGGGCCTCCTCGACATCGAGGGCGAGGAGCCGATGGCGGCCGCCCGTCGCGAGCTCGCGGAGGAGGCCGACCTCGTCGCCGCCCACTGGGAGCCGCTGGTGTCTTCGTGGACGACGCCCGGCGGCAACGACGAGCTCATCCGGGTGTTCCTCGCGACCGGGCTCTCGGCCGCCGAGACCGCGCACGACCGCGAGGACGAGGAGGCGGACATCCAGCTCGCCTGGGTGCCGCTGGAAGACGCCGTCGCGGGAGTGATGGCCGGACGCCTGCGCAACGGCATCCTCTCCATCGGCGTGCTGGCCGCGGCGCAGAGGCTGCGCGACCGGAGCTGAGGATGCTGCTCGATCGCGCCCTCGACGCGTATCTGCGTCACGTGACGATCGAGCGCGGCCTGAGCGCGCACACGGTCGGCGCCTACCGGCGGGACCTCGAGGGCTACCGGGACTGGCTCACGGCGGAGGGGATCGACGACACCGCGGATATCACGTCCGTGGTGGTCGACCGTTTCGTCGCCGACCGTGCCTCGGCGGAGCCGCCGCCCGCGGCGACGAGCCTGGCGCGCCTGCAGTCCTCGGTGCGCGGCTGGCACCGGTTCCTCGCCCGGGAGGGCATCGAGGCGGACGATCCGACTGGGCGCCTCCGCCCGCCGAAGACCCCGCGCCGGCTGCCCAAGGCCCTCACGATCGACCAAGTGGAGCGGCTGCTCGCCGCGCCGTCGGCCGAGGAGCCGCTCGGCATCCGGGACAGGGCGCTGCTGGAGCTTCTCTACGCGACGGGTGCCCGGGTGTCGGAGGCGGTCGGGCTCGACGTCGACGACATGGCGCACGGCGAGGTGCTGCGCCTGCGGGGAAAGGGCTCGAAGGAGCGCATCGTCCCCGTGGGGTCGTATGCCCGCGCCGCGGTCGACGCGTATCTCACCCGGGTCCGCCCGGGCCTCGCGGCGAAGGGACGTGCGTCGGCCCGGCTCTTCCTCGGCGCGCGGGGCGCTCCGCTCTCGCGGCAGAGCGCCTGGCTGGTGATCCGTTCCGCCGCGGAGCGCGCGCAGCTCACCGCCGAGGTCTCCCCACACACCCTGCGGCATTCGTTCGCGACCCACCTCCTGCAGGGCGGCGCCGACGTGCGCGTGGTGCAGGAGCTGCTGGGGCATTCCTCGGTCGCGACGACGCAGATCTACACCCACGTGTCGGTGGACGCCCTCCGCGACATCTACGCGACCTCGCACCCCCGGGCGCGCTGATCCCGCGCGGATCCGTGCCTCCTCCCGAGGCGGCCCGCCGCGCGCCGGGACGGCCGGGGAACGCATGGCCGCTACAATCGAGCAAGCACGAAGGAGCAGGAGAACCGGTGGCTGAGAAAGCGGCGAAGTCCAGGGCGAAGGCACAGAAGGCCGACGACACTCCCATGGGACCCACCGGCCGTCCGTATCAGGGCTTCCCGATCCCGGCGCCTCTGAAGTCGCACGGCCCCGCTCGCATCATCGCCCTCTGCAACCAGAAGGGCGGCGTCGGCAAGACGACGACGTCCATCAACCTCGCCGCCGCCCTCGCGGAGTACGGTCGCAAGGTGCTCGCGGTGGACTTCGACCCGCAGGGCGCCCTGTCCGCCGGTCTCGGCATCCAGACGCACGACGTGCCGACGGTCTACGACCTCCTGCTCGACACGAAGCGCGACGCCCACGACGCGATCGTGCACTCGAACGTGCCGGGTCTCGACGTCCTCCCCGCGAACATCGACCTCTCGGCCGCGGAGGTGCACCTCGTCAACGAGGTCGCCCGCGAGACGATCCTCGCCCGCGTGCTCCGGCAGGTGGCGGGGGAGTACGACGTCATCCTCATCGACTGCCAGCCGTCGCTGGGCCTGCTGACCGTGAACGCGCTGACGGCGGCGCACGGCGTCATCATCCCGCTCGAGTGCGAGTTCTTCGCGCTGCGCGGTGTCGCCCTCCTCATCGAGACCATCGACAAGGTGCGCGATCGCCTGAACCCCTCCATCGAGATGGACGGGCTGCTGGCGACCATGTACGACCCGCGCACGCTGCACTCGCGCGAGGTGCTCGAACGCGTCGTGGAGGCGTTCGGCGACGACGTGCTGGAGACCGTGATCGGCCGCACCGTGAAGTTCCCGGATGCGTCGGTTTCGGGGGTCCCGATCACCGAGTTCGCTCCAGAGCACGCGGCCGCACAGGCATACCTGCGGCTGGCCAGGGAGCTGGTCGCCCGTGGCGCCGTCGCCTGACGAGCTCGGAACCGCTGAGGTCCCGGCACTCGCCGACGCCGTCGACGCTGCGGAGGCTTCCTCCGCCGACGACGCCGGTTTCCGGGTCTCGCTGTCGAACTTCGACGGCCCCTTCGACCTCCTGCTGACCCTCATCTCCAAGCACGAGATGGACATCACCGAGGTGTCGTTGAGCGCCGTCACCAACGAGTTCATCGCGTACCTCGCCGACCTCGAGGACGAGGAGGAGCTGGACCAGGCGTCGGAGTTCCTCGTCGTCGCCGCGACCCTGCTCGACATGAAGGTGGCGGGTCTGCTGCCGCAGGGCGAGCTCGTCGATGCCGAGGCTGTGGCCCTGCTCGAAGCGCGCGACCTGCTCTTCGCCCGTCTGCTGCAGTACCGCGCGTTCAAGGAGGTCTCCGCGTGGTTCGCACGGTGCCTGCAGCGGGAGGACCGCCGCCACGTGCGCGCGGTGCCGCTGGAGGAGAAGCACCGGAAGCAGACACCCGAGCTCGTCTGGTCGCTCACGACCGACGACTTCGCGGCTCTGGCACTGCTGGCCTTCGCACCGAAGGAGATCCCGCACGTCGGGCTCGACCACCTGCACGCGCCCCTGGTCAGCATCCGCGAGCAGGCCGCCATCGTCGTCACGCTGCTGCGCGGCACCGAATCGCTGAGCTTCCGCGAGCTCGTCGCCGGCGTCACCGAGCCGGGCATCGTCGTGGCCCGCTTCATCTCGGTGCTGGAGCTGTACCGGCACGCGGCGCTGTCCTTCGAACAACTGGAACCGCTCGGGGAGCTGACGCTCCGCTGGGCCGCCGACTCCTGGTCGGACGAGACACTCGCGACCCTGGGGGCCGACTATGACCGATGACATGACCGAGACGGAATCCGGGCTCCGCGAGGAGCCCGACGCCGTGACGGGCGCCGAATTGCCCCTCAGCGAGCGCGTGGAGGCGATCCTCTTCATCGTCGACGAGCCGATCGGTCTGGTGGCTCTCGCCGCGGCGGTCGGCGCGCCGGTGCCCGCTGTCCGGCAGACCGTCGAGTCGCTGGTCGAGGACTACGACGGCCGGGGCGCGGGTCCGCGGCGCGGCTTCGAGCTGCGGGAGGTCGGCGGCGGATGGCGGCTCTACGTCCGCGAGGACCTGGATCCGGTCGTGGCGGAGTTCGTCGGCGGCCAGGCTCCGGCCCGGCTCTCGCAGGCCGCGTTGGAGACGCTCGCGGTGATCGCGTACAAGCAGCCCGTCACCCGTAGCCAGGTCGCCTCGATCCGCGCGGTCAACGTCGACTCCGTGGTCCGCACACTCCTCGCACGGGGCCTGATCACCGAGCTGTTCGCCGACTCCGAGACCGGGGCGATCAACTACGGCACGACCGATGCGCTCCTCCAGCATCTCGGCATCAACTCTCTGGATGAGCTTCCGCCGATCTCGCCGCTCCTCGATGACGGCGCCGACGGCTTCGACGAAGGGACGGTCCGATGACCACCGACGCCCACGATTCCGCAGCCCCCGAGGGCGTCCGACTGCAGAAGGTGCTGGCCGCCGCCGGCGTCGCGTCCCGTCGGGTCGTCGAGCAGTACATCGTCGAGGGGCGTATCCGCGTGAACGGCCAGGTGGTCACCGAGCTCGGCCGCCGCATCGACCCGGAGCGCGACCTCGTCGACGTCGACGGCACTGCGGTGCAGCTCGACGTGTCCAAGCGCTACGTGATGCTGAACAAGCCGACGGGCGTGGTCAGCAGCATGCGCGACGAGAGCGGTCGTCCGGATCTCCGGCGCTTCACGAAGGACTACGAGGAGCGGCTCTACAACGTCGGGCGCCTGGACGCCGAGACCAGCGGCCTGCTGCTGCTCACCAACGACGGCGAGCTCGCGCACGTCCTCGCGCACCCGTCCTTCGGCGTCACCAAGGTCTACATCGCGAAGGTGGAGGGGACGGTGACGGCGCAGACCATCTCGAAGCTCACGAAGGGCATCGAGCTGGAGGACGGCCCCATCGCCGCCGACAAGGCCCGCCTGCTCGACACGTCGGCGGGCTCGAGCCTCGTCGAGCTCACGCTGCACTCGGGACGCAACCGGATCGTGCGTCGCATGATGGCCGCGGTCGGTCATCCGGTCACCGAACTGGTGCGGCGGCAGTTCGGTCCGCTTCACCTGGGAACCCTCCCGGCGGGCCGGACGCGGGAACTGAGTAAAATCGAACTCGGCGCGCTGTTGACCCTCGCGCGCCGGGAATCCGGTGTCGCCGAGGCGCCAGGCGAGCAGGAGAGCGAATGACCCAGACGACGAGTGCGCCCGCGGCGCGGAAGGCCGGTGCCGTCGCGCCGCGCCTGTCCGGCACCGTGCGCATCGTCGGTGCCGGGCTGCTCGGTGCCAGCGTCGGCCACGCCCTCCGCGCGAAGGGCATCGACGTGGTCCTCACGGATGCGTCCCCCGCGCAGCTGCGCCTCGCCGTCGACTACGGCGCCGGACGCCTTCCGCAGGATGACGACGCCCCGGTGCTCGTCGTCGTGGCCGTGCCGCCGGATGTGACCGCCGACGTGATCCAGGCAGAGCTCGAGCGCTACCCCGACGCCGTCGTGACGGATGTCGCGAGCGTGAAGCTGGAGCCGTTCCGCACGCTCCGTGACCGCGGTGTGAACCTCGCCCGCTACATCGGCTCCCACCCGCTCGCCGGCCGGGAGCGCGGCGGGGCGATCTCGGCGCGAGCCGACCTGTTCATCGGACGGCCGTGGGTCGTGTGCCGCGACGAGGACACCACCGCGCGGGACCTCGCGCTGGTCGAGGCGCTGGCCCTCGATGTCGGCGCGATGCCGCTGGAGATGACTCCCGAGGAGCACGACCGCTCCGTCGCCCTCACCTCGCATGTGCCGCAGGTCATCGCGAGTCTCCTCGCCGGGCGTCTCGCCGGGGCCGAGGAGGGCGCGCTCCGCCTGGCAGGGCAGGGCGTGCGGGACACCACGCGCATCGCCGCGTCCGCTCCCGAGCTGTGGGTGCAGATCCTCGGCGCCAACGCCGGTCCCGTGGTCGAGATCCTCGACGCGCTGGCGACCGATCTGAGCGAGGTCGCCGATGCGCTGCGCGCTCCGGGCGCACCGGGTGCCCGACGCGTGCTCGCGGAGACCATCCGCCAGGGCAACGACGGTGTCGAGCGCCTCCCCGGCAAGCACGGACAGAACCGACGCTTCGAGACACTGGTCGTCATGGTCGACGACACCGCCGGTCAGCTGGGTCGTCTGTTCGGCGAGCTCGGCGAGCTGGGCGTCAACGTCGAGGACCTGCGGCTGGAGCATTCTCCCGGCGCGCAGTTCGGCCTCGCCGAGATCAGTGTCGACCCCGCGGCGCTGCACGGCGCGATCACCGGGCTCCAGGAACGCGGCTGGCGCATCGCAGGGAACACCAATGACTGACACTTCCACCGTCTCCGCCACGAAGTTCATCGCCATCGACGGTCCCGCCGGGTCCGGCAAGTCGAGCGTGTCCAAGGCGATCGCGCGTCGCGAGGGCTTCGGCTACCTCGACACCGGGTCGGCCTACCGGGCTCTCGCCTGGCACGTGCTCGATCGCGGCGCGGACACCGACGACGCGGAGGCCGTACGCGCCGCGGCCGCCGACTTCCCGGTCCGCCTCGGGCTCGACCCGGATGATCGCACGGTACGTGTCGGCGACGTGGACGTGACGGAGGCGATCCGCGAGCCCCGCGTGTCCGGCGCCGTGAGCGGCGTGGCCCGGGTGCCCGAGGTGCGCACCCAGGTCAACGAGCTCTTCCGGGCACTGGTCGCCGAGGCGCCGTACCCGGCCGTGGTGGTCGAAGGTCGCGACATCACGACCGTCGTGGCACCCGATGCGCCTGTCCGCATCCTGCTGACCGCCGCACCGGAGGTGCGTGCCGCCCGCCGCGCGGGCGAGCTCGCAGGCGAGAACGCCGCCGCCGTCGCGGACGCCCTGCACAAGCGCGACGCCTCCGACAGCGCGGTCGTCGACTTCCTCAACGCCGCGGAAGGCGTGGAGGTCGTCGACTCGACCGCACTCGATTTCCCCCAGACCATCGACGCCGTTCTCTCGGTGATCGAACGACTCCGAGGAGCACACCGTGGCTGACGACGAATACGAAGGCGGTCCCGACCAGCTCGCCGAGAAGATGGACCAGCTCGACGAGCAGCTGGCCGAGCAGCGCGCGGAGACCCTGCGCGCCGGCCTCGCCGACTACGAGCTGGACGACGAGGACGCGGAGCTCCTCGCGGGCATCACCCTCGGCGAGGACGGCATCCAGTACAGCCCCGCGCTGCCCGTGGTGGCGATCGTCGGGCGGCCGAACGTCGGCAAGTCCGCGCTCGTGAACCGCATCCTCGGCCGTCGCGAGGCCGTCGTGGAGGACACCCCCGGTGTCACCCGCGACCGCGTCACGTACAAGGCCGAGTGGAACGATCGCCGCTTCACGGTCGTCGACACCGGCGGCTGGGAGCCCGACGCCCGGGGCATCGACCGTTCGGTCGCGGCACAGGCCGAGGTCGCGATCGACCTGTCCGATGTCGTGCTGTTCGTCGTGGACGCCATGGTGGGCGCCACATCGACCGACGAGCACGTTGTGAAGCTGTTGCGCAAGAGCGGCAAGCCGGTCTTCCTCGTCGCCAACAAGATCGACGACGGGCGTCAGGAGCCGGAAGCGGCCGCCCTGTGGAACCTGGGTCTCGGGGAGCCGCACCCGGTCTCCGCGATCCACGGTCGCGGTGTCGCGGACCTGCTCGATGCCGTGCTGAAGAAGCTCCCCGAGGTGTCCGCCGTCGCGAAGCAGGAGATCGGCGGCCCGCGCCGTGTCGCGATCCTGGGGCGCCCGAACGTCGGCAAGTCCTCGCTGCTGAACAAGGCCGCGGGGGAGGAGCGCGTGGTCGTCAACGACCTCGCCGGCACGACCCGTGATCCGGTGGACGAGGTCGTGGAGCTCGGCGGCAAGATGTGGCGCCTGGTCGACACGGCCGGTATCCGTCGCCGCGTGCACATGGCGCAGGGTGCGGACTTCTACGCGTCGCTGCGCACCTCCGCCGCGCTGGAGAAGGCCGAAGTGGCCGTTGTGGTGCTCGACGTCTCCGAGACGATCAGCGAGCAGGACGTGCGGATCATCGACCTCGTTCTCGAGTCCGGCCGCGCGCTCGTCCTGGCGTTCAACAAGTGGGATCGCCTGAACGACGACGACCTGGAGAACGCCGACCGTCGCCGCTACCTGGAGCGCGAGATCGAGCAGGACCTCGCGCATGTCGCGTGGGCCCCCCGCGTGAACATCTCGGCGAAGACCGGTCGTCACCTCGACAAGCTCGTCCCGGCGCTGGAGACGGCGCTGGAGAACTGGGATCGCCGGATTCCCACCGGCAAGTTCAACGCGTTCCTCGCCGAGCTCGTCGCCGAGCACCCGCACCCGGTGCGCGGTGGAAAGCAGCCGCGCATCCTCTTCGGCACCCAGGCCTCGACCCGTCCGCCGACGTTCGTGCTGTTCACGACAGGTTTCCTCGACCCGGGCTACCGCCGGTTCATCCAGCGCCGCCTGCGGGAGCTGTATTCGTTCGAGGGCACTCCGATCGTGATCAACATGCGGGTGCGGGAGAAGCGTCAGCGCTGACTCGTTGCCGCGCATGTCGCGGCGGTGGCGCCGGAGCCCCGATGCTGTGAAAAGCTGAGGGGGTGACTGTCGTACCTCCCGCCGCCGGTGAACCGCGTCGCCCCGAGGGGCCTCGCGATCCGGGCGATGCCTGGGTGGTCGCCGACACGGGCGAGCGGTACTGGGGGCGCTTCGGTGCCGCAGGTCTCCTCGCCGTCGATGCGGAGCGCGGCATCCTGCTGCAGCATCGCGTCGCGTGGAGCCACTTCGGCGGCACCTGGGGTCTGCCCGGGGGAGCGCTGCACGAGGGTGAGGCGGCCATCGTCGGTGCCGTGCGCGAGGCGCAGGAGGAGGCGGGAGTGCCGGATGGTGCGGTGCGGCCCCGCTTCACGAGTGTGCTCGATCTCGGCATCTGGTCGTACACCACCGTCGTCGCCGATGTGCGGACGCCGTTCGACCCCGTGATCAGCGACCCGGAGAGCGTGGCGCTGTCGTGGGTACCCGTCGAGGACGTGGACGCGCTGCCCCTGCACCCCGGCTTCGGTGCGGCGTGGCCGATGCTGCGGGCTCAGCTCTCGGCGCATCCGGTGGTCGTGGTCGACGCCGCCAACGTCGTGGGCTCGGTCCCGGACGGCTGGTGGAAGGATCGCGCCGGAGCCGCGGCACGACTGCGCGATCGTCTGACGGGCCTCTCTGTGCGCGCGGACGACCTCGGACTCGCGGGGGATGACTGGTTCCCGGAGGTATCGCTCGTCGTGGAAGGTCGCGCGCGCGACATCGCGGAGGCCTCCGCCGAGGGATCACCTGCGGATGCCGCGGCCGCGGAAGCCGGCGTCGCGAGCCTGGCCCTGGACGTCGTGCGCGCGGAGGGCGCCGGTGACGACGCGATCGTGGCCGAGGTCGAACGCCGGGTCGCGAGCGGTTCGCCGGTTCTCGCCGTGACCAGTGACCGCGAGCTGCAGTCCCGCGTCGAGGCCGCCGGGGCCCAGGTGCGTTCCAGTGGCTGGCTCCATCGCCTTCTCGACGCGTAGCGCGAGACGCGGGCGTTTCGCTCCACGGTCCCAGGTGCTCGTTTAATGTTTCAGACGAACGCGACCCGACGCGGGGCGTGATCGGTGTGGACGGCGCCGAGGGGACTTCGCCATTCGAGAACCCCGCCGGGATGCTGACGTACCGTCCAGCGCTGAGGCTCCGGGATATCGGGGTGTTTCAGCACATGGTGTCCGCGGCAGAGGTGCGCGAGGTTGTCGACGCGGGTCGGGCCGCCCTTCGCATGATCCCGGGTGTGGTCGATGTCGCAGCGGTGTACCGGCTGGCGGCACCCCGGGAACCGACAGTGCTGATCGCGGGCGCGGAGCAACCGGCGCATGCTCTCGGTCGGGCTGTAGGCGTCCGTTTCGACGACCTGCCCGCGAGGGTCGAGGAACAAGCGCGTCCATCCGCCGTCTCGTCCGGCCAGAGCGCGGGCGACATCCGGGTGGAGAGCACCGTGCCCGTCCAGTTCGCCGGGACGGTCGTCGAGTCCGGCGAGGGTCGTCGCCGCCACGGTCACCTGCAGGCGACCCCGCACCCCGGTGATACCGTCGCCCTCGACGGCACTCGGATCGGCGGTGAGGAGCAGATCGGTCAGCAGGTCGGCCTGCACCTGGCTCCAGGTGCGGGTGTCTGAGGGGGCCGATTCCGCCTCAGGGTCGAGGGCGTACGTGTCGCCGTCGGCGCTCGGGATCGTAGTCCCCGCCCGGGTGTCATCGCACGGGCGATCCGTTTCGACGCTGTGAGCAGTCAGTAGTTCGTGGTTCGCAGGAGCCAGGCGATGCGACGCTCCGTCCGACCCCGCATCACGCGCGGGAACCGCAGCGCGCGCCCGGAGCACCGTGCGGGTGAGCTGACTCAGCCGGTCGGCGATCGCCACCGCCGCCCACTCCGGGAGTATGGCCGTCAGGACCGCGAGGCCGTCGTCGACCGATCGCACCGTGACGCAGCGCTCGTCCGCCGCTCGGCGGTGTCGCTCCGTGATGGTCTCGCCGACGAGAGCGGAGGCGACGCGGCGGGCATGCACCCGCGTGCGCGCCGCGGTCTCGGCTTCGGCGACGACGAGCACCGCCGTCTCGAACAGCGCCATCGTCTCCGGCGCGACGACGCGGTTGCGGATGGCCTCGTCCACGATGGCGCTCGCCCGTGCGACCTCCCGGACGTGTGCGGAGCTCAAAGTTCCCTCGTGGAAGGCCTGCCGCACGCGGGGGAGCGCCGTGCTCAGCGCAAGAGCGTCGGCGAACGCGAACTCCATGGTGCCGATGGAAACGCGCCCCGCCGCGGCGAACTCGGCGACCATCGAGCGGTGGATGGCGTCACGGTGGTGCGGGGCTGACGCGACGTCTTCGTCGTGGAAAGCGATCTGCGCGACCAACAGCTCCGCGGCCTCTGCCTCCAGCGCCGCGATGCGCCGGCGGGTCTCCGCCCAGGCGTCTCGCACGCGTCGCCGCTCCTCCAGGTCGAGGGGTGCGGTCGTGAGGTTCGTCATACTTCGATTTTAGAACATATGTTCGAATCAAGGAAGGGTTCAGTCCTGTTGTATATCGCCTCGTCCGCGAAGGCGATCGATGTCTCGACGTTCCCGCTTCGTAGGTCGTCCGGCGCCGCGGTCCCGGACGCCGAGGGCTGCCTGCGGCTCGCGTTCCGGCGTTCGGTCTTCGTACGCGAGGGCGGCCAGCGGCGCGCCCACACGCTTGACGAGGATCTGGCGCACGATCAGGATCCGATCGAAGCCCGCGATGCGGATGCGGAGCTCGTCGCCCACGCGGACCGCCTGCGCGGCCTTCGCCTTGTCGCCGTTGACGCGCACATGCCCCGCGCGGCATGCGGTGGTCGCCGCGGACCGGGTCTTGTAGACGCGCACCGCCCAGAGCCAGCTGTCCACCCGCGCGCTGTCGACCATCAGGCGGCCCTCCGCTGCAGGGAGACGAGGGCGCCGGCGACGATCAGGCCCTGGCCGAGCGTGTAGGTGAGCATCACGGCGGGGCTGCTCCAGGCCGGAAGGGCATCCGGAAGGAAGAGCCGGAAAGCGAGGATCGTGTCGCTCGCCAGGAAGAACGCGCCGCCCGTCGCGACCAGCGGATGGCATCGTGCGGCGAACGCGGCGGTGCCCGCGAGGAGCAGACCATACAGGGCGACGCCGATGAGGAGCGGGCCCGTGTGTGGGCCGAGGACGAGGATCATCGCGAGCCACCAGGCGGCGTAGATCGCCGTCCACCACGGCAGCCGGCGGCGCGCCAGGTGGCGGGCGAAGAGGACGATGTAGGCGATGTGCGCGAGACCGAAGAAGCCCAGCATGAGCGGAAGCTCGGGTGCCGCGGGGAACAGCGCGCCCGCGCCGTCACCCAGCCACGAGAAGAGCAGGGCGACGAGGAGGAGGGCCACCGTGACGGGCGGGTGGATCCGTCGCGCCGCCACGAGGACCGGCACCGCGAGCAGCGGCATGAGCAGCAGCTTCGTCGGCCCCGCGAGGTCGTGGCCGAGCGCGAGAAGCACAACGTGCAGGAGAGAGACCACGACGTACGGCACGAACGCCCACACGATCGCGGGAGGGAGGGTGCGGCGCTGCATCCCTCCATCGTATGACCGGAGGGGCATGTCGTCTCGAAGGCGGTCGATCGGACCGGGCCGACTCAGGACTCGACGGTGACCGTGGCCACGGCGCCCTCGCCATCGAGGTGCACGGCGGGCCAGTAGCCCTCCGGGAAGTGCTCGCCGCAGGTGTCCGTGAAGTGGAGGACGACGGTGCCGTCGGCTCCGGCCTCGATGGTCTCGAGCTCCAAGTCGTCGGCCGCCTCGTCGAGCTCGGCGGGGGCGGGTTCTCCGGTGCTGAACGTCGTGACCACGGCGTCCGAGGCGACGCGGCTCAGTCCCGGGAGCGCGGCGACGACTGTGCGCAGCCGGGGGAGCAGCGGCGCGACCTCGTCCGGCGACGCGCCCTCGACCATCAGCTCGTAGGTGCGGCCGTCGACTTCGACGCTGCCGACGAACCAGTCGTGGGTGAGGACGGAACCGTCGTCGAGTTCGGAGGTCGCCCGGTGGAGCGGTCCGAGGTCGGGATCATCGAGAGAGGAGTTCGCGACGCTCATGCCTTCACGCTATCGCTCTCGTTCGGTGTGATTTTCAGGGCGACGAGCACGCGCCCCGGCTTCATCACCGCCTTCTCCGTGAAGCCGGCGCGGAGGAACGTCCCGAGTGTGCCGTGGTACAGATCGTTCGCCCGCTGCTTCTCGCCATGGGTGTCGACGGGATACCCCTCGATGAGGCGGGCGCCCGACTCCCGGGCGAACGCGATCGCGGCGTCGAGCAGCTCCGCGTTGAGCCCGGTGCCCCGATGCTCCCTGCGGACGACGAAGCAGGTGACCGCCCACACGGATTCGTCGTCGAACGGCTCGGTGCTCGACGCGGCGATCATTCGGGTGCGGGGGATCCGGGCCTGACGGGTGCGCGGTCCGATCCGGATCCAGCCCGCGGCCTCGCCGTCGACGTACGCGACCAGTCCCGGAGGGGGAGCCTCGTCGATCTCGGCGCGGAACATCTCGGTGCGCTGAGGCGTGGTGGTCTGATTCCAGTCCTTGTTCGGCAGCACCGGCCAGATGCACTGGCAGCTCGCCCCGTCACCGCCGCCGGTGAGCGCGTGCTGCACGTCATCCCAGTGGGCGGTCGTCGCCAGCGCGGTCGTGATCGTCGACATGCAGGCGACGGTACAAGCAGCTTCCGACACCCCGCAACGCCTCGGTTCGCGAGAGGGCCGCGGGTGCGGCTAAGATAGGGGAGTTGCTTGCGCGAGAGTGCAGAACAACGGGCTGTGGCGCAGCTTGGTAGCGCACTTGACTGGGGGTCAAGTGCGGTAACGACTCGGTACGGCTCGAAAATAGAACAACGGGATGTGGCGCAGCTTGGTAGCGCACTTGACTGGGGGTCAAGGGGTCGCAGGTTCAAATCCTGTCATCCCGACAGAAAAGCCCAGGTGAGAGCAGGTTTCTCACCTGGGCTTCGTCGTTTCTGTTGTCCTTTTCGGAGGGGTTTATGGAAGCATCCGTTCGCGGGTGCTGATGCCTTTCGGGACGCGTCGATTGCGGCTGTTGCGACGAGCCGGGACCTGGCCGGGACCTGGAGCCCGTTTTGGGCCGCGATCGGCCGCCTTTTCATCGCCGAGGTGCCGTCGTCCGCTCGGGGTTTTCGTGTCCGTCGAGGAACGCGTTGGCTCGTGCGGCGGCGTCGGTGAGGTGCCTGGTGTCGGGGTGGAGGTAGCCGCGGGTCGTCTCGATCGATTTGTGGCCGAGGACGCCTTGGAGGACATGGAGCGGGATGCCAGCGTCGGCGAGCCAGGTCGCTCCGGTGTGACGCAGCCCGTGCCGGGTGAGGCTGGGTAGCTCGAGCTCGGTCACAAGCTGATCCCACTTGGTGGCATCTCGCACGGATGCTGTGGTGAGTACGCCACCTCGGGGCCAGTAAGTAGCCGCTCGTCGGTTTCACGGTCGTGGGTGAGGCGTTCCAGGACGGGTGTGAGGGCTTGCAGGATGGGGACGTGGCGGATGTCGCGGCCCTTCAAGCGTACCGCGAACGCATTGCCGCGCTGCGTTCACAGATCGCCCAGAAGCATGCTTCGCCCTTCGGCGTCCTTGAAATTGACCAGCTCCCTGGTGTGGTCTCCATTAGCCTTGAGCCGCTCAACGACGTCCTCAAGCAGCACAACACCCGGTCTGCCTCGTACCAAGAAGCCGTGAACGATGCTGCACGCAGGGTCGAACAAGCACGCCTGGCATCGATCGTTGCCGACTACCGCGCGCACCTCGCGGAGGCTAAAGAGCAGTCTGAGTCCGCAGATGAGCTCCAAAAGGAACAAACAGACCTCTCCGCAGAACGCGAACGCATCAACGTAACGGACCTTGACCCCTCACCATTGGCGGAGGAGCTGACGCGAGATGTGGCAAGCCTCCTCGGTCGCGACGAACTCGTTTTCGCCAAACAAGACGACAGATACTCGATCCAACGCAACGGTAAGCCTGCAACGGCGCTCAGTGAAGGCGAACAGACAGCCATTTCCCTGCTCTACTTCCTGTGCAGCCTGCGTGATGAAAAGACCCGCAACATCAACGCGACCGTCGTCATTGACGATCCCGTTTCGAGCCTCGACCAAGAGATCTTGGTTGGTGCGTCCAGTCACCTCTGGAGCACGTTGGTCGGCAATAGCTCTCAACATCAGGTGATCCTGCTCACCCACAGTTTTGAGCTCTTCCGTATGTGGAGTAACCAGCTCGACCGATTGCCTCCGAGCGTCAAGAAGGACTGCAAGTACTCGATCTATGAGCTCCGAGCCCGCTACCAGAACCGCCCCGACGGAACCGCGCGCCGCCGTCCAACGATGATCTCGTGGACAGACGAGAAACTGCGAAAGAAGCTTCGCTCCCAGTATCACTACCTCTTCTGGCGTGTCGCTGACGTTCTCCGCACCGATGCCACCGAAGGAGACCTCGCCACAGAGCTCGAGGCAAGCGCGATCATTCCCAATGCAGCGCGGCAGATGCTTGAGGCATTTCTCGCTTTTAAGTACCCCAGCAAGATCGGCGACTTCGAAGGTTCTATGCGCAGAGCGTTTGAAGCCAAGGCCGTCGCCGACCCCCTGCGCCAACGAGTCACTCGATTCGTTCATCGCCAATCACACAACGAAGAAGCCGACATCAGCAAACCTGTCAGGATCGGTGAAGCAATCACCGTCTTGCGTGCAGCATTCGAGTTTATTAACGCAGTCGACCCCGATCACTTCGACGAAATGTGCGCGGCCCTCGATCTCAACGCCGCCGAGATCCTTGGCACATCGGACGTCGCTGGCGTTTAGCCTCGTGCGAGCTTGCGCCCGACGCGACGAGTACTGGGCCTGAACTCGACATCTGCCCGCTTCAACGCCCGCGCCATACCATCGAGTGACCCACGCCGAGTTCCCGTGCGATCTCACGCGTCGTCAGCCCCGACTAATAGCTGCGAACGGCTTGAGTGACCTGGGCGTCTTCCGGCTCTTGACGACGGATCCTGACAGCAGCATCCACGAGCAGATCCCGCACCGTATCCTGCCCAACCGATACTCATGTGCGATCGAGACCAGCGACGCCCGGACTGGTACGCCGCGACTATCGCCTGCAACGTGTCAGGGGTGGCCGGGGTTCCAGCCGTCTCAAGCGGCGTCACCACCGGCCCACGAACATCACTTAGAGGCACAACTAGACTGGAAACCGATACGCCCTGACCGTCGGAAGACCCTCGTAAAACCAACGATTTCAAGGTGACGAACGAGGATTACAGTCTTGTCCCGGTTGGGGCACTCAATGAGTGATGTTGTAACCCAGGGCTGACTTCGCGAGCATCACCCTCGCCGTGCGCTTATTCAGATCGTCAAAGTGGATTCCAGCCATGGATGATCGTCTCCGTGACGGGGTATGCACGAGGAGAATAGACCGCATCCCAGACTTGAATGATGCAACAACAACTCCACAGCGCAAGGCCCTCACAGAGCTCTGCCCCGCACGAGATCTCGGAGGTGTGCGTTCGTGGCTAGACCCCGCACCCCGATTGGCACCTTCGGCAGCATCACCACCACGCGCACACCAGGCGGACGCTACGTCGCCCGCACCCGATACCGCGATTGGGACGGGAAGAGTAGACACGTGCAAACCACCGGCGCGACAAGGCCCTCAGCCGAACGCTCGCTGAAGAAAAAACTCGCCGAACGCGATCTATTCCAGCCCGGCTTCACTGGGATGACCGCCGACAGTCCCTTCCCGGCGCTGGTGTCGTACTGGCTGGAAGACATGGACCTCGAAGACCGACTCTCCAGGACGACGAGGCTGCTCTATGAACGCAACATGCGTACCCTTGTTCTGCCGTTCTTCAAAGACGTCACTCTCCGTGAGATCGGCGTCGCTCGCTGCGACTACTTCCTCAAACAACTCGCGAAACAGAGCTACAACAGGGCACGCCAAGCCCGCGTCGTCCTCCGCCTCGCCCTTGCACTCGCGGTGCGCCACGAGGTTCTACCGCGCAACCCAATGGATCACGTCTCCAGGCTCCGTCGCCCAGTCCGCACCCCGGACATCTTCTCGTGGGATGAGCTCAAAGCCATCCGTGTAGGTATCAGCGCGTGGGAGCATCGACCGATCAAGGCGGGACCGAGACCGGACGGACAGCTCGGGCAGGTTGTGGAGGTCATGCTCGGCACCTCAGCACGCATTGGTGAAGTCCTCGCAATCCGCCTTGGCGATCTCGACCTGGACGTGCCGATACCGTCGGTGCGGATATCTGGAACGATCGTGAGTCGGAGGGGTGAACCCACCCACCGCCAAGATCACCCGAAGACTGCCCGCTCCGTTCGCCGGGTCGCGCTTCCCGGGTTTACGCTCCGTGCCATCCGCGCACGGATCGAGAAGATCCGATTCACCCACCCCGACACCCTGCTGTTCTCCACTCGCGTCGGAACACCGCACACGACGAACAACATCCGCAGACAGCTTCGCGACGTGATGGAGCAGGCCGGAGTGCCTGACGTCACTCCGCACCGGTTCCGCCGAACCGCAGCAACCGCGATCAACGAGATCGGGGGACTGCAACTCGCCTCCGAACTCCTCGGGCACAGCGATCCCTCGATCACGCGAGAGCACTACATCCGCCGCAACGAGACAGTGAATCCTGTCACTGCGGAGTTCCTGGAGCAGGCGTTTGGGAGGGCAAGCTGATCGCCGACAGCCCGATGTCGGGATGCTTGACAAGCATGTCGGAATATCCGACAATAGCTACATGACAAACAACGCAATGCCCGCACCCGGCAGGGGTGTAGAGCAATCGCCACTCGCCACGCCCGCCAGCGTGCCGGGTGGCGTGGTTTACGACACTTTGGGGATGCCGATGACCTTGCTCGCAGCGAAGGCCATGAGTAAAGGTCAGATCCAGTCCGCTCTCAGTCGATCCCTTGCAAAGCTCCACCACGAACCGGTCTCGTCTGTTAGCCCGACGGGGTTGATGGATTCGATCGAGGTGGTGTTCCTACTGGGGCGCTACTACAAGGAGCTAGACCGGAAGCCGCCCAACCTGAGCAAGATCGACCGTTCTCGGTGGTCGACCTTGGAAGGCGTAGCCGATGTGCTGCACACGACGATGGGAGCTCTGTCATGAGTTTGCATATCTCGACTCAGTTCCTGTCTGATGCGTGGATAGAGGTTCTCGCAGCGGTGAACGCCGAGACCGGAGGTACCGCGACTCATGCTCTCGTGTCGATTAGTGACCCGCAGGCAGGTGCCTGGGACGAAGTCACCGGTGTCGTTGACGGAGCCCTCGCGACTCGCTCAAAACACGCAGTAGCCACCGTCGCAAACACGATCTTCCCTGCGGCCGTATACAACGACCCTGGGTTTGAGTGGTCAGCGGACCTTCCTGAAGAGGGAGTATCGCAGCTCGACGAGGCAGCGGATGAGCTCTATGCGACCTATCTTGAGCTGCTCCCAACGCTTCAACAGGTGTACGCGAACCAGGGAGGTACATATTTTTCTCGCATGATCTCTTGGCCTGGAAAGACCTCCACGGGCGTTAACCAGTTGGCGACCAGGATTGAGGCGCTTCGCAAAGAGAACCAGCAACGACGGCGAGCGTCCAACTTCAGTGACATATCGGTTGCCGGTGAAGCGGACGATGCTGGTGGAGTGCTCGAAGAGTTTGCAGTCTCTGATAACCGCACCCGCGGTTTTCCTTGCCTCGTACACGTCGACATCAGCGTTCGTGGCGGAGCTTTGTCCATCTTGGGCGTGTACCGTCATTGGCACCTCATTACGCGTGGCTACGGCAACCTAATTGGCCTGGCTCGTCTTCAAAGCTTCCTCTGCCAGCAGACGGGGTACCGTCCGGGCGAACTGGCAGTCATAGCTGGCCACGCTAATGCTGAACGCGGGGACTACTCGGGCAAAGCTGGTGTCGACCGGATTCTGTCAGATGCGGCTGCCGTCCGACAGCAAACGCAGGCGGTATCAGCGTGAGTATCGCGGCAATAGCGACGGGGGTCGACCTCGTCGACTGCGCTCGCATAGCTCGCATGCTAGAGGAAGACGACACGTTCCTCGATATTGCGTTTACAGCCCTCGAGCAAGAAGACGCGGCCGCAGATCCAGCCCGCCTCGGCGCGCGCTGGGCTGCGAAGGAAGCAACAATGAAAGCGCTCGGGAGAGGAATCGGCAGCATTGCGCTGCTCGACATCGAAGTGCAACGAGACGCCTACGGAGCACCCAACCTGATACTGACCGGGGCTGCGCAGGAACGCGCCGAGGAACTCGGCATAACGGACTGGAGCGTCGCACTGAGCCATGAAAGTGGGTTTGCGGTGGCATTCGTACTCATGATGAAAGGAGAACGTAGTGTCTGAGAACGAGCTGAATATTGTTGCCTCTCGTATTCGGGAGGCCCGAGAGTCGCTCGGACTAACTCAGGAAGAGGTTAGTGGGGCTCTCGGCGTCCCCCGGACCAGTGTGCACGCGATGGAGACTGGCAAACGTGGCGTTTCTGCGCTGGAACTCCGGCGACTTGCCCGGTTGTATCGACGACGAGTCGAATGGCTCCTGGGCGAGGAGGCAGATGCTCCTGTCGCTGCTGCTGATGGTGCGCTGTATCGCGCGACTCGTGATCTCTCAGATGAGGATAAAGACCAAGTTCTGAGGTTCGCCGAGTTCCTCGCGGCCGGAGCATCCCCGCGAGGGGCGCGTCCCGCTCCAGGGGATGATGGCGCATGACCCGCCTGGCCGCCGTCCAAGCAGCAAGCAACGCGCTCAACGAACTCCGGTTGGATCAGTCCGAGCCGATAGATCCGTTCGAAGCGATCGAGGCCTCGGGGCTCGAGCTTCGGTTTCGGCCACTGAAAGATCTCCTCGGAGCAGTTCTGCCGGGAAATCCTGGAGGAGTGCTGATCAACAGCGACCGCCCTGCCACTCTGCAGCGCTACACGGCTGCACACGAGCTTGGGCATTGGTACATGGATCAGGACGTGCTCAGCGTGGATAACGAGGACGCTGTGCTCGGCCAGCATCGCTCTGGTTCCCGCGAACTTAATGCGCAAATCTTCGCGGCCCATTTCTTGATGCCGCTCGAACTGCTGTACCCAACCGCACGCCGCTACGGGATCACTTCCAGAAGCCGCGTGGAACCGGAACAGGCCTATCAGGCAGCACGCGACATGCATGTCAGCTACGAAGCAGCAGTCCGGCAACTCACAAACACCAAGCACATCTCAGCAGAGAACTCAGCCGCACTCCTCAAAGCGCGGCCAGCGGCGATCAAGCGCAAGCTCGCTGACGGCATGGAGCTTCCTAACGCGCGCGGAGAGGTCTGGATCCTGGACCACCCGCATGATCGTGCCGAGATCAATGCGTTTGTTGGCGATGCGATTGTCCTGCGGCTCACCGAGCGTCCCTCCACTGGCTATCGATGGTGCGCCGAGGAGACACACGCAACTATCCACCCGTTCCGTCCTGCACCGCGGCCATTCCGAGAGGGCACGGCCTTCACAGAAACGGATTCTGCGACGGGAGGGGAAGTCATCGCCTTCCCCTCGACGAACACATCATCTGAGGTAGCCACCCTCCTGCTCGACCACGTCGTCGGCGAGTCATACCACGCTGGAACCTCGCTCATCGGAGGAGCCGTCACACGAGTAGTCGCCTACAGTGCAGAAGCACCTGGAGAAGACTCAATTCGACTGACTCAGATTCGACCAGGCCGACCAGACACTCCGGTCGATCGGCTCGACGTCACCGCACTCGTGCGTGGCGCACCAGAGGTCGAATTCCGTCAACGCCTGCTTGCTGCGTTCATGCGCGACGAGCAAGACGGCGTGGACTGGGGGCAGTAATGCGGAAAGACGTTGACCTTCGCTCATTCATCGGGCCGGATATTCTCGATCAGGGTCTCCGGCCAACCTGTGTTGTCGTCGCGTCTTCCGCAGCCCATGAGGCGCTTCGCGCCTCGAACGATCATTTCGCCCCCGAAGCTCTTTGGTGGCAGGCCACCAAAGCTGGGCTCACCTCAGATCAAGGCATGCTGCTCAACAGCGTCGACCCGGCGCTCCGACGCCACGGGCAGCCTGCGCTCGCATCGTGGCCCTACAACCCTCATCTTGGAGCAGGCACCGAAGACCCGCCGTCCGATCTCAGCCAGCCCCCGTGGTTGCGCGCTGAGCTGCACGACCTATCACTGCTCCACGACGGAGACGAAGAGCCGCTGGAAGAAGCACTCTCTCGAGATCGCCCTGTGATTCTGGTCTTGGAAGTTACCGATGAGCTGCTTCTCCCTGGAGAGGACGGCATCGTTGCTGTTCCAGATGTGCGCACAAGTGCGGGCGGCTACCATGCCGTCGTCTGCGTCGGCGCGGCCAACCACCCTTCTAAAGGTCGATTACTGCTCGTCAAGAACAGTTGGGGAGAAGAGTGGGCGCTTGGCGGCTACTGCTGGCTTCCCACCGCCTACCTCATCGGATTTGCTGTTCAAGCTGCCACCATCAACAACGTCTCAACGGAGAGTCGACTATGACCACCATCACCCTCGAACCCGGCACCCTCATCGTCCTTGAAGGTCTTGACAAGACCGGCAAGAGCACCCAGTCTCAGGCACTGCAACACGTCCTGGATCCATCAACGACGCGGCATATCCACATGCCAAGCGGTCTCAGCGTCTTCACCGACGAGACCTACAGCATGCTCGAGTCGCCGCTCCGAGCTCCAGCATCCGGCGTTGCAAAGCAACTCGCCCACCTTGCGTGCCACGCAGAGAGCGTCCCGCACATCCAAGAGCTCCTAACCAGCCAAGCGGTCATTCTCGACCGCTGGTGGTGGTCAACCCTCGCCTATGGGTGGTACAGCGGAGACTTCCCAGCCGCTGGTGTCACCGAGTACGCATTCCGGAACCTGATCGACAGCATCTGGACTCCGCTCACCGCATCAGTCGTATTCCTCTTCGACAAGCCATACGAGGAGGACGCAAACAACTCCAACCCCATCCTCACGGGATATCAGGAAATAGCTGACGCGAACCCCGAACTCACCGTTCGCGTGCCACAAGGAGACCCCGGAACAGTAACCGATCTGATCATCGCAGAGCTCCGAAAACGCGATCTACTCGCCGGATAGTTAGACCGCGACCATGCCAAATTTCACCTCCATCGACGATGCCTTCACCGGCATGCTCCAGCTCCTGCTCGACGAAGGCACATCTGTCGCAAGCCGCAACGGTGGAACCACCGAGCTCGCTGCGCAGTCCATCGCCATCAAGCGTCCGACGGAAAGGTTCCTCCATACCCCTGGGCGAAACAACAACCCCTTCGCCGCGATCGCCGAAACGATGTGGGTAATCGCGGGACGAAACGACCTCGCCTACCTCACGCCATACCTCAAACGTGCACCTCAGTATTCCGACGACGAGGGCATCACCTGGCGAGCAGGGTACGGTCCTCGACTTCGTAACTGGCACGGCGTCGACCAGATCACCGCAGTGAAGGATCTTCTCGAGAAATCCGCTGACACCAGGCGCGCCGTGATCACTCTGTTTGACCCTGCGCTCGACTATCAGGACAGCGCAGATATACCTTGCAACAACTGGCTGCACTTTCTCATTCGTGACGGTCAGCTCCACCTCAACGTCGTGGCACGGAGTACAGATCTCTGGTTCGGCTTCTCGGCCATCAACGCCTTTGAGTGGAGTGTGCTCCAGGAGATGCTGGCTCGCTGGCTTCACGTCAGCGTCGGAACCATGACGTTCTTCACCTCCTCGCTACACCTCTATGACGATCATCTTGACCGAGCCCGCGCCGTCCTATCTAGCACCTCCCGCAGTAACACTCTCGCCAGAAGTGACGACAGCTACCGCTATGACACTGAGTGGCAAGACGCTATGACCGCACATAACCACTGGATGGAGCTCGAAGCGCAGCTCCGCGCAGGGGCTGATCTCAGTGAACTCGATGTACGCCTTCAGGATCCGCTACTGCTCGCCTACATTCGTGCGATCGACATCTTCTGGGCGTTCAAGCGCGGAACACCTGTGCAAGAACTTGAGACTCGCCTGCAAGTACTGGGCGACAGCGATGTTGCCAGTGCGGCCAGAGAGTTTCTCAGCCGCCCGCAAGCACAAGACCACTAGCACTCGGCTGTGTCGCCACTGACGAAGACCGCATCTCGAAGGTTTCGTCACGAAGTGGGCCCGAGGCAGAAGTGCGAACCGCAGCGTTGATTCCCCACTTGGGCGGGAAGAAGGGTGTCGCGAGCTGGGAGTGTGTGGGCGTGTACTTCTGCTTGATGCGCGTCCTCGCCCCCACGCCGGAGGCGTCTGGATGCGCCACCCTCGCATACTTATCCGTCTCGCAGAACAGATTCTGGCAATCGATTAACGCCAAAGAGCGGCCGAACAGGTCCTGAAAATCAAAACCATACCGACCGAACTCATCCTCCTGGTGATCCACCATCCAACGGATCACATCCTCGGCAGAGAGACCATCAGTATCTACGAAACACTTAGCGACACCGCTCCGCGCTCCGGGACCGGCCACAACGAACTCGTTCTCGTCAAAGTCGACGAGCGAAGAATAATTCACATCGATAGTCAACTGGAACGCCAGGAATGGACCCAGTGAGGGATAGCTCAGGAGAATCTCGTATACCTCCTGCAGGCTCCGTGCTCCGGCGATCTCATCCGCAGCTCCCGACGCCAACATGTGTTCTATGAGGCGCAAATGGTTCAGATGCTTGCGGCGAGCGCCAAATGGTGGCGGCGGAATGATGTATGCGGGCGAGTAAACACGCTCACCCCTCGACATCGCTTGTTCCAGGACCTTATCGACCACGGGAATATCGAATTCGTCCATCGAAACGTTCCCGAGTGCTCCTTCGATTAGGTTCCACGTATCGGGTTTGTTGAAGAAGCGAAACAGCAGCGTCCTCAATAGCAGGTCTTCTGCTTCCTGTGAGCCCTCGTACTGAAGACGGATAAGCTCTTGGGAGACTCGATCGGCTGCTCTATAGGCGTTGGTGAAGCGGTGGGTGCTGAGAATCGTGTCTTTGGACCAGGGGCCGTCGTCACCGGCGAGCCGTCGGTGGTAGATCCGCTGCCGCTCAGTCGCAACGTGCCAGTAGCTTCGCAGTACGTCGCTGGCCACCAGGGTGCGTGATCCGACGCGTATCGATCTCATCGCGCCTCCCGCCGCCTAGACCCAGATCGCCACACGCGTCCGAACGTTACAAGGTTGTACGCTCCGGGCGCGCGGCCGATGCCGTCAAGTCCCATGCTACGGGCTGGGTTCCGGAGAAGGGTGGAGGGAGACCGTGTGTCTTCGCCGCATAGATACGGCACCCTCCCGGAACCGGTTCAGGGGACAGCTGAACATGCTCCTTGCCTATCTCAATCGGATGCGTCGTCTCGCGCAGTCTGTTTGTCCGTCCTGGTCGGTAGGCGTGAATCACTGTTCGCGCAACATAGAAGCGACCTAGATCAGCAGAGGAGTCTCTCCCAAGGTTAAGCTAGCGCCGATGGAAGAACGATCAGAGGTTGAGCTCCCGGGTGCTCCATCCGACTACGCACGCCTCACCGCGGCCAAGTGGCAGCGCCGGTCATTCGATCAATGGGATGAGGATTCGAGCGCGCCCGGATCGATGCGGCGTGTTCAGTCAGAGGACTTCACTTCGTCGGTCTTGACCGTATTCAAGGACCTTGTTTCTGGCATTGGTCAAGCCAGTGAAGTCGTCGAGGCTCTCGAACCGACACTCTCGCGATGTGACGCGCTGGACTTCAACGATGTTGGGTCGACACTGGCCTACCTGCTGTGGCATCAGGCTGACCGATACCATCGGGTCGTGGAGTCCCTCCACACGTTGTTCCGTCTGGGTGTCCTTCCGATTGCGCGACCGGGTAGATCTCTGCGAGTCCTTGAGGTGGGCTCGGGGCCAGCGCCCGCGACATATGCCGCGACGCACTACTACCATGCGCTGGGGCGGTGGGCTGGAGAGCGCGACGATGGATTTACGAGCTCAATCTCGGTTGAAGCCAGCACCATTGATCGCGGTAGTGCTTGGGGGCCGCTGGTTCATAGGCTTTCGGAGACCATGATGGCGGCCGGTAATCGTGCATCAGCCGTGAACCTGTTTGCGACGACATACGACAACCTCGTAGGGTTCGACCCGATGTTTCTGCATACGCAGGAGCGAGAGCGCGTGAAAAACCAACTGGTCGAGCAGGAGCCTTTGGATCTCTACTTCGGCGACGATGTGGATTACGACGCCGAGGCTGCTGCTCATGCGCCGCCGTCCGCTTATGACTTGATCGTGGTGGCGAACTTTCTCACAAACTCGTCGATGATGGATCAGCTTGAGGCTGATCTTGAAGTCTTGGCAAGGTCTCTTGTGCCTGGCGGTGTACTACTAACGTTGAGCGGCACTGGGCCGGAGTATGTGGGCTTGTGGGAGCGTTTCAAGATGTTGCCCAGCGTGAGAAGGCTGGACCACGTTGCCAACGAGCGTGTGCAGCCACACTCTGACGTGAAGACTCGTCGACTCATCTCGGAGGGCTTGCTCGACGGGATTCGCCACTTGTCGGCCGTATCTCAAGTCTCCTTCGCCGACCTTGGGCTTCCGCCGGATGTCTACCGAGCGCTTGAAGTCACGAATGCGGAGGACTTCGTCGTGTCTGATGGAGTGTGGTACCCATCCTTCGCGCTTCACGCGTTCAAACGCGGAAACAGGGCGATCTCGCCGAAAGAGCAAGCCCGCATGGCAAAGCGACGTCGCTAGTTCCTGGTCGATGCCACCTTGAATCGCTGCGGCACAGATGGGTCTGCTGCACGGATAGGTGACATCTGATCTGGCTTGCCTGGGAGGGCGGGCCTGGAAGGATGTTGCTGTGCCTGAGGCAGGGGACGCCCTAGCGCCCCTCTGCGGCGGCTTCCAGCGGGCGCTTTAGGAACGAGAACGATCTCGCTATGAGCGCAGATCCAGTGTTTGCCCAACCCTCTACAGGTCACCGCCGTGTGTATGCAGTTACGAGGTCAATACCGTCACTTTTTGTGAAGGTATTGACAGCCCCTGATGGAGGCGGGGCGGGATTGTCAATCGCGTTCGTTGGTGGGGCGGAGGCCGCGTAGTTGGTGCTCGACCTCGTCTACCCAGATGCGGCGTTCGTGTGCGAGTTGACGTCGCCGCTGTTTGTTGACTGATGCCAGCGTCGGCATCAATTCGAATGCTTCTGCGATGTAGCGAGGTATCTGATCGGGTTCTCCGCCAGTGGCGTTGAGTAGTACGGCGATGGTTTCGACTGGCGCTGCACCGTTTTGTAGGAGCCGGTCGATCTCCCGGGCGTCTTTCTCGCCTTTCTCTGTGTCTGGGCGGTCGAGGAGCGCGGCGATCTTGGTTGCGGTGTGGGCGTGGATGTTGAGCAGTCGCCATCCCTTTACCGGTGCGGGTTCCGTGTGAGCGATGAGCTTCTCGACTTTAAGTCGCAGTTTGGTGCCCAGCGCTGATTCCCCGGGGATGTAGGCATCGACGTGCACGCCGTCTTTGGTGCCGCGCCCCTTGCGTCCGCCGCTGTGGATGGTGTTCTCGCTGTAGTCGGGCAGAACGTCCCTGAGTTTCTGACGGATCTGGGGATCCATGATGATGAGGTCGATATCGCGGCTGACGTCGCCGCCGACTCGCATCTGTGTGGCCCATCCGCCGATGAGGATCGATGGTTCCAGGTCGTAGCCGAGGTGGTCGAGCAATCCTTGAACGCGTCCGAGTTCGTCTTCGGTCAGAATCATCGCGGCTACTCCTGGTCCCAATCGCGTTTAGCTATGAATTTCTCGTTGAGCGCTAACCGGAACTCAGAGGCTTGCCATCCGGGAGTGGCGAACAGGTCCGCATAGGTCTGCGCGAAGGGGGTGTGGTCTGGCCAGGTGCGTGCAGCTCGAGGGTCTGCACGCAGGAGCGTAACGTTGCCGCGGTCGCGACCGTACCCGGTGTGGCGATCAACGTCCATGCGCGACAACATGTCGTCTATGGCCGAGGCCGCCAGGCTGTCTCGGAGGTAGAGCACATGTTCGGAGTAGTCAGACACGGTGTTTACTCCGCCAAGCAAGCTCACCGCTGCGGCGGCACCGCCGAGGATCACACCGTGGTCGGGGAGCGAGTCAAGAAGGTGGTGAAGATCGTTGCTATCCAACGTCAGCGCTGCGTGGGTGTCGGTCATGATGCTGCGTGCAGCACAGAACAGAGTGAGCACCTTCTCCGGGTTCACGACGGTGAAGCCTGCGTGGTGCTGCTGGATGGCCCCGATTTCGATCAGTCGGCGTAGCGCGTAGGAGGCAGTCGTGGAGGCAACGCCCGCGCGAAAAGCGAGGTCATCGACGTTGTCCCATCGGCGTTGCGCGCCCATGACAGCAGCATCAACGAGCTCGCGCCACACCAGCTCATTCTTCTTCACCGTCCGACCTCTCATCCGATCTACAACTTTTCCTGCGAACTAGTCTACAACTTTTCTTGCGAACAGGTTCATAAGTTTTCTTGTGAACGCTGAACCATCGTTCCCGAGATCGTGTCGTGACGTCCGAGGGGCGGCGTAGGCTTCGACCGAGTCTGTCGCTCCGTCTTCGCCCAGGGTCCCATCGATTCGCGCGTGCATGTCGTGCAACGCGGTGTCCCCGAGCTCGTGATTCGAGTCGTACCTGATGGTGGGGGAGGCACCTGTTGAGCCTCTTATAAACCCCACATAAACCCCTGACGGATCTGTCGAAAGCTACCAAGAGCCGGGACCTGGCCGGGACCTGATGCATGCAAACCATGCAATCCATGACGTGAAATGGGACCGTTTGAGGGGCAGAGAACCCCGGAAAATCAAGGATCTGGGCTGAACCGTCTACCTGGGGGTCAAGGGGTCGCAGGTTCAAATCCTGTCAGCCCGACCATTTGAGGGCCGGAATCTCGCAAGAGGTTCCGGCCCTTCTGCCTTCCCGGGATCGCCGAGGGCACGAAGAGGGCACGCCTTATGCGGCCCTCCGCGACCGTCAGCGCGTGGGAAGGTGCTCCGCGATCTTCCCCGGGGCCGCGCCGACCAGAGTCTCGCAGGCCTGTGCCAACCGGGCGGCGAACAGCGCGGCGTCGGTACGGCGGGTGAGCGCATGTGCTGCGATGCCGTCGATCATGGCGAGGATCTGCCAGGCCACGGCATCCGTGTCATCCGTGCGGAACACGCCGGAGCGCCGGCCCTCCTCGATGAGCTGCGCGATGAACGACTGCCAGGCGCTCATCTGCTCGTCGATGGTCACCGACAGCGCTGCGCTGCCGCGGCCGAGGGACCAGGCGTCCACCCACACGAGCGTGATGTCGTCGTGGCCGCTGCTGAGGACCGTGGAGATCATCCGTGCCATCCGTGCCGCCGGCTCGCTCTCGGTCTCGGCCTGGGTGCGGACGTCGTCCAGTTCGGATGCCGTCAGCTCGCGGAAGGTGCGCGCGACCAACTCGTCCATGCTCGATGCGTAGTGCGAGACGAGCCCCGGCGCCACCCCTGCCCTGCCGGCGACCGCCCGCAGCGTCAGCGCGGACAGTCCCTTCTCCCTGGCGATCGCGATCGCGGCGTCGTAGATCTCGCCGGCGCGCTGCTCCGGCGTTTTCCTGGTTCGGGGACGCGTATCGGGTGTTGACATGGTGCCTCCAGTGTAGGAACATTCCTGTATTGGCCATGCGACCAACAAGCCGTTGTCGGCAAAGGAGATGACATGGGCTGGCGGATGCCGCACGAGGGCGAACGGCACGAACGCACCTGGATGGCGTTTCCGCGCGTGGGCGTCACCCTGGGCGACGGTGCTGCCTGGCGCGACACGGCGTACCGCGCGTGGACCGACGTCGCGCTGGCGATCGCCGAGTTCGAACCGGTCACGATGGTCGTGGACCCGACCGAGATGGCGCGGGCGCGGGACATGCTCGGCTCGGCCGTTGAGATCGTCGAGTCGCCGCTGGACGAGTTCTGGATGCGCGATTTCGGCCCGACCTTCGTCCTCGACGACGACCGGCCGGGCTCCCTCGGCGCGGTCGACTGGATCTTCAACGGCTGGGGTGCGCCCGCGTGGGCCGAGTGGCAGGTGTCGGCCGGCGTCGCGCGCATCGTCGCCGCACACGTCGGAGCCGAGCACATCAGTTCGGTGCTCGTGAACGAGGGCGGCGGCATCCACGTCGACGGCGAGGGCACGGTGCTGCTCACCGAGACCGTGCAGCTCGACCCGAACCGCAACCCCTACGCCGACAGAGGCCGCGTCGAAGCCGAACTCGCACGCACGATCGGCGCGACCACAGCCATCTGGCTGCCGCGAGGCCTCACGCGTGACTACGACGAGTTCGGCACCAACGGGCACGTCGACATCGTCGCCGCGTTCGCCGCTCCGGGCCGGGTGCTGCTGCACCGCCAGGACGACGCGGGACACCCCGACCACGTCGTCACGCGGGAGCTGAAGGCGTTCCTGCAGGATCAGACGGATGCCGCGGGCCGCCCGCTCGAGATCATCGACGTCCCGGCCCCCGAGACCCTCCGCGACGACGAGGGCTACGTGGACTGGAGCTACATCAACCACCTCGTGGTGAACGACGCCGTGATCGCCTGCGGGTTCGGCGAGGACGCCGCCGATGCCCGTGCGCGGGACATCCTCGGAGCCGCGTACCCCGGGCGACAGATCGTGACCGTCGACGCGCGCCCGATCTTCGCGCGCGGCGGCGGCATCCACTGCATCACCCAGCAGCAGCCGGCCACGAGCGAGGTGCCCGCATGATCGACGTGGTCGAAGCATCCATCGCGGACCTGCGGCGAGCGCTCGAGACCGGTGCGGCTACGAGCGTCGCGCTGGTGCAGGCTTATCTCACCCGTATCGACGCGTACGACGCACCCGGCACCGAGACCGCGCTCAACGCGGTCGTCGTCCGCAACCCCGACGCCCTCGCCGAAGCAGCGGCGTCCGATGCCCGCAGGGCGGCCCGGCACTTGCTCGGCCCGCTGGACGGCATCCCGTACACGGCCAAGGACAGCTACCTCGTCGCAGGGCTCACCGCGGCATGCGGTTCCCCGGCGTTCGCGGATCTGGTCGCGCAGCGGGACGCGTTCACGATCGAACGGCTCAGGGCCGGCGGGGCGATCTGCCTCGGCCTGACCAACATGCCGCCGATGGCGAACGGCGGGATGCAGCGCGGTGTGTACGGACGGGCGGAGAGTCCGTACAGCGCCGACTGGCTGACCAGCGCATTCGGATCCGGCTCCTCGAACGGATCGGGCACCGCGACCGCCGCGAGCTTCGCTGCCTTCGGCCTCGGCGAGGAGACCTGGTCGAGCGGTCGGGCGCCGGCGTCGAACAACGCCCTCTGCGCATACACGCCCAGCCGTGGCGTCATCTCGGTGCGCGGCAACTGGCCGCTGGTGCCCACGATGGACGTCGTGGTGCCGCATACCCGTACGATGGCCGATCTCTTCGAGGTGCTCGACGTGATCGTCGCCGACGACGCCGACGTCCGCGGCGACTTCTGGCGCGCCCAGCCGTGGGTGCGTATTCCTGCCGCATCCGAGGTGCGTCCGTCGTCGTACCGAGACCTCGCCGCGGCCGACCCTCGTTCCGCTCTCGCCGGCCGCCGCTTTGGGGTGCCGCGCATGTATGTCAATGCCGATCCGGATGCCGGCACCGGCACCACCATCGGAGGCGCGACCGGACAGCGCATCGTCACCCGGGCGTCCGTCATCGACCTCTGGGAGCAGGCACGCCGAGACCTCGAAGAGGCCGGCGCCGACGTGGTCGACGTCGACTTCCCGGTCGTCACCAACTACGAGGGCGACCGCGCCGGTGCGCCGACCGTGAGCACCAGGGGACTGGTGTCCGAGGGGTTCCTGCGCTCCGAGATCGAGGATCTCTCCGCCTGGGCGTGGGACGACTTCCTGCGCGCGAACGGCGACCCCGCGCTCGATCGGCTCGAACTTGTCGACGGCGCGCGCATCTTCCCGCATCCGAGAGGTGCCCTCCCGGATCGCTACACCGGCTTCGATGACGAGATCGCCGGGTATCCGGCCCTCGTCCGCGAGCGCCCGTACGCCTTATTCACCGACATCCCGCATCTCGAGGAGGGTGTGCGCGGGCTCGAGGAGACCCGCCGCGTCGACCTCGAGGAGTGGATGGACGCGCTCGGCCTCGACGCCGTGATCTTCCCCGCCGTCGCCGACGTCGGCCCCGCCGACATGGACGTGAACCCGGCATCCGCCGACGCGGGGTGGCGCAACGGCGTGTGGGTCGCGAACGGCAATCTCGCGATCCGTCATCTCGGCATCCCGACCGTCACGGTGCCGATGGGCACGATGGCAGACATCGGGATGCCGGTGGGTCTGACCATCGCGGGCCGCGGCTGGGACGACACCGCCCTGCTGCGCCTCGCCGCCGCGTTCGAGGCGACCGGCGATCGCCGCACCGCGCCGCCGCGCACTCCCGCTCTTCCCGGAGAGGAACTCTCGTGACGTCGCCCTTCCCGCGCCCGGAGCGGCGCCTGCAGATCACGGCCGATGCCGCGGATCCGCTCCGGCGCGGCGCCGAGCGAGGCATGCAGCTGCGCGCGACTCTGTCCGGCACGATCGCCGCGTATGATCGGCTCTTCCGCCTCGGCGCCGTCGACGAGAAGACCGTGCGCGACGACGCCGAGCGGCTCCTCGACGCGGTCGACGCCCACCGTCCGGCGCTGCGCGCGCAGATCGAGGGCATCGCCGCCGGTGCGGACGTCGAGATCTGGCGCGTCGCAGCATTGAACGGCCGCACGGAGATCCTGTCCCGCAGCGTCGCCGTACCGCCAGGAGAGTGCTCGACCATCGTGCGCTCGATCCGCGATGCGGACGGCCGCGCGCGCACCCTCGGCGTGCAGACGTGGGACTGGCACATGGAGATCGCGCCGTACTGGCACACGATCATCTCTCGCGGCGGTGTCCACGACTATGCCGGGCTCACCGAATGCGGCATCCTCGGCAAGATCGGCGTGAACAGCGCCGGCGTCGCGCTGCACTTCAACATCCTGGGGCATCGGTCCGACCGGCCCGAGGGCATCCCGATGCATGTGCTCGCCGCTCTCGTGCTCGAGGAGGCCTCCAGTGTCGCGCACGCCGTCGAACTGGTGCGCGAGGCGCCGGTCACGAGCTCCGGCTCGTTCGCGCTCTTCGACGCCGCGGGCGACGCCGTGCTGCTCGACATCAGCCCCGAAGGCGTGTTCTCCGCGCCCGCGATCACCGAGGGCACCTGGCTGCGCACGAATCACTTCCTCACCGAAGAACCAGCGGCGCACGAGAAGACCTGGCTGTACCAGCCCGACTCCGGTCAGCGCTGGGACTTCCTGCGGGGCCGACTGCTGTCGGCCGGCGCACCGACGGATGCCGAGCAGCTGCGCGCGATGCTCGTGACCGGCGACGGCGAGCCTCCGGTGACCTGCGTACCCGACCTCGCGCTTCCGATGGGACAGCGGTGGGCCAGCCTGGCCACCGTCGTGCTCGACCCCGCCGGTCGTCGAGCCGACGTGCTCGACGGCACTCCGGCTGAAACCGCCACCCGCCCGCATCTGACGCTCGCGATCTGACCCGATCGAAGGGACCACCATGACCGACACCGCCACCGTCTATCGCAACGCCATCGTCTTCGACGGGCTCGCGGATGCTCCGGTGCAGTCCGCGTTCGCCGTGCGCGGCGATCGCATCCTCGCTGTCGGCACGGAGACGGAGGTCCGCTCCGCGGCAGGAGAGGGTGCCGCGGTCGTGGACCTTGACGGGGCCTTCGTGATGCCCGGTGTCATCGAGGCGCACGCGCACCTGGCGATGTTCGGCCACGCGCAGGGCAAGGTGCAACTCCGCGACTGCACCTCGGTGGCACAGATCCAGCAGCGGCTGCTCGAGGCACGGGCGATTAACCCGGACGCGACGATCATCGAGGGTGTCAGCTGGCTGTTCGACGCGCTGCCTGATGGCGTCACCCAGCCGACCGCGGCGATGATCGACGAAGTGATCGACGACATCCCGGTCTTCCTCGATGCGAACGACCTGCACAGCACCTGGGTGAACACAGCCGCGCTGCGCGCAGCAGGCATCGACCGCGATACCGTCGACCCGATCGGCGGCCAGGTCGTGCGGGACGAGGACGGAGAGGCGACCGGGTTCCTGCTCGAGACCGCGGCCATGGATCTGCTGGCGGAGTATCTCGACGGCATCCGGACCGAGGAGGAGGTCGACCGCCACCTCGACCTCGCCTTCAGCGCGTACCTGGCGGCCGGCGTGACCGGCGCCGCCGACATGGGGATGACAGAGCAGTCGATCGCGGCGCTGCGGCGTCGGCTCGACCGCGACGGTCGGCTGCCGTTCCCGGTCACCGCGCACTGGTGGCTGAGCTCCACCGGCGACCCGGCCGCCGATCTCGCGCAGGTCGAGCGTGCGGTGCAGCTGCGCGACGAACTCGCAGCCACGGGCACGCCGTGGCTGAAGGTCGTCGGGGTGAAGTTCATCCTCGACGGCGTGATCGACGCGTGCACCGCCGCGATGGTGCGTCCGTATGCCGACGGCTCGAACGCCGACCCGATCTGGAGCCGCGAGGCTGCGACGCCGGTCGCGATCGCCGCCGACCGCGCCGGCCTGCAGCTCGCGATGCACGCGATCGGAGACGCGGCGAGCGCACTCGCCGTCGACCTCGTCGAGGCCTGTGAGCGCGAGAACGGCACCGGCACCGGCCGCCGGCCGCGCATCGAGCATCTGGAGTCGGTCGCGCCCGAGACGGTCGCACGGATGCGCGCGCACGGCATCGCCGCCTCCATGCAGCCGGTGCACTGCGACCCCGCCATCCTGGACAACTGGATGGCGATGCTCGGTGATCAGCGCGCTCACGACGGCTTCCCGTGGAACTGGTTCCGCGACGTCGACGTTCCCGTCGCGCTGGGCACCGACGCCCCCACCGCACCCCACGAGGCGCTGCACAACCTGTTCATCGCGATGTCCGGGCGATCCTCGATCGACCGCACGCTGCCGCCGTACCACCCCGAGCGCGCGTTCACCGCCGCGCAGGCAGTCGCGGCGGCGACGTCCGGCGCGGCCTACGTCGGCGCGATCGACGACGCCTACGGCCGGATCGCGCCCGGTTTCTTCGCGAACGTCGCCGTGCTGGACATCGACCCGCTGTCCGCGCCGACCGACGACCTGCTCACCGGCGCCGTGCTGCTCACCCTCGTGCACGGCGAGGTCGCCTACCGGCGCCCATGAGCTTCCGCTCCTGAATCCCGAACGCCCCCTGCACTGACGCAGGTGGGTGCCCGTCCTGGAAGGACCGTCATGTCCGACACATCCGCCATCCCCGCTCCTGGTGCCGTCGCGCCCGGATCCGAGTCCGAGTTCATCGACTCCGCGAACACCCCCGAGACCCGAGGCATCGAACTCATCGACGACGCCCAACGGCACGGGAGAGCGCGCGATCTGTTCTTCGTCTGGAGCGCACCGGGCGTCAGCGTGCTGAACATCACGGTCGGCGCGTCGATGACGCTCGTGCTCGGCCTGGAGATCTGGCAGGCGCTGCTCGTGATTCTGGCGTCGAGCGTGCTCGCTCTGCTGCCGGGCATCGTCGCCATCTCCGGACCGGCAGCCGGCACGTCCGGCTCAGTGGTCCAGCGTGCGATCTACGGCATCCACGGCAACAAGATCGTCATCGCGTTCTACGGCTGGTTCATCTCGGGGGTCTTCCTCGCGCTGAACTGGGTGGCGGCGTCGTTCATCGGCGGCGAACTGCTCGTGCGGTGGGGCTTCCCCGATCCGATCGCGGCATCGATCCTGGTGGCGGTCGTGGTCTCGACGATCACCGTGATCGTCGCCGTGTACGGTCACGCCCTCATCCTGAAGGCCTACCTGGCGATCTCGATCGGGCTGTTCGTGATCTTCGCACTCGTCATCGGCTTCATCGCCCCCGCGCTGGATTGGGGGTTCGCGCAGCCCGAGCCGCTCAGCGGGCTGCCGCTGTGGGTGAGCGTCACGATCACGTTCGCGCTGATGGCATCGTCGCCGCTGTCGTTCAGCAACAGCGCCGACATGGCCCGTTATCTGCCACGCGACACCACAGCGTCCGGCATCATCGGCGCGACCGCGCTGGGACAGCTCTTCCCCGCGGTGCTCATCACCGCCTTCGGCGTCGTGCTGGGCGGTTCCATCGGGCCCGACAGTCTCGCGAACGGCATCGAGTACTCCCTGCTCGAGAAGCTGCCGGTCTGGCTCGCCCCGCTGTTCGTGCTCGGCGTCCTGGTGAACTGCATCTCGCTCAACGGCATGACGACCTACACGGCCAGCATGGCACTGCAGTCGATCGGCGTGCCGATCCGCCGCATCCCCTCCGCGATCCTCATCGGTGCGCTCGGCTGCGCGTTCACGATCGTGCTCGTCGTCGCATCCGACCTGATCAGCGCCGTCAACCTGATGCTGCAGTTCCTGCTGATCATCTCCGTGCCCACGATGGGCGTCTACGTCGCCGACATCGTCCTGCGCCGCAACCGCTACTCCGGGACCGACCTGTTCGACGAACGTTCCGGCGGTAGGTTCTGGTATACCCGCGGCTTCGGCATCCCGGGTCTCGTCTCCGTGGTCGCCGGTGGCTTCGCCACCGCGATGTTCCTGTCGACGACGGTGTGGACCGGCCCGCTCGGCGCGGCGCTGGGCGGGCTCGACCTCTCGGTGCCGATCGGACTCCTGGTCTCGATCGGCCTGTACGCCGTGCTCGCAGGACGGACGGTGCGCACGCAGATCGGCGGCTGAGACCGGGGGTCTCCGCGGTTGCTCTCTTCGGCCACCCGCGCCAGATCACGTAGTGCCAGCAGCCCGACCGAGAAGGCCCGGAGACCCGCACGAGTCTCCGGGCCTCCTGCATCCCCCGTCAAGGGGGTACAGCACCGTCACTCCGCGTCCTAGCGTTCCCCCATGGCTATCGAACTGAACCGACCGGCGCTGAAGCTCGCGCGTTCCCTCGTCCGCGACGGCAAGGTCGTGCGGGATGAACGCGACGACTGGTCCGAGGCAGCGCCGAGCGCAGAGGACGAGAACCGCTTCATCGACGAGCACGGATGGACGGAGTTCTCCCACTGGCACCTCGGCATCGACAAGAGCGAGAACCCCGAGACGAAGAAGGCGTACAGCTTTCCCTTCGGCGACTTCCAGAAGGTCCGTCGCTCCGGCGTGATCTCGGGTGAGAGCCGCGCCGGGCAGTACGACCACACGGAGATCAGGGACGAGCTGCGGAAGCTCCTCGAGCTCATCGACTCCGAGGACGCCTGACGCCACGCGTCCGTATGCTCGTCCCAAGGCTGTTTCGATGACGACGGGGTGGGGCATGGTCGACGACACCGGCAGGGACGACGCGGACACGAGCGACGAGACGGAGGAGGACCTCCCGTACTACACACCGCCGTTCGGCAGGGAAGAGGTCCCCGGGTTCCTCGACCGGCTTGTCGCCCACCTGCTCGCGGGAGAGACGCGGGAGGCCTTCACGTTCGAGGGGGTGGAGGTCGAGGAGTCGCAGGGGGTCTGGCTGCTCCCGCTCGGCGGCTACGACCCCGACGCCGACGAGTCGCTGCAGCCGAACCCGCCCGCGGACCTCGTGGTCCCTGAGGGCGGATTCGCCGCCTACGCGGAGGAGTGGACGGAGGGCGTGCGCCGGACGCTGCACGAAGCGTGGGGCGCGCCGATGGTGCGCAAGCCGTCGCTCGTGGGGGAGAACCAGGATCCGGAGGGCATCCTCGACGTCGTCCTCGTCTCGGTCGGCATCCCGGAGGCGGAGATGTGGGACCGCGGCGATCTGTACTGCGTGCTGGTCACGAACTGGGACGCCGAACCGCGGCAGAGCATGCTGCGCCAGGCGATGGTCGTGCTGCCGCGGGAGTACGCCGTCGGCAGCCTCAGCGCGCTCCTGCCCGAGGAGGACATGCACAACGACCTCCTCATGAACGGCGAGCATCCGCTCGAGCTGCGGCGCCGCGCCTGGCTGCTGAGCACACTGTTCGGCGCCGGGGAGGTGCGGCTGCGCGACGTCGACACCCCGGCGTCCCGCTTCAGCCTGCAGTCTCGCAGCGGGGTGACGACGGTCTGGACGTTCACGGACGACGGCCGCATCCTCGTCCTCATCCAGGACCCGACGTCGACGTTCGCGGACGAAGCGCCGGCGCAGTTCCTCGCCGAGGTGGCGCAGCAGCACGGTGGCGAGGCGGCGGACGTCGTGGACTCCTCCGAACGGGAAGCGGATCTGGCGGAGGCGTGGCTGATTCTGGCCGCGCGCATGCTCGACAGGGTGCCGGACGACCTCCGTGCCCTCATCGCCGCCCGTGGCGAGGACGCCCGCGGCGCGGTCGCGGAGCACGACCTGGAGTTCCGCATGCTCGGCGACGAACCTGTGCCGGTCATCACCGGCGCGGTGTGGTTCGACGGAGCGCACTGGTGCGTCTCGCCCTCGCTCATGGAGATCGGCCGCCGCAACGACTTCGGCATGGACGACTTCGGTTTCGGCGCCGCGGTGCGGCAGCCGTATCGCCTCGGAGGCGCGCTCACCCTCGACGAGATGTCCCGGGAGGGCGACGAGCGGCGCGCCTGGTTCGAGCAGGTCTTCGCCGCGTGCCCGTACCCGGAGCAGGACCGCCCGTCCGACACGGACCGCCTCGGCTACGCGGTACCGACGAGCGGCGACCATCACGACCTCGTGGCGGACATCGAGCGCGTCACCAGAGCGTGGTGGGAGCGCTCGCCGGAGGACGCCGACTGGGCGGATCGGACGTTCGAGATCGGCGGACGCGGGCTCCGCGACGACCACGGTCGGGCGCTCCGCGTCGTGCTCGCCTCGGGGGAGCGCTGGACGGTCGATGCACTCCAGGCCTGGGCAGACGACCTCATCCGCATCATGGGCGAACGGTGGGGAGCGGCGGGGGAGATCCACGCCCGCAACGAGAAGACCGGAATCGATCGCCGCAGCCCGCTCACCCGTGTCATGCGCGCCACCGGACTGCTCACCGCGCCGCTCTGGTGGGTGAACGGCCACGCGGTGGCTGTCGTCGCCGGGACACCCGACCCCTCGTACGGCGACGACCCCGAAGTCATCATCGTCATCGCGCGACCGGACGCCGTGCTCGACCTCGCGCGGGGGAGCAGTCCCTGGGAGCTCCGCATCCGCTCCCGGATCATCTCCGACGTCTCCGCCCTCGTGGGTGGCGCCCCCGCGTCCGAACCCGTGCCGTGGAACGGCCCGCCGCTCGCGGGCGCATCCCTCGTCCCCGATGCGATGCGCGGCGGCTTCCGCACCGGCGACCACTTCTGGACGTGGCACTTCACCCACGACGGGCGCGGCCTCCTCCTGTCGCATCCGACGGGTCCCGACGCCGCCGCGCGACCCGAGCCCACCTTCGAGGAACAGCTTGCCCTGTTCGGCGGGGTGCCCGACGACCTGCTGTCGCTCGTGGTGGACCGAGACCAGGGAGGGTTCTTCCCAGTCGTGCATCGCGAGGCTTCGGCCCCTGGCCCCGCTGAGACCGGCGGCCTCCTCCCCGGCGCGACGACCCTGCCCGCCGTGCACGCCGTGTTCTGGCGGGATGACGTCGACTGGCGCGCCTCGGAAGGGATGCTGCGACGGGTGCGCTCTGCCCTCGACCCGGACGACGTGGACACGACGAACCCCCTGGAGACCATTTACGCCGAAGCCCTGGGGGTGCCGCAGCTCCAGTGGGCGCTGCGGATGGGGGACCGCATGGGGCCGCCGACCCTGCTGGATGCGCCGTACGCGAGCTTCGTCTTCGATCGGGTGCCCGAGCGGGAGGAGATCGAGCAGGTCTACGCGGGCCTCGGGGTGTTCCCCGATCTCGCACTCACGGGCACGCTCAACGATCTCCTCGACGTCGTCGTCGATGCTCCGGGATACCGGTTCCTCCTCGACGCCGCGCTCAGCAACCCGCATGCCGACCGCCGCCGCGAACTCGCGCTCTGGCTCTTGGACCAGCGCCTCGACGCGTCCTCCTCCCTGTCGTTCCTGAGCCCGGTCAACGTCCTCTTCGCCAACCCCACGCTGGACGCGGAGGACGAGCCGGTACTGCGACGCCTCCTCGAGAAGGGCGCGATCCCGGGCCCGACACCCGTCGCGACGCTCCCGGAGGGTCATCCGTTCGTGCAGCTGCTGGATCGCGACATGGAGGAGACCGCGCTGGCGCCGCTGGTGCGGACCCTCCTCGTGCACGGCGATGTCGACCCCGCGACGCCGGCTCTCCCCGACGGCCGCAGCTTGCTGGACTTCGCAGCCGGCCCCTTCCCGCACGGACGGTCGAGGGACGCGCTCGCGTCGGCGATCCGCGAGATCGCCGTGGGCAGGAACCTCGACACCGAGACGGAGCCGGAGCGATGAGCGCTGAGCCCGGAGCGCGCGGGGATGATGCGGAATCGTACGCCCGTGCCCTGCGCACCGTGCTCGACACGGAGAGCGAGCGCGTCGCCGCCGCCCTGGGGGACCTGCACCGCGCCGCCGTCGAGGCGGAGAACGGTGTGGAGGCGATCCTCATCGACGTCTTCGTCGACCAGGACGGCGAGGGCCCGTTCGACGTCTGGGCGCGGTTCGAGGGGGCTGACGCCTTCGCGCTGGACCGACGTCTCGACGAGCAGCGCCATCTGTTCGGGGTCGAGTGGACCGCGGACGGCTGGGAGCCCGCGGTACCCTCGCGCCCGCGCCGGTGGACGCGGGATCGCCTGGAGGAAGCCGTCCTCGTCATCGTCGCCGAGTGGATCGAAGGCCTCCTCCCCGCGGACGCGAAGGAGGGCCTCTTCTGGGTCGGAGCGCCGGACCTCGGCTACGCCTGACCGCGCGCGGGTTGCCGCGAACGGCCCGACCGCCCGTCGCGCGGTGATAACGTCGGGCTATGAGTGACCGCGTGAGCGTCGAAGCCCTCCGCTATGCCCAGGCCGTCTCGGAGACCCACTCCTTCGGTGCCGCCGCGCGTGCCTACGGCGTGACGCAGCCCGCTCTCTCGACCGGTATCTCCAAGCTCGAGGATCGTCTGGGAGAGCGCCTGTTCGAGCGCTCGCCCCGCGGAGTCGTCCCGACGGCCTTCGGTGCGCATCTGCTCCCGGTCATCGACCGCGCGCTCCTCGCCGTGGACCAGGTGGCCGCCGAGGCCGCGCGCTGGAACCGGTCGGCCGAGGCACGGGTGCGGGTCGGCGTCTCCCCGCTCATGAACCCGGCCATCGTCGCTCGTGCCTACACGGCCGTGTGTGCACTTCCCGCTTCTCCGGCGCCGCGGCAGCTCGTCCTCCGCGAGGCGAACGTCGCCGACCTGCGGCGCGAGCTCTCCGCCGGCGAGCTCGACCTCATCCTCGTGCCGTCCGTCGCCCCCATGCCGCGGTTCCGGCACCGTATCGTCGATGCGGAGCCCGTGGTCGTCGTCGACCAGGAGCCGTCGCCGGACGGCCCCGTGGAGCTCAGCGACCTGACGGACGCACCCCTGATCCTGATGCCGGACACGTGCGGGCTGACGACCTTCACCACCGATCTCTTCGCTGCGAACGACGTTCCGCTGAGCGCCTACGACGGCGAGGCCGCGACCTACCGTGTGCTCGAGGAGTGGGCCAAGCTCGGCCTCGGCACGGCGGTGATCCCGCGATCGAAGCTCGCGTCCCCGGACGCGCCGCACCGCCCGCTGCGTGAACGCGGCATGGACGTGGAGATCTTCTACGAGGCCGTCTGGGATCCCTCCTCCCCGCTCGCCGACGACCTGGCCGAGCTCACCGCCGCGCTCTCGCTGGATCCCGCCGCCGTCCGGTCATAAGCAGTCGTTATCACTCCATCATGCGCGCTCGTCTACTGCGGCGGGCTCTCGCTTCGTAGCGTGGAGACGAGACGGCACCCGCCGTCCATGACGGAGAGGAGCCACACAATGGCCGAGCTCGACAGGGAATTCACCGGACGCACCGCGATCGTGATCGGGGGCACGAGCGGGATGGGTCTCGCCATCGCCGAGCGGATCGGACGGGAGGGCGCGACCGTCGTCCTCGTCGGCCGGCGCGGGGAGAAGCTGGAGGCGGCGCGGGCGTCTCTCGTCAGCCACGGCATCGACGCCATCACTGTGCAGGCGGACCTGACGGACCCCGCGAGTGTGGCAGCGCTCCGCGCCCGCCTCGCCGCGGAGCACGCCGACGCCGACCTCCTCGTCAACGCGGCAGGCGTCTTCGCGCCGAAGCCGTTCCTCGAGCACACCGAAGCCGACTACGACGCGTATCTGGACCTCAACCGGGCGACCTTCTTCGTCACCCAGACGGTGGTCTCCGGCATGGTCGTGCAGGGCCGCGGCGGAGCCGTCGTCACCCTCGGTTCCATGTGGGCGCGCCAGGCCATCGCCGCGACCCCCTCGTCGGCGTACTCGATGGCCAAAGCCGGCCTGCACTCGCTCACGCAGCACCTGGGGATGGAGCTGGCGTCGCACGGCATCCGCGTGAACGCGATCGCCCCGGCGGTCGTGCGCACCCCCATCTACGAAGGCTTCATCCCGAAGGACGAGGTCGACGAGGTGGTGTCGAGCTTCGACGCCTTCCACCCCCTGGGCTGCGTGGGGACCCCGGAGGACATCGCGGAGGTCGCCGCGTTCCTGCTGTCCGACCGGGCCGGCTGGGTGACCGGAGCGGTCTGGGACGCGGACGGCGGCGTGATGGCCGGGCGCAACTGAACCCGCCCTCTCCCGACGCTCCGGGAACCTAGCTGCTCGGCGAGGTCTCCTCAAGCCCCTCGATGACAGCGGCTCCGGCGGGAAGACTGGGGCCAGCCCGATCGAAGGAGGAGACATGGAATCGACACCCGACGACGTCGGCGGTCAGCCGCTGCGCGACGGCGACGCGACCACCGAGGCCGACCCGAGCAACGATCCCGCTCAGGCGGAATGGGAGCGCACGGAAGCCCTCGACGAGGGTGCGACGCCGGAGGAGTTGGACGCGACCACCGCGACGGGCCGTGATCCGGACGAGATCCCGGACCCCGACGACCAGGTGCCGGCGGCGGACCTGCCGGGTTCCGCGCCGCAGCCGGAGAGCCAAGGGGAGGATCCGGTCCTCGCCGATCTCGGCGAAGAAGGCCAGGGCGACCTGGGACCGGGGGACGTCTGATGGCCATCACGTCGATCGTCACCCGCTCGAAGAACGGCCAGTGGGTCAACGAGGTGGAGGGCGCGCCGGAGCTCTCCCGCAGCTACACCAGCCGCGATGAGGCGATCGAGGAGGGTGAAGCGCTCGCCTCCGAGCACGGCGCCCGCCATGAGGTCGAGGAGAGCGAGCCGACCGGCACGATCACCGACGGCGGCGACCCGGACGACGTCTGAGACCGGACGGTCCCTCAGCGGAGGATGACGAGTTCGCGCGTCGTGCGGGTCATCGCCACATAGCGGTCGACCGCCCCCGTGCGCCCGGAGCCGAAGGCCTCCGGGCGCACGAGGACCACGAGGTCGAACTCCAGCCCTTTCGCTTCCTCCGGCGTCAGCGCGCGGACCCGGGGCCGCGGCACGGCACTCTCGTCGCCGATGACGGCGGCGACACCCTCCGGGTTCGCCGCTGCCCACGTGTCCAGCACCGCGTCGCGCTCGGCCACCGCGCCGTAGCGGACCGGGATGCCGCTCTCCCGCACGGAGGTCGGGACGTTCGCGTCGGGCAGAGCCTCGCGGATCGTCGGTGCGGCCAGCGCCATGACCTCGGCCGGAGTGCGGTAGTTCACCCGGAGCGAGGAGACCCGCACGTTCCGCAGGCCGAGACGTTCGAGGCGGGCGGACCACGACTCGGTGAACTCCCTCCGCGCCTGGGCCCTGTCGCCCACGACGGTGAAGCTGCGGGAGGGGCACCGTGCGATCAGCATGCGCCACTGCGCATCGGTCAGCTCCTGGGCCTCGTCGACGACGATGTGACCGAAGGGGCCGGCGAGTTCGTCCGGCGGGAGCGGGGGAGGCACGTCCGCTCCGGCGAGAACGTTGCGCGCATCCTGACCTCGCAGGATCGACATCACCTTGATCTCGCTGTCGTCGCTCGCGACGAGGTGCTCGACCACCGCCGACATCTGCTCCTGCGCCGCGGCCGCCGCGCCCTGCCGACGGTGCTGCTCGCGGACGACCTCGGGATCGCCGATCCGGCGGTGCGCGGCGTCGAGGAGGGGAAGATCGGGATCGGTCCAGGGCGCCCCCTCGGCACGGTGCAGCAGGGCGAGCTCCTCGGGCGCGAGGTCGGGGGCGCACTGCGCGAGCAGCGTCGGGGACGCCCAGAGCGCGGCGACCACCGCTTCCGGCGCCAGCAGCGGCCACGCCCGTACGAAGGTCCCGGCGAGCTCGTCGTCCTGCCGCAGCCACCGGCGGATCGAGGACTCCGGGACATCCTCGTCGCGCACCTGGTCGACGAGCAGTTCCAGCAGCTCCTCCCGGACCTCGTCGCGGGCCTCGTTGTGCGGGGAAGCGGGATCGGCCGCGGCGAACAGCTCGCCCCAGTCGTCTCGGCTGATCCACAGATCGGCCCACGGCGTCTCGATGCGGAGCGCGTGCCTCGGCGGCCGGGTCAGGAGGGCGACCGCCGCCTCGATCACCTGGTCCGGGTCGAGGCCCTGCTTCAGCTCGGCCACGCGGGGGTCCGGCTCTGCGACCGCGCCCGCGCCCTCGGGTGTGAGATCGCGCAGGGTGCACAACCGCACCGTGTCCTCGCCGAGACTCGGCAGCACGTCCTCCACATAGCCGAGGTACTGCGGGTTCGGACCCACGAGGAGCATGCCGCCGGCGCCGTTCGTCAGCCGCGGCTCGGCGTACAGGAGGTGCGCCGCCCGGTGCAGCGCGACCACCGTCTTCCCGGTGCCGGGCCCGCCGTCCACCACGAGAGCGCCGGGGGAGGGGGCACGAACGATGGCGTCCTGATCCGCCTGGATCGTCGCCAGCACGTCCCGCATCCGCCCGGTGCGGTGCGCCTCCAGGCTCGCGAGGAACGCGGACTGATCGTCGAGGGATGCCGCACCGTCGAGACCCTCCGGCGACAGGGCCTCGTCCCAGTAGTCCGTTATCCGGCCTGCGTTCTATCGGTACCGTCGCCGGGAGATGAGCCCCCGGGGGTCCTCCCAGGTCGCCGCGAAGTACGGTTCGGCTGCCGGAGCCCGCCAGTCGACCAGCAGACGGGTGCCGTCCGCGTCGGACACCCCAGCGCGCCCGATGTACACCGGCGGGCCCTCCGCAGGGGTCATTCGCCCGAGGCACATGTCGATGTCGAAGCGCTCCCGCAGGCGCAGGGTCGCACTGAGCCGTCGGATCTCGAGGTCGCGGTCGACCGCCGTCACACCCGCGTCCGCGGCCTGCCGACGGACGAGGGCGAGACGAGCGGTCAGGGCGTCCCGCTCCCGGGACAGCGCGGCGCCGAGACGCCGGAGGTGGGCACGATCGACGGCGATGAGGGTATCCGCGGATTTCGCCGCGTGGTCGTCGGGCAGGGTGAAGGGGTCGAGCACCGGAGGTCTCCTTCGCGAGAGCGGGCGGGGGCACACGAGCCGTCGATTCTGCCTCGCGAGGGGGGCCTTGTGGCAAGCCCCCACCCCGGCGATATCCTGGAAGTGCAGGGAGACGAGGGGACCTCATCATTACCCATCGGATCGGCTACCTCATCGGCAGCCTCGCATCGGACTCGATCAACCGCGTCCTCGCCACGGCGCTCGTGCGGCTCGCCCCGCCGGACCTCGAGCTCGTGGAGATTCCCATCCGGGACCTTCCGCTCTACAACCGCGACGACGAGCTCGAACCCGTCGCCGCGGTCACCGCGTTCAAGACTGCCGTCGAGGGGGCGGACGGTCTGCTTCTCGTGTCGCCGGAGTACAACCGCTCCATCCCCGGTGCGCTGAAGAACGCCATCGACTGGGGTTCGCGGCCGTGGGGGCACAACTCCTTCGCGCGGAAGCCCACCGGCATCATCGGCGCCTCGACCGGGGCGATCGGCACCGCTGTCATGCAGTCGTCGATGCGGAGCGTGCTGAGCTTCCTCAACGCGCCGCAGCTGAACGCCCCGGAGGCGTACATCACGTTCCGGCCCGAGGTGTTCGGTGCCGACGGCACGGTGCACGACGCCGACACCGAGAAGTTCCTCGCGCACTACATGGAGGAGTACGCGGCGTTCGTCGAGCGGGTCCTGTCGCTCACCGCGCCGGGTCACGTCGGCGATCGGTAGGCCGTGCTCGTCGCGTCAGGAGGGCATGTCCGCGACGAGGGTGCTCAAGGCCATGGCGTCATGGGGCGCGTGCCCGCGGGCGTCGTTGTCGAAGTACACGTAGACGTCGCGCGGCTTCCCGTCGTCGGCTCCTGAGCCGTCCGCCCATCCGCGGATGAGGGCCGCCCACTCCCGCAGCTCCGCGTCCGTGTACCCGCTGTGATAGAGCATCTGCGCACCGTGGAGTCGGACGTAGACGAGGTCCGCGGTGAGGGCGTCGAAGCGAGGCCACTTCCCGGCGGTGTCGGCGACGACGAGGGAGGTGCCGTGCTCCTGCAGAAGACGCAGGCTCGACGGATCGGCGAACGAGTCGGAACGCGGTTCGAGGGCGTACCGGAGTGGGCGGTCGGCATCGATCTCCAGCCACGCCCGGTCCTGCAGCCGCTCGTCATGACGTCGAGCGAGCGCGAGGGCCTCCGCCGTCGTCCGGGGAAGGGTGTCGAGGAACGACTCCAGGAGCTCGGCGTCGAAGCGCTGACGCTCGGGGAGCTGCCAGAGGATCGGTCCGAGGCGGGGACCGAGGGCGAGGACCCCCGACGCGAAGAAGTTCGCCAGCGCCTGCTCGACGTTCCGCAGCCGGAGCATGTGACTGACGTAGCGCGAGCCCTTGACCGCGAACACGAAGTCCTCGGGAACGCTCGCCGCCCACCGCCGGTAGCTGTCCGGCCGCTGCAGGGAGTAGAACGAACCATTGAGCTCCACCGTGGGGAACAGCGACCCGATGTGTTCGAGCTCTCGTCGCTGCGGCAGGCCACGAGGGTAGAAGTCGCCGCGCCATCGGGCGTACCGCCATCCGGAGACCCCTATGCGGACTCGGCCTCCACCGCCCCTCCGCGTCATCGCCGCCTCCGTCGGGTCAAGCCCCTTGCCGCTGTCGTCCGACGTCGGCAAGCTGGAGGCATCCACGCCGAAGGAGGAGAAGCCATGTCCCTGAATGACCATCCGATCGACGATGTGAAGCCCGAAGCCGACCTGCAGGAGCAGGAGCGTCTCGCCGCGGAGACTCCCGAGGACCCGGAAGTGCCGACCCCGTCGGCGCCGGAGCCGCACCCCATCGAGGCGGATCCCGCGGATGCCGCGGAGCAGCGGATCGAGGTGCCCCTGGACGAGGACGGCCTCGACGAACCCGCCGACGACTGACCGCCTCCGGCGGTGTGCGCGCCGGTCTGGCGTCGGAGACTGCGGAGAGGCGTCATGGTGCACGACGGTAGTCCGACGGGCGCGCGCGTTCGCCGGGGTTGACGCTCGGCGTGACGGCGGCTAGCCGCGGGGTATGCCCTCTCGACGGGACCGCCCCAACTCGGTGCTGCCGAGAGGGCTCACCGTCCTACCCGGACGGTTGGGGAGGCGGCGAAGTCTCGCTGTCTCTACGGCTGATCCCCCAGAGATTCAGCCGGTAGCCCCCGCTACGAGAGCAGGATATCCCTTAATCTCCTTGTCCGCCATTTGGGGGACAAAGATTTCTTCGAAAATTCTGCGCGGCTCCGATCCCTGTCGCCGATGCGAGCCGTTCCGTAGGGTGGGGGCATGGACAGGATGCTCGTCTTCGCCGGTCAGGTCGCGCTCCCGGTCGGGCACCGGGTCGAGGTCTCCGAACTCGTCGACCCGCAGACGGAGGAGCCGGTCGTCCTCTCGCTGCTCGACCTCGATACCGGTATCCGCTACCGTCGCGCCGAGGAGCCGCGGGCCGAGGTGACGCACTGGATCGGTCGCGTCCTCGACTGCACGGTGGCGGTGGGCGTCGCTCCGCGGACGTCGCTGCTCCTCGACCCCATCGGGCCCTCAGCCAGCGGCGCGGGCATCGCTCTGCGGGGCGCGGACGCGGCGGTCAACGCGGCCAAGGCCGAGGCTGATCGCTGGGGTGGATCGGATCGGCCCCCGCCGGAGGAGCCCGAACGCTTCTGGTGACCGCCGGAAGCCGGGGCCCCTCGCGCACCGGGGTCATCGGAAGTCCCGCGAGCGGTGCATGACCCCCGTGCGGAGGTCTTCGAAGGCGTCGGCGAGCACATTGACGACCCCCTCCGGTGAGCGCTCGAGGATGCCGCGGATGATGAGCGCGGGGGACTCTCGGGCGATGCGACCGAACCGTCCCCAGACCCCCGTCGAGCAGATCACGTTCACCAACCCGCTCTCGTCCTCGAGGTTGACGAACGTGACGCCGGCGGCGGTGGCGGGTCGTTGTCGATGGGTGACGAGACCGGCCACCTCGACGCGTCGTCCGGTCTCGTGGCGCTGCAGGTCCGCGGCGGTCAGGACCCCGCGAGCCCGGAGGTCGTCGCGGAAGTGCGTCATCGGGTGGTCGTCGGTCGAGATGCCCGTGGCCCAGAGATCGGCCGAGAGGCGCTCGTAGCTGGTCTGGTCGGCGAACAGCGGCGGCTGCACCGCCACCGTGGTCCCCGGGAGGAACCGGGCGCGGTCTTCCGCGGCGGCCCCGGCGAGCCAGATGGCCTCCCGGCGCTCCAACCCGAGGCATGCGAAGGCTCCGGCGGTGGCGAGGGCCTCCACCTGCGCGGCCGTGGCATCGGTGCGACGCACGAGGTCGTGCAGATCGCGATAGGGACCGTGAGCCTCCCGTTCGGCGACGATGCGCTCCGCCATCGGCACCCCGATCCCGCGGATGCCGCTGAGGCCCAGACGCACCGCGAACCGTCCGTCCCTGCGGTGCGTCGCGGACTCGTCCGGCGCGTTCCTGTCGAACCGGTGCACGGGCGGCTGCGGGTCGGCCAGGCAGTCGGCCCTCCCGGTCGTGCCCGCCGCGTCCGGGGTGAGGGGTTCGAGGGTCTCGGTGGCGCCGGAGAGATGCAGATCCGGGCGGCGGACCTCCACACCGTGCCGACGGGCATCCGCCGTGAGGGTCGCAGGGGAGTAGAAGCCCATCGGCTGCGACCGCAGCAGACCCGCGAGGAAGGCTGCCGGGTAGTGCAGCTTCAACCACGAGCTTGCGTAGACGAGCAGCGCGAAGGACAGCGAATGGGACTCGGCGAACCCGAAGTTCGAGAACGCCTGGATCTGCGCATAGATCCGGTCGGCGGCCTCGTCGACGAGCCCGCGGCGGGCCATCCCCGCATACAGCTTGTCCCTGACCTTCTCGATCTTCTCCAGACCCCGCTTCGACCCCATCGCGCGGCGCAGCAGGTCGGCCTCATCGGCGGTGCAGTCGCCGACGGCCGTGGCCATCTGGATGAGCTGCTCCTGGAAGATGGGGATGCCCAGAGTCCGCGCGAGGATGTCCTCGAGGTCGCTGTGCGGGTACGGGATGGGGAAGTCCTCCGTGGGCTCGCCCCTGGCCTCCCGCTCCCGGTTCGCCTCGTCCACCCTGTCCTTCGCCATCTTGCGCCGGACGAACGGGTGCACGGCGCCGCCCTGGATGGGCCCGGGGCGGATGAGGGCGATCTGGATGGCGAGGTCGTAGAAGCGTCGCGGCTGCAGCCGGGGGAGCAGCCCGATCTGCGCGCGGGACTCCACCTGGAAGACGCCGATCGAATCGGCCCGGCAGAGCATGTCGTAGACGCCGGCCTCCTCCTTCGGCAGGCTCTCCAGCGTCCACTCCTCGCCCGTCGCCTCCCGGACCAGGTCGAAGCAGTGCTGCAGTGCCGCGAGCATGCCCAGGCCGAGGAGATCGAACTTCACCAGCCCCATGAAGGCGGCGTCGTCCTTGTCCCACTGGATGACGGTGCGGTCCTCCATGCGGGCGTGCTCGACCGGCACCACCTCACCGACCGGCCGGGCGGTGAGCACCATGCCGCCCGAGTGGATCCCCAGGTGTCGCGGAGCCTTCAGCAGCTCGGCCGCGTAGTCGAGCACGGTGTCGGGGATGTCGTGCCCCTCGACGGGTTCGAGTCCCGACCCCCAGCCGTCCACCTGCCGCGACCAGGAGTCCTGCTGCCCCGGCGAGTGCCCCAGGGCTCTGGCCATGTCGCGGACCGCGTTCTTCGGCCGGTACTGGATGACGTTCGCCACCTGAGCCGCCCGCTCCCTGCCATACTCCCGATAGACCCACTGGATGATCTCCTCCCGCCGCCGCGAGTCGAAGTCCACGTCGATGTCCGGCTCCTCCGTGCGGGTGGTGGCGAGGAAGCGCTCGAAGGGGAGGCGGTAGAGGATCGGGTCGACCGCGGTGATGCCCAGCAGATAGCAGACCGCGCTCGCCGCAGCGGAACCCCGGCCCTGGCAGAGGATGCCGCGTCGCCGTGCTTCCGCCACGATGCCGTGCACGATGAGGAAGTACCCGGGGAAGTCCTTCTCCTCGATCACGTCGAGTTCGCGCGCGATGCGGCGACGACCGTCTTCGTCCAGCCGCGGATACTTCGACGGGACGGCCTCCCAGACCAGGTGCCGCAGCCAGCTCATCGGGGTGTGCCCCGACGGCACGTCCTGGCGGGGGAGGGCGGGACGCGCCATCCGGAGCGGGAAGGCCGAGGCCGCGGCCAGCTCCAGACCGTGCGAGATCGCGCCGGGGTACCGTCGGAAGCGGGCGGTCATCTCCGCCCCGCTGCGCAGGTGCGCGCCGCCATGGGCCGGCAGCCAGCCGTCGAGCTCGTCCATGCTCCGGACCGCGCGGACCGCGGCCACCGCTTCGGCGAGAGGGGCTTGGTCCGGGCGGGCGTAGTGCACGTTGTTGGTCGCCACGACGGGCAGCCGCATCCGACGGGCGAGCTCGGCGAGGGTGTCGTTGCGCCGGGTGTCCAGCGGATCGCCGTGGTCGAAGAGCTCGACGGCGATGTTGTCGCGCCCGAAGAGGTCGACGAGGTGACGCAGCGGCGCAGCGGCGTCTCCGGCCTCCAGCCCCTGCCGTACCGCCCCCTTGCGGCAGCCGGTGAGGATCGTCCAGTGCCCGTCGGCGGTCGCGGCCAGCTCGTCGAGGTCGTAGACCGGGCGCCCCTTCTCCCCGCCGCGCAGCTGGGCCGCGGTGATCGCCCCCGACAGGCGGTGGTATCCCTCGAGGCCCCGGGCGAGCACGAGCAGATGCGTGCCCGGCGGATCGGCGGCCCCCTGCGGAGCGGAGGGGAGGTCGAGGGAGAGTTCGGCGCCGTAGACGGTCTGCAGGCGCAGCTCCATGAGCTCCGCCAGCTCGGCGAAGCGGGCGGCACCGTAGAACCCGTCGTGGTCGGTGAGGGCGAGCGCGCTCAGGCCGAGACGTTCGGCCTCCGCGAGCAGGTCGTCGGGGGAGGACGCCCCGTCGAGGAACGAGTAGGACGAGTGCGCGTGCAGCTCGGCATAGGGCACCGCCTCCTCTGGCCGCTCCGGGAGGGCCGGGGGGACGAGCTTCCGCGGGCGACTCACCGGCCCGGGATCCGGTCGGAGTCCCGGGGGTGCGGAGGCCGCTTCGGGGATGGGTTCCCCGCTGAGAGTGCGTTCGAGCTGATCCCAGGTCAACGGCGGATTGTGCCAGCCCATCAGCGGTACCTCCCCTCGGCCCACCAGCGCTCGCCGGCCAGGAAGACCAGCCAGGCGCGGTCGCGGTCGTCGACGATCTGGAGCCGGTGTCCTCGTTTGCCGCCGCCCGTGCTCCAGCGCCGTTCGTGCACGGGCCACGGGCCGGCCCAGGCCTGCACGGTCGCCCCGTCGATGCGGGCGGGATCGTGCGTGAGGGCGCCGCGGTCATCGACGTCGATCGTGCTCCCGTCCGCCGCGACGACGCCGATGGGACGCGGGGGCCGGAACACCTCGGAGGGGAGGGGATCCGGGAGGCTCCCCGGCCAGGGGGACCGCGGATCACGCGGAGGCACCGGACGCTCGCCCCATGGCGTGAGCACCTGGCGGTCGGCGAGCCAGCGCCCTCCGGAGAGGGCGGCGGTGACCACGCCCTGATGCCCCAGCATGGTCTGCACCCGCGAGACCGCGTGATGCAGCCGCTCATCGGTACCCGAGCCGAAGAGTCCCGGCTGGTGGTGGGCGGCGTCGTCCACGGCGACGGGGAGGAGACGGGCGGCCACGATGCCCCCGAACGCCCTCGCCTCGTCGACGGGTTCGCGGGCGGTCAGGGCGGCCAGCGCCTCCAGCTGCCAGCGCACGCGGTCCACGAGGTCGGCGGCATCGAAGCTCGTCGGATGCAGCCAGGTGCGGGAGTGGACGACGCCGTCGTCGTCGGTCAGGTCGATCCGCACCTCGGTGCACACGAGGGATGCATCCGCCAGGGCGAGCATCACGGCATCGGCGGTCTGCCGCACGGCGAAGGCCACCTGGTCGGTGCCGCCGAGAGGGGACTCGAACTCGATGGTCCTGGCCAGTTCGGGATCCGGCGGCCGAGGGGCCAGCGGGCGGGAATCGGCGCCGGCGGCGAGGGCCTGCAGGCGGGCGCCGTGCTCGCCGAAGCGGTCGCGGACGTCGAGAGGGGCGAGCGCGGTGAACTCGCCGAGGGTCCGCACGCCGAGGCGGAGGAGGAGATCGCTGATCTGCTCGTCGCGGAGTACCTGCACGGGATAGGGGGCCAGGAACTCGCGGGATCCGCCGGGCGGGACGACGGTGCAGGCGGCGGCGCCGCGGGCCGCGATCTCGGCGGTGAAGGGGCCGTCGGCGACGCCGACACGCACCTCGGGGAAGCCGGCCGCAGCGAGGACCGCGGACAGCGCCGCCGCAGCTTCGGCCTCTCCGCCGTGATAACGGGCGATGCCGCGGGCGCGCAGGATCGCGAGGCCGGGGCGCAGGAGCGTGACGCCGGGGGCGTGCTTCTCGATGAGCTGCAGCACCGGGACGAAGGCGCGCTCGTCCTTCTCGGCGTCGTGGGGGAGGACCTGCAGCGAGGAGAGCAGGCCCTGGGCGACGCGGCGGCGCTGCCCGATGCGGACGCCGTGCGCCCGCGCCGAGGCGGTGCAGGCGACGACCGTGTTCGCCTGCACCAGGGCCGTCGGCGGATGCGGCCCTCCGCCCAGCACCGCCCGCAGTGGCCAGTCGGGGAACCAGAGCACGAGGACGCGGAGAGGAGCGTTCATCCCGCCTCCGCCCAGAAGAGGAGGTCGGAGGACGCGGACGCAGCGCTGTCCGTCGGGGAGGAAGCGAGCGGCGGCAGGGCGGTCAGCTCCGCGGCCGCGGTCTCCACGGCTCCGTGTCCGCCGGGAAGTCGCACGCGCACGCTCGAGGCGCGGGGGCTGTGCCTGGTCCGCGCGGTGACCGTCACCGTGCAGTCCGAGAGCAGCCCCCACCCCTCGCCGAGCCCGTGCCAATCAGGGTCGTGCAGTCGGATGGTCCCCTCGCTCTGCGCCCAGCGCCCGGCGCCCGGTTCCTCCGCCACGAGCAGTGTGGCCCCGCGGTCGCGCAGGCGGGCACTCAACCGGGAGACATCGGCGTCCCGTGCCCTCGTCGTCGGCTGCACGACGATCAGGGGCACCACCTCGGCCAATGCGGACGCCGCCGCGAGCCAGCGGTCTCCCGGGTCGGGGACGAGGATCAGCCGACTCAGATCGATGCCGTAGGCGGCGGCGGCCTCGACCCCGAGGGTGGGCATGCCGATCACCGCGCACCAGTGGCCCCGACCGGAGGAGGCGCTGAGCAGCGCGAGCACGAGGGCGGGCGAGGGGGAGACGGTGTACGAGGTGCCCGTCTGCAGCCCTTCCTCCGGCAGCAGCGCCGCGAAGGCGGGATCGAGGGGGAGGAGCGTGTGCTCGCTGCGCCGTCGCTGCATCCGGCTGATCTCGCGGCGCAGTCGCAGCACCTCTCCGGCGCGGGTGTCGCTGGTCGGAGAGAGCGCGGTCATCGCATCGAGCCCGATCCCCATGTATCCATCCTCGAAGATATGTACGAATAAAGCAAGTGATGAGACTGACGCTAGTTCGTACATCCGACATCGCCGCCTGGTTGTCCACAGGGCGCTCCGCGCCGTCCCGGATCTCCCTACCCTGCCGGGATGGACATCCGTCTCGCCCTCCTCGGTCTCGTGCACGGCGCCCTCCTCGGGATCGGCATCCTGCTCGCCGTGATCGACGTCCGCACGCACCGACTGCCGAACCGCATCGTGCTGCCCACCCTGGCCCTGCTGGTCGTGGCGGTCTCCGTCGACGCCGTCGTCACCGCAGACGCGGCGCCGCTCGGCCGGGGCCTGCTCGGCTCCCTCGTGCTCGGTGGCTTCTACGCCGTGCTGCGGATGATCAGCCACGCGGGCATGGGAGGAGGAGACGTGAAGCTCGCCCTCGTGATCGGACTCCTCCTGGCGTGGCACGGCTGGGGCGCGTTCCTCCTGGGCGCGTCGTCCGCCTTCGTGCTCGGGGCGGTCTTCGCGCTCGTGCTCCTCGCCGCGGGACGGGTCGACCGGAGGACGCGCATCGCCTTCGGGCCGTGGATGATCGCGGGGGCCGTCCTCGGTGTCCTCGGGGGCTGACCGTGCAGGTCGCACCGAATGGGGGAGGGCGGCGCTACCCTGGGCACATGGCACTCGCACGACTTCACGGCGGCCCGCTGGACGGGCAGATCATCCCCCTCGACGACGACGCGGACGACAAGCTGATCGTCCCCTACAGCGAGACGCAGGTGGTCTACAACCGCCGCGGCGAGCCGCAGAACACGGGCGAGGGCGACGGCCCCACCGAGGTCGACTACTGGTTCGAGGAGGCCCTCGAGGACCTCACGCTCGAGGATGACTGAGCCCTCTCGCACCGTCGAGGTCGAGCGCAAGTACGACGTCGACGAGGGGACTCCGCTGCCGGACTGGGCGGCGATCCCCGGCGTCGATGCCGTCTCGCCTGCCGAGCACCGTGCCCTCGACGCCCGCTATCTGGACACCGCAGACGGCGCGCTGGCCCGTGCCGGTGTCGCCCTGCGTCGTCGCTCCGGCGGACCGGACGAGGGGTGGCACATCAAGGGTCCGCGGCAGGGTGACGGCCGGGTCGAGCAGGGCTGGCCCCTCGGTGACGAGGAGATCCCGACGGCGGTGCGCGAGGCGATCGCCGTCTGGACGACCGCGCCGCTGGAGCCTCTCGCCCGCATCGAGAACGACCGGACGGCGTACCTCCTCACCGGACAGGACGGCGTCGTGGCGGAGTTCGTCGACGACCACGTCCAGGCGACCGACCTGCGCACCGGGGCGCGACGTGCGTGGCGGGAGTGGGAGGTCGAACTCGGGCCCGCAGGCCCCTCCGACGACGCCGGCCGCTCGGCGTTCTTCGCGGCGATCGAAAGCGCCGTGCGCGCGGTCGGCGGCCGAGAGGCGAGCTCCGACTCGAAGCTCGCCCGCGCCCTCGGCTTCTAGGCCGCGGACTCTCCGGACGCAACCCCTTTCCGCGTCCGGCTCCGGGGTGGTTGAGTGACGACATGAGTCGACCGCCCGTGCTCCGATCGCTGCAGACGATCGTCCCCGAGACCGTCCTCGTGCAGGAGCAGGTGCGCGACGTCTTCGCCGCCCAGCCCGATCTGGGACGGCTGGCGCAGCGCATCGTGGCGACGTCGTTCAACGTCTCCGGCATCGACACGCGGCACACCGTCATCGCGGAGCTGGCCGATGACGCCGACCAGGATGAGCCGTTGTTCTACGATCGCGCCTCCGGACGGCTGCTGGCGCCGGGAACGAAGGCGCGCAACGAGGTCTACACGCGTGAGGCCTCCCGTCTCTTCGTCGAGGTCGCGCGCCGCGCCCTCGAGGCGGACCCCGACCTGGACCCGGCGGACGTGACGCACGTCATCACGGTCTCCTGCACCGGCTTCCATGCCCCGGGCCCCGAGTACGAGATCGTGCGCGGGCTCGGCCTGTCCGATGCCGTCCAGCGCTATCACCTCGGCTTCATGGGGTGCTACGCCTCGATGCCGGCCCTCCGCGCGGCCGCACAGTTCTGCGCGGCCGATGAGAACGCGGTCATCCTCGTCGTCAGCGTCGAGCTGTGCACGCTGCATCTGCGCTCTTCCGAGGATCCGGACACCATCGTGGCCTCCTCCCTGTTCGCGGACGGGGCTGCCGCCGGGATCGTGACGGCTCGGGACCTGCCCACCGCCGTCCCCGCGCTCCGGCTGGACGGCTTCCACACGGCGATCGTGCCGGAGGGCGTGGACGACATGGCCTGGACGATCGGCGACTCGGGCTTCGAGATGATCCTCTCGACCGCCGTCCCACAGATCATCGGGGAGTCGATCATCGGGGCGCTCACGCCGCTCTACGGTCGTGAGGACGACCTGGCGGCGGCCTTCGCCGCCGGGCGGGTGGGCGAGCGGGTGCGCCACTGGGCGATCCACCCCGGCGGGCGCAGCATCCTCGATCGGGTGCAGGAGCGGATGGCCCTGAGCGACGTGCAGTTGCGACCCGCGCGCGAGACGCTCCGGGAGTACGGGAACATGTCGAGTGCGACCGTGCTGTTCGTGCTGAAGCGCATCCTCGAGCAGGAGGGCGCGGATCCCGGTGACCGCGTGGCGGCAATGGCCTTCGGCCCGGGGCTCACCGCCGAGAGCGCGCTGCTGACCGTGGTCGCGCGCGCACCGTGAGCCTGGACCTGTCGGCGCGTGCCGTCGACCTCGTCGAGCTCATGGACGACCCCGACGCGGATGAGGAGGCGCTCGGTCGCACGTACCGGCGCTTCAGCGCCGTCAACGCGGTCGTCTCGCGCCCCGGACGGCTGTATCGGCGGGACATCCGTCCCCGGGCGGCGGCCGGGCGTGTGCTGCGCATCCTCGACATCGGCGCCGGTGGCGGCGACCTGTGCCGCGATCTGGTCCGGAGACTGCGTCGCGACGGCCTCCGCGCCGATGTCACCGCCCTGGACGCCGACGAGCGTGCGATCCGCTGGGCCTCGGCACACGACGACGGTGCAGGGATCCGCTATCGTCACGCGTTCTCCGGGGACCTCGTGGCGGCGGGCGACACCTATGACGTCGTGCTCTCCAACCACGTCCTCCATCACCTCGACGCCGCAGCGCTGCACGCGGTGCTCGACGACTCCCGCGCCCTGGTCGGTGATCGCGGACTCGTCTCCCACCACGACATCGCCCGCAGCCGCCTCGCCTACGGGGCGTTCGCCGTGGGCACCCGGCCGTTCGCGGGAAACCTTCTCGCGGGCTCCTTCATCCGAGTCGACGGCCTCCTGAGCATCCGCCGCTCCTATACCCCGCGGGAGCTCGCGGCCGTCGCGCCGCCGGGCTGGGAGGTCCGGTCGCACCTGCCCGCTCGGCTCGAACTGCGCTGGGAGGGTGGCGATGGTCGACCATGATGTCCTCGTGGTCGGCGGTGGTCCGGTCGGGCTGCTCCTCGCCTGCCTCGTGGGGCAGGACGGTCGCCGGGTGCGGGTGTGCGAGCGTCGCCCCGAGCCGGGCACGCAGACGCGGGCGATCGGGATCCATCGACCGGGGCTCGATGCCCTCGACGCCGCGGGAGTGGGTACCGGTGTGCGCTCCGAGGCGCTCCGCCTGTCCGGCGGCGAGGTCCGCAGCCGCGGCCGGCGACTCGCCGCCCTGACCTTCACCACCGAGCGTCCGATCCTGACGCTCGCGCAGCCCCGCACCGAGGAGCTGCTGCGAGACCGTCTCCGGACGCTGCAACCGGATGCGGTGCAGTCCGGCTCCGTCGTCCGCTCGGTCCGCGACGAGGGGCCGTTCGTGCGGGTCGGGATCGACGGCGAGCACGGACGTCGGGAGGAGACGGCGTCGATCGTCGTCGTCGCGGACGGCGTCCGGAGTCCTTTTCGGACGGCGTTCGGCGCCGGATGGGACCCGCGGCCGGCGAGCGCCTCTTACGCGATGCTCGACGTCGATGATCCGCCGGCCGACGATCGCGCCGTGCTGTACTTCGAGCCGGACGGCCTCGTCGAGTCCTTCCCGTTGCCGGGCGGCCGGCGCCGCTGGGTGGTGCGCGAAGACCGTGGTCGGACGGTGTCCACAGCCGCCGAGCTGGCGGACATCGTCGGTCACCGGACCGGGGAGAGGCTCGAGGTCGACCCCACCGCGCCTGTCTCCTCGTTCCGCGCGGCCCAGCACGCGGCTCGACGGCTGCACCGCGGACGGATCGTGCTCCTCGGCGACGCCGCGCACGAGGTGAGCCCGATCGGCGGCCAGGGCATGAACCTCGGCTGGGCGGATGCGCTCCGGCTGGTCGCGGCGCTGCGCCGGACCGACCGCGGCGCCGCCCCCGTCCTCGACGGCTTCGCCCGGGAGGTCCAGCGGGCGGCGCGGAAGGCGCATCATCGCTCCGCGTTCTTCATGGCGATGGGGGCTCCGGCGGTCGCCCCGGTCGTCGCCGTGCGGGAGGGGCTGGTGCGTACGCTCGGTTCCTCCGCGCTGCGCCCGTGGACGACCGGTCTCATCACGATGCGCGGCCTCTGACGCGAGAAAGGCCCGGTCCGCCTGCGCGGACCGGGCCTTCTCGAGGCGGGGATCAGAAGTTGATCATGTGGCCGGCCAGGCCGTGGAAGCCCTCCTGCAGCGCCTCCGACAGCGTCGGGTGGGTGTGCACGTTGCGGGCCAGCTCGAGGGCCGTGAGGTCCCACTTCTGCGCGAGGGTGAGCTCGGGCAGCAGCTCCGACACGTCGGGGCCGATCATGTGGGCACCGATGAGCTCCAGGTGCTCGGCGTCGGCGATGAGCTTGACGAAGCCGACCGGCTCGCCGAGGCCGTGCGCCTTGCCGTTGGCCATGAAGGGGAAGGTCGCGACCTTGATCTCGCGCCCTTCGTCCTTCGCCTGCTGCTCGGTGAGCCCGAAGGACGCCACCTGCGGCGAGCAGAAGGTCGCCCGCGGCATCATGCGGTAGTCGCCCAGCGTCATGGTCTCGGCGCCGCCGATGGTCTCGGCCGCGACGACACCCTGTGCCTCCGCGACGTGCGCGAGCTGCAGCTTGGCGGTCACGTCGCCGATGGCGTAGATGCCCTCGACGTTGGTGCGCATGTGGTCGTCGATGTCGATCGCGCCGCGCTCGGTGAGCTTCACGCCCGTCTTGTCGAGCCCGAAGCCCTCGACGTTCGGCGCGAACCCGACCGACATGAGCACCTTGTCGGCCTCGATCGACGCCTGCTGGCCGTCCTTGCCCGTGTAGGAGACGGTCACGGAGGAGCCGTTGTCGACGACCGACTCGACCTTGGTGGAGGTGAGGATGTCGACGCCGTAGTTCTTGTACTGCTTCGTGATCTCCTTCGACACGTCGGCGTCCTCGTTGGGGAGGGCGCGGTCGAGGAACTCGATGATCGTGACCTTGACGCCGTAGTTCGTCATCACGTAGGCGAACTCCATGCCGATCGCGCCGGCGCCGACGATGACGATGGACTTCGGCAGCTCACGGGAGAGGATCTGCTCCTCGTAGGTCACGACGTTGTCGCTGAGCTGCACGCCGGGGAGCAGGCGGACCTTCGAGCCCGTGGCGATGATCGCGTTGTCGAAGGTGACCTCCTCGGTGGAGCCGTCCGACTTCGCCACCGAGATGGCCTTCGGGCCCGTGAAGGTGCCGCGGCCGTCGTACTCGGTCACCTTGTTCTTCTTCATGAGGAAGTGGATGCCCTTGACCCGGCCATCGGCGACGACGCGGCTGCGGTCGAACGCCTTGCCGTAGTCGATCGTGAACTCTCCGGAGATCCCGAAGAAGTCGGCCTTGTGGTTCAGCGTGTGCGCGATCTCCGCGTTCTTCAGGAGCGCCTTGGAAGGGATGCAGCCGACGTTGAGGCAGACACCACCCCAGTACTTCTCCTCGATGATGGCGGTGGACAGACCGAGCTGCGCGCTGCGAACCGCAGCGACGTATCCGCCAGGACCTGCACCAAGGATGACGACGTCGTAGTGTGGCATGCCTTAAGCCTATCGCTCCGAGGGGGTATCGGAATCGGTCGGAGCCGGTCCCCGGCGGCGGCGCAGGACGAGCCAGACGACAAGGGCCAGCGCGGCGAGCACGAGGATCGCGAGCACCCAGATCCACCCCGAAGGGGCTCCCGCGTCGTCTCCCGCGTCCGGTGCCGTCGTCGCGGTCGCCTCGGGGGCGGCGGTCTGCTCCGTCGTCGGCGCCGACGTCGGGGGAGCGGTGGTGGGCTCGTCCGACGGCGTGGCCTCGTCGCCGACCGTGACGGTGAAGGAGAACTCGCCGGAGGTCGGGTGGCCGTCGCTCGAGACGACCTTCCAGACGACGTGGTACTCACCGGCGGGCCCGGAGCCGAGCAGGGGCTGCGTCACGATGGCGCCCTCGACCGTGGGAGTGCCGTCGATGACGGACTGACCGGCCGGATCCGTGACGGTCAGCTCCGTCGCTCCTTCTCCGTCGATGAGCTTCGCGCTGAAGGTGAGGGTGAGCTCGGAGGGCAGCGTCTCCACGGAGCTGTCCGCCGCAGGCGAGGACGACACGAGCGCGTCATGGGCGGACGCGGAGAGCGGGGAGAGGAGGACGAGGAATGCGGCGAGGAGGGTGGCTGCGAGGGCGATCGGGGCCGCCGGGCGGCGCAGAGCTGTGGTCTTCACGAGTCCAGCCTATGAATCCCCGGTATGGGACCGCTGAGTGTGAAAGCGGCCTCCCGCGCACCCCTCCGGATCGGATAGTCTGGACAGCCAGGAGGGCACAGTGACAGACAGCGACAGCCGACCGGCCGGTGAAGCCGCCATCCATCGCTCCGGCGAGCCGAGACACGACGTGACGCAGACGTTCGGACACGATTCCGATCTGTCGTTCGTGCCGTTCGGCGTGGAGTTGACCGATGTCGAGCAGTCGGCCATCGCGGCGCTGCCCTCGGGCTCGGCTCTGCTGCTCGTCCGTTCCGGTGTGCTCGCCGGTGCGCGGTACCTCCTCGACACCGACGTGATCACGGTCGGTCGTCACCCGGAGGCCGACATCTTCTTCGACGACGTCACGGTGTCCCGCCGTCACGCGGAGATCACCCGCAACGGGACGACGTTCGAGATCATCGATCAGCGCTCCCTCAACGGCACCTACGTGAATGGCGAGCGCGTGGACCGCAGCCCCCTGGCGGACGGCTCCGAGCTGCGCGTCGGCAAGTTCCGTCTGAACTTCTTCGCGTCCCCGCTCGACCGCGCGGCGAACGCCTGATGGCGGCAACTCCCGCCCGCGAACGCTCGGCGTCCGCGGGCCTGCTGAGTATCGGTCAGGTGCTCGCACGTCTCACCCCGGAGTTCCCCGACCTGACCTCCAGCAAACTGCGGTTCCTCGAGGTGCAGGGCATCGTGCGTCCCTCCCGCACCGAGTCCGGCTACCGGAAGTTCTCCTCCTCGGACATCGAGCGCCTCCGTCTGGGACTGACCCTGCAGCGGGATCACTACCTTCCCCTCAGCGTGATCCGCGAGCAGCTCGACGAGGCGGAGGCCTCGGGCGAGACGGCCGCGCTCGCCCCGCCGCCCTCGATCGCCCCGGCGCCGCGGCGCTATCGTCGCGACGAGCTCCTGGCCGCTGCCGGCGCCGGACCGCAGCTCCTCAACGACGCGATCAGCACCGGGGTCATCACCGCACAGGAGACCTATTCGGAGTCCACGGTCGCGCTGCTCCGCGGGCTCGTGGCCCTCGACCGGCACGGTATCGAGCCGCGTCATCTCCGTTCCCTGCGGCAGGGCGCGGAGCGGGAGGTCTCGCTCATCGAGTCGGCGCTGTCCACGCTGCTGCGTCGCACCGATGCCACCTCGCGGGCCCGCGCCAACGAACTGGCGCCGGAGCTGGCCACTCGGATCGACGACGTCCGGACGTTGTTCGTGAAGGATGCGCTCACGCGGATCCTTTCGTAACGAACTGATTGCGACACACCTTCGGCGTCGCACGGATGTCGTTGCCGGTGCCGGGACCCTGCTCTACCGTGGAGATAACCGTTCCAGGGAGGATTTCAGATGAATGCGGATGAGCTCGCAGGCGACCCGCGGTTCGTGACCGAACTCCTCTTCACCGACGGTCTGCCCGCGATGGACGACGAGGTCGGCTATCGCGGCGCCGTTGCAGCCCGTGCGGCCGGCATCACCTACCGCCAGCTGGACTACTGGGCCCGCACCGAGCTCGTCGAGCCCACGGTGCGCGGCGCGAACGGCTCCGGCTCGCAGCGTCTCTACGGCTTCCGCGACATCCTCGTCCTGAAGCTCGTCAAGAGCCTGCTCGACACGGGCATCTCCCTGCAGCAGATCCGCACCGCGGTGGACGAGCTCCGTCGCGCCGGCATCCGCGATCTCGCGGGGACGACCCTCATGAGCGATGGCGCGTCCGTCTACCTCTGCACCTCGAACGACGAGGTGATCGACCTGGTCAGCCGCGGTCAGGGCGTCTTCGGGATCGCGGTCGGCAAGGTGCTGCGCGAGGTGGAGTCGACGCTCGTCGCCTTCGATGCCTCCGCGCCGGACCCCGTCGACGAGCTCTCCGCCCGTCGCGCCAAGCGCTCCGCCTGACGCTCCACCCCCGCTTCACGAAGAACGGCCACCCTCGAAGAGGATGGCCGTTTCGTCGTTCCGCGGTGTCAGCTCTGCGGTCTGTTCTCCGGAACGGGGACGCGACCCGTGCGGATGATGCGGTCGAGGAGCTGGTCGAAGTCCGCGGCGAGCTCCTGAGCGGAGTCGCCGGGCCAGATGTGCAGCGGTTTCGCGGCGCCCTGCGCCTGCTGCAGCGAGGTGCGCTCCGGAAGCTGCGGCGAGAGCACGAGGGGGCCGAACATGTCTCGCAGCTCCTTGATGCGGAACTGGTGCTCGATCGACTGCGGGCGCACGCGGTTGACCACGATGCCCAGCGGCTGGAGGCGCGGTGAGAGACCGCGGCGGATCTCCTCGATCGCGCGCAGGGCACGGTCCGCGGCGGCCACGGAGAAGAGGCCGGGCTCGGTGACGACCATGACGCGGTCGCTCGCGGCCCACGCGGTGCGGGTGAGGGCGTTCAGCGACGGCGCGCAGTCGATGAGCACGAGGTCGTAGTCCGCCTCGACCGCTGCGAGCGCCTCCTCGAGCTTCCACACATCGCGGACGCTCGGGTGCGGGCCGTCGAAGTTGATGGCGGACGGGCTTCCGATCAGCACGTCGATCGTGCCGGGGTGGACCTTCGCCCAGCCGCTGGAGGTGATCGCCTGGCGGACGGTCTTCTCCTTCGGGTTCGCCAGCACATCGGCGATGTTGAGTCGTCCGGCGACCTGGATGTCCATCCCGGTGGAGACGTCGGACTGCGGGTCGAGGTCGACGACGAGCGTCCGGACACCCCGGGCGAAAGCCGCGGAGGCCAGCCCGAGTGTCACGGTCGTCTTGCCGACGCCCCCCTTGAGAGAGCTGACGCTGAGTACGTGCACGGACTCCACGTTACCTTCCCCTAGGCTGGGGGAACACTCAGCCCCGCCCCATGTGCGTGCCTCGGCCGTGCATCGAGCTCTCAGAGGTGTGCATGTTCCAGAAGATCCTTGTGGCGAATCGTGGCGAGATCGCGATCCGGGCATTCCGAGCGGCCGTGGAGGTGGGGGCGCGCACCGTCGCCGTCTTCCCGCACGAGGACCGCGGCTCGGTCCACCGGCTCAAGGCCGACGAGGCGTACGAGATCGGCGAGCGGGGCCATCCCGTCCGCGCCTACCTGGACGTCGACGAGATCATCCGCGTGGCCACCGAGTCGGGTGCCGACGCGATCTACCCCGGCTACGGCTTCCTCTCGGAGAACCCGGAGCTCGCGGAGAAGGCCGCCGCCCACGGCATCGTCTTCATCGGTCCTCCCGCGAAGGTGCTGGAGATGGCCGGCAACAAGGTCGAGGCCAAGCGGCACGCGGTCGAGGCGGGCGTCCCCGTGCTCCGCTCGACCGAGGCCTCCGACGACGTCGACGCGCTCGTCGCCCAGGCGGAGGAGATCGGCTTCCCCCTCTTCGCCAAGGCCGTCGCCGGTGGTGGCGGCCGCGGCATGCGACGCGTCGAGACGCTCGGCGACCTCGGACCGGCCCTCGCCGAGGCGATGCGGGAGGCCGGCAGCGCCTTCGGCGACCCCCGGATGTTCCTGGAGCAGGCCGTCGTGCGCCCGCGGCACATCGAGGTGCAGATCCTCGCGGACAAGACCGGTGAGACGGTGCACCTGTTCGAGCGGGATTGCTCCGTGCAGCGGCGGCATCAGAAGGTCGTCGAGATCGCTCCCGCCCCCAACCTCGATGACGACGTGCGCCGGGCCCTGCACGGCTATGCCGTCGCCTTCGCCCGCTCCATCGGCTACGAGAACGCCGGCACCGTCGAGTTCTTGCTGGAGACGGCGGGGGAGCGCGCGGGAGAGGTCGTCTTCATCGAGATGAACCCCCGCATCCAGGTCGAGCACACGGTGACCGAGGAGGTCACCGACGTCGATCTCGTGCAGAGCCAGATGCGCATCGCCGCGGGGCAGACCCTCGCCGATCTCGGGTTGCAGCAGGAGAACCTGCACCTGCGGGGTGCCGCGCTGCAGTGCCGCATCACCACGGAGGACCCGACGCAGGGCTTCCGTCCCGACACCGGGAAGATCACCACCTACCGCTCGCCCGGCGGTGCCGGGATCCGGCTCGACGGCGGCACCGTGCACCAGGGTGCCCAGATCAGCCCGCACTTCGACTCGATGCTCGCGAAGCTGACCTGCCGCGGCCGCGACTTCCCGGCCGCCGTGGCCCGCGCGCGCCGTGCCCTCGCCGAGTTCCGCATCCGCGGCGTCTCCACGAACATCCCCTTCCTCCAGGCGCTGCTCGATGACGAGGCCTTCATCCGCGGCGACGTCAGCACGTCCTTCATCGACGAGCGCCCGGAGCTGCTCCGCGGTCGCGCCTCGAAGGACCGCGGCACGAAGATCCTCAACTGGCTCGTGGACGTGACGGTGAACAAGCCGCACGGCGCGCACCCCGGCGTCATCGACCCCGCGACCAAGCTCCCGCCGATCGACCTCAGCACGGAGCCGGCGCCCGGCTCCCGGCAGCGGCTGCTCGAGGTGGGCCCCGAGGAGTTCGCTCGCGGCCTGCGCGCGCAGACCGCCCTCGCGATCACCGACACGACCTTCCGCGACGCGCACCAGTCGCTGCTCGCGACCAGGGTCCGCACGAAGGACCTCGTCGCCGCCGCCCCGTACCTCGCCCGTCTCACCCCGGAGTTGCTGTCGGTCGAGGCCTGGGGCGGCGCCACGTACGATGTCGCGCTGCGCTTCCTCGGCGAGGACCCGTGGGAGCGGCTCGACAAGCTGCGTGCCGCCCTCCCGAACGTCGCCATCCAGATGCTCCTGCGCGGCCGGAACACGGTCGGCTACACGCCGTACCCGACCGCGGTGACCGAGGCCTTCGTGGCGGAGGCGGCGGCAAGCGGCGTCGACATCTTCCGGATCTTCGACGCGCTGAACGACGTGGAGCAGATGCGGCCGGCGATCGAGGCGGTCCGCGCCACGGGGACCGCCGTCGCCGAGGTGGCGCTCTGCTACACCGGGGACCTGCTGGACCCGGCAGAGGAGCTCTACACCCTCGACTACTACCTGAAGCTGGCGGATCAGATCGTCGCGGCCGGCGCGCACATCCTGGCGATCAAGGACATGGCGGGCCTGCTCCGCCCCGCTGCGGCCGCGACGCTCGTCTCGGCGCTCCGTGAGCGCTTCGACCTTCCTGTGCACCTGCACACCCACGACACCCCCGGCGGGCAGCTCGCGACCCTGCTCGCCGCCAGCGCCGCCGGCGTGGATGCGGTGGACGCCGCCTCGGCGCCGCTGTCGGGCACGACCAGTCAGCCGTCGCTGTCGTCACTCGTCGCCGCCCTCGCCCACACGGAGCGGGACAGCGGGATCTCGCTCGCGGCCGTCTCCGATCTGGAGCCCTACTGGGAGGCGGTGCGTCGCCAGTACGCGCCGTTCGAGTCGGGGCTCCCGGGACCCACCGGCCGCGTGTACCACCACGAGATCCCGGGCGGGCAGCTGTCGAACCTCCGACAGCAGGCTAAGGCCCTCGGGCTCGCCGACGACTTCGAGCTCATCGAGGACATGTACGCCGCGGCCGACCGCATCCTCGGACGCGTGCCGAAGGTCACCCCGTCGTCGAAGGTGGTGGGCGATCTCGCCCTGCATCTCGCCGCCGTGAAGGCCGACCCCGCGGACTTCGAGGCGAACCCGGAGAAGTACGACGTGCCCGACTCCGTGGTCGGCTTCATGGCGGGTGAGCTCGGCGACCTCCCCGGAGGCTGGCCCGAGCCGTTCCGGTCCAAGGTGCTCGCCGGTCGTTCCGTGCGGACCGGGCTCACGGCTCTCACCGACCAGGACGAGGCCGAGCTGGCGGGGACGAGCGCGCAACGACGCTCCCGCCTGAACACTCTGCTCTTCCCGGCTCCGGCGGCCGAGTTTGCCGAACGACGGGAGCAGTACGGCGACCTGTCCGTGCTGGACACCGGCGACTACCTGTACGGGCTGGTCCCCGGCCAGGAGCACCTCATCGAGATCGATCGCGGCGTTCAGCTCTACGTCGGGCTCGAGGCGATCGGCGAGGCCGACGACAAGGGCATGCGGACGGTGATGACCACGCTGAACGGTCAGCTCCGCCCGGTGTTCGTGCGGGACCGCTCCATCTCGGTCGATGCGCACGAGGTCGAGAAAGCCGACACGTCCGTCCCCGGCCAGGTGGCGGCGCCGTTCTCCGGCGTGGTCACCCTCAAGGCCGAGGTGGGAGCGACGGTGCGCGCGGGCGAGCCGGTCGCGTCGATCGAGGCGATGAAGATGGAGGCCGCCATCACCGCCCCCGTGGACGGGGTCGTGGAGCGGCACGCCATCTCCGAGACGCAGCAGGTGGACGCGGGCGATCTTTTGGTCGTGATCCGACCGGCGCACTAATCTTGTGCGGGCGAGGCCGCGCACCCTGGGCGCATCCCGAGGCCCGCACAGGTTGGGAGTGACACGTGACCGCGAAGAACAACGCCGACCCCGAGGACAGTCCGCTGGGGGTGCTCGACGACGCCGCATCCGTCGACACCGCCGGCATCGGCATCCTCGGCGGAACCGCGCAGGTGCGGGTGACCCTGCCGGCGGAGGAGGATGACGACCTCGCCGACGACGGTGTCGTGGACGGGGAGGTCGGCATCGACCTCATCGTCGACGACGTGACCCTTCCCGCGGCGCCGAAGCCCGTCCTCGATGCTCCGCGACTCGACGACGTGATCGACGCCGTCGTGGTGGAGGAGCCCGTGGTGGCGGATTCCGTGCCGGAGGAGCCCGTGCCGGAGGAGCCCGTGCCGGCTGCCGAGCCCGCGGCTGACCTGGTCGCGGAGGAGGAGGCGGCCGCCCGCTTCCTCGCGAAGGCCGGCGCCGACCGTGCGGAGGTCCCGGCCGCGAAACCGGCGCGTGCCCCTCAGGCGCCCGTGCAGAAGGAGACCACGATGCCCGAAGCCGACGACAAGCCCGTCGCATCCGCGCACGCACGTCCGGCGCCCCGGACCGACGTGACCCTCACCGCGAAGCGTCTGGGGGAGCTGGGCGAGTCCGCCCGCGAGTCCGCAGATCTCCTCACCTCCGATCGCCTCCTCGACCCGCACCGCGTGGCCAAGCCGGAACCCGAGGGCGGGTGGAGTCACCTGCTCTACACGCTGTCCGGACGCCGGTTGAACATCGGCGACGGCCGTCGCGCGCGCGAGCGCAAGGAGCTCACGGCGCGGATCGCCGCCCCGCTCGCCGGCGGTGCCCGGTTCGTGCCGGTGCTCTCGCGGAAGGGCGGCGTGGGCAAGACCACGGTCACCGCGCTCCTCGGCATGGCCCTCGCTGACGCGAGGGAGGACCGCGTCATCGCCGTGGACGCGAACCCCGACCGCGGAACGCTCGCCGACCGGGTGCAGCGCGCGCAGCATGGCAAGTCCGTGCGCGACCTCGTCCGCATCCGGGACGACGTGCGCGGGTTCCACGACATCTCCGCGATCGTGGCACGGGATGCGACGCGCCTCGACGTGCTCGCCTCGGACGCCGACCCGCGTGTCGCCGAGGCCTTCAGCGACGACGACTATCGCGACGTGGCCGATGTGGCCGCGCACTACTACTCCCTCGTCCTCACCGACACCGGCACGGGGATCGTCCACTCGGTGATGTCGGCGACCCTCGACCTCGCCGACCAGATCGTCATCGTCTCCGGACTCAGCGTCGACGAGGCGCGGCTGGCGTCCGAGACCCTCACGTGGCTGGAGTCCAACGGGTACGCGCAGCAGGCGCGCGACGCCATCGTGGTGCTCAACCAGTCCACGCCCGGGACGCCGCTCGTGCGGCTGGGTGAGCTCCAGGCGCACTTCGCGTCGCGGGCCCGCAGCGTCGTGCGCGTGCCGTACGACCCGCAGATCGCCGCGGGCGGGACGATCGTCTTCGCGAACCTCCTCCCCGAGACGCGGAAGGCGGCGAGGGAACTCGCGGCGCTCCTCGTCGAGGGCCTCCGGGCGAAGGCCGCCTGATGACGGTTCGCGAGATCCGCATCTTCGGCGACCCGGTCCTGCGGACGGTGTGCGCACCCATCGAGGAGATCGACGACGGCGTGCGTGCGCTCGTCACGGATCTCCTGGAGACCGTCGAGCTCCCGGGCCGCGCCGGCGTGGCCGCGCCGCAGATCGGCGTCGCGCTCCGCGCCTTCAGCTACAACGTCGACGGCGAGATCGGCTACGTGCTGAACCCCGTGCTGACCGAGGTCCGCGGCGAGCCCGAGCCGACGGGGGAGGGTTGCCTGTCGGTGCCGGGACTCTGGCACGACGCCCAGCGCCATCCCTGGGCCCGCGTCGAGGGGATCGACCTCGATGGACAGCCGGTGGTGCTCGAGGGGGACGGGCTGCTCGCGCAGGCGCTCCAGCACGAGACCGACCACCTCGACGGCAAGCTCTTCCTCTCCCGGCTCGACCCCGAGACCCGGAAGGTCGCGATGCGCGAGGTTCGCGAGAGCTCCTGGTTCTAGCCGCCGACCCACCCCTTCACGTACGAACCGGCCCCTTGCGCACGAGCGCAAGGGGCCGGTTCGGTCAGAAGGGGGTGGGTCGACGCGCGGGTCAGCCGCCGATGGCGACGTTGGTCGTGGCGACCGGCTCGTCGTAGATCGCGGAGATCTCGTCGGCGAAGTCGTTCATGATGATGTTCCGCTTGATCGACAGCTTCGGGGTGAGGTGGCCGGAGGCCTCCGTCCACTCCGAGTCCAGGATCGTGAACTTGCGGATGGACTCGGCGCGCGACACCCGCTCGTTCGCCGCGTCCACCGCACGCTGCACCTCGGCACGGACCTGCGCGTTCGTCGAAGCCTCCGCGAGGGTCATCTTCTCGTCGAGGCCGTTGTTCGCGAGCCAGGTCGGCAGCATCTCGGGGTCGAGGGTGACGAGGGCCGAGATGAACGGGCGCTGGTCCCCGACGACGACGACCTGCCCGACGATGGGGTTCGCGCGGATCGGGTCCTCGAGTGCGGCCGGAGCGACGTTCTTGCCACCCGCCGTGACGATGATCTCCTTCTTGCGCCCCGTGATCGTGAGGAAGCCGTCGGCGTCGAAGCTGCCGATGTCGCCGGTGTGGAACCAGCCGCCGTCGCTGAACGCCTCGGCGGTGGCCTCCGGGTTGTTCCAGTACTCCTTGAAGACGTTGATGCCGCGCACCTCGATCTCGCCGTCGTCGGCCAGACGCACCCCGACGCCGGGAAGGGCGGGACCGACCGTGCCGATCTTCGACTTCGAGGCGAGGTTCACCGTCGCGGGCGCCGTGGTCTCGGTCAGGCCGTACCCCTCGAGGATCACCACGCCGAGGCTGTGGAAGAAGTGACCGAGGCGCGCGCCGAGGGGAGCGGAGCCCGACACCGCGTAGACGACGTTGCCGCCCATGGCCTCGCGGAGCTTGGAGTAGACGAGCTTGTTGAAGAGCGCGAACTTGAGCTTCGTCCCGAACGGGATCTTCTTGCCCTCCTCGAGCAGCCGGGAGTGCTCGATCGCCACGTCGGCGGCGGCGCGGAAGATCTTGCCCTTGCCGCCCGCCTCGGCCTTCTGCTCGGCGGAGTTGTAGACCTTCTCGAACACGCGGGGGACCGCGAGGAGGAAGGTGGGCTTGAACGAGCCGAGGGCAGGGAGCAGCTGACGCGTGTCGGGCTGGTGGCCGGTGCGCACCCCCGCGTGCACGTTGAGGATGGAGATGAAGCGGGCGAACACGTGCGCGGTCGTGATGAACAGCAGCGTGGACGAGCCGGGCGTCTGCACGACCTCGTCGAGCGCCTTGGCGGAGTTGCGGGACAGCTCGACGAAGTTGCTGTGGGTGAGCACGCAGCCCTTCGGTCGTCCGGTGGAGCCCGAGGTGTAGATGAGGGTCGCGATGTCGGAGCCGACGGCGAGGCCGCGGCGACGCTGGATCTCCTCATCCGAGACGGATGCCCCCTGCGCGGTGAGCGTGTCGATCGCGCCCAGGTGCAGCTGCCAGACCTCTCGGAGGAGCGGAAGGTCGCCGCGCACCTCGTCGACGCGGGCGAAGTGCTCCGGTGACTCGACGAGGAGGGCGATCGCGCCCGAGTCCTCGAGGATCCACTGGATCTGCGACGGCGAGCTCGTCTCGTAGATCGGCACCATCACGGCACCGGCATAGAAGAGCGCGAAGTCGACGAGGCTCCACTCGTACGTGGTGCGGGCGAGGAAGCCCACCTTCTCGCCGGGCTGGATGCCGGCAGCGGCGAACCCCTTTGCCAGCGCGATGACCGCGGTCTCGAAGTCGGCGGCGGTGATGTCGCGCCATCCGTCGCCCTGCGGGACGGAGAACAGCGCCCGGTCGGGAGTCGCCTCCACACGCTTCGCAAGCAGGTCGGCGACGTTCGCGTCGGGATCGGCGGGGACGATCGCGGGGACTTCAAACTGGACCACGGCAGCTCCTTCGGTACCGGTCGGGCACGGGCGTTGGTCCGAGTCTAGGGCATGGCACCCGGTCGCGGTCAGGGTGGAACTCAGTCGCTTTGCGGGTCGCCCGACGAGGAACATGAGGGCGATCCGCGTCGCGGCGCTAGACTTCACCTCGATGTTCTACTGGCTGATGAAGTACGTCGTGATCGGCCCTGTGGTCAAGGCCGTGTTCCGTCCCTGGATCGTGGGGCGGAAGAACGTGCCCGCGACCGGGGCGGCGATCCTCGCCAGCAACCACCTCTCCTTCGCGGACTCGATCTTCCTTCCGCTCGTGATCGATCGGTCGATGTCGTTCCTCGCGAAGAGCGACTACTTCACCGGACGAGGCCTCAAGGGCTGGTCCACCCGCTTCTTCATGAAGGCGACGGGTCAGATCCCCATCGACCGCTCCGGGGGCAAGGCGTCCGAGGCCTCCCTCAACACCGGCCTCCAGGTGCTCGGGGGCGGCGACCTGCTGGGCATCTACCCCGAGGGCACGCGCAGCCCCGACGGCAAGCTCTACCGCGGCCGCACCGGCATCGCCCGGATGGCGCTCGAAGCCAAGGTCCCGGTCATCCCGGTCATCATGGTCGACACCGACACCGCCATGCCCATCGGCCGCCGTATCCCGCGGGTCATGCGGGTCGGGATCGTCATCGGCGAGCCGCTGGACTTCTCCCGCTATGCGGGCATGGAGAACGACCGCTACATCCTCCGGTCCGTCACGGACGAGATCATGGTGGCCCTCCAGCGCCTCGGTCAGCAGGAGTACGAGGACGTCTACGCGTCCACGGTCAAGGACCGTCTTCCGACGCGCGTCACATAGGCCCCCGGCGCGTCTCGGCGGTGGTGCCGCCCACTAGGCTGGACGCATGCTTCCGCACCACATCGACGCCCTTGATGCCTGGCGCTCGCTTCCCATCAAGCAGCAGCCGCAGTGGCCAGACGCCGACCGCGTCGCCGACGTCTCCCGGCAGATCTCGAGCCTTCCGCCGCTGGTCTTCGCCGGTGAGGTCGACAACCTCCGCGACCGTCTCGCCAGGGCGGCCTCCGGGGAGGCCTTCCTGCTGCAGGGCGGCGACTGCGCCGAGACCTTCGCCGGGGCCACGGCCGAGCAGATCCGCAACCGCATCAAGACGGTGCTGCAGATGGCCGTCGTGCTCACCTACGGCGCGTCCATGCCGGTCGTCAAGATGGGGCGCATGGCCGGGCAGTTCGCCAAGCCGCGCTCCAGCGACACCGAGACGCGCGGCGAGGTCACCCTGCCGGCGTACCGCGGCGACATCGTGAACGGCTACGACTTCACCGAGGGCTCCCGTCAGGCCGACCCCGGTCGACTGCTGCAGGGCTACCACACCGCCGCTTCCACGCTGAACCTCATCCGGGCGTTCACGCAGGGTGGCTTCGCGGACCTCCGCGAGGTGCACTCCTGGAACAAGGGCTTCGCGCAGAACCCGGCGAACCAGCGGTACGAGCGCATGGCCGCCGAGATCGATCGTGCGATCAAGTTCATGGAGGCCGCCGGCGCCGACTTCGACGAGCTCAAGCGCGTCGAGTTCTTCACCGGTCACGAGGGTCTGCTCATGGACTACGAGCGCCCGATGACGCGGATCGACTCGCGGACGGACACCCCGTACAACACCTCCGCCCACTTCCTGTGGATCGGGGAGCGCACGCGCGAGCTCGACGGCGCGCACGTCGACTACTTCTCGAAGATCCGGAACCCGATCGGCGTGAAGCTGGGCCCCACCACCACGCCGGAGACGGCACTGGCACTCATCGACAAGCTCGACCCGGAGCGCGAGCCCGGCCGGCTGACCTTCATCACGCGTATGGGCGCCGGCCGCATCCGCGATGCGCTGCCCCCGCTGCTGGAGGCGGTCCGCGAGTCGGGTGCCCAGCCGCTCTGGGTCACCGACCCCATGCACGGCAACGGCATCACGACGCCGACCGGGTACAAGACGCGTCGCTTCGACGACGTCGTCGACGAGGTCCGCGGCTTCTTCGAGGCGCACCGGGCGGTCGGCACGTTCCCCGGCGGCATCCACGTCGAACTGACCGGCGACGACGTCACCGAGTGCCTGGGCGGATCGGAGCAGATCGACGAGGCGGCCCTGGGGACCCGCTACGAGAGCCTGTGCGACCCGCGCCTGAACCACATGCAGTCCCTGGAGCTGGCGTTCCTGGTGGCCGAGGAGCTCGAGAAGCGCTGAGCCACGGGCGGACGCACGAAGGGGCCGGAACGATGTTCCGGCCCCTTCGTCGTGTCGGCGTCAGCCGGCGAAGCTCATGGTGAGCGTGATGCTCGCGCCCTTCCGCTGCGGTTCGGATGGGCTGTACGACTCCACGCGCGTGTTCTCGTTCGCGAGGAGGTCCCACACGGAGTCCGGCAGACCCGTGCTGCTCGTGTAGCTCCAGGTGAATCCGGCGTCTCGCAACGCGCCGGTGGCCTCGTCGCGCGTCATCCCGGAGACATCCGGCACATCGAACAGCGGCGGGCCCTGCGAGACGATCAGCTGGATCGTCTCGCCAGGACGCCAGGATCCTTCCTCGGTGCGGTCCGCGTACCCGATGACCCGGTCCTTGCCGATGGAATCGCTCGGGCGGTAGATGTTCTCCTCCGCCACCTTGAGGCCTTTGCCGGTGAGCGTCTCGGTCGCCTGCTTGACGGTCATGTCCGTGACGTCGGGCACCGGCCCGCGCGACACCTGGATCGTGGCGGTGTCCTTCTCGTGGACGGTGCAGCCCTCATCGCAGCCGAAGGCATCGCCGCCGTCACGGGGAGTGATGCGGACGTTGATGACCGATCCGGCCGCGGCGTCGGTGAAGTACTCCTCGTCGTCCGTGATCTCGAGGTTCGCCGCCTGCAACGCGGCCCGGACGTCCTCGGCAGGCTGTCCGGCCACAGGGGCGAGGTCGTGGGAGGCGGGGCCGGCGGACACGACGACGGCGACGGTGGTGCCCTTGTCGATCCTGGTGCCCTCGCCGGGGTCCGTCTCGATGACGATGCCCTTCTCGACGTCGACGGAGAACTCGTCGCGTTGGGCGGGTTCGAAGCCGGCTTCCGTGAGGTCTGCCGCCGCCTCGTCGTACGTCTGGCCCGCCACGGCGGGCACCGCGATCAGCGAGCCGGGACCGGAGCCGAACCACCAGCCCACGCCGCCGGCGAGGACGGCGAGCAGGAGGACGAGGGAGAGGAGGAACGTGCCACGGGCGCGGCGCTTGGCGGCCCGCCGCCGGAGGATGGTGGCGTTGTCGATCCCGGGGGAGGTGGCCGTCGCCGGTTCCGGCAGGAGCATGGTGCCCGGCATGACCTTGGTGAGGTCGCCGGAGTCGGCCTGATCCCTGGAGGCGCCGGTGGTCCGGGTCACGGCGGGGGCGACACCGATCTCGCGCTCGATCTCCCGCAGGCGCTCCAGCATCTGCTGAGCGTCGTCCGGACGCTCGTCCGGGGACTTCTCGGTGGCCCACAGCACGAGCTCGTCGAGCTGCTCGGGCACCGACGGATTGCGGACGCTGGGTCGGGGGACCGACTCGGTGGCGTGCTGGAACGCGATCTGCATCGGCTGCTCGCCCTTGTAGGGCTGCTCGCCGACGAGCATCTCGTAGAGCATGATGCCGAGCGCGTAGATGTCGCTGCGGGCGTCGGCGGTACCGCGGGTGACGAGCTCCGGCGCGAGGTACGCGATCGTCCCGAGGAGCTGCTGCCCGGTGGCGGTGTTCGCGGTGGTGGCTCTCGCGAGTCCGAAGTCGCCGATCTTGATACGGCCGTCCTCCGCGAGCAGGACGTTCTCCGGCTTGACGTCGCGGTGGACGATGCCCGCGCGATGCGCGGCGGACAGCCCGGCGAGAACGGCATCCATGATCGTGATCGTCTGAGCGACCGTGAGGCGCTTCTGCTCTCGGAGGAGCTCACGCAGAGTGATCCCTGGCAGATACTCCATGACGAGGTAGGCGAGTTCGCCGTCCTGGCCCTGATCGAAGACGTTGACGACGTGCGGGTCGGCGAGGCGGGCCGCGGCGCGGGCCTCCTGGATGAACCGGCTCTGGAACGCGGAGTCGTCACTGAGGTGCGCGTGCATGACCTTCAAGGCGATGCGGCGCTCCAGGCGGAGGTCGGTGGCGACGTAGACCGTGGCCATGCCGCCGCGGGCGATCCGCGCACGCACGCGGTACCGACCGTCGACAAGCCGCCCGATGAGGGGGTCGGCCTGATGATTGGTCGTCACGACAGAAGTCTATGGACGAATGGCTGAAAGCCCGGGGAACGCCTCACCCCTCGGGTCATCCGGATTTCCGGCGGCCTCACCCGTGCTGGGCGAGCCATGCGTACGCCTGGGCCTCCCACTGCCCGTAGCGATCGGGGTAGGCGGAGATCTGCACGGCCTGCGCCGCGTCGGTGAAGGGCAGCGACTCCCAGCCCGCGATGTCGAGCAGTCCGCGGGTGGTGTGCCCGTTCGGGTCGCCCGTGCCGCCGTAGAAGACCCGCGTGCTCCGCTCCGCGTCCATGATCTGTGCCGGGGTGCCCCAGCCGGTGCTCGGGCGCTGCTGGAAGATCCCGAGCGAGTCGCGATCCCCCCAGTCCAGGTTGCGGAGATCCGACTCCACCATGCCGGTGGCGAGGGCGATGGCGATCCCGCGGTCGGAGACTCCGAGTTCGCGGCCCACGCGGATGATGAGCGCGGCGTTGGCAGCCTGCTCGGCCGTCAGGGTGGCATTGCGCTGTCCGGTCGGCGCGGCGGCGGGCTTCGGGGCAGGCGCCTGCACGGCGAGGCGCTGACCCGGGTAGATGATCGACGACGGGCCGAGGCCGTTCCAGGCGAAGAGGGACTGCGTGGTCGTCCCGTACCGCTGAGCGATCGAGAACAGCGTCTCGCCCGCGGCGACGGTGTGGGCGCTGCCGCCGCTCTGCGGGGGCGTCGCGGGTGCCGCCGCGGGTGCGGCCGCGGGTGCCGGAGGGGAAGCGGAAGCCGCGCCTCCGGATACGACGATCTTCTGTCCCGGGTAGATGATGGCGCCGTCGGGAAGGCCGTTGGCGGCGAGGATCGCGCCGACCGAGGTGGCGTACTTCCGGGCGATGCCGAAGACGGTGTCGCCCGCCACGACCGTGTGGGTCTTCGTCGCCGCAGGCACCGACGTGGGCGCCGGCGCGGGTGCCGAGGCCGGGGCGCGCAGATGCAGGGTCTGCCCCGGATAGATGACCGAGCGCCAGGAGAGGCCGTTCCAGCCGAGGACGTCGGCGGTGCGCAGTCCGTGACGACCGGCGATGCCGGCGACCGTGTCCCCCGGCTGCACGACGTGCGAGGGCGGGATGTTCTGCGTCGGTGCGACGCGCACCGGAGCGATCCGATGCCGTTCGTGCGGCGCGACCGGCGGTGCGGGCGCGGCGGCGGGTGTCGCCGTCAGAGTGGCGGCGAGGGCGCCGGCCACGGCTGTCTGGAAGATCACGTCAGCCCCCTTTTCGAGCACTTCACGCTGACACGGATGTATAGAGATGTCAACAGAAGTGACAGGTGTGACGAATGTGACGGAAGTGATGGATATGCGCGTCGGGGGTCGAGGTGAGATAGTGGCAACGTGTCTGAGAACGTCGCTGCAACCCCTGACGCCGCCCTCGAGTGGCTGACCATGCCCGACCTCGTCGAGGTGCTCGGCGAGCCCCTCGGCCGCGTGCGTCGTCTGATCGACGAGCACTACCTCGTCGGCTCGCGGCGCAGCGGCGTCTTCGCCGTTCCTGCGGTGTTCATCGTGGACGGCGAGCCGCTGAGCTCCCTGCGCGGGACGATCATCGTCCTGCAGGATGCCGGCTTCTCCGATGACGAACTGATCGACTGGCTGCTCGCCGAGGACGAGACCCTCGGGCGTTCCCCGATCGCCTCTCTGCTCGCCGGGCACAAGAGCGAGGTCCGTCGGCTCGCGCGCACCCTCGCCTGAGCGACCTGTTCAGGAGGAGCGCACGGTCGCCGCTCGGCCGAGATCGCGGAGCTCGCCGACCGCGGCGTCCTCGAGCCGGGCTCCGGAGAGCGCGCGATCGGCCTCTCCGGCGTAGTCGGCGATCATCGTCTCGACCCGTTCGAGGGCTCCGGTCCCGGCGATCGTCTCCTGCAGGAACGAGACCTGCGACGCCGTCAGGTCGGGGTCTCCGAGCATCTCGTCGAGCACCCGCCGGGCGGGTGTGTCCAGCTTCTCCCTGGTGAGCGCGATGAGGACGGTCCGCTTGCCCTCTCGGAGGTCGTCGCCCGCGGGCTTGCCGGTGACGGCGGCATCGCCGAACACACCGAGCACGTCGTCACGCAACTGGAAGGCGAGGCCGAGAGGGTGACCGAAGCGGCGCAGCGCCTCGGTCTGCCCGACGTCGGCGCCGGCGAGGCTCGCTCCCAGGATGAGCGGCTGCTCGATGCTGTAGCGCGCCGACTTCAGCGAGGCCACGCGCAGCGCGCGCTCCGCATGCTCGCGGTCATCGCTGACGCTCCACGCCGACTCCTCGGCGATGTCGAGGAACTGTCCGGTCGTGACATCGCGACGCATGCGCGCGTACTCGGCGCGCACGGTCCGCGCCGCGCCGTGACCGTCGAGCGCCGACTCCAGGAGGTCGTCGCTCCACGCCACGAGGAGATCGCCGAGCAGCACGGAACCGGCGCGCCCGAAGGCAGCGGCGTCGCCCCACCATCCGGCGGAGCGGTGGGAGGCCTCGAGCGCCCGGTGCGCCGCGGGACGGCCCCGGCGGGTGTCGGAGTTGTCGATCAGGTCGTCGTGCACGAGAGCGGCGGACTGGAAGATCTCCAGCGCCGCGCAGAGGTCCCACAGGGCGTCGTCCTCGACGGCGAGACGGTCACGGAACCGGGAGACGGCGCGCCACCCTGCGTGGCAGAAGCGGGCGCGCAGCCTCTTCCCTCCGGAGAGGGTGTCGGACGCCGCATCGAGGAAGGCAGCGGCGTCGTCGCCGTACCCCGCCGACTCCGCTCGCATGCGGTCGAGGAACAGGTCCAGTCGCGCGGCCACGGCGTCGGCGACGGAGGGGGAGGGGGACGGCACGACTCCCAGCATACGTAAAGGATGAGACGCCCGAACCGCTAGCCCCGGGCGCCGCTCGCGCGTAGACTGGAGGGCACCATACCCGAGGGGGACGAGATGCCACTCTCCGAACAGGAGCAACGTCTGCTCGACGAGATGGAACGCCATCTCCTGCACAATGACGCCGACGTCGTGAGCGCGCCGTCGGGCGATCGCACGCTCAGCTATCGCAATCTCGTCTACGGTGCTCTGCTCCTGCTGGCCGGCGTCGGCGGACTGGTCGTCGGTGTCATCCTCGGAGACATCTGGGGCATTGTCGTCGGGGTCATCGGCTTCGCGGCCATGCTCGGCGGCGTCATGCTGGCCGTCACCCCTGTCCGACGATCCGGACCGGCAGAGCCCCGGACCCGCACCGCTCCGAAGCGGCAGGACTCCTCCTCCTTCATGGACCGCATGAACGATCGATGGGATCGGCGCCAGGACGGCCACTGACCTCCTCCCTTCCTCTCCACCACGAAGCCCGGATGCTGAGCATCCGGGCTTTTTCGTGCCTGCTGGGCATCCGGTCCCCACCGGCCCTCCACCGGCCCTCCACTGGCGTTCCACCTCGCTCCACCGCGGAATGTCGCGGAAGTAGGGCGAGGCCCGCGGAAGCACAGGGACGATACCCTGGATTCGTCGTAGGAATGTGGAGGAAAGTGGAGTAAAGTGGGGCGCACCTCGAGTTGGCCGGACGGAGAGGGGGTGATGGCCGATGCTGCTGGGCACGCACTCACCGAAGCTGGACGACAAGGGACGGGTCATCCTTCCCGCGAAGTTCCGCGAGGACCTGGGCGGCGGCATCGTCGTCACCCGGGGCCAGGAGCGCTGCCTCTACGTCTTCAGCACGGCCGAGTTCGAGGCGATGCACGAGCGGATCCGCCAGGCCCCGCTCGCCAACAAGCAGGCGCGTGACTTCATGCGCATGTTCCTCTCCGGTGCCAGTGCGGAGATGCCCGACAGCCAGAACCGCATCACCATCCCCGCCCACCTGCGTCAGTACGCGGGTCTTCAGAAGGAGCTCATCGTGACCGGAGTCGGCGCCCACGCCGAGATCTGGGACGCGGAGAGCTGGAACGCGTACCTCGCCGCCGGCGAGGAGTCCTACGCCGAGCTGGAGCAGGAGGTGATTCCGGGACTGTTCTGACCACGGCTGTGATGCCCCGCCGCTCCCGCCCCGACACACTTCCCCGGTGCCGGGTCGAGATGCGGAGGGGGATCAGAGCCGAAGGTCGGACCCGAGAGAGATCATGAACCTCCGCGACATCCACACCCCCGTCCTGCTCGACCGCTGCGTCGAGCTCCTCGCACCTGCCCTCCAGGAGGACGGCGCCGTGCTCGTCGATGCCACCCTCGGCATGGGCGGCCATTCCGAAGCGCTACTTGAGCGATTCCCCGGAATCCGCCTCATCGGGCTGGACCGGGACACCGACGCGTTGAAGATCGCGGGGGAGCGGCTCGCTCGGTTCCGCGATCGCGTGACCCTCGTCCACACCGTCTACGACGAGATCGGCCTACACGCCCAGGGCGCCGCCGGGATCCTCTTCGACCTGGGCGTCTCGTCGCTGCAGCTCGATGAGGCCGAACGTGGCTTCGCATACTCCAAGGACGCTCCGCTCGACATGCGGATGGACCAGACGAAGGGCATCACCGCCGCCGAGGTCATCGCCACCTACAGCGAGGGCAACCTGCGGCGCATCTTCGAGCGGTACGGAGAGGAGAAGCTCGCCGGACGGTATGCGCGCTTCATCATCGACGCCCGTCAGAAGCAGCCGATCACGCGATCGGGCGAACTCGTCGACATCCTCGTGGCCGCCACCCCCGCGGCCGCGCAGCGATCCGGGCACCCGGCGAAGCGCGTGTTCCAGGCCCTCCGGATCGAGGTCAACGCCGAGCTGAACGTCCTCGCGGACGCGATCCCCGCCGCGATGGACGCACTCGCGGTCGGAGGCCGCATCGTCGTGATGTCGTACCAGTCCCTCGAGGACCGGCTGGTCAAGCAGGCCTTCGCGGCCGCCTCCTCCTCGACGGCGCCCGCCGGGCTGCCGGTCGAGCTGCCGGAGCACGCCCCCCGATTCCGCATCCTCACCAAGGGCGCGGAACTCGCCGATGACGAAGAGCGCGCACGCAACCCGCGTGCGATACCGGTGCGCCTGCGCGCCGCCGAGAAGGTGCGGGAGAGCGCATGAGCATGAACGCAGTCCGCAAGCCGACCCTGCCGCTGCAGCCGGTCGCTCCGGAGACGACGCCCGAGCGGCGCCTGCGACCGGTGACGGCGCCCGCACGGCGCCGCAAGCCGAAGCTCGCCTACGCGCTCGTCGCGCTGGGCGGCGCCCTGGCCATCGGTGCGGGGCAGGTCGGGCTCTCGCTGGCCATCACACAGGACTCGTTCACCCTCGCCGGGCTCACGTCCCAGCAGCGCGAACTCGACCTCCGGACCGACGCGCTGCAGGAGGAGCTGACGGGGCTGAGTTCCCCGCAGGTGCTCGCGAGCAGCGCCGCCGACCTCGGCATGGTCGTGGCGGGCGCCCCGTCCTACCTCCGTCTCAGCGACGGCGCCGTCTTCGGGACGGGCGCCGGGGCGGAAGGGGTCTCCACGATCGATCCCAACGGGAAGGCGGCCGTCGGCAACGTCCTCGTCACGGAGGAGACCCCGCCGGCGGAGAACGCCGGGGACGACGCGACCGGCGGTACACCGCCCGCGCAGGACCTGCCGCCCGCCATCACCGACGGCCTGCCCAGCCCCACGACGCACTGACCATCCCCGATCGACGGAGAGATCCCATGACGACACGAGCCACGCGCGGACCGCGGCGACGCACCGTCGTCGCACTGGCGGTCATCCTTTCGATCCTGGTGGCGTTCGTCGTCCGCCTGATCGACATCCAGGTGGTGAGCGCCGACGAGCACGTCAACCAATCCCTCGAGCACATCGGCGACGGCTCGACGATCCCCGGACAGCGGGGATCCATCGTCGACGCCGAGGGCACAGTCCTCGCGTCGAGCGTCATGGTCTACGACGCGCAGCTCAGTCCTCAGGTCATCAGGCTCACGGAGGAGAAGGATCCTGCGCTGCCCTGGGCCGAGGCCTCCGAGAAGATCGCCGCGATCACGGGGGTACCGGGAGACGAGATCCGCAAACGCGTCTCCGATGCCCTCGCCGAGAACCCGAACAGCCAGTACGCACCCCTGAAGACGGGGCTCAACACCGAGCAGTTCATCGCGCTCCGCGACCTCGGCCTGGGGTCGTACCTCGCCCTGACGCCGCGCGAGACCCGGGTCTATCCCAACGGCGCGGTCGCCGGGAACGTGCTGGGCTTCCTCGACAACACCGGGGAGGCCAAGGCCGGCGTCGAGCAGCTCGAGGAATCGTGCCTCGCGCCGATCGATGGGGAGAAGACGTATCGCAAGGGCAAGGACGGCGTCGTGATCCCGGGGAGCGAGTCGGTCACCGACGCCGTCGACGGCGGCACCGTGCAGCTCACGATCAACAGCGACCTGCAGTGGTACCTCCAGCAGATGATCGGCGAGGAGGCCCAGAAGCAGGGCGCCAAGGGCGGAACCGTCACGGTCGTCGAGGTGGGCACCGGCAAGATCCGCGCCGCGGCCGAATGGCCGGCCATGGACCCGAACGACCTGGACTCCTCGACTCCGGAGACGCGATACAGCCAGATCTTCCACCGCGACTTCGAGCCCGGTTCGACGTTCAAGGCGATCACCGCGGCGGCGGCGATGGAGGGTGCGGGCCTCACCCCGCTCAGCACCGTGACGGCCTCCTCGCGCGAGACCTTCCCGAACGGCGCCGTGGTCAACGACGCGTTCAGCCACCCGGCCTACAACTACACGCTCGCGGGCGGACTGATCGACTCCTCCAACACCGCGCTGTCGAAGTTCGGCACGATGGTCGCCCCCGAGGTCCGCTACGACTACCTGCAGCGTTTCGGGGTCGGGCAGAAGACCCTGGACTTCCCCTCCGAAGTGGGAGGCATCCTGCACCCGGTGAGCGACTGGGACAGCCAGTCCCTCTACACGACGACGTTCGGCCAGTACTTCACGGTGACGGCCCCGCAGCTCGCCGGCGCGTACCAGGCCATCGCCAACGGCGGGGAGAAGATCGACCTGTCGATGGTGGAGTCCTGCACGGCGCCCGACGGGACGGTCACGGAGACGCCGAAGCCGAAGCACGAGCAGATCGTCAAGGAGCAGACCGCCGCCGATCTGACCCGCATGCTCGAGAACGTCGCCGTGCAGGGCGGGAACGCCGATCGCATCCAGGTTCCCGGATACCGCGTGACCAGCAAGACCGGTACCGCGCAGGTCTCGGACGGCAAGGGCGGCTACAAGGCAGGCGTGTACTACACGAGCATGGTGGGCTTCGCGCCCGTCGACGACCCGCAGTACGTCGTCGTGGTCACCCTCGACGAGCCGACTAAGGTTGTATCGTCCGCGGCCACCGCTTCCGCCTTCCAGAAGGCGATGACGCAGGTGATGAAGACCTATCGCGTGATGCCGTCCTCTGTCCCGATGGACGCGCTCCTCCCCAAGTTCGGATAGCCGGCGAGAGCCGCGCATGGAGATGACATGATCGCCCTGACGCTCGCTGAGATCGCCGCCGCCATCGGTGGTGAACTGCGCGTGGCCGGAGAGCACACGCCGGAGACGGTGGTCGACGGGATCGTCGACACCGATTCGCGCACCATGGAGGCCGGGTCGATCTTCGTCGCCAAGCCCGGCGCCGAGACCGACGGGCACCGCTTCGTCGGTGCCGCCGCCGAAGCCGGTGCGGTCCTGGCGATCGTCGAGCACCCCGTCGACGTCGATGTCTCGCAGATCGTCGTGTCCGATGCCGTGGTCGCCCTCGGCGAGCTGGCGCGCGAGGTCGTGGCGCGCGTGCGCGCCGGGGGGAACCTGCGCATCGTCGGCATCACCGGCTCGAACGGCAAGACGACCACCAAGAACTTCCTCGCCCGCATCCTCGAGGACGAGGGCGAGACCGTCGCCCCGGTGAAGTCCTTCAACAACGAGGTCGGCGCCCCGGTGACGATGCTCCGCGTCACGCACGACACCCGATTCCTGGTGAGCGAGTTCGGGGCCGCCGCGCCGGGCAGCATCGCGCGGCTCGCCGGTCTCGTCGAGCCGGACCTGGTGGTCGTGCTGATGGTCGGCATGGCGCACGCGGGCGGCTTCGGCGGCATCGAGGCCACGGCGAAGGCCAAGTCCGAGCTCGTCGCCGCGGCCCGCGTGCCCGGCATCGCCGTGCTCAACGCGGACGACGCCCGGGTGTGGGCGATGCGCGAGCTCGCGGAGAGCCGCGGCCTCCGGGTCGTCGGCTTCGGCCAGTCGGCTGCGGCTGTCGTGCACGCGCGGGAGATCGAGGTCTCGGCCTCCGGCACGCAGTGCGTGATCGAGGTCGCAGGGGAGCGGCTGCCACTGCGCCTGCGCGTCCTCGGCGCCCACCACGTCAGCAACGCCCTCGCCGCGATCACCGCCGCCGTCGAGCTCGGCGTGGCCCCGGCCGATGCCGTCTCCCGGTTGGAGACCGTCGAGATCGCCGAGCGGTGGCGCATGCAGCCGCTGGGCAACGACCGCGTCCGCATCATCAACGACGCGTACAACGCCAGTCCCGACTCGATGGCGGCCGCCCTGCGGACCCTCGCCCAGATCACCGGCCCCGACGAGCGCACGGTCGCCGTCCTCGGCGCGATGAGCGAGCTCGGCGAGAGCGCAGGGGAGGAGCACGATCGCATCGGCCTCCTCGCCGTGCGTCTCAACATCCGACGCATCGTCGTCGTCGGCCCGGAGGCACGGCGGCTCTACCTCGCCGCCGTCGGCGAGGGGTCATGGGACAGCGAAGCCGTGCATCTGCCGGACCAGGACGCTGCGTTCGAGTACCTCCGTACCGAGCTGCGTGACGGAGACCGGGTCCTGGTGAAGTCGTCCAACTCCGTGGGCCTCCGGCATCTCGGCGATCGTCTGGGAGAATTGTTCTCGTGAGGTCCCTCATCATGGCGGCGGCCATCTCGCTCGCCTTCACTCTCTTCCTGACTCCCGTCTTCCTCCGGCTCTTCCGCAAGTGGGGCTGGGGGCAGGTCATCCGTACCCCGGAGGCTGCGGGCAACCCGAGCCACGAGGCGAAGCGCGGCACCCCGACCATGGGTGGTGTCATCTTCATCCTCGGCTCGATCGTGGGCTACTTCACCGGGGTCCTCGTCAGCGGCGAGACGCCGGCGCTGTCCGCCATCCTGGTGATCTGGCTCATGGTCGGCTTCGGTGTGGTCGGATTCATCGACGACTACATGAAGGTGCGCAGCCAGCGCAGCCTCGGGCTGTCAGGGTGGCGGAAGGTGATCGGTCAGCTCATCGTCGTGATCCCCTTCGGCATCGTGGCACTGAACTTCCCGAACAAGTGGGGGCAGACGCCGGCCAGTGCGTCGATCTCCCTCTTCCGGGACATCACCTGGCTGAACCTCTTCGCGTTCGGCGTCATCCTGGGCTGGATCCTCTACCTCGCCTGGATCTCGATCATCGGGGTCGCGACCTCCAACAGCGTCAACCTCACCGACGGCCTCGACGGCCTCGCCGCCGGCGCGGGCGTGATCGTCGTCGGCGCCTACAGCCTCATCGCGTTCTGGCAGTTCAAGCAGCCCTGCATCGGCGGTGATCCGGGCTCGCTCGGCGGCTGTTACGAGGTGCGCGACCCGTTCAACCTCGCCATCATCTCGGCCTCTTTCGCCGCCAGCCTCATCGGGTTCCTGTGGTGGAACGCGCCCAAGGCGAAGGTGTTCATGGGAGACGTGGGCTCGATGGCCATCGGTGGCGTCATCACCGCGATGGCGGTCATGACCCGCACCGAACTGCTGCTCCTCATCATCGCCGGCGTCTTCGTGCTTGCCTCCGGATCCGTGATCCTGCAGCGCGCCTACTTCAAGATCACCCGCGGCAAGCGGCTGTTCCTGATGAGCCCGTTCCACCACCACCTCGAGATGCGGGGCTGGTCGGAGGTCACCATCGTGGTGCGCATGTGGATCATCGCGGGTCTTCTCGCGGTGTCGGCCGTCGGGCTCTTCTACGTCGAATGGCTGACCCGTGTCGGCTGAGCGTCTGGCCGGGCTGACGAGCTGGCACGCCGACTGGAGCGGCCTGCGCGTCGCCGTCCTCGGCCTCTCCATGACCGGCTTCTCCGTGGCCGACACCCTCGCCGAGCTCGGTGCCGACGTCCTCGTGCTCAGCGAGTCCGCGGAGGAGGAGTACGCCCGCCTGCTCCCCGTCATCGGTGCCCGGTTGGAGCTCGGTCGGCTGGACGCCGTGCCCGAGGCGCTGAGGGCGTTCGGGCCCGAGGTCGTCATCGCGTCCCCTGGCTTCGCCCCGGCGCACCCGGTCATCCGTTGGGTTCAGGACGAGGGCATCGCGCTCTGGGGTGACGTCGAGCTCGCCTGGCGGGTGCGCGACAAGGTCCTCCGCGCGGACGGCACGCCGGCGGACTGGGTGCTCATCACCGGGACCAACGGCAAGACGACGACGACCCAGCTCACGGCGACGCTGCTCGTCGCCGGTGGCCTGCGCGCCGCACCGTGCGGCAACATCGGCGTCCCCGTGCTCGACGCGGTCCGCGACCCCGCCGGCTTCGACGTGCTCGTCGTCGAGCTCTCCAGCCACCAGCTCTGGTACCTCGGACTGTCGCGTTCGGAGGGGGAGCTGTTCCCGCACGCCGCAGTCTGCCTGAACCTCGCCGACGATCATCTCGTCTGGCACGGCAGCGCTCAGGCTTACCGGGACGCGAAGGCGCTGGTGTACCGCAACACGCGGGTCGCCTGCGTCTACAACAAGGCCGACGAGGCGACGCGCCGGATGGTCGAGGAGGCCGACGTCGTCGAGGGCGCCCGCGCCATCGGCTTCGATCTCGGCATCCCCGGCCCGAGCGATCTCGGCGTCGTGGAGGGGCTGCTCGTCGACCGGGCGTTCCTCGACGATCGAGCCCGCAGCGCCCTGGAACTGACCACGGTCGCCGACCTGGAGGCCGCAGGGCTGTCGGCACCGCACATCGTTCAGAACATCCTGGCCGCCAGTGCCCTCGCCCGTTCTCTCGGGGTCGAGCCCGAGGCCATCCACGGGGCGCTGCAGACCTTCCGCCTGGACGCGCACCGCATCGAGGTGGTCGCGCGCCACGCCGGCATCACCTGGGTCGACGACTCCAAGGCGACGAACCCGCACGCGGCCGCGTCGTCACTGCGCGCGTACCCCGGTGCGGTGTGGGTCGTCGGCGGTGATCTCAAGGGCGTCGACATCGCCGATCTCGTTGCGGACGCGGGCTCCACCGCGCGCGCGGCGGTCGTCATCGGAGCGGACCGCACAGCCGTCGTCGCGGCATTCGAGCGACACGCGCCGACGGTGCCGGTCTTCGAGGTCGAAGCTGGCGACACTGGACAGGTCATGAACCGCGTCGTGGAGATCGCGGCGGGGATCGTCGACGGGGAGGGCACTGTGCTCCTCGCTCCCGCCGCCGCGTCCTTCGACCAGTTCTCCAGCTATGCGGATCGCGGCCACCGCTTCGCCGAAGCGGTGCGGGAGTGGATCGATCGGGGGAGCGCCGATGACGCAGGTGGCTCGCCCTCCGCGGTCTGAGTCGGGTGGCCTCGCCGCGCGGGTCTCGCTCGGACGCCGGTTCACCCCGGTGTCGACCGAGTTCCTGCTGATCGCGTCGACCGCCCTGCTCCTGACGATCTTCGGTCTCGTGATGGTGCTGTCCGCGACGAGCGCGACGGCGGTGGCCAAGGCGCAGAACCCGTTGGACGGCGCTCTCCGGCAAGGTGTGTTCGCCCTGCTCGGTATCCCGATGATGTTCCTCATCAGCCGCTTCCCTGTGGCGTTCCTCAAGCGAATGGCCTGGCCGGCGCTGTTCGGAGCCATCGCCCTCCAGCTCCTCGTGTTCACACCGCTCGGCATCGCCGACGGCGGAAACCGGAACTGGATCCAGGTGGCGGGTTTCCAGATGCAGCCGTCCGAGTTCCTCAAGCTGGCCCTCGCCCTGTGGATCGCCGCGGTCCTGCTGCGCAAGCAGACCATGCTCGGGACCTGGCATCACGTCTTCATCCCCGTGATCCCGGTCGGGGCGCTGGCCATCGGCACCGTCCTCGCCGGCAAGGACCTCGGGACCGCGATGGTGATGGTCCTCATCCTGCTCGGCTGTCTCTTCTTCTCGGGCGTGAAGCTGCGCCTCTTCATCATCCCGATGATCCTGGGCGTGGTCGCGGTGCTCGCCTACGCGCTCTCCAGCGAGGACCGCATGCGTCGCATCACCGCGACGTGCGATGACATGGCGCTGTACTACACCGACTGCTACCAGTCGATCCATGGCATCTGGGGCATGGCCTCCGGCGGGATCTTCGGACTCGGCCTCGGCAACTCCCAGGAGAAGTACGGCTGGCTCCCCGCCGCGGGCAACGACTTCATCTTCGCGATCGTCGGCGAGGAGCTCGGGCTGATCGGCTGCATCGTCGTCCTCGCCCTGTTCACGTTCTTCACGGTCGGTGCGTTCCATGTGATCCGTAAGACGTCGGATCCCTTCATCCGCGTCGCCGCGGGGGGGATCACGGTCTGGATCGTCGGTCAGGCCGTCCTGAACGTCGGCGTCGTCATCGGCGTGTTCCCAGTGATGGGTGTGCCCCTGCCGTTCATGTCCCAGGGGGGAACGGCACTCTTCGCCGTGCTCGTCGCCTGCGGCGTCCTGCTGGCCTTCGCGCGGACCATCCCGGTCGCCGAGAAGCAGTCAGCCGAGCGGGGTAGGGTCGCGAGGTGACTTCGTACCTCCTCGCCGGCGGTGGCACCGCCGGCCATGTCAATCCGTTGCTCGCGGTCGCCGATGCGCTGCGTGAGCGTGACCCGTCGGCGACGATCCTCGTGCTCGGCACGGCGGAGGGCCTGGAGTCCCGTCTCGTCCCCGAGCGTGGTTACGAGCTGCTCATCGTCGACAAGGTGCCGTTCCCGCGGCGCCCGAACGCGCAGGCCGCCGCGTTCCCCGCGCGGTTCCGCCGGGCGATCGCCCAGGTGCGTGCGCACATCCGGCAGCACGGGATCGACATCGTGGTGGGCTTCGGCGGCTACGCCTCCGCACCCGCCTACGTCGCCGCGCGTCGCGAGCGCGTGCCCTTCGTCGTCCACGAGGCCAATGCGAAGCCCGGGCTGGCGAACGTGCTCGGTGCCCGTGCGGCCGCGGGTGTGGGAGTCGCGTTCGCCGGGACGCCGCTCCGCGGGAGCGAGGTGGTCGGCATGCCGCTGCGGCGCGAGGTCATCACGCTCGACCGGGCGGCTCGACGCGCCGAGGCCGCCGAGTACTTCGGGCTCGACGCCGATCGTCCTGTCCTTCTCGTCTTCGGCGGCTCGCTCGGAGCGCAGCGGTTGAACGACGCCCTGGCGGACTCCTGGCGCGACATCCTCGCCGCCGGTTGGCAGCTGCTGCATGTCACCGGGGAGCGCAGCGACCTGCCGGATCCCGGAGTGCCCGGGTACGCCCTCCGCCGGTACATCGACCGCATGGACCTCGCGTTCGCGCTGGCCGATCTCATCGTGTCGCGTTCGGGGTCGGCCACCGTGAGCGAGATCAGCGCGCTCGGGATTCCCGCGCTGTACGTGCCGTACTCGGTGGGCAACGGAGAGCAGCGGTTGAACGCAGGATCCGCCGTGGCCGCCGGTGCCGCTCAGCTCCTCGATGACGCGACCTTCGACGGCGATGCGGTCCGACGTATCGTGGTGCCGCTGCTCGGCGACCGTGACCGCATCCGGCGGATGGCGGAGGCGGCGGAGACCGCGGGCACCCGCACCGGCACCGAGAACGTCGTCGCGATGATCGACCGTGCCCTCGGTGCGGCATGACGCCGCCGTCCGGACGAGAACGAAAAGTAGACTGAAGCGGACATGATCAGACCCGACCTCTCCCTCCCCATCCCCGACACGATCACCTCCGCGCACTTCATCGGCATCGGTGGATCCGGGATGAGCGGACTCGCGAAGATGTTCCTCGACGCGGGCATCCGCGTCTCCGGCAGCGACCGCGCCGACAGCGACAACCTACGGGCGCTGGCCGCCGCGGGGGCGACCGTCCACGTCGGTCATGACGCCGCCCACCTCGGCGACGCCGACACGGTCGTGCACACCGGTGCCATCTGGCCGGAGAACCCCGAGTTCGTCACCGCCAAGGAGCGCGGCCTCCACGTCATCCACCGCTCTCAGGCCCTGCACTGGCTGATCGGCACCCGACGCCTCGTCTCGGTGGCCGGCGCCCACGGCAAGACCACCTCGACGGGCATGATCGTCACGGCTCTGCGCGCGCTCGGCGCCGATCCGCACTTCGTCAACGGCGGCGTGATCGAGCAGCTCGGCACCTCCAGCGCGACCGGGAACGGCGACCTCTTCGTCATCGAGGCCGACGAGTCGGACGGGACCTTCCTCCTCTACGACACCGCGGTCGCGCTCATCACGAACGTCGACCCCGATCATCTCGATCACTACGGCTCCGATGAGGCCTTCCACGACGCCTTCGTGCGTTTCGCGGACGCGGCATCCGAGGCGGTCGTCATCTCCAGCGACGACCCCGGCGCGCTCCGCGTGCTGGCCGGGTTGTCGCACCCGCGCATCCTCACGTTCGGGCAGGGCGAGGACGCCGACGTCCGCGTCAGCGAGATCGTCACTTCGGGCCCCGTCGCCGCCGCCGTCTCGCACGGCGGCGAGACCGAGCGCATGCAGCTCGCGGTCCCCGGCGTGCACAACGCGATCAACGCGACCGGCGCCGTCGCCGTCCTCCTCGCGCTCGGCTATTCGCTCCGCGACGCCGTACGTGCCGTCGAGGGCTTCGCGGGGACGATCCGTCGTCTCGAGCGCCACGGCGAGGAGCGCGGGGTCACCGTCTACGACGACTACTCGCACCACCCGACCGAGGTGCGTGCGGCGCTCGAGGCCATGCGCAGCATCGCCGGGTCCGGCCGGCTGATCGCCATCCAGCAGCCGCACACGTATTCGCGGACGCAGCACATGTACCAGGAGTTCGCAGACGTCCTGGAGGAGCTCGCCGACCACACCGTGATGCTGGACGTCTACGGTGCCAGGGAGGACCCGGTGCCCGGCGTGACCGGCGAGCTGGTGAGCGGGGCGTTCGACGACCCGTCCCGAGTGCACTTCGTCGCCGACTGGCAGGAAGCGGCCGACTACACGGCGTCTGTCGCGAAGGACGGCGACTTCGTCGTGACTCTCGGCTGCGGCAACGTCTACCAGATCATCCCGCAGGTGCTGGAGTCGCTGCGCCGGACCCACGGGGCGTAGCCCATGCGCCGGCCGCCCCCGCTCCCGAGCGCTCCGGACACTCCGGGGGAGACGGACGTCGCCTCCGAGCGGATCCTCCGCCGGCGTCCCGCGCCTCAGGCGGCTCCGGACGAGGGTGCCGTCGCCGCGCCCGTCGAGCCCGACGACGCGGAGACGGAGGAGGAAGCGGGCCCCCGTTCCTCGATGGACGTCTGGCGCGCGGCACGCGCCCGCCGCAAGGCGCTCAGGGCGGAGATCCGTCGGTTCACCCACCGATCGCGGCGGCGCCGCATCGTCTGGCTGAGCGCTGTGGGGGCCGTCGTGCTGCTGATCGGGGGGAGTGTCGCTGCCGCTTACAGCCCGCTCTTCGCCGTGCAGCGCATCACGGTCACCGGCACCACGACGATCGATCCCGCGGTGATCGAGGGGGCCCTGGCGGATCAGCTCGGGACGCCCCTCGCCCTGGTCGACACGAGCGAGGTCAAGGCGGCGCTGCTGACGTTCCCGCTCATCGAGACCTATGCCCTGGAGGCTCGACCGCCGCACGATCTGACCGTGCGCATCGTGGAGCGCACGCCGATCGGGGTCGTCGAGTCGGGTGCCGGCTTCACTCTCGTGGATGCCGCAGGTGTCGCCCTATCGACGACGGCGGAACGCCCGGCAGGGCAGCCGCTGGTGGAGGTCGAGGGGGGAATGGACTCGCCGGCGTTCCGCAGCGCGGGACTCGTGGTCCGCGCTCTCCCTGCCGACATCCGCAGTGCGCTCACCGGCGTCCGCGCCTCGACGGCGGACGACGTGACCTTGACGCTCGACTCGGGCCTCACGGTCGTGTGGGGGAGCCAGGAGGACTCCGGGTTGAAGGCGCTCGCGCTCTCCGCCGCGCTCGTGAAGAACCCCGATGCCTCGTCGATCGACGTCACCTCACCCGACGTCGCGGTGGTCGGCTGATCTGTTTCGACGGGAATGGCGCGACACGCCCATGTCGCTGCGCGCGCAGGGGCAGGCGGCGCTTACCTTCGATCTGAGAGAACGCAATACCGGGAAATACTTTACACCTCTAGTTGAGGTTTAAGGTTCACCCCTTCCAGGCTCTACTAATCGGAGGCCGGCCATGAGCCAGAACCAGAACTACCTCGCCGTGATCAAGGTCGTCGGCGTCGGCGGTGGCGGCGTCAACGCCGTCAACCGCATGATCGAGCTCGGTCTCCGCGGAGTCGAGTTCATCGCCGTCAACACCGACGCCCAGGCGCTGCTCATGAGCGACGCCGACGTCAAGCTCGACGTGGGCCGTGAGCTCACCCGCGGGCTCGGCGCCGGAGCGGACCCGGAGGTGGGCCGCCGCGCGGCCGAGGACCACGCGGAGGAGATCGAGCAGGCGCTGACCGGCGCCGACATGGTCTTCGTCACCGCGGGTGAGGGCGGCGGCACGGGAACCGGCGGTGCCCCGGTGGTCGCCCGTATCGCGAAGTCGATCGGTGCCCTGACCATCGGTGTCGTCACGAAGCCGTTCTCCTTCGAAGGTCGCCGCCGCCAGAGCCAGGCCGAGGCAGGCGTCGCGAAGCTGAAGGAAGAGGTCGACACCCTCATCGTCGTCCCGAACGACCGTCTGCTCGAGATCAGCGACCGCGGCATCTCGATGATCGAGGCGTTCGCGACCGCCGACCAGGTGCTCCTCGCCGGTGTGCAGGGCATCACGGACCTCATCACGACCCCTGGCCTCATCAACCTCGACTTCGCCGACGTGAAGTCGGTCATGCAGGGAGCAGGGTCCGCGCTGATGGGCATCGGGTCGGCGCGCGGCGCCGACCGCGCGATCAAGGCCGCCGAGCTCGCCGTCGAGTCACCACTGCTCGAGGCCTCGATCGAGGGTGCGCACGGTGTGCTGCTGTCGATCCAGGGTGGCTCGAACCTCGGCATCTTCGAGATCCACGATGCAGCTGACCTCGTCAAGGAGGCTGCGCACCCGGAGGCCAACATCATCTTCGGTACCGTGATCGACGACACGCTGGGCGACGAGGTCCGAGTGACGGTCATCGCCGCCGGCTTCGATGGCGGCGAGCCCTCGCTGCGGCTGGACCCGATGGTCGTCTCGCGTCCTTCGACCGCGTCGCTTCCCGAGGTGGCGCTGTCGGAGACCACCGAGCCCGCGACGGAGAAGAGCGCGCCGGAGCCCTCCGCGGCGCCGTCGGCGCCTCGCACCCCCGCGACGAGCATCGAGCCGGCCTTCGCCGACGACGACATCGACATCCCCGAATTCCTGAAGTGACGATGCCGGTCGGCGCTTCGGCGCCATCGGACCTGGCCGCGCGGCTGTCGGCGATCGACGAGAGGATCGCCGACGCCGCGCGTGCCGCCGGTCGTTCGCCGGCGGAGATCACCCGGGTCGTCGTCACGAAGTTCCACCCCGCCTCCCTGGTGCGCGATCTGCACGCCCTCGGAGTGCACGCGGTGGGGGAGAACCGACAGCAGGAGCTCACCGCCAAGGAGACCGAGCTCGCCGGTCTCGACCTCGAGTGGCACTTCATCGGACAGGGCCAGACGAACAAGGCCTCCGCGATCAGGCGGAGTGCCGACGTGGTCCACTCCGTCGACCGTGACCGCTTCGCCGACGCCCTCCACCGAGCCGCCGTGGACGACGACGTGCTCGACGTGCTCGTGCAGGTGAATCTGACGGAGGACGAAGGGCGCGGAGGCGTCGCCCCGTCCTCCACGGTGGCGTTGGCCGAGCACGTGCTCACCCTGCCCTCACTGCGCCTCCGCGGCGTCATGGCGGTGGCTCCTCTCGATGAGGAGCCCACGGCCGCCTTCGACCGCCTGCGGCGGATCGCCGACGACGTGCGATCGGTCGCCCCCGAGGCGACCTGGATCTCCGCCGGGATGACCGGCGATTTCGCCGAGGCGATCGCCGCCGGCGCGACACACCTGCGGATCGGTTCCGCAATCACGGGCCCGCGCCCCGCCCGGGGCTAACCTGTGACAAGACCAGCCCGAAACGTTCGAACCGGAGGACACGATGGGTAACCCGCTGAAGAAGACCATGGTGTATCTCGGCCTCGCCGATGAGGAAGAGGTCTACGAGGAGGAGACGCCGGCGCCCGCCCGTGCCCAGCGCGAGCGTGAGCGTGACCGCGAAGAGCCGGCTCCGGCTCCCGTCACGCCGCTCCGTCGTCCCGTCGCCGTCCGCCAGCCCGCAGCAGGAGCCGTGAACGAGATCCTCACCGTCCACCCGAAGCAGTACCGCGACGCCCAGCTGATCGCGGAGAGCTTCCGCGAGGGCGTCCCGGTCATCATCAACCTCTCCCAGATGAGCGACGCCGATGCGCGCCGCCTCATCGACTTCGCGAGCGGTCTCTCCCTCGGCCTCTACGGTCGCATCGAGCGGGTGACCTCGAAGGTCTTCCTGCTGTCGCCGGAGAACATCGCGGTGTCGGGTCACGGGGGCATCGCGCACGCAGACGCCGAGTCTGCGGGCTTCGACCACTCCTAGACCGTGCAGCTGGTCTCGGTCCTCGCCAGCATCGTCCATCTGATGCTGTTGGTGTACATCCTCGTGCTCTTCGCGCGGCTCATCCTCGACTACATCCCGATGTTCAATCGGGAGTGGCGTCCGAAGGGTTTCGGCCTCGTGGCCGCTGAAGCGGTCTACACCGTCACGGATCCGCCCATCCGGTTCTTCCGGCGGATCATCCCTCCGCTGCGCATCGGCCAGCTGTCGCTGGATTTCGGCTTCGCGCTGACCCTGCTGGTCGTGCTGATCCTGATGAACATCGTCCGGTTGTTCATCCGCTGACCACCCCGCGTGTCGCGCCCGGGAACCGCCGCGAGTTGTCCGAGCCTGGGTGTCGTGGCATCGCGACGCCAAGGCTCGGGGGCTATGCTGGCACCCAGGTGCGCGCCCCGGGTTCGCGCCACATCACGAACACGCCATACATCGGTACTGGCAATCGAACTCATCGAAAGAGGAGCCACCCATGGCACTTACCCCGGATGACGTCGTCACCAAGCAGTTCCAGCACGTCCGCTTCAAGGACGGCTTCGACCCGGACGAGGTCGACGACTTCCTCGACGAGATCGTCATCGAGTGGCGCAAGGCCCTCGAGGAGAACGCCGAGCTGAAGGCGAAGCTCGCCGCGTACGAGTCGGGTTCCACCCCTGCTCCCGCCGCTGCCGAGCCGGCTGCCGCCACTCCCGCTCCGGCCCCCGCGGTCGAGGCACCCGCCGCCGACGCCGCACCGACCGGCTCCGCGACCGCCACCGCCGGCATCATCGAGCTCGCGCAGCGTCTGCACGACGAGCACGTCGCCGAGGGTGAGGCGAAGCGCAACCAGCTCATCTCCGAGGCCGAGGCCGAGGTCGCCCGCATCCGCACGGAGGCCGAGGCGAAGCAGCGCGAGGAGACCGCACGTCTCGAGCGCGAGCGCAACACGCTGGAGGCCCGCATCACCGAGCTGCGCAACTTCGAGCGCGACTACCGCTCGCAGCTCCGCGGCTACATCGAGGGCCAGCTCCGCGAGCTCGACGAGAAGTCGGCGTCCACGGACTCCACCCCGGTCTCCGCGATCGGCCTGTAGGGCGTCCTCTTGTCAGGACGTCGTCCCCTTCGTCGGTCGGCGGCCGGTGCGATCGTTGCGATTCTCGCAGCGGTCGTGCTGGCCGCCGATCAGTTTGTGAAGTACCTCACGATCGAGAACCTGCCGCTGCACGAGGCGGTCCCGGTTCTCGGAGAGTTCCTGCAGCTCTACTACGTGCGCAATCCCGGCGCGGCGTTCTCCCTCGGCTCCGGCGTGACCTGGATCTTCACTATCGCTCTCGCGGTGGTGGCGGGTGTCATCGTCTGGAAGGCGTTCGGGCTGCGTTCGCGCCTCTGGGCGGTCGTCCTCGGCTGCCTGCTCGGCGGCGTGCTGGGCAATCTGTCGGACCGACTGTTCCGCGAGCCCGGTTTCCCCGTCGGCCACGTGGTCGACATGATCTCGATGCCGTGGATGATGCCGGCCATCTTCAACGTCGCCGACATCTTCATCGTCACCGGGATGATCTCGGTCGCCTTGCTCGTCGTGTTCGGACTGCGCTTCGACGGCACGCGGGAGAAGGACCACGCCCCGGTCGAGACCGACGAGGACGCCGAGGCGGCCGCCGCGTCCGAGGGGCGCTGAGCGTGGAGTCCCGGTCGCTGCCCGTCCCGGACGGGCTCGACGGCACGCGCGTCGACGCCGCCCTCGCCAAGCTCCTCGGGTTCTCGCGGACCTTCGCGGCCGAGGTGGCCGGGTCGGGCGGCGTCCGCCTGGACGGCGTCACCCTCGACAAGTCGGACCGCCTGCGTGGCGGTGCCTGGCTCGACGTCGAGTGGGAGCCGAAGGAAGGGCCGAAGATCGTCCCGATCGCGGTGCCCGAGCTCGGCATCGTGTACGACGACGACGACATCGTCGTCGTCGACAAGCCGACCGGCGTCGCCGCCCATCCCTCGCTCGGGTGGGAGGGCCCCACGGTCGTCGGTGCTCTCGCCGCCGCCGGGTTCCGCGTCGCCACGAGCGGCGCGCCGGAGCGTCAAGGCGTCGTGCACCGGCTGGACGTGGGGACGAGCGGGCTCATGGTCGTCGCCAAGAGCGAGGCCGCCTACACCGCGCTGAAGAGGGCGTTCAAGGAGCGCACGGTCGAGAAGATCTATCACGCGGTGGTGCAGGGGCATCCGGACCCGCTCGTGGGTACGATCGACGCCCCGATCGGTCGGCACCCGAATCACTCCTGGAAGTTCGCGGTCGTCCCGGACGGCAAGCCCTCCGTGACGCACTACGAGACCCTCGAGGCGTTCCCCGGTGCCTCCCTGCTCGAGATCCACCTGGAGACGGGCCGCACCCACCAGATCCGCGTGCACATGGCCGCGCACCGCCACCCGTGTGTCGGCGATCCGCTGTACGGTGCCGACCCGACGCTGTCCGCCCGGCTCGGTCTCACCCGGCAGTGGCTGCACGCGCATCAGCTCGCCTTCGCGCATCCGACGACGGGGGACTGGGTGCAGTTCACCTCGCCCTATCCGGACGACTTCCAGCACGCACTGGACGTGCTCCGCGGAGAATAGGTCCCGCGGAGCGTCGCTTCCGCGGTGTCGGTGGTCTCCGCCACACTGACCGCATGAGCATCGTGGTGCGTCCGGCGACGGTCTTCGATGACGTCGCGGCGGTGGTGGGACCGAAGAAGCCGACGTCGAACGTCTGCTTCTGTCTGAGCTACCGGATCGGCAACAAGGAGAACGTCTCCCTGCGCGGTCCCGCGCGTGCCGACCGGGTGCGCGAGCTCTGCCACCAGGATCCCCCTCCCGGTGTGCTCGCCTACCTCGACGACGAGCCGGTCGGCTGGGCGGCGCTGCACCCTCGACGCGACACGAGCTTCGCGCGCAACCGCCTCATCCCGCACCTCGACGACCTCGACGTGTGGTCGCTGTGGTGCTTCCGAGTCCGGCCGGGGCACCGCAAGCAGGGCGTGTCGCATGCGCTCATCGAGGGAGCCGTCGCCTACGCCAGAGAGCGCGGCGCCCCCGCCGTCGAGGGGTATCCGGTCGACAACGCCGGGGCGAAGGTGAACCTGACGATGGCGTACGTGGGCACGCGGCGTCTCTTCGAGAGCGCGGGATTCCGCAAGGTCGCGGACACGGGCTCGGTGCTCGACGGGTTCCCCCGCGTGCTCATGCGGCTGGACCTCCGCGAGGACGCGTGAACCGGGTTCCGCGGCGCGCTCGCTGGGGGAGCGCGACGCATGCCGGTGTCCGGGGCCGAACGTAGACTCGAAGCATGGCATCCGACTCCTTCGTCCACCTGCACGTGCACAGCGAGTACTCGATGCTCGACGGGGCCGCGAAGATCAACGCGATGACCCAGGCGGCCGCCGATTACGGCATGCCGGCGATCGCGGTGACGGACCACGGGAACACCTTCGCGGCGTTCGAGTTCTACAACGCCGCACGCAACGCCGGCATCAAACCCATCGTCGGTCTCGAGGCCTACGTCACCCCGGGCACGCACCGCAGCGACAAGACCCGGGTGCAGTGGGGCTCGGCGGACCAGCGCAGCGACGACGTCTCGGGTTCGGGCGCCTACACCCACATGACCATGTGGAGCCAGAGCACCGAGGGCATGCACAACCTCTTCCGGCTGAGCTCGCTGTCGAGCATGGAGGGCTACTACTTCAAGCCCCGCATGGACCGCGAGCTGCTCCAGACGTACGGCAAGGGTCTCATCGCCACGACGGGGTGCCCGTCGGGGGAGGTGCAGACCCGGCTCCGGCTCGGCCAGTACGACGCCGCCAGGGCCGCGGCGGCGGAGTTCCAGGACATCTTCGGCAAGGAGAACTACTTCGCCGAGATCATGGACCACGGTCTCTCCATCGAGCGCCGTGTCATGACCGACCTGCTGCGGCTCGCGAAAGACCTCGGCATCCCGCTCGTGGCCACCAACGACTCGCACTACACCCACCAGCACGAGGCCGACGCCCACGCCGCCCTGCTGTGCGTGCAGTCCGGCTCCACGCTCGACGACCCGAACCGCTTCAAGTTCGACGGCGACGGCTACTACATCAAGACCGCCGCCGAGATGCGGCAGCTCTTCCGGGACCACCCGGAGGCCTGCGACAACACGCTCCTGATCGCCGAGCGCTGCGAGGTCGAGTTCAACACCTCGGCGAACTACATGCCGCGGTTCCCGGTCCCGGACGGCGAGACCGAGGACAGCTGGCTGATCAAGGAGGTCGAGAAGGGCCTCCACTACCGGTACCCCAGCGGCATCCCGGACAAGGTGCGCAAGCAGGCCGAGTACGAGACCGGGATCATCCTGCAGATGGGCTTCCCCGGCTACTTCCTCGTCGTCGCCGACTTCATCAACTGGGCGAAGGACAACGGCATCCGCGTCGGCCCGGGTCGTGGCTCCGGTGCCGGCTCGATGGTCGCCTACGCGATGAAGATCACGGATCTCGATCCCCTCGAGCACGGTCTGATCTTCGAGCGCTTCCTCAACCCCGACCGCGTCTCGATGCCCGACTTCGACGTCGACTTCGACGATCGTCGCCGCGGCGAGGTCATCGAGTACGTGACCCGGAAGTACGGCTCCGAGCGCGTCGCGCAGATCGTCACCTACGGCACGATCAAGTCGAAGCAGGCCCTCAAGGACGCCGGTCGCGTGCTCGGGTTCCCGTTCAGCATGGGGGAGCGGCTCACCAAGGCGATGCCCCCGGCGGTGATGGGCAAGGACATGCCGCTGGACGGCATGTTCGATTCCGCGCACCCCCGCTACAAGGAGGCCAGCGAGTTCCGCGCCCTCATCGAGACCGATCCGGAGGCGAAGACCGTCTTCGACCGGGCTCTCGGGCTCGAGGGGTTGAAGCGGCAGTGGGGCGTGCATGCCGCCGGCGTCATCATGTCGTCCGAGCCCCTGCTCGACATCATCCCGATCATGCGCCGGGAGCAGGACGGCCAGATCGTCACGCAGTTCGACTACCCGTCGTGCGAGTCCCTCGGCCTCATCAAGATGGACTTCCTGGGCCTCCGGAACCTGACGATCATCTCGGACGCGCTGGACAACATCCGGATGAACCGCGGCGAGGAGCTCGATCTGGAGCACCTCGGGCTCGATGACCCCGCCGTCTACGAACTGCTGGCCCGTGGCGACACCCTCGGCGTGTTCCAGCTCGACAGCCCGCCGCTGCGCTCGCTCATGCGACTCATGAAGCCGGACAACTTCGGCGACATCTCGGCCCTCATCGCGCTGTACCGTCCTGGACCGATGGGAGCGAACTCCCACACCAACTACGCGCTGCGCAAGAACGGTCAGCAGGAGATCTCCCCGATCCATCCCGAACTGGCGGAACCGCTCGCGGAGATCCTGGAGGAGTCCTACGGACTCATCATCTACCAGGAGCAGGTCATGGCGATCGCGCAGAAGGTCGCCGGATTCAGCCTCGGTCAAGCCGACATCCTGCGCCGCGCGATGGGCAAGAAGAAGAAGTCCGAGCTGGACAAGCAGTACGCGGGGTTCGCGGCCGGAATGACCGAACGCGGCTTCGGCGAGGGGGCGGTCAAGGCGCTCTGGGACATCCTCCTGCCGTTCTCCGACTACGCCTTCAACAAAGCGCACTCCGCTGCGTACGGTCTCGTGTCGTACTGGACCGCGTACCTCAAGGCGCACTACCCGGCCGAGTACATGGCCGCGCTCCTGACGAGCGTCGGCGACTCGAAGGACAAGATGGCGCTCTACCTGAACGAGTGCCGCCGGATGGGCATCAAGGTGCTGCCGCCGGACGTCTCCGAGTCGATCAACTTCTTCGCGGCCGTCGGCGACGACATCCGCTTCGGTCTCGGCGCGGTCCGCAACGTCGGCACGAACGTCGTCGACGGCATCGTGCAGTCCCGCAAGGACGAGCGGTTCACGTCCTTCCATCACTTCCTCGACAAGGTTCCCCTGCACGTCGCCAACAAGCGCACGGTCGAATCGCTCATCAAGGCCGGTGCCTTCGACTCGATGGGGGACACCCGCCGGGCGCTCCTCGAGATCCATGAAGACGCCGTGGAGGCGGCGGTCGACAGGAAGCGGAACGAGGCGCAGGGCGCCATCGGCTTCGATTTCGACAGTCTCTACGACGGGATGGAGGAGGCGGCGCCCGCGAAGGTGCCCCCACGTCCGGAATGGATCAAGAAGGACAAGCTCGCGTTCGAGCGCGAGATGCTCGGCCTCTACGTCTCGGATCATCCGCTCGCCGGTCTCGAGGTGCCGCTCGCGAAGCACGCCTCGATCTCCATCCACGACCTCAACAACTCCGAGGATCTGCAGGACGGCGATCAGGTCACCGTGGCGGGCCTCGTCACCAGCGTGCAGCATCGTGTGGCGAAGGCGAGTGGGAACCCGTACGGCATGATCACCGTGGAGGACTTCAACGGTGAGGTCACCGTGATGTTCATGGGCAAGACCTACCTCGAGTTCCAGCACACCCTGCAGCAGGACGCCATCCTCGCGGTGCGTGGACGGGTCTCACGCCGTGACGACGGGCTGAACCTGCATGCGCAGTCCGCGTTCGCACCCGACGTCGGCTCCTTCGACGCTGCAGGCCCGCTGTCGCTCGTCCTCGCCGAGCAGCGCGCCACCGAGCGGGTCATGACGGAGCTGGCCGAGGTCCTCCGGCGGCACAGCGGGGACACCGAGGTGCTGCTCCGCGTGCACCGCGCGGGCACGGCGAAGGTGTTCGAGGTGCCCATGCCGGTGAAGGTCTCGGCCGACCTCTTCGGTGACCTCAAGTCTCTGCTCGGACCAACCTGTCTGGGGTGAGCGGGTAGGATCGGGAGCCGTCGAGAGCACCGGAAAGTCGTGGTGCGCCGATGAGGAAAGGACGACTATGAGCACGGATCTTCCCGAGCCGGACGCCGAAGCGGTGTTCAGCGATGAGGACGGCGTCCTCTACGACGACGAGGTCACGCCGGAGTACGGCATCCTCGGCTTCACGCTGCGCGAGCTGCTGATCGTGGGCGTCTGGCTGGTCTCCTTCCTCGTCTCCTTCTTCCCGCTCAGCGGCGGCATCTCCCTGTGGGGCATCGGCATCCAGTGGATCCTGCCGATCGGCGTGCCCACGGTGGCCGTCTTCCTCCTCGTCCTCCGGCGCTTCTCGCCGGACGGCATCCGTCGCGTCGGTTCGCTGGGCATCGACCAGTTCGCCTCCGTGGCGTTCTCGGTCGCGGCCTGCGTGTGGGCCGGCAACCTGTGGCTCGCCCTCTCGGCGGTCATCTCCACGGGGAGCTGGGGGCTGCCCTGGAACGCGGTCGTGCAGGTCATCACCTCCACCGCCCTCGTCGTCCTCACCGTCTTCGCGCCTCTCATCCCGGGGCTCAAGGAGGATTTCCAGGGGCGGCTCGTCACGCTCGCCCACCGCAACGCGAACCCCGTGCGCCCGGTGATCGCACGCCCGCGTCCCGAGGCGACGCCGAGTGGATCGGCGGCCGAGGCGTCTGCGGACGCCGTCCTCCCGAGCTATCCTGCCGCGGATGAGACGGCCGTGATCGCCGATGCCGACCTCGAGCCGACCCCCGAGGACCAGGACGACGCCGTCGACGTCCGTGAGACGGCCACCGCCGACCGCGGCGCCTCCGTGGACGACGCGGATCGCGTTCCGCTCACCGCACACGCCTCGGGTGGGGGGACCGGAACCGTCCCTGTCACCTCGGAACCCGAGTACACCCCGGTCTACTCGCGGCGTTCCCGCGGGGAGCAGCCCGAGATCGTGTCCGACACCGGCAGCATCGAGTCGCTGCTCGGCGCCAAGGCACTCTCCGAGGAGGAGCTCGCCGCCGCCCAGGAGCCGACACCGGACGACGCGACCGCTGTGCACCCGGTGATCAGCGACCACGCCGATCCGCAGGCTGCCGCTCCGCGACAGAGTGCTGTTGAGGCGCAGCCCTTCTGGATCCTCGCCCCGACGGAGCGCGACGTGCACGACGAACGCGGAGAGCCGATCTTCCGCATCGGCCCGACCGCCTGGGCACTCGTGATCGAGGACCGGGGCGGCGCCTTCGTCGTGCGTCACGACGACGGCCGTATCGGCTACCTCCACGACATCGCCGGCATCACGAAGGGCTGACATGCGCACGATCGATCTGCGGGGGCGCGAGCTCTCGCCCGCTGACATGCTCGCCGCCGTCCCGCGCGCGACCCAGGCTCGGGCCGAGGCGCTCGACACCGCGGCGCGCCTCGTGGACGACGTGCGGGAACGCGGCGAGGACGCGCTGCGGGAGCAGGCGGAGCGCTTCGACCGCGTCGTCGGTCACGCGGTTCGTGTTCCGGAGGCCCACCTCGCGGAAGCCCTGTCGGATCTCACTCCCACGGTCCGCGCAGCGCTCGAGGAGGCCATCCGCCGTGTGCGTCTCGCCTCGGCCGCGCAGGTCCCCGCCCCGCAGGTGACGCGGATCGGCGAGGGAGCGACCATCACGCAGAGGTGGCAGCCGGTGTCTCGCGTCGGGGTGTACATCCCCGGGGGCAAAGCCGTCTACCCGTCCAGCGTGGTCATGAACGTCGTCCCCGCGCAGGTCGCCGGGGTGCAGCAGATCGCCCTCGCCTCGCCGCCGCAGGCGGATCAGGACGGCCGTGTGCACCCGACGATCCTCGCCGCGGCGGCGCTGCTCGGCGTCTCCGAGGTCTATGCGATGGGCGGGGCCGGAGCCATCGGAGCACTCGCCCACGGCGTCGCGAGCCTGGGACTCGATCCGGTCGACGTGGTATCCGGACCGGGCAACAACTACGTCGCGTCGGCGAAGCGTGCCGTGGCCGGGGTCGTCGGCACGGACTCCGAGGCCGGCGCGACCGAGATCCTCGTCGTCGCGGACGCCGCGTCCGACCCCCGTCTCATCGCCGCCGACCTCGTCAGCCAGGCCGAGCACGACGAGCAGGCCTCGGCCGTCCTCGTGACCGACGCGGTGGAGATCGCCGAGCAGGTCAGGGCCGAGGTCGAACGGCAGGCTGCGCGCACCCGGCACAGCGAGCGCGTCGCGGCGGCGTTGTCCGGGCCGCAGTCGGCGATCGTGCTCGTGGACGACAGGGCGGCGGCGATCGCGTTCAGCAATGCCTACGCCCCGGAGCACCTGGAACTGCACCTCGCCGACGCGGAGGAGGCGGCCGCCGTCTTCACGAGCGCGGGTGCCGTGTTCGTCGGCGATCAGACGCCGGTCAGTCTCGGCGACTACATGGCCGGCAGCAACCACGTTCTGCCGACGGGCGGTCAGGCGCGCTACGCCCCGGGCCTCGGTGCGTACACGTTCCTCCGCCCGCAGCAGGTCGTGTCGTACGACCGCGACGCCCTCGCCGCCGTCCGGGACGGCGTCGTCGCGCTGGCCGACACCGAGGTGCTCCCCGCCCACGGCGAGGCGATCGAGGCCCGTTTCACCGCGTAGGATCTGTCAGATGCACTGCCCCTTCTGCCGTCACCCCGATTCCCGGGTCATCGACTCGCGCACCAGCGACGACGGGCTCTCCATCCGTCGTCGTCGCCAGTGTCCGGAATGCGGGGGACGCTTCTCGACGACGGAGACCGCGAGCCTGAACGTCATCAAGCGCTCGGGCGTCATGGAGCCGTTCAGCAGGGAGAAGGTCATCTCCGGAGTGCGGAAGGCCTGTCAGGGGCGCCCAGTGACCGAGGCAGACCTCGCGATCCTCGCGCAGCGCGTGGAGGAGGCGGTCCGGCAGACCGGTGTCTCCCAGCTCGACACGAACGAGATCGGCCTCGCGATCCTCGGACCGCTCCGGGAGCTCGACGAGGTCGCGTTCCTCCGCTTCGCGAGCGTCTATCAGGCGTTCGACTCGCTCGAGGACTTCGAGTCCGCCATCGGCGACCTCCGGGCCGACCACGCCAAGGCGGAGGCGGCGGACCGGTAATCTGGCAGGGATGTATCCGCTGCTCTTCCGCGCCGTCCTCTCGCGCTTCGATCCCGAGTTCGCCCACCACGCCGGTATGGCGGTGATCCGCGTGCTCGGTGTGCCGCCGTTCTCGTGGGCCACGCGCGCGATGACCCGGCCCGACCCCTCCCTGCGGGTCGAGGCGCTGGGGCTGACGTTCCCTTCGCCGTTCGGCGTTGCGGCCGGGTTCGACAAGAACGCCGTCGGCGTCCGTGGCCTGGCAGCCCTCGGCTTCGGGCACGTCGAGGTCGGAACGGTCACGGCCGTCCCGCAGGAGGGCAATCCGAAGCCCCGGCTGTTCCGACTGGTCGAGGACCGCGCGGTGATCAACCGCATGGGCTTCAACAACCGTGGTGCGGATGCCGCAGCCCGTCGTCTCGCACGGCTTCGTCGTGGCGCGCCCGACACGGTGATCGGCGTCAACATCGGCAAGAGCCGTGTGGTGGACGTCGAGGACGCCGTGGCGGACTATGTCGCGTCGGCCACCCGACTGGCCCCGCTCGCCGACTACCTCGCCGTCAACGTCTCGTCGCCGAACACCCCTGGACTTCGCGGTCTGCAGGCCGTCGAGACGCTGGCGCCGTTGCTGCGGGCCGTCCGCGAGGCAGCCGGGGCGACCCCGCTGCTCGTGAAGATCGCCCCCGATCTGCCGGATGACGAGATCGCCGCGATCGCGCGCCTCGCCGTCGAGGAGGGGCTCGCGGGCATCATCGCGCACAACACGACGATCAGCCGGGACGGGCTCCGCACCGATGCGGCCGCTGTCGAGGCGGCCGGCGCGGGCGGTCTCTCCGGTGCTCCGCTCAAGAAGCGGTCGCTCGAGGTCCTCCGGGTCGTCCGCACCGCGGTCCCCGAGGACTTCTGCGTGATCGCGGTGGGCGGTGTCGAGACGGCGGCGGATGTGCAGGAGCGTCTGGATGCCGGGGCCACCCTGGTCCAGGGCTACACGGCGTTCCTCTACCGCGGACCGTTCTGGGGCCGCGAGATCAACCGGGGACTGGTCAGTCCGGGTACTGCCCGCGCTTGACCTGCGGCTTCGGCAGGCGCATGAAGCGCATCTGCAGGGCGCGCATACCCGCGTACCAGCCTAGGCCCTTCTCGACGCGGTCGTTGCCGAACTTCGCGGCCGCCTTGCGCTTGACCCGCATGCCGAGGAGGATCATGCCGCCGATCGCGATGACGAGGTACGCCATCATGAACAGGTACGCGTAGAACGAGATCATCATGTTCGTCGGCAGCAGCGAGGCCAGGATGACGAGCACCATGACCCCCATGACGAACTCGGCGGGGTGCCAGCCGGCGTCCACGTAGTCGCGCACCCACCGACGCTGCGGGCCCTTGTCGCGCGCGGGGAGGTACTTCTCCTCGCCTGCGGCCATGCCCGCCTGCGCCTTCGCGCGGCGCTCGTTGAGCTCGGCGCGGGCCGCGGCCTTGGCCTCCTTGGTGTTCGCCACGAGGGGGCGGCGACGGGCGGCCTCCTGCTCGGCGCGGGTCGGCGTCGCGCGTCCCTTGCCGACGGCAGGCGTCTGGGGGGCGTCGTCGTTCGTCGAAGGGGAGGCGGGGGTAGTGGCCACGAGGTTCCTCGGTTCGCTGGGGTGGGTCGCCTTAAGATTACTCGCATGACCTCACCTGCTCTTCCCAGCGAGTCCGACGCCGCCGTCCTCGAAGCCGTCGCCACCGGTATCCCCTCCGCGCTGTCGGACCTCGGGAACCTCGTGCGCATCCCCGGCATGGCCTGGCCTGCCTTCGATCAGACGCAGCTGGAGCGCAGCGCCGACGCCGTCGCCACCCTCGCGCGTGGCACCGGCGTCTTCGACGAGGTGACCGTGCTCCGTGCCGACATCCCCGGCACCGACGAGCAGGGTCAGCCCGCGGTGCTCGCGACGCGCGCGGCCCGGAATGGCAAGCCGACGATCCTCCTCTACGCCCACCACGACGTGCAGCCTCCGGGGGACGACGCCCTGTGGGAGACGCCGCCGTTCGAGCCCACCGTGCGGGACGGCCGCCTGTACGGCCGCGGCGCCGCAGACGACAAGGCGGGGATCATGGCGCACATCGGGGCGATCCGCGCGGTCGCGGAGGTGCTCGGCGACGACCTCGACCTCGGCATCGCGATGTTCGTCGAGGGGGAGGAGGAGTACGGTTCGCGGTCCTTCGCCCAGTTCCTCTCCGACAACAAGGACGCCCTCCGCGCCGACGCGATCGTGGTCGCGGACTCCGGCAACTGGGACTCGGTCACGCCCGGCCTGACCGTCTCGCTCCGTGGCAACGCGCGCTTCACCATGAAGGTGCGCACGCTCGACCACGCCTCGCACTCCGGGATGTTCGGCGGAGCGGTGCCCGATGCCATGATGGCGACCGTGCGGCTCCTCGCCACACTGTGGCACGAGGACGGCTCCGTCGCCGTCGAGGGGATGACGGCGCGGGACGCCGAGACCCCCGAGTACACCGAGGAGACGCTGCGCGACGAGGCCGGGCTCCTGCCGGAGACCACGCCCATCGGTGACGGCACGATCCTCAGCCGCATCTGGAACAAGCCCTCCGTCACGGTCATCGGCATCGATGCGACGAGCGTCGCCGCGGCTTCGAACACCCTGCTCCCTGAGGTGACCGTGGTCATCAGCGCGCGTGTGGCCCCCGGACAGTCCGGCCAGGACGCGTACGAGGCTCTCGAGCGTCACCTCCGCGCACACGCGCCCTTCGGTGCCGAGCTGACCTTCTCCGACGTGGACCTCGGCAACCCTTTCCTCGTGGACACGAGCGGGTGGGCCGTCGCGCTCACCAGGGATGCCATGCGGGACGGGTACGGTGTGCCCCCGGTGGATCTCGGTGTCGGCGGGTCGATCCCGTTCATCGCGGATCTCGTGCGGGAGTTCCCCGAGGCGCAGATCCTCGTCACCGGCGTGGAGGATCCGCACTCCCGCGCGCACAGCCCCAACGAGTCGCTGCATCTGGACACCTTCCGGCACGCCGTGGCGACCGAGGCGCTGCTGCTCGCCCGTATGAACGCGCGTGAGATCTGAGCCTTCCGTCCCCACCGGCGGTAGAATCGTCGAAGAGCCCGTACCCGGCCCGTCATGAGGAGCGACATGAGCGACACCATCCTGTCCGCAGAGACCACCAGCGCACACGGCGTCAAGCTGACGGACGCCGCCGCTACGAAGGTGAAGAACCTCCTGGAGCAGGAGGGCCGCGACGACCTGCGTCTGCGCGTCGCCGTGCAGCCCGGCGGCTGCTCGGGCCTGATCTACCAGCTCTACTTCGACGAGCGTTTCCTCGAGGGGGACGAGACGGTCGACTTCGACGGCGTCGAGGTCATCGTCGACAACATGAGCGTTCCCTACCTCGACGGCGCCTCGATCGACTTCAAGGACACCATCTCGGAGCAGGGCTTCACGATCGACAACCCGAACGCGGCGGGCAGCTGCGCCTGCGGCGACAGCTTCCACTGACAGGTTCTTCCCGCGAACGGCCGTCGTCACCTCGCGTGACGGCGGCCGTTCCGCTTCTCAACCTGCATGGTTGGCATGAATCAGGTGTGAGGTTGCTCTAGACTTGAACATGCCTTGTCCGCGATCTGAAAGGTGCATCGTGCCCTCGAAACGCCGCCTTCGTTGGGCCGCACTCCCTGTGGGAGTTGTGGCAGCTGTGGCTCTGGCGGGATGTACTCCCACCGAGCTGAACGGCTTTCTTCCGGGCTTCGTGGACGGTGGTCCGGCAGCAACCAACCAGACGGAGCGCGTCTCGTCCCTCTGGGTGAACTCCTGGATCGTTCTCCTCGCGGTCGGCGTCGTCACCTGGAGCCTCATGGCCTGGGCTGCGATCGCGTACCGCCGGCGCAAGGGCCAGACCGGCCTCCCGGTGCAGATGCGCTACAACATGCCGATCGAGATCTTCTACACGATCGTGCCGCTCATCCTCGTGCTCGGCATGTTCTTCTTCACGGCTCGCGATCAGACCGAGATCGAGACGAAGTGGGATGACCCCGACGTCGAGATCACCGCGATCGCCAAGCAGTGGGCGTGGGACTTCCAGTACAACGGTGAGACCGAAGAGGACACCGTCTGGACGATGGGCATCCAGGCCCAGCCGGACGCCGCAGGCAACATCGACCAGTCCGAGCTGCCGACGCTGGTGCTCCCGGTCGACCAGAAGGTCACGATCAACCTCCAGTCGCGCGATGTCATCCACTCCTTCTGGATCATCGACTTCCTCTACAAGAAGGACATGTTCATCGGGAAGGACAACTCCTGGTCCTTCATCCCCACCCGCGAGGGCGAGTACGCCGGCAAGTGCGCCGAGCTCTGCGGCGAGTACCACTCGATGATGCTCTTCAACGTGAAGGTCGTCTCGCAGGACGAGTACGACGCCTACCTCGAGTCCCTCGAGGAAGAGGGCAACACCGGGGACATCACCGACGCGTACGACCGTCTCTCGAACCTCCCCGGCACCTCCGGGAAGACCGAAACCGAGGAAGGAGAGGAGTAAGCCATGTCGACCACTGAAGCTCCTCGCACCGACGAGGCACCCCGCTCCCGTCCCACCACCTTGCCCGCGCGTCAGGCCGCTCTGATGAGCTCCTCGCGCGTGGAGCAGAAGGGCAACATCGTCGTCAAGTGGATCACCTCCACTGACCACAAGACGATCGGGTACATGTACCTCATCGCCTCGGTGATGTTCTTCCTCCTCGGTGGCGTGATGGCGCTTGTCATCCGTGCTGAGCTGTTCGCTCCGGGGATGCAGATCGTCCCGACGAAGGAGCAGTACAACCAGCTGTTCACGATGCACGGCACGATCATGCTGCTGATGTTCGCGACGCCGCTGTTCGCCGGCTTCGCCAACGCGATCCTGCCGCTGCAGATCGGTGCTCCGGACGTCGCCTTCCCGCGTCTGAACGCCTTCGCGTTCTGGCTGTTCCTGTTCGGCTCGACCATCGCGGTCGCCGGCTTCCTCACCCCGCAGGGTGCGGCCTCGTTCGGGTGGTTCGCCTATCAGCCGTTGGCCAACGCGTCGTTCTCGCCAGGAGCGGGCGGAAACCTGTGGATGCTCGGTCTCGGCATCTCGGGCTTCGGCACGATCCTCGGTGCAGTGAACTTCATCACGACGATCATCACGATGCGCGCGCCCGGCATGACGATGTGGCGCATGCCGATCTTCAGCTGGAACACGCTCATCACCAGCCTGCTGATCCTGATGGCCTTCCCGGTCCTGGCCGCGGCGATCTTCGCCGCCGCCGCCGACCGTGTGCTCGGTGCCCACATCTACGATCCGCAGAACGGCGGAGTCCTGCTCTGGCAGCACCTGTTCTGGTTCTTCGGCCACCCCGAGGTCTACATCATCGCGCTGCCGTTCTTCGGCATCGTCTCGGAGATCTTCCCGGTGTTCAGCCGGAAGCCGATCTTCGGATACAAGACCCTCGTCTACGCGACGATCGCCATCGCCGCGCTGTCCGTGGCCGTGTGGGCGCACCACATGTACGTCACCGGCTCGGTGCTCCTGCCGTTCTTCGCCCTGATGACGATGCTCATCGCGGTGCCGACGGGTGTGAAGATCTTCAACTGGATCGGCACGCTCTGGCGAGGTTCGGTGACTTTCGAGACGCCGATGGTGTTCGCACTGGGCTTCCTCGTCTCGTTCGTCTTCGGTGGTCTCACCGGTGTGATCCTCGCGGCCCCGCCGCTGGACTTCCACCTCAGCGACTCGTACTTCGTCGTGGCGCACTTCCACTACGTGGTGTTCGGCACGGTGGTGTTCGCCATGTTCGCCGGCTTCTACTTCTGGTGGCCGAAGTGGACGGGCCGCATGCTCAACGAGCGCCTCGGCTACGTGCACTTCTGGATGCTGTTCGTGGGCTTCCACATGACCTTCCTCATCCAGCACTGGCTCGGTGTCGACGGCATGGTCCGGCGCTACGCGGATTACTCCGCGGCGGACGGTTGGACCTGGCAGAACCAGGTCTCCACGATCGGCGCGATCATCCTCGGTGCCTCGATGCTGCCGTTCTTCCTGAACGTCTGGATCACGGCACGCAAGGCGCCCAAGGTCACGGTGAACGACCCGTGGGGTTACGGCGCCTCGCTCGAGTGGGCCACCTCGTGCCCGCCGCCGCGGCACAACTTCACGTCGATCCCGCGCATCCGTAGCGAGCGTCCGGCCTTCGACCTGAACCACCCGGAGGCCGCGGAGTTCGCGACCACCGCACCCGGCGAGCGAGAGGGCCACTGAGTCATGCGCGACAACGTCATCATCTGGTGGGTCCTGACCGCGTTCTTCGCCCTCGTCGGCGTCGTCTACACCGGCTGGAACATCCTGGCTCACCCCGGCCTTCCGCTCGTGAACCAGATCGAGTGGGTCGGCACGGTCGCCCTGTTCTTCTCGGCCTTCATGGGCGCCATGGTCGCGTTCTACCTGGACCGGACGCACAAGGCGCAGAACGGCGAGCTGCCTGAGGACATCCTCACGTCGGACATCGACGACGGCGACCCCGAGCTCGGCGAGTTCAGCCCGTGGTCCTGGTGGCCGCTGGTCCTCGCGGCATCGGCCGGCGTGTTCGTCGTGGGCCTCGCGGTCGGGCACTTCCTCCTCCCGATCGGTCTGGCCATCTTCGTGGTCGCCATCGTCGGCTGGGTCTACGAGTACTACCGCGGTAACTTCGCCCGCTGAGTCCCCGCACACGAGGAAGGCCCCCGGATCACTCCGGGGGCCTTCCTCGTTTGGGCGCCGTGGTCAAGCCCGGGTACGGATCCGGGGGATGCCGGTGAGCGGGTCGATCGGGCGATGGTGCACGCCGTCGGCGTCTTCGACGGGGTACCCCTCGCGGACCCAGTACTCGAAGCCGCCGATCATCTCGCGCACGCGATAGCCGAGGCGCGCGAACTCGAGCGCACCGCGCACACCACCGTTGCACCCCGGGCTCCAGCAGTACACGACCACGTCGGCGTCGCGGGGGATCTCTCGCGGCGCCCTGTCCGCGATCTCGCTGTGGTGCATGTGGACGGCTCCGGCGACGCGCCCTTGAGCCCATGCTTCGGTCGAGCGCACGTCGACCACGACGAGGGGGCGGCCAGCGGCGCGATCAGCATGGACGTCGCTCGGGTCGGTCTCATAGGCGAGGCGGGCAGCGAAGTAGTCGGCACGGTCGATCATGAGTTCAGATTACGGAACGTGGGCGCCGCACGGATGAGTGTTCCCGTCGCGCATCGCACGAATCCTGCCGATCCTCCTCAGAGCGGTGCGGTCATCTGGATCCGTCGGCCGTGGACGGAGAGGTTCAGCCGTTCTTCGACGCCGACGAGCGCGCGCAGGAAGTCGGTGTCCGGCGCGGACTCCTCGAAGCCGCACCGGGCGTAGAAGGGGGCGTTCCACGGCACGTCCGCGTAGGTGCGCAAGGTGAGGCGCCGATGGCCTCGACGTCGCGCCTCCTCCTGCGCGGCCACCACCAGCGCGCGTCCGACGCCGCGGCGGGCGTGCTCCGGGCGCACGGAGAGCTGCTCCAGGTGCGCCTCCCCGTCCACCTCGAGGACGTGCGCGAAGCCGACGGGCGTCGCGGGATCGCCGGCATGCTCGTCGGCGGGGGAGGGGAGAGCCGCCACCAGGACGAACCCCGGGGCATCCTGGCGTTCCTCGTTCGAGGTGGGGGGTGGCCACGACCGCGCCCCGAAACGCTCGATCAGGATGAGGTCGGCGGCGCGCTCGAGCTCTTCGAGAACGACGTGGTCGGCGGCGGTCGCGAACCGGATGAGTGGCCTCATCGGGCGGTGACGAGCTCGCGCTGCGCGGAAGAGGCCACCAGGACCCGCGTACTGATGACATCCATCAGGGTGGCGCCGGCGGCCTGGAGAGCCTGCTCCACGGTCTCCACGCACCCCGCGGCCCGCGCTGCGTCGTCGCCCGGAGCCGTGGCCGTGCCGTCATCCTCGAGGGGGCAGGCTCCGGCGAGGAAGACGAGACGGGCGTCCGCGGGTGCGGTGGCTGCATAGGCGTCGGGGGCATCGGCGAGCTGGGGTGCGTGGAGGAGACGGACGACGGATGACATGATTCGATCCTCTCATCGGGGCGAAGACGACGAAGGCCCCGTCCGAGCGGACGGGGCCTTCACGAGGGGGGGTGACGATTACTCGTCGTCCTCCGACTTCTTCTTCCGAGGCTTCTTGACCGGCTCGGTGGAGATCACCGTGCTGGGCGTGTTCGGAGTCTCATCGACGTGCGTCTCGTCGACAGTGAGCGGGGCGTCGGGGAAGCCGGCACGCTCATGAGCGCCCTGGATCTCTGCGACCTCCGCCGCCTCGTTGCCCTCGGTGACGTGGTGCTGGTGAGCGTCCGCGGCATCGATCTCGGCCTGCGTGAGCGGGGCGAGGCGATCCTCGAAGAACCAACGCGACATCGCCGAGCGGAGGTTCTCCGTCCACGGGATGCGGCCCTTCGCGTTCGGACGGACGACGAGCGGCTCGTAACCGTCGATGTCGATGAGCTTCCAGCGGTCGTACTTGTCGACCGGCTGGTGCACCTCGATGAACTCGCCGCCGGGGAGACGCACGATGCGGCCCGACTCGAAGCCGTGCAGGACGATCTCGCGGTCCTTCTTCTGGAGCGCGATGCAGATGCGCTTCGTGACGAAGTAGCCGATGATCGGGCCGAGGAACAGCAGCGCCTGCAGCGTGTGGATCACACCCTCCATGGTGAGCATGAAGTGCGTCGCGATGAGGTCGGACGAGGCCGCCGCCCACAGGACCGCGTAGAAGATGACGCCGGCGACGCCGATCGCGGTGCGGGTGGCCGCGTTGCGCGGGCGCTGGGCGATGTGGTGCTCACGCTTGTCACCGGTGACCCACGCCTCGATGAAGGGGTAGATCGCGACGATGACGATGAACAGGCCGAGCACGGCGACCGGGGCCAGGATGCCGAACGACCAGGTGTGGTCGAGGAACACGATGTCCCAGTTCGACGGCGCCAGACGGAGCGCGCCGTCCGCGAAGCCGATGTACCAGTCGGGCTGCGTACCCGCCGAGACGGGGGAGGGGTCGTACGGTCCGTAGTTCCAGATCGGGTTGATCTGGAAGAACGTCGCGATCAGCACGATGGTGCCGAAGACGATGAACAGGTAGCCGCCCATCTTGGACATGTAGACCGGCATCATCGGGTAGCCCACGACGTTGTCGTTCGTCCGGCCGGGGCCGGCGAACTGCGTGTGCTTGTTGATGATCATGAGCATCAGGTGCACGGCGATGAAGGCGATGACCAGCATCGGCAGCAGCAGGATGTGCAGGGTGTACAGGCGTCCGACGATGTCGGTACCGGGGAACTCGCCGCCGAAGAGGAGGAACGAGGTCCAGGTGCCGATCAGCGGGAGACCCTTGATCATGCCGTCGATGATCCGGAGGCCGTTACCCGAGAGCAGGTCGTCGGGGAGCGAGTAGCCGGTGAAGCCCTCCGCCATCGCGAGGATGAACAGCACGAAGCCGATCACCCAGTTGAGCTCGCGCGGCTTGCGGAACGCACCCGTGAAGAACACGCGGAGCATGTGCACACCGATTCCGGCGATGAACACCAGCGCGGCCCAGTGGTGGATCTGGCGGACCAGCAGACCGCCGCGGAGGTCGAACGAGATGTGCAGCGTCGACTCGAGGGCCGACGACATCGCGATGCCGCGCATGGGGGCGTATGCGCCGGTGTAGTGGGTCTCCACCATGGAGGCCTGGAAGAAGAACGTCAGGAAGGTTCCGGAGAGGAACACGACGACGAAGCTCCAGAGCGCGATCTCACCGAGCATGAACGACCAGTGGTCGGGGAAGATCTTGCGACCGAGCTCCTTGACGAAGCCCGAGAGGCTGGTGCGCTCATCGATGTAGTTCGACGCGGCGCCGACGAAACGGCCGCCGAGAGGCGCCTTGGTGTCCTTCTCGTCCTTGGACAGCGTTGCGGTGCTCAATGGCGCTCCCAGAAGCTCGGGCCGACGGGTTCGGTGAAGTCGCTGCGTGCGATGAGGTAGCCCTCGTCGTCCACGGTGATGGGCAGCTGGGGCAGCGGCCGGGCGGCCGGGCCGAAGATGACCTTCGCGTGGTCCGTGACGTCGAACTGCGACTGGTGGCACGGGCACAGCAGGTGGTGGGTCTGCTGCTCGTACAGCGCGACGGGGCAGCCGACGTGCGTGCAGACCTTGGAGTAGGCGACGATGCCGTCGTAGGACCAGTCCTTGCGGTCCTCGGCCTCAGTGAGCTGCTCGGGGCGGAGGCGCATCATCAGCACGATGGCCTTGGCCTTCTCCTCGAGGTAGCCCTCGTCGTGCCCGAGCTCCGCGAGGTCCTCGGGGATGACGTGGAAGGCGGAGCCGAGCGTCACGTCCGCTGCGCGGATGGGGGTGCCGTCCGGGTCGCGCACCAGGCGCATGCCCTCGTCCCACATCGTGTGCTTCAGCAGCGCGACCGGGTCGCCCGCGGTGGGGTCGTCCGGCGTCGAGTGCGGAGCGAGGCCGCGGAACAGCGTCACGCCGGGGATGATCGACGCCACGATCGCGGCGAACAGCGAGTTGCGGATCATCGTGCGGCGTCCGAACCCGGACTCCTCGTTCGCGTCGGAGAACGCCTTGATGGCGGCCTCACGCGTGGAGTCCTTGCCCCGGGTGGGGTGGCGGTGCTCGATGAACTCCTTGTCGGACATCAGCGCCTTGGACCAGTGGATGGCACCGATTCCGAGGGCCAGCAGCGCGAGCGCGATGCCGAGACCGATGAAGAGGTTGTTCTGACGGATGTCGATGAGCGCGCCGCTCTCGATCGGGAACAGCATGTAGGCGGCGACCGCCCAGATGCTCCCGGCGAGGGACAGGTAGAACAGCGTGTAGACGGTGCGGACCGCGGTCTTCTCGGCGCGCGGGTCCTTGTCGGTCATCCGCTCGCGGTGCGGCGGAAGACCGGGGTTCTGCACGGGATCGCTGACTGCGACACCCAGCCCCGGAGAGGGCTGGTAGGCCCTGTCAAGAGCCTGCGAGTCGTCGTCGTGTGCCATGGTGCTCCTCGTACGTTCCTCTTCGATGAATAAGCGTCAGTTGGACTTCGCCGTGATCCACACGGTGATGGCGACCAGAGCGCCGATACCGAAGATCCACACGAACAGGCCCTCGGAGACCGGTCCGAGCGAGCCGAGGGAGAAGCCGCCGATCTGGACGGACTGCTGCTGGAAGAGCAGAGCCGAGATGATGTCGCGCTTGTCCTCGTCGGACAGGTTCATGTCGCCGAAGACCGGCATGTTCTGCGGGCCGGTGACCATGGCGGCGTAGATGTGCAGCGCGCTGGTCTCGGTGATCGCCGGAGCGTACTTGCCCTCGGTCAGTGCGCCACCGGCGGCGGCCACGTTGTGGCACATCGCGCAGTTGACGCGGAAGAGCTCGGCGCCGTGCGCCACGTCGCCCTCGCCGTCGAGGATCTTCTCGGAGGGGAACTCCGGTCCGGGGGCCTCGGACTGCACGTAGGCCGCCATCGCGAGGATCTGCTCCTCGGTGAACTGCGGCTCCTTCTGCGGGGCCTGCGGTCCCTGCATCTGCAGCGGCATGCGGCCGGTCGACACCTGGAACTCCACCGCGAGCTCGCCGACGCCGTAGAGGCTCGGGCCGTTGGGGGTGCCCTCCAGGTCGAGGCCGTGGCAGGTAGCGCAGTTGGCCGTGAACAGCTTCTCGCCGTCCTCGACCGTCAGCTGCGTCGATGCCGTGGGCGCGTCGTTGGCGGCGAATGCCGCGGTCGCACCCGCGTACACAGCGCCGGTGATCATGAGGCCTGCTCCGATGAGCGCGGCCGCCGCCAGTGGGCTGCGACGACCGCTCGAACGGCGCTTCTTCTCTCGTACCATCTCGGGGATCAGCTCCGCTCTTATTTCAGGAAGTAGATAACGAAGAACAGCACGATCCAGACGACGTCGACGAAGTGCCAGTAGTAGGACACCACGATCGAGGAGGTCGCCTCCTTGTGCCGGAAGTTCTTGACGGCGTACGCGCGGCCGATCACCAGGAGGAACGCGACGAGTCCGCCGGTGACGTGGAGGGCGTGGAAGCCGGTGGTCAGGTAGAAGGCCGAGGCGTAGGCGTCAGCCTGGATGGGCATGCCCTCCGCGACCAGCTGTGCGTACTCCCAGACCTGGCCGGAGACGAAGATCGCGCCCAGGGCGAAGGTGAGGAAGAACCACTCGACCATGCCCCAGCCGAACAGGCGACGGCGGCCGGCGCCGTTCTTCTGTCCCTTGCCGATCTTGTACGGCTGCAGGTCCTCCGCCGCGAACACACCCATCTGGCAGGTGAACGAGGAGAGCACGAGGATCGCCGTGTTCACTGCCGCGAAGGGGACGTTCAGGAGCTCGGTACGGTCGGCCCACAGCTCGGGTGAGGTGCTGCGGAGGGTGAAGTAGATCGCGAAGAGTCCCGCGAAGAACATCACCTCGCTGCCGAGCCACACAATGGTGCCGACAGCTACCGGGTTGGGCCGCTTGATGGTTCTCGCCGCCGGGGCATACGTCGCTGAGGTCGTCACCCTTCCATTATGGCCGATCCGCGAGCGTGATTCTTGCACCCCCGGCCCTCGATTCGCCCGTCGGTGACTTAGGGGACCCTAAGAAAACACTGCGAATACCCGGTGAATACGCGGGAAACGCCGCACGTTCGGTGTCTGCGCGCCCGCTCGGATCGCACTGCACGTTTTCTCCGCGCCGATAGGATCGCACACATGGCTGATTCCCTGACCTGGTCCGACGTGCTCACCTCTCTCCTGGAGCGTCGCGACCTCAGCGTCTGGGAGTCCACCTGGGCCATGCGGCAGATCATGCAGGGTGGGGTCTCCGAGGCGCAGCTCGCGGGGTTCCTCGTGGCGCTGCGCGCGAAGGGCGAGACGATCGATGAGATCGTCGGCTTCCGTGACGCCATCCTCGAAGCGGCCGTGCCGCTTCCGGTCTCCCCGAATGTGCTGGACATCGTCGGCACGGGTGGGGACCGCGTGGGTACGGTGAACGTCTCGACGACGGCGGCCGTGATCATCGGCGCGACAGGCATCCCGGTGGTCAAGCACGGGAATCGGGCGGCGAGTTCCGCGTCCGGCTCCTCCGACGTCCTCGGTGCGCTCGGCCTCGAGCTCTCGCTCGACCCGGCGGCCGTCGCCTCGATCCTCGACCGGACAGGCATCACCTTCGCCTGGGCCGGGGCCTTCCATCCCGGGTTCAAGCACGCGGGTGCCGTCCGGTCGCAGCTCGGCGTGCCGACCGTGTTCAACATGCTCGGTCCGCTGTGCAACCCGGCGCGCGCGGAGGCGAACGCGGTCGGCGTGGCACAGATGGAGCGGGTGCCGCTGATCACCGGCGTTTTCCGCACGCGGGGGGCCACGGCGCTGGTGTTCCGCGGCGACGACGGCCTGGACGAGCTGACGACCACAGGGCACAGCAGGATCTGGGAGGTCACCCGCGGGGACATCCATGAACACGATCTCGACCCGCGCGACCTGGGCATCCCCCTCGCCGACCTGTCCGACCTCATCGGCGGGTCTCCCGCCCACAACGCGGACGTGCTCCGGCGGACGCTCGCGGGGGAGCAGGGGCCCGTCCGGGACATCGTGCTCCTGAACGCCGCCGCCGGGATCGTCGCCTTCGAGCTCTCCCAGGACGCGACCCAGGTGCAGCGGCCGATCCTCGAGCGCCTCCGCGACGGGCTCGCCCGTGCATCCGCTGCCGTGGACGACGGGAGTGCACTGGCCAAGCTCGACCAGTGGATCGGCGTGAGCCGCGAGCTGGCGGCCCCTCAGGAGTGACCATGGATCCGGTCGACGCGCTGCTCGAGATCGCCTCGCTGCTGGAGCGGGAGCGGGCGTCGCGCTACCGGGCCAAGGCCTTCCGTCAGGCGGCCGCGACATTCCAGGACCTCCCTGCCGATGTGCAGGACGACCCGACGCGTCTTCGGGCGGCCAAGGGCATCGGCGAGTCGACCTTCGCCGTCATCCGGCAGGCTCAGGCCGGCGACGTGCCGGAGTATCTGATCGAACTGCGCGGGGACGTCGAGCCTGAGCGGGTGTCTGCGCTCCGTGGAAAGCTGCGCGGGGACCTGCACGCTCACACCGAGTGGTCGGACGGGACGACCTCCATCGAGGTGATGGCCGCCGCAGCCCGCGCGCAGGGGCACGAGTACCAGGCCATCACGGATCATTCGCCGCGCCTCCGCGTGGCCCGAGGTCTCTCGGTGGAACGGCTGCGTGAGCAGATCCCGCAGGTGCGGGCGCAGTCGGGGGACGAATTCACGTTGCTCGCCGGCATCGAGGTGGACATCCTCGAAGACGGCGCCCTCGATCAGGACGACGCCGTGCTCGCTGAGCTGGATGTGGTCGTCGCCTCCGTGCACTCGAAGCTGCGCATGGACGGCCGGGCGATGACGAAGCGGATGATCGCCGCGGTGTCGCATCCGCGGGTGAACGTCCTCGGGCATTGCACGGGTCGTCTCGTGCAGGGGGACCGTGGCACGCGCCCGCCTTCGGCCTTCGACGCCGCCGCCGTCTTCGCGGCCTGTGCGGAGAACGGGGTCGCCGTGGAGATCAACTCCCGTCCCGAGCGTCAGGATCCGCCGGACGAGCTCATCGCGATCGCGCTCGACGCCGGTTGCCTGTTCTCCATCGATTCCGACGCACACGCCCCCGGCCAGTTGTCGCTCCTGGACCACGGAGCCGAGCGGGCGGAGCGTGCCGGGGTGCCGGCATCACGCATCGTCACCACGTGGGGCCTGTCGCGTCTGCTCGCCTGGGCGGAGTGACGGGCGCCCTCGTCAGGCGTCCGCGATCGCCTTCGCCGCCTCGGTGACCGCGGTGACGGCGCGGGCCATGGAGCTGCCGAGGTTCCAGCGCTCGGCGAGGGCCGTGGCCGCCTCGGCCTCGTCCGGCGTGAGGGCATGCAGGGCGACACCCGGGGCGGTGATCGGGAGCGACGTGGCGACGGCGACGACGGTCGGAGCGACGTCCAGGTAGGCCTGCGCGTCGAGGATCTTCGCGCGGATGCCCGCGCTCATGCCCTCACCCGCGTCCGCGGCCTCGCGGATACCGAGCAGATCGCCGTGCTTCTGCAGGAGCGTGGCGGCCGTCTTCTCGCCGATGCCGGCGACACCGGGGAGCCCATCCGACGCGTCCCCGCGCATCGTCGCGAAGTCCGCGTACTGCGTCGGCAGGACACCGTACTTCGTGACGACCGTCGCGTCCGTGACGAGTTCGAGATTGCTCATGCCGCGGGCCGTGTAGATCACCCGGACGTCCCGGGCGTCGTCGACGAGCTGGAAGAGGTCGCGATCGCCGGTCACGATGTCGACAGGCATCGTCGCGTTCGTCGCGAGGGTGCCGATCACATCGTCCGCCTCATGCTCGGCGACGCCGACGATGGGGATGCCGATGGCGGCGAGCGTCTCCCGGATCAAGGGGATCTGCGCCTCCAGCGGGTCGGGGACCTCCTCGACGTCCGGCGCGCCGGCCACGACCTCGACCACGCGGTGCGTCTTGTAGCTGGGGATGAGGTCGACCCTCCACTGCGGACGCCAGTCGTCATCCCAGCACGCCACGACGTGGGTCGGCTGGTAGGTCGTCACCAGCTTGGCGATCATGTCCAGCAGGCCGCGTGCGGCGTTGATCGGGGACCCGTCCGGGGCTGTGACCTTGTCGGGCACCCCGTAGAACGCGCGGAAGTAGAGGCTGGCGGTGTCGAGCAGCATGAGGCGTTCGGCGCGGGTCATGGATTCAGGGTAGAGCGTGTCCCATCGGGCGCTCAGCAGCCGACCGCCGCGGGTCGTTCCTCACACGTCCGCGCCACGAGCGCGGTGGTCGCCTCGTAGATGCGGATGTCCCGGGACGCTCCGTCTATCGACAGCTCACCGGGAACCGCGAACCAGCCGCCGCCGACGTCGACCTGCGCCGTGTACGCGACCGTGGTCCTCGTCGAATAGGTGCCCCGTCGCGTATAGGTATGGCTCGTCTCGGTGGGCGTGAACGGCGCCTGCCCGAGCGTCGACCAGGTGCGACCGCCGTCGGGCGTCACCGCCGTCGTGCCGTCGCCGTGGTCGAAGACGACGCGAACGGGCGTGAAACGCACCGTCACGGGCCGGTCGAGGAGTGTGCCGGTCGCCGTGTGTGCGGCGACGGTCGCCACGAAGTTGGTCGGCATCCCCACGACGCCCACGTTGCCCGGCTCGGCCGTCGTGGTCACGGGGGCGGGTGCGAACTGCGCGACATCCTCGATCGTGAGCGGCGTCCCGGACTCCTCCGTCACCCGCACCGCGTACATCCCGCACGACCGGCTCAGCACCGTGTCGGTCCGGCACGCCTCGTGCTCCTGCTCCGGTGCGGGCAAGGTCTGACGGTCCGTCGGGACTGAACTGGAGGGGCCGGGCTGTTCCTGCTGAGCCCGGATAGCAAGAGCGCCATTGCGGGATGCCGTCCAAGTACTGTCAAAGCCGGCCTGCGGGGGCGGGTCGTTGGAGAGTCCGCGAAACATCGGTATCACTATCAGAAGAGCTGAGATGACTGCAGCGCTCATCAGTCGCATTGGAACGTCTCCGATCCGACTACCGAAGAGATTGCTAGCCCTGTGTCTGTCGCAGCGGCGACGAAAACGACGTTCACGGGCTGGCGCGGTGGCCGGTCAGCTGGGACGGCTGATGTGCCGTCAGGTCGGACCAAGGCCACCTTGGAGACGTCCAGGCATAGATGAGCCATCACCTGGCCAGCTTTGTACTCCTGCAGTGTCATTCGGTCGAAAGCGGAGTCGCCTGAGCGGGTGATGCCTTCTGCCTGAAGCCGGCTGTAGTTCTCCCTGGCTGAGGTCGCCGCATCACCGGTTAGCCAGATGTAGACGTCTTCGAAAGTGGCCGGTTCTTGCAGGTCGGTCCTGTTGGTGGCGGCGGTGTATTCGGAGAAGGTGGCCTCGGCGGCGGCGAAGGCCTCTTCTTCGGACGAGAACGCGGGGGAGGGAGTCGGCGTGGGCTCCGGAGTGGGGGTACACCCGGAGAGCATCGAGACGCCGACTGCCAGCGTGGCGAGCAGGCGGAAAGCGGTGGGCGAGATCACCGGGCCACCGTATGCGGAATGCCGAGCTCGCTGCCGACGTTATCCACAGAGCGGCTGCGAGGAATCGGCTCCTTCATAGGGCGGCAACTTCTGGTAGCCTGAACTGTCACTCGTGGCGTGTACACGCATGCCCAGGTGACGAACACACCACAATCCACCTGCTGCGAAGCACATCCCGACCGTGCGCGGTCATGCTCCGCAGCCCGAGTATCCATTCACAAGGACAACCCACTACATGACTACCGCAACGACCGCCCCGGCCACCAAGCAGGTCGCCATCAACGACATCGGATCTGCTGAGGACTTCCTGGCCGCGGTCGAGAAGACCCTGAAGTTCTTCAACGACGGCGACATCATCGAAGGCACGATCGTCAAGATCGACCGCGATGAGGTCCTGCTCGATGTCGGCTACAAGACCGAGGGTGTCATCCCCTCGCGCGAGCTCTCGATCAAGCACGACGTCGACCCCAACGAGGTCGTCAAGGTCGGCGACGAGGTCGAGGCCCTCGTCCTCCAGAAGGAGGACAAGGAAGGCCGCCTGATCCTCTCCAAGAAGCGTGCGCAGTACGAGCGCGCCTGGGGAGACGTCGAGAAGATCAAGGAGAACGACGGCGTCGTCACCGGTACGGTCATCGAGGTCGTCAAGGGTGGACTCATCGTCGACATCGGCCTCCGTGGCTTCCTCCCGGCCTCGCTCATCGAGCTGCGCCGCGTCCGCGACCTCACGCCGTACCTCGGCCAGGAGATCGAGGCGAAGATCCTCGAGCTCGACAAGAACCGCAACAACGTCGTCCTCAGCCGCCGTGCGCTCCTCGAGCAGACGCAGTCGGAGTCGCGCACCACGTTCCTGAACAACCTGCACAAGGGTCAGGTCCGCAAGGGTGTCGTGTCGTCGATCGTCAACTTCGGTGCGTTCGTCGACCTGGGCGGCGTGGACGGCCTCGTGCACGTCTCCGAGCTGTCCTGGAAGCACATCGAGCACGCCTCCGAGGTCGTCGAGGTGGGCCAGGAGGTCACCGTCGAGATCCTCGAGGTCGACCTCGACCGCGAGCGCGTCTCCCTGTCGCTGAAGGCGACGCAGGAGGACCCGTGGCAGGTCTTCGCCCGCACCCACGCGATCGGTCAGGTCACGCCGGGTAAGGTCACCAAGCTTGTTCCGTTCGGTGCGTTCGTCCGCGTCGCAGACGGCATCGAGGGCCTCGTCCACATCTCCGAGCTCTCCAGCAAGCACGTCGAGCTGGCCGAGCAGGTCGTTTCCGTCGGCGAAGAGGTCTTCGTCAAGGTCATCGACATCGACCTCGAGCGTCGTCGCATCTCGCTGTCGCTGAAGCAGGCCAACGAGTCGGTCGACCCCAACGGCACCGAGTTCGACCCGGCCCTGTACGGCATGCTCGCCGAGTACGACGAGAACGGCGAGTACAAGTACCCGGAGGGCTTCGACGCCGAGACCGGTGCGTGGAAGGAAGGCTTCGACGCCCAGCGCGAGGCATGGGAGCAGGAGTACGCTGCGGCCCAGGCTCGCTGGGAGGCGCACAAGGCTCAGGTCGCGAAGGCGGCCGAGGCCGAGGCTGCGGCCGGCGACGACTTCGGCGGCCAGTCCTTCTCGAGCGAGACGGCCGGCGCCGGCACGCTCGCCGACGACGAGGCTCTCGCGGCTCTGCGCGAGAAGCTCTCGGGCGGCAACTCCTAAGTAACACTCCGAAAAGGGTCGTCACCCCGCTTCACGGCGGGTGTGACGGCCCTTTTCGCATGCCCGGAACCCCCGGAAATCGCTGCGTGACGCAACGTTACGGCCGCATTCGTAACAATCCAGCGCCTCCGACACGATGGGGACATGACCGTCCTCCTGCCCGCTGCGTCGCGCACTGCCGAGGCCCCGAAGGTGTCGGGTTCCGCGCAGCCCGTCCGCCTCGACGGCATCGCGCGCTCGTTCCCGCTCGCGCAGGGCCGGCGAGAGGTGCTCCGCGGCATCGACCTCGACATCGCCGCCGGGGAGATCGTCGCCGTCGTCGGCCCGTCAGGGTGTGGGAAGTCCACGTTGCTGCGCCTCATCGGCGGCCTCGACGCTCCCACCACGGGCACGATCCGGCTCGACGGTTCGGGCGTCGCCGACGTGGACGAGCGCACCGCTGTCGCGTTCCAGGAGCCGCGGCTGCTTCCATGGCGCACGCTCGCCCAGAATGTCGAACTGGGACTGCCGCGCGGCACCGGCCGGGTCGCCGGACGGACACGTGTGCGTGAGCTGCTGCAACTCGTCGGACTGGAGCATGCCGCCGACCAGCGCCCTCGTGAGGTCTCCGGCGGCATGGCCCAGCGCGCCTCGCTCGCCCGCGCTCTCGCCCGCAACCCCGGGGTTCTGCTGCTGGACGAGCCGTTCGGCGCGCTCGACGCCCTCACCCGTCTGCGCATGCACGACCTGCTGCTCAAGATCCACGCCGCCGAGCCCACCACGGTGCTGCTCGTGACCCACGACGTGGAGGAGGCCCTCTACCTCGCCGACCGCGTGCTGCTGCTGCGCACCGTCGGCGCGGGAGACGACGAGTCGTCCGTCGCGCGGACGGTCGACGTCCCCGGCATCCGCCCCCGAGACCGCGCCGACCGCGGCCTCGCCGACCTGCGCGCCGAGCTCCTCGAAGGGCTCGGCGTCGACACGCACCACCACACCCCCGAGGAGAACCGATGAGCACCATCACCCGCCGCATCATCCCTGCGATCGCCGTCGCCGGGACGATGATGCTCGTCGCCACCGGCTGCGTCGCCGGCGAGAACGCGACGGCCGACGCCGAGTCCACGCCCGCCGGGAGCGGCGAGTGGTCCGCCGACACGCTGTCCATCGACTTCGCTACCTACAACCCGCTCAGTCTCGTGATCCGCGACCAGGGCATCCTCGAGGACATCCTCGGCGACGACGTGACCGTCGAATGGGTGCAGTCCGCCGGGTCCAACAAGGCCAACGAGCTGCTGCGTTCCGGCTCGGTCGACGTGGGTTCGACGGCGGGCTCGGCCGCGCTGCTCGCTCGCGCCAACGGTTCCCCCATCCAGGTCATCGACATCTACTCCCAGCCCGAGTGGTCGGCCATCGTCGTCGGTCCCGACAGCGACATCACGTCGGTGGAGGATCTCAAGGGCGCGTCCGTCGCGGCCACCAAGGGCACCGACCCGTACTTCTTCCTCCTCCAGGCGCTGGAGGAGGGTGGGCTGTCGCTCGCGGACGTCGAGGTGCAGAACCTCCAGCACGCGGACGGGCGGGCCGCGCTCGACGGCGGGTCCGTCGACGCGTGGGCGGGTCTCGACCCCATCATGGCCGCTGCGGAGCAGGAGTCGGGCGACACGCTCATCTACCGCAACGTCGACTTCAACACCTACGGTTTCCTCAACGCGACCGAGGACTTCATCGACAACCACCCGGATCTCGCACAGGCCGTCGTCGACGCCTACGAGGAGGCGCGCGTCTGGGCGATCGAGCACCCGGAGGAGACGGCCGCCCTGCTCGCCGACGTCGCGGGCATCGACCTCGAGGTCGCGACAACGGTGATCCAGGAGCGGTCGAACCTCGACGTGAGCGGCGTCCCCGGTGACGACCAGCTCGCCGTTCTCGAGAAGATCGCGCCGGTGCTCGTCGAGTCCGGCGATGTGCAGGGCGGTCAGGCATCGGTCGACAAGGCGCTCTCCAGCATCATCAACGACACCTTCGCGACGAAGGCGGGCGCAAGCGAGTGACCGGTTTCGAGGAGCGGGTGGTCGTCCCGGCGGAATCGCGGGACGCGCTCGAGTTCGCGAAGGGTGCTCCCCGCGGGAGGCCCGGGGGAGTACGGCGTGGCCTGCCGCCTGTCGTGCGGATCCTCGGGGGCTTCCTGCTCCCCGCCGTGATCCTCATCGCCTGGCAGGTGGTCACGACGGCGGGGCTCATCGAGCCGTACCGACTCCCGACGCCCGGATCGGTCTTCCAGGCCGGAGCGGAACTCGCCGAGACCGGACAGCTCTGGACCCACATCGCCATCTCGGTCCAGCGGGTGCTGCTCGGATTCGCGATCGGCTCGGTCATCGGGCTCGCCGCGGCCGGCATCGTCGGACTCTCGCGGTGGGGTGACGTTCTGCTCAGTCCCACCCTCGCCGCCGTTCGCGCCGTCCCGTCGCTCGCCTGGGTGCCGCTGCTGATCCTGTGGATGCAGATCGGCGAGGAGTCCAAGGTGACCCTCATCGCGATCGGCGCGTTCTTCCCGGTCTACACGACGGTCGCCTCGGCACTGCGTCACGTGGACCCGCAGCTCGTCGAGGCGGGACGCTCGTTCAGCCTGCACGGCTGGTCGCTGTTCCGCACGGTCCAGCTCCCGGCCGTCGTGCCCTCCGTCGTCGCGGGGCTGCGTCTCGCGCTCGCGCAGGCATGGCTGTTCCTCGTGGCCGCCGAGCTCATCGCGTCGTCCATGGGGCTCGGGTTCCTGTTGACGGACTCGCAGAGCACCGGGCGTGTCGACCGCATCCTGCTCTCCATCGTGCTGCTGGCGCTGCTCGGCACGATCACCAACGGCGTGCTCGCACTGCTGGAGAAGTACCTGTTGCGGCGATGGACGTGACGATGACCGAGGCCCGGCTGCAGGAGGAACGGGTCTATCCTCCGTCGCCCGCGTTCCTCGATGCCAACGTGACCGCAGAAGCCTATGCCCGCGCGGCCGCTGATCCTCTGGCCTTCTGGGAAGATGCGGCCCGCCGGCTGGACTGGGTCGAGCCGTGGGGCCGCGTGCACGAGTGGGAGCCGCCTCTCGACGGTGCGGTCCCCGCGGCGCGATGGTTTCTCGGCGGGCGGCTCAACGTCGCGGTGAACTGCGTCGATCGGCATGTCGATGCCGGACGCGGAGACAAGGTCGCCCTCCACTTCGAGGGGGAGCCGGGCGACCGGATCTCGGTGACCTACGCCGACCTGCAGCGTCGTGTGGCCCAGGCGGCGCACGCGCTGGAAGACCTCGGGATCCGACCGGGCGATCGCGTGGTGATCTACCTCCCCGTGCTCGTGGAGACCGTGGTCGTCACGCTCGCGTGCGCGCGGATCGGAGCCGTCCACTCGCTCGTCTTCGGAGGGTTCTCCGCGGAGGCCGTGCGGTTCCGGCTCGAGGACACCGGGGCGAAGCTGCTCGTGACCAGCGACGGCCAGTTCCGGCGGGGGACGGCGACCGAGGTCAAGTCCGCCGCCGACGCCGCCGCTGCGGGACTGCCGGACCTCGAACACGTCCTCGTGCTCCGTCGTACCGGACAGGTCGTCCCGTGGACCGACGGCCGTGACGTGTGGTGGCACGACGTCGTCGACACGGCACCGAGCGAGCACCAGGCTGAGGCCTTCGATGCCGAGCACCCGCTGTTCATCATCTACACCTCCGGCACGACAGGGAAGCCGAAGGGCCTCGTGCACACCTCCGGTGGCTACCTGACGCACGCGAGCTGGGCGCATTGGGCGCACTTCGACGCCAAACCGGATGACGTTCACTGGTGCACGGCCGACCTCGCCTGGGTCACCGCGCACACGTACGAGATCTACGGACCGCTGTCGAACGGGCTCACCCAGGTCATCTACGAGGGCACGCCGGACACTCCGCGTCGCGAGCGGCACCTGGAGATCATCGAGCGCTACGGCGTGACGGTCTACTACACGGCGCCGACGCTCATCCGGACGTTCATGACCTGGTTCGGCGACGAACTGCCGGGCGGACACGACCTGTCGAGCTTGCGGCTGCTCGGCACGGTGGGTGAGGCGATCAACCCGGAGGCCTGGGTGTGGTTCCGCCGGAACTTCGGGCGGAATGAGCTCCCCGTCATCGACACATGGTGGCAGTCGGAGACCGGTGCCGCGATGATCGCCCCCTTGCCCGGCATCACGCCCCTGAAGCCCGGCTCCGCGTCGGTCCCGCTTCCGGGCATCGACGTCGCCGTGGTCGACGAGAACGGTGACGAGGTGGCGCCGGGCCGATCCGGGACCCTGGTCGTCCGGCGCCCGTGGCCGGGGATGGCGCGGACCGTCTGGGGGAACCCGGAGCGCTACCGCGACGCGTACTGGTCCGCGTACGCCGGAGTGGGGGCGCACGGCGGCTACTACGTTGCGGGAGACGGGGCGACCCGCGACGCCGATGGCTTCATCTGGATCCTGGGGCGGCTCGACGACGTCGTGAACGTCTCCGGTCATCGCCTCTCGACGATCGAGATCGAGTCGGCGCTCGTGGCGCACGAGACGGTCGGCGAAGCCGGGTCCGCCGGTGTGGCGGACCCGGTCACCGGGCAGGCGGTCGTGGCGTTCGTCACCCCGTCCGGCCGGGCGGAGATCGACGCGCACGCGCTGCGCGCTGAGGTCGCCCGCTCGATCGGTCCGGTCGCGAAGCCGAAGCACGTCGTCGTCGTGCCCGATCTGCCCAAGACGCGCTCGGGGAAGATCATGCGCCGCCTCCTCGCGCAGCTCTGGGACGCGGAACAGGATCGGCGGGCGGGACGGACCCCGCAGGCGCTCGGCGACACGACGTCACTGCAGAACCCCTGGGCCGTCGACGACATCGCCGGCGCTCTCGCCGCAGAATCGAGGACATCATGACCGACGACCATCGTTTCGGGTTCCGCACCCGCGCCCTTCACGCCGGGGGCACCCCGGACGCCGCCACCGGGGCGAGGGCGGTGCCGATCTATCAGACGACGTCGTTCGTCTTCGACGATGCGGCCGACGCCGGAAACCTCTTCGCGCTGCAGAAGTACGGCAACATCTACTCGCGTATCGGCAACCCCACGGTCGCCGCCCTGGAGGAGCGCCTGGCTTCGCTGGAGGGCGGAATCGGTGCGGTCGCGACCGCCTCCGGCATGAGCGCGGAGTTCATCACGTTCGCCGCCCTCGTGGGCGCGGGTGATCACGTCGTCGCCGCGGCGCAGCTCTACGGGGGCACGGTCACGCAGCTCGACGTGACACTGCGTCGCTTCGGCGTGGAGACGACCTTCGTCAGCTCCTCCGACCCGGCTGACTTCGCCGCGGCCGTCCGTCCCGAGACCAAGGTCGTCTACGTCGAGATGATCGGAAACCCCTCGGGCGAGATCGCCGACATCGAGGGTCTCGCCGCTGTCGCCCACGAGGCAGGCGTGCCGCTCGTCGTGGACGCCACCCTGGCCACCCCGTACCTCGCGCGTCCGCTGGAGCACGGGGCGGACATCGTCATCCACTCGGTCACGAAGTTCCTCGGCGGTCACGGGACGACCCTCGGCGGCGTGGTCATCGAGAAGGGCACCTTCGACTGGGGCAACGGCAAGTTCCCCCAGATGACCGAACCGGTGGCCTCCTACGGCGGCATCTCCTGGTGGGGCAACTTCGGGGAGTACGGGTTCCTCACCAAGCTGCGCTCCGAGCAGCTGCGCGACATCGGCCCGGCGCTGAGCCCGCAGTCGGCGTTCACGCTCCTGCAGGGCGTGGAGACGCTGCCCCAGCGCATCGACGCTCACCTCGCCAACGCCCGGGTCGTCGCCGAGTGGCTGGCGGCAGACCCCCGCGTGTCCTACGTCACCTGGGCAGGGCTCGAAGGCCATCCGCATCATGAGCGTGCCGCCCGGTACCTGCCGCTGGGACCGGGATCCGTGTTCGCGTTCGGGGTCGCCGCCGAGGACGGCCGCGCTGCGGGGGAGGCGTTCATCGAGAACCTGCAGCTCGCGTCCCATCTCGCCAACATCGGCGATGCCCGCACCCTGGTCATCCACCCGGCCTCCACGACGCATCGCCAGCTCACCGAGGAACAGCTCGTCGCCGCCGGCGTGCGCCCCGACCTGATCCGCATCTCCGTCGGCCTGGAGGACGCGGAGGACATCATCTGGGACCTCGATCAGGCCCTCACCCTCGCGACGGGAGCCCACCGATGAGCACGACCTCCGCCGGCGACGCCTGCACCCTTCCTGCGACCACGGACGCGACCAGCTGCGCGCTTCCCGTCACCGTCGAACCGGGCCGCACGTGGACCGGACCCTCGCAGCCGCAGCGGTTCGGGCTGCTGCGCCGGGCACGATCCATCGCGATCGTCGGTGCCTCCGGGAATCCGTCACGGGCCTCGTACTTCGTCGCGACCTACCTGCTGTCCAGCACGGACTACGACGTCTATCTCGTGAACCCGAGGGAGACCGAGATCCTCGGACAGCCGGTCTACCCGTCGTTGAGCGCCCTGCCCGTGCAGCCTGACATCGTGGACGTGTTCCGTCGTCACGACGACCTCCCGGGGGTCGCGCAGGAGGCCATCGACAGCGGGGCGAAGACCCTGTGGCTCCAGCTCGGCTCCTGGAACGAGGAGGCCGCTGCGCTCGCCGAGGCGGCGGGCCTCTCGGTCGTCATGGACCGCTGCATCAAGATCGAGCACGCCCGCTTCCACGGCGGACTGCATCTCGCCGGCTTCGACACCGGCGTGATCAGCTCCCGACGGCAGCTGCTCGCGCGCTGAGGGGGCTGCGCCGCGCCCAGGAGGCTCAGGTGCAGATCGTGTCCGCCGTGGTGCGGTGCAGCGTCACGGGAACCTGAAGGTCGGTGAGGTGCCAGTCGAGGCTGCGTCCGGTGAGCCGGGGCAACGAGGAGCACGTCCACGCGGGGTCCGGCGTGACGTGACTGCCCGGGAGCACCCCCGCAGCGTTCCACGAGGTCCACGTCCGGGGAAGGCCCGTCGCCTTCTTCAGATCCACGTCGACGTCGACGTGGTGCGACCCGCCCGGGGCGTTCGTGCTGATGTAGAAGTGGCCGGAGGTGTCGCTGATCTCCTCGTAGCGGATCGCCGTGATCGCGCAGGTGGTGGGGGCGGCCGTGGGGCTGCTGTACGCCTTGCACGTGTTCCCCGTGAACGGGGACAACCAGGCGGATGCCGCCGTCACCGTTCCCTTGACGACCGCGCGGTCCGTCCACGCCGCGCTGGTGGTGGGAACGCTCGCCTGTGCGAGCGACACGAAGACGACCACCACCGCGAAGGCGAAGCCGGCCAGCGGGACCACCAGTCGTCGCGCCGGGGTCACGTCGTCAGGGGCTTCCGCGCCGGGTGCTCCACGGGGCTCATCATGCTGAGACCGAGCAGCCCCAGGAGCCCGAGGAGCAACGGGAGGGCGACAGCGGGCGTCGTCATCCGCATGATCGCGGTTCCCCACCCGGGAAGCTGCACCGCCGGCTTCCACACGTCGCCGCTCACCGGATAGTCGAGAGCGTCGGAGAACTCGTTGGCGTCGCCCTTCATGGTGATGGTGCGCGCGCCATCGGCGGCTTCGATGGCGGTGATGCGATGGGTGACCAGGGAGTCGGTCAGCGCGCTCGGCAGGCTGACGACGTCACCCACCTCCAGAGAGTCGGCGGGGACCTTCGTGGCGATGAGGAGATCGCCCGTCATGATCTCGGGCTCCATCGAGCCCGAGATCACGACGAGCGGCTGGAGGACTCCGATGGCCGTGGCGCCCCAGACGACGCCGCAGCCCACCCCCATGACGGCCAGCGTCCAGAGAACGGGCAGGGCGAGCCGGCGGAGGAGCTGCACCACGATTCGTCCTTCGTCTCGGCTGCGGCGGTGGGTGGTCAGTTGGTCGCGGTCGCGGAGACCGTGACGAGGATCGTGCCGGTCTTGCCCTGGTTGCTGGTCGCCCAGTCCGCCGGAGTGGTGACGACGAGCTCGAACTCATCGGCGGCGGTGGACCCCGAGGAGGTCAGCGACGCCGCGAGTCCGGTGATCGTGGCGGTCGGCTTGACCGTGAAGTCGGTCGCCGTGGTGCCGGGGGCGTACTCGACGGTGGAGGTGAGCGCGGCGTTGACGGAACTGACGTTCTTCACCCAGAGCTTGATGGTGCGGGTCTCGCCGGGAAGCAGGTTCGCCAGCTTCTCGGCGGGGACGACGAGCTCGATGCTGTTCTTGGCCGCCGACTCCTTCCAGGTGGTTCCGTCGACGGAACCCTGGAGGTTGAAGGTGGCTCCCGCGGCGGGGGCGCTGAAGAAGGTGTTGTCCGTCCACGCGGCGCTGGTGAGCGCCGCGCCGATGCCGCCGGTCGCGAGCACGGCCAGCGCGAACGCCATGATCGGGCGTCGCCGGGAGCGTCGCTCGGTGCGGTGAGGGCGTGTGGAGGCATCCGTGTTCGTCATGGTTTCGACGTTACGCAGCACACCTCAGGGGACTGTCAAGTCTTCCTCAAGAGGGGCCGAAGCTTTCCCGATTGTTCCGTTTCCGCGTCGTGCGGCCCCGGGCCCGGAGCGTGGCAGGATGGTCGGATGCCGCTCATCGCTCTCACCGGAGGCATCGCGTCGGGGAAGTCCACCATCGCGAACCGGCTCACCGAGCTCGGCGCGGTCGTCGTCGACGCGGATCAGATCGTGCGCGAGGTCCAAGCTCCGGGATCCGAGGTGCTCCGCACGATCGCGCGGACGTTCGGAGACACCGTCATCGCCGAGGACGGATCCCTCGACCGGGCTGCCCTCGGGTCGACCGTGTTCGCCGACCCGGACCGGCTCGCTCAGTTGAACGCCATCGTGCACCCTGCGGTGCGGGCAGAGTCCCAGCGCCGTTTCGACGCGGCGTTCGCCGCCGACCCGGAGGCTGTCGTCGTGTACGACGTTCCGCTCCTGGTGGAGGCTCGTGTCGATGACCCCTGGGATGAGATCGTCGTCGCGCATGCGCCGGAGGACGTCCGTCTCGAGAGGCTCGTCGGCCTGCGCGGAATGACTCCCGAGGCCGCGCGCGACCGGATCGCCGCCCAGGTCTCCGACGAACGGCGGCTCGCGATCGCCGACGTCGTGATCGACACCTCGGGGTCGATCGAGCACACCCTGGATCAGACCGACGCGCTCTGGGACCGGCTCCGCGCGCGCTGAAGGACAGCCGCCCGCCGGAGGCTTCCGACCCGGCCGGCCCCGATGTCGGAGGGGCGGCATACGCTTGATGTATGCAGCCCACCCGCAGTGTCCGCCCTTTCGAGGTCATCAGCGAGTACGCCCCTGCCGGTGATCAGCCGCAGGCGATCGCCGATCTGGCTTCCCGCATCAATGCGGGCGAGACCGACATCGTGCTGCTCGGCGCCACCGGAACAGGCAAGTCCGCGACCACGGCCTGGCTCGTCGAGCAGGTGCAGCGCCCCACACTCGTGCTGGCGCACAACAAGACCCTCGCCGCCCAGCTCGCCAACGAGTTCCGTGAGCTCATGCCGAACAACGCCGTCGAGTACTTCGTCTCCTACTACGACTACTACCAGCCCGAGGCCTACGTCCCGCAGACGGACACCTTCATCGAGAAGGACTCCTCGATCAACGCGGAGGTCGAGCGCCTTCGTCACTCGACGACGAACTCCCTGCTGAGCCGCCGCGATGTGGTCGTGGTGTCGACCGTGTCCTGCATCTACGGCCTGGGCGCGCCGGAGGAGTATCTGCGCGCCATGGTCGCGCTCCAGGTGGGGGAGCGGTACGACCGCGACGCCCTGATCCGTCAGTTCATCGCGATGCAGTACAACCGCAACGACGTCGACTTCTCGCGCGGCAACTTCCGGGTCCGCGGCGACACCATCGAGATCATCCCCGTGTACGAGGAGCACGCCATCCGCATCGAGCTCTTCGGCGACGAGATCGAGGCGCTGTACTCGTTGCATCCGCTGACGGGCGAGGTCATCGAGAAGCTCGACGCCGTGCCGATCTTCCCCGCCTCGCACTATGTCGCGGGCACCGACGTCATCCAGCGCTCGATCGGCACGATCGAGCACGAGCTGGAGGAGCGGCTGAAGGAGTTCGAGCGGCAGGGCAAGCTCCTCGAGGCGCAGCGCCTCCGGATGCGGACGACGTTCGACCTGGAGATGCTGCAGCAGCTCGGCTTCTGCTCCGGTATCGAGAACTACTCGCGCCACATGGACGGGCGCATGCCGGGGGAGCCCCCGCACACGCTCCTGGACTTCTTCCCCGACGACTTCCTGCTCGTCATCGACGAGTCGCACGTGACGGTGCCGCAGATCGGTGCCATGTACGAGGGTGACGCCTCCCGCAAGCGCACGCTCGTCGACCACGGCTTCCGCCTGCCGAGCGCGATGGACAACCGACCGCTGCGCTGGGACGAGTTCAAGAACCGCGTGGGGCAGACCGTCTACCTGTCGGCGACCCCGGGCAAGTACGAGATGGGCATCGCCGACGGTGTGGTGGAGCAGATCATCCGCCCGACGGGACTGGTCGACCCGGAGATCATCGTCAAGCCGTCGAAGGGACAGATCGACGATCTGCTCGAGGAGATCAGGCTTCGCGTGGAGCGGGACGAGCGCGTCCTCGTCACGACCCTCACGAAGAAGATGGCCGAGGAGTTGACCGACTTCCTCGGGGAACACGGCGTGCGGGTGCGCTACCTGCATTCCGACGTCGACACCCTGCGCCGCGTCGAACTGCTCAGCGAGCTGCGCGCCGGTGTGTACGACGTCCTGGTGGGCATCAACCTGCTGCGAGAGGGACTCGACCTCCCGGAGGTGTCGCTCGTCGCGATCCTCGACGCCGACAAGGAAGGGTTCCTCCGCTCCGGGACGTCACTCATCCAGACCATCGGCCGGGCAGCGCGTAACGTCTCGGGCGAAGTGCACATGTACGCGGACAACATGACCGACTCCATGGCCAAAGCCATCGAGGAGACCGACCGTCGGCGCGAGAAGCAGATCGCGTACAACAAAGAGCACGGGATCGATCCGCAGCCGCTGCGCAAGCGCATCGCCGACATCACCGAGGTGCTGGCGCGCGAGGGGCAGGACACGGCGGAGCTGATGTCCGGGCGAGGCCGTGCGTCGGGCAAGGGCAAGTCGCCCACGCCGAACCTGCGGCGCACCGGCATCGCTGCCGAGGGAGCGCAGCAGCTGGAAGCCACGATCCAGGACCTCACCGATCAGATGCTCGCCGCTGCCGCGGAGCTGAAGTTCGAGCTCGCCGGGCGCCTGCGTGACGAGGTGCAGGATATGAAGAAGGAGCTCCGCTCGATGGAGCGGGCCGGGCACGCGTAGACGGAGACCAGATGGACGCGGCAGGAGAGGAACTCGCGGACCGAGTCCGGGCGCTGCTCGGCGCTGACCCCTCGATCGAGGAGAGGCGGATGTTCGGAACCAGGGCATTCCTCGACGAGGGCCGCATCCTCGTCGGAGCACGGAAGGACGGCACGCTCCTCGTCCGCGTGGATGAGGAGAACGGGGCCGTCGCCGTGACCCAGCCGGGAGCTTCTCGGGCCGTGATGGGGTCGCGCACCATGGGGTCGGGCTGGATCGACGTCGCCGCGTCCGCGATCACCGATGATGCGGCGCTGATGATGTGGATCGACATGGCCCGAGAGTCAGTGGGGGCCGCCACCGCGGACGGCGACTGACCCGAGCGGTTTACGGGCAGTGCACCAGGGTCTTCGGCCCGGAACGGTCGATCTCGTGTTCCGTCATCGGTGCTCCGCAGAGCGGGCAGGCGCGTTCGGCGCGTTCCGCGGCGCTCGGCGGCGGCGTCTTCTCGTAGGGCCCGACGGAGGCCGGGCCCGCAAGACGCACGAGGTTGGTGTTCACCCAGGCATAGAGGCCCCCCGCTTCGCGGATGCGGGTGCGAAGAGGGGGCCGGCTGGAGTCGCGTGACATGTTGATTAGTGTACTAATGATTCGTGCAGATGTATAGTCGGGATCGTGACCGACACCGATGATCTGCTCCGCCTCGAGAACCAGCTCTGCTTCGCCGTGGTCACGGCGGCGCGGAACGTGGTGGCGATCTACCGGCCGATCCTCGAGCCGCTCGGGCTGACCCATCCGCAGTACCTGGTGATGCTCGCCCTCTGGGAGCGGGCTCCGCGAACCCTCAACGACCTCGCCGCCGACCTCGCGCTGGAGCCCGCGACGGCGTCGCCCCTCGTCAAGCGGCTCGAAGCCGACGGCCTGGTGGCCCGCCAGCGCAGCAGCGAGGACGAACGCCGACTCGAGATCACGCTCACGGACGCCGGTGCCGCCCTGCGTGCCAGGGCGGTGGACGTGCCGCGGCAGGTGATGGCCGCCGTGGGGATGGACATCGACGAGGTGGCAGCACTGCGGGACGGACTGGGCGCCTTCGCGGGGCCCCGCCCCGCCCACCCCTGACCGTTCCGCGGCATCCCGATATGAAGCGCGGGTGCTCGCCTGCGCACCCCTAGGGTGGGAGGCATGTCGCGCCCCGAGCCTCCGGTCCCCGCGCCGGAGCGCGTGCGTCGACCGGGGCCGCCGATGCTCCTCGGCCTCGCCGCCGTCGCCGGACTGTTCGGTCTCCTCATGTTCGCCGCGGCCGTGCAGGGCACCCCGCAGTTCGCGTCGACGGAGGCCGAGAGCACATCGCCGCCCCAGGAGAACGTCGTGCTCCCCGCCCCGACGGCGACGGAGACACCGCTGCCTCCGGAATCGTGGGGGGATCCGGTTCTCGCGCAGGTGCTCGGCATGGTCTTCGGTCTCGTGCTGGGGCTGGCCGTCCTCGCGCTCGTCGTCGTGGTCGTTCGCCAGCTCCTCCGATTCCTCGTGCGGCTGTGGCGGGACCGTCCGCTCGCACGCCGCGATGCCGCGGCTGCCGGGCCGGGTGCCAGCCCCACGTCGCCGGATATCCTCCCTGACGAGGTGACCATCCGCCGCGGGGTCTCCGATGCGCTTCGCACGGTCAGCGAACGACCAGTACCCGGTGACGCGATCGTCGCGGCGTGGATCGGCTTGGAGGAATCCGCCGCGGACGCCGGTCAGGGGCGCGCTCCGACGGAGACGCCGGCAGAATTCACCGCCAGGGTGATCGGCGGGCGCCACGGCATCGCCGCGGACGTCGCGGTCCTGCAACGCCTCTATGAGCGGGTGCGCTTCGGCGGGCTGATCGCAGACGAAGGCGACCGGCTGAGCGCCGCCGACGCGCTTCGCGGCATCAAGGCGGGGTGGCGATGAGAGGGAGGATCGACCTGGCTCTCCTCAGCGCCCTCATCGCCGCTGGTCTTCTCGTCGTGATGCTCACCTTCGGAGTGCCCGCCCCCTTCGCCGTCGCATGGACCCTCATCCTGCTCGCGATCGTCGCGGCCACCCGCCAGGCCTTCGTCGACGAGGTGGTCGTGTGGCCGCCGGAGGCGCCACGAGCGGAGGGCCGTGGCTCGGAGGTGTCGCGGTTGGCGTGGGCGATCAACACCCGCACCGGCGTCGCGGGCCATGTCGTCGTCCGACGCGTGCAGGGCGTGGTCCGTCGGCGCCTCGCGCATCTCAGCCTCGACCTCGATGACCCTCAGGACCACCCGCGTATCGACGCGGTGCTGGGAGACGGTGTCCGCGCCTCCCTGCATGCGCGAGAAGTGCAGCGCGTGGACATCGAGCGCGTCCTCGACGCCCTGGACCGCATCCCCATCGACACGGAGGAGACAACATGACCACCGACGAAACCACGCAGATCGCCGATGTCGGACGCCGCGTGCTCGCGGGCGTCAAGACGGCCGTCGTCGGGATGGACGAGCCCCTGACGATCGCGCTGGCCGCGATCCTGGCGGGCGGCCACGTGCTCTTCGAGGACGTTCCCGGCCTCGGCAAGACGCTCGCCGCGCGCAGCCTCGCGGGTGCGCTCGGGTTGGACTTCCGGCGGCTGCAGTGCACACCCGACATGTTGCCGGGCGATGTCACCGGGTCGTACGTCTACGCGCCTTCCACCGGGGACTTCGCCTTCCGCCCCGGTCCGATCTTCACAGGGCTGCTGCTTGCGGATGAGATCAACCGGACGACGCCGAAGACACAGTCGGCGATGCTCGAGGCGATGGCCGAGCACCAGGTGACGGTGGAGGGCAACAGGTTTCGGCTCCCGCGTCCGTTCCACGTGATCGCCACATCGAACCCGATCGAGTACGAGGGGACGTACGCGTTGCCGGAGGCGCAGCTCGATCGCTTCATGGTGCGGCTCGCGGTGGGGTACCCGCAGCCGGAGGAGGAAGCGCGGATCATCCTCGACCGTGTGGAGCGGCAGAGCCCGGATGTCGAGGTCGAGCCCGTGGTGGACGCCGACGGCCTGCGGTGGATCCAAGCAGCGGTCGAGGGCATCCACGTCGACCGCGATGTCGTGCGATACGGCGTCGAGCTCACGCGGGCGACACGCGAGGCGGCGGCGGTGGCCGTCGGCGCCTCCCCGCGTGGTTCGCAGGCGCTCATCCTCCTCGGACGCGCGCTCGCCGCGCTGGACGGGCGGGCATATGTACGGCCGGACGACCTCAAGCGCGTCGCGGTGCCGGTCCTCGCGCATCGATTGACCCTGACGCCGCAGGCCTGGGCACAGGGAGTGGACCCGCGGACGGTCGTCGACGCGGCCTTGGCGCGGACGGCCGTGCCTCCGACCGTCGCGGCGGCCCCGTGACGGACGAGGCGGCAGTGCAGACGGCGACCGCGGTCGCCTGGCGGCGGACGCCGGTCATCGCTCTCGGCATCGGCGGCGCGGCGATCATCGCCTCGGTGGGGCTCGCCTTCTCCCGTCCGGATATCGTCGCCATCGGCCTGCCGCTGGCGCTGGCCGCCGCGTGGGCGCTCCTCCGCCGCCCGAGCCCCGGAGAAGCGCGAATCGCTCTGCGCGCGCACGCCGCCGGCAGCGTCGATCGCCCGGAAGTGCAGACCGCCGCGGATGTGGTGCTGGCGGCGGATGCGGTGCAGATCGCCGTGGATCAGGACGGGCGGCGAACCGGTCTCGTGGATGTCCGACCGGGAACGGCCTGTCTCACGGCGCGCGGCGTGCTGCAGCATTCGGGTCCGAGTGAGCCGCTCGCCGTGACCCTGCGGGGGTCGAGTCTCGACGGCGCGTGGGTCTCCGATATCGTCCCTCGGACGGCGCTCGCCTGGAACGCGCCGCCGCGCGCGGTGCGGATCGGCAGCCTCCCGGTGGCGCCGCGGCTCACCGGACTGCACGGGTCGCATCCGGGTTCCCGCCCGGGGCAGGGTGGCGACTTCCGGGATATCCAGCCCTTCGTCCCCGGAGACGAGCTCCGTCGGGTCGACTGGCGCGCGACCGCCCGCGCCGCACGTCGACCAGGAGATCTCCTGGTGCGCAGGGACGACGCGCTGAGCGACTCGTCGGTCGTGCTCGCGATCGACACCGCCGAAGATATCGGTGCCGCCGTGGCCGCGTGGGGGAGCGGCGACCCCGATCGCTCCGGAGTGACCTCACTCGATCTCGCGCGGGAAACGGCCCTCGCCATCGCCACCGCGGCGATCGGCGTGGGCGACCGCGTGGCCTATCACGCGCTCTCTCCGGACGGCCTCTCGCTGCCCTCCGGCGGTGGCGCCCGGCACCTCGCCCGTGTGCGCCGCGCGATCGCCGCGACCGGCATCGGCACCGATCCGTCCTATCGGCGGTCCCCGGCCGTGCCGCCAGGGTCGATCGTCTTCGTGCTCTCGACGTTCGTCGACGGGGTGGCGGCACGGCTGGCGACCAGCTGGCGCGCCGCCGGCCACGCCGTCATCGCCGTCGATGTGCTTCCGACTCCCGAGGAGAGCCGCCTCAGTCGCGAGCAGCGGATCGCCCTGCGCACTCTGCTCGCCGAGCGCACCGACGTCCTGGCCGAGCTGAGACATGCCGGCATCGAGGTGGTGCCGTGGTCCGGTGGTCTCGATGCCGCGATGCGCCGTGCCGCCCGCCGTCTTGCGCGTCGCGGGAAGGGGCGCCGATGACTCGCGCCGTCCGCTCTTTCCGCGCCGGTGTCGCGGTCCCGGGGGCCGTCCTCCGGCTGGCAGTGGTCGCCCTGGCCGCCGGGGGAGCACTGCTCCTGATCCCCTTCCCGCTGTGGCAGGGCATCGCGGTGCTCGCCGCTGCCGTCGCCGTCGCGATCCCCCGCAGTCTCGCCGCCTGGGTGGCGCTGGCCTGCCTCCCGTTCGGCGTGATCCTCTCGGAACCGGATCCCTCCCGGACCGCGCTGGCTCTGCTGTTCGTGCACGCCCTGCATGTCTGCGCGTCGCTGAGCCTCGTGGTGCCGCTCTCCTCGCGCGTGGCCCTGTCCGTCCTGCTTCCGAGTGCCGGCCGCTTCCTCGCCGTTCAGCTGATCGCGCAGCCGCTGGCGTTCGGCGTCTGGCTGCTCGCCGAGCGGCCGGACACCCCCGAGGTCGTGATCCTGGCTCCGTTCGCCGCGGCGGCGCTGCTCGGCGGGATCCTGGTCGCCCTCCGTGCGGCGAGACGGGCGGGCGCGGCGGCGTCCGCACCAGGCGCGTACGGCGTTCTCGGAGCCGATGTCCGTGGCCCCTCGTAGACTTGATCGGTGCCCATCGTCCCCGTTGCTTCCCCAGGAAAACTCAGTGTCCGCGGCGCCCGCGTACACAATCTCAAGAACGTCGACATCGACATCCCCCGCGACTCGCTGGTGGTCTTCACCGGCCTCTCCGGATCGGGGAAGTCCAGCCTCGCCTTCGACACGATCTTCGCCGAGGGGCAGCGCCGGTACGTCGAGTCGTTGAGCGCCTACGCCCGGCAGTTCCTCGGCCAGGTCGACCGGCCGGACGTCGACTTCATCGAGGGGCTGAGCCCGGCGGTGTCGATCGATCAGAAGTCGACGAACCGCAACCCGCGGTCGACGGTCGGCACCATCACCGAGATCTACGACTACATGCGCCTGCTCTGGGCGCGTATCGGCGTGCCGCACTGCCCGGTCTGCGGCGAGAAGATCCAGCGCCAGACGGTGCAGCAGATCGCCGACCAGCTCATGGAGCTTCCGGAGCGCACCCGGTACCAGGTCGTGGCGCCGATCGTCTCGCAGAAGAAGGGCGAGTTCGTCGACCTCTTCCGCGAGCTGGGGGCGAAGGGCTACTCGCGCGCGATCGTCGACGGCGAGCTCATCCAGCTGGCCGAGCCGCCGACGCTCAAGAAGAGCTACAAGCACGACATCGCCGTGGTCGTCGACCGTCTCGTCGCCTCGCCGGACATCCTCGGGCGCGTCACCGACTCCGTGGAGACCGCCCTCGGGCTCGCCGGCGGCGTCGTGCAGATCAATTACGTGGACGGCGAGGGCGACGACGCGTGGCAGACCTTCTCGGAGAAGCTGGCGTGCCCCAACGGACACGCGCTCACCCTCACCGAGATCGAGCCGCGCACGTTCTCCTTCAACGCGCCGTTCGGCGCCTGCCCCGCATGCTCGGGCCTCGGCACGCGCATGTCCGTCGACGTGGACCTGATGCTCGGTGACGAGGACCTCTCGATCCGCGAAGGCGTCATCATCCCCTGGACCACCCAGGGCAAGGGGCTCTTCCAGTACTACGAGCGGCTGCTCGAGGGACTCTCGCGAGACCTCGACTTCTCCCTCGACACCCCGTGGCGGGACCTGCACTCCGACGTCAAGGAAGCGGTGCTGCGCGGAGAGAACTACAAGGTCACCGTCAAGTGGAAGAACCGCTACGGCCGTGAGATGAGGTACGCGTCCGGCTTCGAGGGCGTGGTGCCCTACATCGAGCGCCAGTACCTGCAGGCCGAATCCGACACGCAGCGCAGCCGGTGGGGCGAGTACCTCCGCGAGGTTCCGTGTCCGGTGTGCAACGGCGACCGCCTGAAGCCCGAGGTGCTGGCCGTGCAGGTGCACGGTCACTCCATCGCCGAGGTCTCGCACCTCAGTCTCGCGGACGCCCGGGCGTTCATGGAGAAGCTGCAGCTCACCGAGCGCGAAGCCAAGATCGCCGCCCAGGTGCTCCGTGAGATCCGCCTGCGTCTCGACTTCCTCCTCCAGGTGGGGCTGTCGTACCTCAACCTGAGCCGCTCCGCAGGCTCCCTGTCGGGTGGTGAGGCGCAGCGCATCCGGCTCGCGACGCAGATCGGCTCCGGCCTGACCGGGGTGCTCTACGTGCTGGACGAGCCCTCCATCGGCCTTCATCAGCGCGACAACCGTCGACTCATCGAGACACTGCTCACGCTGCGCGACCTGGGGAACACCCTGATCGTCGTCGAGCACGACGAGGAGACGATCGAGGCGGCGGACTGGGTGGTCGACATCGGTCCGGGCGCCGGCGTGAACGGCGGCGCCGTGGTCCACTCCGGGCCCTACTCCGCGCTGCTCGCCGACACCGACTCCATGACCGGCGACTACCTCTCCGGCCGTCGGGAGATCCCGATGCCGGCGAAGCGCCGGAAGATCGACAAGAAGCGCATGCTGAGCGTCGTGGGCGCACGCGCCAACAACCTCCGCAACGTCACGGCCGACTTCCCGCTCGGCGTGCTCACGGCGGTCACGGGCGTCAGCGGATCCGGGAAGTCGTCCCTCGTGAACGACATCCTGTACCAGGTGCTCGCCTCGCGACTCAACGGGGCGCGGACGGTGCCGGGCAAGCACACGCGCGTGACCGGGCTCGACAACCTCGACAAGGTCGTGCACGTCGACCAGGCGCCGATCGGCCGCACCCCGCGATCTAACCCGGCGACCTACACCGGCGTCTTCGATCGCATCCGCACGCTCTTCAGCGAGACGCCCGAGGCGAAGGTCCGCGGCTACCAGCCCGGGCGCTTCAGCTTCAACGTCAAGGGCGGACGCTGTGAGGCCTGCTCCGGTGACGGCACGATCAAGATCGAGATGAACTTCCTCCCGGACGTGTACGTGGACTGCGAGGTGTGTCACGGCAAGAGGTACAACCGCGACACCCTTGCTGTGCACTACAAGGGCAAGAACATCGCCGAGGTGCTGGAGATGCCGATCGAGGAGGCGGCCGAGTTCTTCGAGCCGATCCAGGCCATCCACCGCTACATGAAGACCCTGGTCGATGTGGGGCTGGGATATGTCCGCCTCGGGCAGTCGGCGACCACGCTCTCCGGCGGTGAGGCGCAGCGCGTGAAGCTCGCGACCGAGCTCCAGCGCCGCAGCAACGGTCGGAGCATCTACGTGCTCGACGAGCCGACGACGGGTCTGCACTTCGAAGACGTGCGCAAGCTCCTCGAGGTGCTGAACGGTCTGGTCGACAAGGGCAACACGGTCATCGTGATCGAGCACAACCTCGACGTGATCAAGTCGGCCGACTGGGTGATCGACCTCGGTCCCGAGGGCGGCTCCGGCGGCGGCACGATCCTCGCCACCGGCACGCCGGAGCAGATCGCGCGGGTCGAGGAGAGCCACACCGGCCAGTTCCTCGCCGAGATCCTGGGTGAGGGGCGCTCTGCGCGGAAGGCCAGCTGATGGCCGACGTCCTGCCGTACAAACCCCGGGCCGGCGAGATACCGACCGACCCGGGGGTGTACCGGTTCCGTGACGCCAACGGTCGCGTGCTGTACGTCGGCAAGGCGAAGAACCTCCGTCAGCGGCTGTCGAACTACTTCGCTCCGCTGCGGACGCTGCACGAGCGCACGCGCCGGATGGTGACGACCGCGGCGTCGGTGGAGTGGACGGTCGTGCCCACGGACGTCGACTCGCTGCAGCTCGAGTACATGTGGATCAAGGAGTTCGATCCGCCGTTCAACGTCAAGTACCGGGACGACAAGTCGTACCCGTTCATGGCCGTGACGATGGGGGACGAGGCGCCGCGCGTGCTCGTGACCCGGAACCGGAAGATCCCCGGCGCCCGCTACTTCGGCCCGTACCCGAAGGTCTGGGCGGTGCACGAGACCATCGACCTGATGATCAAGGCGTTCCCGATCCGCACGTGCAGCGACGCGAGCTACAAGCGGGCGATGCAGACGGGACGCCCGTGCTTCCCGGGGCAGATCGGCAAGTGCGGCGGGCCGTGTTCGATGACGGTGTCGATCGAGGAGCACCGGGCCATGGTCGACGACTTCGTCGCCTTCATGGCGGGTGGCGACGAGCGGTTCACCCGGGAACTCACCCAGCGCATGCTCGCCGCGTCGGCCGCCATGGACTACGAGGCGGCGGCGAAGTACCGCGACAAGCTCTCGGCGATCGAGGCCGTGCTCGGCAAGAGCGCTCTCGTGCTGCCCGCGGACGAGGACGCGGACCTGTTCGGTATCGCCGAGGACGAACTCGCGGCCGCCGTGCAGCATTTCGTCATCCGCGGAGGTCGTGTCCGCGGCGTGCGTGCTCTGACGATCGAGAAGGAGATCGACATCACGGGCGGAGAGCTCGTGGAGCAGGTTCTCCAGCAGGCGTACGGGGAAGCTCAGGACGTGCCGCGTCGCATCCTGGTGCCCGTGCTCCCCGACGATGCGTCCGAGCTCGAGGTGTGGCTGCGGGAACGCCGAGGCCGGAAGGTCGAGATCGCGGTGGCGCATCGTGGTCAGCGTGCTGATCTCATGCGCACGGCCACGCTGAACGCCCAGCAGGCGCTGATCCGGCACAAGACCCGGCGTACCAGCGACTACGTCGCCCGTACCCAGGCGCTCACCGATCTGCAGGAGGCGCTGGGTATGGAGGAGGCGCCGCTCCGGATCGAGTGCTTCGACATCTCGCACCTCGGCGGCACGAATGTCGTGGCGTCCATGGTCGTGTTCGAAGATGGTCTTCCGCGGAAGGACCAGTACCGCACCTTCAACATCGCGGAGACGACCGACGACACCGACTCCATGTACCAGGTGCTGCGTCGTCGGCTCGCCTACCTCGACCGCCCGGAGGAGCAGGAGACCGTCGATCCCACCACCGACGAGGTGGTCGCGGAAGACGTCGGCGAGGCGGGGGTGCGCCGCAAGCCTCGCTTCGCCTATCCGCCGCAGCTGCTGCTCGTGGACGGCGGGCAGCCCCAGGTCGAGGCCGCCGCTCGGGCCCTCCGCGACGCCGGGCACACCGAGATCGCCGTGTGCGGCATCGCCAAGCGCCTGGAGGAGATCTGGCTCCCCGGCGACGACTTCCCCGTCATCCTTCCGCGGACCAGCGAATCGCTCTACCTGCTTCAGCGGCTTCGTGACGAGGCCCACCGCTTCGCCATCGTTCATCAGCGGAAGAAGCGCAAGAAGGACATCACGACGGTGCTCGCCGAGGTCCCCGGTCTCGGGGCCTCACGGATCAAGGTCCTCCTCAAGCACTTCGGCTCGGTCACCGCGCTGCGCGCCGCCGAACCCCACCAGATCCAGGAGGTCCAGGGGATCGGCCCGGTGCTGGCTCAGAACATCCATACGCACCTGTCCACTCGCTAGGCTGGGAGGCCGAGGGGGAGAAGGAGCAGTGAGTCATGTCTGACGGGGAGAAGGGCGAGTTCCTCATCGTCACCGGGATGTCCGGCGCCGGTCGCACCACGGTCGCGAACGCGCTGGAGGACCTCGGCTGGTACGTCGTGGACAACCTGCCGCCGCAGATCCTCCGACCGCTGCTCGACCTCACCGGCATGGGCGGGGATTCACTGCCGAAGGTCGCCGCGGTCGTCGATGTCCGCGGTCGCAACCTCTTCGACGACTTCCCCGGCGTGGCGCGAGTGCTGCGCACCCGTGGATCGATCCGCGTGCTCTTCCTCGACGCCTCCGACGACGTGCTCGTCCGACGCTTCGAGGCGGTGCGTCGTCCGCACCCCCTGCAGGGCGACGGGACGCTTCTCGACGGCATCCGCATCGAGCGCACCCGGCTGGCGCCGATCCGCGAGGCGGCAGACCTCGTGATCGACACGACGGCGTTGAACATCCACCAGCTGGCGACGAAGGTGTCCGACATCTTCTCGGAGGAGGGCGAGGCCCGGCACCGCGTCACGCTTCTCAGCTTCGGGTTCAAATACGGGCTTCCCACCGATGTGGACGTCGTGGCGGACATGCGCTTCCTGCCGAATCCGTACTGGAATGAAGACCTGCGCGGTCTCACCGGACAGGATGAGACGGTGCGGGAGTACGTGCTCTCCCGCGACGGCGCGGAGGAGTTCCTCGACGCCTACGCGAAGGCTCTCGTGCCGGTCCTCGAGGGGTATCAGCGCGAGAACAAGAGCCACTCCACGATCGCCATCGGGTGCACGGGCGGCAAGCACCGTTCGGTCGCCATGTCCGAGGAGCTCGCCCGCCGACTGGCGGGAATCCCGGGCGTCGCGGTCAACGTCCGCCACCGTGACCTCGGCAGGGAATAGGCCCCCGACCGAGTAAGCTGGAGGTTTGCGTCGCGACCCGGCGCGTGAACGTGAAGGAGTCTCGTGGCACTAACCACCGACGTCAAGGCTGAGCTCGTCAGCATCCGCAACGCACCCCCCACGGTGCGCGTCGCTGAGGTGACGGCCATCCTCCGGTTCGCCGGTGGCCTGCACTCCATCGCCGGCCGGGTGGCGGTGGAGGCGGAGGTGGATGCCGAGACCCTCGCCCGTCGTGTGGCCCGAGACCTCGCCGAGATCTACGGCGTCCGTCCGGAGATCGCCCAGGTGCAGTCGAGCACCGCCAACGACGGCGCCCGGTGGGCCGTCCGCGTCATCGCGCAGGGGGAGACGCTGGCCCGCCAGACGGGGCTTCTCGACCAGCGACGCCGCCCGGTCCGCGGGCTCCCGAACCGCCTCACCACGGGTTCCCGCGCCGAGGTCGCCGGACTCTGGCGCGGTGCCTTCCTCGCCGCCGGCTCGCTCAGCGAGCCGGGCCGCTCCGCCATGCTCGAGGTCGCCTGCCCGTCGTCCGAGGCGGCCATGGCACTCGTGGGCGCGGCCCACCGCCTCGGTGTCGCCGCGAAGGCGCGTGAGGTCCGAGGGCTTCCTCGCGTCGTCGTGCGCGAGGGGGAGGCCATCCGCACCATCCTCAGCGAGATGGGTGCCCAGCGCACCGCTCTCGCGTGGGAGGAGCTGCGGCAGCGCCGTGAGGTGCGCGCCGGTGTGAACCGTCTCGTCAACTTCGATGACGCGAACCTCCGCCGTTCCGCGCAGGCCGCCGTGGCGGCATGCGCCCGGGTCGAGCGCGCCCTCGAGATCCTGGCGGATGAGGTGCCCGATCACCTCCGCGTGGCCGGCGAGCTCCGCCTCGCGCACCGCGACGCCAGCCTCGACGAGCTCGGCCACCACGCCGACCCTCCGCTCACGAAGGACGCCGTGGCCGGCCGCATCCGCCGCCTGCTGGCGATGGCCGACAAGCGCGCGCAGCAGGAGGGCATCCCGGGGACCGAGGCCGCCGTCCCCGCGGGGCTCGACGTCTGACCCGGCTGCCACCGTCTCCCGGACGGCGTGTCAACCCCCGGAAGGATCCGGACACCCGGTGCGTTGTCGTCAGTAGGATGAAAGTCGTCCGCTCTCCGTCGCACATCGGCGACGCGGAGCATCGGCAAGCGCCGCGGCGCGGCGCGGATTGGATGAATGCGATATGGCAACCTACACGCTCCCCGACCTTCCCTACGACTTCGCCGCTCTCGAGCCGCACATCAGCGGCAAGATCATGGAGCTGCATCACGACAAGCACCACGCGACCTACGTCGCGGGCGCCAACACGGCCCTGGAGCAGCTCGCCGAGGCCCGCGAGAGCGGCAACCTCGCGAACGTGAACAAGCTCGAGAAGGACCTCGCCTTCAACCTCGGCGGGCACGTCAACCACTCGATCTTCTGGACCAACCTCTCGCCGAACGGCGGCGGCCAGCCCGAGGGTGAGCTCAAGGCCGCCATCGACGAGTACTTCGGCTCCTTCGAGAAGTTCCAGGCGCACTTCACCGCCGCCGCCACCGGCATCCAGGGTTCCGGCTGGGCAGTGCTGAGCTGGGACTCGATCGGCTCGCGCCTGATCATCCAGCAGCTGTTCGACCAGCAGTCGAACACCGCGCAGGGCACCATCCCGCTGTTCCAGCTGGACATGTGGGAGCACGCCTTCTACCTCGACTACCTCAACGTGAAGGCCGACTACGTCAAGGCCGCGTGGAACATCGCCAACTGGGAGAACGTCGCCCAGCGCCTCGAGGTCGCCCGTCAGCAGACGAACGGCCTGCTGGTACTGTCGTAATCGGGTCGCGTCCCGGCGGGCCCACGGCTCGTCGGGGCGCCATCTCAGCCAAAAAACCCGCGCATGGCGCACGCTCGACGGCGGCGCTCGGCGCATGAGAAACAGGGAGACCTGAGTGTCTGTCAAGATCGGTATCAACGGCTTCGGCCGCATCGGACGCAACTACTTCCGCGCAGCTCTCGCGCAGGGAGCAGACCTTGAGATCGTCGCGGTCAACGACCTCACCGACAACAAGACCCTGGCGCACCTGCTGAAGTACGACTCGGTCAGCGGCGTCCTCGACGCCGAGATCACGTACGACGACGACAGCATCACCGTCGACGGCAAGGAGATCAAGGCTTTCGCAGAGCGCGACCCCGCCAACCTCCCGTGGGGCGAGCTGGGCGTGGACATCGTCATCGAGTCGACCGGCTTCTTCACCAACGCCGACGCCGCGCGCAAGCACATCGACGCCGGTGCGAAGAAGGTCCTCATCTCGGCTCCGGCCACTGGTGACGACCGCACCATCGTCATGGGCGTGAACGAGGAGACGTACAACCCGGAGACGGACCACATCATCTCCAACGCCTCCTGCACCACGAACTGCCTCGCGCCGCTGGCCAAGGTGTTCAACGACGCCTTCGGCATCGACCGCGGCTTCATGATGACGGCGCACGCGTACACCGCGGACCAGAACCTGCAGGACGGCCCGCACAAGGACCTCCGCCGCGCCCGCGCCGCCGCGATCAACATCACGCCGGCCTCGACGGGGGCTGCGAAGGCCATCGGCCTCGTGCTGCCCGAGCTGAACGGCAAGCTCAGCGGCTCGTCCTACCGCGTGCCGGTCCCCACGGGCTCGATCGTCGACCTGACGCTCATCACGGACCGCGAGAACCTGACGGTGGACGAGGTCAACGAGGCCTACAAGAAGGCCGCGGCCGAGGGTCGTCTGGCCGGGTACCTGCAGTACAACGAGGACCCGATCGTGTCGAGCGACATCGTGCACAACCCGCACTCGTCGATCTTCGACTCCACGCTCACCAACGTCAGCGGCAACCTGATCAAGGTGTCGAGCTGGTACGACAACGAGTGGGGCTACTCCAACCGTCTCGTCGACCTGACCGAGTACGTCGCCGAGCGCATCTGAGCTCCGACACATGACTCTGCGCACCCTGGACTCACTGGGTTCGCTCGAGGGCAAGCGCGTCATCGTCCGTTGTGATCTGAACGTCCCCCTGCGGGACGGGATCATCACGGACGATGGCCGTGTCCGCGCCTCGCTGCCGACCCTGAAGACCCTCATCGACGCGGGCGCCCGCGTCGTCGTCTGCTCGCACCTGGGACGCCCCGACGGCGCACCCGATCCGCAGTTCAGCCTGGAGCCGGTCGCGCAGCGACTGTCCGAGATGCTCGGCGCACCGGTCGCCTTCGCGGGCGACACGGTCGGCGAAGCCGCGAAGGACGCCGTGGCGTCCCTCGAGAACGGCCAGGTCGTCGTGATCGAGAACCTCCGTTTCAACCCGGGGGAGACCTCGAAGGACGAGGCCGAGCGTGGTGCCTTCGCGGCCCAGCTCGCGGAGCTGGGCGACGTGCTCGTGTCCGACGGCTTCGGCGTCGTGCACCGCAAGCAGGCGAGCGTCTACGACCTCGCGAAGCTGCTGCCCTCGGCGGCCGGCCTCCTGATCGCGACCGAGCTCGACGTGCTCGACCGCTTGACGGAGAATCCGGAGCGGCCGTACGCGGTGGTGCTCGGCGGGTCCAAGGTGAGCGACAAGCTCGGAGTCATCTCGCACCTGCTCCCGCGGGTCGACCGCATCCTGGTCGGCGGCGGCATGCTCTTCACCTTCCTGAAGGCGCAGGGGCATGCCGTCGCGTCGAGCCTCCTCGAGGAGGACCAGCTCGAGACCGTGCGCGGATACATCGCCGAGGCGGCCGAGCGCGGCGTGGAGCTCGTGCTCCCCACCGACGTGGTCGTCGCCGCGTCCTTCGGTGCCGACGCGGACCACGAGGTGGCCCCCGCGGACGCGATCGAGGAGACGGCGTTCGGTTCGTCGGGCATCGGCCTCGACATCGGGCCGGACACCGCGGCGCGCTTCGCCGAGGTCATCCGCGGATCGAAGACCGTGTTCTGGAACGGCCCGATGGGCGTGTTCGAGTTCCCGGCCTTCGCCGCAGGGACGAAGGCGGTCGCGCAGGCGCTGACCGAGGTCGACGGCCTCAGCGTGGTCGGTGGCGGCGACTCCGCCGCAGCCGTCCGTCAGCTCGGATTCACCGACGACCAGTTCGGGCACATCTCGACCGGCGGCGGCGCGAGCCTCGAATTCCTCGAGGGCAAGAAACTACCTGGGCTGGAGGTCCTCGGATGGGCGTGAGCTCCCGTACCCCGCTGATCGCGGGCAACTGGAAGATGAACCTGGATCACCTGCAGGCGGTGGCGTTCGTGCAGAAGCTGCACTGGACGCTGAAGGACGCCAAGCACGAGGACGGATCCGTGGAGGTGGCGGTCTTCCCGCCCTTCACCGACATCCGCAGCGTGCAGACGCTGATCGACGCGGACAAGATCCCGTTCGCGTTCGGTGCGCAGGACGTCTCGGCGCACGACTCCGGGGCGTACACCGGCGAGATCTCCGGCGCGTTCCTGGCGAAGCTCGACGCGAAGTACGTCATCATCGGGCACTCCGAGCGTCGCGAGTACCACGCCGAGTCCGACGAGATCGTGGCCGGCAAGGTGAAGGCTGCTCTCAAGCACGGCCTCTCCCCGGTGATCTGCGTCGGCGAGACGGCGGAGGACCTGGAGAAGTTCGGCGCCAGCGCGGTTCCGGCCGGACAGCTCGAGGCCGCGCTGCAGGGCGTCTCGCCCTCGGCCGACATCGTCGTCGCGTATGAGCCGGTCTGGGCCATCGGGTCGGGTCAGGCGGCCACGCCGCAGCAGGCGCAGGATGTGTGCGCCGCACTCCGCGGCGTGATCGCGAAGGTCCTCGGCGACGAGGCGGCTGCGCGCACCCGCATCCTGTACGGCGGCTCCGTCAAGGCGGCGAACATCGCCAGCTTCATGCGCGAGCCCGACGTGGACGGCGCTCTGGTCGGCGGCGCGAGCCTCGTCGTCGACGAGTTCGCGGCGATCATCCGTTTCGAGAAGCACGTCGGCGTGTGAGTGCGGCGGGGCTCCGGCCCCGCTGCACCGTATACTTGACCGTTACGGGGGCGCTCCGGCCCCAGCGAAAGGCTCTTTCCGTGGCAATTCTCGAGTTCGTCCTGCAGGTCGTGCTGGGCATCACCAGCGTCCTGCTGACTCTCCTCATCCTCTTGCACAAGGGTCGCGGTGGCGGCCTGTCCGACATGTTCGGCGGCGGCATGACCACTGCGGTCGGCTCCTCCGGTCTCGCGGAGCGGAACCTGAACCGCTTCACCGTCGTCCTGGCGCTCACGTGGTTCATCGCCATCGTGGCGCTCGGCCTCATCACGAAGTTCGAGGTGATCTGATGGCTACCGGTGGAAACGCGATCCGCGGTACCCGTGTCGGTTCCGGTCCCATGGGGGAGCAGGACCACGGCTATCACGCCGACCGCATCGCGGTGTCGTACTGGGACGGCCTCGGCAACGAGACGGTGCGCTACTTCGCCGCCGGCCTCCCCGAGGAGGAGATCCCGGAGATCATCGACCACCCGCAGTCGGGTCTCCCGGCCGGGCGCGACAAGGAGAACCCTCCCGCCGTCGCGAAGGCCGAGCCGTACAAGACGCACCTCGCTTACGTGAAGGAGCGCCGGACGGACGAAGAGGCCGTCCAGCTCCTGGAGGACGCCCTCACTCAGCTGCGCGAGCGTCGGGGTCAGTGACCGCCGACTGAGCGAGAGGAGAAGCCGCCGTGATGATCACGGCGGCTTCTTCCGTCTCAGCGGCAGCCGGCCGCGGCGTCGATGTAGTTCTGCGGGGGATACCCGTAGGCCCATACGCCGTTGGCGTCGTCCGTGAAGCCCATGCTGATGGCCCAGGCCGTCGCCCACTTCTCGATGCTGTCCTGCGTGGACGAGTCGTACATGTCCTGACACTTCACGCTGATCGCATGACCCACCTCGTGGGCGACGAGTGCCCTGCTGCGCTCTGCGGGCCACTGCTCCGCGACCGAGTTCGACAGCTCGATGACCGCGCGTCCCGGCTCGTCCCACCACCAGGTGGTGTAGCCGCCCATGCTGCCGTTGTACCCGGCGCCGTTGACGACGGGTGCCCAGTCGAACTCCAACAGGACGCCGGGCGCGAGCGAGCGGGCGAAGGCCTCGATCTCGAGCCGGGCGTTCCGCAGTGGGCCCGCCTTCTCCGCGAGCTCCGCGTCCTCGGCCGCGACGACATCGGTGGCCGCCTTCTGCAGGGCGACGTAGGCGGCCGCAGCCGCGTCGTCGACCTCAGTGACGGCGAGAGCATCCGCGGCGGCTCCGCGCAGAGCGATCACGGCGGCGTTGCGGGTCGACGGATGCGCGCTCTCGAAGGCGCCGGCGGCCTCGGCCGCGGTGGTGAGCACGGCCACGCCGTTCGTCCGGACCGCGTCCACGCTCGCGGCGGCGGACGTGGAGGCGCTGTCCATCGACTCGGCGACGTCGCGCAGGATGCTCTGGTCCTCGGCGAGACGGCTCGTCGCGGCGAAGAGGTCCCAGAACCAGCCGGGTTTCGTCTCGTCGGCCGGGAGCGGCGTCGCGAGGACGTCCTCGGCCTCGCCGCCCGTGGTCTCGCCCTCCGCCACGGCGGAGTCCAGGGCCGCCCAGAGGTCCTCGGGAACGGCGAGGGCGGGCGCGCCGGTGTCGATGATGACATGCCCGGCGTCCGTCGCCGCGATCAGATCGGCGGTCCGCTGTCGGAGTTCCGTCTGCTGGGCGGTCACCGATCGGGTGGCGTCCTCGACCCCGCTGGCGGCCTCGTCGTATCCCTGGTTCGCCACGAGTTGCGTGATGCCGAGACCGGTCAACACCACGACCGTGCCGATGGCGCCGGCGAGGATGCCCTTCAGCCTTCGCCGGTCGCGCGGCGGCCGGGGGACGCCGGACGCGGAGGAGAGGACGGGCGGGAGACGATGCCCACCCGGAGCCGGCCCCGTGGCGGTCGCGGCAACCGACGGCGGAGGGGCGGTCACGAGGCGCTCATCTCGGCAGGCCTTCCGGTCGGGAGCTGATCCTGTCAGCGTATTCGACCGAGGTGACGACGTGGAGGGGGTGACGGGAATCGAACCCGCGCAATCAGTTTGGAAGACTGAGACTCTACCATTGAGCTACACCCCCGGAACCGGAGTCCGGACTCCATCGATCATAGCGGACGGTCGGGCGTGCTCCTGTCCGTTAGACTCGATGGGGCTGAATCTGCGTGCGGATTCCCCGGGGCGTAGCTCAGCTTGGTAGAGCGCCCGCTTTGGGAGCGGGAGGTCGCAGGTTCAACTCCTGTCGCCCCGACTCGACCCCACGACCTTCCAGCCGCGTTCTGCGCGGAAACCACAAGGAGAACACACCAGCATGGCGAACAGCACCGTCGAGAAGCTGACCCCGACCCGGGTCAAGCTCACCATCACGGTCACCCCGGACGACCTCAAGCCGAGCATCACGCACGCCTACGAGCACATCGCGCAGGACGTCCAGATCCCCGGCTTCCGCAAGGGCAAGGTGCCGGCTCCGATCATCGACCAGCGCATCGGCCGCGGCGCCGTCATCGAGCACGCCGTCAACGAGGGCCTGGACAAGTTCTTCCGCGAGGCGACCGCCGAGCACAAGCTCCGCATCGTCGGTCGTCCGTCGGCCGAGATCACGCAGTGGCCCAACGAGAAGGACTTCTCGGGCGACCTGCTCGTCGACGTCGAGGTCGACGTGCGCCCGGAGATCGAGCTCCCCGACTACGCGGGCATCACCCTCGAGGTCGACGCCGTGGAGGCCGACGAGGCCGCCCTCGACGCCGAGCTGGAGAACATGCGCGCCCGCTTCGGCACGCTCATCCCCGTCGACCGCCCCGCAGCCAAGGGCGACTTCGTCGAGCTGGACCTCGTCGCGACGATCGACGGCAGCGAGATCGACCGCGCCGAGGGCGTCTCCTACGAGATCGGCTCCGGCGAGCTCCTCGAGGGCATCGACGACGCGATCGAGTCGCTCACCGCCGGTGAGGACACCACCTTCCGCTCCGCCCTCGTCGGTGGCGACCACGCCGGCAAGGAGGCGGAGGTCTCCGTCACCGTCAAGGCCGTCAAGGAGCGCGAGCTTCCCGAGGCCGACGACGAGTTCGCGCAGATCGCGAGCGAGTTCGACACCATCGCGGAGCTGCGCGACAGCCTGCGCGAGCGCGTCGAGCAGCAGGGCGTCTTCACGCAGGGCTCTGCCGCGCGCGACAAGCTCGTCGAGACGCTGCTCGAGCAGATCGAGATCCCGGTCCCGCCGCAGCTCATCGAGGACGAGGTGCACAACCACCTCGAGGGCGAGGGTCGTCTCGAGGACGACGTGCACCGCGCCGAGGTGACCGAGGCCAGCGAGAAGCAGTTCCGCACGCAGGTGCTGCTCGACACGATCGCCGAGCAGGCCGACGTGCAGGTCTCGCAGGAGGAGCTCTCGCAGTACCTCATCCAGTCCGCCGCGCAGTACGGCATGGCGCCGCAGGAGTTCGTCGAGGCGCTGCAGTCCTCGAACCAGCTCCCCGCTCTGGTCGGCGAGGTCGCCCGGAACAAGGCGCTCGCGATCGCGCTGGGCAAGGTCAAGGTCGTGGACACCAACGGCAAGGCCGTCGACCTCTCCGACTTCGTCGTGACCGACGACGAGGCCGAGTCCGAGGACGAGAAGCCCGCCGAGGCCGAGGAGAAGCCGGCCGCGAAGAAGAAGGCTCCGGCCAAGAAGGCGGCCGCCAAGAAGGATGCCGACGCGGACGAGAAGCCCGCCGCGGAGAAGAAGCCTGCCGCCAAGAAGCCGGCGGCGAAGAAGGCTCCGGCCAAGAAGGACGCCGACACCGCCGAGTGATCGGCACGGTCGAGTGAAGAGGGCGGGTGCTGCGGCATCCGCCCTCTTTCTCATCGAGGGAAGGATGACGGGATGACGAGCTGGGACGACCGCATCGAGCAGGTGTGGGCGGAGGCCTCCGGAGAGGAGGTCGGCGACGAGACGATCGCCCGCATCGATGCCCTCGCCGCCGAACGGGGTGCGGACGACGCCAGGGCCGAGTTCGAGCGCGCCGGAGCTCGCGATTCCGCCGGCCGCCCGGCGGAGGCCGTGGAGCTGTACCGCCGCGCCCTGGCGCTCGGCCTCGACGAGGAGCATCGCCCGCAGTGCGTGATCCAGCTCGCGAGCTCGCTGCGCAACCTGGGGGACTACGACGAGGCGCTGCGAGTTATCCGCGCCGAGGAGGATCTCGCGGCGGACGGCCCGTGTCGCGACGCGGTCGCAGTGGTGCACGCCCTCATCCTCGCGAGTGCCGGCCGGCCCGCGCAGGGCCTGTCGGTGGCCATCCTCGCCCTCGTCCCGCACCTGCCGCGCTACCACCGGTCGATGACGGCGTACGCGCACGAGATCGCCGGCAGCGACACCTGATATGCCGACGGCGAACACGACCTAGGGGCTGTGCGCGCGCCGGTAGATTCGAATCACTGAAACACGGAAGCAGGAGCTGACATGGCTGAACCCCTCGTCGCGACAAGCGTCTTCGACAGGTTGCTGAAGGACCGCATCATCTGGCTCGGCTCGGAGGTGCGAGACGACAACGCCAACGAGATCTGCGCGAAGATCCTCCTTCTCGCCGCCGAAGACTCCGAGAAGGACATCTACCTCTACATCAACTCGCCCGGCGGCTCGATCACCGCGGGCATGGCGATCTACGACACGATGCAGTTCGTGCCGAACGACATCGTCACGGTCGGCATCGGCATGGCCGCGTCCATGGGCCAGCTGCTGCTGACGAGCGGCACCAAGGGCAAGCGCTACATCACGCCGAACGCCCGCGTGCTGCTGCACCAGCCGCACGGCGGCTTCGGCGGCACCGCGAGCGACATCCAGACCCAGGCGCAGCTCATCCTGTCGATGAAGAAGCGCCTCGCCGAGATCACCGCGTCGCAGACCGGCAAGCCCGTCGAGCAGATCAACGCCGACGGCGACCGCGACCGCTGGTTCACGGCGGAGGAGGCCCTCGAGTACGGCTTCGTCGACCACATCCGCGAGCACGCCAGCGACGTCACCGGCGGCGGCGGCACGGGCGTCGAGTAAGGATTCGAGAGGACACCATGTACACACCCACGTTCCAGTCCGCCGGAAACCTGCCCTCCAGCCGCTATGTGCTGCCGCAGTTCGAAGAGCGCACCGCCTACGGCTTCAAGCGCCAGGACCCGTACAACAAGCTGTTCGAAGACCGCGTGATCTTCCTCGGCGTGCAGGTCGACGACGCGTCGGCCGACGACGTCATGGCGCAGCTCCTCGTCCTGGAGAGCCAGGACTCCGAGCGCGACATCACCATGTACATCAATTCGCCCGGTGGCTCCTTCACCGCGATGACGGCGATCTACGACACGATGCAGTACGTCGCGCCGCAGATCCAGACCGTCGTGCTCGGCCAGGCGGCCTCGGCCGCCTCCGTGCTGCTCGCGGCGGGCGCTCCCGGCAAGCGTCTCGCGCTGCCGAACGCCCGCGTGCTGATGCACCAGCCCGCGATGGGGGAGGCCGGACACGGTCAGGCCTCCGACATCGAGATCCAGGCGGCGGAGATCCTCCGCATGCGTACCTGGCTCGAGGAGACCATGGCCCGTCACACCGGCAAGCCGGTCGAGCAGGTCAACCGCGACATCGATCGCGACAAGATCCTCTCGGCCAACGAGGCGCTGGAGTACGGCATCGTCGACCAGGTGCTCACCTCGCGCAAGCGCGCGTAGTCCGCACCCGCAGAAGAGGACGCCCGTCGGTCGACGGGCGTCCTCTTCGCGTCTCCCGCGGATGCGCGCGGGAGGATGGCGCAGATGCGCATATGAGCAGATGGGTGCGCGAACGCTGAATCCGGCCTACCCTGGAGGAGGAAGGAGGACACCGTGGAAGAAGATCTGCTCATGGTCCGGGTCGCCGAGCTGTACTACGACGAGGACAAGACGCAGGACGAGATCGGTGGTCTCCTGAAGATCTCCCGGTGGAAGGTCGGGCGCCTCCTCACGCAGGCGCGGCAGCGCGGCATCGTCCGCATCGAGATCGTCCACCCGCGCGCCCGTCGGCTCGGCCTCGAGCGCGAGCTCGTGGAGCGCTTCGGCCTCACCGATGCCGTGGTCGTCCCCTCACCCGAGGGCGACGAGGGCACTCTGGAGCGCGTCGCCCAGGCGGCCGCCGACTTCCTGACCGCCCTCCGCCCTGTTCCGCGCACCCTCGGGGTGAGCTGGGGCAAGACGCTCCGCGCCGTGGCCGAGGCCCTGCCCGACGGCTGGGCGAACGGCGTCACCGTCGTGCAGCTCAACGGCGGCGTCAGCCTCAACCGGCGCTCGGGCGGGGCCGCGGGACTCGCGGTGACCATCGCCCAGCGTGCCTCCGGCCAGGTCTCGCTGCTGCCGAGCCCCGCGATCCTGGAGCACGTCGAGACGAAGCAGGCCATCGAAGGGGACCGCACCGTCGCGGCCGTGTTGGAGGAGGCCGCGGACGCCCAGGCGTTCCTCTTCACCGCCGGACCTTGCGATGCGACCTCCGCCCACGTCGAGAACGGCTATCTCACCGCCGACGATGTGGAGGAGCTCGCGCGCCGCGGCGCCGTCGGCGACGTCCTCGGGCGCTATGTCGACGCCGAGGGCAACATCGTCGACCCGCGGCTGGACGCCCGTACGGTCGGCGTCTCGCTCGACCGCCTGCGCGGCGCCGCGCGGGCCATCTTCGTGACGGCGGGCCCCGCCAAGCACGACATCGCGCGCACGGTCGTGACCAGCGGCCTGTGCGGGGTCCTGGTGACCGATGAGACCACAGCACGAGCATTGTTGGAGGAACAGTGACGACGACAGAACTCAGCCGCAGGACGGCGGTGGACGTCCTCGGTGGTGAGCCGGACGACGCGACCCTCCGTCGCTTCCTGCACGGCCTCCCCGGCGTGGACGCCGTCGGGCTGGAGCAGCGCGCTGCCGGCCTCGGCACCCGCTCCATCAAGACGACGTCGAAGGCGTGGGCGCTGGACACGATCATCAAGCTGATCGACCTGACCACCCTGGAGGGTGCGGACACTCCCGGCAAGGTACGGTCCCTCGTCGCCAAGGCGAAGAACCCCGACGCCGCTGACCCCTCGACGCCCCGCGTCGCCGCGGTCTGCTTCTACGGTGACATGGTCGCCGGCGCGGTCGAGGCCCTCGGCAGCCTGCACGGCGACCCCGACGACGGCCTCATCTCGGTCGCCGCCGTGGCCACCGCCTTCCCGAGCGGCCGGTCCTCCCTCGCGATCAAGCTCGCCGACACCGCGGAGGCGGTCGCGGCCGGTGCGGACGAGATCGACATGGTCATCGACCGGGGCGCGTTCCTGTCCGGCCGCTACGGGCTGGTGTTCGACCAGATCGCCCAGGTCAAGGAGGCGTGCCGCCGCGAGGACGGCTCGTACGCCTCGCTCAAGGTGATCCTCGAGACCGGCGAGCTGAACACGTACGACAACATCAAGCGCGCCTCCTGGCTCGGCATCCTCGCCGGCGGCGACTTCATCAAGACCTCGACGGGCAAGGTGCAGCCGGCGGCGACGCTGCCGACCACGCTGCTGATGCTGGAGACGGTGCGCGACTGGTACCGCGGCACGGGGGAGCGCATCGGCGTGAAGCCCGCGGGCGGCATCCGCTCGTCCAAGGACGCGGTCAAGTACCTGGTGACCGTCGCCGAGACCGTGGGGGAGGAGTGGCTCCAGCCGCACCTGTTCCGCTTCGGCGCCTCGAGCCTGCTCAACGACGTGCTCCTGCAGCGTCAGAAGCTCGCCACCGGCCACTACTCCGGCCCCGACTACGTCACGATCGACTGACTTCTTCGGCCGGTCCCTGAGCCGGTCGAAGGGCAGCAACCCAAGGGATTGAAATGAACTTCCTGGAATACGCTCCGGCTCCGGAGTCCACGGCGGTGCTGAACCTCAAGGACAGCTACGGGCTGTTCATCGACGGCGAGTTCGTCGACGGCTCCGGCACCCCCTTCCGCACCATCTCCCCGGCGACGGAGAAGGAGATCGCCGAGATCGCCTCCGCCGACGACGCGGACATCGACCGCGCCGTCGCCGCGGCACGTCGCGCCTACGACAAGGTCTGGTCGCGGATGAGCGGCCGCGACAGGGGCAAGTACCTGTTCCGCATCGCCCGCCTCGTGCAGGAGCGTGCCCGTGAGCTGGCCGTCGCCGAGAGCCTCGACAACGGCAAGCCCATCAAGGAGAGCCGCGACGTGGACGTGCCCCTCGTGGCGTCCTGGTTCTTCTACTACGCGGGGTGGGCCGACAAGCTCGACTACGCCGGTCTCGGCGCGAACCCGCGCGCCCTGGGCGTCGCCGGGCAGGTCATCCCCTGGAACTTCCCGCTGCTGATGCTCGCGTGGAAGCTGGCGCCCGCGCTGGCGGCAGGGAACACGGTCGTGCTCAAGCCGGCAGAGACCACGCCGCTGACGGCACTGATCTTCGCCGAGATCCTGCAGCAGGCCGATCTCCCCGCCGGTGTCGTGAACATCGTCACGGGGGCCGGCTCGACCGGGGCCGCCCTGGTCCGTCACCCGGACGTCGACAAGGTCGCGTTCACCGGCTCGACGGGTGTCGGTCGCGACATCGCCCGGGCTGTCGCGGGGACGAACAAGAAGCTGACGCTGGAGCTGGGCGGCAAGGCCGCGAACATCGTGTTCGACGACGCGCCGATCGATCAGGCTGTCGAGGGCATCGTCAACGGCATCTTCTTCAACCAGGGCCACGTGTGCTGCGCCGGGAGTCGTCTGCTCGTGCAGGAGTCGATCCACGACGAGGTCGTCGACCGGCTGAAGAACCGGCTGTCGACGCTGCGTCTCGGCGACCCGCTCGACAAGAACACGGACATCGGCGCGATTAACTCGGCAGCGCAGCTCGCCCGCATCCGCGAGCTGAGCGACATCGGCGAGGCCGAGGGCGCGGAGCGCTGGACCGCCGACTGCGCGATCCCGGAGCAGGGCTTCTGGTTCGCTCCGACGATCTTCACCGGCGTCGAGGCCTCGCACCGCATCGCCCGAGACGAGGTGTTCGGCCCGGTGCTGTCGGTCCTCACCTTCCGGACGCCCGCCGAGGCGATCGCGAAGGCCAACAACACGCCGTACGGCCTCTCGGCGGGCATCTGGTCGGACAAGGGCTCGCGCATCCTCGCAGTCGCGGATCGGCTGCGTGCGGGCGTCGTGTGGGCCAACACGTTCAACCGTTTCGACCCGTCGAGCCCGTTCGGCGGCTACAAGGAGTCCGGATTCGGCCGCGAGGGCGGTCGCCAGGGGCTCACCGCCTACCTCAAGGGAGCCGCAGCATGAGCAAGCGACTGACCGTTCCGAAGACCTACAAGCTCGCCATCGGCGGGGCCTTCCCCCGCAGCGAGTCCGGACGCACGTACGAGGTCGTCTCCCGCAAGGGCGCCTTCCTCGCCAACGCCGCCAAGGCCTCCCGCAAGGACGCCCGTGATGCGGTCGTCGCCGCGCGCGCCGCCGTCAAGGGCTGGTCGGGGGCGACGGCCTACAACCGCGGCCAGGTGCTCTACCGCGTTGCCGAGGTGCTCGAGGGACGTCGCGCACAGTTCGTCGACGAGATCGTGGCGCAGGAGGGCATCTCGTCCTCGGCGGCCACGGCGCAGGTCGACGAGGCGATCGATCTCTGGGTCTGGTACGCCGGGTGGTGCGACAAGTACGCCCAGGTGGCGGGCAACGCGAACCCCGTCTCCGGCCCGTACTTCAACATCTCGGTGCCAGAGCCCACCGGTGTGGTCGCGATCGTGGCGCCGCAGGACTCCGCGCTGCTCGGCCTGGTCTCTGTCATCGCCCCCGCCCTCGTCGCCGGGAACACCGTCGTCGTGGTCGCGAGCGAGCAGTACCCGCTCTCCGCGATCAGTCTCGCCGAGGTGCTCGCGACCAGCGACGTCCCCGGCGGCGCGGTGAACGTGCTCACCGGTTCGCCGGCCGAGATCGCCCCCTGGCTCGCCTCACACCAGGACGTGAACGCCCTCGACCTCGCCGGCGCCGGTGCGCTGGAGTGGGTCGACATGCAGATCGCCGCAGCGGACACGCTGAAGCGCGTGCTCGCCCCGGGCGACGTGGTCGCGTCGCCGGAGCGGATCGCCGCCTTCACCGAGGTCAAGACGGTCTGGCACACGAAGAGCATGGTCTGACTTCCAGTCAGGATGACCGAAGGCCCTGTCGCGTGCCGCGCGGCGGGGCCCTCGTCGTTCGAGCAGCGTGCGCGTGACGCCGGTGCTGTGGTTTCATGGCGGCATGATGGCGACCTCCGGCGTCCGCGCCCGCCCCGGGCGAGTGACGCTCGTGCTGGCGGCGATCCTGCTTCTCGGGGGATGCGCTCCGACACCCGCGGCCGTCGGCACCGGCACGCCGACGCCGACCGTGACCCCGACCGTCGCCTGTCCGCAGGTGGACGGCGCCGAGCTTCCGCCGGAGTGTGCGCCGTACGACCCGGAACACGCGATGGAACAGAACGACCGGCATCGTGAGCGGATGGAGACGTCGGCCGAGGCGCGGGCGGCCGCCGAGCAGCCGGTGGCGGACCTCCGCGTGCGTCTCGAAGCACTGCGCACGGAGAGCACGATCTCTGTGACCTCCGTCGAGGACGCCTTGCGCGAGGTCGGCCTCGTCCATCACGTCGCCCGGGGAGATGCGCGCGCGGTGGCGTTCGGTGCCGACGGTCCCGAGGGCGGCTGCGTCTTCGGGGAGGTGCGTCCGGACGAGGTGCGGATCGATGTCGGGGGATACATCATGGACGGCGGCTGCCTCCCCGCGGAATGACGGCGGAGACACCGTCATCCGCCGGACCCGCCGAACGACTCGTCGCCAATGCGGCCCGGTGTCGTATGCAGCGGTTAGGCTCGAAGAACGATCCTGATCCCCCCGAGGAGGACGCGCATGGCCCGCATCGGTGAAAGCGCTGACCTGTTCAAGTGCTCGTTCTGCGGAAAGAGCCAGAAGCAGGTGCAGCAGCTCATCGCCGGACCCGGCGTGTACATCTGCGACGAGTGCGTCGAGCTCTGCAACGAGATCATCGAAGAGCGCATGGCGGAGTCGTCCGCTGAGGGCGTCGCCGAGTTCGAGCTTCCGAAGCCTCGCGAGATCTTCACGTTCCTCGAGGAGTACGTCGTCGGACAGGAGCCCGCGAAGCGCGCCCTCTCCGTCGCCGTCTACAACCACTACAAGCGCGTCCGCGCCCACGGCACGCTGCAGCCGGCCGAGCAGAAGGCCGAAGAGATCGAGATCGCGAAGAGCAACATCCTGCTCATCGGCCCGACGGGCTGCGGTAAGACCTATCTGGCGCAGACGCTCGCCAAGCGCCTCAACGTGCCGTTCGCCGTCGCCGACGCGACCGCGCTGACGGAGGCCGGCTACGTCGGCGAAGACGTCGAGAACATCCTCCTCAAGCTCATCCAGGCCGCGGACTATGACGTGAAGCGCGCCGAGCAGGGCATCATCTACATCGACGAGGTCGACAAGATCGCCCGCAAGGCCGAGAACCCGTCGATCACCCGCGATGTGTCGGGCGAGGGTGTGCAGCAGGCGCTGCTGAAGATCATCGAGGGCACGGTCGCCTCGGTGCCGCCGCAGGGCGGTCGCAAGCACCCGCACCAGGAGTTCCTGCAGATCGACACCTCGAACGTGCTCTTCATCGTGGCCGGTGCCTTCGCCGGGCTGGAGGACATCGTCTCGGCGCGCGTCGGCAAGCACGGCGTCGGCTTCGGCGCTCCGCTGCACGACAAGGGCAAGGACCTCGATCTCTTCAGCGAGGTGCTCCCGGAAGACCTCCACAAGTTCGGGCTCATCCCGGAGTTCATCGGTCGCCTGCCCGTCGTCACCAACGTGTCGCCACTCGACCAGGCCGCGCTCATCGACATCCTCACGGGGCCGCGCAACGCGCTCGTGAAGCAGTATCAGCGCATGTTCGAGCTCGACGGTGTCCAGCTGGAGTTCGAGGAGGACGCGCTGCGGTCGATCGCGGATCTGGCGGTCGAGCGCAAGACGGGTGCTCGTGGTCTCCGTGCCATCCTGGAGGACGTGCTCGGTCCGGTGATGTTCGAGATCCCGTCTGCGGAGGACGTCGCGAAGGTGATCATCACCCGTGCCGCCGTCGACGAGGGGGCCCCGCCCACCATCGTGATGGAGCGCAAGCGCAAGAGCGCCTGAGCGCCGGGTCCCGGCGGGTCAGACACCCTCCCGCGGACGCGGTGAGCAGCTCGCAGGCGTGCCTGCTCACGCCACCGGCATGAGCAGGTCCGTGCGGAGCTCGTCCGGATCGATGCCGGGGTCCGAGACGTACACCTCGATCCAGAGGCCGCGTGGGTGCAGCCCGGCCTCCGCCGCGCGTGCGACCAGCCCGGCCCATCCGGTGCCGAGACCGTCGTAGGAGCCGAAGACGGTGGTCGCGACGGCCTGCCCGGTCGGCAGGGCCGACGCCACGATGGCGGTTCCGTCGCCGGTGGCGATCGGGTCGGACGGCGGTGCCTGCACCGGGAAGCCGAGCTCCAGATCGAACACGCCCATCGGATCGCCGTGATAGATCGCGAGCGCCGGGCCGGTGGGGATCAGCCTGCCGGCGGCGAAGGCCGCGGCGATCGCCCCGTAGCCGGTGTCGAAAGCGTCACGGAGGTCGGCGAGGCGGATACCCTTGTGCTGGATGACGGCGAGGGGAACGGCGTCCAGCTCCAGGCTGTCCGCCGGGCCGAAGGGAGCGTCGGGGAATGCGTCCATGCGCTCAGGGTCTCACGACTCAGGAATCCAGTCCACGGCGTTTCAGGAGCGGCTCGATGTCGGCGTCCCGCCCGCGGAAGTCGCGGTAGGCGGCCAGCGGGTCCTTCGAGCCGCCGACCCCGAGCAGCCGGTCGCGGAAACGGTCCCCATTGGCCCTGGTGAGCCCGCCGTTCTCTCGGAACCACTCGACGGTGTCGGCGTCGAGCACCTCGCTCCAGATGTACGAGTAATACCCCGCGCTGTAACCGCCGGAGAAGACGTGCGCGAAGTACGTGGAGGAATACCGGGTCGGCACGGCGGGGTCATCCAGCCCGATGTCGGCCAGCGCTGCGGCCTCGAACGCGGCGGCATCCTCCACCGTGTCCTCGGTGGAGAGCCGGTGCCACGCCTGATCCAGCCACGCTGCGGCGAGGTACTCGCTGGTCGCGTGCCCTTGATCGAACGTCGCAGTCGCCCGCAGCCGCTGCACGATGGCGGGATCCAGCGGCTCGCCGGTCTCGTGGTGCCGGGCATAGTGGTCCAGGACCTCCGGCCAGAGGATCCACATCTCGTTCACCTGACTGGGGAACTCGACGAAGTCGCGGAACACGTTGGTCCCGGCGAAGTGCGGGTAGGTGACCGTGGCGAACAGGCCGTGCAGGGCGTGCCCGAACTCGTGGAACAGCGTCGTCACCTCGTCGAGCGTCAGCAGCGTGGGCTCGCGGTCCCCGGGCTGCGGGACGTTGAGGTTGTTCACCGCGACCGGGGCGCTGCCCCGCAGCCGGGACTGGCTGACGATCGCGTTCATCCATGCCCCGCCGCGCTTGGAGTCGCGGGTGTAGAGATCGAGCACGTAGAGGCCCAGGGGAGAGTCGTCGGCGTTGCGCACCTCGAACACGCGGGCCTGCGGGTGATAGGCCGCGAGGTCCTGCCGCTCGTGGAACGTCACCCCGTACAGGCGGGTCGCCGCGAAGAACACGCCGTCCTGCAGCACCCGCTCCGCCTCGAACCAGGGGCGCAGGGCGGCGGTGTCGATGTCGTAGCGGGCAGTGCGCACGCGCTCGGTGTAGAACGCCCAGTCGTGGGCCTCCACGGGGAAGGGCTCCGGCTCGGTCTCGTCGACGATCGCCTGGAGCGCGTCCCGTTCGGCGCGGGCGTTCCGGGCGGACGGCGCAGCCAGCCGGCGCAGCATCCGCTCGACGGCCTCGGGGGAGCCCGCCGTCTCGTCGGCGGTGATGTACGCGGCATGCGACGGATATCCGAGGAGGCGCGCGCGCTCGGCGCGGAGGCGCACGATCTCGCGCAGCACCGGGCGGTTGTCGTTGCCGTTGTCGCGCGAGCCCCGCGCGCGCGACGCCGCCATGATCCGGCGACGGGATTCCCGCACCGCGAGCCGGGCGAGGGCCGGATGGCCGGTGAACAGCGGCAGGGTGAGGAGGTAGCGGCCGTCGAGCCCACGGTCGGCCGCGGCGCGCGCCGCGGACGAGAGCTCGCCCGCACTCAGGCCCTCCAGCTCGGCGGCGGAGTCGAAGACCACGGCGAGGTCGTTCGTATCGCTCAGCAGGTTCCGCTCGAACGTGTTCGTGAGCACGGACAGCTTCTGGTTCAGACCCGTGAGCTGCGCCTTCGCGTCGTCGTCGAGCCCGGCGCCGGCATGCGTCATCTCGCGGTGGTAGCGCTCCACGAGATACCGCTGCTCGGAATCGGGGCCGAGCGCCTCACGCTGGTCGTACACGTGGGCCACGCGGGCGTAGAGCGCCGCATCCAGCGTGATCGCGTCCTCATGGGCGGCCATGAGCGGAGCGAGCTCTTCATCGATCGCCTGGATCTCCGGCGTGGCGTCGGCGGAGCTCACGGTGTAGAAGGCGTGCGCCACCCGGTCGAGGAGCTCGCCCGACCGCTCCAGCGCCTCGAGCGTGTTCTCGAACGTCGGCATCGACCGCACGCGGGTGATGTTCGCGACCTCCGCGAGCTGCTCCGCGAAACCGGCTCGGAAGGCGGGGAGATAGTGCTCCGGGCGGATGGCCTGATAGTCCGGGAGCCCGAAGGGAAGGGTCGACGGCTGCAGCAGCGGATTCGTGGCGTCGCTCATCCTCCGAGCCTAGCCAGCGCCATCCCCGGAACGTTCCGTGCTCAGACGGGTCATCACCTCTCGCAGGGCGTCGACGACGACACGGACCGAGCGGCGGCGCAGGTTCTCCGGGCGCGCGAGGACGTCGATCATGCGGTGCGTGCTCACGCCGCGCAGGGGGATGCGTACGATGTCGCGATCGTCGACGCTGCGCGAGGTGAACCGGGGGAGCATTCCCAGGACGCCGCCGGCCGCGACAACCGCCGACACCGCGCCGTAGTCGTTGATGCGGTGGCGGACCTCGACCGGGCGGCGGGCGACGGCGGCGACGGCACGGAGCACGTCGTCGGGGGAGTACCCCACGCGGCTCGTCACCCAGTGCTCGTCGGCGACCTCGTCCGGCGAGAGGGTGCGGCGACCGGCGAGAGGATGTGCGGCGGCGACCGCGACGTCCAGCGGCTCGCGGACGAGACCCACGGCGCGGACGCCCTCGGTCGGCCACGGTGCGGAGTGCTCCATCCGATGGGCGAGGACGAGGTCGTACCGCGCGGTGAGCCCGGGGAACTCGCTCTGCGCGACATCCTCGTCCGTGAGACGCACGGTCGGGGCGTGCTCCTTCCCTGACAGCTCCCGCACGAGCGGGCCGAAGAGCGCCTGACCGACGCTGTGGAAGCCGCTGACGCTCACCTCTCCCGTCGCGGCGCCCTCGAAGTCGTCCAGTGCGTGCCGCGCTGCGGCCATGGCATCGATGGCCTCGGCGCCGGCCGCCGCGAGGACCTCGCCGGCAGAGGTCAGCACGAGCGTGCGGCCCTGGCGACGGGTGAGCGGGGCGGGGAAGGAGCGCTGCAGCGCGGCGAGCTGCTGGGAGACGGCGGACGGGGTGACCCGGAGCGTATCGGCGACAGCCGTCACGCTGCCCAAGGCTCCGAGTTCGCGGAGGATCTGGAGCTGATGGAGTTCCACGTCGATAGTTTAGACCTGGCTATAGAGACGTTGCAGAAGGTGCCGATTGTTCTACAGCGACGTATGCGATGAGATCGGAGCATGAAGGCTCTGTTCAAGGAGGAACCCGGCGCCGGCCTCGCGCTCGTGGAGCGACCCGATCCCACCGCCGGCCCCGGCGAGGTCGTCATCCGCGTCCTCCGCACCGGCATCTGCGGGACCGATCTGCACATCCGGCGATGGGACGACTGGGCGGCCTCCGCGATCTCCGCGCAGCTCATCCCGGGACATGAGTTCTACGGCGAGGTCGTCGAGATCGGATCGCTCGTCCATGACATCGCCGTCGGCGACCGGGTCTCCGGCGAAGGACACATCGTCTGCGGCACCTGCCGGAACTGTCGTGCCGGACGGCGGCAGATGTGCATCCGCACCATCGGGCTCGGTCTGCAACGCGACGGTGCCTTCGCCGAGTACCTCTCGCTGCCGGCGACCAACGTGTGGGTCCACCACGCCGAGGTCGCTCCGGAGCTCGGCGCGATCTTCGACCCGCTCGGCAACGCCGTGCACACCGCCCTCCGCTTCCCTCTGGTCGGCGAGGACGTCCTCGTCACCGGCTGCGGCCCGATCGGCCTGATGGCGATCGCCGTCGCCCGGCATGCCGGTGCCCGCTTCATCGTGGGGACCGACGTGAGCGGCCCGCGCCTGGAGATGGCGCGAGGGATGGGAGCAGACGACGTCGTCGACGTCTCCCGCCAGGAGATCCGCGACGCGCAGCGGGCGCTCGGCATGCGCGAGGGGTTCGACATCGGCTTCGAGATGAGCGGCGCGGCATCGGCGCTCCCGGCGATGATCGACAACATGAACCACGGCGGACGGATCGCCATGCTTGGGCTGCCGTCGACGGGGTTCGACATCGATTGGGGCAAGCTCGTCACGCATATGCTCACCATCACCGGCATCTATGGTCGCGAGATGTTCGAGACCTGGAACGCCATGGGGGCGATGCTGCATACGAGTGCGACACTGCGGGCGGCCATCGGTCGCGTGATCGCCGAGGTCGTGCCGGCGCGCGACTGGGAGCGCGGATTCGCGGCGGCGGAGTCCGCCGGCACGGGCAAGATCATCCTCGACTGGACGGAGCTGTGATGTACGCGACCTTCAAGGACCATGTGGCGCAGGAGCTGGCGGGGATCGAGGAGGCCGGGCTCACCAAGCACGAGCGCGGCATCCGCGGACCGCAGCGGGCGGAGATCACGGCCGACGGCGCCGAGGTGCTCAACTTCTGCGCGAACAACTATCTCGGGCTCGCCGACGACCCCCGCATCCTCGCTGCGGCCCGGACGGCCCTGGACGAGTGGGGGTACGGGCTCGCGAGCGTGCGCTTCATCTGCGGCACGCAGGAGCAGCACCTCGAACTCGAGCGTCGGCTGGCGGACTTCCTCGGCACCGACGACGCGATCCTCTACTCGTCCTGCTTCGACGCCAACGGCGGTGTCTTCGAGACGCTGTTCTCCGCGGAGGACGCGATCATCTCGGACGAGTTGAACCACGCGTCCATCATCGACGGCATCCGCCTGTCGAAGGCGCGCCGACTCCGGTACCGCAACCGCGACATGGCGGATCTGGAGGAGCAGTTGCGGGCAGCCGCCGATGCCCGGTTCCGCGTGATCGTGACCGACGGCGTCTTCTCGATGGACGGCTACATCGCCCCGCTCGCTGAGATCTGCGACCTCGCCGAGCGGTACGACGCCCTCGTCTTCGTGGACGACTCGCACGCGGTCGGCTTCGTCGGGGAGAACGGGCGGGGGACGCCGGAGCTGTGCGGCGTCGCAGATCGTGTCGACATCTACACCGGCACCTTCGGCAAGGCGTTGGGCGGCGCCTCCGGGGGGTACGTCGCCTCCCACGCGGAGATCGTCGCGCTGCTGCGTCAGCGTTCCCGTCCGTACCTGTTCTCGAACACCCTCGCTCCGGCCATCGTGGCCGGTACCCTGACCGCACTCGACCTCGTCGAGGGATCGGCGGACCTGCGGGCGCGGCTGCGGGACAACGCAGCCCTGTTCCGCACCCGGATGGCGGAGGAAGCCTTCGATCTGCTTCCCGGAGAGCACCCGATCGTGCCGGTCATGTTCGGTGATGCCGCGCTCACAGCCCGGATCGCCGCGGCGATGCAGGACCAGGGCGTCTACGTGACGGCGTTCAGCTTCCCGGTGGTGCCGCGGGGGAAGGCGCGCATCCGGGTGCAGCTCTCCGCCGCGCACTCCGCCGAGCAGGTCGAGCGCTGTGTAACGGCCTTCGTCGCGGCGCGGGATGCGGTGAGCTGACCGCGTTGCAAAGAAAAGCTTGCAAAGAGTTGTTTGCAAGCGTACCTTTGCATGCATGACGAACGAGACGCAGGTACGGACGCTGGATGCGGGAGCGCTCAAGGCGCTGGCGCATCCGCTGCGGGTCAAGATCTTCGATCTGCTCGCCTCTCGTGGTCCTCAGACGGCCAGCTCTCTCGCGGCCCTCGTCGGGGAGACCTCGGGATCCACCAGCTACCACCTCCGCGCCCTCGCCGCCCACGATCTCATCCGCGAAGTGGAAGGTCGTGGCACGGCGCGGGAGCGGTGGTGGGAGCGCCCGAAGGGCCGCATCGACGTGCCGGGACCGGACGAGCAGATGTCGCCGGCCAACCGTGCCGCGGCCCAGATCGTGACATCGGAGTTCTTCCGGCTCCGGCACGAGACGCTGATGCAGTACCTCAACCGCTCGGATGCCGACATCCCCGAGGGGTGGCGTGACGTGGGTCTGACCATCACCACGCACCTCGACATGACCGCGGAGCAGGCGATGTCGCTGCGGGCGGAACTGGAGGCCGTCGTGGAGAAGGCGATCGCGCAGTACCGCGGTCAGGAGGGTCCGGACGTGCGCCGTGTCTCCCTCCGTGCCGAGATCTTCGACCTCCCCACGCCTGGCGGCGCCGCCACGGCCGAGACGACGGACGCATCATGACCGCCGCCACCCTGCACCTCGTCAGTCCCACGCGGACGGAGCGCGGCCTGCTGCACCTCGCCGACCGGGTCACCGCAATGATCGAGCACCGGATCGAGCGTCGCGCACAGCGGCGGGTCCTCGCCCTCGACCTCCTCCGCGAACAGCAGGCCCGCCGGCATGACCCGCACGCCGTCGACCATCTCCTCGCGCAGCTCGGAGCCCCGCGCCGCTGACGCCGAGACCCCGGTTACGCGTCGAGACCCCCTCCTATCCGCGCGGAGAGGAGGGGGTCTCGACGATGAAGCGGGGTCTCGGCGATCAGAAGGGGCGGGCGATGACCTCGCCGGAGGGGGTCTGGAGGACCTCCCAGCCGGCGTCGAGCTCCGCGATCGCGCGGCCCTCGAGCCAGGTGAGGGTCCAGTGGCCGGTGAGGCCCTGGGACTCGACCTCGGCGATCGCGGGGCGCAACGCCTCGGGGACGGACGCGGGGGGCTGCGCCCCCGTGGCCCAGCGCGTGCCGAGCTGCATCAGGAAGCCTCGACCGGGGCGAGCTCGATCGCGGTGACCGCGAACTCCTCCGCCTCGGAGATCTCGAGCTCGGCGATGCGGCCGACAGCGCGGAGGTCGTCCGCCGCGGCGCGCAAGGCCTCGACCTTCGCGGCGGGTGCGGCGATGGCGGCACGGGAGACCGGGGTCTTCTGCGACGCCTTCGCCTCGGTCTTCGCGCGCCGGATGCCGATGAGCGCCTCGCTGGCGGCGGCCAGCACGGCCGGGTCGCCCTCGATGCCGAGCTTCTCGGGCCACGCTGCGGTGTGCACGGAGCCCTCCTCGAACCACGACCAGGCCTCCTCCGTGGCGAAGGAGAGCACCGGTGCGAGCAGGCGGAGCAGCGTGGACAGCGCCAGACGCAGCGCAAGGGCGGCCGAGGCCTGGCCCACGTCGTTCTGGTTGTAGGCGCGCTCCTTCACGAGCTCCAGGTAGTCGTCGCAGAACGTCCAGAAGAACGCCTCGGTCAGCTCGAGCGCCCTGGCCGCGTCATACCGGTCGAAGGCCGCGGTCGCCTCGGCCACCACCGCGTCGAGCGCCGTGAGCATCGAGGCGTCGAGCGCGTGTGTCACCTGAGCGCCCGCGGGCACCGGGAACGACAGCACGAACTTCGCGGCGTTGAGCACCTTGATCGCCAGACGCCGACCGATCTTCACCTGGGTCGGGTTCTGCGGGTCGAAGGCCGCGTCCATGCCGAGGCGGCTGGAAGCCGCCCAGTACCGCACCGCGTCCGAGCCGTGGGCGTCGAGCACGTCGGCAGGGGTGACCACGTTGCCCTTCGACTTCGACATCTTCTTGCGGTCGGGGTCGACGATGAAGCCGGAGATGGCGGCGTTCTTCCACGGGGCGCGGCCGTCTTCGAGCGTGGAGCGCAGCATGGTCGAGAAGAGCCAGGTGCGGATGATGTCCTGTCCCTGCGGGCGCAGATCGAACGGAGCGGTGAGCTGCCACAGCTCCTCGTCGCGCTGCCAGCCGCCCGCGAGCTGCGGGGTCAGCGACGAGGTCGCCCACGTGTCGAGGATGTCGGCCTCGGCGTCGAACCCGCCCGGCACGCCGCGCTGGGCCTCGGTGTAGCCCGCGGGGACGTCCGTGGTCGGGTCGATGGGCAGCGCGGCCGCGTCCGGGGTGAGCACGCGGTCGTAGTCGCGCTCGCCGTTCTCGTCCAGCGCGTACCAGAGCGGGATCGGCACACCGAAGAACCGCTGCCGGGACACGAGCCAGTCGCCGGTGAGGCCGCCGACCCAGTTCTCGTAGCGGACCCGCATGAAGTCGGGGTGCCACGCCAGCTCGGTGCCGTGCGCGAGGAGCTGCTCGCGCAGCTCGCCGTCGCGGGCGCCGTTGCGGATGTACCACTGCCGGGTCGAGACGATCTCGAGCGGGCGGTCACCCTTCTCGAAGAACTTCACGGCGTGCTGGAAGGGCTTGCCGACGGCGGTCATGTCGCCGGTCTCCTGCAGCTTCTCGACGATCGCCTTGCGGGCGCTGAAGACGGTCTTGCCGGCCACGTTCTCCGCGTACCAGGCGCGGGCGTCGGCGTCGGCCACGATCGACGGGGCCTCGGGGAGGAAACGGCCGTCGAGACCGATCGTCGTCATGTTCGGCAGGGACTCGCCGGCAGCGGTGCGCAGCTCGCGCCACCAGATGATGTCGGTCACGTCGCCGAAGGTGCAGACCATGGCGGCGCCGGTGCCCTTGTCGGGCTGGGCGAGGTGGTGGCCGTGGATCTCGATCTCGGCGCCGAAGTAGGGCGTACGGACCTTCGTGCCGATGAGGTGCTTGTGCGGTCCCTCGGGGTGGGTAACGATCGCGATGCACGCGGGGAGGAGCTCCGGGCGCGTGGTGTCGATCGCGATGGAACCGGAACCGTCCGCGAAGGGGAACTCGATCGTGTGGTACGCCGCCTGCTGGTCGCGGTCCTCGAGTTCGGCCTGCGCGATCGCGGAGCGGAAGTCGATGTCCCACAGCGTCGGTGCCAGGGCTTGATACGCCTCGCCGCGCTCGATGTTGCGGAGGAAGGCGAGCTGGCTCTGCCGGATCGTGTCGTCGGAGATGGTGCGGTAGGTCTGCGTCCAGTCCACGCTCAGCCCGAGCTGACGGAACAGCGCCTCGAACTGCTTCTCGTCCTCGATCGTGAGGCGCTCGCACAGCTCGATGAAGTTGCGACGGCTGATCGGCTGCTGGTCGGCGGCGCGGCTCGACTTGTTGTCGCCGCCCTCGAACGGCGGGGTGAAGTCGGCGTCGTAGGGGAGCGACGGGTCGCAGCGCACACCGTAGTAGTTCTGCACACGGCGCTCGGTGGGCAGGCCGTTGTCGTCCCAGCCCATCGGGTAGAACACGGTCTTGCCGCGCATGCGCTCGTACCGCGCCTTGACGTCGGTGTGCGTGTAGGAGAACACGTGACCGATGTGGAGGCTGCCGGAGGCGGTGGGCGGCGGGGTGTCGATCGAGTAGACGCCCTCACGGCCGAGCTCGGCGGCGCGCAGACGGTCGAACAGGTACGTACCCTGCTCCGCCCAGGCGGCGTCCCACTTCGCTTCGAGACCTTCGAGTGCGGGCTTGTCGGGAATGGCGGACATGGAGGTCTCCTCGAGCGATGTATGCGGCACTGTGTGAGCGTGCCTGAGTGTGGGTGGTGCCGCCCAGTCTACCGAGCGCACGGGACGGGCGCTCGACCCGGGGGAGCGTCCGGCGCGGCACTGCGGCCGGCCCCTCCGACGCTGGGAGGATCGGAGCATGACACCGCCGTCGTCCTCGTCCTCCCGTCCCCGTCTCGCCGACCTCGGGGTCCCGTCCGGCGCCTTCGCGCGCGGCCCGGCGAACGCCATCACCGATGTCCCCGGCGTGCGGGTGGGGCACGCCACGCTGCACGGCGACGGTCTGCACACGGGAGTGACGGCCATCGTCCCCGACGCCCTCACCGCCGAGCGCCGCAGCCTTCCCGCGAACCTCTCGGTCGGCAATGGCTACGGCAAGCTCGTGGGTGCCACGCAGCTCCGCGAGCTCGGGGCTCTGGAGACGCCGGTCCTACTGACCTCGACCCTGTCCGTGTTCCGCGTCGCGGATGCGCTGCTCGGGCACCTGCTGGCGACGCCGGCGCATGCGCGGACGACCACGTTGAACCCGGTGGTGGGCGAGACGAATGACGGGTTCCTCTCCGACATCCGCCGGCGGGCCGTGGGCGAGGAGCAGGTGACGGCGGCACTGGCTGCGGCGGCAGCGGGTCCGGTCGCGGAGGGGTGCGTCGGTGCCGGTGCCGGAACCGTCGCCCTCGGGTACAAGGGCGGCATCGGCACGGCGTCCCGTCTGGTCGATGTCGCGGGGAGCGCGTCCACGGTCGGGGCTCTCGTGCAGACGAATTTCAGCGGCACGTTGCGGATCGCGGGGGTGCCGCTGCCCGCGGAGGAGCTGCTCGCCGAGGAGCCGGCACAGCCCGTCGGCAACTCGTGCATGATCGTCGTCGCGACGGATGCGCCCGTCGACGGCCGTCAGCTCGGCCGGGTGGCCCACCGCGCCGTGTTCGCGATGCGGGGCGTGGGCGCCGACTACGCACAGGGCAGCGGCGACTACGCGATCGCCTTTTCCGTGCACGACCCGGCGTCGGGCGGTCCTGCGGCGGATGACGACCTCTCGCCGCTCTTCGCCGCGACGATGGACGCTGTCGAGGAGGCGCTGATCAACTCGGTGCTCGCCGCGGAGACCACCGTGGGCCCCGAGGGGCGGACGGCGCACGCGGTGCCGATCGACCGGGTGCGGGAGCGTCTGGCTCGTGCCGGAGCCGTCTGACCCGCGTTCACAACTCAGGAGAAACCGGGTCGGCGGTGCCGCGGGTGCGGCGCGTCGTACCGACTGACACCGGATGTCCTGAGTTGTGAACCGTGGTCAGTCGGCGAGCGCGGCCTGGATGCCCTCGCCGATGCGACGCATCGCGGCCAGCACCGGACCGCGTCCGTCGGCTCCTCTGTCCCAGTTGGCCAGCACGGCGTAGGCGATCCGGCGGCTGGGGGACATCGCGATCCCGGTGTCGGCGCGGACGCGGGAGATCGTGCCGGTCTTGTTCAGCAGCCAGACGCCGCGGTCGAAGCCCCAGTGCGCGAGCGGGTCGAGGTCGAACGCCGAGGCGACCATCGACAGGTCCATGCCCGCGCCCAGCCAGCGGCGCAGCGTGTCGGCCGAGGCGGGGGAGAGGTCGGTGCCGTCGGCGAGCCGCGACATGAAGCGCACGAGTTCCGCGGCGTTCGCGTGCGACAGCGTGCGGGGTGCGCCGGGCGGGATCGGCCACCGCACGATGTCGTCGAGGGCGGAGGCGGTGTAGCCGAGCGCGCGGGTGTGCTCCTGCACGGTCGGGATGCCGATGACGCGACCCAGCGTGTTGGTCGCGGCGTTGTCGCTCACCGCTCCGATGAGAGCGGCCACGTCGTACAGCGACAGCTCGGATGCCTGGAGCAGGTACCAGAGACCGGAGTCCTCGATGGCCTCGACCGGCCGCCGGGTGACCCGGTCCTCGAGGGTGCGCGTGCCCGCGTCGACCTCGGTGAGGAGCCGGTGCAGGAGGAAGATCTTGCCCACGCTCGCGGTGTCCTGCACCGTCTCCGGGTCATGGCGCAGCAGCACCTCGCCCGAGTCGATGTCCTGGACGAGCACCGACCACACGGTGCCGTTCTCGTCGGGGAGCTCCACGTCGATAGCGCTCATGCGTCCTCCTCGTCCCGTGCACGCCCGGTCACGTGCGCACGGATGAGTTCGCCGACGGCGCGCATGTCGTCGAGCACGGGCGCCCGGAGGTCGGCCGCGGAGTCCTTCCAGTTCGCCGCCACCGCATAGGCGACAGCGGCCTCCGGTCCCCGCAGCAGCCCGACGTCGACGCGGGCGAAGCTCACGCTGCCGGTCTTGTGGCGCAGCACCATGCCCTGATACTCGGCCTCGACGTGGGCGAGGGGGTCGAGGAGGAAGGCGTCGGCGGTCATCGACGTGTCGGTGTCGGCGGCGAGCCAGTCCAGCACCCGGGCGCTCACCGCGGGCGAGAACGCCTCGCCGGCACCGAGACGGCGCATCACGTCGGACAGCTCGGCCGCGGTGCCGAACGACGGCGTCCAGGGCAGGTCGGGCGTGCGCTCGTTGCGGATGTAGTCGTGCAGCGCGGTGTCGCGGTACCCGAGGGTCGGAGCGACGGCCCGCACCTCCTCCAGGCCGCTGAGATGGATTAGCGCGTTCGTGGCGAGGTTGTCGCTCACCGCACCGACGAGGAGCGCCGCGTCGTGCACCGTGATGCGCTGATCGTGCATGCGGTACAGCAGTCCGGAGTCCTCGACGCGGTGCTCGTCCGGGATCTCGATCCGGTCGTCCTCGGCGAGCGTGCCCGCCTCCAGCCGGCGCGCGACCTCGAGGAGCAGGAAGATCTTGCCGATGCTCGCGGTCTCGCACTGCCTGTGCGGCTCGTGCTCGGCCAGGGTCTCCCCGCTGCCGGCGTCGACGAGCCGGATCGACCAGGTGACACGGGGGTCGAGGGGAGGAAGCGCGATCATGGCCGTCCCACCGTGAGGCGCGGCTCGTCGCCGGTCGCGTCCAGCACCCCATCCACACCGAGCGGGATGGTGAGGGCGTGCAGGTCGTGGCCGAAGCCCTGCTCCCACAGCACGGGGACGCCGGCGTCCTGGAACTCGTCCCGCATGAGCGCGTGGACCAGGTCGAGGTCGCCGCACTCATGCCAGGAGCCGAGCACGATGCCCGTCGCCTGCGCCAGACGGCCTGCCCGACGCAGCTGCGTCACGAAGCCGTCGAGGCGGTACGGCTCCTCGGTGATGTCCTCCAGGAAAAGGATGCCAGGGGCTGGGACGTCCGCCTCCGGGGCGCCGAGTCCGGCGGCGAGCAGACTGAGGTTGCCGCCCGTGAAGCGCCCCTCGGCGCGACCCGGCGTCATGATCTCGGTCTTCGGGCCGATGAGCTCCCGCCCCCGCCAGGGTTCGAAGAGCCAGCGCTGCACGTCGTCGCGCACCTGCTCGGAATCGCGGAAGACGTTGTTGCCCGCCATCGGGCAGAAGAGCGTCGCGACGTCGAGATGCGCGCGCCACGTCTCGTGCAGGGCGGTCACATCGGACGAGCCCGTGAGGAGCTTCGGTCGTCCGTCCTTGCGCAGCGCGCCTCGGCGCATGTCGGCCCAGTCGATGCCGTCGAGGAGGCGCAGGGCCCCGTAGCCGCCTCGGGCCGTGACGACGGCGTCCACCTCGGGGTCGAGCCAGGCGCCGACGAGGTCGGCGCGGCGGAGGTCGTCGGGCCCCGCGAGGTACGACGCGCGCGGGTGCGGCGTGAGGACATGCTCTCCCACCCGGACCTTCAGACCCCAGGACTCGTAGTAGCCGACGGCGCGCTGGGTGTTCTCCTCGTTACCGGGACCGGAGGGCGAGACGATCGCCACGGTGTCGCCGGGCTGCAGGGGCGCTGTGTCGAGATAGGGCGACACCGCCGCCTCCGTCGTGACGCTCATGCCGTCTTCTCCTCGATGCGCGGCGCCGCGGACAGCAGGTGCCTGGTGTACTCGTGCTGCGGGTTCAGCAGCACCTCTTCGGTGGGGCCGTGCTCGACGATCTGCCCGTGGTACATCACCGCGACGGTGTGGGCGATGTTCCAGGCGAGACCGAGGTCGTGCGTGATGACGAGGGCGGAGAGCCCGAGGCGGCGGCGCAGCTCCAGCAGGAGTCCGAGGATCTCCCCGCGCACGGACGCGTCGAGCGAGGCGACGGGCTCGTCCGCGATGAGCATCTGCGGCTGCACGGCGAGGGCCCCCGCGATGACGACGCGCTGCCTCTGCCCGCCGCTGAGCTCCTGCGGGATGGCGCCGAAGTAGCGCTCCGGCGGGGTGAGTTCCGCGTCCGCGAGGCTCTGCGCCACGCGTTCGCGCTCGTCGCCGGGGAAGCGCTGCACCCGCAGCCCCTCGGCCACGGACTCGTACACGCTGTGCTTCGGGTTCAGCGCGGCCCACGGGTCCTGCAGCACGAGCTGCACCTGCGAGCGGAATCGCGCGAGGTCGCGTCCCTTCGACGGAAGGGTTGCGCCGTCGAAGCGGATCTGCGACCCGGGGTCGGCAGGCTGCAAGCCCATCAGCGCGCGGGCGAGGGTCGACTTGCCCGAGCCGGACTGGCCGACGAGCGCCACGATCTCGCCTGTGCGCACGGAGAGGTCGACGTCGCGGACCGCGTGCACGGGGCGCCCGCCGGAGCGATAGGTGACGTTGACGCCGCGCGCCTCCAGCAGCACCTCGTCGCCGTGCGTGATCTCCGGCACCTCGTCCGCGCCACGACCGTGCCGGGTCACCGGGGCCATCCGCGAGGCCGGGTCGCCGATCGTGGGAAAGGCGTCGGCGAGCTGACGCGTGTACGCCTCCTGCGGGCTGGTGCAGACCGCGTAGCTCTCGCCGACCTCGACGAGCTCCCCGTCGCGCATGATGGCGATCCGGTCGCAGGCCGTGGCGAGCACCGACAGGTCGTGGCTGATCATGAGCATCGAGATGCCGCGCTCCGCCACGAGCCGGGAGATCATGTCGAGGATCTGCTTCTGCACGATCACGTCGAGCGCGGTGGTCGGCTCGTCCGCGATGATGACCTCGGGATCGCAGGCGAGGGCCATAGCGATCATCACGCGCTGCTTCTGGCCGCCGGAGAGCTCATGCGGGTACGACTCGCTCTTCTGCTGCGGCAGGTCGACGATGTCGAGCAGTTCGCGCACGCGTTCTCTGCGTGCCTTCTCGCCCTTCCAACGCTCCGAGGCGTGCAGCTCGAGCGCCTCCAGGAGCTGCCAGCCGACGGTGCGCACCGGGTTGAGCGAGTGCATCGCGCCCTGGAACACGATGGACGTCTGCGCCCAGCGCACGGCGCGCAGCTGCCCGAAGGACAACGAGGCGACATCCTCGTCGCCCAGCAGCACACGGCCGCTGAGACGTGCGTTGCGCGGCAGGAGCCGGAGCACGCTCATGGCGAGCGTGGACTTGCCGGAGCCTGACTCGCCGGCGATGCCGAGGGTCTGCCCTGCCGGGAGGGTGAGCGAGACGTTGCGCACGGCCGCCACCTCGTCCCGACCGGACCGCCCGGAGGTGCGGTACGTGATGGAGACGTCGTCGAAGATCAGGTCGGGCATCTCAGCGGCTCCTCAGCGTCGGGTTGGTGATGTTCTCGACGGCACGGCCCATCAGGGTGAACGACAGCACGACGAGGACGATGGCGATGCCGGGCACGAGCACGTACCACCAGTAGCCGCTGGTCGCCGCGGAGACGTCCATCGCGTTCTTCAGGATCGAGCCCCAGGACTGCAGCGTGGTGTCGCCGAGGCCGAGGAACGCCAGGGTGGATTCGGAGATGATCGCCGAGCCGACCGTGAGCGTCGTGTTGGCGAGCACGAGCGGCAGCACCCCGGGGAGGAGGTGCTTCATGATGATGTGCCAGTGCCCGGCGCCGAGGGCCCGCGAGCGTTCGATGTAGTCGCGCGACTCCACGGAGAGGGTCTGCGCGCGGACGACGCGGGCGGTACCGGCCCACGAGGTCAGGCCGATCGCGATGATGATGGTCCAGACGCCGCGGCTCAGCACCGACGACAGCACGATCGCGAGGATCAGCGACGGCAGCACGAGGAAGAAGTCGATGATGCGCATCATCAGCCCGCCGAAGAAGCCGGTGAAGTGGCCCGCCGAGAGGCCGACGAGAGTGCCGATGATCATCGACATCGCCGTGGCGGCGAGGCCGACGAGCAGGGACACCCTGGCGCCCCACACCATGCGGACCCAGATCTCGCGACCCTGATGATCGGTGCCGAGGGGATGCTCCCAGGACGGCGGGGCGAAGCGCTGCACGTCGACGAGTTTCGTGACGTCGAGCATGCTGGCGGGGGCGATCACGGGGGCGAAGATCGCGATGAGCGCTACGATCACGAGGAAGACGAGGCCCACCATGCCCGCCCGGTGCTGGGCGAACTGCCGGCAGAAGTCGACGAACGCGGTGCCGCGGCGGTGCCACGCCAGAGCACGGGGTGAACGGATGGTCGGGGATGCCGTGGTCATGCGCGCCTCACCCTCGGGTCGAGCTGACGATAGATGAGGTCCGCGATGAGGTTCATCGCGATGATGATCGTGGAGAACACCACGAAGGTGCCCTGCAGGAGCGGAAGGTCGGGTCCGGAGATGGCCTCGAAGGTCAGCTTCCCGAGCCCGGGCCAGGAGAACACCGTCTCCACCGTGACCGCCCCGGCGATGAGGCCGCCGATGTGCATGAAGACGAGCGTCACGGTCGGCAGCAGGGCGTTGGGGACGGCGTGCCGACGGCGGACGAGGTCTTCCCTGAGGCCCTTGGCCCGCGCGGTCGTGAGGTAGTCGGCGCCCATCTCCTCGAGGAGCGAGCTGCGCATCACCATCAGGTACTGCGCGTAGACGACCGCGACCATCGTGATGACCGGGAGCACCATGTGCGAGATCACGTCCAAGACCGCGCCGACCGGATCGGTGGGCGGGTTGGGGGAGACCATGCCTCCGGTCGGGAACCAGTGCAGCGTGCCGCCGAAGATCATCAGGAGCAGCAGCGCCAGCCAGAAGGTCGGAACCGACCAGAACACGAGCGAGGTGCCGGAGACGATGCGGTCGAAGGTGGAGCCGTGCTTCCAGGCCGCCTTCTGCCCGAGCCAGAGACCGAGCGCGATCGCGATGATCGCCGCCGTGCCGGTGAGGAGGATCGTGTTCCAGAAGTACTGGCCGATGAGCTCGGACACGGAGGTGCGGTAGACGTAGCTCGTGCCGAAGTTCAGGGTGAACACGTTGCCGAGGTAGTCGACGAACTGCTGCCACAGGGGCTTGTTCAGGCCGAGCTGCTCGCGTAGCTGGTCGGCCTGCTCGGCGCTCATGCCGCGCTCACGGGCGATCGAGGCGACCGGATCGCCCGGCAGGATCTTGAAGGCGAAGAATCCGAGGAGGATCACCATCGCCAGGCTGATGGCCGCGCCGCCGAGCTTGACCAGGAAGTAGCGGAGGGCGCCGACGCCCTTCGGCTGCTCCTCGGCCGCGGCGCTCGTCGCGATGGCGGAGGTGGACGGGGGAACCGCGTTGGACATGGGGGTCTCCTTACAGCGGACCGGGAGACGCCGCGGGGGCGGAAGCCCGCCACCCGCGGCGTCTCGCCGGACTCATTCGACGTCGGCGATGTTGCGGCGACGGATCAGGAAGAAGATGAGTCCTCCGATCAGGACCACCCCCACCACGACGCCTCCGATGATGAGTCCGGTGTTCGTGCCGGTGCCGCCGGCGGTCGCCCCCTCGACGGGCTCGACGGTCAGGTAGCCCCAGTAGCCGGCCTGGTTGGCGATGATGCCGCCGTCCTTCGGCTGCAGGGTGAAGCCCGTGAAGCGGTCGGAGCGGTAGGCCTCCAGCGAGTTGGCGTACCAGGTCGCGACCTGCGCGGTGTCGGTGTAGTTCAGCGCGAGCATGTCGTGCACGATCTCCTGGCGCTTCTCCGGGTCGATCTCGGAGCGCTGCGCGGCGTACATCTCGTCGAACTCCGGGTTGCAGTACCCGTCCTGCGTGGTGCCGCCGGTGCCGTCGGTCGCGGTCGGCAGATTCATGCAGGTGTTGATGCCCAGCTGGTAGTCGGGGTCGGGATTGACCGACCAGCCGCTGAAGTACAGGTCGTAGTCGCCGGACGTGGCCTTCGCGCTGATCGTGTCGGAGTCGGTGGACTCGACCGTGATCTCGATCCCGATGTCCTTCATCCACGGGACGAAGAAGTCGGAGATGGACTGCTCGTTGGCATCGTCCGCATCCGTCAGCAGGCGCAGGCTCAGGCGCTGACCGTCCTTCTCGCGGATGCCGTCCGCGCCGGGAACCCAGCCGGCCTCGTCGAGCTTCGCCTGTGCGGCCTCGGGGTCGAAGCCGACGATCACGTCGTCGTCGTCGGAGAGGTGCCACTTCGGGAAGGACGCCGGGATGAAGCTCGTGGCGAGCGTGCCCTCGCCGTCCAGCACCTTGTCGAGCAGGGTGGCCGTGTCGGTGCCGAGGCGGATGGCCTGGCGGACCTCGAGCTCCTTCAGCGCGGCGTTGCCGGTGCCGTAGGGCACGTTGTCGCGCGTCTGCTGACCGACGTTGATGCTGATCGAGTGGTAGCGGCGGCCCTCGCCGGAGTGCGTGGTGACGCCGTCGACGCCGTCGAGCGCCGAGAACTGCGTCGGGGTGAGGCCGGTGACGAGGTCGACGTCGCCCGCCTTGAGCGCCTGCACCTGGGCGTCGGAGTTCGTGTAGTACACGTACTGGATCGCGTCGATCTTGGGGGCGCCGCGCCAGAAGTTCTCATTCGCCTTCAGCACGATGGACTGGTTGGCCGAGTAGCTGTCGAGGACGAACGGACCGGAGCCGACGACGTCGGCGTCGTTGGTGAAGGTGGTGGGGTCGTCGACCGCCTCCCAGATGTGCTTCGGGACGATCGGGATCTCCGAGCCGGGGTTCGGGGCCTGCGGCGTCTTCAGGGTGATCACGACGGTCTTGTCGTCGGGGGTCTCGACGGTGTCGAAGTTCGAGACGAGGTTGCCGTTGGCGGTGCCGAGGGCGGGGACCGTCATCATCTGGTCGTACGTGTACTTCACATCGGCGGAGGTGATGGGCTCACCGTCCGACCAGACGAGGTCGTCCTGGAGGGTGAAGGTCCACGTCTGGCCGCCGTCCGTCGCCTCCCAGCTGTCAGCGAGGCCCTTCGTGGGGGAGCCGTCCTCGGCGTCGTTCTGCACGAGCGACTCGTAGACGTACCGGATGATGTTCGTCGGCGTCAGATAGATCGAGATGAACGGGTTGAACGTGTCCACGAATCCGGAGGTGGCGATCCGGAGCGTCGTCTCGGACGCCGGGGACTCGGTGGCCGCGCTGACGGACTGCGCCTGGGCGGCACCGACCGGAGCGGCGATGAGGAGCGCGGAGGCGATCGCGGCGGCGGTCAGACTTCGCACGGTTCTGGAGCGGGGGGCAAGACGCATGGAAGGTCCCTTCGGGCGCCGCCCGGATCCACAGTGAAGCCGGGTCGGTGCTGACCATGCAAGCGGAAGACGGCCGCGCGGTCAAGACATTCGATGCGTATCGCGGAAGAAAAGTGCCGACACCCGGAAAGATCGCCGGCCGTCGAGGGGGTGTAACACGGCGGAAACACGCGGATGCCAGGATGCGCCGGGAGAGATCGCCGAGGCGGACGGTGGTCACACGTCCCAGACATCCGGAACGTATCCCGGGTCGGTTCCGCTCGGGCGCGGGAACCGGAATCGTATCGTCACTCCGTCGGGATGGTGAGCACGGCGCGCAGGAGCGCGATGCGTTCGTGCAGGGAGGAACGCAGGAAGTGCTCGTCCACCGCGTGCGCGCCGCCACCCCGCGGGCCGAAGCCGTCGACCGTCGGGAGCCCGCGGCCGCCGAGGAGGTTGGTGTCGCCCGCGCCGGCCGCGGGGCGGCCGTCGACGTGCTGGCCGAGCGCGGCCCCTTCCTCGGCGATCCGCGCGAGGAAGGTGGCGTCCGCCGCGGAGGCACGCCAGGCGGGTCGGGCGCTGAGCACGGCGACCTCGACGTCGGCGCCAGGGCGCACGGGGGTCAGACCGCGGAGAGCGGCGAGGACGCGCTCCTCGGAGTCCGGGTCGAGGAAGCGGAGTCCTATCTCGGCCGCGGCCTGCGCCGGCACCACGTTGGTGCGCGCCCCGCCGTCGATGACCCCGACGTTGCAGAGCACCGGGCTCGGCAGATCCGGGTCGGCGACGATCGCGCGGACCCGCAGGAGCTGGTCGACGAGTTCGTCGATCGCCGAGACGCCGTGCTCCGGGTCGAGCGCGGCGTGGGCCGCACGTCCGGTGACGGCGATGCGCACCCGGGCACTGCCGCGGCGGCCGACCTTGAGGGCGCCGTCGGGATGCGGGGACTCAAACCCGATGGCGCAGGCCGCACCTCGAGCCCGCTCCGCGAGCAGGGGGCCCGAGACCGGCGAGCCGATCTCCTCGTCCGCGACCAGCGCGATCCGCACCGCGCGCCGCTGTGCGAGCGGCAGGGGCTGCAGGCGGCGCAGCGTCTCCAGCATCACGACGATGCCGGCTTTCATGTCGTAGGAGCCGGGGCCGCGCACGACATCGCCCTCCTCGCTCCATGGCAGGTCGTCCGCCAGCGTGCCGACCGGCCACACGGTGTCGGTGTGGCCGATGAGGAGCACCGGGTCTCCGGTGCCGGGGACGTCGATGACGAGGTCTGTCCCGAGCTCGTGCGGGACCCGCTGGACGGTGCCGCCGACGCCGGCGAACCACGCGGACAGCAGGTCGGCGATACGGCCGCTCGCCTCGACGTCGCGGCTCGGCGTCTCGAGCAGCACGAGTTCGCGCACGAGTGCGATGATGTCGTCGGAAGGATGGTCCGCGTCGCGCACTGCCGAAGGAGTCGTCACGGTTACGAACCGTATCTTGCCCCTTGATCACCCCGCAACCCGCCGATAGCATCGCTCAGAGCAGCAGGACTTCTCGATCTTAGGAAACGTATCGTGCCTCTTTCTTCGGTGGCCGCCGGTGTCGCCCACGGCTGCCGCGAACTCACCCAGTACGCCGAGTTCCGTGAGGCCGCCGCGCTGTACGCCCGCGTCTTCGCCTACACGGAGAACGAGTACGCGCTCAACGCCAACCTGCTCACCGCCCTCGCCCGCAACGGCGGTTCCGCGGTCGGCGCCTTCGCCGACGACGGAACGCTGATCGGATTCGCCTACGGCTTCGCCGGCTGCGACACCGCCGGTGCGTCGTTCCACTATTCACAGGCGGCGGCCGTCGACGCCGCGCACCAGGGGCGGGGCGTCGGCCAGGCACTCAAGTTCGCGCAGCGCGCGGTGGCTCTGCGCTGGGGGCAGCGGACGATGCGGTGGACGTTCGATCCGCTGCTCTCGCGCAACGCCCATTTCAACCTGAGCTCGCTCGGCGCCGTCGGCATCGCGTACGAACGGGACTACTACGCCCGTCCCGACACCGACCGCCTGGTGGTCTCCTGGGATCTGGACGCCGCCGATCACCCGACCCGCCGCACCCTCCCGGTCCCGCCTGAGCTCGGGCCGGACGACTGGGGGCGGGCCGTGGCGGCGGACGGCGGCACCTGGATCGCGATCCCGACCCGCCCCGGCGAGCTCGACGCCGAGGATCGTGCGGTGCTGCGGCGGCATCTGGAGCGGACGATGACTGCGGCGTTCCGCCGCGGGGACGTCCTCGTCGGGGCCGTGCGCCTCGACGACGACACGGCGGTCTACCGCGCGACACCCGGGGAGGGCACGGCATGAACGACCACGACCACGACCAGGAGGATCGCGACCTCGTCTCTCCGCGGGACCGCTACGGCGAGCGCATCCGTACCAACCTCTCCGCCGAGAGCATCCAGGCGCGGATCATCGAGACCGAGCAGCGCACGCTCGCCCAGACCTTCGAGGAGCTCAGCCGATCGGCCCAGGTCCCGCAGGCCGCCGCGCTGCTGCTCGGTGCCCGACGACGGTATGTGGCAGGCGAGGGCAAGGCGGCGGCGTACGCGCAACTGCTCAATGCGGATCTCTCGGCGACGCTGTCGAACGTGTTCCTCGTCGACGGGCACGCGCTGCAGCCGCTCACCGTGCTCACCGACGTCCGGGCCAGCGACGTGCTCATCGCGTTCTCCCTGCGGCGCTACCGCGAGGAGACCGTGCGGCTCGGGCGGCTCTTCCATGAAGCCGGGGGTCAGCTCGTCGTCATCACGGACAGTGAGGACGCCCCGCTCGCATCGATCGCGACCTCGCTCATCCGGGTGCGCACCGGATCCGCCTCGTATGCCGACTCCCCGACCCCGGTCGCGGCGGTGTGCCACCTGCTCAGTGCGCTCACCACGGCGAGCGCGAAGGGCGCGCGGAGGCGGCTGGCCGAACGGGACCGGCTGGTGGCACGGCTGGGTCTCTACGGCCCCGAGACGCCGCGCCCCCGCACCGAGGAGGACGCGTGAGGGTCGTCCGCGTCCGGCTGTTCGCCCTTCGACAGCCGCTGCGTCACAGCTTCGAGACGAGTTCGCACCGCAAGTCCGGCATCGAGCACGTGCTCGTCGAGGTCACCGATGCCGACGGGCAGACCGGCTGGGGGGAGATCGCGTCGCCGAGCGATCCGTTCTACGGCGCGGAGACCACGGTCACCGCGTGGGAGATCGCGACGCGCTACCTCGTGCCGGCGCTGCTCCGTGCGGACGGGGACGAGCCGGCGGCTCTGGAGGCGTCGTGGGCACGCGTCCGCGGGCATGAGTTCGCGAAGGCCGGGTTCTCCGGAGCGGTGTGGGACCTGTCCTCCCGGATGCGCGGGATCGCGCTCGCCGCGGCCCTGGGCGGGACGCGCGACGAGGTCGTCGCCGGGGTGTCGCTGGGGATCGAGCCGTCGCTCGACGAGCTGCTCGCCCAGGTCGAGCTGCAGCGCGCGGCCGGCTACCCGCGCGTCAAGCTCAAGATCGCTCCGGGGTGGGACGTGGAGCCCGTGCGCGCGGTGCGCGGTGCCTTCCCCGACCTCGACCTCCACGTGGATGCGAACGGCGCCTACGCGGATGACGACCGGGCGGCCGAGGTGTTCAGGCGCCTGGACCGTGAGGCGCTCACCATGATCGAGCAGCCCTTCGCGCCGCGGGATCTCGTGGCCCACGCCGATCTGCAGGCGCGGCTCGACACGGACGTGTGCCTGGATGAGTCGGTCGTCGACCTCGGCGACCTGCGGACCATGATCCGGCTGGGTGCAGGGCGGGTCCTCAACATCAAGGTGTCGCGGATGGGCGGGCTGACCGTCGCCCGCGCCGCGCACGACATGGCACGCGATGCGGGCATCCCGGTGTGGTGCGGGGGAATGCACGAGTTCGGCGTCGGGCGGGCCGCGAACGTCGCGCTGTCCTCGCTTCCGGGCTTCCTGCTCCCGTCGGACGTGTCGGGTTCGGACAAGTACTACGAGTCCGACATCATCACCCCTCCGGTGACGGCCGTCGCGGGCCGGGTCACGGTCCCCACCGGACCGGGGATCGGACACGAGGTGCTCGCCGAGCGCATCGCCCGTGACGCGTCCCGGGTCTTCGACTCATCCGCGGCCGAGGCCCCCGAGGCCGTCCTGACCGCGGGCTGACCGGCCCCCGAACCTGCGAGAGCGGAATCCCATGCGTGCACTGCTGCTGTACCGGCTCGATCTCGCCGACGAGGGCGCGGAGGGCGGGATCCACCCGGTCGACCCGCGGGAGCCGATCATCCGGGCGACCGACCTCGGCGTGACCCGCGGCGACGGCGTGTTCGAGACCGCTGTCGTGCGTCAGGCCAGGCCGCAGGCCCTGGACGCGCACCTCGCACGACTGGAGCGTTCGGCGCAGCTCCTGGGGCTGCCCGTGCCACGCCGCGAGCGGTGGGCACGGGCGGTGCGCCACGCAGCCGTCGAGGTGTCCCGTCCCGGAGTGCTCCGCGAGGGGGAGATCGCCTCGATCAAGATCGCGATGACCCGCGGGGACGAGATCGACCCGGCCGGGCCGACGGGGTGGGTGCTGGGCTTCGCGGGCGAGGACCCGGAGGCCGTCCGCGCGCGGGGCGTCTCCGCGGTGGTCCTCGACCGCGGATACAGGCACGACGTCATGGAGACGGCGCCCTGGCTGCTGCAGGGGGCGAAATCCCTCGCGTACGCCGTGAACCAGGCGGCCCTGCGGGAGGCGCGGAGCCGGGGCGCGGACGATGTCATCTTCGTCAGCGCCGACGGTTTCGTGCTCGAAGGGCCGCGGTCGACGCTGATTGCGCTGCTCGACGGGACGCTGGTCACGCCACCGCCCGAGCACGGGGTGCTCCCCGGGACGACCCAGGCCGACGTCTTCGCAGGACTCGCCGACATGCCCTCCCGCATCGGTCCGATGGTGCGGGACGATCTGGAGCGGGCGGAGACGCTGTGGCTCTGCTCCAGCACGCGCGGCGCCGTGCCCGTGCGGGAGCTGGACGGCGTCGCGCGCCGCGCGGACCCCGCTCTCACCGCGCGGATGAACGCGGTGCTGGATGGACGAGAGGACTGAGATGGTCGACGAGGACCTGCCGATCGATCGGGTGATCGACGGCCACAACGATCTCGCCTGGGCGAGCAGGACGCTGCTCGGCTACCGGGCCGCGGAGCTCGCCGGGTCGGTGGCGGCCACGCAGACCGACCTGCCGCGACTGGTCGCCGGCGGGGTCGCCGGCCAGTTCTGGTCGGTCTGGGTCGATCCCGTGCTGGAGGGGGCGGAGCAGGTCGTGGCCACGCTCGAGCAGATCGACTTCGTGCACCGGCTCGTCGACGCCCACCCGCAGCGCTTCGCGATCGCTCGGACGGCGGCCGACGTGCGTGCGGCGATGGCCGAGGGGCGGATCGCCTCGCTCATCGGCATCGAGGGCGGCGACCAGCTCGGCGGATCGCTGGCCGTGCTGCGACAGTTCGCGCGTCTCGGCGCTCGGTATCTCACCCTCACCTGGTCGCGGACGATCGCCTGGGCGGACTCCGCGACCGACGAGGCGCGCCACGGCGGTCTGACGGACTTCGGACGCGAGGTGGTGCGCGAGATGAACCGCATCGGTGTGCTCGTCGACCTCTCGCACGTCGCTCCGACGACGATGCGGCACGCGCTCGAGGTCACGACGCGCCCGGTGATGGTCAGCCACTCCGGCGCCTTCGCCCTGTGCGACCACCCCCGCAACGTGCCGGACGACGTGCTCGCCGCGATCGGCGGGCAGGGCGGCGTCGTGATGGTGCCGTTCGTGCCCACGTTCGTCTCGCAGGCCCGCCGCGACTGGTGGGAGGCCGGGGGAGAGGGAGAGGCCCCGCGCGTCGGTGTCGCCGACGTCGCCGATCACCTCGATCATGTGCGTCGCGTGGCCGGCGCGCATGCGGTCGGGATCGGTGCCGACTACGACGGCTCCGATGCGATGCCGGACGGTCTCGGCGACGTCTCGGGGTATCCGGCCCTGTTCGCCGAGCTGCGGCGTCGCGGCTGGTCGGAGGACGACCTCCGGGCGGCGGCCCACGAGAACGTCCTCCGCGTGCTGGAGGCCTCCGACCCCGACCACGAGGCCTTCCTCGCGGGCAGCGCAGGAGAGCCCGCCGCGGCCGCACTCGCGCCGGCGGTCGACACGACGATGCGGGAGGGGGCGCTGTGACCCCGCGCGTCCTCGTGATCGTGAACTCGGCGAGCTCCGGCCCGCGTCGCCTCGGCACCTGGCTGCGGGAGAAGGCGATCGACATCGACGAGATCGTGGGAGCCGAGCAGCCGCTGCCCCCCTCCCTGGACGGCTACGCAGGACTCGTGATGCTGGGCGGCGGGCTCATGCCGGACGACGATGACCGTGCACCGTGGCTCGCGGCAGAGCGGGCGCTCGCCGCGGAGGCCGTCGCCCGCGACCTCCCCACGCTCGGCATCTGTCTGGGCGGTCAGCTGCTCGCCCACGTGGCCGGCGGCGAGGTCGCTGAGAAGACCGGACCGATCGAGCGCGGCGCGACCCCCATCCGTCCGACCGCGGCCGGACGCACGGACGCCGTGTTCGCGGCGCTGGGTGACGAGGCTCCGATGATCGAGAACCATCAGGACATGATCACGCGGCTGCCACCCGCGGCGGTGCTGCTGGCGTCGAGCGCGGCCGTCGAGAACCAGGCCTTCCGTCTAGGAGCGCGGGTGCGCGGCGTGCAGTTCCACCCCGAGGCCTCCGCCGCCGACCTCGCGCGGTGGGACGACGCGGCGCTGCGGGGAGAGGGACGCTCGCTTCCCGCGCTCATCGCCGCCGCCGAGCGCGTGCACGACCACAACACCGCAGCCAGCCGCGCGCTCATCGAGGCCTTCGCCGACGAGGTGCGCGCCGAGGTCCCGGCGTGACGCCCGCGGATGCGGGTCTTCTCGTCACGACGGAGACCGCCGCAGAAGCTCTCCAGCACGGCCTGGACGAGCGCGCACGTCGTGCCGCCCCGGCCGCCATCGCCGCGGTGGCCGAACGGGGGCGCGTCCGCGCAGTGCTCACCCACGGCCATCCCCGCGCCGATGAGGCCCCGACGACGCGGGACACCGTCTTCCGCATCGCGTCGATGTCCAAGAGCTTCCTGGCCGCCACCGTGCTCTCGTTGCGCGACCGCGGTCTGCTCGACCTCCATGCGCCGATCCGCACCTACCTGCCCGATGTCCGACTGCGGCACCGCGGTGCTGACGTCGATGTCACGGGCGACCTGCTGCTCTCCAACCGCTCGGGTCTAGGGGAGGACAACGCCTGGGTGGATCGGCACCTCGGCGCCTCGCGGGCCGAGATCGCCGCCCTGTTCGCGGGTGGGGTGCCTCTCGCGGCCGTGCCGGGAACCGTCTACCAGTACTCCAACCTCGGACAGTCGCTGCTCGGCCGCGTCGTGGAAGCGGTGACCGGGCGGACGGTGGAGGACGTGATCCGGGAGACCCTGCTCGAGCCCCTCGGGCTGCGCCGGACGGCACACGTGTCGGACGGCTTCGCGCCGGAGACGCTGGCCGGCGGGTTCCGGACGTTCGACGACGGCACCACGTTCCGCCCTGAGCCGTTCGTGGGGTCGGGCGCGCTCGGCTGCATCGGCAGCATGTTCAGCACCGTCGACGACATCGCGAGATGGATGTGGTTCCTCGGCTCGGCCTTCACCGACGACCCGCTGGCGCCCGACGTGCTGGCTCCGGCGTCGCGACGGGAGCTGCAGCAGGCCCGCACCCCGATCCCGGTGCCGTCGGCGATGTTCGACGGGCGCGACCTTGCGGGGGCCGGCTACGGCTACGGCCTCTTCGTCGAGGACGACCGGCGGTTCGGGCGGATCGTGCAGCACTCCGGCGGTCTTCCCGGATTCTCGGCGCACATGCGCTGGCACGCGGCCAGCGGCATCGGCGTCGTCGCCTTCGGGAACTCCGACGAGTTCGGCGCCCGGCGGATCGCAGGCGCCGCGCTCCAGCAGCTGCTCGAACGGACGGACGCCCCCTCCGCCGTCCTGCACCCGTGGGCGGAGACGGTCGCCGCCGCGCAGGCTCTCGACGTCGCGATCCGCTCGGGACGGCCCGCCGCCACGTACCCGTTCCTCGCCGACCATGTGCTCGACGACATCCCGGCCGACGTCCGCGATGCCCGGCTGGCGGCACAGGTTCAGGAGATCGGCGGATTCCGCGCGGAGCAGGACCCGTTCCCCGATCGCGTGGTGGCCGCGGCGACGGAGGCCGAGCTGCGCTGGCGGATCGCGGGGACCCGCGGCGACCTCCTCGTCGACGTGCGGCTGGTCGGGCTGCCGGAGCCTCGCGTGCAGGGGCTCAGCGCGGCGGTCGTCGCGCCAGGGCAGACACGGGTCGAGGGGGAGCGAGCCGGAGCGACCGAGCGGCACCTGGTCGTCCTGCCGTCGCTCTGATACCGCGACCTGCACAGATCGACCGGGTCCAACAAACCGCCCTAGGATGGAGGCATCCCGACCCGTCCGTTCTGAGGAATCCTCATGCCCGCCACCCCTGTGCGTCGCCTCCTTCCCCTCGCCGCGCTCGCCGCCGCCACCGCCCTGGTGCTGACCGCGTGCGCCGGCCCGTCCACGGAGAGCGACGGCGGTGAGCTCGTCTGGTCGATCGAGGGCGCGAACCTGTCCGCGGGGCACATGGACCCGCAGGTGAGCCAGCTCGACGTCTCCGGCATGGTGCAGCGCGCGGTGCTCGACTCCCTGGTGTTCCAGGAGGACGACGGCACGTTCAGCCCGTGGCTCGCGACGAGCTGGGACGTCTCGCCGGACAGCACGGAGTACACCTTCACGCTGCGCGACGACGTGACCTTCACGGACGGCGAGCCGTTCGATGCGGAGGCCGTCAAGGCGAACTTCGACCGGATCGTCGACCCGGAGACCGCGTCGGCGCAGGCATCGAGCATGCTCGGTGCAGACTTCTACGCCGGCACCGAGGTCGTCGACGACCACACGGTGAAGGTCTCGTTCACGCAGCCGTATGCGCCGTTCCTCCAGGCGGCCAGCACCCCGCAGCTCGGCTTCTACTCGCCGGCCGTGCTCGCCGAGTCGGCCGACAAGCTCAAGGCGGGCGGCCCCGACGTCACGGTCGGCACCGGGCCGTTCGTGCTCACCGAGTACACCGCCGACCAGGAGATCGTCTACACGCGCAACGACGACTACGCCTGGGGCCCGCACGAGACGAAGGCGCCGGCGTTCGAGACGCTGCGCGTGCAGATCCAGCCGGAGGCGTCGGTGCGTACCGGAGTGATCGAGAGCGGCGAAGCCGACCTCGCCAGCAACATCCCGCCGAACCAGGTCGCCGGTCTCGACGACGCCGGCGTCACGGTCGACTCGGTGGAGTACCCGGGACTGCCCTACTCGCTCTACCTGAACGAGAAGTACGGCGTCTTCGCCGACGAGAAGGTGCGGCAGGCGTTCGCCCGCGGCATCGACGTCGACGCGGCGGTCGAGGAGATCTACTTCGGGCAGTTCCCGCGGGCGTGGAGCGTCCTCGGCAGCACGACCCCGGGCTACGACGCGTCGCTGGAGGACTCCTGGCCGTTCGATCAGGACGCCGCGAACGCCCTGCTCGACGAGGCCGGCTGGACGGAGCGCGACGCGGACGGCATCCGCACGAAGGACGGCGAGCGCCTGTCCGTGCGGTGGATCGCCTGGACCCCGGTCCCGGATGACCGCGCGGCGCTGGCCAACGCGATCCAGTCGGACCTCAAGGCCATCGGCTTCGAGGTGGAGCGCGAGGAGCTGGAGCCCGGCGCCTACAACGCCCAGTACGAGCCGAAGACGTTCGACCTCACCGACTGGGGCTTCTCCGGCGTGGACGCCGACTTCCTCCGTGCGCACCTGCACACCGACGGCTTCCAGAACGCCTCGCAGGTGAGCGATCCGGAGATCGACGCGCTCCTGGAAGAGGCCGTCGCGTCGAGTGATCAGGACGCCCGCAACGAGCTCTACACGCAGCTGCAGCAGTGGAACGCGGAGTACACGGCCATCGTCCCGCTCTACAGCCCCTCGGCGATCACGGCGGTCGGCGAGCGCGTGCAGGGTCTGGACTACGACCTCTACGGGCGGCCGCTCTTCTACGATGTGAGCCTCGGCTGACATCCGGCGGCCGTCGTTTCGAGGGAGCGGGCGGAGTGATCGAACCGTGAAGGCGGTGCTCGGCCGCGCCCTCGGGCTCGTGGCCTCGGTGGTCATCGTGCTGTGGGGGGCCGCGACCGTCGCATTCCTGGCCTTCCGGGTGATCCCCGGCGACCCGGTCTCGGTGATGCTGGGCCCGCAGGCGCAGGTGAGTGAGGCCGTCAAGGACGGCATCCGCGCCGACCTCGGCCTCGACCGTCCGCCGTTGGAGCAGTATGTCGGCTTCATCGGGCAGCTCGCCCGCGGCGACCTCGGCGAGTCGTACCAGCTGCGGCTTCCGGTGTCGGAGGTCATCGGACGGCAGCTCGGGGCGACCGTGCAGCTGTCCGCCCTCGCCCTGGTGATCGCCGTCGTGCTCGCTCTCGCGGTCGCCCTCTTCGTGCGGGGTCGTGTCGGGCGCACCATCGCCGCCGGCGTCGAGCTCGTGGTGCTCTCCTCGCCGGTGTTCTGGATCGGGCTGCTGCTGCTCAGCGTCTTCGCGTTCGGACTGGGGTGGTTCCCCGTCTCGGGCACCCGCAACCCGGCGACCATCGTGCTGCCGGCGATCACGCTCGCCCTCCCGGTGGCGGCGCTGCTGAGCCAGGTGCTGCGCGACGGGTTGATGCAGGCGGAGCGGATGCCGTTCGCGGAGACCGTCCGCGCGCGTGGCGCGGGGCCGACTTGGTTCACGCTGCGGCACGGGGTGCGGCACGGCGCCGCGTCGGCGGTCACCCTCGCGGCCTATCTCACCGGCTCGGTGCTCGGGGGCGCGGTCCTCGTCGAGACCGTGTTCGCCCGGCCCGGCGTGGGGCGGGTCACCCTCGCCGCCATCAACGACCGGGATCTCCCGGTCCTCACCGGCATCATCCTGCTGAGCGCTCTCGTCTTCGTCGTCATCAACGTGGTGGTGGAGCTCGTGCACCCGCTGATCGACCCGCGCGTCGCTGCGCCCCGGTCGGGAGGCGCCGTATGAGTCGGGGCCAGCGGCTCCTGCTCGGGTCCGCCGCAGCCGTGCTGGCCGTGATCGCCGTCGCCGCCCTGTGGCCGGGACTGCTCGCCACGCACGATCCGTTGCAGACCGAGGTGCGGGCCGCGCTCCTGCCGCCGAGTGCCGAGCATCTCTTCGGTACCGACCAGAGCGGCCGCGACGTGTACTCCCGCGTGGTGTTCGGCGCGGGGCGCTCGGTCGGGATCGGACTTCTCGCCACCGCCATCGCCCTCGCCGCCGGCCTGCTCGTGGGGGCGCTCGCCGGCATGTCTCCGCGCGGTGTCGACGTCACGCTCATGCGCATCAACGACGTCCTCATGGCGTTCCCCGAGTTCCTGGTGGCGCTCGTCGTGGTGGCCGTGCTGGGACCGGGGCCGGTGAACATCGCGATCGCGGTCACCCTGGCGGCCGCGCCCGTGTACGTGCGGCTCGCCCGCGTGCAGACCAGGACGCTGCGCGTGGCCGAGCACGTCGAGGCCGCCCGCATCCTGGGCGTGCCGCCGCTGCGGGCTTTCCGACGCCATGTCGTGCCCGGGGTGCTGGGATCGCTGAGCGTGTTGGCGACGATCGGCATCGGATCGAGCATCCTCGCCGCCGCCGGACTGAGCTTCCTGGGTCTCGGGCCGTCCGAGCCGACCCCGGAGTGGGGTCTCATGCTCGCCGGCGGTCGCAATGTGCTCGGACAGGCGTGGTGGGTGTCGGTCTTCCCCGGTCTCGCGATCACGCTGACGGTGGTGTGTGGGACCGTGATCGGACGGATCCTCCGGGCTCGGGCGGACGGGAGGGACGCATGAGTGCGGCGCTGGAGGTCGAGGAGCTGCGGATCGCCTTCGCGGGGACTCCCGTCGTGGAGGGCGTGTCGTTCGCTGTGGAGGCCGGCGAGTGCGTCGCGATCGTGGGAGAGTCGGGGGCCGGGAAGTCGCTCTCGGCCCGCGCTTTGCTCGGCCTCACTCCGCCGGCAGCCGACGTCGCCGTCGACCGACTCCGCATCGACGGGGTGGACGCCGCCGCCCTCACCGAGCGCGGCTGGCGGCGGATACGAGGGACCGGGATCGGCCTCGTCTCCCAGGACGCGCTGGTGTCGCTGGACCCGCTGCGGCGGATCGCGGACGAGATCGCGGAGCCGCTGCGGCTGCACCGCCTCGCGCGCGGCCGGGCGGTCGTCGCCGCGCGCGTCCGGGACCTCCTCGCGCGGGTCTGGATGCCCGACCCCGACCGCCGTGCACGGCAGCGTCCGCAGGAGCTCTCCGGAGGGTTGCGGCAGCGCGCACTCATCGCCTCGGCGCTGGCCGGGAACCCCGCCGTGCTCGTCGCGGATGAGCCCACCACGGCCCTGGATGCGACGGTGCAGGCCCGCATCCTCGTGCTCCTGCGGGAGATCGTCGACGACGGCACCGCCGTGGTCTTCATCAGTCACGATTTCGCCGCCGTGCGGCGGGTGGCGGACCGGGTGCTCGTGATGAAGGACGGCCGGATCGTGGAATCCGGGCCGGTCGCGGAGGTACTGGCCGCCCCGCAGCACCCCTACACGCAGCAGCTCATCGCGGCGACGATGCACGAGCCGCGGGAGGAGCGCACGGCGTCCCCTGGGGTCATGCTCGTCGCGGAGGGAGTGTCCAAGGCGTTCGGCGGGGTGCCGGCCGTCGTCGACGCGTCGTTCACGGTGCCCACCGGCCGCACGCTGGGCATCGTCGGCGAGTCCGGGTCGGGCAAGACGACCCTTGCACGGATGATGGTGGGCGTCGAGACCCCGACCTCCGGAGAGCTGCGCTGGGCCGGGGCGCCGCGGGTGCAGCTCGTGCATCAGAACCCGCTCGGGGCGTTCGACCCGCGCTGGACGGTCGGGCGGTCGCTGGAGGAGGCGCTGGAGGCGGGAGGCGTGCCGCGCGGCGCGCGTCGATCACGGGTGCGTGCGCTGCTCGCCGAGGTCGGGCTCGAGGAGAGTCTGGCGGTACGACGATCGGCGGCGCTGTCGGGCGGGCAGCGGCAGCGGGCGGCTCTGGCCCGAGCGCTGGCCGCCGACCCGGACGTGCTGGTGCTGGACGAGCCCGTCTCCGCCCTCGACCCGTCGGTGCGGGAGCGGGTGCTCCGGCTCCTCGCACGGGTGCAGGGGGAACGGCGGCTGACGATGGTCTTCGTCTCGCACGACCTCGATGTCGTCGGCGCGGTCGCGGACGACGTCCTGGTCATGCAGGACGGCCGGATCGTGGAGCAGGGGCGCACGGCTGAGGTGTTCGCCGCCCCGCAGCATCCGTTCACCAAGGAGCTGCTCGCCGCGAGCGGCCCCGTCAGTCCGTGACGACGATCCCGAGTCCCGCTGCCATCACCGGCGCGAGCTGCTGCACCTGCAGGGACGAGAGGGTCGCGCCGCGGAGGCTCTGGACGTCGAGGTAGGAGAGCGCGTCGAGGCCGCGGAGATCGAGGTCTGTCGCGCGCAGGCCCCGGGGGTCGACCTCGTCGCTGCGCGTGGCCTGGAACCGGACGCGCGTGAGTTCCGACTGCGGGATGTCGATCGTGCGGACGGCGCATCCCACGACATCGACGTCCTCGGCGCGGGCGGCACCCAGGTTGAGATAGTCGATGCGCACGTCCCGCAGTTCGAGCTCCGCCACGCGGGCGTCGCTGAGATCGAGGGTCCCGATGCGGCCGCCCGTGATCCGGAGCCGACGGATGCTCGCGTTCCGCATCCGGAGCGACGCGATACGCGGGTCGGGGAGGTCGACGTCGAGGAGCGTGGCCCCGGTGAGGTCGATGCTGTCGGCGTCTGCCTGCACCGCGCACTGCTCGAGCGTGGCGTAGGAGAGATCGACGGTGCCGGTCAGCTCCAGCGCGGCGGCGAGGAGATCGGCGCGGCGGGCGGCCACGCGCGGCTCCAGCACCGGTGGCAGGTCGGGCGCGGAGACTCGGGGTGCACTCGGGGACTTCGGCATCCTCCGAGGCTATGTCCTCCCTCCGACACCCCCGCTTCCCGTTCCGGTACGACGTCGCAGATCCTCGCTGCCTCGTACTCTCCCTTGCAGCCCCTGCGACGGGAGTCCCGATCTGCGACCTCACCCCGGCTAACCCCGGCTCCGGGGCTCTGGGACTCGCCCTGTAGGAGCTCGCTGATCTGCACTGTGTCGCAGGTTCTCCGCGGGAACGTCCGACATGGGCGCGAATCTGCGACGTCGGACGGGGCCGGGGAGGAGAGGGACTCGGGCTGCACAGGAGGGGGAGTGGGGGAGTTGTGCACAGGGCATGGGAGGAGCTGGCCGAGGCAGGGAACGAGGGAGGGGGCCGGAAGCAGTATCAGGGGCATGAACGGGATGAGGCGGGCGCGGCTGCTGCAGGCGATGCGCGAGGTCGACGGAGTCGCGAGGGTCGAGCGGCTCCGGGAACGCGGGGTCAGCCGGTACGACCTCGAGACGGCGGTGGCGGAGCGGATCATCCACCGGGTGCGGGTCGGGTGGGTGGCGCTGCCCGATGCTGATCCGCTTCGGGTGACCGCGGCGCAGCACGGTGTTCTGATGACGTGCGTGACGCAGGCGCGGCGCCTCGGGATCTGGGTGCACGACGAGAGACCGCGCCTTCACCTGGCCGCCAGCCCGGGCAGCAGGGGCGGGAAGCCACCGGAGGCGCGCGTGCACTGGGCTCGGCCCCTGGTCCCACGACATCCTGATGCCCTGGAGGACCCGATCGAGAACGTGCTGAGCCTGGTGTCCACGTGCGAGCCGTACGAACAGGCGCTCGCGACCTGGGAGTCGGCATTGAACAAGGGACTCGTCGATCGAGAGAGGCTGCTCCGCCTCCGCTGGGGACCGCGCGGGCGGCGGCTCCTGGCCGAGGCGTTGCCGTTCGCGGATGCGGGACTCGAGACCTACCTGCGCGTGCGACTGCGCTGGCTCCGTCTGCCGCTGCGCTTCCAGACGTGGATCGCCGGGCATCGGGTGGACGCCCTGATCGGGGAGCGGCTCGTGCTGCAGATCGACGGTGGCACCCATGTCGGAGCCCAGCGCGACCAGGACAACGCTCACGATGCGGAGCTGAAGCTGCGCGGCTTCCACGTCATCCGTCTCGGCTATCACCAGGTGATGGACGAGTGGCCCGCGGTGCAGGACCTCATCATGCGCGCCGTCGCCCAGGGACTGCATCGTGCCCGCACGGCGTGATGTCGCGGATTCCGCCCCTGGTCGCAGGGTTGGCTCCGGTCCCTGCGACGTCGAAGAGAATCCGCGTGGGGAGGAGCACGCGTACAATGGGCACACGAGCATCGATCCGGCCATCACCGGGGAGCTCTCGGAAGAACGGTCCGGCGACGGACTCAGTAGAACCGAGCGGGGCAGGCCCGTCACAGCCGCAGTGAGAGTGGTCCGTGGGTCTCTGAGCTTGTCGAGGGGACGCAGGGGCACGCGAGGTGGTACCGCGGTCCGCGAGGATCGTCCTCGCAGCAGCATCCGCCACGACGACCACTGCGAGAGACCATGACCTACCCGCGCTCCTCCTTCGGCCCCGCTGCCGACCCTTCGACCAGCTCAGGTACCCAGGGGTCTGTGGCGCCGAGCCCCCGCTTCCCGCAGATCGAGGAGGAGGTGCTCGACTTCTGGAAGACCGACGACACCTTCCGCGCCTCCATCGAGCAGCGCGAGGGTGCCCCCGAGTGGGTGTTCTACGACGGCCCTCCCTTCGCGAACGGCCTGCCGCACTACGGCCACCTGCTCACGGGCTACGCGAAAGACGTGTTCCCGCGCTTCCAGACGATGATCGGGCACAAGGTCGACCGCGTCTTCGGGTGGGACACCCACGGGCTCCCGGCCGAGCTCGAGGCGATGAAGCAGCTCGGGATCACGGAGAAGAGCGAGATCGAGGAGATGGGGATCGACGTCTTCAACGAGAAGGCACGCTCCTCGGTCCTGAAGTACACGCGGGAGTGGGAGGACTACGTCACCCGCCAGGCCCGGTGGGTGGACTTCGAGCGCGGCTACAAGACGCTCGACCTCGGCTACATGGAGAGCGTGCTGTGGGCCTTCAAGACCCTGTACGACAAGGGACTCGCCTACGAGGGCTACCGGGTCCTTCCGTACTGCTGGCGCGATGAGACGCCGCTGTCCGCCCACGAGCTCCGCATGGACGACGACGTCTACCAGATGCGACAGGACCCGTCGGTCACCGTCACCTTCCCGCTCACCGGCGCGAAGGCCGAGGCGCTGGGCCTCACCGGCGTGCGCGCCCTCGCCTGGACGACGACCCCGTGGACCCTGCCGACCAACCTCGCGCTCGCCGTGGGCCCGGACATCGAGTACGTGGTGCTGCCCGCCGGTCCCGCCGGCGCCTCCGACGTGCACCAGGGCCGCGCCGCTCCCTCGGCAGACCAGCTCGCGGTTGAGGCCTCCGCGCACCGCTACCTGCTCGCGAAGGACCTGCTCGGCGGCTATGCCAAGGATCTCGGCTACGAGAGCCCGGAGGACGCGCTCGCCGCGGTCGACGCCACGCTCCGCGGCGCAGATCTTGCCGACGTCACCTACGACCGTCTGTTCGACTACTACGCGGACGAGGAGACCTACGGCACCGGGAACGCCTGGCGCATCCTCGTCGACGACTACGTCACCACGACCGACGGCACCGGCATCGTCCACCAGGCACCCGCCTATGGTGAGGACGACCAGCGCGTCGCCGGCGCGGCCGGCATCCCGACGATCCTGTCCCTCGACGACGGCGGGCGCTTCCTCCCGAACGTCACCGATGTCGCGGGCGAGCTGTGGATGGACGCGAACACGCCGCTCGTGCGCATCATCCGCGACAACGGCCGCCTGGTCCGGCTGCAGAGCTACGAGCACTCCTACCCGCACTGCTGGCGCTGCCGGAACCCCCTGATCTACAAGGCGGTGTCGAGCTGGTTCATCCGGGTCACCGACATCAAGGACGACCTCCTCGCGAACAACGAGCAGATCACCTGGGTGCCGGAGAACGTGAAGGAGGGGCAGTTCGGCAAGTGGCTCGAGGGTGCCCGCGACTGGTCGATCAGCCGCAACCGCTACTGGGGCTCGCCCATCCCGATCTGGAAGAGCGATGATCCGGAGTACCCGCGCGTCGACGCCTACGGCTCGCTGGAGGAGCTGGAGCGCGACTTCGGCACGCTGCCGCGCAACCCCGAGGGTGAGGTGGACCTGCACCGCCCGTACATCGACGACCTGACGAGGCCGAACCCCGACGACCCCACGGGCAAGAGCACGATGCGGCGCATCGGCGACGTCTTCGACGTGTGGTTCGACTCCGGCTCGATGCCGTACGCCCAGGTGCACTATCCGTTCGAGAACCAGGAGTGGTTCGACTCGCACTCGCCGGCGGACTTCATCGTCGAGTACATCGGTCAGACCCGCGGCTGGTTCTACGTCATGCACGTGCTCTCGACGGCGCTGTTCAACCGCCCGGCGTTCACGGGCGTCAGCTGCCACGGCATCGTGCTCGGCAGCGACGGCTACAAGATGTCGAAGTCGCTGCGGAACTACCCGGATGTGTCCGAGGTGCTGGACCGCGACGGGTCCGACGCCATGCGCTGGTTCCTCATGTCCAGCGCGGTGCTCCGCGGCGGGAACCTCATCGTCACCGAGGAGGGCATCCGTTCCGGCGTGCGCGAGTTCCTGCTGCCGCTGTGGAACTCGTGGTACTTCTTCGCGACGTATGCGAATGCTTCGACAGGCTCAGCACCCCAGGGAGGAGCAGGCTCAGCACCCCAGGGAGGAGCAGGCTCAGCACCCCAGGGAGGAGCAGGCTCGGCAACCCAGGGAGGCGGGTACGAGGCGTCGTGGCGCACCGACTCGACCGACGTCCTCGACCGGTACATCCTCGCGCGACTGGGCGATCTCGTCCGCGAGGTCCGCGCCGACCTGGAGGGTCTGGACTCGACCACCGCGTCCGCGCGACTCCGGGACTTCGCCGAGGTGCTGACGAACTGGTACATCCGTCGTTCGCGCGACCGGTTCTGGGTAGGTGTGACGGACGACCCGAAGAGCCGCGAGGCCTTCGACACGCTCTACACCGTGCTGGAGACGCTGTGCCGCGTGGCCGCGCCGCTCGTCCCGCTCATCAGCGAGCGCGTGTGGCAGGGCCTCACCGGCGGGCGCAGCGTGCATCTGCAGGACTGGCCGGATCCGGAGCAGTTCCCGGCGGCCGACGAGATCCGCGACGCCATGGATGCCGTCCGTGAGCTGTCGAGCGTCGGCAACGCGCTGCGCAAGAAGGAGAAGCTGCGCGTGCGCCTGCCGCTCGCACGGCTCACGGTGGTCTCTCCGCTCGCGGCCGACCTCGGCCAGTTCGAGGACATCCTCCGCGAGGAGCTCAACGTCAAGACCGTCGAGCTCGTCCCGCTGACCGACGAGGCGGCAGGGGAGTACGGCATCAGCCACCGGCTGAGCGTGAACGCCCGCGCGGCGGGTCCGCGCCTCGGCAAGGACGTGCAGAAGGCCATCCAGGCCGCGCGCTCGGGTGACTGGTCCGAGACCGACGGCGTCGTCACCGCCGGCGGCATCGCGCTGGAGCCCGCGGAGTACGATCTCGTGCTGGAGACCACGGGTCGCCCCGAGGGGGAGGCCCTGGCCATCGTCCCGTCCGGCGGGTTCGTCCTGCTCGACACCGACACGACGCCGGAGCTGGAGGCCGAGGGCATCGCCCGCGACGCCATCCGCGTCGTGCAGGAGGCGCGCAAGAACGCGGGCCTCGACGTCAGCGACCGGATCGTGCTGGCGCTCAACGCCGCCCCCGCGGAGGCGGCGGCGCTGGAGACCCACGCCGACCTCATTGCCGCCGAGACGCTTGCCGTGGCCTTCGCCGTGCAGCCGACCGATGACCTCGACCGGCTCGTCGACGAGGTCACGAGCCCCGGAGACGGCGTGCATCGGAGCGGGGCGAAGGCCCTCGGGGCCGGGAAGGCACCGCTCCTCGTCACGATCGACACGAACCTGGAGAAGGTGGGCGCATGAGTGCGAGAGACCGGGCCGACGCCGTCTATGAGACGCTGCTGAGCCGTGCCGGGGAACGCTGGGTGCAGCCGCGCAAGGAGCGCACGGCCCGCATCCTCGAGTACCTCGACGACCCGCAGCGCACCTACCGCGTTATCCACATCACCGGCACCAACGGCAAGACGTCGACCGCGCGCATGATCGAGAGCCTGCTGCGTGCCCATGACCTGCGCACTGGCCTGTTCACGAGCCCGCACCTGGAGCGCTTCACCGAGCGCATCATGATCGATGGTGAGCCGATCGCCGACGAGGCCGTGGCCGACGCCTGGGACGAGATCGAGCCGTTCGTGGGGATCGTCGACGCCGAGCTCGAGGCGGCGGGGGAGGCCCCGCTGACGTTCTTCGAGCTGCTCACGGTCCTCGCCTTCGTCGCCGTCGCCGATGCCCCCGTCGACGTGCTCGTGCTCGAGGTCGGCATGGGAGGGGAGTGGGACTCCACGAACACCGCGGACGGCGACGTGGCGGTGTTCGCTCCGATCGACATCGACCACGCGGACCGCCTGGGAAGCACGATCGCGGAGATCGCCCAGGTCAAGGCCGGCATCATCAAGGAAGGCGCTGCCGTCGTCTCCGCCCAGCAGCCGGCTGAAGCCGCCGAGGTCCTGCGTCGCGTGGCCGCGGAGCGTCACGCCACCATCGCCTTCGAGGGCGAGGACTTCGGGCTCTCCGAGCAGAAGCTCGCCGTCGGCGGTCAGCTCCTCACCATCCGCGGCCTCGCCGGGCAGTATGAGGAGGAGTACCTGCCGCTGTACGGCGCGCACCAGGGTCACAACGCGGCCCTCGCCGTCGCCGCCGTCGAGTCGCTGATCGGCGGGGCCGGCCAGGCCATCGCAGGCGGAGTGATCTCGGACGGCCTGCAGGGCAGCACGTCTCCCGGCCGTCTGCAGCTCCTCGGCATCGCCCCCACCGTCATCGTCGACGCCGCGCACAATCCGCACGGCGCCGCAGCGCTCGCCCAGGCGCTGGACGACAGCTTCGACTTCGACGAGTGGGGACTCGTGCTCGGCGTCCTCGCGGACAAGGACGCCGCGGGCATCGTCGCGCGTCTCGCGCCCGCCGCCGCGCACGTGTTCGCGACCGCGCCGGAGTCCGACCGCGCCAGCGATGCCGACCTCATCGCCGACCTCGTCGAACAGGCCGGACAGCGCGCCACCGTGCACCCGTCGCTCGCGGATGCCGCGGACGCGGCGCGGGAGTGGGCGGCCTCGTCGGATCGTCGGGCCGTGGTCATCGCCGGCTCCGTCGTGCTCGCGGGCGAGGCGATCGCGCTCTCCGAGGAGGAGGACTGGAAGTCGGGGTGGCGCGCGTGAGTGCCTCCGCCGCACCGCGTCGACCGCGCGCGCCGCGCACCCTCGTACAGAAGCTCGCCCCGGTGGTGCTCGGCTTCGAGGCGATCGTCGTCTTCCTCGTCGGCCTCACCATCTTCGGCTTGAAGGCGCTTCCGTCGGGCATCGAGCAGTGGTGGGGGATCGTGGGCGGTGCCGTCGTCGCGGTGGCCTGCGTCGTCATCGCCGGCATGATCACGAAGCCGTGGGCGATCGCCGCCGGCTGGATCGTCCAGATCGTCGTGGCCCTCTCGGCCATCGCGGTCCCCGCCGTGCTCCTCGTCGTCCTGATTTTCGGCGGGATGTGGGCGTATGCGACCATCATGGGGGCCCGCCTGGACGCACGACGCCCGAGCGGGGCTCCGACCGCGCAGAACGCAGACACAGAGAGTGAATGACATGGCCACCGAAGAAACCCTCGTCCTCGTCAAGCCGGACGGTGTCGCCCGCGGCCTCACCGGCACGATCCTCGCCCGCATCGAGGCGAAGGGCTACGCGCTCGTCGACATCCGCCTCGTCGAGCCCGACCGCGACCTCCTCGCCGCTCACTATGCGGAGCACGAGGGCAAGCCGTTCTACGAGCCCCTTCTCGAGTTCATGATGTCCGGTCCCTCCGTGGCGATCCGCCTCGCGGGCAACCGTGTCATCGAAGGGTTCCGCTCCCTCGCCGGCACGACCGACCCCACGACCGCCGCCCCCGGCACCATCCGCGGCGACTTCGGTCGCGACTGGGGCCTCAAGGTGCAGCAGAACCTCGTGCACGGCTCGGACAGCCCCGAGTCGGCGGCCCGAGAGCTGGGCATCTGGTTCGACTGACCCCATCTTCACGACGAAGCCCGTCCGCCGGAATGGCGGACGGGCTTCGTCGTTCGAGGAGAGGCGCTCAGAAGAGGATCTTCGCCATCTCGCCGAGGAAGTCGAGGCCCTGCAGCTGCGCCAGGAAGATGATCAGCGCGTACGCGATCACGGTCGCCAGCGGCACCCACGGCATGAGCTTGTCCGCCGTGGCGCGGACCTTCGCGTTGCCAGGGAAGGTGCCGTTGCGGGCGAGGTGGACCATGGTCGCGAAGAAGGTGGGGATCGTCACCGCCCAGGTCACCATGCACCAGGGGCACAGCACGAAGAGGTCGTAGAGGCTCTGGGCGATCAGCCAGCACACGAGGCCGAACGCGAAGGTGATGCCCACTCCGAACGCCGCCCAGAACCACCGGGGGAATCGCGCCCCGGCGAGGATCGCGACGCCGACGACGAGCGGCGCCATCCAGCCGGTGAGGCCGATGATCGGGTTCGGGAATCCGAACACCGATCCCTGCCACGACTGCAGGTTGGTGCTGCACTGGATGAAGGGACTGAGATCGCAGCCGAGCGCTTCCTTCGGGTGCTCCAGCAGTGCGAACTTCTCCACGGTGAGCTGGAAGGCGGCGTACCAGCCGATGACGCTCGCGATGATCAACCACACGGCATAGACGACGGGGCGGGTGCGCTGCTCGCTCATGCTCAGGATTATCCCAGCGACGGCTATGGAAAGGGCGAGAACCGCCCGGAGAAAACGGTCGGGGACCGAGAGATGCCGCGATCGGACCGATGTGGTGCGATAATGACCTGTGATGCGATGAACGGCGTTGCCGCGACACGCGTCGAGCAGACTTCGGGGCCCATGCCCCACGCGACCAGAGCCATGAGCCGGTCGCAGGCCGATTGAGTTCGCGGCACCCGCGGGTGCCGCATGAGATTTCACGGGACACGCAGTGGACCGTGCCAGGGAGCACGCCAGAGATGGCCGATGAGAACAATGACAACAACGCCCCCGCCCTCGACGCCCCGGCTGACGCCGCGGAGCCGCTGACGGCGCCCACCGCTCTCGCCGCGGAGGAGTCGGAGGATACCTCGCGGGATCAGGAGGACGCGGACGACGCGGCGGCGGAGGCCGCGGCGGACGACCGCGCTGCCGAGAACGCGGCGGCCGATGACGCCGCTGCGGCGGCGGACGATGCGGCTGCGGCCGCTGTCGAGGACGCCGCTGCCGCAGACGAGGCCGCCGCAGACGCGATCGACGCGGCGGCTCAGGTCGAGGAGGCCCCTGCGGAGCAGGGACCCGTTGAGCCGGCCCCTGCCGAGGAGGCTGCCGCGGAGGAGGCTCCCGCCGAGGAAACTCCCGCGGACGAAGGCCCCGCGGACGTGGCTTCCGCTGAGGCGGCGCCTGCGGACAAGACCCCCGCCGAGCCTGAGAAGCCCGCGGCCGTCACCGCCGTGTCGCTCGGTCTGCTGCCCGAGGTGTTCGTGTCGCAGGTGTCGACGCAGCTGCACTTCTACGCGCCGGAGGTCGTTCCGCTGCCCGCGCGCCCCGGTCGTGACGACCGTGCGCCGGAGCGCGACCAGGACGAGCCCGGTGCCGGTCGCCGCGGTCGTCGGCGCCGCGGCGGATCCGAGGGCGACGAGCAGCGGGAAGAGCCGCGGCAGCGTCAGCGGGTCGTCGAGTACATCACCGAGCCGAAGGCCATCAAGGGCTCGACGCGCCTCGAGGCCAAGAAGCAGCGCCGTCGTGACGGACGTGACGCCGGCCGTCGTCGTCCGGTCGTGACCGAGGCCGAGTTCCTCGCGCGCCGCGAGTCGGTCGACCGCAAGATGGTCGTGCGCTCCAAGAACGGCCGCACGCAGATCGGTGTGCTGGAGGACGGCGTGCTCGTGGAGCACTACGTCGCCCGCAACCAGGACGCCTCGCTGATCGGCAACGTCTACCTCGGTCGCGTGCAGAACGTGCTTCCCAGCATGGAGGCCGCGTTCGTCGACATCGGCCGCGGCCGGAACGCCGTGCTCTACTCGGGCGAGGTGGACTGGGACGGCGTCGAGACCGGCAACCAGCCCCGCCGCATCGAGCTCGCTCTGAAGCCGGGCGATCGCGTGCTCGTCCAGGTCACGAAGGACCCGGTGGGTCACAAGGGTGCCCGCCTCACGAGCCAGATCTCGCTGCCCGGCCGCTACCTGGTGTACGTGCCCGGCGGTTCCATGAACGGCATCAGCCGCAAGCTGCCCGACAACGAGCGCGCCCGCCTCAAGCGCATCCTCAAGGAGGTGCTGCCCGAGTCGTCCGGCGTGATCGTGCGAACGGCCGCGGAGGGGGCGACCGAGGATCAGCTGACCCGCGACGTGCAGCGCCTCACCTCCCAGTGGGAGCACATCCAGAAGCAGGTCGAGAGCCAGCAGGCTCCGGCGCTCCTGCACGCCGAGCCCGATTTGCTCGTGAAGATCGTCCGTGACGTCTTCAACGAGGACTTCACGAAGATGCTCATCCAGGGCGAGGAGTCGCAGCGCACCATCCGGGCGTACCTGGAGAGCGTCGCCCCCGACCTGCTCGAGCGTGTCGAGGCGTACGAGGACGACGTCGATCCGTTCGACGCGTTCCGCATCACGGAGCAGATCGAGAAGGCACTGGACCGCAAGGTCTGGCTGCCCTCCGGCGGTTCGCTCGTGATCGACCGCACCGAGGCCATGACGGTCGTCGACGTCAACACCGGCAAGTTCGTCGGCTCCGGTGGCAACCTCGAGGAGACGGTCACGAAGAACAACCTCGAGGCCGCCGAGGAGATCGTCCGCCAGCTGCGTCTGCGCGACATCGGCGGCATCATCGTGGTCGACTTCATCGACATGGTGCTGGAGTCCAACCGCGACCTCGTGCTGCGCCGACTCATCGAGTGCCTGAGCCGCGACCGCACGAAGCACCAGGTGGCCGAGGTCACCTCGCTCGGTCTCGTGCAGATGACACGCAAGAAGCTCGGTCTCGGGCTGCTGGAGACCTTCAGTGAGGCGTGCGAGGTCTGTGCCGGTCGCGGCGTGATCGTGCACCACGACCCGGTCGTGAAGCACCGTGCGAACGGCAGCAACAACGGCAACAACGGCGGTAACGGCAACGGCGGACGCCGTCAGCGCGGGAACGGCGGCAGCAACAACGGCAACGGCGGTGGCAACAACAACTCCGCACCTGCCGCGCCGCCGGTGACCCACAGCATCACCGAGGGGGCGAAGTCGGCCCTCGCGCAGATCGCCGCCTCCACGATCGTGCCGTCCGGCGAACCGGCCGCCGAGGCACCGGCGGCCGAGTCCGCGCCCGTCCCCGCCTCCGAGCGCCCGAAGAAGGCCCGGAAGAAGCGCGGTGACCGGAAGGGGCCGAAGACGCCCACCGAGGAGCTGCTCGACTCGGTGCTGGATGCGCTTCCGGAGCCCAAGGCGCCCGGCCAGGGTCGTGGACGGCGCCGGGTCACCACCGCCGCCCTCTCCGGTACGCCGGTGTCGGTGAACTCGGAGGCGTCAGTGCCGCCGGTCGCGTCCGCGGACCCGGAGGCCTGAGGAGATCAGGCGCCGGACCAGCTCCTTGCCGGGGACGTGCTGCGCACCACCGGCGATGAGCCGGGGGACGGCGTCCTCGGGGACGTCGTAGTGGTCGAGGTCGAAGGCCCGGGCGGGGATCCCGTGGGCGCGCGCGAAGGCGTGCAGCTCGTCGAGGTTGTCGTCGCTGACCAGGTGCGCCCACAGGCGTCCATGGGCGGGCCAGCGGGGGTCGTCGACGAGTACGGTCACTCCGTCAGCCTACGACCGGCCCCGTCACCCGGCTCACTTTGCGAGGTCAGCCGGCATCCGGTAAAGTAGTCCCTTGGTGCGCATGCCGCGTCGTCCTCGACGGCCGAAGCGGAGAGTCTTGCATTCGCGCCCGTCGTACCAGCGACGCATGCAAGCAACAGTCTTCCCGTGAGATTCTCGGAGCCGCGTGCTCCCCAACGAAACAGGTATGAAGTGGTTTACGCAGTAGTGCGCGCCGGTGGCCGGCAGGAGAAGGTCGAGGTCGGCACCATCGTTCAGCTCGACCGTGTTCAGGCTGCCCAGGGCGACGAGATCCAGCTGCCCGCCGTGCTGCTCGTCGATGGCTCCACGGTGACCACCGACGCCGACGCGCTGGCGAAGGTCACCGTCACGGCTGAGGTCGTCGGCAACCTCCGCGGCCCGAAGATCGTCATCCAGAAGTACAAGAACAAGACCGGCTACAAGAAGCGTCAGGGCCACCGCCAGGAGCTCACGCGCGTCAAGATCACCGGCATCAAGTAAGACCGAGGAGACCAGGACATGGCACACAAAAAGGGCGCAAGCTCCACCCGTAACGGTCGTGACTCCAACGCACAGCGCCTCGGCGTGAAGCGCTTCGGCGGTCAGCAGGTCCTCGCCGGCGAGATCATCGTCCGCCAGCGCGGCACGCACTTCCACCCCGGCGCCAACGTCGGCCGTGGTGGCGACGACACGCTGTTCGCTCTGGCCGCCGGTGCGGTCGAGTTCGGCGCGAAGGGCGGCCGCAAGGTCGTCAACATCGTCGCCGCTGCTGAGTGATCACAGCACCACGCTAAACATCCGGTTCGGGGCGGGCTTCGGCTCGCCCCGTCCGCGTATCTGCCGTCAGGCACCCCGAGCACACCGAAGGACTCGCACATGGTCACGTTCGTCGACACCGTCACACTGCACCTGCGTGCAGGCAAGGGCGGCAACGGCTGCGTCTCGGTGCACCGCGAGAAGTTCAAGCCCCTCGGTGGCCCCGACGGCGGCAACGGCGGCGACGGCGGCGACATCGTGCTCGTCGCCGACACGCAGACCGGCACGCTGCTGTCGTACCACCACTCGCCGCACCGGTCCTCTGGCAACGGCGGACCGGGCATGGGGGACCACCGCTCCGGTTTCGACGGCGAGACACTGGAGCTGCCCGTCCCGGTCGGCACCGTGGTCAAGAGCCCGAGCGGCGACGTCCTGATCGACATGATCGAGCCCGGTGAGCGCTTCGTCGTGGCGGCGGGCGGCCAGGGCGGCCTGGGCAATGCGGCCCTGGCGACTCCGAAGCGCAAGGCTCCCGGCTTCGCCCTGCTCGGCACCCCCGGCTTCGAGGGCGATGTCGTCCTCGAGCTCAAGACGGTCGCGGACGTGGCGCTCGTCGGCTACCCGTCCGCCGGGAAGTCGAGCCTCATCGGCGCGATCTCGGCCGCGCGGCCGAAGATCGCCGACTACCCGTTCACGACGCTGCACCCGAACCTCGGCGTCGTCCAGGTGGAGGACTTCCGCTACACCGTCGCCGACGTGCCGGGCCTCATCGAGGGCGCGAGCGAGGGCCGCGGCCTCGGACTCGAGTTCCTGCGGCACGTGGAGCGCTGCTCCGCGCTGCTGCACGTGCTCGACTGCGCGACGCTGGAGCCGAACCGTGACCCGATCTCCGACCTCGAGGTCATCCTCGCCGAGCTCGCCGCGTACGAGGTGCCGGAGGGGCAGACGCCCCTGCTGGAGCGCCCGCAGTTCGTGGCGCTGAACAAGGTCGACGTGCCGGAGGCCCGTGACCTCGCCGATCTCGTGCGTCCTGATCTGGAGGCCCGCGGATTCCGGGTCTTCGAGATCTCCACAGTCTCGCACGAGGGGCTGCGCCCGCTCACCCTCGCCCTCGGGGAGCTCGTCGAGAAGCACCGCAAGGAGACCGCGGTCGAGGCCCCGCGCGAGCGCGTCGTCATCCGCCCGAAGGGCTCCGTGAAGCCGTTCACGATCCGCGTCGAGGGCGGCACGTACGGCAACGTCTACCGCATCCTCGGTGAGAAGCCGGTGCGCTGGGTGCAGCAGACCGACTTCCAGAACGAGGAGGCCGTGGGCTACCTCGCCGACCGTCTGGAGAAGCTGGGCGTCGAGGACGAGCTCTTCCGCCTCGGCGCCGTCCAGGGTTCGACCGTCGTCATCGGCGAGGGCGACAGCATCGTCTTCGACTGGGAGCCCACGATGAGCTCCGCCGCCGAGCTCATGTCGGCGCCCCGCGGCACCGACCCGCGTCTGGCTCCGAACGCCCGCCGGACCACGTCCGAGCGTCGCGAGAAGTACTACGAGCGCATGGACGCCAAGGCGCAGGCGCGCGCGGAGTTGGAGGCGGAGCGCCTCGCGACGTACCGCGAGGACGAGGCGTGACCGCACGCACGCGCGCCGATCTCGCGACGGCGACGCGGATCGTCGTGAAGGTGGGCTCGTCGTCCATCAGCGGCGAGTCGTCCTGGCGCATCCCGGTGATCGTCGAGGCGCTGGCGGCGGCGCACGCCCGCGGGGCCGAGGTCGTGCTCGTGTCGTCGGGAGCGATCGCCTCCGGCATCCCGTTCCTCCGTCTGGATGCGCGGCCCACCGATCTCGCCACGCAGCAGGCCGCGGCCGCGGTCGGCCAGAACATCCTCGTCTACCGGTATCAGGAGGCTCTGCGCCCCTTCGACATCGTCGCCGGCCAGGTGCTGCTCACGACCGGAGACCTCGAGAACCCGACGTCGCGCTCGAACGCGCGGCGGGCCATGGAGCGCCTCCTGGGGCTGCGCACGCTGCCGATCGTGAACGAGAACGACACGGTCGCGACACAGGAGATCCGCTTCGGCGACAACGACCGGCTCGGCGCCCTCGTGGCCCAGCTCATCGAGGCGGACGCCCTCGTCCTGCTCAGCGACATCGAGTCCCTCTACACGCGGCCTCCGAGCGACCCCGGCGCCGAACCCATCGACGTCGTCGCCCCCGATGCGGACCTCTCCGGGCTGGAGTTCGGTGCGACCGTGGTCAACAGCGTCGGCACCGGGGGAGCGGCCACGAAGGTCTCCGCTGCCCGACTCGCGGCGGCCTCGGGCATCGGGGTGCTGGTCACCAGCGCCGACCTCGTGGCGCAGGCCCTTGCAGGCGCCGACATCGGGACCTGGTTCGAGCCCGCCACCTCCTAGACTGGGCGGATGACCGACCTCACCCCTCAGACGCGCCTGGAGCGGGCCAAGGAGGCCTCGCGGACGACCGCCGCCCTCACGAGCGACGACAAGGCACGGGCGCTCGACGCCATCGCCGTCGCCCTCGAGGAGAACGCCGCCCGCATCATCGAGGCCAATCAGCGTGACGTCGCGCGCGGTCGGGACGACGGCATCGGCGAGTCGCTCATCGACCGCCTCCGCCTCGACGAGAAGCGGGTCTCCGCCCTCGCCGCGGCCGTCCGCGACGTGGCGGCCCTGCCCGATCCGGTGGGTCGTGTGGTCGGCGGACACCGCATGCCGAACGGCGTGGCTCTGGAGCAGGTGCGCGTCCCCTTCGGGGTGGTCGGGGCGATCTACGAGGCGCGTCCCAACGTCACGGTCGACATCGCCGCCCTCGCGCTGCGTTCGGGGAATGCGGTCGTCCTGCGGGGAGGCAGTGCGGCGCTCCATTCCAACACCGTGCTCGTCGACGTCATGCGTTCCGCCCTCGGCGACGCCGGGGTGACGCCCGAGGCGATCCAGACCGTGGACGACTTCGGGCGCGACGGGGCGAAGGCGCTCATGCACGGCCGCGGCTTCATCGACGTGCTCGTCCCGCGCGGCAGCGCCGGGCTCATCGAGACGGTGGTGACCGAGTCGACCGTGCCCGTCATCGAGACGGGCGCCGGGAACGTGCACATCCTGCTCGACGAGAGCGCCCCCGACGACTGGGCCTGCGACATCGTCGTGAACGCCAAGGTGCAGCGCCCCAGCGTGTGCAATGCGGTCGAGACGATTCTCGTCCACCGGCAGGCGGCGCCGCGCCTGATCCCGCTCGTCGCGAGCGCCCTCATGAGCGAGGGGGTGGCGATCCACGGCGACGACGTGGTCGCCGGGCTCGTGGCGAACATCATCCCGGCCACGGAGGAGGACTGGGCGACGGAGTACCTGAGCCTGGACGTCGCTATGAAGGTCGTCGACAGCCTCGACGACGCGCTCGATCACATCCGTCGCTACAGCACGGGGCACACGGAATCCATCGTCACCACCGATTCCCGCAGCGCGGAGCGGTTCCTGGCCGAGGTGGATTCGGCGGTGGTGATGGCGAACGCGTCCACTCGGTTCACCGACGGGGCCGAGTTCGGCTTCGGTGCCGAGGTCGGGATCTCGACGCAGAAGCTGCACACGCGCGGTCCGATGGGGCTCTCCGAGCTGACCAGTACGAAGTGGCTCGCGCGTGGGGCGGGTCAGACGCGCGGCTGAGGGCTAGACTGGGGGACGCTGTATCCCTACAGGACCCCCGAGACAGCACGCCACGAACGGAGTCAGGATGAACCTCGTCGCACAGATCGCGATGGCCGCCGCAGAGACCGAGCACCACGGCAACGTGGCTCTCGAGACCCTGATCTTCGGAGTCATCGCCGCGATCGTGTTCGCCGCTCTCGGCTTCGTGACGCTGTCGTACAAGAACGTCGCGAACCGCCACTCCGCCAAGGCAGAAGCCTGGGCGGCGAAGCACGGCAAGGACCACGAGGCGGGACACGGCCACTAGGCCCTCATGAGCACCGCGACCACGCGCGCACCGCGCATCGGCGTGATGGGCGGAACCTTCGATCCGATCCACCACGGCCACCTGGTCGCCGCCAGCGAGGTCGCGCACTCGTTCGATCTCGACGAGGTGGTGTTCGTCCCGACGGGTCGTCCGTGGCAGAAGGCCGACGTCACGCCCAGCGAGCACCGCTATCTGATGACCGTGATCGCGACGGCGTCCAATCCGCAGTTCACGGTGAGTCGGGTGGACATCGACCGCGCGGGACCGACGTACACGATCGACACCCTCCGCGACCTCAAGGAGCAGCGGCCGGACGCCGAGCTGTTCTTCATCAGCGGCGCGGACGCCGTGGCGCAAATTCTCAGTTGGAGAGACCATGATGAACTGTGGGAGCTGGCCCACTTCGTCGCGGTCTCCCGCCCAGGACACGTTCTGAGCATCGACGGCCTCCCGAGCGACGACGTCAGCCAGCTCGAGGTGCCGGCGCTGTCGATCTCGTCGACGGACTGTCGTGACCGCGTCCGTGACGATCAACCGGTCTGGTACCTCGTCCCCGACGGGGTCGTCCAGTACATCGCGAAGCATCATCTGTATCGGAGCAAGGCATGAGCACATCGGATCAGCGAGGTCCGCTGACGCGGAAGCAGCTGCGGGAGATCCGGTTGACGGGATCCACCCCGATCATCAGCGAGGAGCAGGCGAGCGCCGCCGCGGCGGAGGCCGCGACGCCCGCACCGCCGCTGCCTCGTGCCGCCGAGCCCGTCATCCTTCCCTCGGCGCCTGTCGCTGACACGTCCGTCGATCCTGACGCCGCGCCGCTGACGCGGCGTCAGGCACGCGAGCAGGAGAAGATCAAGACCGCCGCGGTCCCGGCCGTCGGCGCGGAGGCGGACGACACGACCGATGAGGCTGTGCTGGCACAGCCCGATGGGTCCGACGACGACGTCGTCGACGACGAGGTCGCTGCGGAGCCCGTCCGCGCGGCCGACGTCGCCGACACGGTCGGAGACGTGCCGCTCGTCGAAGAGCCCGTCGAGGCGCCGGAGTCCGAGCCCGAGGACATCTCCGCCGTGCTCGGCGTCTCCGAGCAGGACGGCCCGGGTGGCGAGGACCTCCTCGACAGCGACAGCGACGACGACGGCGATCTCGACGAGCGCGACGTCGACGAGGCTGAGCGCCCGACCGTGAGCCCGACGTTCGGGCAGGGCGTGCTGCAGGAGGAGGCTCCTGCCGAGCCGGCGCCTTTCCGCCCCTCCTTCGATGAGCTGCTCACGTCGAACGACTCCGGCGGCACCCAGCACTCGGCGCCCAATGCGCTGATCTTCACGCCGTCTCCCGGCGAGGGCTCCCTCTCCGGGCCGGTCGCCTCCACCGGAGAGATCCTCGTCACGGGGTCGTACGAGCTGCCGAAGGGCCTCGGCTCGCAGGGCCACGCCCACGGCACCACGGACGGCAAGGAGGTCGACGCGGTGCTCATCGACGGTGAGCTCCCTCCGGCGTCCTCGCCCACCCCCATCGCCGCGAGCTCCGCGGTCAGCACCATCAAGCCCGCCGGCGAGGTGATCCGTCCGCCGGCCCCTGAGAAGGGCAACCGGCTCATGCTGATCGCCGCCATCGTCGCGGGCGCCCTCGCGCTGGGCCTGGGCACTGCCCTGGTCATCGCCTTCACAGGAAACGTCTTCTGATGCAATCACCCGAAACCGCCGAAGAGATGCTGCGCATCGCCGCCGAAGCCGCCGTGGCCAAGGGTGGTGAGGACCTCGTCGCGCTGAACGTCTCCGAGCCGCTGCCGCTCGTGGACATCTTCCTGCTCGTGACCGGTAACAGCGAGCGGAACGTCGCCGCCATCGCCGATGAGATCGAGGACCGTCTCGTCGAGTCCGGGCACAAGCGCGTGCGCCGGGAGGGGCGCGCCGAGGCGCGCTGGGTGCTGCTGGACTTCGGCGACCTCATCGTCCACGTCTTCCACCAGGAGGAGCGGGTCTACTACGGCCTGGAGCGCCTGTGGAAGGACTGCCCGGTGATCCCCCTCGAGGTCGCCGAGACCCCGGCCGACAACCGCTGACATGGCCACGCACCTGCTGACCGGTGCGGGCTCCGGCATCGGCGCCGTCCTCGCGCGGCGACTCGTGGAGCGCGGCGACGACGTCGTGGTGCTCGCGCGCGACGCGGGACGGGCCAGGCAGATCGCCGACGAGCTCCCCGGGGTCTCGACGCTGGTCGGTGACCTCGCGCAGCCCGGCCGCCTCTCGTGGGCCCTGTCGAAGCAGAGCCTTCCCGATCGCATCGATTCCCTGGTGCACGCGGCAGGGGTCGTGGACCTCGGATCGGTGGGGGACCTCACCCCGGCGCTCTGGGAACAGCAGCTCGCGGTCAACCTCGTCGCCCCGGCGGAGCTCACCCGGCTCCTGCTCCCCGTCCTGCGCGTCTCGCGCGGGCACGTCGTGTTCGTGAACTCCGGAGCCGGGCTGCGGGCGAGCCCGGGGTGGTCGGCCTACGCGGCCTCGAAGCACGGTCTGCGGGCCCTCGCGGATGCGCTTCGGCAGGAGGAGGCCGAGCACGGTGTGCGCGTGACCTCGGTCTATCCGGGACGCACCGCGACGCCGATGCAGGAGCGCGTGCACCGGCAGGAAGGGCAGGAGTACGACGCCGCGCGGTTCATCACGCCGGACGCCGTGGCGACGACGATCCTCGCCGCTCTCGATCTCCCGCGGGATGCGCACCTCACGGATCTCACGGTGCGGCCCCAGGGCTGAACGCCGATCTGACCATTCTCCTGCACCTCATCACGAGGGTGTCAAGGCCCTTCCCTTCCCCGGCGGGGTATCGGAGGCTCGTCATCAGAGAGTCCTGGAGGGCCGACTGATGTCAGAAGTTCCTGATCCCCGTTTCGTGCTTCACCGCATCACGCCGTCGGAGTGGGTGATCAACGACCTGCGCTATCCCCAGAACGATCCGCGCCATGTCGTCGCCTGCGTGTACGAGCTCGCGGACACCGAGGTCGAGGTGACGTGGCTGCGTGATCTTCCGCTCGCCATCCGGTATGGCACCGCGTTCGAGGTACTGGAGGAGGTCGAGCGGATGCAGGGCGCGAGCCGAGCCACGCGCCCCATCGCGATCCCGTCTCGCCCGCCCCTGCTGGCCACCTGAACCCGCACGAGAAAGGGCACCCCTCCGCGAGGAGGGGTGCCCTTTCTCCTGTCCCGGTCAGTCGTCGTCGCCGATGACAGCGGCGCGGTCGGCCTCTGCGCTGTCGATCTGGGCGTCGTCCGCATCCTCGTCGAGCACCTCTTCGCCGTCGACTTCACGCGTGGGGAGCTCTTCGGCGTCCCCATCCCCGTCCGCGATCGGCGGGAGGGGCGGGATCGGGGGAGTCGTGTTGGACATGTCGTCTCCTTTCGTCGGATGCCCTCTGTCTACGCGTGTACGCGATGGTGGAGGAGGCCGTTGACGGGTGGCGGCTTGGACGGGTACGGGCGTCGGGCGTCAGGATGCGGGGGGAGTGCTCCCGCCCCCGGGACCGCCGCTCATCCCGGCAGAGGCTTGCTGGGTGACACTGTTGGCGTAGTCGTTCGTCGGATCGCGGTAGATGGTGTGCACATGTCCCCAGCCCGATGTCGTCACACCGTCGACGTCGGCGCCGGCCGAGCCCTGCTGTGCCTGGAAGGCGATGTAGACGTTCGGCCCGGAGATGGAGAAGTCGATGCCGTTCCCGGTGGTCATGTCGTACACCGTCGCCCCGGACCAGGCGATGACGGTGTCGTCCAGGGTCTCGTCGATCTCCGCCAGCGCTGCGGCGGTGGTCTCCTCGTCGCTCATCCCGGCCCAGTTGGCGATGAGCTGGAGAAGGAGATCCCGCTGCTCGTCGGAGAGGTCGGCCCCCGACAGCCCGGCTCCGGTGGCGAAGTCGCAGGTGTCGCCCGGTGCGCACATGCTCACATCGCCGGAGGTCAACGTGGCCTGCTGGTCGGCGGTGAGGCTGTCGAAGAACGCGAACGCGTCCGTGTAGATCCCCTCGAACGGCTGCACCTCCTCGCCGTCCTCGTCGGTGTAGACAGCGGGTTGGACCCCGAGGTGCGTGGGAGCGAAGGTGATCGCGTCGGCGTCGCCGTCCAGCGTGGCGTTGATGCCGAGGTGGTGTCCGCCGAACTGCACCTCGAAGGCGCTGTCGGTCGCCGTGGGATCACCGAAGAAGGCGATGTAGTACTGGCCGAGGGAATCCTCGGTACTGCTGCTGTTCTCGGCGAGGTACTCGTCGCCGCCCATGATCCCGGTGACGGTCGCGTAGGCCTCGTCGCTGAGGAGAGACTCCATCACGGCGAGGGCCGCGGTCCGCTGCTCCTCCGTCAGGTCGGCGAGGTTCAGACCCGCTCTCTGCACGAAGGTCACCGGGAAGTTCGACCACGACGTCGTCTTCGTCTCGTCGTCGAAGTCGTACGACACGGCCTTCTTCTGCTCGTCGCTCAGCGTGGCGAGGAAGGCCGCAGCGGCGGCGGACGTGTCGGCGATCGTCTCCGCGGTCGACCCGGCGTCCGTCGACGCCGCCGTTGAGGTCGCGGCGGAGGATGACGCGGAGATCGTCGGTTCGGCGGTCGTGGCTGCCGCGCAGCCGCTCAAGACGAGGCCGCCCGCGAGGACGAGGCCGGAGAGCCAGGCGAGGCGTTTCGTGACGGGAGAGGGAGTCGTGTTCATGCCCACCACGCTAGGAAGGTGATCGATGGGGTTCCTTTGCGCCGTCGATGCGCATCCTATGAGGTGCGGGGATACCGTGTTTTTCCGGATGACCAGGACCTCATCCGCATGGAGGGGGCGCATACATCGACCGACCGATTCGCGACGAGAGCGCCGGTGACAGCGTGGAGGTATGAGCACGAAGAGAGCAATCGTCCTGGGAGTCTCCATCGCCGCCGGTCTGGCGGTCATCGGAGGACTGGGCGCCGCCGGTTACTACCTGTTCAACCAGCCGACCGACTACCGCATCACGTACGAGCTCCACGGTCTGAGTGGCGACGAGACGATCCGCTACCAGGACACGGCCTTCGCCGAGGGCTTCGTGTTCGGGACCAAGGAGACGGAGGAGACGGTCGTCGATGCCCGCGCCGGCGCTATGACCATCGAGGCCATCGTCACCGAGGGGGAGGAGGCGGCTGTCGTCATCGAGAACCCCGGAGCCACCGTGGCGTGCGCGATCGTGCAGGACGCAGGTGACGCGAACCTCGAGGTCCTTCGCACGGACGAGGAGATCGCGACGGCGGGCTCCGTCACCTGCCGCGCCGTCCTCGACTGAGCCTGTCGGCCCGCATCGCCTCAGGCATTCGCGCGACAACAGGCGTCCCCTCCCAGGGGGGCCTGTTGTCGCGCGATGGCATGAGCTAAGGGAGGTAGCGGTCCACGACCGCGCGGAGCTCTGCGTCGTCGGGCGCGGTGGTCACCCCGGTCACGCGCTGCAGCGTCGCGAAAGGAGTCGACGCCGAACCGGTGGGAGCGGGCTCGATCTGCGTCTTCCAATCCGGGGCGATTCGGTCGAGAAGCAGTCCGAGCTGGGCACCGGTGAAGTACGAGTAGTCGCGTTCCAGGACGATCTGCTGCTCGGGATCGGAGATCAGACCTTCGAGGCCATCGGTGAAGGTCCGCTGCACCGGGGTGAGTCCTCGCGCCCTGTCGAAGGCCCGCTCGACGTAGGTGGCGGTCCCCTCGATCGCCTCCAGGTCGATCTCCGCCTTCAGGGTCGGCCACGTCGTGTAGCGCGCCATCCGAACGGTGGCGAGGTCGGACGCGAGGACGGCCAAGGCCTGCGGGTCCGTCTCCGTCTCCACCCGGTCGAAGATCCGCGCCTCGACACGCAGCAGCTCGTACTGCGCCTCGGTGTGCGGGTAGTCGGGGATGAGCCCACCGGCTCCCCATGGCCAGGCGCCGGGAGCCTCCGGGTCGAGCCCCTGCTTCGTGACGTGGAAGTTCTCGTGCAGGGAGAAGCGCTGGAAGCCCTGAGAGGCCGTCGTCTCGGTGTCGAGCATCGCCTGGTTGTACTTGAACGCGAGGACGTCGCGGTCGCTCACATCGATGACAGCGAAGTTCGACGGGGCATACAGCAGCCATTTCCCGACGGCGAACGTCCGGCTGAGGCGGACGTCATCGAGGTGGGAGGCCCCGGGGACGTCGATCTTCGCCATGCCGGACGTGTCCGTGACGCCGCTCATGTTGACGAGGATCGCGTGCGACCAGAAGGAGCTGTTCTCCCCGTCCGTGCGCAGCAGCACCAGCGGCTGGTCCTCGTACCGGTACGCATCCGTCCAGATCTCCGCAGCGTGTGTCGCCGTGATGTCGTATTGCTCCGACAGCTGCGTGAGCATCTCCTTGTCGGTGGCATCAAGGCTTTCCCAGTTCGATGACGCCGGGGCGAGCAGGCGCCATGCGATCACCCCGCCGATACCGAGAGCGATGACGGCGAGGATGCTGAGGATCACGGTGACGGCGCGGCGACCGCGAGACCGGGTGACGGAAGCGTGCATGTGTAACACGCTACGTCGGAGGCTGTGTCGTTTTCATATGCTCCTGCGCAGGCGAGCGCGCCACGTCAGGCCAGACATGCTGCAACCGCCTGATGCGCAGTGAGTGCCTGAACCCGCGAGGCTGTCACCTCGTGATCGCGTCCCGCAGTGCCGCCCTCAGCTGTGGCGCCAAGGTGTCGGTGAACGTGGTGGTCAAGTGGTCTTGATCGCGGTAGGCGTTGGCCCCGCCGATCACGGGGAGGCACTCGCTCGACGAGCAGAACACCGGGGTGAAGTCCAGCAGTGTGACCCCCGGGAAGTCCTCGCCGGCAGCCCTGATCGGGTCCGCCGCGGCGAGGGCATCGTCGCGCGATGCGGAGCAGGCCTCCGGGCTTCGCGCCTGCAGGCACTTGTTCGGGTCCGTCTCCCAGGCCGGGTTGTCCACCAGGGCGATCACCCGTGTGCCCTCGGAGATGACACGTGACCAGGCCGCCCGGTATCCGGAGGCGGCGGCGTGCAGGGTGGACTCGTGTCCCGCCTGCGCGAAGGGGGTCGCTGCCAGGGCCGTCGTGAAGACGACGTCGAAGTCGCCGCCTTCCAGTGCGGCCGTTACCTCGTCCCGCCACTCCGAGCAGGCTGCTCCGAATGCGCCGCCCGTCGCCAGTGGGGTCGTGTTCCACGGGCACGCCCCCTTGACGTACGTCGTCAGCGACCAGCCTTCCTTCTCCGCCATCGCCCTGAGGGTGCTCACGTATTGGAAAGCGTGGCTGTCTCCGACGAGCGCGATCGACGGGGCGTCCGTCGTCCGTGACCCGAAACGGCAGGCCACGGCACGAGAATCGTTCAGTTGGACGAAGCACTTCTGCTCGGTGGGGCGATCCGCGCCGGCGAATCCTGGGGTCGGTATGACGGACGCGCTCCGGCTGTCCGCGCAGCTGGTGTCGAGCACCGCCTGGGCTCCGAAACACGCAGGGGGGTGTGCGCGGACAGCCGCGAGAGCAGTCGCGTCGCGTTCGTAGGTCGGAGCATTCACCGCCCACGCGGCTCCCGCGCCGGCGCCGACCACCGTCATCCCCGCGAGGGCGAGGGCGAGCACGACGCGCGGGCGCCTGAGCGAGGGCGCGCGCCAGGTTCGGGCGGGATCCTCGATGAATCGTTTCGTCAGCCAGGCCATGACGAAGGAGAGCGCGAGGAGGGCCAGGCGGTGAGCGAGGGAGAGGCCCCAGAAGGGCACAGAAGGAGCGATCACGATGAGCGGCCAATGCCAGAGGTAGAGGCTGAAAGAGATGTCCCCGGTGAATCGCAGGGGGCGGATGGCCAGCAGCCGTGCGGGGAGCCACCAGCGTCCAGCGTTCGTCGCCGCGATCACGGCCGTTGCGCCGATCGTCGGCACAGCGGCCGCGTATCCGGGGAACGCGGTCTGCCCGTCGAAGAAGGAGATGCTGAACAGGATGGCGACCAGCCCGGCCCCTCCGAGCAGAGCGCTCGTGAGGGAGCGCCGCGCGCGCAGCGCGGGGAGCAGGGAGAGCAGGGCGCCGATCCCGAACTCCCACAGTCGGACGGGCGTCATGAAGTAGGCGGGCGCGGGATACGCTGCGGTCAGCGCCACGCAGGAGATGAACGAGGCTGTCGACAGGACTCCGACGACGACAGCGATGACCTTTCGGCGATCGCCGTGGCAGCGCTTCACCGCAAGCCATCCGGTGAGGACGAGGAGTACAGGCCAGAGGACGTAGAACTGCTCGTCCAGGGACAGGGACCAGTAGTGCTGAACGGTCGTCGGCTCTCCCGTCTGGCCGAGATAGTCCGTGGCCGCGCTCGCCAGGTACCAGTTCTGGACGGAGAAGGCCGATGCGACGATCTGGCGGAGCTCCTCCGGGAGAGCGGAGATCGGAGTCAACTGGCGGAGGGCGACGACCGTCACGCAGAACAGAAGGACGAGCAGGGACGCGGGAAGGAGGCGTCGGGCCCGACGGGCCCAGAATCGACCGATGTGCACCGTCCCCGTCGACGTGAGCTCGCGAACCAGATGCCCCGTGATGAGGAAGCCGGAGATGACGAAGAAGACATCCACTCCGACATACCCGCCGCTGAAGCGCGCAGGCCAGAAGTGGTAGAGGACGACGGCGAGAACCGCGAGAGCCCGAAGCCCCTGGATATGCGGGAGATGTCCCTGAGGAGGGGCGGGTCGAGTGCTCATGTGTAACACGCTATAAACGAGAGCGTGTCGTTTTCGTATGCTCCCGGGCAGGCGATCGCGCGAGATCAGGCCGGAGGTGGCGCAACTGCCTGATGCGGCGCGAGGGCCTGACCTCGCGGGATGTCACGGGCTCCAGACACACGAAAACCCCCGGCGAACCGAGGGTTTTTCGTGGACCTGAGGGGACTCGAACCCCTGACCCCCTGCATGCCATGCAGGTGCGCTACCAGCTGCGCCACAGGCCCAGACGCTGCTCCGGAGTGCTCCGGGCAACGTGAAAACACTACTACACGAATCCGCATCCGCACCAATCGGCGCGGGCCGCCCGGGCGCGTCGGGACACGCGGAACATCCGGCGGTGCAACGGCGTTCGTTCCATCGTGAGCATCCTCGACAGCCTCGTGATCGGCGCCGGCCAGGCCGGGCTGTCCGCGTCCTTCCATCTGCGTCGCCGCGGAATCGAGCACGTCGTGCTGGACGCCGATGCTCGGGCCGGGGGAGCCTGGCAGCACCGGTGGGACGCCCTCACGATGCGCGATGTGCACGGGGTCGCCGAGCTCCCGGGAGACACTGCGCCGCCGCGGGACGAGCGCCGGGCGAACATCGCGGTGCCGGAGTACTTCGCCGGCTACGAGAAGGCCCACGATCTGCCGGTGCTGCGGCCGGTGCACGTCCGCCGAGTCCACGATGACGACGGGGTCCTCGTCGTGGAGGCCGACGAGGGGGAGTGGCGCACCCGCACCCTCGTCAACGCGACCGGGACCTGGACGCAACCCTTCGTCCCTCACTACCCGGGGATGGAGACGTTCCTCGGGGAGCAGTTCCACACCGTGGACTACCCGGGGCCGGTGCACTTCGCGGGCAAGCGGGTCCTGGTCGTCGGCGGCGGTGCGTCCGCGGTGCAGTTCCTCGGCGCCCTCGCCCCCCTCACGGAGACGCTGTGGGTCACCCGTCGCCCTCCCGTCTGGCGCGACGACGACTTCACGCCGGAGGCCGGCGCTGCTGCCGTCGCGCTCGTCGAGAGGCGTGTGGCGGCCGGCCTGCCCCCGGAGAGCGTGGTCAGTGTGACGGGTCTCATGCTGCGCCCCCAGGAACGGGAGGCGGAGCGTCTCGGAGCGTATGCCGACCGTCGCCCGCTCTTCCAGCGCATCGAGCCCGACGGCGTGCGGTGGGCCGACGGATCGTTCGAACGCGTGGACGTGATCCTGTGGGCGACGGGGTTCCGACCCGCGATCGGTCACCTCGCCCCGCTCCACCTGCGCAGTGCCGCCGGCGGGATCCAGCTCGACCGCGGGGGTCGAGGCACGACGGCGGTGGCGGATCCCCGGGTGCAGCTCGTCGGCTACGGTCCCTCCGCGAGCACCATCGGCGCGAACCGGGCGGGGCGAGCCGCTGCGGCCGGCGTCGTCCGCGCCCTCGAGGGAGTGGGGACCCCGGTCTCGTCCTGACCGGTTCGTCCAGGGGCGGCTCCTATGGATACGCTGGGAGGCATGCTGCGCATCGTCCTGACCGTCGTCTGGCTGCTGCTGTCCGCGTGGCTCGTGGTGTGGGTGGGTGAAGGCCTGTTCGGGGTGAACCAGCGCGAGTCGATCCTCCCCTTCGCGGGTGAGGACGGCCTGGGCGGACCGATCGTGATCGGCGTCGCCTGGGGCCTGCTGCTCACCTTCGGCGGGTCGATGTCGGGTCTGGCGCGGCGCAAGAAGGTCCGCGGGCCGGTGCAGATCGGCGTCGGCACCATCGTCGAGATGTCCCGCACCGGCGTGACCGTGAACGATGTGCCTCAGTACGACCTCTTCATCCGGGTCAGCCCGAGCGTCGGCGATGACTTCGTCGGACAGCTGCGCATGCTGCTCGATGCCGGTGACGTCGGAGCGCTGCAGGTCGGACAGCCCGTCCCGGTCCGCTACAGCCTCGAGGACCCCGACACGGTCGAGCTCGCCGATCTCAGCGACGCGACCGTCCGTGAGGCGATGCTGCAGTGGCGCATCGACCGCGGCCTCATCGACCCGTCCCAGGTCCGCGCGCGCACGACGGGAACCCAGGTTCCCGCCTCCGTCGTCGAGGTCCGTCCGACCGGGCGGCGTCGCGAGGGGCAGAGCGAGCTCGCGCTGAAGGTGCTGGTGGCCCCGGAGGGCGCGGAGCCATGGGAGGCTGACACCACCGTGTTCGTCTACCCGCAGGCCGTCTCGCGGCTGCAGGTGGGGGCTCCCGTCTGGGCGTTCTACCGACGGGAGGATCCGCACACGGTCGCCGTCACCATCGAGAAGGAGGCGGCACGATGAACCCCCTGGACACGCTGATGTGGCTGGTGAACTTCCCGGCCGCGCACGGCTATGCGATGGTCTTCATCGCGGCGTTCTCGATCCTCGGGCTGTTCGCGATCTCCGCGCGGGGAACGACGCGCGGCGGGTCCCTGCGCGCCGTCCGCGAACGCGAGGGGCTGCTCCCCGCGGAGAGCCGATCCCGCGGGAACGTCGGCGGCACCGTGGTCCGCGTGGTCTTCCGCGTACTGGCCTTCGTGATGCTCGGCTCTCTCATCGTCGGGATCCTGAGTCTGACCGGTGTCCCGGTGACCCGCGCGTACATCTTCGAGAACGGCCGCCCGACGACGGGAACCGTCGACGGGGACTGGGTGACGTTCACGGCGGCGGACGGCACCGAGTACACCCTGGAGAGCGATTTCTTCACTCCTGCCGTGTACCCCGATCGCGACGCGTGGATCCCGACCGGCGCGCCTGTCGTCGTGCGGTATCTGCCGTCGCATCCGCAGGCTTTCGTCATCGACAGCTCGCAGACGCCGGGCTGACGTCCGCGGGGGCGCGTAGGGTGAAGACATGTCGCGCATCCTCGTCTTCGGCGGCCACGGCCGCATCGCTCTGCTGCTCGCCCCGCTCCTCGTCGCCCGAGGACATGAGGTCACGGGCGTGATCCGGAATCCCGATCATGTGTCCGAGGTGGAAGACGGGGGCGCCATCGCGCTCGTCGCCGACATCGAGACCATGGACGTCGACGCCCTCGCCGAGATCATCCGCGGGCACGACGCCGTGGTGTGGTCCGCGGGCGCCGGCGGCGGCAGCCCCGAGCGCACCTACGCGGTCGACCGGGACGCGGCGGTGCGGACGATGGACGCGGCGGAGCGCGCCGGCGTGCGGCGGTACGTCATGGTGTCGTGGATCGGCTCCACGGCCGACCACGGCGTCCCGGAGGACGACTCCTTCTTCCCGTACGCGGACGCGAAGTGGGCTGCCGACGAGCACCTCCGCGCCTCGGGCCTCGACGGGACGATCCTCGGCCCCGGCGCGCTGACCTTCGACGACCCGACCGGGCGGATCCGCATCGACCCCGAGGGGCGCGGCGAGGTCTCCCGAGCCGACGTCGCGGCTGTCATCGTCGCGGCCCTGGAGGACCCCGGAACGATCGGGCGCACGATCCGCTTCGGCAATGGCGACGAGGAGACCTCGGTACCGATCGTCGAGGCGCTCGCGCGCTGAGAGCGATGAACCCGGCTCGTCCGTTCGGGCGCCGCATGCGGCGGGGCCTCGGTGCCGCGACGGCCCTGACCGCGCTGATCACCGCCGTGGGCGCCGGGGCCGCCGCCTCGTCGTCGGCGGCACCGTCCAGCCCGCCGGCAGACGTGGTGACCGTGCAGGCGGCCGACGGCGACGGCCTGCGGGATCATGCCGCCGCCCTCGTCGCGGAGATGAGCACCGCGGAGCAGGCCTCGTCCATCGTGATGGGTCACATCGGCGGGACCGACCCCGCGGCGCTTCGCGCCTACATGCAGTCGGGGCTCGGCGGCTTCATCCTCATGGGTGGCAACATCCCGGAGTCCGAGTCGGAACTCCGCGCGCTGACGGCAGCGCTGACGATCGATCCCGCTCTGCCCCCGCTGATCGCGGTGGACCAGGAAGGGGGCATCGTCTCGCGGCTGCCCTGGGACACCTACCCGGCGTCGCCGACTCTGAAGAGTCGCCCGGTCGCCGAGACCGCGGCGGCCTTCGCAGCCCGTGGCGCGCTCGTGGCTCGGGCGGGGATCACGGTCGACTTCGGCACGGTGGCCGACGTCCCCGCCGACCCCGGCTCCTTCATCTTCGGGCGGGCACTCGGCACGGATCCGCAGAGTGCCGCCGACCGCACCGCCGCCGCGACGAAGGGGCAGGAGCATGTCGTGGCTTCGACGCTCAAGCACTTCCCGGGGCACGGAGCGGCACCGGGCGACTCGCATCACGCGATCCCGAGCACGGGGATGACGAAGGCCGCGTGGCGAGAAGCGGACGGGCTCCCGTTCGCCGCCGGCATCGAAGCCGGTGCTTCGTTGCTGATGTACGGCCATCTCGCCTACACGGCAGTGGACGCGCGGCCGGCCTCGCTGTCCGCCGAGTGGCATCGCATCGCTCGGGACGAGCTCGGCTTCGACGGGGTGTCCGTCACGGATGACCTCGGCATGCTGCTCTCCTCCGGGGACCCGGCGTATGCCGATCCGGTCGCGAACGGCGTCGCGGCGGTGGCGGCCGGCAATGATCTGGTGCTGATGATCGCGGGCTCCGATGCCCGGACGGCGGGAGAGATGGCTGCGGGAATCGCCGCGGCGGTCGATGCCGGCACTCTGCCCGCCGATCGCCTCGCGGATGCGGCGACGCGCGTGCTCGCGCTGCGCCTGCAGCTTTCCGATACGACGTCGTCGTGGAGTGTCTGCGGCGACTGCGCCCCTGCGGGTTGACCCTCAGGCCGCGGCGCGACCCTCGGGTGCGAGCCAGGCGGCGAGGAGGGAAGAGCGGAGAGCGGCACCGCGTTCCGCGAAGCCGCGCTGGCGTCGGACGTACTCCGCCTTGCCCTCCGGGGTCTCGATGCGTACCGGTTCGACGTCCCAGGCCGAGAGATCGTAGGGGGCCGCCTGCATGTCGAGCAGCCGGATGTCGCGCGCGAGCTCGAACGTGTCCAGCAGCAGTTCGCCGGGAATCAGCGGCCCGAGCTTCATCGCCCACTTGTACAGATCCATGCCGGCGTGCAAGCAGCCGGGCTGTTCGAACAGGGGCTGGTCGTCTCTCGTCAACGCCGTGCGGTTGCGGGGCGCCGCATCCGGGGTGAAGAACCGGAAGGCGTCGAAATGCGTGCAGCGGAGGTCGTGCGCCTCCACCACCGCATCCGTGCCCGCCTGACCGAGCCGAAGGGGCACGGCATGCCGATGCTCCGCGGCGTTGTAGACCATCGCCCACTCGTGCAGCCCGAAGCAGCCGAACTGCCCGGGACGGGAGCCGGTGCGGCGCAGCATGAGGGCCACCAGTCGAGCGAGCTCGGGCTTCTCGGCCGCGAAGCGCTCCGCATCGGGCACGACGCCGTCGGGTGTGTTCCCGGGGACGTACCAGCGCCACGCCGCCCGTTCGGACGCATCCTGCAGCTCCACGCCCGCTCCGGGGTGCCAGCGGCGGAGCTGCGCGGGCTTGTAGCCGTAGTAGGTGAAGAGGAAGTCCCACACGGGGTGCTTCTCGCCGCGCGCGACGCGCTCCCGGTGCGCCGCCGTCAGCGCGTCGGCCCGTTGCCGATGCGCGTCCTCCCGCCGCAGCCAGTCATCACGCGTGAGGATCATGTCACTGCAGGATGCCGGCGTCGCCGAGCTGGTCGCGAAGGCCCGCGCCGTCCTCTGCGCTCACCCACGGCGCCTCGTCCGCATCATGGGACTCCATCTCGGCACGACCGCCGGCGAGCACCGCCTCCGCGGGCAGCAGTCGACGGATCGCGACACCCGCGACGGAATCCGGGTGCTCCTCCTGGAACTGCGTGTAGATGGCCTCGTCATGCTGGCCGTCGTCGCCGATGAGCAGCCACTTCACGTCGGGGAACTCGGTGGCCAGTCGGCGCAGGTTGGTGAGCTTGTGCTCGCGCCCGCTCCGGAACCAGCGATCGTGCGTGGGACCCCAGTCGGTCAGCAGCAGCGAGCCGGCGGGGAAGAGATGCCGGCCGAGGAACCGGGAGAGTGTGGGTGCGACGTTCCAGGCACCCGTGGAGAGGTAGATCATGGGCGCTCCGGGGTGCTGCCGGAGGAGCTGGTCGAGCAGCACGGCCATGCCCGGTACCGGGATGCGCGCGTGCTCGTCGACGACGAACGAGTTCCAGAAGGCGATGAATGGTCGAGGGAGCGCCGTGACCATGACGGTGTCGTCGACGTCGGAGACGACGCCGAACCGCGTGCTCTCCGCGACGATGAAGGCGCGGGCCTCGATGGGCTCCTGCCCTTCGACGGTGATGGTGAAGGTCTGCCAGCCGGGTTCCAGCTCGGCGCGGATGACCGAGTCGATCACGCCGCCGCGGTCGGCGACGACCTGATGAGTGCCGTCTCCGAGGTGCACGCTGACCGAGGCGAAACCCACGGGGATGCCGACGAAGCTGCGCCAGCCGCGGATGCTCGCCGGCTCGCCGTCACGGTTGTTTCGCTGCGGCGGGACGATCAGCACCCGGCCGAGCACGCGCACCCATCCGGGGCCTCCGTAGCCGGGGAAGGGCAGGACAGTGGCGTTGCGACCGCGGCGGCGCGCTCGTCCCTCGCGCCACACGTGCAGACGGTGCTCGAGTCGGGCGAACCAGTGGATCCTGGGCGCCGGGGGTGCGGGGGCCATTGCCTCAGTCTTTCACGTCGGCGTCGGACTCCGCCGCCGGGGCCTCCAGATGACGGGCTTCGAGACGGTGCAGCAGCCTCTTGCCCAGATAGGCGAGGACGAGGAACAGGGCGATGACTCCGACGAACAGGTAGCCCGCGAAGTGCACGCGGTCGACGAGCTCGCGGAAGCTCCCGGCCGCCAGGGAGGTGACGCTCACGTACGCCGAGGCCCAGATAATGCAGGCCGGGGTCGTCCAGGCCAGGAAGCGCCGGTAGGGGTACTCGCTCATCCCCACCGTGAGAGGGACGAGGGAGTGCAGGACCGGGAGGAAGCGGGAGAGGAAGATGGCGATGCCGCCGCGCCGGGCGAGGTAGTTCTCCGCGCGGACCCAGTTGTGCTCGCCGATCCGTCGACCCAGCCAGGAGGCGCGGATGTAGGGGCCCAGCCAGCGGCCGAGCCAGAACCCGATGCTCTCCCCGATCAGGGCGCCGACGACGACGGCCACCCCCATCGCGATGCCCTCCAGGGGAGTGGCGACGCCCATCGAGGCGATGATGACGATGGTGTCGCCCGGGACGATGAGGCCGATGAGGATGCTCGTCTCCAGCATGACGGCGAGACCGGCGACCAGTGTGCGCGTGACCGGATCGATCGACTGCACGGTGTCGAGGAGCCAGAGCAGGAGGTCGTCCACCCCATGAGGATACGGGAGCGGCCCGGTCCTAGGCTGGAAAGGTGCCCGACCGCCTGAGCCCCCGACCGCTGCCGTCCTGGGTGGCGTCGGAGCGTCTGTTCCCGGCGCTCGCGCAGCGGGAGGCGGACGTGTTCTGGCTCGATGCGGGCGCTGACGCCGTCGAGGGATGGAGCTTCCTCGGCACTGGCGTCGCGGAACCGCTGCCCGGGGACGTACGTCTCGACACCGATCCCGTGGAAGCGGGGATGCCGCCGTTACGCGGGGGATGGGTGGGCTGGCGCGACTACGAGAGCGGTGCGGCTCTCGCGGGGGCGCCGGTCGCCGGGGAGGTGGGACCGGACGCTCGGACCTGGCTGCGCGTGACCAGGGCTCTCGCGTTCGATCACGGCGCGCGCCGACTGTGGCTGCTGTCCCCCGAGGGCGAGACCGACGACGAGGGGGAGCGCTGGCTGCAGTCCCTTCTGACCGCGCCCCGTGCGGAGAGTCGCGTCCGTGCGGCGGAGGCCCGTCCGGTCGCGGAGGCCCGACACACCCCCGACGCGTACGAGAAGCTCATCGGCCGCTGCCGTGACCTCATCCATGCGGGCATCGCCTACCAGCTCTGCCTCACGACGCGGTTCACCGTGCCAGGCACCCACGACCCCGTCGCCGTGTACGAGCAGCTCCGGGCCGCCACACCGGCGCACCATGGCGGTTTCCTGCGCATCGGAGGACGTGCGCTCCTGAGCGCCAGCCCCGAACAGTTCCTTCACGCCAGCGGTGGGGTCATCCGCACCCGTCCCATCAAGGGGACTCGTCCTCGGGGCACCGACGCCGTGACTGATGCCGCGCTCGCCGCAGAGCTCGCCGCGGACCCGAAGGAGCGGGCCGAGAACGTCATGATCGTCGATCTCATGCGCAACGACCTCTCCCGGGTCTGCGTTCCGGGGTCGATCCGCGTCGAAGGCCTCTGGGAAGTCGAGAGCTATCCGGCCGTGCATCAACTCGTGAGCACGGTCAGCGGCACGGCCGCGGAGGGGATCACCGTCGGAGTGCTGCTGGAGGCGGCGTTCCCCGCCGGGAGCATGACCGGGGCCCCGAAGCTGTCGGCCATGACGCAGCTGCACGATCTCGAGGGCGCTCCTCGCGACATCTACGCCGGCTGCTTCGGCTACATCGGCGTGGACGGGGCTCTCGATCTCGCGATGGTCATCCGCAGCATCGTGGTTGACGCGGATGCGGCGTTCGTCGGCGCGGGCGGGGGGATCACCTGGGGTTCGGTGCCGGCGGCCGAGGTGCGTGAGGTCGCCACCAAGGCCAGGGCCCCCCTCGCGGCGCTGGGCGCGGAAATGCCCGCGACCTGGCGTTCCGATATCCTGAACTGATCCCGTTTTTTCCTTCAGATTGGTCGTGCGTTCGTTGTCCGAGAACATGTCCACCGCTCCCGTCGACGAGGAGTTCTCCTCGCCGCACGCCATCCAGGCCAAGTGGCAGAAGTACTGGGCGGAGCACGAGACGTTCCTCACGGGCGGCGACGAGGACACCCGGCCGCGGCGCTACGTGCTGGCCATGTTCCCGTACCCCTCCGGTGACCTGCACATGGGGCACGCGGAGAACTACCTCTACTCCGACATCGTCGCCCGCTTCTGGCGTCACCGCGGTCACAACGTCCTGAACCCGATCGGATGGGACTCCTTCGGTCTGCCGGCGGAGAACGCCGCGATCCGTCAGGGTGCCGATCCGCGCGAATGGACGTACCAGAACATCGCGCAGCAGAAGGTCGGCTTCCAGCAGTACGGTGTCTCGTTCGACTGGAGCCGGGTGCTGCACACCTCCGACCCGGAGTACTACCGCTGGAACCAGTGGCTGTTCCTGAAGATGTATGAGCGCGGCCTGGCCTACCGCAAGAAGAGCCCGGTGAACTGGTGCCCCAACGACCAGACCGTGCTGGCGAACGAGCAGGTCGTCGATGGGCGCTGCGAGCGCTGCGGCTACGAGGTCGTCAAGAAGAAGCTCACGCAGTGGTACTTCCGCATCACCGACTACGCGGACCGTCTGCTGGACGACCTGAACCAGCTCGAGGGATTCTGGCCGCACAAGGTGCTGCAGATGCAGCGCAACTGGATCGGCCGCTCGGTCGGCGCCGACGTCGACTTCCGCATCGAGGGGCGCGAGGAGCCGGTGACGGTGTTCTCGACGCGCCCCGACACCTTGCACGGTGCGACGTTCTTCGTCGTGGCCCCGGATGGCGACCTGGCCGCGGAGCTCGCCGCCGACGCCGAGCCGGAGGTGCGCGAGCGCTTCCAGGCGTACCTGGCCGAGGTGCAGAAGACCACCGATATCGACCGTCAGTCCACCGACCGCCCCAAGACGGGCGTGTTCCTGGGCCGCTACGCCATCAACCCGGTCAACGGCGAGAAGCTCCCGATCTGGGCCGCCGACTACGTGCTGGCCGACTACGGGCACGGCGCCGTCATGGCGGTCCCGGCGCACGACCAGCGTGACCTCGACTTCGCACGCGCGTTCGACCTGCCGGTGAAGGTCGTCGTCGACACCACCGCTCCGGTGACCGGTGCCATGCCGGTCATCGAGGTGGACGAGGATGGCGTCCCGATCGATGCGGATGCCGCGCTCGACGAGCAGAACCCGGCGAAGACCGGTGTCGCGCTCACCGGCGAGGGGCGCATGATCAACTCCGGTCCGCTGAACGGACTGTCGAAGCGCAACGCGATCGCGCGCGCCATCGAGCAGCTGGAGGCCACGGGGACGGGTCGGGCGGCGAAGAACTATCGCCTGCGTGACTGGCTGATCTCGCGTCAGCGCTTCTGGGGGACGCCGATCCCCATGCTGCACGCCGAAGACGGCCGGATCATCCCCGTGCCAGAGGACCGACTGCCCGTGAAACTGCCGAGCGTGGAGGGCCTCGACCTCAAGCCGAAGGGCACCTCGCCGCTGGGCGGCGCGGAGAGCTGGGTGCGCACGACCGATCCCGAGACCGGTGACCCGGTGCTGCGCGACCCCGACACGATGGACACCTTCGTCGACAGCTCCTGGTACTTCCTGCGGTTCCTGTCCCCGAACAGCGACACGCAGGCGTTCGACCCGGCCCAGGCGGCCCGCTGGGCACCGGTGGACTCGTACATCGGCGGCGTCGAGCACGCGATCCTGCATCTGCTCTACGCCCGCTTCATCACGAAGGTCCTCTTCGACATGGGGCTGATCGACTTCACGGAGCCCTTCTCCAACCTGATCAACCAGGGCATGGTTCTGCTCGACGGGCAGAAGATGTCGAAGAGCAAGGGCAACCTGGTGCTGTTCCAGGAGGAGCTCGACGCCCACGGCGCCGACGCCCTGCGCGTCGGGCTGGCCTTCGCCGGTCCGGTGGAGGACGACAAGGACTGGGCCGACGTCTCGATGACCGGTGCGCAGAAGTTCCTGTCGCGCGCCCTGCGTGTCGCCCACGAGGTCGCCAGCCCGGTCGACGTCGTCTTCGACGGGGGCGACGCGGCGCTGCGCCGCGCGACGCACAAGCTGCTCGCCGAAGCGCCCGCGCTGGTCGAGCAGACGAAGTTCAACGTGCTCGTCGCCCGTCTGATGGAGCTGGTCAACGTGACCCGGAAGACGATCGACGGCGCTGCCGGTGCTGCCGACTCCGCCGTCCGTGAGGCGGCGGAGACCATCGCCGTCATGCTCGACCTCATCGCCCCGCACACCGCGGAGGAGATGTGGGAGATCCTCGGGCACGAGCCGTCCGTCGGACTCGTGTCGTGGCGCTCCGCCGATCCGGCGCTCCTCGTCGAGGACACCGTCACCGCGGTCGTGCAGATCGGCGGCAAGGTGCGCGCGCAGCTCGAGGTGCCGGCACGCATCGGCGAGGCCGAGCTCGAGGCGCTGGCACGAGCCGATGAGCGCGTCATCCGGTCGATCGGTGATCGCGAGATCGTCAAGGTCGTCGTGCGGGCCCCGAAGATCGTCAGCATCGTCGTCAAGGGCTGAGTCCTCGGCGTGCTCCGCGGTTCCGCCTACCCCGGCGCGAAGGGATGATGCCCGGATCACGTCGCGACCGGGAACGGCCGTCCTCCACGACGAGTCCCATCTGAGCGTCTCTCCACGGTCGCTGTGTCCGGAGCCGGGAGGCGGTGGACGCGACGCATAGGGTGACTGGATGACCTCGTCGCCGCCTCCACCTCCTCCGCCCCGTCGGAGGCTCCGCCTCGGGCTCGGCGCGGCGGTCGTGCTGGCGATCATCGCGCTTTCCACGGCCGTCGGCCTCGGGCTGTTGCAGGGCCGACCGTCGTCCGTCGAGGCCGTTCCGCTCGCGGAGAGCTCGGCGTCGGTCGAGTCCGCGCCCGCGGAGATCTACGTGCATGTGCTCGGGGCGGTCGAGCGCCCGGGTCTGTACGTGTTGCGAACCGACTCCCGGGTCGTCGATGCTCTCGCGGCCGCCGACGGGTCGACGGATGCCGCCGACCTCGCGGGGGTCAACCTCGCCCGACGGGTCGAGGACGGGGAGCAGATCCTCGTGCCGGTCGTGGGTGCCGTCGCCGACCCCTCGGCCGGGCCTCCCGGTGATGGCGCCGTCGACCTGAACACCGCGGATGAGGCAGCTCTGGAAGAGCTTCCGGGAATCGGGCCGGCGCTTGCCGAGCGCATCGTCGCGTGGCGCGAGGAGAATGGTCGGTTCCGCACGGTGGACGACCTCCTGGCGGTACCGGGGATCGGGGAGAAGGTCTTGGAGGGGCTGCGCGACGGGGTACGCGTGTGACGAGCGTCACGCCTCGGGCGCCGCTGCCATGGTCCCGGAGTGCGCAGGGGCGAGAGAGGAGCGTCGCGCTACGGCTGCTTGCCAGCGTCCGGTCCGTGGGCAGCCTCGAAGGCACGCACCTTGCGGCGGTAGTCGAACCAGAGCTTCACTCCGTACGACGCCAGCGCCAACGGTAGGAGGAAGGCGATCCAGTTGACAACGTCGGCGACGTCATGGATGCCTACGCCCCGGAGTGCCGAGACTGCGCCCCAGCCGATCATCATGAAGAGAGCGGTCAGACGCAAGCGTCCGAGAGCGAGGCGCTGCTGGATCAGGGACGGTGCGGGGTCAGGCGCAGCCATCTATTTCCCCGGACCGCTGCCCGCATCGGAGAGTTCCCGTCTCCGCCGCTTTTGATCTCGAATCACGGGGATGAACACACCGAGGCCGAACGTGAGTCCGAGGAAGACGGTAGGGATCCATCGTCCGGTGAGGTCGGCGACAAGAAATGCTGCGCCGATTGTCAGTGCGAGCCACCCCACTGCGAAGAGCGTGATCAGCCATCCCCGACGGCTGAGCTTGCGCTCCGCTACAGGGAGTTCGTCCGGAGAATCCCCCAGAGATTCAGTCATGCGCGAAGCATAGCGGTGTCGTCGTGAACCCCACGCTACGCCTGTCTGCCGCAGTCAGGCTGATGGAACGGTCGCGCCCGACGCCGACTGTTTCTCCGCCCTCGGAGAGTGCTCCTCCACGTCCTGACCTCGAGAGGTGTTGTCCTCCGCTCGTGCAGCGGCGGTCGCGGCGGGCGGAGTGGGCACCGGCGCGACTCTAGGGTGATCGGATGCATGAGCCGCAGCGATCGTCCCCGGGGTCCGAGCGGGGATCGGCGTGACCCGTGATCTGCGCCTGCTGCCGGTGGCGGTCGGTGCGTGGGGTATGGCCCTGGTCTGCGTTTTCGTGCCGGGAACGGCGGGGTGGTTTGCGGGTGGATGCCTGGCATCCGCGGTGATCATCGGCGCCGTGCTCGCGCTCCGGCGTCCGGCAGCCGCGACGTGGAGCGGCCTGATGATCGTGGTTCTCGCGGCCGGGGCCGCCGTGGCGTTCACCGTGCTCGTACAGTCTGCGGACCGTGACGCCGTGCACGGGTGGGACGGCAGGGTCGTTGAAGCGGTCGGTGAAGTGTCGTCATCGGCGTCCGTGGGGCGGGACGGGCGCCTGTGGATGGACGTGCAGCTGAGCGGCATCGGTGCGCCGGGTGCCGCGGGGCCGGCGGGCGGACCGGTGCGTATCGGGATCGCGGAGGCTGAGGGGTTCGTCCTCGGTGCGGTCGTGCGCGTGACCGGCGAGAGTATGGCGACGGATCCGGGGGAGCGGGCGGAGCTCGTCGTCTTCGTCACCGCGGGAACCGTGGAGCGAGCGGCGCCGGGCGTCTTCGGAATCGCTGCCGACCTGCGACGGTCGTTCGTCGAGCGCGCCACCCGACTCCCGGAGCCCGGTGCGGGGCTCCTTCCGGGGTTGGCCGTGGGCGACACCACCGCCGTGCCCGCCGCGGTCGACGCCGATATGCGTACCAGCGGCCTCAGCCACCTCACCGCCGTATCCGGGGACACTGTACACAAAAGGGGTGGGTCATTCATGCGTTCAGACCGACTGAATGCTCGCCTCACGACGGTGCCGAGCGGGGAGCGAAACGTTCGTAGAAGAGGTCGAGAGCTCCTTCGAGGATCCTGGACACCAGGGCCGCCGTGAGGGCGAGATCATCAACGTTCGCTCGTGTGACACGAGAATGAGCAATCGAGGGATCATCAATCATGCGATGCTCGGTGGCAGCGATAGTTCCATGAACGAGTTCACTGAGTTGCTTCCACAGACGTGTGATGCCACCTTCAACCCCGTCATGAAGAGGGTGACGTTCAGCCGCCGCGATGAAATCGCTGGCTCTCAGCACCCGTGGTGAGGGTAGGCGGTGCAGAACGTCCGCGAAGTACTGATCCAGATCCTTCAGGTACGACTTGGCGTTCAACGCCGCGGCTCTCATCTCGTCCGCGCTGGGGCGCGCGTAGTCCTCTCTGAGTGATGCGGTGATACGGCGTTTCGTTCGCGATGGTGCGTCTCTGGCGAGCAACCACGCTCGTACAAGACGGTCATCGCTAACGCTTGGCTCCAGAAGCCAGATCACTCGGATGGCGTTGTCTAGCATCGATCGAAGAAGGACATAGTCGGAGGGTACGTGGAATAGTTGCTCATGCCAGAGACGGTGGAGCACATCAGCCGAGTCGAAGGCATAGTTGAGCATCGCGGCCGCTTGTGGAAGTGTGCTGACGCGGTTATGAGCGCGACTCAAGTCCTCGTCGAGATCGGCTCCCGCAGGAGGAAGCCCTGCCTCGATCACCGCCCGAAAGCTGTCGCGGGCACGGATCCAGTAGTCAGCCGCTTCGACCAACTTGCTAGCAGCGTCGCTCATGCTTGAATCCTGGCAGTGGTCAGCGCATGACGCTACATTCGACAGATCGTGGTGCACCGCAGAGCACTTGGCTGCGTCTTCACCAGCTGACTGGCGCAACTGTGACGACACGCACCGCCGGCCCGAACGCCTGAGAGACATGGCTGCGCGGGCCGCGGCCCCTACAGACGAGAGCAACACAGAACACGTTGCTGGCGTCGAACGGCGCTAAAAAGCGGTCGGCGTAGTCGGTGTTCCGACTGGCCTCCGATTCCGTCAGTTGAGATTCATCCCATGCCGGCGGCTGTCGAGCGCCAGTTTCCAGAACGACTCCCGCTGCAGGATCGTCTCAGCCTTTGTCTTCGGGTCAAAGATCTCCAGGATCGAGTATTGGAAGTTCTCGACGATGTGAGTGTCGCCGAGCTCGTCGCGCATTCGGTTGAGCTCCTTGTTGCCACCGGTCAGGTTCTTCAGATGGGCGTAGCCCGACCAGCGTTGCCACAGACCGTTCGCTTCCCCAGAGGCCGAGCCGACATATTGGCGACCATCGCTGAGGTCGGTGATGACGTAGACGCCCTTGACACTGGAGAGAGCGTCTTTCCAGCTCGGCTCATCGTTCGAGATGATCCGCTGCATCTCCGTATGCCTGAGTCGGACGTTCTGGTATCCAGGGAAGGTGCCCAGTTTTGTGTCGGGGGCGAGCTCGTAAACCTCCGGATTCAGCTTGCTGTCCTGTATGCGGTCGTAGCGGCGGAGGTAGAGGTCTCTCCCCACCGGCTGCTCCAGCCTGATGATGAGGCGCTTGATGTACTCGGAGAACTCATCGAGCAGCTCAAGGTCATAGCCTTTGCCGCCAATGACCTCCGGCACGCTCGGCGTCACACGGAAGAAGCCGCCAAAGATGAAGTACTGAGGTCCATAAGGGTAGTACTGGGCGAAAGCGAGTACGTACTCGGCATCGCCCATGTTGTTGTTCTGGTGCGCCTCTCGATGGCGGGTCATATCGAGCCACTCTTCGGGGTCCTCCGCGAGCAGAAGGTCCCAGGCGGCGGCACCGCCGACGCCCGCACGGATGTTGAGCTTGATCTTGGTAAGACTCGGCTCCGGTACTCGCATGAAGTCCGTGAATCGGATCATTTCCACCCCTCAAATGATTGGGTCGTAGCTGTCAACGGGGAGGGCCCCTCGTCGACGACCTTCTGCAGGACGGTGAGCGGTCGAACCGAAGGGCGTGCGGGAACTACACTACGGTTACTCGCTATCGATGGTTCGCATCCGCTCGAGTATGTCAACGGGAGCTTTAGGAAGCTCAATAGCAACTCGATGCGTGGCGTAGGGTGACTCCTTGTCGTTCACTATAGGTTTGGCTCATGCCCAGCCTGGTTCCTCTCGCTCAGATCTTCGCTGTTCGTTCAGCAACCCGCACCGAGGCCGATGTGCAGCAGAATCTCGGCGCGTTCCTCACGCTCGCTCCGCTTGGCTTGGCCGACAACCAAGTGTCGAAGGTGGAGGTCCCGACGGGCGATGGCACGCGGCGGCGTATCGACGTCGAGTACGGCCGACTCATCGTCGAAGTAAAGAAAGACCTCACGGTCGCAAATGCGGTGGCCAAGGCTGAACCACAACTCCAGGGCTATCTGAAGGTCAAGCGCGACGCGACCGGCGATGAGTACGCCGGCATCGTCACAGACGGCGTTGAGTGGTTGCTCTACACGCTCGCCGGCGACGAGCTTAAACAGGTTCAGGCGTTCAAGATGAAGCGCGCGGATGCTGACAGCGTCGAGCGACTGACCAACTGGCTGGACGGAATCCTGCTCACGGGGCCGAAGCTCAGGCCGACGCCTGACCGCATTGAGGAGCGGCTTGGGGCGAACTCGCCGCGGTTCCGTCTTGACCGAGCACGCCTTGAGGCGCTGTACAACGACCGCGGCAACGATGCTGAGACGACGCTGAAGCGTGAACTCTGGGCCCGGTTGCTCCGCACGGCGCTCGGCACGAACTTCGAGGATGACGCTGCACTATTCCTCGACCACACGCTCCTAGTCATCGAAGCCGAGATCATCGCGCATCTCGTCGTCGGTATCGACCCCTCGACGCTCGAATCTGATGCAGTGCTCGCGGGAGCAGCTTTCAAATCTGCCGGCATCATCGGCGTTGTCGAAGCCGACTTCTTCGACTGGCCCGCGAAGGTCGATGGCGGGCCCGCAATTATCGCCGACCTGGTGCGTGAGCTCGGACAGTTCACATGGAAGGACGTCGAGCACGACGTACTCAAGCACCTGTACGAGGCGATCATCTCACCCGAGACGCGCAAGGGGCTCGGCGAGTACTACACGGCCGACTGGCTCGCTAAGGCGATTGTCGACGAGCGAGTCACGGACCCGCTGAATCAACGGGTGATGGACCCCGCGTTTATGTGCAAGTCGGGTGTCTCACGAGACGTTCAGGCAACGGCGGCTTGACTTGCCGACGCACGTCGTTTTGCGGTCCACTGAGTCGATGCGCCCGCACTTCTTTTGAACTATTTGCGGGCTTGGAATGCAGGCTGCCGAAGATGGTTCGCGATCGCTGACTCCACAGTTTCGCCAGGTGACTCACGGTGCACGATGCGGTGCCACCGGGAGGGGTGCGCAGGCCGCCCACCAAATGTCCACACAGGAATGTCCCTGGTGGCGAGCTCATCCTCGACCCATTTGACCTGCTGCAGGTAGTTCTTCCGCTGCCGTCCCGTAGGTGGGCTGACGCCGTACCCAAGGAGCACGGCGGCCGCGTCGTCGAGGTCGAGCGCATCCAGGATGCCTGCACGGCCCTGCTCCCAGATTGACTCGTCGTCGAGTACAGGGAAGGCGTTCGTGTTCGGCAAAGTTGCGGGATACAGATTCGCCACTGTCGTCGACTCACATCCGAGGAAGTCGCGGGCAGTCTCCACGCGGCGCAACGTACGCGTGCCGTCGCCGAGCGGTGCGCTGTGCAGAATCGCGACGAGCCTTGTGGGTGGGGGAATCACCACTGATGCACCTCTGGAAGGGCGACGAACGAGCGAGCACTTCGACCGGTCGCCAGGAAGAGCGCAGTGGCTTCGTTCACAAGAACACGTCGCCTTCTCTGTGTTGGTTCGCGTACCTGTTGCCGAGCCGCTCAGCTGAACGATCAAGTACTGACGTCGGTACTTGGAGGTGCGCAAGCAGGACGAGCGAGAGCACAATCCAGTTCGCGTCGCGCACGCTGCGCAGTAGCGGACTGTTCTTCCAGATGGGGCTCGCGCCAGCATGCGCGATCTTGTTACGCGCGTTCATGAACTGTCTAATCCACTCCACCCTTGAAACCCTGCCTGCGAGCCAGACGTCATCTGGAACCGTAGTCAGAACCTGCTCGACCTTGGAACGGAAGGTAGTTCTTCCGAGGTCTCCCTTGAGTTGCCCCACAGCTTCACGTTGTTTCGGGGATAGCTCGCTCAACGAGTCCAAGGCCGTGATGATTGGCAGCGCTTCTTCGGGCGACAAACGCGGCGCGTCGTACTGCTGCATCTGCGTCGAAACCGCCTCGATTGCAGCTGAGCTGAGAATGACGTCCGCATCGACATATCCCGGCTGATACCGCAATCCCGAGACGATCTGCAGCACAGGGAGCCAACTGTCGTACGCAAGCCACCAACGATCGATGGCCCGCTGAGTCCACGCCGCGCCCAACCGCATAGTGAATTCCACCGGGCGTTGGCGCCCCTTGCCGAACGGTGCATACTTGTCCCGCCCGAAGATCGTTACTTTCGCTCCGCCGTGCTCCTCCGCGACCATCGTCAATCGCCCACACGGCTTGTCTGCGCCAAATGTGAGCATCGCCTGAAAGATCTCGAGGTGCTTCTCGAACTGCTCCAGCGGTGCCGGAGCCGACGACACCAGTGTGATCATGCCGTGGCGGCTATCGAGTACGGCATCCACGGCAGGGGCCTCGCCTACCGCTGTGAAGCGGAGCGGGACCGAGGGGTCTCGGGCCTCGCCATCCTCGAAGCGGAAAGCACACGCGTCGGCTAGGTGTTCATATTTTGCCGTAACCCTGACATACCGGGCGTCGATCTCAGATGTCTCCCCAACCCAGATCTCATCGACTCTCATGCCTAGATCGCGGTCAACTCCAACGACATGGCCTCGGATGAACGCCGCCGAGTCATCGAGACTCGCAGATAGGGTGCGCTGCCCGGGCTGACCTGACGCGCCCGAGAAGCTCCCCGGTGACTTCAATATCCACCGGCCACCTCGTTCGAGAACTTCAGCGGTGCCGTCACGCGCACCCTCGCTCGTCGAGCGGAACTCGAAGGTCGAGGAAGGCCACTCGTAGGTCGTCGAGAACAGTGCCATCGGATCTGGGGCTCAGCTTTCGAACGTGGAGTCTTTGAACTTCAGCGTCGAAGCATTCTCGGAGATGACGCGACGCTCGGACTCGTCGAAGCCTGCCGGCTTGCGGGCCTGAATATCGATCGTGATCTCCAGCTCGGCGCCGGTGCCTGCGAGTCGGTCGATGACCTCACGGGTCACGTTGCCGATGTCACGCGAGTAGCGGTCAGCACTCACCGTCACCGAACCGAAGTAGCGAACCAGCAGAGCTTCGAGCGCGGATTCGACGCCCGAGCTACCAGCAGGGTGGTCCCGGTCGGGGAACGTGAAATCAACCGGACCGATACCAGCGCCATCACTGCTCGGAGATGCTGATGACGACTGCGACCTGGCGGCACTATCGGTCGAGGCCTGAGCAGTGGCCGCGTCGCGCTGGCGCTGCTGCTCCCGATCGGCTGCAATCTGAGCCTCGGCTTTCGACGACTCCACCAGCAGGGTCGCATCAGTAACCTGGATAGTCAGCCCCGACTTGGGCGGCAGAACGAGATCCAGATACCGACCCGTTGACTCCTCCTTGCCACGGGCGATCGCAAATCGTTCGCTATCGACCAAGACAGTGTCGACCGCGCTGACAATCGCACGGTCGAGCACCTCACGGTTTACCAGACGCAACATGTAGGGGTACCGCGTGAAGTAGCCCCACACTTCGCCGACGGTGACCTCACCCTTGCCACGCCACAGCTCACCCAGCTGGTCCTGCAGCGTCTCGCCAAGGATCGCTGCGCCGAGTTCGGTGATCATAAGGTCGTCGCGGCTGAGTTTCGCACTGACCTTCTGAGCGAGCGAGCTGCCGGACTTGTCGGGCACCTTGTCGACACCGAGGCTGAACGCCTTCGTCGCGTCGAACTGCTCTGGGTACATGGCCCAGGTGTAGGTGTCGCGGATGCGGTCGGTCACCGTCTGGTTGAACCGTGCCACCTGATCATCGGTCTGCTTGCGTTGCTGCACGGAGAGGTTCAGCGACTCGCCAGTTGCCTGAACCTTCCTCCAGCCGAGGTAAGTCCGCGTGGCGCCTTCGAGCAGCTCCAGTTCGTTCTTGTCGGCCACGAGGAACACGAGCGTATTGCGGTGGATGCGCTGGCTTGCACCCTTCTGTTCAATCGCAGCCTGCACCCACTGGTGCGCCGCCGCGTCGTCACCGCTGTTCTTCAGTCGCGAGTGACGCGGGTGCACGATCACCATCCTGGTGTTCTCTAGATCGGGGATGTCAGCGCTCGACTCAGGTGCGACATGCACACGGTCGAACTCGCCCCGGGCCCGCTGCTCGCCGTCGAGGCGCTTCACGATCTCGTTCCATACCGTCTCGACGTCTTCGCGCAGCCGCTCCGCATAGTCGCTGGCGGTCTTCGTGACGGAGGGCTGAGTGTCGAACCAGTAGTGTCCCTGCTCCTCGTAGAAGTAGGTCGACTTCTGCCCAAGTAGATCGATCGCGCTGCCGAAGTTGCCGAGCGTGTCGCCGGGTGTGCCTGTGCCAAGCCACACGTACTGCTTGTCGAGACCCTTCCGGCTTGACTTGCTGCGAGGCGCCGCACCCATGAAGATCGTCCGCGCAATGCGCTGAGTGACGTGGCGTTCCTGCAGCGTCGGACGGCTCTTGTCGATCGCGGCCGCAGTGGACCCAGCCCCGTCGATGTCAGAGTCGATGATTGGCTTCCACTGATCTTCGAGGTACTGGGTCAAGTCGGTGTTGACCGTGCTCGCATCGAGCGGCACATTGCCGGGCATGATCAGCGGTGCCGCATCTTCGGAGACCCAGAGCTCGTGCACAATTGACGACACCAGCTTCAGCACGCCGCGCGTGCGCTGGAACCGCTCCAGCGTCGACCAATCCTCGTACAGCCGATCGAGCAGCTCCGGATGCAGGGGGTACGACGACTTGATCCTGTCCTCATACTCCAGCCCAGGAACCGTCGCATCGCGCGGGAAGAGATCCAGGTTGTTCCGGTACATCGTGACGAAGCTGCGCGCCGTCGTCGCGATCGCAGTCAAGCCCGCAGCGTCGGGCGCCTGGAACAGGCGGCGACGCACGATCTCGAAAGACTCGTCCTTGCTCGACGGACGCCACTGATCGGCAACGCGCCGGATCACGTTCTGCAACCGCTCCAGCGCGAGTTGACCGTTTGCACCACCGATCTCGATGTCAGCAGAGCCGGTGTCGGATGCCGGGATCGACACCACCAGCATGATTCCAGGTACCGACTTCACAATCTCGGTCAGCGACTGGGCGAACGTGAACTGCGTCTCGAAGGAGCCAGCCGGAAGTTCTCTGTCGGTGACCAGCTGACGAGCATAGGCCACCCACTCATCGATCAGGATCAGGGCAGGACCGTATGTCTGGAAGAGAGCTCGAAGCGCGTCACCCGGGTTAGTGCCGGCGGCATCGTCCGCCGCGATCTGATTGAAGGCGTCGCGCCCGCCGAGCTGCCATGCCAACTCACCCCATAGGGTGCGAACCTCCGTACCGTCGTCCTTGACGATGGGCGATCCCGCCTTCAGGTATGTGCCGACGAGTGCGATGCGCTTGACCGGCAGCGATTCCAGGTTCGCGCTCCCCGTCGACGCGATGAGCTTCTGTAGCTCATCGGGGAAACGGTGCGCGGGCGTTCCGCTGAACAGGTGGTACAGCGCGAGCATCGAGTGGGTCTTGCCGCCACCGAAGTTGGTCTGCAGGTTGACGACGGGGCTGGCGTCGGTCGAGCCGTTCATCCGTCGAAGCGCACGTGACAGCAGGTCACGCAGGCCCTCGGTCAAATAGGTGCGGGTGAAGAACTCGATCGGGTCGCTGTACTCGGTGCCGACGGCCTGGCCAGTGTGGACGAAATGGAGGTCGGCAGCGAACTCGGATGCGGTGAACTCGCCGCGCGCGACATCGTCATGCGGACGGATCACTTCACGCCAGGGTCGCAGCCCCTGACTCTGGTCTGATGCGGTGACCGACGCGACCCGCTTGACCTGCTTGCGTGTCTGGTCTTCGTACACGGTCCGCTGCAGGTCCTGCCGAAGCCCGTGCACATCCTTCGCGGAGTCGACAGCCCCAACTGCCTGGAGCAGGCGCTCCATCGTGTCGAGGGCGCGCGCCGTGTCGTCAGAGCTGACCGGTTTGCCGTGCATGACGTCGTTGCGGAAGTCCTTTAACTCCGACCCGTACCCCTGCTGAGCACGGGAAAGAACCTCTTTGAAGTCGTAGCCCTTCTCGGTGATCGCTCGCAGCTGCACCTGAACGTCGGTCTTGTCCATCTGCTGAGCCGGACGACTGCGCCTGGTCGCATCTTCAAGAGACCACTTCGTGTTCCAGTCGGCGGTGCCGAAGGTGGCGGTCATGACCTCGTCGACCGTGTCGTACAACCCCTCGGCGAGGAGCCCGAACGCCTTGAAGAGTCGTTCCTGGTTGTTCATCGCCATCGATCAGCCCTCCACATCATCGAAGTCAAACGTCAGCTGACGGTCCTGCTGCGGTGCAATAGTCTCGAGCTTGCGGGCCTGCTCGTTCAGATCGCCCCACGCGCTGACGAGACCATTGAAAAGCCCCGCATCCTTCGAGTCCTTTTTCTTCTCCGCCTCGTGGAAGAGCAAGAAACCGAGTTCCTTGATCGCGTCGAGGTTGATCCGCGACTGCACTGCTGGAATCAACTCAGCAACTTTGTCCGCGCCATCCTTCGCCATGACAGCTGCAAGCCGGACGGTCGCCTCCCAGACGCTCACATGATCATCCCTGGCGATGTCCCAAGTGCCCTCAAGCGCCGACGGTGCGAGCAGTCGAGCCTTGCCACCCTTGGCCTCGAAGATTCCGCCTCGCTCCAGCGCGCCGATTGACGTGTCAGACGAGCGGGCCAGCTGATCTGCGATGCCGGAGTTCTCCTGGGCCCAGCCATACTGGCGATACCACTTGATGGCAAAGCGCGTGTCGCCGTCGAAGTCCGACTCCTGATCACCGATGACCTCATCGAGAGTCGCGTTGACGAGCATCAGAGCGTCTTTGACGCTCATGTCGGACCCATCGGCCTCGCGAACGCGCGAATAGCGTGAGAAGACAGCGATACCGGGGCCGATCGCGGCCTGCGCTAGGTCCACAGGTGCGACGGCGCCTTGCATCAACTTGCGGAGAGCTTCGGGAAGTTCCGATTTCAGGGCTGCTACGAAGGCGCGTCGCGTAGTCGTCGATGCGTCTTCGGGCCGTGGACGGCAAGCGAGCACGATCGACGAGGCGAGGGCGTTCGTACCACTCGCGATCATGCGGTTGCCCAATTCGCTACGCATCGGCCATGTTGCCGTGATCTCCCACCCTGCTTCGATCAGCCCGTCGAGGAGCGTGTGCCACCCGGTGGAGGCGGTTCCGGAGTCACGGGTATCTTGCTGCTTATAGGCGTAGTAAACGGTCAGAGGGACGGAGAGGTTTGCGGTCTCCCGGATCCGCCCAAAGACCGAGTTGAAACCATCCACGAAGAACTTCTCCGCACCAGCCTTGCCGTCGTGTCGATACGGATTCGCGACGAGTTCCTCTGCCTTCGGAGTCAACATTGTTCCGACGGTCCTAGTCTGAACGTCTCGTAGCGATCGGCGAAGCCAAACATAGAAGAAGTCCGACAGCTCGGAGTATCCGATGTTGTCGTAATACGGGGGATCGGTGGAAATGACCAAGTCCGCGTAGCTGCGGGTTGCTGCGTCTGCCTGCGACGCGTCCCCGGCCGCATCAGCGCCCGGGTGCTTGTCCAGAACCTTCGCCACAAAATCGAAAGTGTCTAAGAGCGACCCACTGGAACGTGCGAAGGGGTTGGCTTCGGCGTAGTCCCATGCCATGGCGAGAGCTTGCCGGGAAAAGACACCCCGTACCTGCTCCTTCGTGATGCTGTTATCCCAGGTAGTAACGCACGTGTGCCTGTCGTTGATGCGGTCGATGGCCAGCGCGAGGTAAGTAGCTATGGCATCGGCATACGCGTCCGCGCCGAGGCCTCCGTGTTCGAGTCGCTCACTCTGCCCGCGTCCGGCGGTGATCGAATCTGCCAGCGCCTTTTCGCGAGCTTCGGTGACAAGGTCACTCAACGTGGTCAACATTGCTAGCTGGCGGTGTGTGAAGAGATCCGCCCATGTTGTAAGCCCGTAGTTGGGAGTCTTGAAGTCCCTTGGATTCTTCGGGAGGTCACCCTCAGGCACGTCGTCGGGGCGCTCAACGTTAGCTACGTTGACGTGCGAAGGAGTTGGCGACACATAGACACGACCTCGTTTGGCTTCGCCTGCGATGGCGATGAGGTGCACGCCAATCCTGCCCGCGCGCCCCTCCTCTCGAATGTAATTGAGAGACATTGGCGTTCCGTCACTGATTGCGATGGCGCCTTGGCGACCGACAGTGCCATCGTCGTCGCCCTTCGGGCCGTCAGCATTGTGACGGACTTCGTACTTGATCCCGCCATCCACCACCTCCGCATGGACCCAGGCTTCCTTGCCCTTCTTCTTGCTCAACCACCAGGACCGCACAAGAGGAACTGCGATGGGATTCGCTGGGTTGGGACTCTTTACGGTGCGGGCCCAGATCCATGCGATGACTGAATGTTCCGTTCCGCCCTCAGCCGTGACCTTCGGATACAAATGGCCGATACGCTTTTCGGCCTCCTCGCGCATCCACTTGCCGTAGAGACGCACGTCCTCGGCAAGGCCCTCGGCACGTCGCCATTGTGTGCGTGTGCCTGCCGCACCGGGGAAGACCGGTGCTTGACCGGAGAACTTTGGCGGGATTTCGATGAGCGCTTTGTTGATCAGCACCGCGAGCGGGTTCAGATCACTAGCGTGGGCTTCCAGTCCAAGGCGCTGAGCTTCGAGCGGGATCGCGCCACCACCTGCGAAGGGATCAAGCACGGCGGGGAGCTCGCCATCGTTCGACTTCCGGATTTCGTTACGGGCCTGTTCAAGGAGCTGTTCGTCGTTACTGTTCTCCCAGACGACCAGCTTCTCCAGCAACTCATGCAAACGCGCGCGTTCGGCATCCTGAGCTTCGACAGTCGGGAACTCTTCGGGACGCGATGCCGGGTCGTCGACGAGCTGCGCGAACAGAACAGCGCGTGCCGCGGCGAGAGGCCGTCGCGCCCAGTACAGGTGCAGCGTCGATGGGTGGCCGTGCCGGATCGATTTTTCCCGAGACGCTTCTGCGTTGATGGCCTCAAGTGGCAGGGATGTCTCGATGAGCTTCTTCTTGAACGGGGCAGTCATGTATCGCGTCTTTCGGGCGTTGTGCGGGTGTCGTTTGTGCGCTGAGTCATCGCGGTAGGCCTCCGCGGTCCCAATAGTCGCGCCATTCTTCGTTGAGGGAGCGCGTAGTGTTCGATGGCTCCATGTGGGTGAAGGCGTCGGTCACGTACCGCAGCTGGTCGTGTTCCGGCCCTTGCGACGAAACGCCGACGAGGGACAGCCTGTGCCGTTCGCCCTGCGTCTGGGCGAAGTTGATTTCGTTCGTGGTGATGGTGAACGTCTCTGATCCTTCGATACGGCCCTTGACCTCGATGTAGAACACGCGGCCTTCGGCATCCGTCGAGCGAATGTCGTAGCCCGGGTTGTTGCGCGCCATCTCTTCCGGCGAGCGACCCAGTGCGCGCTCGGCTGCCATGGTCAGCTCCACAGCGCGGCGCTCCACTTCTTCGACGTTGCGAGCGAACGTCTGAGGATCGGCACCCACGGGACTGATTAGGCTACTTGGCACGACGAGCGCCATACCGCGAATTACCGCCGGCGCCGCCGCCACCTCCGCTGCACCATCGAGTTCCTTCATCCGACGATTCAGGCGATCTTCGAGCTGGTGGGACCGCGCGAGCGCGGTATCGGCCCGAAGCCGACCGATTGTCCCGGCACGTTCGAGGGCGTCGAGCCGGTTGTGTTCGCGGTCCCAGTGGTTGATCTCGGCGAGCAGACGTTCCTTCACCTGCGCGCGGGTGCGGGCGGCTTCGATGTGCAGGCGTGCTTTGACTTCGTCGATGCGTGGCTGGAGTCCGCGGCGGAACGCCTGGGCGCGGATCAGCTTCTCATGGTTCTTCTTCGCCCAGTCACTCGCAACAATGGCTCCGATCTGGCTTACCTCGTTCGCGCGCGGGCGGTCGTAGTCGAGGTACGGCGGCGTCGGGAAGACGGTCACGGTGCCATCACTGGTGAACTGCGGGTAGTCGAAGTGGTGCGAGATCGTCGCGGGCTCCGCCGCGGCAGTCTGGATCTTCTGTTCCACCGTGTACATCAGTGCAGGCTCGCTTGCCTGCTTGTCGCGCCGGTCAACGAGGATGGTGCCGCGCTTCAGTGCCTCTCCAAGATCGTCGATCGTGACCTCGATGACCGCCTGTAGGAGTGGGTGCCCCGGTGCGATCAGTGCGGCCTCGATCTGGCCGTCGGCGTGCTTCTTGTCGAGTTCGAACGTGATGCGCTCGTACTGCTCTGCAACCGGTGCCCACCGGTTCGCGCGGCGCGCGGCATCCATCACGCGGGTGGGGACGCGAGTGATCTCGTACCTGCCCCGCTCGCGGCGGCGGATGCGCCCGCCGAGCCGCTCGAACGCCGGCAGGAAAAATGCAGCGATGTAGCCGGGCTGGAGCCGACGTTCGCGGGCCTTCTCCATGCGCGCTCTGACTTCTTCGAGGTTCAACGCACTGAACATCTCGGGATGGAGGGCGCGCTCTTCGAGCATGTCGTCGAGCCCGCTCGCGACGCCCGCGTCGATGATTTCGTCGAGCTTCGCTTTGGTCTCGGGCTGATCACCGTAGCGGATGGCCTCGATCAAGAGGTCGCGTAACGAGCGTTCCTGGAACGCGTCACCTTCGCCGAGCACGTTGAACAGGTTGCCATTGTAGGCGTTGGACATCTGGTCGATCTTCGCCAGCAGCCGGGTGAAGACGTCCCCCTCGCGGGTGTCTTTCGCGACCATGTTCCACAGGTGGCAGACTTCGCGCTGGCCGATACGGTGGACGCGGCCGAAGCGCTGTTCGATGCGGTTTGGGTTCCACGGCAGGTCGTAGTTCACCATCAGGTGTGCGCGCTGGAGGTTGAGACCTTCGCCGGCGGCATCCGTAGCGAGCATGACGACCGTATCGGGGTCGTGCGTGAACTGCTCGCGAGCCGTCTTGCGGTCTTCGCGTCGCGTTCCACCGTGGATCGTGATGACCGAGTTCGCACGCCCAAGAAGTGCGGAGATCTTCGTCTGGAGGTAGTCGAGCGTATCTCGGTGCTCGGTGAAGATGATGATCTTCCGCGCCTCGCCGGACGCGGTGTTCGTCAGCAGCTGCTCGTCGAGGATCGTGCGCAGCTCTACCCACTTCTTGTCGACATCTTGCTGGCGCACGCGCAGCGCCGAACGAATCAAGCCCTCGAGAGTCTGAATCTCGGCTTGAAGTTCGGGAATCGTCTGCGCTGCCGTCGCGAGGTCCACCACGGTGTCAACCTGCTCCTCGAACCGTGCACGCTCGTCTTCGGTGGTCTCTTCATCGAAATCCTCGAAGTCATCGACTGAAAGACTCGGGAGTGCTGCTTCCGTGAAGTCCAGCTGCGTCTGGCCGGTGGTCCATCGGTCAATGTGCGCAGAGATGCTGGCGCTGCTGCGGGCGGTGTCAGTGGTGCGCTGCATTTCGCGCAGCTTGTCGTCGAGTCGTTGTTGGCGCCGCTGCAGTGAGCGCAAGATCGCTTCGGGGCTGGAGGCGAGTCGGCGCTGCAGCACGGTGAGCGCGAAGCCCACGTTGTTGCCGCGTTTCTTGTCTCCGTCGGCGGCGATTCGTTCGGCGCGCCCCATTTCGGTGCGGACGTAGGTCGTGACGTCCTCGTAGAGATCACGTTCGGCGGGGCTCAGCTCGTACTCGACGGTGTACGCGCGACGCTCCGGAAACAGCGGCTTGCCCTCGAATGTGAGGAGGTCTTCCTTCACCATGCGGCGCATGAGGCCATTGGTGTCGGTGCGGTGCACACCCTGACGGAACTGGCCTTCGAAGCGGTCTCGGTCGAGCAGTGACATGAACAGCTGGAAGTCGTCTTCCTTGCCCGCGTGCGGAGTTGCGGTCATGAGGAGGAAATTGTGGGCGGTCTCAGACATGAGGCGCCCGAGCCGGAAGCGCTTCGTCTCGGTGACTTCCCCTGCCCAGTAGTGAGCCGACATTCGGTGCGCCTCATCGACGATGGCGACATCCCAGGTCACGTCGGAGAGCTGCTCCAGCAGGTCCTCGCTACGTGAAACCTGGTCCATACGGACGATCAGATAGTTGTGCAGGTCAAAGACATTCTTGCCTTCGGCGTCGTCGACCATCTGTCGATTGAAGACTTCAAAGCGCAGGTCGAACTTCTGAGAGAGTTCTTCGCGCCATTGCTCGACAAGACCGCCCGGGGCGATGATGATGGCGCGATCGCAATCGGAGCGGAGGATGAGCTCTTTGAGGTAGAGCCCGGCCATGATGGTCTTGCCTGCGCCGGGGTCGTCCGCGAGCAGAAACCGGAGTGGGATGCGGGGCAGCAGCTCCTCGTACACTGCGCGGATCTGATGTGGCAACGGGTCGACGTCGGAGCTGTTGACTGCGGCCATCGGGTCGTAGAGTGCCGCGTACTTGATGCGGAGCGCCTCGGCCGCGAGACGGAAGTCATCAGGGTCGGCATCGAAGGGTGGTGCGGAATCGACATCACTTGCGAGTTCGAGTCGAGCGATATCAGCGTCAGTCATTGTCCGCGCGCCACTGCGACCGGAGTCTTCCCGATAGAAGATCTCGAAGAGGGAGTCGTCGATGGCGTCGACCGCGATCAGTGTGACGGTTCCACCCGGAACGAGCCCGCGGACGCGCTGGCCGGCATTCAATGCAGCTGGCGTGATCGTCGCTTCATCCACTTCGCTCCTCCTCTTATTTTGGGCAGTCGATCAGGGTACGTCTGGCCTCCGACATTGCCGCCACGAGTGCGACTATTCGGCTGATGCGGCGTCTCCGCGGCGCACCCAGTCGTCGACTTCGCTCGTCTGGAACTTCCAGAGGCGACCGACCTTGTGGGCTGGCATCCCCTTGTCGGCGATCCAGGCGTAGATCGTGTCCTTGGTCACACCCAGGTAATCTGCGATGTCGTCGGCAGAGAGCCATGGTTCAGACACGCGGACTCCTCGAGGCAAGTTGAACCGGATCTTTCCGGATATGTTCGAGACTAGCGGGTCAATGCATGGCGACGATTTCTGGATGCGGCGGATGCGGCTGGGTTCGCGAACCGTGATGCGCTGACATTGTTGCAGGAGACGGTGTTCGGCATGGATATCCACCCGGTATCGGTGGTGCTAGCCCGGGTGACGTATCTGCTCGCCATCGGACCGGAACGTTTGCAAGACCGAGGCACGCTCAGTATTCCAGTGTTCCTTGGAGACTCGGTGCAGTGGGGTCGCGGGGCCGGTGCGCTCAGCAGCGACGTCTTCACGATGGAAGTAGACGCAGAAGACCTCGCTGGAAGTGAGGCGGAGGACGAACAGCTGGGCGGGTTCGCTGAGTCGCTGACCTTCCCGCTCGGCTCCGACCCCACCGAGCTCGATATGCTCATCGCCGATCTCGCCGATCTCGCATCGCAGTACACGGATTCGACGAAGCCGATCCCCGCCATCGTGCACGTATTGAAGGCACGCGGGGTGAAAGACTCGCAGGCCGACGTGGTCAAGGCTTCATCCACGACACTCTGTGAACTTAACGCCGCCGGTCGCAACCACATTTGGGGTTACGTCGTCCGCGATCAGATCCGGCCGCTGTGGCTCGCGCGGAACCCGGTGGACGTGCTTGTCGGAAACCCGCCATGGGTGGCCTACCGCTATATGACGCGCACGATGCAGTCGCAGTTCAAGGCGATGCTCGAGTCGCGAAAGCTGTGGACCGGTGGGGCGGTGGCAACCAACCAAGACCTCGCGGCACTGTTCATCGCCCGTTCGGTCGAGGTCTTCCTCAAGCCCGGCGGCAGCTTCGGGTTTGTGACGCCCTACGCGGTGCTGTCGCGCTTGCAGTATGAGCTGTTCCGCAAGGGCGACTGGCTAGACGCCGATCCGCTACACATCAACGTTGCGTTCGAGACGCCATGGGATTTGGCGGACGTGCGTCCAGGCCTCTTTCCGGTGCCATCGGCGGTCATCTTCGGCACTCGATCGGACGAAGCTGTCGCGCTGCCGGGGGAGGTCATCGCCTTCCGTGGTCGCATTGGCCACCTTGTGCGTGAAGACGACACGGTTATCCAGCTGTCCGCCGAAGACGCCTATCTGTCGCCATACGCATCGAGGCCGGTCCAAGGCGCGACGGTCGTGCCTCGCGTGCTGACCTTTGTCAATGAGGTACCCGCCGGCATGCTCGGACGTCCCGCAGGAACCACTACGGTGACATCGGCGCGCAGCACGCAGGAGAAGACGCCATGGAAACTGCTCGATTCGGTCGAGACACCTGTGGAGGAGTCCTTCGTTCGAGAGGTGCTGCTCGGATCGAGCATGGTGCCATATCGGGTCGTTTGGCCGCACAAGGCGGTGCTCCCTATCACTGATAGTGGCGTACTTCAGCCTGCCCAGATGTTTCGTTACCCGCTGCTCAGCGCCCGCTGGGCGATGGTCGATGGCCTGTTCAACGCGAACAAGTCGGCCAAGACGAAGATGAATCTCACGGACCGTCTCAACTTCCAGAGTGGTCTCGCGCGTCAGTTACCTGCACCACCTCATCGGGTTCTCTACACTGCTTCCGGCAATCGCATAGCCGCGGCATACACCGCGAACACCGACTACGTCATCGAACACAAGCTCTACTGGTTGAACGTTGACTCGGAGGCCGAGGGGCAGTATCTCGCGGCCATCCTAAACTCGGATGCGGTCGCAGTCGCGGTCGCGAAACGGCAGTCGCGGGGCCTGTTCGGCACGCGAGACATCGATACGCTCCCGTGGCGACTCCCGATTCCGGCCTTCGATGCGGACAACGAAGCGCACGTGGCTCTGTCTGACCTGGGCATCGCCGCGACCGAGACTGCGATGACCATCGACTTCGCGGATGTGTCGGACTTCAAGGACGCACGTCGCCTCGTGCGGGACGCCCTGGCAGCGGATGGCACGACCGCAGCCGTCGACGAAATCGTCATCGATATGCTCGGCGTCAACCCGTCGGGCTCGGCGATTCTGCTCGGGGACGCCGAAGTCGCAGATTTTTTCGACGACGAGGATGCGTAGCTCGCGCCGCATGACGAAGCCGCCGGAGGCGATCGGTGGTTCCTCAGGAACTCCTGCGAAGGCTTCGACATCTGCCGCAGATGAGCCATCGTCAATCAGGGGGACCCCGCCTGCCTTGCTTGCAGACGAACGGCGTCCAGGCCCTGGTCCTCCGTCATCTGCTGCGGCCTGCTGCCGGAGATCAGTTGAACTGCACGTGCCCTTGATGCAACCGCTGAACCATTTGTTCGCGTAGCGCCTCCGCGAACCATTTCGGAACGGGCGATTGGTCGTTCTCGGTGCGAATCCAGTACCTCCCCGACGGATTTCCGTAGTCGTTGAAGTCCAGCTGCGCAGACCACGTGGTCAGGCCGCTGTTGGAGCGCACGGTGATCTCGACCACCAGGCCACTCACCGTTGCGCGGATGACGCGGGGGCTCCGTGATGACACGTAGTCGACCATGGCTGAGAAGTCTTCCTGCGTCAGCCAAGCGATGAACCGTGGGGGTGAGTCTCTGCGGCGTTGCTCCTCTTTGGCCGCGGTAGCGAGCTCGCGGCTGCCTTTGACTGCGAGTGTCCCGACCACCGCCACCGCGCCACCGATGAGCAGCTTTTCAAGGAATCCCATCGTCACCCTCTCAGCGAAACTCGCACGGGCGTCTGCGGCGTCGATTGCTGATCGCACGGACTGCGCTCCGCCGTCGACAACGCCGCCGAAGCTGAAACACCTCTCGCGATTGCACGACTGATTGTCCCCATGTTCTCTCCCAGCCTCAACGCTCGACGCGGAACCTCGGTCGACTCGAGATCACTCTAGCGAGAGGAGCCTTTTCCGGCGAAGCATAGTTACTAGCTGGGCGAGAGAGCGTTTGAGAACTCAGCGAGGAGCGAAACAACGAGTGAATTCGCCCGGTTTGCGTTCGACATGACCTATGGTCCCGCGCGGAGGTTCGTCATAGAAGGAAAAAGCTTCTCGCATGGTTCCGCAGTCGCTGAGCTAGTGGTGCTCGCGTTACGCAATCGACTGTCTCCTGATCGACAGAGCGATGTTTCGGCGCCGGATGGCCTCCGCGCAATGAGGGAAAGTTCCAAGGTTGGAAGCCTTTCATCTATAAGTCCGACGAAAGCCCTTCTCGGTGCCGGAGGGTCTCCGCGCTCCGCCTTACTGGCGCTGAGGTGGGGCCCGGCCGGAAGGGCGCAACTAAAGCCGTTCGCAGGACCCGTGCCTTCTGACTTTTACTCTGCGCAGCGTTGGAGGCGTTCCACCAACCGGTTGCTAAGGTCCAATGGCTCTTTCGCTGAGTTGTCGACCTGTCCTGATCGCCGAGTGGCCTCGCCGCCACTTCAGGGGCCCCTCGCCCTAAGAGTTCCGCCGCGCACGCGCCCCCGGGAGAGTCTGGAGCGCTGCTCACCTCGAAAGGACTAACCCCGGGATAGTCCGGATAACTGAAGTTATCGGGGCCTATGGGGCAAGACCTTGAAGTGAGACGAGGGCCGAGCCATCGAGGGCACAGAAGCCCTCTCTTGGAGTGATGGCGCGGGGAGGCGCCGTCGCGGCGCAGGGCCTTTGCAGGGCGGAGGACGCCGCTCTATAGACCGATTATTCGTGCCTTCATCGCCGTCGCCTGTTCTGCCGTGATTGCGCCTGAACGTTCTAGGGCCACAATGCGCTCAATCTGACTGGTGAGGTCGGCATCGTCGCTCATCGATGGCGTCACCGTGGGCGACGAAGAGATCTGCGACGAGCGAGCGTCTCGCTCCATCCCGTCCGCGATCGCATTGATCCGCTGAGCGATCGATCGAGCAGATCCAACGCTCTGGACCGGGATGCTCGTTGAGAAAGTCCAATCGCGCGAGCCGACGTGGAACTCGGCTTGTCGAGTGTCCGTCTTCTCCTTCTTCCCGAACGCCAACGCGGGAAGGAGGGCGGTGCCCGGGAGCACCGACCCGAGGAGACCTGCTGTCATCGATGGGCGCGACGTGACCTGGACCTGCCCGTCGAGGAACACCTGCGCCTGCGTGAACGCGTCGATCGGGCGCGCCTCCGCACCCCGATGAACGCGGTCATCGAACACCGTCAGATTCGGGAAGAAGTTCGCGGAGACGACGATCCCGACCACTGTGGGGACGTGTGCTCCCAGCGATCGGCGCAGTTTGTCGAGCTCACTAGTCGCCAACTCGACGCCACCCTTGATCTTCTGGGCTTTGGACCACACCAATAGCGCAAGCGACATCGCGACTTCTGCGGAGTGATCGCCGCTCTCAATGACTGTTCCGATCGCTTCTACCTTGCGAGACAGTGCCCTTCGGAATACGTCCTCTACGGCTGCCGTCTTTTCGGCGCGCGTCACTTTGCCTGTCGAGAGGGTCCGGCCGGTGGCTGTCTCGAACTCCCGCGCGAGGCGTTCTACAACGAGGGGGGATTGGGCAGTCAACTTGGAGGGCACACCGATTAGCATCGCTTTGCGACCCTCGCGGATGCGGATTCCGGTGGTCATGACTTCGAGCGTCGAGATGTCATCCCACGGCACAACCCGCGGCTTATCGCCGACGAGCCCGCGGCCAAGCCATGTGGTCCCCTCGAGGTGTATACCCTCGGGTCGAATATCGATGATTACGCCGGATGCGGCGAACGGGAAGAGTTCGGCCTCTGGTTGAGGTTGCGGTTCTACGAGCGCCTCCATCGACTGCGTAGTTGCCGTTGCCGTTGCCGTTGTCGTCGTCGTCGGCTGGTGGATGGGACCTGTGTCGATCCTGTCTGGAGATGCGACCTGTCGGTGCTGATCAAGCCACTGCGTGCCGTCCCAGTACGTTTCCCACGCCGGCCCATTCGCATACCAGCCCGCTGCAGCTCCACCCACGATGCTCCCCTTCGAGACCGCCCCAGTGACGGCATCCCACAGCGAGAACTTACTACTTCAGCGGTCGCCTGCGCTCAAGATGGCCACCCGGATTGTTGTGTGAAATAGGGTCGTCGACCGATCTGGAACAGCAGAAAGATAGAGACCCAGTGGCGCGAGGTAGCGGATGGACGGCAGGTGGGCACTGTCCAACCGAGGCGGATACACGCGCATGACCAGGGCAGCCGCGGAGGAGCTTGAGTAGTCGTCGAGTCATGACGCGTCGGACAGCTCAATCGATGCGCTATGCCTGATGTGACAGTTTCGGGCGCGCTGTACCTTCGTAGCACGGACAGACGATGACGGGAGGCGTGATGTGATGCGATAGAACTAGACGATGCAGACTGCGTCCGACTGGAAGCGACACTTCGCTCGACGGTTTAAGAGCCGTGACGGCCATCTCATGCTTGGGAGCGGCGTCGGTTCGATGCCGGGCACCATCCACTCGCTAGTCGGTTTTCTCGCTGAGGTCTGTCCGCGAGGATCGCTCGAGCGAATTGAGATGCTCTTGGAAGGCACCTCCATGAGCGTGATGGATACCCGCGCGATCCCCGGAAGGTCGTCGGCAGGGTCACGTGAGATTCCTACGGATCCCGTAGCGGTGCACGCCACCGTTCAACGAGCGAACGAGTGGCTCAGTCGTGTTCGAGAAGGAAAGCCCGCGGGAGAGGGCACTCGCATTGTGCCATCCGAGGACACGGGATCGATGATGAGGGCCGGCAACCTCGTTGCGGGTGGACTCATTTGGATGGCACCCGCAGCGGCCATCGAGGGGCTGCAGCTCGCGCTCCGACCAGTGCCGTTTCAGACGCTGTTTCGATCGGAGAGAGTCAATCAGCTCAGTTTCGCAATGCAGCTCGCCACGAACGATGCGAGGGCATTGGAACCGCTATTCCGGTGCGTCTGACTCGACCGGCGGCATACCTGGGATGCTGATTGCATGGAACTCAGCCAGCTCGAAAGCCTCGATCACTCTGATCAATGGACTGTGGTGAGAGGTCGCATTGCCGAGGGGTCGATTGAACTTGATGCAGCCCTGAGGGGCCTGCACGCGCAGCTTCGCGGGCTCGATACGCGAGAGGCGCTCCTTGCTGCTCCCCAGAATTGGGCGAACCTTGCCGGGCAGTGCCGCACGATGTCAGCCTGTGCACCCGTCGCGGATCGAAGAATTCATGCCGCGATCGGGGCGGCGATCGATAGCGCATCAGCGGCGTACGACGAGCGCAACCGCTTCATGCACGATCTGCTCGTCGCGGACATCGACGATGAGCTGCTTCCCGACGCCGAACGCATCAAGCAGGAGGGTGACCGCTATTTGTTGCGCCTGGTCTCGAAGGCCGGTGTGGCCGGGGTATCGGTCGTGACTCTGGACGAGGCCATCGGGGTCGTGCTCACACTCTCGGCCGAAACGTGGCGTCTCCGCGCAGCCCGCGGCTATTTGGCGGGCCGCACCACTTGGCGGTCGTTGCTCCTCGGAGCTGTGGAGGGTGAGTGGGACGGTACGGCGAACTGGACGTACGACGGCCCCGAGTCTGACGACTGAAACTCACGCAGCCGTCCGGGAGGCTCGCACTCGAACCGGAGGCGTGGCTTAGGCGGCTAGGGCGTGTCTCCCAATCGCGGGGGGGGTGACCCGCGATTCTGGCCGGCAAACTGTTCAGCGAACCCACGATCGAGAAGTTGGACGTCCTGGCCTCTAAGCTCCCCGCCTGAGACTACGATCTCGTCGAGTGTGTCGCTGTGCGATGTTCAGATCGCACAGCGACACACTCGTCACGATGGGGTCACGTTGGTGGCTGCGTGCAGTGCGGCGGTGAGGTAGCCCGGGGAAGCACCGACACCTTTGTCCGCGACGTGCTCGGGCCCAGCGATGTGAGCAGCTTCGCTCGGTGTCGTCCTTCTCGCTTCGCTCGGTGTCGTCAGGCGGCGGGTGGGTTCGCTCCGCCGCGCTGGATCGCTCGGTACACGGTTGAGCGGGCGACACCGAAGAGCTCGGCGATTTCGCTCGTGGTGTGCGTGCCGGCACGGTGCAGCGCGACCAGGTGCTTCTCCTGTGAGACGGAGAGCTTGGGCTTCTTTCCGCGGAGCTTGCCCGCGGCCTTAGCGATCGCCATCCCCTCGCGCGTGCGGGCACGGATGAGGTCGGCTTCGAACTCCGCGACCATCCCGAGGACGTTGAACAGCAGTCGCCCAACGGGATCGGTTGGGTCGTAGACGGAACCTCCGAGGTTCAACGTCACGCCCTTGCGCGTCAGCTCGTCGGCGATATCACGAGCGTCGGGGAGTGATCTTGCGAGGCGATCGAGCTTGGTGACGACCAGGACGTCACCTTTGCGGACCGCGGCAAGCGCTTCGCGGAGCCCCGGGCGTTCACGGTTCGTTCCGGTCATGCCGTGGTCGACGTGCACGTTCTCGGGATCGACGCCGAGCGAGTGGAGGCCGTCCCGCTGCGCGGCGAGGTCCTGCCCAGAGGTTGAGACGCGGGCGTATCCGACAAGCATGCGGCGACTGTAGCGTTTAGGGCACCTTCACCGGGCATTTTTGCGGGACAGTCTTACGGGAATCGAAGGCTTAGGTAGTTGCTGGGTTCTGGTCGTTCACCCGGATGGTCCGCACCTGTACCGGTGGACGACCCCTCAGCGGGCCGCCGGTTCACTGTCATCGTGCAGTCGCGATCCTGTAGGTTCTGGCTCAGGGAGTTCTCATGCGTCGCGCACGGATACCCCGGTCACGGCTCTGCGGCATCTGCCCGAAGTGAGGCCCGGGGTCGAGGATCGGGCGCGACGAGCTCGTCAGGCGGTCCCGCAGGGCGTCGTCGATGCTGCCGACGTACAGCCAGCCCATCAGCAGTTCGTGATCGGCCAGCCCGTGCGCGGCCCGTACTTCGGGCGAGTTGGCCAGGTGTCCCGTGCGCCATTTGACGCCCCAGCCGGCCTGCCAGAGGGCCAGTTGGAGCAGGTGGCCGACGCCGGCGGCGGTGGCGTGCTGTTCCCATTCGGGCACGTCGAGGTGTTCTCGAGGGCTGGCGACCAGGGCGATGAGCAGCTCCGCGCGGAAGGGCTTGGGGTTGCGCTCCCCAGGTTCGCGGTCGACGCTGCCGGCGGCGTCCAGTGCCTCGCCGAGTCGGGTGCGGTCGTCGCCACGGAGTGTGATGAGCCGCCACGGGCGAAGGGACTTGTGGTCGGCTACCGGGGTCGCTGCGGCGAGCAGGTGCATGAGCTCCGCATCGGTCGGCGTCTCCGGTCCCACTTTGCCCAGTGAGCGCCGAGTCGCCATGGCTTCGAGCAGGGGATCAGAGAAGTGGACCATGTATCCATTGTCAGCGCCTGGAGACATCCGGTAGTCGTCGAGAGGCGACCACCCCCACCGCGCCCATCGCGGCCAGGAACAGCAGCGCCCACTGCAGGGCGAGGGTCGCCAGCAGCGCGCTGATCGCGCCGACGATGAGCAGGACGAACCCCATGGCGGTGTTCGACACCGCCACGTAGGTGGTGCGCTGGTCGCCCTCGGCCATGTCGATCACATAGGTCTTGCGACCGACGCGCACGCCCGTGTGTGTCAGCGTCAGCAGGAAGTAGGCGGCGACGAAGACCAGATTGCCTGCCAGCGATGCTCCTGCGAAGACGGGGAGCGCGACGAGCACCACGAGCGCCACGATGATCGCGGATGCCGCGGCAGCGCCGAACGTCATCACGTTCCTGCTGGAGCGGTCGGCCCATCGGCCGAAGATCCTGCCGCCGATCAGGGCGGCGACCCCGGAGGCCAGGATGAACCCGCCGAGCCCCGACAGTCCGCCCGCTCCGGAGGCGATGGACAGGGCCACCACGAACGGCGGGGCGAGTGAGGAGACGAGCAGGAGACTGCGCACCCCGACGAAGCGGCGGAAGTCGCGGTCGCCGCGCAAGAGTGCGATGGTCTCTGCGAACCAGTTCGGCCCGGGGCCAACATCTTTCTCGACGCGGCCGGCGCCGACAGGTTCTTCGGATGGTTCGCGAATGCCGAGGTACACTGCCGCCACCAGCACCCAGAGTGCGGCACCTGCCGCCAGCAGCCACGCGAGCTGTTCGGCCGCCAAGTCCTCGCCGCCGAGAATCCGGATGCCCAGGCCCAGGGTGATGGCCACCACTCCGGACGCCGTGGTCGCCAGCCCGTTGATCTGCCCGCGTTCGCCCTTGGGTATGGTCCTCCCTTGGACGTCCTTGGAGGCGATCGAGCACAGGCACCGCCCCAGCGCGAACGCCGCCAGCCCGACCAGGATCACGACCCCGGCGACCAGGCCCTGCCCGAGCGCGGCGGTTCCGGCGATCACTCCCGCCGAAGCGGCCTGCACCAGAGCGCCGGAGATGAACACCCACTTGCGGAACCGCACACGGACGATGAGTGGCGTGAGGAACGCCTGCGGGAGCATCGAGAGCGACTCGCGGATCGGCACCAGTAGGCCCGTCAGCGCCACGGGAACGCCGAGGGCGTTGAACATCCACGGCAGCACGGTCGAGGCGTTGACGATCTGATCGCCCGAGGACTGGAGCGCGTTGGCGGCCACCAGTCGAAGTCCATTGGGCGCGAGATTGCGTCGCACCTCAGGATCGAGCTCCTGCTCGGCCCGCTTGTCCCGGTGCAACACCGCCGAGTAGATCCGCTCCCCAGCGCTCATACCCGGGAATCTAGACTGCGCCCGCGACATCCGCGAGACCTCTGTTCGACGCTCGCGTCTGCGCGCGGAACTCCATCCGTTATACCCGTGTGTGCATAGTCCCACGACACGTCGGGCGGGCTGGTAGCGTGTAGCGCATGGCCGCCGCGCACCGCATGCCTCTGACGCCGTTCGTCGACGTTCTGCCGTTGCCCGAGCGCCTGCTCGCGCGCGATCACAACGGCCGTCTGACGGTGCGGATCCGTACCGGCTCGCACAGCTTCCATCGCGATCTGCCCCGGTCGCGTGTGTGGGGCTACGACGGCACGCTCCCAGGCCCGACGATCGAGGCTGAGCGCGGCCACCCGGTCCGCGTCGAGTGGCGCAACGAGCTTGACGGCGGGCTGCCCGTCATCGTAACGATGGCCGGCGACGAGGTCGACGCCGACGGTGTGCCTGTGCAGTGCAGTCCCGGTCTGAGCGGCGGCACGCCGGACCCGCACGCCGCGGCGCTGACGGGACACTCGGTCGTGCACCTGCACGGTGGCCTGACACCGGCCGTGTACGACGGCTGGACCGAGAACCTCTTCGCACCCGGCCAGCTCGCCGTATTTGACTACCCGATGGACCAACGCGCGACGCTGCTCTGGTACCACGACCACGTGATGGGCGTCACTCGGTTCGACGTATACGCCGGGCTGGCGGGACTGTGGATCATCCGCGACCAGCGCGAACGTGACCTCGGGCTGCCCGAGGGACCACCGTACGAGGTGCCGCTGCTGCTGCAGGACCGTAACTTCGGACTCGACGAGGGCGGTCGGCTGACCGGCCAGCTGGTGCACAAGACCGACCCTGGGGTGATGGAGGCCTTCGCGCCGTTCACGGTCGTCAACGGCAAAGTCTGGCCTATCCTCGACGTCCAGCCCGCCACGTACCGCTTCCGCGTGCTCAACGGCTCCAACGCCCGCACCTTCCGGCTCGTGCTGCTGCGAGACGGCGTGCCCGAATTCGATCGCATCACTCAGATCGGCACCGACTCGGGCCTACTCCGCGAGCCCGTCGCGCTGCCACCCGACGGGCTGGTCCTCGCCTCAGCCGAGCGCGCCGACCTGCTCGTCGACTTCTCGGACCTTCAACCGGGCACCGAGCTCACGCTCTACAACACCGCCGGCGCTCCGTTCGATGGCGCGCCCTTTCCCGCCGCTGATGCCGCCGATGCCGCGGATCTCGACGCGCTGCTGCCGTACCCCCAGGTCATGCGTTTCCGTGTCGTCCCGGGCCCGGTCGCGCACCGTCCGGTGCCCCGCGAACTGGCGACCGACTTCGCCCTGCCAAAACCCGAGGAGCTGGACGCGGCGCCGCGGCGTGCCATCGCGCTTGTCGAGCGCGAGTTCGAGGACGTACCCAACATGCTGACCATGCGTGAGCTCGCCGTTGTCGACGACGAGGACGAGACGACCGGTCCGCTGATCACCCTCACCGACGGCGACCACACGACGCGCTACCGCGCGGTTGCCGCCCACTTCGAGGACACCGCCACGTTCTTCCCGATGCTCGGCCAGTACGAGATCTGGCAGCTCATCAACCTCACCGATGACACGCACCCCATCCACATCCACCTCGATCCCTTCCAGGTCCTCGCGCGCCGGCCCATCGGCTGGGAGATCCCCGACGACGGCATCGGCGATCTCGACCTCAGCGCGCGGATCACTCTCGGTCGCGACCCCGACGACGAGCTCGACCACGTCATCGACGCCAACGAGCGCGGGCTCAAAGACACAGTCCGCGTCAACCCCCACGAAATCGTCGAGATCGCCGTCCGGTTCCACGCCTACAGCGGCCGCTACATGTACCACTGCCACATCCTCGAGCACGAGGATCGCGATATGATGCGGCCCTTTGTGACCATGCCTCCCGAACTCATGCCGTTCATGGCGTGACCCTGGCACGTCAGGAGCGCCAGGGAATACAAATCGATTCGCCATGTTGAAGTGGGAGACGGGCAGCCACTTCTGCTGGCCCTGCACTGTACGACGCGCCAGGCCCGCGAACATCGAATCTGCTGGGCGCCCGTTCGCGTTTGAGAAGGAGTACGAGAATGGCTATTCAGGATAAGGTCGCATTGGTCACCGGAGCCGGGCAGGGGATCGGGCGCGGCATCGCGCTTCGTCTCGCCGCCGACGGTTTTGACATCGCCGTCGCGGACATCGAGCCGCAGCGCGAGAAGGGTGATTCGGTCGTCGCCGAGATCGAGCAGCTGGGCCGAAAAGCGGTCTTCGTCGCTGCGGACGTGTCGAAGCGCGACCAGGTCGTTGCCGCTGTCGACGCAGCCGCCGAACAGCTCGGCGGGTTCGATGTGATCGTCAACAACGCCGGCATCGCCCAGATCAAGCCCGTACTCGAGATCACCGCCGAAGAGCTCGATCAGATCTTCCGGATCAACGTCGACAGCGTGGTCTGGGGCATCCAGGCGGCCGCAGCGAAGTTCGAACAGCTCGGTCACGGTGGAAAGATCATCTCCGCGGCATCCATCGCGTCGATCCAGGGGTTCCCCATCCTCAGCGCGTATTCGGCCTCGAAGTTCGCCGTTCGCGGCTTCACCCAGGCGGCCGCGCAGGAGCTCGCTCCGAAGGGCATCACGGTGAACGCATACGCGCCCGGCATCGTCGGCACCGGCATGTGGGAACTCATCGACGCCGAGCTCAGCAAGATCAACGGCAAGCCACTCGGCCAGAACCTCAAGGAAAACGTGGAGGGCATCGCGCTCGGCCGCATCGAGACCCCCGAGGACGTCGCGAAGGTCGTGTCGTTCTTCGCCGGCCCCGACTCGGACTACGTCACCGGCCAGGTGCTTCTCGTCGACGGCGGCATGCTTTACAACTGAGTCATCACTGACCGTCTCACCACCCGCCGCGCGTCGGCGTGTGACCCTCCCGGGCGCCCTCCGGTATCGGCAGCTCAGCCCGCAGACCGAGCAGTCGGAAAGGCCTCGTGAAGATCAGACGAAGTCACGACCGGACCGTACTCACCTGCCCCTCGACGCGACCTGCGTCGGGGGGCTTTTTCGCGCCCACAAATCGGCGCCCAGTGGTGCAGCCACCTCGATACGCCTGTACTGAATTACGTATCGAACGCGTCAGCCGCAACCTCCGCGAGCTCGAGGTCAGGGCGCGCACGCACGTCCGGCGGGTTCTGCCTGCCGGGACGCTCACCGCGCGTCGAGGGCTCCCGGCGAATGTGGCGTTCGCAGCCGCCTTGTCCATGGCGTTCTTCACCGCAGACCTGTTCATTCCGCTCGCCCTTACCAGCGTGCGAGGGATCAGCGCTACACTCGCTGGGATCGTCCTGACCGCAGGCATCATCGGGTGGACCGCCGGCGCCTATGCCCCCGCCCGGCTCCTGAAGTGGGGCATGACCAAGGGGGGCATCGCGCGCCTCGGAGCGATTCTCGTCATCGCGGGTTTGACGGTGATCGGTGCCGTGATCCTCACCACCGTCCCCGTCCCCGTCCCCGTCGCCGCCGTGGGCTGGATCATCGCCGGGCTCGGCGCCGGTCTCGGTTTCACGATCAACTCCATCGCCGTCCTCGATGATGCCGCTGGCACGGTCGGGCGCGCCTCATCGCAGATGGAGCTCGGCAACCAGGCCGGCATCGCCATCGGCACCGGGCTCGCCGGTGCCCTGGTCGCCACCATGGGCGCCACTGCAGCCGGACTAAGCGGCGTCCTCGTCGTCGCTGGGGCCGGCGTCGTACTCGCTCTCCTCGCCTCCACGAGGTTCGCCGAAACCCACCCACCCTTGACTCCCCCCGAAAGATGATGCTGACTTGGACTCGAAGTCCGAGCACGAAAGGAGAACACAATGACCATCAACGACATCGGGCCCCGCCCGAACGCGTTCGACATCGAAGAGGCCACCCGGCGGAACGAGAACTACCGCAGCGTGGCGTGGACCGGGAAGTATTTGCAGGTCACGCTGATGTCTATCCCGGTCGGGGAGTCCATCGGCCTGGAGGTCCACCAGAACACCGATCAGTTCCTGCGCCTCGATGCCGGACAGGGCAGGGCCGTCATGGGCCCGGCCAAGGACCGGCTCGACTTCGAGCAAAACGTCTCGGATGGGTGGTCTGTCCAGGTCCCCGCCGGCACCTGGCATGACGTGATCAACACTGGCGACGAACCGCTGCGCCTCTACGCGATTTATGCCCCGGTGCACCACGCACCTGGCATCACCCAGGGAACCAGCGACAAGGCAGAACAAGACGAAGCGACCGGTAAGGACGAGCCTCCCGCATGGACCGTCCAGCCCGAGGACAGCGCGCCGGACGAGCACGCCAACTGACGTCTACTTGTAACGACGAGCTCGAACGCATCGAGAGGCTCCTCAACGAACGGCCTCGGCAGGTCCTTGAATGGGCGGCGCCGACGGCGACTGTGATGTGTCTCTGCGAGACCGCCCACCGGGGATACCCCTTCGAGTCAGGAGGGCGACCAGCGTGGGCGTGGCGCCGGTCTGGGCGCAGCCACGATCACATCGGGCTTGTCACGTGGACGATCCTGAGTGGGCCTTCTTCAGGTGTGGGCGTCTCGAACCCGTCGATGTACGCGATCGCTCGCTCGCGCGACACAGCGATGTCGTCCGGGCCGGAGTTCTCGCGCTGGGCCAACCTGTCCAGGAGGATCGACCGCCTGGTGTCCAGGTAGTAGACGACCGGGACGACGCCGAGGGGGGCGCAGAGCCGCCTGAACTCATCGCGCGAGGCACGGGACCAGAACGAGGAGTCCACGACGACGCCCTTCCCCTGCTTCACACAGTCGACGAGCTTGTCCTGGAGCGTTCCGTTGACGACCTGGCGCGCGTCGTCGCCGATCGGGTGGGTCCGGTGCCCGAGGGCCCACGCCTCGCCGTCGAACGAGACCCTGACATAGCCCCGGGCCTCCAGGCCACGCGCGTAGGTCGACTTCCCCGATCCAGCCGGACCGCACATGAGGATGACCTGGTCCACGTAGCCAACCCTATGCGGGCTCAACGCAGGTGAGGGACAAAGGCGGTGACGCCCGGGTAGGAGTCGAGGGCTGCATGACCACCTACGGCCGGCATCACCCGGAAATCCGCTTGACCATACCGCCGTGCCGTAAGCCGATCGTCCACCGGTACAGGTGCGGACCATCCGGGTGAACGACCAGAACCCAGCAACTACCTAAGCCTTCGATTCCCGTAAGACTGTCCCGCAAAAATGCCCGGTGAAGGTGCCGTAAACGGGCTCTTCCCAGATGAGGGTGTAGTTGTCGTTGGCGTGGCGGTCCCGGGATAGACGTCGAGGTCTCCCGACGATGGAGGTTCCTACGCCATCCATCCGAAAGACCTCGACGTGTCCGACGCTACTCCGCCGGCCGGCTTCGGCCGCCCCGACCTGACCGCCTTCGCGTCCTATCCCAATCGACTCTGATCGGGTCTGCTGATGCTCTCGACGAGAACGCAGCGACATCACAGCCACCCAACCCCGACCGTCCGGGAAACCGGGACACGTCACATGGCCTGTGCTGCGGGCGTGTCGAGTGGGTCGTCCAGGGGGCGACGCAGGAGCGTCGACGCGACGTGCTGAGAGGTGATTCCAGTCGAGCACTGGCACACCGGCTACAGGCATGGCGATAGGTCAGGAACGGTGTCGCTCCCTACGCAGGAGGGAGCGCAGAGTCTCGGCGTTCGCGTAGCCGACTCGTAGCGCGATCTCGGCGGAGGTGAGGTCCGTGGTTGCTGAGAGGTGCCGAGCTCGTTCGATGCGAAGCCGTTGGACGAAGCCGAGCGGAGTGAGGTTGAGCGCCGCACGGACTCGTCGTTCGAGGGTGCGCCGGCTGGTGCCAAGTGACTGCGCGACGAAGGCGACGTTGAACGGTTCGTCCAGGCGGGCGCGCACGAAGCGTTCGAACTCGACGACGATCGGGTCCTCGTGCCGGAGATGTTCGTAAGCGACGAAGGCCGCCTGCGACGGGCGCTCGTCGATGATGAGGAGCTTGGCGACATGTTGGGCCAGGTCGGGGCTGATCGATCGCACGAGTGAGAGCGCGAGGTCGATGTGGGCGAACGCGGCGCCGGCGGTGACGAGGTTCCCGTCGGTCACGACCATGGTGTCGAGATCGAGGGCGACGGTCGGATAGCGCTTCAGGAACTCCGGCCCCAGGAACCAGCTGGTCGTCGCCCGCCGATGATGCATCCGTCCGGTCTCGGCGACGGCGAACACGCCGGTGCACGCCGCGGCGATCCGGGTGGTCGCCTCGTCGAGGCGCCCGAGCGAGGCGATGACCGAACGAGCATCTCGGCTCTGGAGGGCGTCGTTGGTAGCGGCGGCCGTAAGGGTTCCAAGCGCAGGGACAACGACCACGTCGAACTCTCCGGACTCCGACAGCGGGTGGTCCACCGACAGGGTCATCGACGCCGTCGTGGTCACTCGCCGTTTCGGTCCGAGGATGGCGAGTTCGATCGGGTCGATCCGCGGGTCGACATCGCCGCGGGCACCCTCGGCCACCCGCACGATGTCGATGATCGACGCGATAGCCGAACCGAAGCAGCCGTCGATCGCGATCAGTCCAATACGCATGACGTAAACAATAGCAATACTGCCGTATACGCCACTCCCCACCGGCCCTCGCTCGTCATACGCTGAACTCGTCCCACGAAGAACCCCGATTTCAAGGAGAGTCCCTCATGTCCACACCCGCATCACTTCCGTATGCCTTCGTCGCCAAGATCGTCGCGGCCGATGGACAGCACGACGCGGTCGCCGATCTGCTCGCCGGCGCTGTCGCACTCGCCAACGAAGAAGTAGGAACGATTGTCTGGTTCGCGGTCAGGACCCACGCCGACACCTTCTGGATCTTCGATGCATTCCCCGACGAGGCCGCTCGCGACGCCCACGCCGACGGCGCCATCGTCGCAGCCCTGATGGCCAACCAGCACCTCCTCGGCGCAGCACCCGAGATCCTGGCGGCCGACGTCCTGGCGTCCAAGCTCCCGTAGTCCGCCAACGCACGTCCGCAACGCGAACACAACACGAGCGCTGCCGGTCACAAACTCAACAGGCAAACCAACGGGCGGCTATGGAGCGGCTCGAGCCACAAAGCGCACGCCACATTCGAAGGAGCAATTGATGCCATCTATTCCTACATTGTCGTTGGACGACGCCAAACGTGTCATCGCGGCAGCAGAAGCTGAATCCAGCACGCAGGGTCAGCCCAGTAACATCGCCGTCGTCGATGCCGGCGGCAATCTCGTCGCTCACGTACGGATGGACGGAGCGTGGCTGGGCAGCATCGACATCTCGATCAACAAAGCTTTCACGGCCCGAGCGTTCGACACAGCCACCAAAGACCTCGGCGACCTCGCCCAACCCGGTGAGCAGTTCTACGGCATCGACGCCTCCAACAACGGTCGGGTGATGATCTTCGCCGGTGGCATCCCGCTCGAGCGCGACGGCCAGGTCGTCGGCGCCGTCGGCGTCAGCGGAGGAACCGGCGTCCAAGACCAGGCCGTCGCCGAAGCCGCCGCCAGCGCCTTCTGAGACCGACCCGCACCGAACCCGGCCCCCGGCCGGCACGAGGCTGGATGCGTGCGTCGTCGACGTAGCCGGTCACGGCTCGGACCTGACGGCCAACCAGCACCTCCTCGGCGCAGCACCCGAGATCATGGCGGCCGACGTCCTCGCGTCCAAGCTCCCGTAGTCCGCCAACGCACGAGACAACCGCGCCCCTCCGAGCCGTAGCCAGGTCGCGACGCAACGTCACGCTGCGTTGCCGAGCGGTGCGAGGCCTATCGACACACGGACAGGATGCCGGCCGCGAGGGGTCCGTCGCAGAGGAGAGCGACGTCGGTGTCGGGCAGAGCCGTGAGGCCAGCGCATCGCGCGACCACCAGACCCGAACAGCCCCTGCCCTGCGTTTCCGCAGGTCAGGGGCTGTTCGCCGGAGCCCCCTGTGGGAATCGAACCGACGACCTCATCACGTCGGCTTTGCGTCTATCGCTTGATGTGCCCACTGGGCGAACGAGCCGCTGACCTGCGCAAACGCCGAGCGTGGGGGGAGCCTGACCCGGTTTCCCGGACACCTGAGTTGAGGCGATGATCGTCTCGGAAGGAGTCCGTGAGATGCCTGCTGCCCACCCGCCGGAGTTCCGGCGTCGAGCCCTGGATCTGGTCGCCCAGGGAAACCCTGTCGGTCAGACCGCTCGTGATCTGGGGATCAGCGAGTCGTGCCTTCGGAACTGGATAAACCGCGACGCGATCGACTCCGGCCGCAAGGCCGGGATCACGACCGACGAGCATATGGAGCTGGTCGAGCTGCGTCGCCGCAACCGCGTGCTGGAGATGGAGAATGAGATCCTCAAGCGCGCCAGCGCCTATCTCGCTCGGGAGAACGTACTCCCAAAATAGGGTTCCGGTTGGTCCAGGAGCTTGCCGCGAATGGGGTTCCCGTCGCGGTGGCCTGCCGGTTCCTCAGGGTGTCGACCTCGGGATACTACGAGTGGGCGTCGCGTCCGCCATCGCCGCGGACGATCGCTGATAGGGCGCCCACGGCGACGATCCGGCGGGTTCACCGCGATTCGCGCGGCACCTATGGTGCTCCGCGGGTGCTGGCCGAGCTGCGGCTCGGGCTCGGTGTCCACGTGGGCAAGAAGCGCGTCGCCCGGGTGATGCGCCTGGATGGCCTGACCGGGGTGTCTCATCGACGCAAACGACGAGGCTGGAAGCCGGACACGGCGACGCACGAGGACCTCGTGAAGCGACAGTTCCGCGCGCACGAGCCGAACCGGCTCTGGTTCTGTGACATCACGCAGCATCGCGCGAAAGACGGGTGGGTTTACTGCGCCGCAGTGATCGACGCGTTCTCCCGCCGCGTCGTCGGCTGGTCGATCTCAGACAGAATCACCGCGGAGATCGTCGTTGACGCGCTCGAAATGGCTCGCTGGCGCCGCCGACCCGAGCCTGGCACCGTGGTCCACGCCGACCGAGGAGCGCAACACACGTCGTGGCTCTTCGGCCACCGACTCAGGCAAGCCGGACTGCTCGGCTCGATGGGGCGAGTCGCCTCATCGGTCGATAACGCGCTCGTCGAGTCCTTCTGGTCCACGATGCAACGCGAGCTCCTCGACCGCTCAACCTGGACATCCCGGACCGAGCTGTCGTCGGCGATATTCGAGTGGATCGAGGGCTTCTACAACCCCACCCGCCCGCACACCGCGCTCGGCAACCTCAGCCCCGTGGAGTTCGAACGACTTCACAACCCCGCCGCAACCGCGGCATGATGAACACAGAGAAACCGTCCGGGAAACCGGGTCAGGCTCCACCGACCGCTCGCAACCGTTCAGGAGCAGGATGCAACCCTCGACAGTGTTCACCATCGGTCACTCCACACACCCGATCGAGGAGTTCATAGCGCTGCTCGAAAACAACGGCGTGCAACAACTCATCGATGTGCGGACGGTTCCCGGCTCCCGACATAACCCGCAATTCGGCGCGCAGGCGCTTGAGGAAAGCCTGACGCACGCAGGCCTGCACTATGCGCGGATGGAAGAACTCGGCGGTCTCCGCCACACCCCAGTGAATGTGGAGAGCATCAACGGCGCCTGGCGCAACAAAAGCTTCCGAAGCTACGCCGACTACATGCAAACCGAGCCCTTCGCGCGTGGAATAGACCGTCTGATCGATCGAGCAAAAGAGAAGATTGTGGCGATCATGTGCGCGGAAGCGGTCCCGTGGCGCTGCCACCGGTCTCTCATCGCGGATGCGCTGCTCGTTCGCCACATTTCTGTGAAGGACATCATGAGCGCCACCTCCACCAAACCCCACACACTCACGTCGTTCGCGTCGGTGGACGGGCAGCGGGTCTGGTACCCGCCCACTAACCTGGAAGGGCAACCGTCTCGCCCACGCGGAACCTGATCGCGCAGGCATCCGCTGTCGACCGGCAGACCTCCGCGTCGACGAGCGCCGGCGTGGCGCCGAAGCGCACCCACGCTTTCGCAGGCTTCGGCCGCGGGTAGATCGTCACCGGTTCTACGTCTAGGCGCAGCTCGGCGCTCGAGAGCGACTGCAGGGGGCCGGCCTCCGCGGCGATCCGCTCGAGGATGCGCGTATCCATCCTGCGATCGGCCGCCGACGGGTATCACTTCGATGTACCCACTGCCGATCCTCCTTGCGGACCGCCAGGTTATCGATTTTAGAACAGATGTTCTATTTCGTGTGCTCGTCCGCCAGGTCGTCCGAGGCGTCAGCCTCGGCTTGAATCTGCTCAACCTCGGCCCGCAGTCGGATCAGTATCTCCTTGCTGTGATCCGCGAGTGCGGTATCCCAGGCATCGACGACGCTGGTCGGGTGTCGACTGTGGCTCTTTTGATCCGAAAACCCCATGCCCTGAGACTGGGGAGAGGGTTCCGCGCAGCGGGACCCGGGCACCATCCCGGCTCGATCGCTACACACATCAACGCAAGGCGAGCCCCTTGACACGTGGTTCCCGAGGGTGTCCGCTACCTCGCGAAGGGCTGCATTGTCAAGGCCCTGCCAGGAGGCTATCAAGGCCAGAACGCTACCGAGCAACACCATCAGATCGGAGTAGACATGAAAGCAGTGGTGTACGAGGGACCCCGTCAGGTCAGCACGAAGGAGGTCCCGGACGCGAAGATCGAGCGGCCCACCGATGTCCTGGTCAGGGTGACGACGACGAACATCTGCGGCTCGGACCTCCACATGTACGAGGGGAGGACCTCCTTCGAGGTGGGCCGGACGTTCGGGCACGAGAACATGGGGGAGGTCATCGAGGTCGGTAGTGGCGTGGAGAAGGTCAGGGTCGGAGACCGGGTTGTGCTCCCGTTCAACATCTCGTGCGGGTTCTGTAAGAACTGCGAACGCGGCCTGACCAACTACTGCCTCACCACTCAGCCCGACCCATCACTCGCCGGTGCGGCCTATGGGTTCGCCGACATGGGTCCCTATGGCGGTGGCCAAGCGGAGCTTCTCCGCGTGCCTTTCGGTGACCACAACGCGCTGCGCCTGGGCGAGGATGCGGAGGAGAGGGAGAACGACTACGTCATGCTCTCTGACATCTTCCCCACCGGCTACCACGCCACCGAGATGGCCGGCGTGATCCCCGGCGACAGCGTTGTGATCGCTGGGGCGGGTCCGGTCGGATTGATGGCCGCCCTGTCCGCGATGATCAAGGGCGCGGCAAAGGTGATGGTGGTCGATCGCCACCCTGACCGGCTCGCGCTGGCCGAGCAGATCGGTGCGATTGCCATCGACGACTCCAAGGTCGACCCCGTGCAGGCTGTGCTGGACGAGACTATGGGGCTCGGAGCTGACCGTGGTTGCGAATGCGTGGGCTACCAGGCCCACGATCCGCAGGGCAACGAGGACACCGCCGCCACCTTGAACATGCTCATCAACGCGGTCCGCTTCACCGGAGGGATCGGCACCGTCGGCGTGTTCGTCCCCCAGGACCCGGGGGCCGAGGGCGAATTGGCCAAGCAGGGCAAGGCGGCCATCGACTTCGGCACACATTGGTTCAAGGGGCAGACCATGGGAAGCGGTCAGGCCCCGGTCAAGCGGTACAACCGCCAGCTGCGGGACTTGATCGCAGCCGGCAAGGCGACCCCTTCGTGGATCGTCTCCCACGAGATCTCGCTGGACCAGGCTGCCGATGCCTACAAGAACTTCGACGCCAGGTCCAAGGGTTGGACCAAGGTCCTCATCAAGCCCGGCATGTCAAACGGAACGAAGGAAAACTGAGATGGCAGCAGAACTTCAGGGCAAGAGGGTCGCGATCCTCGCCGCCGACGGAGTCGAACGCGTTGAGCTCGAGCAACCCCGCGAAGCACTGGAACGGGCCGGCGCTCAGACCGAGGTCCTTTCGATCCACGACGGCGAGATCAAGGCCCGTAAGAACGACCTGGATGAAGCGGGCACGTTCACCGTCGACGGGTTGGTCGCCGACGCCTCGGTGGGCGACTACGACGCCCTGCTGCTTCCAGGCGGCACGGTGAACCCCGACCAGCTCCGGGTCGACAAGGACGCCGTCTCCTTCGTCCGCGACTTCGTCGAAACTGGCAAGCCCATTGCCGCGATCTGTCACGGGCCTTGGACGTTGATCGAGGCTGGCGTGGTCGGAGGTCGCACCTTGACGTCCTTCCCGAGCATCCGCACGGATCTGCGCAACGCCGGAGCGGAGGTCGTTGACCAGGATGTCGTGGTCGACGGGAACCTGATCACCAGCCGCTCACCCGACGACCTGCCTGCGTTCTGCGATACGATCGTGGCGAAATTTGCGAGCAGTTCGACCCAGGAAGAGGTGACGTCATGAGCGTCACGAAGGGACTGCTTGTCAGGCTGGAGGCCCTGCCCGGCAAGGAAGACGAGGTCCAGGAATTCCTCGGTATCGGGCGAGGGCTCGTCGAGGAGGAACCGGCCACCGTCGCGTGGTTCGCGATCCGTCTCGGCCCGTCCTCCTTCGGGATCTTCGACGTGTTCTCCGATGACGCCGGCCGCGACGCGCACCTGTCTGGCGCGGTTGCGACCGCTCTCGGCGAGCAGACCGGCACGTTGTTCTCCGAACCGACGATCGAGAAGTTGGACGTCCTGGGCTCCAAACTCCCCGCCTGACACCACAGACCGGGAGTACTGGCCCAGAAAGGAGGGGTCGCTGCGCGCGGTGACTTCGGGCTTACACAGCCCGCTGACGTCGTGGCAGCGGCCCCTTCTCTTGCGGCCTATCGCTAATCACCAACAGATCGAGGAACCGCGATGACAGGAACTGACGACGGCGTTTCCACGACGCGTTCACCCGAGATAGCAGTGATCGGGGGCGGGATCGTCGGTCTGTCGACGGCGTACGCGCTGCGGGAGCAGGGCGTGCCGGTGCGCTTGTACGAGGCTGGTCTGCCCGGGACGGGTCAGTCCGCAGGCGAGTCGCGGATCTTCCGGCATGCCCACGACGACCCGCGACTCGTCGCTTTCGCGCGCGAAAGCCGCGGCGTATGGGATGAGTGGGCCGAACACTTCGACGCCGAGCTGGTCTCATCAGACGGTGTCCTGGCGATCGGAGACAGCGCCCTGGCGCGGCTGCGGGTGCTCGACCAGGTCGGCGGCGTGGAAGCGCACGAGATCGACGCGGCCGAGGTCGCCCAGCGGATGCCGCTGCTCGCTGGGTACTCGGGGCCAGCGGTGCTCGACGAGTCGGGCGGCGCGATCCGCACCCGCGCCGCGATCACGGCACTCACGGGTGCCCTCGCAGATGCGGTCACCACCGGTGAGGTCATCTCCATCGATCCCCGCGCCGACGGGACGGTCGAGGTGCGTAGCGTCACCGACCGGGCTGTCTACTCCAAGGTGGTCGTGTGCGCCGGCCGCGAAACCGCCCGTCTGGCACGCAGCGTCGGCCTCTCGCTGCCGGTTCGCCTTGCCGCACACGTCCGGCTGACCTTCGACGTGAAAGCCGCCGCCCCGGCACGAGTCGCGTGCCTGCAGGACAGCAGCGGCGTCTTCGGCGAAGTCGGCGTCTACGCGACGCCGCTACCGGGCAACAGCAGCTATTCGGTCGGACTCAGCGACACCGTGGGCGTCCGCGACGACGGAACTTTCATCGACCCGGCGGCGATTCGATCGCTGGACGAACGCGCACGCGAATACGTGTCACGGGCGCTGCCTGGTCTCCACCCAGAGCCGCACGACTTCCTTCACTGCTGGGTGACCGACCTCCCGTGGAGTGAGGACGGCGTGGCCGTGTGGGAGGCAAGCTCTGTCCTTTTTGTGGCCGGTCACAATTTGTTCAAGCAGGCACCTGCGCTGGGTCGCGCTCTTGCCCGGGCTGCGACCGGCGGCGGTCTCCGCGCCGAGCTCACGCCCGAAGCGCGCCTCGGCGAGGCCCAGAGCTAGGGCGTGTCTCCCAATCGCGTGGGGGGTGACCCGCGATTGTGGCCGGCGAACTGTTCAGCGAACCCACGATCGAGAAGTTGGACGTCCCGGCCTCTAAGCTCCCCGCCTGAGACTAGGCGGATTCCAGCGGTCGTTGCAACACGACGTCCTCTGAGCATACGAAAGTGCCCCTTCCGGTCGTTCGCCGGAAGGGGCACTTCTATCGTTACTCGAGAGTCGAATCAGGGTGCGATGGGGCGGATTGGAACGAGGCAGTCGACCTCGCCCTCTCGCTTGTAGTACTCGATGTGCGGTCGGTTATCGTCGTGATCCGCAAGGGCGAAGAGAGCATCGAATGCTGGAGCGATTTGCCCGTAGATTTCAGGTGCGTTGCCACGAAGTCGTAGGCGAAGGTAGGGGCCGCCGGGGATCGTCGTTTCGTCGAGGCCGAGTGAGTTGGCGGTGTCTCGGTCTAGGCGCACGGATGACAAGCGGTAGATATCGTTGCCGCCGAAGACGAGCCCCATCATCTTGCGGCCCTGCAGCGAGTCAAAAGCTCCTTCAAATTCAGGCCACGCGGTTTGCACTGCATCGACATCGAGAGTGACATCACGGCTGAGCGCCGGGGTGTCGGGGAGATCAAAAACATCGATTCGCCCAAGGGCGTGCGTGTGCGGATAGATCGTCATGCCCTCGTGTCTAGCATTTTTCTTGTCCCCAGCGACAGCCCCGGGCCGAGCCCCTTATCTGGCGCTGTGGGCTGACCCCGTGATGTAGGTCCAGTCGTTGTGTGAGTCGTCTTGATGCTCGCTGCTGCGGGCAGGAAGACTGGTCTCATCATGACGAACACGAGGAAGCGGCACACGCCTGAGCAGGTCGTGCGCAAGCTCGGACAGGCCGACCGGATGCTGGCCGATGGCGCGGACGTCGCGGCGGTGTGCCGCGAGCTGGGCGTGTCGGAACAGACGTACTACCGGTGGCGCAACCAGTACGGCGGGCTCAAGGCCGACGACGCCAAGCGCCTCAAGGAGCTCGAGAAGCAGAACGCCACCCTCAAGCGTCTGCTCGCTGAAGCAGAGCTGGAGAAGGCGGCGCTGAAGGAGCTGGCAGAGGGAAACTTCTAGGCCCGGGCAGGAGGCGCGCCGCCGTCGCTCACCTCATCGCGAAGATGCGGGTGAGCGAGCGGATGGCGTGCCGGCTGACCGGGCTATCCAGGTCCGCCTACCGGCGCACCCTCAAGGCCGCTACCGTCGCCGACCCCGACGCCGCCTTGCGTGAATGGCTGCGCGGTTACGCGAAGAAGCACCCCCGCTGGGGCTACCGGCGCGCGTACCACGACGCCCGCGGCGAGGGCTGGCAGGTCAACCACAAGAAGATCCAGCGGCGATGGCGCGAGGAAGGCCTACGCGTGCCCCAGCGACGTCGCCGTAAGCGCATCGGCTCCTCGACCGCGGACGCCCCCAAGGCGTGCGCCCCGAACGTGGTGTGGGCCATCGACTTCCAGTTCGACGTCGACGAGGCCGGGCGTCCGATCAAGATCGCGTCGATCGTGGACGAGCACACCCGGGTCTGCCTCGGCGGGCTCGTGGAACGCTCCATCACCGCCGACCGTCTCACCGACCATCTCGACGACCTCGTCAAGCTGCACGGCCCGCCCGCGGTCCTCAGAAGCGACAACGGGCCCGAGTTCATCAGCCAGGCGATCGCCGACTGGGCCGGCACCCGCACCGGCTTGTCGTACATCCCGCCCGGCTCGCCGTGGCTCAACGGCTACGTCGAGTCGTTCAACTCCCGCCTGCGCGACGAGTGCTTGAACATCAACAGCTTCTACTCACTGCTGCACGCCCAGGTCGTCATCGGCGACTGGAAGGTCGAGTACAACACCGTGCGACGCCACTCGGCGCTGGGCTACCTCACCCCGGCCGACTATGCTCGCCACTGCACCCACGAAATGGAACCCGACGACTCACACAGAGACCGGACCTAACAACGGGGGCGGCCCAGCTGAGCAGAGACGCCATCCGTTGAGTGGGAGTGTCCCAGTCGAGAGTCTTGCGGGGTCGCGTGTTCAGCTCATGAGCAACCATCTCGAGCGTCTCGGCCGAGTACTTTGACAGGTCGGTGCTCTTCGGGAAGTACTGCCGCAGGAGACCGTTCGTGTTCTCATTCGAGCCGCGTTGCCAGGGTGAGGCGGGGCCGCAGAAGTACACGGGCATGTCGGTCGACATGGTGAACGACCGGTGCTTGCCCATCTCGCTGCCCTGGTCCCAGGTGAGAGAACGGCGCAGGTGCGCGGGGAGCCGCTGAATCGTGTGTGCCAATGCGGCGCCGACGGTGACGGCGCCGTGGTCGTCGGGCAGGTGGACGAGCATCGTGAACCGGGTCGTGCGCTCGACGAGTGTGGCGATCGCGGAACCGCTGTTCTTCCCGATGATGAGATCGCCCTCCCAGTGGCCTGGAACGGCTCGCTCTTCAACCTCAGCCGGTCGATCACTGATCATCGCCATGGGGTCCCGGTAGCGCGGCTGGCGAGTCTGAGCCCGCTTGTGGGTCTTCCGGCGCAGTTCACCCCGTCCCTGGACGTAGAGGGCGAGGTAGATCGTTTCGTGGGCCACGCGCACCTCCGGTCGGTCGGGGAAGTCCCGCTTGAGTGAGTGCACGATCTGCTCGGGGCTCCATCGGATCTCCAGTTTGCGCTGGATGTAGTCCCGAAGCTCGGGATTCTGTGCGATCTTCCCCGCCTTCGGCCGCGGCAGACGCGCCATCGCCCGGTCGTGCGCGGCATACGGACAATAGTCGCCCGACCGGGGGTGACTGTTCCGGCGAACCTCCCGGCTGATCGTCGACGCCGGCCGTCCCAGCTCGGCCGCGATCTTCCGCAGCGACCACCCCGCACGCAAGCTGTCGGCGATGAAGATGCGATCCTTCTCCACTATGATCCGGTCATGACTTCGTCTGATTCTTCACCCGCCGCCGACGCGCAGGTTCGGGTCTCGGGTGCTCGGGAGCACAACCTGCGGAATGTGGACCTCTCCGTTCCGCGGGACTCGTTAGTGGTGTTCACGGGTGTGTCGGGTTCCGGGAAGTCATCGTTGGCGTTTGGGACGCTGTACGCGGAGTCGCAGCGACGGTATTTGGAGTCGGTGGCGCCGTACGCTCGCCGTCTGATCGACCAGGCGGGCGTTCCCGATGTTGACTCCATCACCGGGATGCCGCCGGCCGTGGCGTTGCAGCAGCAGCGTGGAGGACGCAGTGCCCGGTCCACGGTGGGAAGCATCACCACGGTGTCCAGTCTCGTGCGGATGCTGTACTCCCGCGCCGGGGACTATCCGGATGGGCAGCCGATGCTCTACGCGGAGGATTTTTCTGCGAACACGGTGCAGGGGGCCTGTCCGGAGTGTCACGGCATTGGTCGTGTCTACGCGGTGCCCGAGGAGCGGATGGTGCCGGATCCGTCGCTCACGATCCGGGAGCGCGCGATCGCGTCCTGGCCGACGGCATGGCACGGACACCAGCTCCGCGACGTGTTGGTGGCCCTCGGCTATGACGTTGACGTGCCATGGAAAGATCTGCCACGAAAAGACCGGGACTGGATCCTTTACACGGATGAGACCCCGTTCGTTCCGGTCCACTCCCGGTTGACGCTTGCTGAGGCTCGCGCCGCGACCAAGGCCGGGGTCGAGCCGAGCTACTCGGGCACCTTCGTGGGAGCTCGCCGGTATGTGCTGGACACATTCGCGAACTCGAAGAGCGCGTCGATGAAGCGTCGCGTCGCGCAGTACCTCGACGCTGCCCTATGCCCGGTCTGTCACGGGAAGCGGCTGAAGCCTGAAGCGCTCTCGGTCACGTTCGAGGGCCTGGACATCGCGGAGTTCTCGCAGTTGCCGCTTCGAGAGCTTGCTGACATGCTCTCCGACGTTGTTGCGGAAGCGCAACAGGCCGAGACCGTTCCGAATGGTGCTGTGCTGCATGCCAATTCCCGTCGCGCAGCCACGGAGCAGCGCATCGCCGCCGGAGGGTCCGCGCACGCCGCCGCACCCGATGTGCGCCGCACCGCAAACCGTTCGCCGGAGAAGCGCGCCGCTGCGTCCCGACTCGCTTCCGGGCTGATCGAGCGACTCCGCCCACTGACCGATCTTGGCCTCGGGTATCTGTCGTTAAGTCGAACCACCCCGACCCTGTCGGGTGGCGAGTTGCAACGAATCAGGCTCGCCACACAGCTCAGCTCCGACCTGTTCGGCGTCGTCTATGTCCTCGATGAACCATCCGCAGGTCTTCACCCGCAAGACGTGACAGCGCTCTTGAAGATCCTCGACGGGCTCAAGAGAAGCGGAAACAGCCTGTTCGTCGTCGAACACTCCGTCGATATCATGCGGCACGCGGACTGGCTCGTGGACATCGGCCCCGGCGCGGGCGAGCACGGCGGCCGCGTTCTCTACAGCGGCCCTACCGATGGGCTTGCCGACGTCAAGGACTCAGTGACACGCGGCTACCTCTTCGGTGGCAGTGGACTGCCCCCGCACACCCCTCGCGACCCGCGCGGGTGGCTCCACTTGAAGGACGTGACTCGTAACAACCTGCACGGCGTCTCCATCGACATTCCCCTGGGTGTTTTCACCGCGGTCACCGGAGTCTCGGGTTCCGGCAAGTCGAGCTTGGTCAGCCAGGCCCTCCCGGCTCTCGTCGGTGACCGCCTCGGTCACAGCACTCCGGCGGAGGACGAACCGACCGGCGACGAGCTGCTCCTTGCCGATACCCCAGAGCGGCTCGACGGTGTCCTCGACGGCTCCCTCGAGGGGGTCCGGCGGGTTGTCAACATCGATCAACGACCCATCGGACGAACCCCCCGATCGAACGTTGCAACATATACGGGCTTGTTCGACCACGTCCGTCGACGCTTCGCTGAGACGCCCGAGGCTCGCTCGCGTGGGTACAAGCCCGGCCGTTTCTCCTTCAATGTCTCCGGCGGCCGCTGCCCCACCTGTGAGGGCGAAGGGTCCGTGATGGTGGAGCTACTCTTCCTCCCATCCGTGTACACCGAATGCCCCGACTGTCACGGGACCCGGTACAAAGCCTCGACCCTCGAGATCACTTGGCGGGAGCGCACCATCGCTGACGTGCTCGCGATGAGCGTTGAGGAAGCCCACCCGTTCTTTGACGGTGAAGACGACATCACCCGCTCACTAGCTGCACTGTCAGACGTGGGCCTCGGATACTTGCGACTCGGACAACCGGCAACCGAGCTCTCTGGAGGTGAGGCACAACGCGTGAAGCTCGCAAGCGAGCTACAGCGCGCACAACGAGGGGACACCTTGTATGTTCTCGACGAACCAACTTCGGGCCTGCACTGCGCTGACGCTGACCGGCTCGTGACGCATCTGCAAACCCTCGTCGACGCAGGAAACACCGTCGTCGCGGTGGAACTTGACATGCGGGTGGTGGCAGAAGCCGACTACGTCATCGACCTCGGACCCGGCGCCGGCGATGATGGCGGCGCAGTCGTCGCCGCTGGAACTCCTGCACAAGTTGCCGAGAACGGCGTCGGCGCGTCCGCGGAATACCTTGCCGCGGCGATCAAACTGATCGTTGCGGCTACCTGAGCAGAAGAGCCGACGCTTGACAACCGATGACCCGGTACGCAGTCACAAGAGCACTGAGCAGCCAAACTTTCCACAGGCGAATCAAGTGTGTACACACCTCAGGGATCGGCTACGGTCGTCTGCGCCGCGAACGCCCAAGTTCAGTGGAGGGCGGCTTTCCACGCCTCGAGCCAGGGGATGACGTCGCGCAGGTCCTTCGTGTCAACGGCAGCGGACGCGGCCGCCCGAGCCGGGGCCCGGCGTTCAGAGTGAGTGATGTCGGCACGGCGGCGAACAGCGGAAGGTCGGACCGACTCTCACCGATGGCACAGCAGTGATCGATCGAGACGCCGTGCTCCGCCGCGAACTGGAGGGCGCGATCTCGCTTGTCGTACTCGTTGAAGTGCTCCGCCACGGTGCCGTCGTAGTCGCTCCCGACGACACGCACTCGGGGGCGCCGTTAGCGGTGAGTCCGTGACGTTTCGCGATCGCATCCGCAACGGGCTGCCAAGCCAGTGACGCTAGGACCGGCTCGACATCGTGCTGGACGCACCAGGCAACGACAGCGTCAATCCCGGCGATCAGTGGAAGCTCCTCGAGCCACGCGGCAACAGTTGACATCGGAGTTCCGCGCCATCCCTCAGCGTCGATGACGCTGACTTCCTCGTTCGTCAGCTCACCCTCGGCGTACCGCTGCTCAGCGGCGTCGAGCACGCGTGCATGTCCAAAGCGCTTGGCGAGGAAGCTACTGCTCGAAATGGAGGGAACGTCACGGTTCAGAGTGGCATCCGTTGGTCGCCCGAGACAGAGGCGCTCGTGCGCGCGGCCAAGGCCCGCACCAACAAGACCCGTCGCGCGCTCGTGGAGGAAGCGATCGCGCAAGTCTGGGGCTCCGACGCCGTGTAATCGGCCCACTCTGGCGCCGGCGACTCGCCGAAGCCGAGCAGGTCGATGGCGATGCACCGCGGTGGGTGCGCTCGAGCAGCGGGATCACGTGGTGAAACGTCACCGACGAGGACGCGATACCGTGCAGCAGCAGCACCGTCGGGCCCTCGCCGCGTTCCTCGGCGATATGCAGCACCGGCATGCGGCGAAACCACCTCATTCGACGCAACGTCGAGCGGATCTCGCCCGCTACGCCCGCATGGGCCACCGGAGGATCCGCGGGTTCTCCCACGGCTGCCGGGTTCGGGGCGGCGTGCGGCGTCAGGTGTCCCTGGATGCCGGAGCTCATGCGCACACCCGACTGTGACGACCCTCGTTCAGGTACTCGTGGATCTGCCGGACCACACTGGCGCCCTCACCCACAGCCGAGGTCATTCGCTTCACAGACCCGTGCCGCACATCGCCGATAGCGAAGACCCCGGGGATGGTGGTCTCCAAAGAGAAGCGGGGGCTTCCTTCCGTCCGCGCGCCGGCCAGCTCCGCCTCCTCGCCGGTGAGGATGTACCCGTCAGGATCGCGTGCCACATCGACCTTCAATCCCGTCGTCGCCGGAGCGGCGCCGATGAAGACGAACACGTGCCCCACGCGGAGCTTCTCCAGCACGTCACCGTGACGGACTGTGACCGCTTCCAAACGGTTGCCGCCGTGTGCTTCCACGACCTCCGAGGACAGCAGCACGTTGATACGGGGGTGATGTTGGATCTGGTCCACCAGGTACCTGGACATTCCCGCTCCCAGGTCCGCGGCGCGCACCACAAGGTGCACACGGGAGGACGTGCGGGCAAGAAACAGCGCCGCCTGGCCGGCGGAGTTGCCGCCGCCGACAACAGCGACAGGTGTGTCTACGCACATCTGCGCTTCCTGCGCTGTTGCCGCGTAGAACACGTTCGAGGTCTGGAACCGGTCCAGCCCCGCGGCGGGAAGCGAGCGGTATCGCACTCCGGTGGCAAGGACCACCACATCTGAGGTGACCTCCCTGCCATCTTGGAAGATCACCCGGAAGCAGTCCTCATCTTCCACGACCTCCTGGACCGTGGTCGGGATGTCCAACGTGGCACCGAACTTGCGCACTTGCAGGAGGCTGCGGTCGGCGAGCTCAGTGCCGGAGATTCCGGCAGGAAACCCCAGATAGTTCTCGATCTTCGCTGACGTTCCCGCCTGCCCGCCGGTGGCGACCGTGTCGCACAGGTAGACCGACAACCCATCGGAGGCTGCGTACACCGCCGCGGCAAGACCAGCCGGCCCAGCGCCGACCACCACCACATCGCAGGTGGCCGGTGGGGCGGGCGGGCGCATCCCCAACTCTTCGGCAAGCCGTGCCGGGGTGGCACCCAGGACGGTGCGTGAGCCGCCGAGGATCACCAGCGGGAAGTCGGCGACGGTGGCGCCGAGCTGACGGACCAGCCGCTCCGCTTTCTCGTCGTCATCCAGGTCCACCAGCCGGTGGGGCAGCCGGTTTCGTGCGATGAAGTCCAGCAGATCCCGGGTCTGCGGGGAGAAGCAGGAGCCGACGATCCGCAGGCCCGCTCCCGCCCCGATGGCCAGGGAGCGGCGGATGAGGTAGGCCCGCAGGATGATCTCACCCAACAGCGGGTCCGAGGTGACGATGGCCTCCAGCTCATCGACGGGCACCTCCACCACCTCGGCGGCGCCGATGGCGGAGACGAACACGAAAGACGGTTGTCCTTCTAGCAGCCCGACATCCCCCACGAACCGGCCGCGGCCGTGCACCTCGACCGCCAACGACTCATCGGAGTGACGCGGATCCGCCGCAAGCTCGGTGTCCGCCGTCAGCAGGTGCCCTTCCAGGACGACATAGAGGGAGGACGGGTGCTCGCCGGGCTGGATGAGAACCTCCCCGTCGGTGAGGGTGCGGCGCTGCCCTCGTACGAGCAGCACCGCGATCTGCTCGTCGCTGAGCCGCGGGAAGGCGCCGATGGTGTCAGGCGTCTCGGCCTGAGCGACCTGGCGGCGGTTGGCGGCGGGCGTGTCACTCATAGGTACGCTTCGTCCACGTAGCACCAGCTCCAGTTCTCCCCCAGCTCCAGCGACCGCACGATGGGGTGCCCCGCCGTGAGCGCATGCGTGCGGGCGTGCCGCATCGGGGAGGAGTCGCAGCACCCGACCTTCCCGCAGGTGCGGCACATCCGCAGGTGCAGCCAGGGCGTGCCGGCCGCCACGCAGTCCCCACATGACCCGGGTGTCCGGGGACGGACCGGGCGGATGAGCGCGACGTGTGGGTCGACATATCTCATCGAGCAGCACCGGCCGAGTCAGCCTTCTTCTGCAGCGCCTCGTCCACCCAGCGCAGCAGCACGTCCGGCGGGGCGGCTCCGGATTGGCGGGAGAGCACGTTCCCCTGGTTGAGGATGAGCAGAGTCGGCACCGCCTGGACGGAGAACTTGCGGGCCGTCTCCGGCGCGGCGTCCACGTCCACTTTCACCAGCTTGAGCTTGCCGGCACGTTCCGTGGCGACCTTCTCGAGGGCAGGGCTGACCATCCGGCACGGTCCGCACCAGGTCGCCCACAAGTCCACGAGCACCACTTGCGGGGCCTTCTCGACCACCTCGGCGAAGTCCGCATCGCCCGCATCGACGATCCACGGCACGGCGCTCTTGCAGACGCCGCAGCGCGGGTACCCCGACGCGGCGGCGGGGACACGGTTCTTCTTCCCGCAGTTGGGGCAGGTCACAATCGCGCTCACGCCGTGTCCTCCTCTTCGACGGGCGCTGCGATGTTGAAGACGAGGTCGCCGTCGTGCACGTCGAGCGTGACCGTCGACCCGTCCATCACCTCCCCGCTCAGCAGCGCACGACCCAGTCGGGTCTCGATCTCATGGCTGATGTAGCGTCGCAGCGGACGCGCACCGTACACGGGGTCGTAGCCGCGGTCGGCGATGAGTTGGCGTGCCGCGGGCGTCAGCTCGATGCGGATCTGACGCTCGGCCAGCCGGGAGCGCAGGTCGGTGAACTGCAGCTCCACAATGTCCCGGATCTGTTCACGACCCAGCGGCGAGAACACCACGATGTCGTCCACCCGGTTGAGGAACTCGGGACGGAAGTGGGCGCGCAACTCACCGAGCACACTGTTTCGCACGTCGTCGGGGATCGCGCCCCCATCGGAGCCCAACAGGTGATGGGCACCGATGTTGGAGGTCATGATGACGATGGTGTTGCGGAAGTCGACGGTGCGTCCCTGGCTGTCGGTGATGCGGCCGTCGTCAAGGACCTGCAGCAGCGTGTTGAACACGTCCGGGTGCGCTTTCTCGATCTCGTCGAAAAGGACCACGCTGTACGGGTGGCGGCGCACCGCCTCGGTCAGCTGCCCTCCCTCGTCATACCCGACATACCCGGGAGGTGCACCGACCAGCCTGCTGACGGTGTGACGTTCCTGGTACTCGCTCATGTCCAGCCGGACCATCGCCGACTCGCTGTCGAACAGTGCTTGCGCGAGCGCTTTGGCCAGTTCGGTCTTTCCCACACCGGTGGGGCCGAGGAAGATGAAGGAGCCGATGGGTCGGCGCGGGTCGCGGATGCCGGAGCGGGCACGGATAATCGCGTCGCTGACGAGCGTGATGGCCTCATCCTGACCGACCACCCGCTCCTTGAGGGTGGCGTCCAGGGTGAGGATCTTGTTGCGTTCACCTTCCTGCAGCCGGGCCACGGGGATCCCCGTCCACGCTGCGACGATCTCGGCGATCTCGTCCTCGGTGACCACCTCCCGCAGCAGCCGCTGCCCGCCTTGTTTGGAGGTGAGACGCTCCTCCTCGGCGCGCAGGCGTCGTTCCGCGTCAGCGATAGCCCCGTACCGCAGTTCAGCGGCACGGTTGAGGTCGTAGGAGCGCTCAGCTTCCTCCGCCTCCCGCCGCAGCCGCTCCAGCTCACCGCGCAGCTCCTGGACCTTGCGGATCGCTTGACGCTCCGCCTCCCACTGGGCGCGCTTGGAGTCCGCCTCCGCCTTCAGGTCGGTCAGTTCCCGGCGCAGCTCCTCCAGCCGTTTCTTGCTGGCAGGGTCCGTTTCTTTCGACAGCGCCGCTTCCTCGATCTCCAGGCGGGTCACCCGCCGGGTCAGCTCGTCGAGCTCAGCGGGCATTGAGTCGATCTCGGTTCGCAGTCGCGCGCAGGCTTCGTCGATGAGGTCGATGGCCTTGTCGGGCAGGAACCGGTCGGAGATGTACCGGTGGGACAGCACGGCGGCAGCGACCAATGCGCTGTCCTGGATGCGGACACCGTGGAAGATCTCCAGTCGTTCGCGCAGGCCGCGGAGGATGGAGATCGCGTCCTCCACGTCAGGCTCCTCGACCATCACCGTCTGGAACCGGCGTTCCAGGGCAGCGTCCTTCTCGATGTGCTTGCGGTACTCATCGAGGGTGGTGGCACCGATGAGGTGCAGCTCCCCGCGGGCGAGCATCGGCTTAAGCATGTTGCCGGCGTCCATTGCCCCTTCGGTGGCTCCCGCCCCCACCAGAGTGTGGAGCTCGTCGATGAACAGCAGGATGCGTCCCTCCCCTGCCTTCACCTCTGCCAGGACTGCCTTCATTCGCTCCTCGAACTCGCCCCGGTACTTCGCGCCGGCGACCAGGGCAGACAGGTCCAGCGAGAACACGGTCTTGTCGCGAAGGCCCTCGGGCACGTCCTCACGCAAGATCCGCTGGGCAAGGCCCTCCACGATGGCGGTCTTTCCGACACCGGGCTCGCCGATGAGGACGGGGTTGTTCTTGGTCTTGCGGGAGAGGATCTGGATGACCCGGCGGATCTCCGCATCACGCCCGATGACCGGGTCAAGCTTGCCCAACCGGGCGTCAGCGACCAGGTCACGGCCGTACTTCTCCAACGCCTCGTACGTCTGCTCGGGGGTGGCGGAGTTGACGTGCTGGTTGCCGCGGATCTTGGTGAGCGCGCTGAGGAAGCTCTCCCGGGTGACACCGTGCCCGCGCAGCACGCGGGACGCGGCACGGTTGGAGGAGTCGTCGGCGAGGGCCAGAACGAGATGCTCCACGGAGATGTAGGAGTCTTTCAGCCGCTTTGCCTCCCGCTCCGCCCGTTCCAGGGTGGAGGTGAGGCTGCGGCTCAGATACACCTGACCGGTCTGCGGGGAGGACCCGGAGACGCTGGGCTTGCGGGCGATCTCCGCTTCGACGTCGGCGCGTACCGCTTCCACGTCAGCACCCGCTGTCTGCAGCAGTCGGGGAACCAGCCCCTCCTCCTGCTGGAGCAGTGCGAGCAGGAGATGCTCCTCGTCCGTTTCGATCTGACCGGCCAGGACCGCGATGCTCTGGGCCGAGGTGAGCGCTTCCTGCGACTTCTGAGTGAGTGAGTTCATGTCCATGGGGTGTCTCCTTCGAGTCGGATGGTCCGGTGCTGCTCGAGCTGCTCGATGCGGGCGAGCAGGTCGAGCACGAGTGCGATGCCGGCGTAGTTCACGGCAAGATCGGAGTGCAGACGCACGATGGTGTGCACGCGGGCGGGGACGGTACCGGCGAACCACAGCCGGCCGCTGGTGTCGACGTGGGCGGTGACCAGCCCCAGCTCGACGAACTTCCGCAGCGTATCCGGGTGGATACCTGCGGCCACGGCGGTCGCCGCCAGGTCGGCCCGGGCGACACGGACGGGCAGGTGATGTGAGGTCATGATCCTCTCCTGGCATCAAACGACGATTCGTCGCGGAGCTGTTCGAACAGCTCCTTCTCCTTCTTGCTGAGAGTGCGCGGAACGACGACCTTCACCCGCGCATACAGGTCTCCCGGCTGTCCTCTGCGGGGCATCCCCTGCCCGCGCAGGCGGAGCCGCCTGCCAGTGGACGAGCCGGGCGGAACGTGCACGGTGACCGTGCCGCCGGGCGTGGGCACGCTGACATCCGCGCCCAGCGCCGCCTCCCACGGTGAGATGGGAAGGTCCGTTTCGATGTCCGCGCCGCTGAGCCGGTACCGCTTACTGTCCTTCACGCGCAGCGTGACCAGCAGGTCCCCGTCCTGTCCGTCGGCGCCCGCTCCGCCTGCGCCCGAGATCCGCAGCCGCTGCCCGTCGACAGCGCCCGCTGGGATGTCGATGGTGTACTCCTGCGCGCCGCCGTACGGGGACGCGACCTGCACGGTGCGACGCCCGCCCCGGTAGGCCTCCTCGACGGTGATCTCCAGCTCCGCGGTGTGGTCGGCGCCGCGACCGAAACCACCGAAGCCGCCCCCGAAGAGGTCCTCCCAGTTCGAGCTCTGCGTGCCGCCCCCGCTCCACGTGTATCGGGTGCCCCCGCTGCGGCGCGGCTGCTCGGAGGAGCGAGCCGCGTCCGCGGCGGCGTACTGCCGGAAGTTCTCACCGAACCGGTCGTACTGTGAGCGGGTTTCCGGGTCCGACAGCACATCGTGGGCTTCACTGATCCGTTTGAAGGTCTCCTCCGCCCCCGGGGTCTTGTTGACGTCCGGGTGGAACTTGCGGGCCTTCTCCCGGTAGGCGCGGCGGATCTCCTTCTGATCCGCCGACCGGGAGACCCCGAGCGCGCTGTAGAGATCCTCCGCCATCTCCTACTCCTCATCCGGCCTGCGGGTGACCACGACCGCAGCCGGTCGCAGCATCCGCTCAGGCGTTCCGAACCCGGGGCGAGTGACGGCGAGGATGCTGCGCGGCGGGACGCTGGCATCCTCGACCACCGAGACCGCCTCGTGCAGCTGCGGGTCGAACTCCGCACCGTCGATGACAATCTCGGGGTACCCGAGTGCGCGCAACGCATCAGCGGCCTGCGCCCGGATGGCCTGCATGCCACCCCGAACGCCCTCGTCAAGGTCCACCCCGAAGCTGAGCGCCCGGTCCAGCCCGTCGACGACGGGCAAGAAGGCTTTGGCGGTGTGCCGCCGCTCCTGCTCGCGGACCGTCTGGATCTCGCGCGCCATCCGTTTGCGGAGGTTGTCGTAGTCCGCCGCCGCCCGGCGCCACCGGTCCTCGGCCGTCTCCAACTGGGCGGCGACCGCTGCTTGCGCGGCGCGGATCTCCTCCGGGGACACGTCGGTGAGGTCGTCGTTCAGCAGGTCCACGGCCCGCGTGTCCTCGTTCTGCTCCTCGACCATCGCGATCCTCCCTCCGTGCTACTTGTCGAATTCGGCGTCGACGACGTCGTCTTCGTCGTCCTGAGCGGGCTGCTCAGCGTGGCTGGCGTTCGCGCGGGCCGCAGCAAGGGACTGCGCTACCTGCAGCAGCTCGCCGGTGCGCTCTTTCGCTTCCTGCTCGCCGACGTTGTTCTGCACTGCCTCGCGGGCCTGCGTGATGAGCAGCTCCGCGCGGGCACGCTCGTGCTCCGGTGCAGCGTCGCCGAGCTCACGCAGTACCCGCTCGACCTGGTAGGCGGCGGAGTCCAGCTCGTTGCGGGCGTCCACGGCCTGGCGCAGCGCCTGGTCGTCAGCACGGTGCTGCTCGGCTTCCTTAATCATCCGGTCGATCTCGCCCTGGTCCAGATTCGAGGTGTCGCTGATGGTGATGCCCTGCTCGGTGCCGGTGTCCTTGTCCTTCGCCGTCACGTGCAGGATGCCGTTCGCGTCGATGTCGAAGGTGACCTCCACCTGCGCTTCACCGCGAGGAGCGGGGCGGATGCCGGTGAGCTGGAACCGGCCCAGCACCCGGTTGTCTGCGGCGTTCTCCCGCTCGCCCTGCAGGACGACGATCTCCACCGACGGCTGGTTGTCTTCGGCCGTGGAGAACACCTCGCTGCGTCGGGCGGGGATGGTGGTGTTGCGTTCGATGATCTTCGTCATCACGCCACCGCGGGTCTCCACACCCAGCGACAGCGGGGTGACATCCAGCAGCAGCACGTCGTCGACGTCGCCCTTGAGGACGCCCGCCTGGATGGCGGCGCCCACAGCGACCACCTCATCGGGGTTCACCGTCATGTTCGGCTCCTTGCCGCCGGTGAGCCGCTTGACGAGCGCTTGGACAGCGGGGATGCGGGTGGAACCGCCCACGAGGATGACCTCGTCGATATCGTTCTCGCTGACCTTCGCGTCGGCCATCGCCTGACGCACCGGACCGAGGCACCGCTCAACGAGGTCAGCGGTGAGGTCTTCGAACTTGGACCGCTTCACGGTCATGGTGAGGTGCCTGGGTCCGCTGGCGTCGGCGGTGATGAAGGGCAGGCTGACCTGGGTCTGGGACACCGAGCTGAGCTCGACCTTCGCCTTCTCGGCCGCCTCGAACAGTCGCTGCAGCGCCTGCGGGTCGTTGCGCAGGTCGATGCCGTTCTCGTTCCTGAACTCGTCGGCAAAGTAGTCCACCAGCCGGCGGTCGAAGTCGTCGCCGCCCAGGTGAGTGTCACCCGCGGTGGATCGCACTTCGACGACCCCGTCGCCCACGTCGAGGAGGCTGACATCGAACGTGCCGCCACCGAGGTCGAAAACCAGGATGGTCTCGTGGTTCTTCTTGTCCATTCCGTACGCTAGTGCGGCGGCGGTGGGCTCGTTGATGATGCGCAGCACCTCGAGCCCGGCGATGCGTCCGGCGTCCTTGGTCGCGGTGCGTTGGGCGTCGTTGAAGTAGGCGGGAACGGTGATGACGGCCTCGGTCACCTTCTCGCCGAGGAACTTGCTGGCGTCGTCGACGAGCTTGCGCAGCACCTGGGCGCTGATCTCCTCCGGCGCGTACTGCTTGCCGCGGATGTTGAACCGTGCTTCGCCGTTGGGGCCTTCCACGACGTCGAAGCCGACGGCGTTGGCTTCCTCCTTGATCTCGTCGAAGGACCGGCCGATGAACCGCTTGGCGGACGAGATGGTGCCCTTCGGGTTGAGGATGCTCTGCCGGCGGGCAAGCTGCCCCACCAGCCGTTCACCGTCCTCGGTGAAAGCGACCACCGACGGGGTAGTGCGGGCTCCCTCCACGTTCGGGATGACCTTCTCCTCGCCGGCCTCCCAGACGGCGATAACGGAGTTCGTGGTTCCCAGATCGATTCCTACTGCCTTGGCCATGATGGTTGTTCCTTTCTTGTCGCGTGAGACACGTTGCAGGGGTCGTCAAAGAGCGCGCCAGGATCGGCGCAGGCGCAGGCGCAGGGCTGAGTGCCCAGAGTCAGGAAGCAGGCTGCTTCAGGGGGATCTTTCCTGACGGCGGGCTGCTCGATGGGCATCACCACCCGCAGGACGCCCAGGTCGCAGCTGGCGGTGACGCTGTCGCTGTCGATGCCGGGCGCCAGTCCCAGCAGCCGCATGAATTGCCCGTGGGGGCCGTTCGGCGGTGAACCACTTCGCGCCGGCGGTCCCGGACTGGGCCGCTGACCGCGCGGACGGTGAGCGGCTGGCCGCCCACCCAGCTCGATGGACTCCGAGTCGATGCCTGGCAGGTTCGCCTCAGGAACGTACTCGTCGCCCTCTCGGGACAGATCGACCCACATCGAGCGCGGATCCATCTGCTGAGCGATGCGCAGGTCCGCACATGAGGTCACCATCTCACCACCCCCTCCCATTTACGCTGAGTCGCTATAACTCCACTGCCGATGTTTGTTCGACGGTCGGAGGTGTAGAACCCACCAGGACGATGTGGTCCAAGCAGAGGCGCGAACGAAACTCGTTCTGGCGCCAGCATGGACCCCACGTAGACATTTCGCAAGACATTTGCCTGACGAACGGAGCCTGACCCGCTTTTCCGGACACCGACTTTGAGGCGATGATCGTCTCGGAAGGAGTCCGTGACATGCCTGCTGCCCACCCGCCGGAGTTCCGGCGTCGAGCCCTCGATCTTGTTGCTCAGGGCAATCCCGATGCGCAGACCGCGCGTGACCTCGGGATCAGCGAATCCTGCCTTCGGAACTGGATGAACCGTGACGCTGTCGACTCCGGCCGCAAGGCCGGGGTCACCACCGACGAGCACAAGGAGCTCGTCGAGTTGCGGCGCCGGAACCGGGTGAATGGGCGAGCCGGCCGCCGTCACGGCGCGCGATCGCGGATGCGGAACTGACGACCACGATCCGCCGGATCCACTCTGACTCGCGGGAAACCTACGGTGCTCCGCGGGTGCTCGCCGAGCTCCGGCTCGGACTCGGCGTTCACGTCAGCCGCAAGCGCGTCTCGCGCGGCTGATGCGACTGGGCAGGCTGGCCGGAGTCTCGCACCGCCGGAAGCGGCGCGGCTGGAAGCCCGACACCGCCACACACGAGGACCTCGTGAAGCGGCAGTTCCGCGCTGACGCGCCCAACCGGCTCTGGTTCTGCGACATCACACAGCACCGCTCGAGAGACGGATAGGTCTACTGCGCCGCCGTCATCGACGCGTTCAGCCGCCGCATCGTCGGCTGGTCGATCAGCGACCGGATCACCGCCGAGATCGTCGTCGACGCGCGGCAACGGACTCCCTCTGGTCACGCTGATCACGCCCGGGCAGGCCGGGGACTCGCCGATGTTCCTGCCGCTGATGGCGCACCTGCGCGTCGGCCGCGACACCGGCAGGCCGCGCACCCGACCCGAGGCGGTCCGCGCCGACAAGGCGTACTCGTCCCGCGCGATCCGCGGCCATCTGCGCTCCCGTGGAATCAAGGCCGCGATCCCCGAGCCCGACGACCAGAAGGGTCATCGCAAGCGTGGCGGGTCACGAGGCGGCCGCCCGGTCGGACTCGACGCCGCCGACTACAGGAACCGGAACGTGATCGAGCGCCGATTCTGCCACACCAAGCAATGGCGAGGGCTCGCCACCCGCTACGACAAGCACGCGTTCATCTACCGCGCAGCCGTCCTCATCCACGCCGCGATCAGCTGGATTCGAACACTTGCCTCGTAACGCTCACAGATGCTGCCTCCTCGGCCCGGTGGCTGATGAAGAGAGGAATCGCTGAGACGAGGAGCACCGCAGCACCGATCCAACCACTGGCGTCCCGCAGCGTCGGGACGACGAAGATCGCTGCCGCGCCGACTGCGACAAGGACACCGGCCAGGACGCCATACAGGCGCATCCCGTAAAGCGAGATGAACGTGAGGTAGTGAGCGCCCACGATGATGAGCGAGGCCGGGAAGAACAATGAGGGCGCGAGGGTGCCGAGGGCGATCGCCACGAGCAGCCCGAGCGGCACGGTGAACGCGCTCTGCATAGCGAGCGCGTTGGAGGGGTGCTTCTTGGGCAAGAATGCCGGCCCTCCCATGGCCTTCAGCACGAGGGCGGATAGCGGAAAGATCAGCATTCCCCCGATGAACAGCACGACCATCGCCGCAGCAGCAGCAGACCCCCACTGGTAAACGGCCGCCGCCGTCACCCAGACCAGCGCAGAGACAAGCGGCCCTGAAAATCCGCCGCGATATGCACGGCGGACATCCTGCTGCGCTTCCTTCACATCCATGGGCTCATCCTCCCAGAACGGGCAATGCGCGTTTGCCCCTTTGTCAGACACGCCCTAGTCGCCAGGCCCCGCGTAGGCCGGGCACAGTGCCCGGATGAATTCATTGTCCCCGCTAGTGTGGGGCGCGTGAGCAGCGCTTCCCTTTCAGTAGGAGAGGTATTTCCGGTTAGGGGATACCCCCAGTACACGTATCAGCAGCAGGAAGCGGCTGAGCGAGCCGTGAAGCGATACGAGACTGGCGGGTCTGGCGTTCTGCTGATGTATGGCCCCAGCAAGTCGGGCAAGTCAGTTCTCGTGCGAAAAGTGTTGTCGACGGCCCTCTATGTCGAGGCGCCAAACAGTGACACTGCAGAAGGCTTATGGGCCTCGGCGAACACCAAACTGGGCACCCATACGACTCGTTCTAAGGGTGATGAGTCGTCGTCAGACGCGCATGAATTAGGTATCGGCGGCGGTTTGACTGGGATCGCTCAGCTCATCGGTTCTTCGAAGTGGACCAAGTCAAGGAAAAACAGTCGCGGCGCGACCGCTACTGATCCGAACAACATCGTTGTGACCAAGATGCTCCTAAAGAAGAAGCGGCTCCTGATCATCGATGATTTGCACATGCTGCACAGGGACGAGCAGCGAAAGATCCTTCAGAACCTCAAGCCCTTTGTGGATGCCGGCGGCCGAGTGGTTCTGATCGCATCAGGGCACCGCGCAGAGTTCATCCCTACTCTCGTGCCGAACATGGCGGGATCGTTCACGACTGTAAGGTTCGGTCTCTGGAGCGGTCCCGATCAGCTCAAACGTCTCGCACAGATCGCCAAAGATGGCTGGGTGAAGTTGAGGATGCAAGCGCCTGCGGGGCTTGCTGAAACCCTCGCTGAGAACAGCTTCGGCAGCCCACAGACTATGCAGCGGCTCAGCGCTGCTGTGGTCGAAGCGAATGGGTACGACGCCGCTGCATCTGAGCTCACCGAGATATCGGCTCCCGAAGATTGGGATGACTTCTACATGAATAGCCTCGACCCGGTTCTCTCCGAGGTTCGCTGGGTGAAGAAGCTGACGAGGGGGCCGGAGGGGAAGCCGCGCGACCACTATCCAACCCATAACTACGGCCCGGCGGATGGTTACCGGTTGATCATGCTCGCGTTGCGCGAGTTGCTTCCACAGGTTGATATTGACGTGAACGTGCTCCAGCGGCGGATCGTTGAAATCACGAAAGACGAGCCGCTACCCGGCGTGACGCTACCCTGCCCGCGCAAAGTCGAGACGGTCAAGAAGCTCGGTCTTATGTCGAAGTCGGCCGCCACTGACGTCCTAGATGAACTGGATGAGACGCAGCTCGAGGCGTTGGTCGAACAATCCGGAGCAGACCCGGTGCTCGAGTACCAGGAGCAGAACAACCAGGTCCGGATTGTCGATCCACTGTTCGCTTTCGCGCTTCGATGGTGGCCGATTTAAGAAGCGCTACCTGACCCAGGCGGGTCCGGCTTTCGACGCGTGAGGACCTTGAGGACGCGGTAGGCGTTCTTGCTGCGCTCACCGTGGGCGAAGGTTGCTACCGACGCGACGAGAGCGACGAGGCAGAAGTACGCGACGGCGAGGCTCACGGCGAGCAGCGAGGTAGGGGCGAAGCCGTCAATGAGCGGCAGAAGGTCGATAGGCACCATGTCTCCGAAACTGGCGCCGGCCCCTCGCGAACTCAGCGCCGGTCTGGAACGACAGGTCTAAGCGGGCGTGTGGCGGGCGGATCGCTCCGCATCCCTGGGATCAGATGCCTCCTGTGCCCCTGGCCCGCGAGGTGCCTGGGAGAAGACAGCCAATCCGAGGCCGCCGTACGTCCCGAGTTGCGGCGCCCTTCGCCGCAAACGGGAGAGTAAAACCGGCCCACTCTGAAAGCAGGCCGTACATCCAACTGATGGGTCGTTCTCCCGGACTCCCTGACCACAATGGCCTACTACCGGTTCGAATCCACCATCTTTCGTGGAGGATCCCAGTTTACATTGCGTATGCGACATCGGGTAAGGCCCGCCAGAAACGATCGATTTCGGTGGCCCGATGGAAGTTGCCTGCCGCAAGTGCGACACGCCGAGGATCGACGCGCCGTAACCCCCTGCCGAAACCCAAACGCACCGAAACGGGTGGTGTACCGTTTGCGACCGGAGTACTGTCCGTGAACCGCGAGGGGTCAAGGCGTGGGGTTTTCACCGTTCGGACGACGTCGTTCGAGGGTCAGCCGAACGATCTGGGTCATCTGCCCCAGCTTCTCCTCGGCCGCTCGGATGCTGATCTCGATGCCGTCCACTTCTCCAAGCCAGCCCATCCTCTTCGCCTCGGCAAGCCGTTCGTGGAGGTTGGCCAGGATGGATTCGAAACGCTGGCGTTGTGCCGGGTCCGGTCGTAGCATCGGGCAGCGGATACACGCGTGCTCGTGAATGCAGGGCGTTCCGTAGCCGCGTGAGCAGGACCCGAGTTCGACCTTGCGTTTGGAGAAGTGTGCGTGGAACTCCTCGAGCTCGGTCGCCGACGGATCGCGGTAGTCCTCTACTGGTCTCGACGCTCATCGACGATCAACGAACTGGCGGAAGTGTCGAGCGGCGTCTTCATCGAAAACTGCCGCGTATCCCTGGGTCGTGGAGAGATTCAGGTGTCCCATCACCTTGGCGAGGATGTGCACGGGTAGTCCCGATCTCAGAGCGTCCGTCGCGAACAGACGCCTGAAGTCGTGCGCAGTCAGACGAGTCTCAGGGGTGTCGAGGCCGGCCACTTGCACGGCATAAGCGACGAAGTTCTTGAAAGCGGCAGGGGAGAACACGCGGCGAACGTCGCCGTCTTTCCACTGGAAGAGGAACGGCAGTGGCGGGGAGAAATCTCGCTCGAGTGAGTCGTAGCGGATCACCAGGGGCACCTGATGTTCATCGCCGCGCGCTCTTTGGCGGAGATGAGCGAGAACATGTGCGAGCTCGGGAGAGACGAGTAGTACGCGTCCCCGATCCGATTTTGATGGGACGACCTGCAGCAAGAGCATCTTCTCACCCGTCGACGCTTCATAGGTGAATAATGCTGTGGCTGTGAGCTCCGCGACTTCTTCCTGACGCATGCCCGTTTCGTGCATGACGTGGACGATGGCCCAGGACCAGAACGCTCGTTCTGCGATCCGTGCCTGGAAAGTGCGCTCACCTGTCGCGAGGTCTCGAATCGGGACCGCGGTCATCGACACACCGGGGCCTGCACCCGTCTCGCGAAGGTACGCTCGCCCAGCCCACTCGAATCGCTCTCCGAGAGGAGTCGTGGTCGCCGCGCGCAGAAGTGACTCCTGATGCTCGAGGTCTGTGTCGATGGCGGCGAGGAGCTTCGGGACTCTAGGCGCGATCTTGCGGACTCGTTGATGGTGGGCGGCGATCACCCGTCTTCTGTGTTTCTGGTGGCCGGCGGTGTCGATCTGGGAGACGATGCTCGCAGTCGACCACGACGCCCAGTAGGCGTCGTGCGTGGCCCACACGGCGATGTCGAGGTACATGGCGCGCACCGCGAAGAGGGTGCGATAGCGGTTCTTCAGGCGTCCGACCGATTCCGTCTTCCACCAGTCAGCCACCTCCGGCGCGACACGTAGGTCGGCTTGCTCGGGATTGCGCGAGCGAATCTCCATCCAGAAGTTCCGGAGCAGTTCAGTCGACATCGCCTGCAGAGTTGGGTAGTCCACGCCCGGTGCTCGCGACCTGAGGTAGCGCGTGAACATCTCTGCGACGGCGGGCGGTTCGATCTTGTTCCTCGCGACCATCGCGGCTGCATCCGGCCTCGGCGACTTCGCGAGCTGGCGAAGAGGCGGGAGGTCGGGCGGAACGATGCCAAGCCGTTTAAGGATCTCGAGCGCGTCTGCGAGCCCGCGGCGGATGGGCTTGCGGGCGACGGCAGCGGAGGCCACGACGTCGTCGGCCGTGATCTCTCTGAGGTGTTTGCCGGTCGCCACCTGGAGGATCAGCATGGCTCGCAGTGTGTCTCGTGCGGCATCGGTGGGGAAGCCTTCGAGCGACCACGGCGAGAAGCCGTCGAGACGGATGCGACCCACTCGGTTGAGGAACTCTGCACTCGGCCGAAGAGCGTCGAGGCGAATGAAGATCGACACGGCTATGCCGGGGCTCGTGGCAAGTTCGCGAGCGACTTCGTTGAGGCCAGGGAAGGCGTCGTGCCAGGTCAGGCTCGGCATGTTCTCGACCCCGCTTGCGTCCCAGCGCCGTTGCCAGGTCTCGCCGGGGAAGGTCATCAGCGTATCGATGAAGATCTGAACGATCGGGCGATAGTCGTTTCGGATGCCATCGTCGTACGGCGTGTGAGGGATCGCGGCGTTGAGGAACACGCCGGGGCGCGCTCGTCCTCGAGACGGCCGGCGATGTCGACGGAGTTGCGGCGCTGTAGGCGCTGCTTCGATCGGGTCTTCCGTCTCGATGAGGTCTTTCACCATGATGCGTCCCCCAGAAGTTCGTCAAGATCGGAGCTGTCGTACGTCAACGCCGGAGCCTCCGGCGCGGGCCTAGGCTCTGACCGCGCCCGAAGGTGCTGAGCGACGCGCTCGATGATGTCGTCGTCATGCTGTTGGAGGTACTCCTGGGTCGTGGACAGATGCAGGTGGCCGAGAATGCGTTGGATGTCGCTAAGTGTCAGAGCGGGGTCGTTGGACATCCGCACGGCTGCAGTGTGCCGAAGGCCGTGAAGGCGCACCTTCGCATCTATCTCGAGGCCGACCCTGTTGAACATCGCTCTGGCAGCGTCATACCCGAACGGCCGATACGGGCGTCGATTCGTCCACCACACCGGGTTGCCCTTCGCGAGTAAATCGGGCGGCAGCGACTCTTGGTACAGCCGCAGCCACAGGAACGCGTTGGACGAGGCTGGCAGAGCCTGCTTCGCGCGAGTGCCCTTCCGCTCTACCGTGATGCGCTGGGATCCTGGGTCAACGTCTTCGAGATTCATCCCGAGCAGCTCTGAGGGGCGAGCCGCGCTGGAGAGGTAGAACTCGACGAGGGCTCGATCCCGCGTATTGCGGATGGTCTGAAGGATCTCGGCGACGCGCGACTCAACGATCAATCGAGGTGCTGTCTTCGGGACCTTCTGACGAAAGTCGGCCCGACGGTCGCGTCGGAACGCCAGTTCAGGGTTGTGGTGAGCGTTCAGCCCTCTGCCGCTATCGGCACGGCGCGCCGGTACGGGATTGATGATCGGACCGCGCTGTTGCGCAAGCTGATAGTCATAGAAGGCCGAGATCACGGCGAGGTTGTGATTCAGCGTCCGAGGCGAAAGCGGCCGAGGGCTCAGCGCTGAGGGTTGGCGACAGGCGAGCACGAAGTCGCGCACTGTCTCGCGTGCTGCGCGCTCCCAGTCCGCGCGCTCGAGCGCGAGGTGACGAAACCACCTCAGCAGGCCGTACGCGTACGACCGGCAGCTCGATTCAGCGTTCCCACGTGCCCAGAAGTCGAGCATGAAGTCCGAGACTGCGGCGATAACCGCGCCATCACCATCGATGACAGCCCAGAAGGGAGGGTCATCGAGGGCCAGTACGGCGCCGACACGGGTTCTCTCGCTCATCTAGTCGAGCATCGCATTGAGAACCGATAGGAGAGAGGCTTAGTTCGGTATACACACCTTCTCCATCCGCGCGTTGACGATCGGTCCGCCCTTGGGACGGTTCGCCGGCTTCTGCCAGTCCCAGCGCACGAGCTCCAGGATCCGCCCCTCGCCGCGATCGCGCACGATCGGCGCATCCTGCGTGCGAGCGACCGAGTAGGCACCGGCCCACGACTTCCACCAGTCCTCGGGCTTGCCGCCATCGGCGACGTACTCCCGGATCAGCTCGTCGGTCTTGGCGTCGTTCGCGAATCGGCCGCACATGTGAGCGACCCTACGCCCGAGGTGGCGAGGACCGCTAAGTGTCGCCGAGTGCAGCGTTAATCGCCAAGCACTGCACTCGCCCCGTTCGGAGGCGGTTCCGAGCGCTCTTCGTAAACCTCCACGTCGTCGAGCACAAGTAGGATCGCGCTCGTGACCTCACCGGACCCAGTCGATCTCGCCCGCCGTCTCATCGCAGTTCTCGGCCCGACGCTCGTCTCGACGCTCGCCGGATCGCGCGATACCAGAGCAGCGCTGGATTGGAGCGAAGACGACGGCGCGCGTCCAGACGCGGACGCGGTCCGTCGCCTCGAGTGCGCGGACGCGGTATGGCGTGCCGTCAGCGACGCTGAAGGTGACCAGGTAGCGCGACTGTGGTTCATTGGCGGCAACCCGTTCCTCGGCGGCGATGACACCGTGATAACGGCGATCCGCGAGGGACGGTTCAACGAGGTTGTCGGCGCCGCTCAGGCGCTGGTGGATGGATCCTTCTCGGGATGATCAGTTCGCGCGTTCGTCCTCAACCAGGGCCCGAAGTGCAGCATGCATCTCGGTTCGAGCATCCTCGGGCGATAGCTCGCGGATAAGGATCCGCCGAGCACGGTCGAGATCCGCTGCGGTGGGCTGCTGTCCTTCGAGCTGCTGCCCTTTCTCCACAAGAGCGAGAGCACGGTCGACCTCTGATGAACTTAGAGGCTGCTGATCCATCCTCCTCCTTTGGTTGTCTTGTCGGAGTGACGTCTAAGCCGAATCCCGGTTGCACGAGCTGTTTAGCACAGTCTGGTCTCGAGGTTGCGGTCGAACAACACCGTCGCGATAGTCGTAGCCATGCGGTAGCGGCGATGTAGCGCCAAAGTTGGAGTGCGAACTATCCTTTGAACAGGGATTTTCGACGGCGGTAGCTGTGTAGCTCGCTGAGGGGAGTTGTCGTCATCGGGGGAGCGGTGGCCAGCTGCTGATCGTTGCTGCGGTTTACAGGAGAGACGTATCTCAGAGCTACAAAGCTACACTCCATGAAAAATCCTGTTTGCACGGCAAATAATGTGTAGCAGAGCGGTAGCTCGCCAGCGACCTTGCGCTACCGCCCGCTACGCGTCAGCTACCTCGCCTCCTTCACTTTCGTGCGTACCCGCTGAGGTGCTGGCCACGCTTGGGCATTGGCCAACGACCTGCGAGCAGGCGAAGACGTTCGTTCTCCAAGGAAGGATCGTCGTCCCAGTATTTCCTGCCCCAACGCCAGCCGCCGACCATTCTGATGGCGTGCTTTAGCTGCTGAGCAAAGCCGTGCGCGGGCTTCACGCGCTGGGTGCCGTAATATGCCTCTTCTTCATTGACCCACCGATCGTACAGAGCCTCAAGTAGTGAGTACGGAACATACGATGCGGTGAAGCGAGGCATGAACAGCAGCACGAAGCACAATATGTCGGCGTGCGCACCCTTCGTGAAGAAGGGGCCACTGTGACCAGAGTGCCGGGGCCTCTGACGATCGATGTGGGTGAGCAGCCGACTCGTGCTGTTCTCAACTGCTGCCATCGTTGCGATGTGCAGCTCCTCCAGCTGCGCTCGCACGCTGATTGGACGCTCTGCGGGAGACTCGACGTCCATCCACTCGGCGACTGTCATTAGCGTCTCGCTGCCACTCTTGTAGCTACTAACCACGTGCACGCTGATCGGGATGTCATTCTCGCGAAGGCGCCGTACTGCCTTCAACGTAGCTACATCGACGCTCCCGGCAATCAGCTCCATCGACTGGGTCTGATTCAAGGTTGGAGGCATCGGCATGCCGAAGTACTCTTCGAATGCCTCGCCGAGCGAGGGCCGCCTTGACGCCAACGGTCCCATACGGTTCCGCATGTACTCGTCAAAGATGCTCTCCAAGGCTGCGCGGTCGAGTGTGTCGACCCATGCCCCATACGCGACGAGCTGTCCGACTGCATCAGCCTTCGCACGGCCTCTTTTGCACTCTGATGTGATCGTTGAGCCCGTAGCTCTGAGCTTGAGCAGATCCAACACGTGACCGTCCGGCGTTCTTACCTGTCGGCCGATGATCATGGTTCTCTCGCCGGTCAGCTCTGGTGTGGCCTCGATCATCTCTTCGAGATCCATCTCGTATCTCAACTCAACTGGATCGAGCGGTTCGAGACTGCTTTTCCCGAGTCTCCAAAGCGAATCGGGGCCAGCAATACGGCGGACACTCATGCCGTGACTCCTGTCACTGCGTCATCGTGCCGGTAGCGGGCTTGAACGTGGAGCTTGGTGGTTGTGTTCATCCTGGGACCTTAAGGGCGACCGCAGACATCTCTGGCGTCTAGACGGCAGTTCCGGTCACGGCCGATCGCGCGGTTCGTTCATGCTTGGATCTGGAGGCCTCCCAGTGGCCCTCAACTGGCCACTATATGGTCACTACCGAGGGACTGAGGAACAGAATGGCCTCAAACCGGCCCTCATATGGCCCGGAAGAGGCCAACTCACGGCCAAAAAACGGCCATCGAAGTGAGTGGGCGCGAGGAGTCCACTATGTGGCCAACCGGAGGCCACTCGAAGGCCACTGGTGGCCAAGCGAATCGACTTGCCGGCTCTCGCGAAACAGAGGCGACGACCGTTGATATGACGCCGCTGGACTGCAACCATCCCTCGCGCTAGGTCCATCGCTCAGCCTCCAGAATCTCCGCTAGGGCGTCGATCCCTCCACCATCTCGGAACCATTGAACTGGAGTCTGCTTGCCCTCAGCGACCATCTCGGATTGCGGCGTTGACATCAGCCCGGCCACCGAGAGCCAGCGGTTTGCAGCAACGAGCGCGATGATCTCGGCTAGGTGCGGGAGAAGTTTCCCAGGAGATGACAAGCTGAATTGCCAGGCCGGGAAGCGACGCTTGCCGGCGATATCGACTGCGTAGATTCGCCCGGTGCTCACGAGCTGCTCTAGTTCGTCGTCGCTGAGGTCGAGGAAGCCTCGCACGTCATCCTCAGACATACTCCGATGGAGCTCCGCGACCAGGGCGTTCGCGGCACCAGCGGGCAATGCGCCGCGTCGAACCCGCGTTGCGATGTCGTCGAACTCCTCGGGAGTGAACTCCCCGGACGAGATGAGGAAGTCGATCTCTTCCGGGGCTAGCGACGGCTCATCCGTCATCGGACGTTCGGCAAGGAGCGACTCGGTTAACGCCCGGGCGACGTAATCGCCGTCTGCATTGAGACGGGCGATTGCATCCCCAAGTGCGCGCATCGCGTCCTCAGAGGGTCGAGGTTGCAGGCGAACGGTAGCCTTCGATTGAGGTTCATCAGCGGTCATACGACCAGCGTAGAAGTAGCCGCGGACGGAGGAGGAGCAGTCGCACTCGGCTGCTCCTCCTCCGTGCGAGCTCTAGAGTTCGAGCGCGTCTCGAGGCTTTTCGACGTGAGTCGAAGCTGGCCCGAGCTTCGCTCTGATTTCGCTACGCATCTTGATCCGATCTGCTTCGAACCGCGTGCGAATCGGCTTCCCTGCAACGGTTGTCCTGTCAAGCCAGCGCTCGAAGAACGGCGGGAGGCTGTCGAGACGCTGATTGTTCAATGCCAAACGATCGCGCTCGGCCGCAGCTTCTTCGCGAGCGCGTTCTGCCTTCAGGTGCGCCTCGCGTGCGCGCAATGATGAGGTTCTCGCCGCCGCAGCTTCATCGTCCGCTCTTGCTCGCGCGGCAGCAGCTTCCCGATGGCGCTCGGCGACCTGCGTCTCGCGTTCGGCGAGCTCCTTCTCTCGCTCATCCAGCACGGTGGAGCGCTTCGCGAGGCGCTTGTTTCTCTGCAGGCTCACGTCGAGCTCGAACTCGAGGGCACTCGCTGCATCACGTAGCCGGTCCGCCTTGGCCTGGAACTCGCTGCTGCTGAGGTGCTCTCGTGATCGTTCGGTAACTCGATACTCGACGTCGTAGCCTGCAGCGGCCACGGCGTCCCGTACTTCCCGGTGTTGCCGTTTGAGGTCTGCCGGCCCCTTGAAGAATTCCTTCTGGGCAAGCCTTCCGTCAGGCGTGATGGGGGTGATCATGAGCTGCAGCCCGGGATTCACCTCATCTAGGTGCATCGACATGCCAATGATGTTCTCCTCTCCGAACTCGCCACGCGCCCAGCGGATCGCAGCATGCGTGTACTCGGCTGCTCGACGATTCAACCCCTCCTCGCGCCAGTCGGGGTTGTACTGCTCGAACCACTTCGGATCAAGCTGGAGCACCACACCTCGGATGAGCACGGCATCCCTCCGCAGCGCGCGCTGGACCGTGCTGAGACGCTGCTGAAGATAGTCATCGAATTCGTCGCTCGGCGGTCGGCCATCAACCGACTGGGGACGCCTGTAGCCACCGTTTCCGTCGTTTACAAAGGTGCTGTTCAGCTTGGTGCGGTCGGCCACGATGTTGGGGTTCGCCTGGGGGAAGTCGAAGCCGGCTGCTTGATCGACGTCTCTCGCGATGTGTCGGAAGAAGGCCTTGGCGTGCCCTCCGCGCCCCACTTTGTGGGAGACGTCATAGGTCATTGTGTAGCTCATGCTTCACTCCTGTCTGGATGGCCGAGACGAAGCCCCGCAGGGACCCTGGTGCTTCGGAGGAGCAGAACGCGCGCCAAAGTGTATGGGGCTACACCTTTTCTTGAGATGAGATTGCGCCGCACGCGCACCGACAAGCACACGAGGGGGCGGGGTGCGAGTGAGCTCCGCCCCGGGGCTGAGCCGTCTGAGGCTCCATGATTTGTTCTGCCCGAGCAGGTGCGGTCCACGAAGGTCGGCTCCGTACTGCGCGGCTCACGTCGCGAGCGATGTCTTCGAGTAGAACATGCCGCCCAGTCACCGGGTGCGGTCTCGAGCGGTGCTGGCGCGAGTTCAGATTGCATGTCTTCCTTTCCTGGTTCGGGTAGCGGTGTGGCATCGGCCGCGCCGCTACCCGAACCTTCAGATGCTGAGGTGGTCTCTTCAGTCGTCGTCTTCGTCTGGGGTCGTGCCCGCACTCTGGGTACGCAGGAGGCCCTTGTAGTTCGTCTTGAGCGTTGGCAAGCAACGACGGTTGGGGTCGCTGCCCGAGTAGTTCGTGTTCATCCAGTCGGTAAGCCCGAGATCATCGATCAGGGGCTCGGGCGACGACATCCGTGTGCCGGGTCGGACCGAGGTGTTAGTGGGGGACCAAGCAGTTGACGACTTCAGATGCTCGCGGAGCGTCTCCGTGAACTGATTGAGTCCTTCGACAGTGCCACTCGGTTCGACGCGGCTATACCAGCCCTTGTAGGCGTCGTAGAGGAAGCTCCATGGCAGGAGGTCCCATACGAACTGATCCTCGTGTTCCTCCCACCAGCCGACGACCTTGTTGTTGGTTGTGAACCAGCGGTCGAGTGCCTGCTTCGACACAATCGGCTCGTCGAAGGCGGTGTGAGTCATCTGGAGAGCGCGCTTCAGGACGTAACCAAGCACCTCGGGATCTCGCAGGTACTTCAACTTGATGTCGACGTTCTCCGAGCCGCTGAAGTCCTTGGTCATCGGCACGAGAAGCATGCGGCGCTTCACGGATTTCGATTTGTCCTTGATACGCGGGCTTGTTTCATTGAGGCAATGCACCTCGATGCCGTTCCAGCGCATGTGAATCACGTCTTTACCTTTGAACTCGACCTGGAAGACGTCGCCAGTTACGCAGGCCTTCCAGTCGTCGGTCCTCGACGCGAAGGCGCCCACCGGATTCTCATCGACGAGGTTGACACTCCGAGTGATCAGGTCGCCCAGTCCGAACCTGTCGCCGAATCGAGCCAACGAGATGGAAGCGCAAGCGGCTTCGCCCACAAGATTGCGGAGGAGGCTCACCAGCGTGCCCTTGCCGCCGTTACCGTCAGTGCCCACGAGGAATACGGACTTGTTCCAGGGATGGTGTGGGCGCAGAGTCGAGCTCACCACCTGCCATAGCAGCTCGGGTATGCCCTCGTCGTCGGACAGGCTGTTGAACCACTCCTCGACTTCCCACTCCGTTCCGTCGCTCTGCTTGATACGGGGACTTTGCGCGGTGGGGTCGTAGTCACGCTGGATCTTGGACAGAAAGACCCACTCAGGTGAGAACTCTCGAAGTTCCTGCGTCGCGTGATCGAACACGCCGTTAGCTACCGGAATCAGACGAGGCTCCTGCGTGCGCATCACGATAGGCGCGTGCGTGCGCAACTTCCGGAGGGTCGATTCGACTCCGGCGTCGGTGAAGGACGGACGGAGTTCGCTGACCAGCTTCTTCAGTCTCGGCACGTTCGTGTTGTATAGGCCGCGGAGCGGTCCATCGTGCTCATAGATCGCCAGCACTCCGCTGTTCTCACCACCGTGTCCGCCAGTGAGGTCGACCGTCACAAGGCGATGCCGGGAGAGAAGGATCTGGATCACCGAGAACTCGTCGAGCCGATGCATGGGCGCGAGCGTCGGAGCAGATGAGTGCTTCCGCCCCATGTTCTCGAGCGCGATCTCTGCGTTAATCCGGGTCAGCGCACTGTCGCGCAGTTCCTGCGGAGAGACATACCTTCGGTGCTGAATCGATTCCAGGTAGGTCGTGACTGCCCGTTCGGTGAGAGTCTCAACCGATGCGCGCGCCTGTTTAGGTCCGCCACGACGGGAGTTGACTCTCGAATCCTGCTCCGGTTCCTCGATAGAATCGAAAGCGACGCCGCCAAGTGTCTCTTCCGCCTCAGTGTTTTCCGCGCTGGGGCGGATCTCGTTGTTGGTCACTTGTTGCGACCTCCAGAGAACAGGCCTCTCAGTCGCAGTGATTGTTGTTGCGACAGAGGGGGAGCGGCTGCTGCTCGATCCCGGGCCCAAACGCGGATGCTGTCCGCATCGTGCGTGATCGTCTTTTCTTGGACGCGCTCCATGACGCCCGCGCTCAACGTGCGCTCCGCGACGGGGTAACGAGCTTCGAGCGGTACGACTCCAGGTCCTCGGGCAGGATTCGCCAGAGACCGCCGAACTTGTATGCGGTGAGCTTGCCTGAGCGGATGTCCGCCCGGAGGACGAAGCCGGATCGGCCAGAGATGTCCTGGGCCTGAGCTACGGTGAAGGCGCTCAGTAGAGTTTCATGCGTTGGTGTCGTTGAATCGGTGGATCCCACGGAACACTCCTTGTCAGTATGTGTCCCGAAGAGGCCGCCGCGACGGGACTGAGTGTTCCGGCCACGATGGAAGATTAATGATGGCTCCGCCGGTTCGTTCTTCTGTTGTATTCGTTACATTACATACATTACCTAGTACCGTCAAGGTAGGGAACGACTAGAGTGGTCGTCGTGCCGATTACACCCGAGACAGACATCGAAGAACGAGGGTGGAGCATCGACCTCGGCTCTGATAGCTATGTCGTCCATCCGGGGGTGTCCGCCCCCGCCATCGTTCGTGCCTGGGGGCCGTTGGTGAACCTGCCCGGCGTCCAGGCGAGCGACAGTGAGGTTCGGGACGGGTCGGTTCTCGAGGTAGAAGCTCATCTTGACGACGCGGGTGGGAGTTACCGCCTGTACAGGGTGACGGTTATGGCGGCACAGGGAGCTGAGGTCAGCGGAACCCTGTTACGCGCGGTGGCCCCGCTGAGCGTCATGCGCTGGGTGCTTCCGCGAACGTTTCAACTTGATGGCGATGCGCTTTCGGACGCCGTCGTTGCCTTTGTTGCCCCAGAGTTTCGGCAGTACCGGCCACCGCTCGGGGGCGGGAAAGGGAGCAGTGTTGATGTGGCCGATGTGGGAACGGTTTACCGACTTGCGAGCGTTGTCAGGTATCCGCCGGCGAAGGCGGTAGCTGAAACCTTTGGTCTGCATGCGCGGACCGCGACGAACTGGATCGTCCGGGCTCGCGAAGCCAACTTGCTATGAGGGTTGAGGTCGCAGGCGCGCCTAGTCATCAGCGCCAGTCGAACGTCACTCGCTCCGGATTTAAACCGCGCCTGCCTACAGCCTCCGCCGGCACTCGATGCACCCGAGGCACGATCAGTTCGCGGATGACGTGACGTTGACGAACGATGTCGCCCTTATCTGTCCATTCTGCCCACGTATCTCGGACCTGCCGGGATCGGACGAGTTCCACGATGAGAGGGTCAGCGCCTGCAAGTGATTCGAGCCGCTTCTGCGCCGCCTCAATCTTCGGTTCGACAAGGTCCCGCTGTTCAGTGAGCATACGCAGATCCCGACGCCGCTCGGCCTCCACCGCGACTTGTTCGAGCCATTGCTCGTGACCCCGGATCTCGTCGACGATCGACTTCCGCTCGGCGTCCACTTCCTCGTCTTGCCCACCAAGGGTGGCGAGGAAGTCAGGGCGTTCGAGGCGAGCAAGGACTAGCTCGGTAACCAGCAGGTCGAGATGCTCTTCGCGCATCGAGACGTGGAATCCTGGTCGTCCCGGCGTGCCGATGCAGTTGTAGGCGTAGTAGCGAGGCCGGGGGATGACCTTGCCGTCTTCGTCGACCTTCGATGTGCCAGCATTCTGCTTTCCCGCCCGCATCCGGGCGCCGCAGATTCCACAGAGAGCGATCCCGGACAGCAGATGGGTAGCGGTCCAGTTGTTCGACTTGAATCCGCGTGATGTCATCGCAGACTGGAGGCGCTGCCAGTCGTCCGGTTCGATCAGCGCCGGCCAAATGCCGTCGTACGTTGCAGCCTCTCCTTCGCGGGGATTGTGAACTCGCTGCCCCATGTATACAGGCATACTCAACATTTGCTTCACAGCCGGAGCGGTCCACCCCAGAGACTGTCGGTGCTCCGAGCGCGCGCGACGTCGCGGCGGGATCTGACGCTCGTTGAACGTCGCAGCGATGTCATAGTAGGAGCGTCCGGCAAGAACCATCGCCGCCGCTTCCTTGACGACCCAGGCTTGGTCCGGATGCTCGATGATCTTGTCCAGCACTTTGGTTCCGTTGGCGGTCACAGAGTAGACCCGCTGGTAGCCATAGACGTTCTTGCCATGGGGGCGACCGCGCTTCGCCGCCGCGCGCATGTCACGTCGAAGCCGCTCGCTGGTCTTGTCTGACTCGTACTCAGCGTCTGAGGCGTCCTCGCGGAGGCTGCGGCGGTCTCGAGCGTTAGCCGGGTCGTAGACGCGATTGTGTGTCAGGACCCAGATGCCCACGCCGCGTTCGCGGCACAGGTCGATGAGGTCGATCCACTCGCCGGTCCGGCGAGAACCACGGCTCGACTCCCAGATCGCCAGGAGGTCGGCGTCGAAGGTGCTGTCCTCGAGATCCGAGATCAGCTGAGCGAATCCCTCACGTTGCCGTCGCGCGTAACGGCTGGCACTTCGGTTGTCATCGCGGTAAGGGGAGGGGTGGACGTGCCATCCGCGTCTCTCCGCCTCGGCGACGATTTCATCGTGCTGCTGATCAGGACTCTTCCCGGTGCCTGAACGATCGAGCGAGACGCGAAGATACTCACGCACACGTTTGGCTGAGTCGAGAGGCATCGCGTCGAGCTTACCGCTGGGCGCTCGCACGACATGCGCTCGCAGCTCACGGTCGGCGATCAGATCGATCGAGTTCTCCGGCGCTGATCGGCTTCGTTTGTCGTCGCTACGTTTGCATCATGATTCACCGTCCCTCTCCACTGGTCGTGGGTCGCGAACACCCCGCAGGGAAGAGCAGGGCGATCTTGCGGACGTGCCCCGTTACGAAGGTGTTCTCGTCGCCGTTAGCTGCCCGGATATCGAGCAATAGTTCGCGACCGTAGATTTGTTGGGCCAGGCGGGGGAGAGCGCGGTCTGAGCTTCTCCATCAAACCGGGCGTGCATGCCAGAGTCCTCGGTTGACTCGTGCCCTCGTGAAGAGCCGACCTTTGTCCAATCCATGTCCATGCGGTCTGACCCGGTTGTAGCGCGAGCGCCGCACGCTCGAACTGGTTTTGTGCATCATCGTCCACTCGTGCCCGTCGGGCGGTTCCGGGGCCGATCCTCATGCCACGATGAAGCATGGAAAACTCAGAGGGTGAACCCCCCGCATATCTTGAGGGCGCAGCGCCTCAAACAGGCTATGTTGGCGCGAGATGGTGGAGTTTGGATATCCATGCTCACTCGCCGGCATCGTTCGATTACGGTGGGTTGGAGGGCGAGACAACGACCAATCCGCGGCCTTCGTTTGAGACTTGGGTCCGTGCATACATCGATGCTGGCGTCGACGGGATCGTAGTAACTGACCACAACTCGCATGAAGGGATTGACGCGGCGCGAGCCGCGCTCAGAAAACTCCAGGACGCTGATCCCGGTTTGCCGCCACTTGTGATTTTTCCAGGAGTCGAGCTGACTCTCGCTGGAGGGTTTCATGCGCTTGCCGTGTTCGAGCACACGTGTGATGCCTCCATCGTCATCCGGGTGCTCGCGCGGTGCAAGTTCGACGGAACGCCAGGACGAAGCGATGATGTCGCCGACATGACTGTGAACGCGGCCGCTGAAGTGGTTCGCGACTTGGGCGGCATGCTAATCCCGGCCCACATCGACCAGCGCGCTGGCGTCCTCGATATGGATCCCCGCGAACTAGAGACTCTTGCCGCCAGCGGTCATGTCATCGCGGCTGAAGTTGCTGATGACGGCAAGGTGGGCGAGGCAAGCAAACGTGGGTGGGTGCCTCTTCTCGGGTCCGACGCGCATCACCTAACCACGGATGGTGCTCCGGATCCGGCTGCAGCAAAAGCGCCGGGGACTCACCTGACGATGGTTAAAGCTGAGACACTCACTATGGAGGGCCTTCGATTGGCGCTGGCCGAGCCGTCAGAGTCGATCCGTCGTTTTCGACGAGGTGACCACGACCTGAATGATGTGAAGCACGACCATATCAAAGCGATCATGGTGAGGCACAGGGGCGAGCATCGTGAGTTTACGTTCGGCCCATGGATGAACTGCCTGATCGGCGGTCGTGGCGTCGGGAAGTCAACGCTCGTTGAGCTCCTTCGCCTGGCGCATGGTCGGGTAGAAGAGCTGCCAGCCAATCTCGCGGCTGATCTGGCTCGATTTGCGCCAACGACAGATGCGAGCGAGCGATGGTGGAATGACGAGACTGAGATTGAGGTGATCTACGCACGAGGCGGACAGCTGCTGAGGATCAGGTGGGAGGGTGCTTCACCTTCACATTCAAGCCTCGCGCTTTGGGATGGATCGGCGTGGGAGCAGCAATCGGGACGAGTAGTCGATCGTGCGCCTGTGCGAGTCTTCAGCCAGAAACAGATCTATGAAATGGCGACCAAGCCGCAAAGCTTCCTCCAGCTTGTCGACGACATGCCGGAGATTCAAAAAGCCGAGTGGGAGGAGCAATATGAGGAACTCCGGCTCAAGTTCAAGACCGAGCGGAACACGCTCCGACAGCTCCTTGCAGAGTCGGAGAAGGCTGACCGCCTGAAAGGACAGCTCCAGGAGGTGCAAGCGCGACTACGCCACCTCGAAGATCTTCGTGCTAGCCCCGAGTACGCGACGCTGTCTCAGCTCGAGACGAAGACGCGGACTGTCGACTCGGCGGACTTGATGAGCAGCGAGATCGAAGCGATCATCGCTCAGCAGGCCGCCTCGCTTCGCACCCTGCCCATGGACGCCGATGAAAGCACCGAGTATCTGGACTACGTGGCTTCTTACGAGAGCGCGGCCATACTCCTCGATCAAGCCGCGGCAGTTGTCCGCTCCGCTCGTCAGGCTTGGATAGCTACAGGCACAGCGAAGTACTGGACCGAAGAGGCTGCGCGGCTGGGTGCGTGGATGAACGAACAGGGTGGTGTATCCGCTGCGTCCGCCGATCAGACCAGTCACGACCGAAAACTCGAAGCAGAGCTGACGGCCGAACTCAAACAGCTTGAGAACGCGGAGGCTAGGCGCAGCGCGCAAGAAGGGGTGATAGACGAGGTAATGCGGAGTATCCGTGCGAAGCGGGCTGAGCTTTTCACCCGCAGGCGGGACTATACGAAGAGTCTCAACGCTACGCAGGGAACTCGCACGAAGCTGGAGGTCTTCGAACAGGGAAGCGTTGCAGGCCTCGGTGATGAGTTGCGCACGTTGTTGCGGACACCTGATTCGTTCGAAGGAGCGTTCGCTCAGGATGGGATCCCGTTGTTAGTGAGCGATAAGGTGCCGCAAGACTCGCGATTCCCGCAGGACGTTTCGGGCTTCAAGGGCAAGTTGATTCAGCTCGTTGAGGCCGGCATTGAATCGGAGATTGCCAGCGCAGTGAGGATCGATGGTCGGTTTTACTCCAGGCTAGCTACTTCTGACAGCTTCGATCTGGTCACCGACATCATGCTTTGGTTCCCCGACGACCTCATTCGTGTGATGTACCAGGCGAACGGGCAGGCAGACTTCGTGGCCGTCGATCGAGGATCGCCTGGTCAAAAAACTGCAGCCCTTCTGGCTGTGATCCTTCAGATGGGGGACGAGCCCCTCTTGCTCGACCAGCCTGAGGACGACCTTGAGAACAAGCTGATCAGGTACCTCGCTGTGGAAACCCTCAAGAAGATCAAACAGAACCGGCAACTGATCGTGTCCACACATAACGCTAATGTGGTTGTGACCTCCGGAGCCGAGAACATCCTGGTGCTCGAACACGACGCGGCGTTGCCCGCTATCGAAGCTTCTGGAACATTGCAGCACCCCGACGTCAAGGACAGCGTTCGCGAGATCCTCGAAGGCGGAGAGGACGCAATCCGCACGCGCTTCATGCGATTGGTCGGCGTGCCTAGCTAGGTAGCTGATAGCGCTGCTCCTGTGTCGCCCATCATCCTTCGGCGGCACAGGGGTAGCGTCATCCGGTTAGCTACCCACCTCTTTCACAAACCGTATCCGGGGCGAACTGCGCGATCGTCGTCGCTGCGGTCTTCGGGATCGTCGCGTTGTGCGGAGGGGCGCGGGCGTTGCGGGTCGTTTTCGCCGTCGTGGCGCTGGCCGCCTTCGTGGTGCTCGTGACGCCGGAGCCGAGCGTCATCCGGGCCGCCACGATGGCCGCGGCGGGCATGCTGTCGATCCTCGTCGGGCGGCCGAGCGCAGGTGCCGGAATCCTGGCCGTGTGCGTGACCGCCCTCCTCATCGTTGATCCCTGGCTCGCATCGACGCCGGGATTCGCGCTGTCCGCCGTGGCCTCCGGGGCACTCATCCTCCTCGCCCCGGCGCTGGCGGACGGGATCGCGCGCTGGCTGCCCCGCCCGCTCGCCCTCGCGATCGCGGTGCCTCTGGCGGCGCAGCTCGCGTGCGCGCCCGTGATCGCGCTGTTCGCGGAGCAGCAGTCGCTCGTCTCGGTCGTCGCGAACCTCCTCGCCGAGCCGGCCGCGCCGCTCGCGACGGTGATCGGGCTCCTCGCCTGTCTCGCTGCCCCTGTCCCCGTCGTCGCGGATCTGCTCGCCGCGTCTGCCTGGTTGCCGTCGGCGTGGATCGCGACGGTCGCGCGGGTCACCGCCGGACTCCCGGGTGCTCAGGTGCTCCTCCCTGCCGGCCTCGGCAGCGCTGCGGTGGTCACGCTGGTGAGCGTCGCGATCGCCGTCGTGTGCTGCCGCGGAGGGCCGCGCGTCCGGGAAGTCGCGCGAACCGACGTCGTGACGGCGTCGGTTCGCGCGGGACGGGCCTGGACGCCCGGCGCTGTGCTCCCCGCCGCTCGACGCGTGGCGGCCGGCGTTCTCATCGTCGTCGCGTCCGTCGGCGCCTCCCGTGCGTTGATCGACGGTCCGCTCGCCTCGCTCGTGACGCCGCACGGGTGGGCGATCGCTGCGTGCGACGTGGGCCAGGGCGATGCGGTCCTGGTGCGTTCGCAGGACGCCGTGGCCCTCATCGACACGGGACCGGACCCGACGGCGCTCGACGCCTGTCTGCGCTCGCTGAGCATCGACCACATCGACCTCCTCGTGCTCACACATTTCGACGCGGACCACATCGGAGGCGCGACGGCACTCGAAGGCAAAGTGGGCACGGTGCTGCATGGACCACCTGCCGATGCCGCCGATGCGCGTGCGCTCGACGGCCTGGCCCGAGCGGGCGGAGCCCTCCGGCCGGTCGACGCCGGGGACCGGGGCGCGCTGGGCGGAGCGGCATGGCGGGTGCTCTGGCCGTTGCCGCACAGTGCCGCCTTCCCGCCAGGGAACGACGCGAGCGTCGTCACCGAATTCGTCGGGGGAGGAGTGCCCCGAGCGCTCTTCCTGGGTGACCTCTCCGCTGCCCCGCAGCGCGCGTTGCTCCGGAGCACGCCGCTGACGGGATACGACGTGGTGAAGGTCGCCCACCACGGCAGCGCCGACCAGGAACCCGCCCTCTACGACGCTGTGCAGCCGAGGGTCGCGCTCATCACGGTCGGCGCCGACAACGACTACGGGCACCCGCGTCGGGAGACCCTGGATCTCCTGTCGGCTCTCGGGACGCAGGTCTACCGCACCGACCGCGACGGCCGCACCCTGCTCGGCATCGAGGACGATGTCCTCCGCGTCTGGACCGACGTCGCGCCGCCCTGAGCGCCATTCACGAGGCAACGCACCTGGCTCTTGACTTCGAACGGCCCCAGCATGCGCCGGGAGCCGTTCGGTGCCGCGCTCAGTGGGTCACTGCAGCGTAAACGTTGCGCGTCCAATCTCGGTCACGCCGAGGTCGTTAGAGGCGACAAGCTCCACCGGGGTGGTCTCGTCGTCCAGCTCGTAGGCAACAGCGTTGGCGACCGTGCCGCCCTTCTTGATGTCCTGTAGCTGGGAGTCGAGGAACTGCTCGTCCGGGAGCATGCCGATGCCGAGCTCGTTGACGGCGTTCGGGTCGTTGTCTTGGATCGCGGTGAAGGTGCCGATCCACGCGATGGACGGATCGATCGTGTCATCGGAGTTGTTCGTGACTTCGTACCAGAACGCGATGACAGGCTTCTCGCCATACTCGTTGCCTGGTTGGCCGACGGCGATCTTCTTCGTGTCGGTGATCGTGATCGTGTACGCGGGTAGAGTGAGGACGTTGTTGGCAAACGATGCGTCGGTGGTCGTCTCCGACTCGTCCGAGGTGCCATCGCTCGACACTGCAGTGGTCGTCTGCGGCTTCGGCTCAGCCGCAGGTGCTGAGCAGCTGCTGAGCAGGAGTGCCGTGGTCACCAGAGCGAGCACGACGGAATTGTTTTTTGACAGGCGCATCAGCGCGTCCCCCAAGCGTAAGTGAGATTGCTGACGTGACGTCAGCAATCTCACGCTAGTGGTAGACGGACGGGCTGGAGATCGCCAGATGAGCGGGCTGGCGCGATTGTTATCAGCACGTCATCATTTGAGGTGAATCGTCTCCGGCCCAACCTCGGTGAAACACGATTCGGGGTATCGACGCTCGACGATCGCTCGCCCATCGGCTCCGCAACTGCGTTGCGGACGGCTTGATAATAGGAAGGCGCAAGTTCTCGCGTCTGGACCGACGTCGCGCCGCCCTGAGTCGGGTGTCCGACACCGCCGGTAGGCTGGTCCCATGGCAGCTTCCCGTCCTCCCTCCCGTGGCGGCGCGAAGGCCACGAAGATCCCGCAGGTGTCCTGGCGGGAGCCGCATCCCGCGCCGCTGGTGCTCGTCTCGGGCCCGGAGGAGGTCTGCGCCGAGCGCGCGATCGCCGGGGTGCGCGACTACCTCCGTGCCGAGGACCCGGCACTCGAGGTCAGCGACGTCCGCGCCGACGACTACGCTCCCGGCACACTGCTCTCCCTCACCTCACCGTCCCTGTTCGGTGAGCCGCGACTGGTCCGCGTATCCGGCGTGGAGAAGTGCTCCGACGCCTTCCTTCAGGAGGCCATCGGGTACCTGGAGAACCCGCAGGAGGGTGCGACGGTCGTGCTCCGGCACACGGGCGCCAGTGTCCGTGGGAAGAAGCTCCTCGACGCCCTGCGTGCGGGGACCGGTGGCGGGATCGAGATCGCCTGCCCCGCCATCAAGCGCGACGGCGACCGGGTCGACTTCGCGGCGGGGGAGTTCAAGGCGGCCCAGAAGCGCATCGCTCCGGCCGCGCTCCGGGCGCTCGTCTCGGCCTTCGCCGACGACCTCACCGAGCTCGCGGCCGCCTGCCAGCAGCTGATCGGCGACGTCGAGGGCGACATCACGGAAGAGGTCGTCACCAAGTACTACGGCGGCCGGGTCGAGGTGTCGGCGTTCGTCGTCGCCGACACCGCCATCGCCGGTCGCTACGGCGAGGCTCTCGTGGCGCTTCGGCATGCCCTGTCCTCCGGTGCGGACCCGGTGCCGATGGTCGCCGCGTTCGCGATGAAGCTGCGCACGATGGCGCGCGTCGCCGGCAATCGTGAACCCAGCAGGCAGCTCGCCCAGCGCTTCGGGATGAAGGACTGGCAGGTCGACCGCGCGCGTCGCGACCTGGCGGGCTGGAACGAGCGCTCCCTCGGGATGGCGATCCAGGCCACCGCGCGTGCGGACGCCGAGGTCAAGGGTGCGGCGCGTGACCCCATCTTCGCGCTCGAGCGGATGGTGACGGTCATCGCCACCCGCGAGCCGTTCGGGGGATAAGCCCCTGCGCGAAAGCAGAAAGCCCGCCTCACGAGGAGACGGGCTTTCCGGAAGTCAGAAGCTCAGAGAGCGGAGACCTGCTTGGCGATCGCCGACTTGCGGTTCGACGCCTGGTTCTTGTGCAGGACACCCTTGCTGACGGCCTTGTCGAGCTTGACCGAGGCCTTCTTCAGGTTCTTCTCGGCGGCGGCCTTGTCGCCGGCGGCGACGGCCGCGCGGGTCTGGCGGACGAGAGTCTTCAGCTCGCTCTTCACGGCCTTGTTGCGCTCGTGAGCCTTCTCGTTGGTCTTGTTGCGCTTGATCTGCGACTTGATGTTTGCCACGTGTGGACGCTTTCTGTACAGGAGTTATTCGGAGTGCCGGCAGCAGAAGAGGGCTGCTGCACGGCGGTCGTGAGGGAAGAACCCACACGCAAGCCAAGAGTCGAGTCTACCAGTACCGGGTGGGATCGTGCGAAACGACATCGCCCAGGCGAGACGCCGTCGCGCGGAAGGCGGGACCGGGTGCAGAATCATCCACAACGACGACGACGTCAGGAGCCCGATGACCCCCCTCAGCACCGACCCGACCGCGCGTGCGCGGCTACGCTGGTCCGCCGCCACCTCATCCGTCCAGATCGAGGGTTCCCGTCGTGCCGACGGTGCGGGACGGTCGATCTGGGACGACGAGATCGCCAAGCCCGGACGCATCCGGGACGGCTCGACCGCGGAACCGGCGTGCGACAGCTATCGCCGTGTGGAGGATGACGTCGCCCTGGCAGCCGGACTCGGGCTCGATCGCTACCGGTTCTCGATCCCGTGGGCGCGCGTGCAGCCGGACGGTCACGGACCCGGGAACGTCCCAGCGCTGGACCACTACGCCCGCGTCGTCGATGGTCTGCTGGCGGCCGGTGTCACCCCGTTCCCGACCCTCTATCACTGGGAGCTGCCGAGCGCGGTCGAGGCCGACGGTGGCTGGCTGGCCCGCGACACCGCCGAGCGCTTCGGCGAGTACGCCGCCCTCGTCGCCGCCCGTCTCGGTGATCGGGTGTCCTCGTGGTACACGCTGAACGAGCCCGCCATGACGACGCTGCAGGGCTACGCGGTCGGGGCACTCGCGCCGGGGAGACAGCTCCTCTTCGGTGCGCTTCCGACCGTGCACCACCAGCTGCTCGCCCATTCCCGAGCCGCCGAGGCGCTGCATGCCCGAGGCGCGGCGAGCGTCGGTCTCGTCAACAACCACACCTGGGTCCTGCCGCTGCGGGACACCGAGGAGGATCGCACCGCTGCCGCGGTGTACGACCTCCTGCACAACCGGTTGTTCAGCGAGCCTCTGCTGTCCGGGACGACACCGGACCTGGAGGCACTCGGACTCCCGCCGCTGCCCATCCTCGGCGACGACCTCGCCCGCATCGCGGGATCGATCGACTTCTACGGGGTGAACTTCTACAACCCGACGACCGTCACCGCCGGTACTCCGGATGCCGACATCCCGTTCGAGATCGTGCCCACGCCCGGAGTCCCCGTCACCGGGTTCGGACCGGAGTGGCCGATCATGCCGTCCGCCCTGCGCGACCTCCTCATCGATCTGCACCGACGACACCCGGACATGCCACCGATCATCATCGGGGAGAACGGAGCGTCCTTCCCCGAACCCGACGTCGCCGGTGCCGTCGAGGATGCCGACCGGATCGCCTACCTCTCCACGCACATCGACGCGGTGGGCGAGGCCCTCGATGCCGGCGTCCCGGTCGAGGAGTACACGGTCTGGTCCCTGCTCGACAACTGGGAATGGACGGACGGCTACACTCAGCGGTTCGGTCTCGTGCACGTGGACTTCTCGTCGGGGGAGCGCACGCCGAAGGCCTCCTACGGGTGGTACCGCGACCTCGTCGCCGGCGCTCGTGAGGCCAGGGACGCCGCGGCGGCACGGGCATGACCGGTACTCCGGGCCTCATCGCCCGCCGCGCCGGTCTTCGCTGGATGTCGCTGTTCACGCTCGCCTGGCTCGCCATCTGGACCGTCCAGCTCACCCCGGTCCAGCTCCTTCTCCCGCTGCAGCTCGACACTCCGGAGGACGACTGGATCCGCGGCGTCGTCTCCTCCGGGATCGTGCTCGGAGTGGGTGGTCTCGCCGGCGTCGTCGCCGGGCCGCTCGCCGGGGCGCTCTCGGATCGAGCCCGCGCCGGCGCGCACCGGCGGCGGCCATGGGCTCTGGGAGGGGTCGCGCTCACGGCCGTCTGTCTCGTCCTCACCGGGTTCGCCGAGGGCCCATGGGCAGTCGGCGCCGGCTGGGTCGGCGTCTCGATCGGCGTCGCCGTCTCCTCCGCCGCGTTCACCGCGCTCATCGCCGACCAGCTCCCGACGACGCAGCGCGGTGCCGCGTCCGCCGCGGTCGGGTCGAGCCAGGCGGTCGGGATCGTGCTGGGGGTCGGGCTCGTCGTGCTGCTGGGCCTCGACATCGTCGCCGGGTATCTGCTCCTCGCCGGCATCATCGCGGTGGTCGGCGTCGCGGCGGCGCTGCTGCTGCCGGACCCGCCGAGCACGGAGGCGCTGCGTCCTCAGCGCATCGGGCGGCCCCGCCTGGCGTCGCTCCGCGACCGCGACTTCGCCTGGATGCTCTCCGGACGACTCGTCACCAACATCGGCAACGCCCTCGGCACGGCGCTGTTCCTCTTCTTCCTCCTCCACGGCCTCGGACAGGAGAGCACGACCGCACAGGACAACCTCCTCCTGCTGATCGTCGTCTACACGGTCTTCGTGGTGCTCGCCTCCGTGATCACCGGAATCGTCTCCGACCGCACCGGAGAGCGGCGCCGGCTCGCCGTGGGGGCCACGGTCGTGCAGGCGGCGTCGGGTGTGGTGATCGTGGCCGCACCGACCTTCGAGATGACGATGGTGGCCGCCGCGCTCATGGGCGTCGGCTACGGCGCCTTCTCGACGGTGGGCCTCGCGTTCGCCGCCGATCTGCTCCCGGATGAGCAGGATCACGCGCGCGATCTCGGAATCGTGAACGTGACCGCCGCCCTCGGACAGCTCATCGGGCCCGTGCTCGGCGCAGGACTCGTCGCCCTGGCCGGCGGATTCTGGCTCGTCTTCCTGGCGGCGGCCATCCTGTCGCTCGTCGGGGGAGCGCTCACCGCTGCCGCGCGGCCGCGGGTGTCCTCAGCGTGACGCCGCGCGCTCCTGGATCGTCGCGATCGCGAGGGCGAGGACGGCGTTGAACACCCGCGGACGCATGGCGGTGAGCAGGTGCGTGGTCCGCGGCACGACGATGAGCTCCGCCTGCGGGGCCAGGCGCCGGAACAGGGGCTCGTTCAGCCGGAGCTGATCGTACTGGCCGTTCACGAACCAGAGCGGCACCTGGATGCGGGGGACGGCGGCGGCGACATCCAGGGCGGCGAGGCTGCGGAGCGTCTGGTCCTGGATGTCGAGCGCGTATCCTCCGGCGGAGAAGTCGCCGCGGTTGTCCTCGGGGATCGTCGCGGCGAGCATCCGCTGCGTCAGCCACATGCCGCGGTCCGGCAGGGAGTCGACGGCCCGGGCGAACAGCCGATAGGCACGCAGCCCGGGGCCGCGGGGGAGCGACGTGCACGCGGCGGCGACGAGTCCGTCGACAGGGGGAGGCTCGACCCCGCCGGTGTACGCGAGGGAGAGCAGCCCGCCCATCGAGTGGCCGACCAGCAGGATGGGGCCCTTCTCCGCGGCGGCGCGGACGGCCGCGTCGATCGTGTGCAGCGCCTCGTGAAGGGTGAAGTCCTCGTCCATCCGGCTGCCGTGGCCGGGGAGGTCGACGGCGGTGACGGGGTGCCCGTGCGCCTCCAGGTACTCGACCTGCGACCGCCACATGGTGGCGGACGTGCGGATGCCGTGCACGAGGACGGTCTGGACGGTCACGCCTTCAGCATAAGGAAGCGGGGCCGGTGGATGGACCACCGACCCCGCTTCGACACGAGATGTGTCAGAGAGTGTTACTTCTCCCAGCCGACGTTCTCAACCGGCGTGACACCGAACAGGTCGAGACCGACGTAGGGCTCCGGCGTGAGGTTCGCCAGGCCGTTCTTGACCACGTAGATCGAGGGGCCGCTGTACAGCGGGATGAGGCCCCACGTCTGCTCGATGATCTTCGGCTCGAGGTCCATCGCCGCGGTGGTCCAGGACTCCGCGTCCTTCTGGCTCTCGACCTCGTCGGCGATCTGCTTGTCGATCTCCTCCGTGCCGGTCGCCGACAGGTTCAGACCGCTGTCCGAGCAGTAGAGCTGGCAGAACCAGGCCGGGCCGAACGGGTCGGAGTCGGTGAAGCGGAGCGAGACGACGTCCCAGTTCTTCGTGGTGAAGTCGCTGGAGAAGTCGGCGGAGGCGCGGACATCGATCTTGAGGTCGATGCCGATCTCCTTCTGCTGCGCCTGCAGCGACTTCGCGAGGGCCTCGATGGTCGGGTCCTCACCGAAGATCGGGAACGTGACGGAGAGCTTCTCGCCGTCCTTCTCGCGGATGCCGTCCTCGCCCTCGGTCCAGCCGGCGTCGTCGAGGAGCTTCTTGGCGCCCTCGACGTCGTGCTTCAGACCGGCTTCGGCGAACGAGTCCTTGTAGCCGTCCTGGAACGAGTACAGGTTGAGCGAACCGGCGACCGGCTCCTCGTAGCCGAGGCCGTTCCACGCGATCTGCTTCTGCTGGTCGACGTTCACGCCGAGGAAGAACGCCTTGCGCACGTCGATGTCCTCGAACTGCGGCTTGTCGGCGTCGACGAGCAGGACCGTCTTGGCGGTCTGCTGCGCACGGCGGACGACGGTGTCGTCCACTTCCTGGACCTGCTTCAGGCGGTCGTTGGTGTTGGCGCCCACCATGTCGATCTCGCCGTTCTTGAAGGCGTTGATCGAGGCGTCGGGCTCCATGGCCGTGAAGGTGACCGTGTCGAGCAGCGGCGCGTTGCCCCACCACTCGGGGTTCGGCTTGAACGAGACGAAGCCGCCGTTCGCGTCGAACGTGTCGACGGTGTACGGGCCGGCGCCCCACTCGGGGTGCATGTTGCCGATGAAGGCCTCGTTGAACACGGCCGGGTCGGCGATGTCCGGGTGCAGGACGCCACCCGTGAGGAACGCCATGGACGGCCAGGCGTAGATGCCGTCGAACGTCACGACGGCGGTCTTCGCGGTGTCACCCTGCTCGACGGTCTTGATCTGCTTGTAGCCGTCGGTCGCGTTCGGGTTGAAGCCCTCGTCGTAGGACCGGTTGGCCTTCCACGTGGCGTCGATGGACGTCCAGTCCATGTCGGTGCCGTCGTTGAAGTGCGACTCGTCCTTGAACGTGAAGGTGATGGTCGTGTTGCCATCCTCCTCGCCGATCTCGTACGCATCGAGGTAGGCGTCGTTCTTCGTGACCTCGCCCTCCGGCGAGACCAGGAGGATCTGCGGCATGTACCACGACCACAGGCGAGCGGTGTCAGCACTGGCATCGCTGTTGAAGCCGTTCAGCTGCTCCGGGATCTCGTTGATGGGGAAGTTGACCTCGCCACCTTCCTGGAGGTTGCTGCGGTCCTGCGGGTTGTAGTCGGCGGTCTTGGTCTCGACCTTCTCGCCGTTGTCCCCGCCACCGGTGTTCCCGGAACCGCTCGCGCAGCCCGCGAGGGCGAGTGCGAGGGCGCCGCCGATCGCGACCGCCCCCAGCAACTTCTTGTTCTTCATGGTGCTCCTTTCGCCTTTCGGCGTTTCATAAAGGGAAGACTAGTTCGAGCTTTATCCCGGTACACCGCACTGCGGTGAATGCCGCCTAACCGTTATCGGACGGTGACCAGGAACGGGCGCATGGTTTCGGGTCAGACCGTCGCGGGCGTCGTCGACATCGTCTCGGCGTCGAAGACCACCCGCTCGCGGGTGCGCTCGATGTCGGGATCCGGCACGGGGATCGCCGACAGCAGCGCCTTCGTGTACGGGTGCTGCGGGTCGTCGAAGACCTGGTCGACGTCGCCGTGCTCCACGAACTCGCCGAGGTACATCACGGCCACGCGGTCGGCGATGTGACGCACTACCGAGAGGTCGTGCGCGACGAAGAGGTACGAGAGCCCGAGCTTGGTCTTGAGTTCGTCGAGCAGGTTGATGACGCCGGCTTGGATCGAGACGTCGAGCGCGGACACCGGCTCGTCGAGCACGACGATCTTGGGGTTCGTCGACAGGGCCCGGGCGATGCCGATGCGCTGCCGCTGACCGCCCGAGAACGCCTGCGGGAAGCGGTCGCTGTGCGCGGGGTTGAGCCCGACGAGGTCCATGAGCTCGTCCACCCGCCGGTGCGCCTCCTCCTTGGGAGTGCCGATCGCGAAGAGCGGCTCCGAGATGATGTCGGCCACCGTCATGCGCGGGTCGAGGGCTCCCATCGGGTCCTGGAAGACGATCTGGATGTCGCGGCGCAGGGCGCGCTCGACCTTGCGGCTGTGGATGTCGTTGACACTGGTGCCGGCGATGACGATGTCGCCCTCGGTCTGCTTGACCATGTCCATGATCTGCAGCAGCGTCGTCGTCTTGCCCGAGCCCGACTCGCCGACGATGGCCATCGTCTCGCCCTCGCGCACGTCGAAGCTGATGCCCTTGATCGCCTGGACCTCGCCGACCTTGCGCTTCAGGAACGCGCCCTTGACCAACGGGAACGTCTTGCGGAGGTTCTTCACCTCGAGCGTGATCGGCCGCTCCTCGCGCGGCGTCCGTGTGAGGTCGCTCTCCGGGACGGGGCGGACGGGGTAGACGGGCAGGCCACCGAGGAGGCCGCCGTCCTCGATCTCGTGCGCGCGGATGCAGGCCGCCTGATGCAGGTCGCCCGAGCCCGTCGGCACGGGGAGCAGCTCGGGCTCCTTGGCGCGGCAGGCGTCCATGACGATCGGGCAGCGGTCGGCGAACGGGCAGGCGTCCGGGAGGTTGATGAGCAGCGGCGGGTTCCCCTTGATGGGGGTCAGCGGCTCCTTCTCGGCCTTGTCCACGCGCGGGATGGCGCCGAGCAGACCGATCGAGTACGGCATGCGGGTCTTGTGGAACAGCTCGCGCACGGGCGCGTGCTCCACGGGCTTGCCGGCGTACATCACGAGCACGTCGTCGGCGGTGCGGGCGACCACGCCCATGTCGTGCGTGATCATGATCACCGCGGCGCCGGTCTCGTCCTGCGCCTTCTCGATGAGGTCGAGGATCTGCGCCTGGATGGTGACGTCGAGGGCCGTGGTGGGCTCGTCGCAGATGATGAGCTTCGGATCGTTGGCCATCGCGATGGCGATGACGACACGCTGCCGCATGCCTCCGGAGAACTCGTGCGGGAAGGACTTCATCCGCCGCTCGGGCTCGGTGATGCCGACGAGCTTGAGCAGCTCGACGGAGCGGTCCCAGGCGTCCTTCTTGGACAGGCCGCGGTGGACCGTGAGGGCCTCGATGAGCTGATCGCCGACCGTGTAGACCGGCGTGAGCGAGGTCAGCGGGTCCTGGAAGACCATCGACATGCCGTTGCCGCGGATGACCGACAGCTGCTTGTCGCTCATGCCGACGAGTTCCTTCCCGTCATACATGATCGAGCCGGTGACCTTGGCGTTCTCGTCGAGGAGACCCATGATCGCGAGCGAGGTCACGGACTTGCCGGAGCCGGATTCGCCGACGATGCCGAGGGTCTTGCCGGCTTCGAGGTCGAAGGAGACGCCGCGGACGGCGTCGACGCGGCCGGCCTCGGAGGCGAAGCTGACCTTGAGGTCGCGGACGGAGAGGACGTTGGTCATGCGCGGCCTCCAGCAGCCGAGGTGGGATCGAGGGCGTCGCGCAGGCCGTCGGCGATGAGCGCCATCGACACGGTGAGCAGAGTCAGCGCCGCCGCCGGGAAGTAGAACAGCCAGGGCGCCGTGGTCAACGAGCTCGAGCCGGCGCCGATGAGGGCACCGAGCGACACGTCGGGGATCTTGACGCCGAAGCCCAGGAAGGACAGGCCCGTCTCCGTCACCACGGCGTTGACGACGCCGAGGGTGAAGTTGATGACGAGGAGAGAGCCGATGTTGGGCAGGAGGTGGCGGAGCACGATGCGCATGCCGCCGACGCCCATGTACCGGGAGGCACTGACGTACTCGCGCTCGCGGAGCGACAGGGCCATCGTCCAGATGACGCGGGCGGGGAAGTACCACCCGATCACGAAGATCATGATGAGGGCGATGACGCGCCAGTCGCCGCCGGCCTTGTTCGAGATCATCGCGAGGATGAGGAAGCTCGGGATCACCATCATGAAGTGGATGACCAGGAGCGAGATGCGCTCCGTCCAGCCGCCGAAGTAGGCCGCGGCCGTGCCGACGAGCGCGGACACGATCGTGACGCCGACGGAGACGGTGATGGCGATCATGAGCGACCGCTGCAGGCCGACGGCGACCTGGGCGAAGAGGTCGTTTCCGGCGTTGTTCGTGCCGAACCAGTGTTCCGCGGACGGGGGAGTGCTGAGGTTCAGGAAGTCGAGTTCGATGTGGTCGTACCGGGCGATGAAGGGCCCGAGGATGGCGAACAGCACGAGGACGACGAAGATCACGAGGCCGATGAGGGCTCCGCGGTTCCGGGAGAAGCGTCGCCAGTACAGCGTCCACTTCGACAGCCGCTTGGTGGCGACGCGGGTGGTCTCCGGGCCGGCGGTCTCCGGCTCCGGGTGGATGGTCGGGTCGAGCATGTCGGTGCTCATGTCAGCTCACTCTCACGCGCGGGTCGAGGACGACGACGGCGATGTCGGCGAGGATGGCGCCGATCGCCGTGAGGACCGCACCGAAGGCGGCGATCGCGACGGTTCCGTGGATGTCGTTCTTGGTGATGGTCTCGATGAAGTACCGGCCCATGCCGTTCCACGCGAAGATCGTCTCGGTCAGCACCGCTCCGGTGAAGATCGCGGGGATCGTGAAGGCGACCTGCGTGGCGACGGGGATGAGCGACGTCCGAAGTGCGTGCTTCCGGATGGCCTGCTGCTTGGTCAGGCCCTTCGCGCGGGCCGTCCGGACGTAGTCGGCGTTGATGTTGTCCAGGAGGAGCGATCGCTGCAGGAAATGGATGCTGGCGTAGCCGGTGAGCACCAGCGCGATCGTCGGCAGCGTCAGGTGTTGCAACACGTCTATGAGCGTGGGGAAGAAACCCTCGACGCCTTGGCTCGCGTTGCCGGTCACGTAGAAGATGCGGGTGCCGGTGGCGTTGTTCAGGCCGATCGCGAGGAGGACGATCGCGAAGGCCGCGACGACGATCGGGATGTTGAGCGTGATGATGCTCGTGGCCTGGCCGATGCGGTCGGCGAGCTTGTACTGCCGAGACGCGGTGTAGACGCCGAGCGCGATGCCGAGGACCGTCGTGAGGATCGTCGCCCCGAGGACGAGCTCTGCGCTGACCCACATGCGGTAGGCGACCTGCTCGTTGACGGAACCCCCGGTCGGGCTCACGCCCCAGTCCCAGCGGAGGAGGATGCCGGTGAACCAGGTCCACCACCGCTCGATGAGCGGGACGGTGTCGCTCAGGTTGCGGGGAGCGAGGGTGTTCACGATCTGCTCTTCGGTGAGCGGAGGGCGACGACCCACATAGTTGCTGCGCGGATCGAGGAAGCCCCACGCGAGGAAGTAGGTGAGGTTCGTCGCGACCACGATCATGAGCAGCCAGCCGAGGGCACGGCGCGCGAGGTACTTGATCAAGGGGGATTTGTCTTTCTCTTCTCCAGACGCGCTCGGGGTCTGCCGACGCAACGCTGAGCCGGGCGGATGATCGGGTGTCATCCGCCGTTCCGCGCGACGCGACAGCCCTCACGGAGTCTGTGACGGAGTCGTATCGCTTACGGGATCCGGTGTCACGGATTGATCCCGGGCAACTTCGGGAGACTATCACCGATACGCCCGAATGGGGATTATGAGAGCCCTCACCGTACAATCGACGGGACATGTCCCCACGCGCTCTCACCCCTCTTCAGCCTGCCGCGACGCCGGCTGCGCAGATCCGCAATTTCTGCATCATCGCCCACATCGACCACGGCAAGTCGACCCTGGCCGACCGCATGCTCCAGATCACCGGCGTGGTCGCGGAGCGGGACATGCGTGCCCAGTACCTCGACCGCATGGACATCGAGCGTGAGCGCGGCATCACGATCAAGAGCCAGGCGGTGCGGATGCCCTGGGCGCTCGCCCAGGCGCAGGGGGCCGACGAGGTCTTCGCGCTCAACATGATCGACACACCGGGTCACGTGGACTTCACGTATGAGGTGTCCCGGTCGCTGGCCGCGTGCGAGGGCGCCATCCTCCTCGTCGACGCCGCGCAGGGCATCGAGGCCCAGACGCTGGCCAACCTCTACCTCGCGCTGGAGAACGACCTCCACATCATCCCCGTCCTCAACAAGATCGACCTCCCGGCCGCCGATCCCGAGAAGTACGCGAAGGAGCTCGCCTCGCTCATCGGCGGCAAGCCCGAGGACGTGCTGCGGGTCTCGGGGAAGACCGGCATGGGGGTCGAGGATCTGCTCGACCGGATCGTTGAGGAGATCCCGGCTCCGGTCGGGGACGCGGACGCACCGGCGCGCGCCATGATCTTCGATTCCGTGTACGACGCCTACCGCGGTGTCGTCACCTACGTGCGGATGGTCGACGGCAGCCTCTCGCCCCGCGAGCGCATCCAGATGATGTCCACGGGCGCGAACCACGAGGCTCTCGAGGTCGGCGTGTCGAGCCCGGAGCCCACTCCCACCAAGGGTCTCGGCGTCGGCGAGGTGGGCTACCTCATCACCGGCGTGAAGGACGTGCGTCAGTCGAAGGTCGGCGACACAATCACGAACGCCCGCAAGCCCGCGGCGGAAGCTCTTCCCGGCTACACGGACCCCAAGCCGATGGTCTTCTCGGGTATCTACCCGATCGACGGCAGCGACTACGCGGAACTGCGCGAGGCGCTCGACAAGCTGAAGCTCTCCGATGCCTCGCTGCAGTACGAGCCGGAGACCTCTGTGGCTCTCGGGTTCGGATTCCGCTGCGGCTTCCTCGGCCTGCTGCACCTGGAGATCGTGACCGAGCGCCTCGCGCGGGAGTTCGGCCTCGACCTCATCACCACCGCGCCGAGCGTGATCTACGAGGTGCTCACGAGCGACACCGGCGAGACCGTCACCGTCACGAACCCGAGCGAGTACCCCGATGGGCGCATCGGCTCGGTGTCGGAGCCCATGGTCAAGGCAGCCATCCTGTTGCCCAAGGACTACGTCGGCACCGTCATGGAGCTGTGCCAGTCGCGTCGTGGCACGTTGCTCGGCATGGAGTACTTCTCCGAGGAGCGCGTCGAGCTGCGCTACAACATGCCGCTCGGCGAGATCGTGTTCGACTTCTTCGACCAGCTCAAGTCCAAGACGCAGGGCTACGCCTCCCTGGATTACGAGCCCTCGGGGCAGCAGGAGGCCGACCTCGTCAAGGTCGACATCCTGCTCCAGGGCGAGAAGGTCGACGCGTTCAGCTCGATCGTGCACCGTGACAAGGCGTACGCCTACGGCACGATGATGGCGGAGCGGCTGCGCAAGCTCATCCCTCGCCAGCAGTTCGAGGTGCCGATCCAGGCCGCGATCGGTGCCCGCATCATCGCTCGCGAGACGATCCGCGCGATCCGCAAGGACGTGCTCGCGAAGTGCTACGGCGGTGACATCACCCGTAAGCGCAAGCTCCTCGAGAAGCAGAAGGAGGGCAAGAAGCGCATGAAGATGGTGGGCCGCGTCGAGGTCCCCCAGGAGGCGTTCATCGCCGCTCTCTCCGGCGACGTCGAGACCAAGGACAAGAAGTAGCCCACGCCCGATGGGTCGCTGAGCCTGTCGAAGCGCGCCATCCTCAGGGGCTGCCCGCGCTGGGTCGCTGAGCCTCGGTGGGTCGCTGAGTCTCGGTGGGTCGCTGAGCCTCGGTGGGTCGCTGAGCTTGTCGAAGCGCACTGTACGAGGTCGACAACGACGGAAGGTCCTCCCACCGGCCCTCGATCAGCGCCATCTTCTTCCGACGGCTCCACCCCTGGATCTGCTTCTCCCGGAAGAAGGCGGCGTCGACGGTGTCGAAGTGCTCCGCGTACACCAGCGCCGCGGGTCTCCGGTTGCGAGTGAAGTTGGCGGAGAAGGCGTCGTCGTGGTTGTGCTCCCAGACGCGGGCTTCGAGGTCGCCGTTCGTGCTGCCCGTGTAGAAACTGCCGTCTGCGCATTCGAGGATGTAGGTCCATGGCATCGGGCCATCATGGCGGAGGTGCGTGCGGCTTGGCCGGGGCGTGCGGAGATCCCTTCGACAAGCTCAGGGACCCAGCGGTGTGGAGGAGCCTTGGACTGAGTGTTGTGCGCCCTTCGACACGCTCAGGGACCCAGCCCTTCGACACGCTCAGGGATCCAGCCCTTCGACAGGCTCAGGGACCCAGCATCATCCGGGGGATGTGACGGCGTGCGGCGCGGGGGGTGTTCGCTCAGGGAACCCGAAGTAGGCTGGAACTCATGCGGCGCGGGACTTTCCGAGACGACACGGTGGACTATGCGGCCGTGGGTGCGACCCACGCCCCGGATCTGATGCAGTACCCGCCGGAGCGCAGCATCCCGGCGGAGGAATCCTGGCGCATCGGCAGCGGTGAGGAGCGTTTCCAGACGGCCGGCGAAGCCCTGCTCTCGTGGACGGCGCAGCGCGCCGCCGGGCTCTCCGTGGAAGACGTCCGTCCTGCTCCGGGTCCGGCGTACGCGGGCGTGAGCTTCGACGCCGAAGGGAACCCGATCGCGCCGAGCAAGCGCGACGTGGAGCCGCGGTACGACGCGGAGGGGATGCCCTTCGTGGGCGCGGGAATGACGCTCCACCTGCGCGGCCGTGTCGGTGGCATGCGCGCCGATTCGGAGCTGCGCGTGATCTCCGTCACCGAGGAGACCCGCCGGATCGGCTTCGTGCTGGGCACGGTGGGCGGATCCGTGGTCCGCGGCGAGGAGTCGTTCGATGTGGACTGGCGTGAGGACAACGACGAGGTGTGGTTCACCGTCCGCGCCTTCGACGCCCCGAACACGCTGCTCTATCGCCTCGTCCCCGCCCTCATGAAGCGCCGCCGTCGCGACCTCTTCGCGCGCTACCTCCGCGCGATCTCCCCGCTCTACGCGACCCCGGTGTGATGGCGGGACCGCTTCCGCTCGGGGATCCCGCGCCGCCGGACGGGCGACTCCCTGCCGACCTCCCGATCTCCGCGGAGACGCCGTTCTCCGCCTACCTCCACATCCCGTTCTGCCGGGTGCGCTGCGGCTACTGCGACTTCAACACGTACACGTCCAGCGAGCTCCGCGGGGCGAAGCAGGAGGACTACGCGTCCACCCTCATCGGCGAGATCGCCCTCGCCCGCACCGTGCTGGAGGACGCCGGAGCGCTGCGGCCGATGGACACGGTGTTCTTCGGTGGCGGCACACCCACGCTGCTGCCGGCAGGCGATCTGGCGCGGATGCTGGGAGCGGCCACCGCGGCGTTCGGGCTCGCTCCGGGTGCCGAGGTGACGGTCGAGGCCAATCCCGACACGGTGACGCCGGAGGTCGCGCGCATCCTCGCAGAGGCGGGGGTCACGAGACTCTCCGTCGGCATGCAGTCGGCCGTCCCGCACGTGCTCGCCGCGCTCGATCGGACGCATCGGCCCGAGAACGTGCGCACCGCGGTCGCCGCCGCGAAGGACGCGGGCCTCGCCGTCAGCGTCGACCTCATCTACGGCGCGCCGGGGGAATCGCTCGCGGATTGGGAAGCATCCCTGGACACCGCGCTCGCCCTGGAGTCCGACCACATCTCCGCGTACGCGCTCATCATCGAAGACGGCACGAAGCTCGCGCGGCAGATCCGTCGTGGCGAGGTGCCGACACCGGACGACGACCTGCAGGCGGACATGTACGAGATGGCGGACGAGCGCCTCGCCGCCGCCGGGTTCGAGTGGTACGAGGTCAGCAACTGGGCCCGCAGCGAAGGGCAGCGGTCGCGGCACAACCTCGCATACTGGCGGGGGAGCGACTGGTGGGGCTTCGGCCCCGGGGCGCACAGCCACGTGGCCGGGCTCCGGTGGTGGAACGTCAAGCACCCGGCGGCCTACGCACAGCGGCTGGCCGCCTCATCCTCGCCGGCGGCAGGTCGCGAACGTCCCGACCAGGAGGCGCAGACGCTCGAGCGCATCCTCCTCCTCAGCCGCATCCGCGAAGGGATCGCGGTGACGGACGTCCCGGAGCGGAACAGGGACCGCGTCGCCGGGCTCATCGCCGACGGCCTGATCGATGCGCCGGCGGCGATCCGCGGTCGCGTGCAGCTCACGCTGCGCGGTCGCCTCCTCGCCGACGCGGTGGTGCGTGAGCTGACGGACTGAGCGACGCCGCCCGGGCCGTCCCGCCTTCGGAGAACTCCCGATCGCAGGAGGTAGGATTGGCACTCAGGGCGGCAGAGTGCCAGCACCCGGTCGGCGGGAAGGGGAACCCATGGTCACAGAGCGAGGGCTGCAGGTTCTCCGCGCGATCGTGCAGGACTACGTCGAGACGCACGAGCCCGTGGGCAGCCGTTCCATCGTCGACCGCCATTCCTTCGGCGTCTCGGCCGCGACGATCCGCAACGACATGGCGCAGCTGGAGGACGAAGAGCTGATCACGGCTCCGCACACGTCGTCCGGGCGCGTCCCCACGGACAAGGGCTACCGGGTGTTCGTGAATCACCTCGCCCAGCTCCGACCGCTCTCCACCGCGCAGCGCTCGGCCATCGAGTCGTTCCTCGCCGATCCGGCCGACCTCGACGATCTGATGGTCCGTACTGTCCGCGTGCTCACGCAACTCACCGGACAGGTCGCGCTGGCCCAGTACCCGTCGTTCGCGCGGGCCCACGTGACGCACGTCGAACTCGTGACGCTCGCTCCCAACCGGCTCCTCACGGTCCTGGTCACGGACGCCGGCGGGGTATCACAGCGGATCACCGCGCTGCCGGACACGATCGACGAAGCGGACCTCGCGGTGCTGCGCGCTCGACTGTCCGCCCTCATCACCGGGCAGGCGATCGCGGCGGCTTCCGACCGCCTGCAGGCACTCCTCGCCACGGAGGAGGCCCCCCAGGACCGCGTTCTCCGCGCCGTCGCCGGAGTCGTGATCGACGAGCTCGGCGGCTTCCGGCAGGAGCGGCTCGTGATGGCGGGCGCGGCGACCCTGGCGCGACGGGAACAGGACTTCCGCGGCAGCATCCATCCCCTCCTCGAGGCCATCGAGGAGCAGGTCACGCTGCTGCGGCTGATGAGCGAGATGGTGCCGGACGAGCACGGCCTCGCGGCGAGCATCGGCACCGAGAACGCCTCCTTCGGGCTCGGCGAGGCGTCGATCGTGGCCAGCAACTACGCGGCACCCTCGGGGACCGCGCGGGTCGGTGTCATGGGACCGACCCGGATGGACTATCCGAGCAACCTCGCAGCGGCACGGGCGGTCGCCCGCTACCTGTCGCGGATGCTCGACGACGACGAGGCCGGCCGCTGAGGCGGCCCCACGGAAAACACGCGCAGAAAGGCGATTGTGGCGGACCACTACGAGGTTCTCGGGGTGTCCCGGGACGCTTCCACCGACGAGATCAAGAAGGCGTATCGGCGCCTGGCACGGCAGCTCCACCCGGACGTGAACCCGGGCGAGGAGGCCGCAGAGAAGTTCAAGCTGGTCACGCACGCCTACGACGTGCTCAGCGACGAGGAGTCGCGCCGCCGCTACGACATGGGCGGCGGTGACGGCGCGAACAACTTCGGCGGCTTCGGCGGCTTCGGCGACATCTTCGAGACGTTCTTCGGCGCGTCCCAGGGCGGCGGGCGCGGCGCTCGTCCCCGGTCACGACGGGAGCGCGGGCAGGATGCCCTCGTCCGGGTCACACTCGACCTGGGAGACGTGGTCTTCGGTGCGCACCGCGACATCGAGGTGGACACGGCTGTGCTCTGCGAGACCTGTCAGGGCTCGTGCTGCCAGGAGGGCACGTCACCCGTCACCTGCGACATCTGCGGTGGCACCGGCCACGTGCAGCGTCAGGTGCGCAGCCTGCTCGGCAACGTCGTCACCTCTCAGCCCTGCGGCACCTGCGAGGGCTACGGCACGACCATCCCGTACCCCTGCGGCACCTGCGGCGGTCAGGGACGCGTCCGGTCGCGCCGCACGGTGTCCCTCGACATCCCGGCGGGCGTCGAGACCGGCCTGCGGCTGCAGCTCCCGGGTTCCGGCGAGGTCGGACGCGCCGGTGGCCCGAACGGCGACCTGTACGTCGAGGTGACGGTCAACCCGCACCCCGCGTTCAGCCGGGACGGCGACGACCTGCTCGCCACGCTCGAGGTGTCCATGACCGACGCCATCCTGGGCACCGAGACCTCGATCGAGGGGCTCGACGGGGAGGTCGACCTGGAGATCCGCGCGGGCGTGCAGTCCGGCGACGTGCTGACCATCAAGGGACGGGGCATCACGCCGCTGCGCGGCACCCAGCGTGGCGATCTCCGCGTCGGTGTGCAGGTGGTCACCCCCACCAAGCTCGACTCCGCGCAGCGCAAGCTCATCGAGGACTTCGCGAAGAAGAACAAGGCGCCGGGCCCGCAGCTCGCGCAGTTCCAGCAGGGCCTGTTCTCCAAGCTGCGCGACCGGTTCCGTACTCACTGATCGTGGCGCTGCACTTCCTCGTCGAGTCCGCGGGCGACGCCGCGGTGGGCGGTCTCGTGTCACTGACGGGCGCCGAGGCCAAGCATGCGGCCGTCGTCCGGCGGCTGCGCGTCGGCGAGACGGTCACCGTCGGCGACGGTCGAGGCGTCTGGCTGACCGGCGTCGCCGAGGAGGTGTCACCGTCGCGCGTCGATGTCCGGATCGCCGAGCGCGTCGAGCACGAGCCGGCGACTCCGCGTCTCGTGCTCGTGCAGGCGCTCGCGAAGGGCGACCGCGACGAGCTCGCGGTGCAGGCGGCATGTGAACTGGGCGTCGACGAGATCGTGCCGTGGCAGGCGAGCCGGAGTGTGTCGCGCTGGGAGGGGCCGAAGGCGGTGAAGGGACGCGAGCGCTGGGCGACGATCGTCCGCGAGGCGGCCAAGCAGGCGCACCGGACCTGGGTGCCCGAGGTGGCCGCCCCCGAGTCGACCGCACAGCTTGCGGCGCGCGCGGCGACGCAGCGGGTGCTGCTGCTCGACCCGACCGCTCCCGCCCGGCTCTCCACGCTCGTTCCCGACGACCGTGACCTCGTGCTCGTGGTGGGTCCGGAGGGCGGGATCGCTCCGGAGGAGCTCGAGAAGCTCGCGGCGGCCGGCGCTGAGCGCGTCCTGCTCGGCGACACCGTGTTGCGCACCTCCACTGCGGGACCTGCCGCCATCGCCGTGCTCTCGGTGGCCCTCGGCCGCTGGTGACCGGCCGCGGCCCGCGTCCCCCCAGTAAGCTGAGAGCATGAGCGAACCCTCGATCTTCACGCGCATCCTCACCGGGGACATCCCGGGGGAGATCCTGCTCGACACCGGTCGCGTCTTCGCGATCCGCGACATCGATCCACAGGCGCCGCTCCATGTACTCGTCATCCCGAAGACCGAGGAGTACCGCGACGTGACCGCACTCGCAGCCGGGGATCCCGAGCTGCTGGCGGAGATGGTCGCCGCCGCCAAGCGCATCGCCGAGGAGCACGCCAACGGCGAGTACCGCCTCATCTTCAACAACGGCGCGAGTGTCGCGCAGTCCGTCTTCCACGTGCACGCCCATGTGCTCGGCAACCTCGAGGAGAACAAGCTCGTTGGCTTCTGACGATCAGGAAACCGTCACCGAAAGGCTCTACGCCGACGGTGTCGCGATGGTGCAGCTGCTCGGTCCCCAGGACCGGCTGCTGCGGATGCTGGAGCGGGAGCACCGCGACGTGCAGGTGCTCGTCCGCGGCAACGAGATCACGCTCACGGGTGAGCGCGAGGCCGTCGCCAAGGCCAAGAACCTCGTCGACGAGCTGCTCGCGATGACCAAGGCCGGCCACGACCTCGCCCCGAGCGACGTGTCCAGCTCTGCGCGCATGCTCCGCCAGGAGGGTGGCCCGCGTCCCAGCGAGGTGCTGGGCGAGGCGATCCTGTCCACGCGCGGCAAGGTCATCCGGCCGAAGACGCTCGGCCAGAAGGAGTACGTCGACGCGATCGAGGAGAACACGATCGTGTTCGGCATCGGTCCGGCGGGAACGGGCAAGACCTACCTGGCGATGGCGAAGGCCGTCCAGGCGCTGCAGCGCAAGGAGGTCACGCGCATCATCCTCACGCGTCCGGCGGTCGAGGCGGGGGAGCGCCTCGGGTTCCTCCCCGGCACGCTCACCGACAAGATCGATCCGTACCTGCGGCCGCTCTACGACGCGCTCAACGAGATGATGGACCCGGAGATCGTGCCGCGCCTGATGGCGACCGGGACCATCGAGGTCGCGCCGCTGGCGTACATGCGGGGGCGCACGCTCAACGACTCCTTCGTCGTGCTGGACGAGGCGCAGAACACCACGCCCGAGCAGATGAAGATGTTCCTCACCCGTCTCGGGTTCGGGACGAAGATGGTCGTCACCGGCGACATCACCCAGGTCGACCTCCCGCAGGGAGCCTCCGGTCTCCGCCTGGTCACCCGCGTGCTCGACGGCATCGACGACATCCACTTCTCCCGCCTCACCAGCGACGACGTGGTGCGGCACTCGCTGGTCGGTCGCATCGTCGACGCGTACAGCGAGTACGACGAGCGGCGCGTGGCGCAGCGCACCGAGCGCGAACAGGCGCACGAGTTCGCCAACCGTGCCGAGCGACGCGGTGCCCAGCGACCAGGACCACGCGATCGCATGCCGAAACGAGGGCTCTCATGATCGAGATCAACAACGAGTCGGCGATCGATGTCGACGAGACCGTGCTGCAGCGGCTGACCGACTTCAACCTCGCGCAGCTCCACGTCAGCGCGGACGCCGAGGTCGCCATCGTCCTCGTCGACGAAGGGGCCATGGAGGCGCTGCACGTGCAGTGGATGGACGAGCCGGGCCCGACCGACGTCCTCAGCTTCCCGATGGACGAGCTCCGTCCCGGTACCGAGGACCGGCCGACGCCACCCGGGCTGCTCGGCGACATCGTCCTCTGCCCGCAGGTCGCGGAGACGCAGGCGCAGGCCGCCGGCCACACGCTGATGGACGAGCTCATCCTGCTCACCACGCACGGACTGCTGCACCTTCTCGGCTTCGATCACGCGGAGCCGGATGAGGAGCGGGAGATGTTCGGTCTGCAGAAGCAGCTCATCCAGGGCTTCGCCGCGTCCGAGCGTCGCCGGCGATGACGGAGCTGCTGCTGCTCGTCGCCGCCGTGCTGCTGGTGGCGTTCGGCGGCCTCATGGCCGCGATCGACGCGGCATACGGCGTGACCTCCCGTGCCGGCCTGGCCGACATGGCGACCGAGGGCCGCCGCGCGAAGGCGCTGGAGCGGATCGCCGCCGACCTCGACGCGCACGTCAACGCGGTCGCCTTCATCCGCGTCCTCGCGGAGGTGACGGCTGCCGTGCTCGTCACCGTGGCGTTCACGATCGTCTTCGAGAACATCTGGTGGGCGATGCTCGCCGCCGCCATCCTGATGACCGGCATCACCTTCGTCCTCGTCGGGGCGAGTCCGCGGACCTTCGGGCATCAGCACGCCGAGAGCATGATCCGGGGGAGTGCGAACGTCGTCCGGGGATTGCGCATCATTCTCGGGCCGATCGCCCAGGGCCTCGTCGTCTTGGGCAACCGCGTCACCCCGGGGACCGGACGCAGCTCGTTCTCAAGCGAGGACCAGCTGCTGAGCATGGTCGACGAGGCCGCCTCGAACGACCTCATCGAGGAGGACGACCGCGACCTCATCCACTCGGTGTTCGACTTCACCGACCAGTTCGTCCGCGCGGTGATGGTGCCGCGGACCGAGATGGTCACCGTGGGCGCGGAGGCGACGACCGACGAGGCCATGTCGCTCTTCCTGCACCGCGGCGTGTCCCGGATGCCGGTCGTCGACGATGAGGCCGACGATGTCGTCGGGGTGCTCTACCTCAAGGACCTCGTGCAGTTCGCCTACCGCGACGACAGCGCCTGGCGCGCCGCCTCGATCCGTCCGATCGCTCGGCCCGCCACGTTCGTTCCCGAGTCGATGCGTGCGGAGACGCTGCTGCAGCAGATGAAGCGCGACGCGGTGCACGTGTGTCTCGTGATCGACGAGCACGGCGGCATCTCCGGCCTGGTGACGCTGGAGGACCTCATCGAGGAGCTCGTGGGGGAGATCTCGGACGAGTACGATCAGGTATCCGCCGAGTTCGTCGACCTGGGCGACGGCCGCTATCGCGTGAGCTCCCGGCTCTCGCTGGAGGACGTGGGCGATCTGTTCGGCCTGGAGCTCGAGGACGAGGACGTCGACTCCATCGGCGGTCTGCTCGGCAAGACGCTCGGCCAGGTGCCGCAGCCCGGTGCGACGGCCACCGTCCACGGCCTCGTACTCACCGGCGGGGCTTCCCGCGGGCGGGGCCGAGGGATCGCGACGGTGTTCGTGGAGCGGGCAGCAGAGCCCGAAGATGTGCAGGATGAAGGAGAACGGCGCGATGACTGAAGACACCCGGAGCGGGTTCGTGACCTTCGTCGGACGGCCGAACGTGGGCAAGTCGACGCTCACCAACGCCCTCGTCGGCGAGAAGATCGCCATCACGAGCGAGAAGCCGCAGACCACGCGTCGAGCGATCCGCGGCATCCTCAACCGCCCGGACGGACAGCTCGTCATCGTCGACACCCCCGGCATCCACAAGCCGCGCACGCTCCTGGGCGAGCGGCTGAACGACCTCGTCGAGCAGGTGCTGGGCGACGTCGATGTGATCGGCTTCTGCGTGCCCGCGACCGAGAAGGTCGGTCCCGGCGATCGCCGCATCGCCGCTTCGCTGGACGGCTACCCGCGCGCGCAGAAGATCGCCATCGTCACGAAGACCGACGCGGCCGGGCGCGATGAGATCACCGAGCGGCTGATGGAGGTGGACTCCCTCCGCGAGGACTGGGCCGCCGTGATCCCGCTGTCGGCGCTGACGCGCGATCAGCTCGAGGTGCTGGCGGACGAGATCCTGCAGCTCATGCCCGAGGGGCCCGCGCTCTACCCCGAGGGGGTCACCACGGACGAGTCGACGGAGGATCGCATCGCCGAGATCATCCGCGAGGCCGCCCTCGACGGCGTGCGCGATGAGCTCCCGCATTCGATCGCCGTCGTGGTCGACGACATCGCCCCGCGCGAGGACAGCGACCTCACCGACGTGCACGCCTCCATCGTGGTCGAGCGGGACAGCCAGAAGGCCATCATCATCGGCCACAAGGGCAAGCGCCTCCGCGACGTGGGTGCCCGCTCCCGCGCGGGGATCGAGGAGCTGCTCGGGACCCGCGTGTTCCTCGGGCTCCACGTCAAGGTCGCGAAGGAGTGGCAGCGCGATCCCAAGCAGCTCGGCCGGCTCGGGTTCTGACATGCAGGCCCGCAGGACGTCGGAGGCGGCGGGCAGACCGCCGACCCCACCGACATGATCGGCCGCGGCGAAGACCCGAGCTCGCTGCGGGACCAGATCTTCACACGAGTGTTCGACGAGCACTGGGCGACGGTGCGCCACCATATCGAGGGCGTCGTCCCCGACGACGACGAGGTGAGCGAGATCGTGTCGGAGGTCTTCCTCGCGGCGTGGTCGCGACTCCGACCGACGCGGCCCCCGGGGAGGGTCTGGCTGCTCCGGGAGACCGACCGTCGGTTGCGCGCGCGGTCCCGGCGCTCATCCACCGCCCACGGGGCGATCGACGCCGTGCACTCAGGGCTCTCCGGCGACCCCGAGACCCTCGGCGGATTCGGACGCCGCGAAGTGCTCAGGGCTTTGGGTGTCCTCACTCCGCTGCAACGGCGTATCATCATGCTCACGTACTGGGATGGACTCGCGGTGGGGGAGATCGCGGAGCTGCTGCGCACTTCTGAGTCCCGGGTACGGAAGACGTTGGCTCGTGCCGAGGATCGGCTGCGAGAGACGCTGGGACTGGAGGGGACGGGGAATGCGTGATGAGTGACAATGCTCTGCTCGAGCGCGTGCTCGTCGAGGCCGATCCCGCGCGCACCCCGCGGGACGCCCCTCCGGACGCGCGCGCCATCGCCGCGCGTGATCGCATCATCCGATCTGCTCGTGCGCCGCGACGACGGCGTGCGAGGACGATCGGCTGGGCAGCGGGCCTCACGGCCGTCGCGGCGTCCGCCGCGGTGGCTTTCGGCGTCCTCCTCCCGCAAGGAGCCGCCGTCGCGGGAGCGCCGTCTCCGCTCGTGTTCGAGGCGGCCGGCTCGCTGAGCGATACGGTGGCCGCGGCGGAGGCGGACCTCGAGATCTTCAGTCCACCGGCGGAACCCGAGCGCTCGACGCGCACGGCGTTCTGGTCGTACAACGTCGAGGTCGACACCGAACGGGCCGAGGTCGTTCCGCAGTTCGCGACCTTCACCTGGGAGGAAGACCTCTCGGGAGAGGCCGTCGCCATCAACGGTGAGCCGTATGCGCCGACGGATGCGGTGGCGAACGGACAGGCCGAGGTGAAGAGCACGGGCGAGGTGGCATCCCGCGTCGTCCTCGCTCCGGGCGAGTTCGTCACTCCTGTCGTCGACGTCCCGGGCGATTCCGCCGCGGACGTGCGGGCGCTGCTGGTCGCCTTCGACATGCCCGAGCAGCCGACCGCGTTCGAGGCGGTCACGGCGATCACCTCCGTCTTCGGGCAGTGGACGCTGACGAACGCGCAGCACGCCGAGTTGCTGACTCTGATCGAGGAGTCCGGGGGCGCGGAGGCTCTGGGGACGACGACCGATCGTCTCGGCCGCCCGGTCGCCGGGATCCGTGTCATCTCCGCGGACGGCGTCGTCCGTGACGACGTGCTCGTATCGCTCGACACCGGCCGCATCGTGGGTCTCGAACGGACGGTGCTCAAGGACGACGGGGTGTTCCCCGCGGGGGCGATCGTCGACTACCGGATGTGGGACATCGACGAGGAGATGCTGCGATGACACGGCTGCGCATCGCCGTCGTGGTCGGACTGGCGCTGGTGCTGACCGGAGCAGGCGGTCCCGTCGCCGCGGCCACCGCTGAGGAGCCGACGCTCGACCCGTTGATGGTGCGCATCCTCGACGAGGTGCCCGGTGGTGTGGTGATCGACGCCGGCAGCGCCGTCTGGCCGAAGCTCGACATGGAGTACACCTCGAACACCGGGACCGTCCGCACGGTGGCGCGTGCGGTCGGGAACTGTGCGACCGGCCGCATCTGCGCATACCGGGAGCTCAATCGCGTCGGCGCCATGCTGAGCTGGGGGAGCTGCACGACCATCGCGATCCCGTCGTCCTTCGCGACGAAGTCGGCGGCGAACGCCCGCACCTCCGGTTACATGCAGGTCCGGAACGGGAGCACGGTCCTGGCGACGGTCTCCGCCAACGCGTGGAGCAACGTCTCCGGCACCGCGACCAACATCCGCTGTTTCCTCTGAGCGTGCGTAGCGGCGATGCGGGCGAGAAGGTCGGATCGAGGGATAGGTCGATGAGTCGTGGCCGCGTTGCTGTCGCGTGCTGCATGTAGCCGATGCCGACGGAGGACCGTTCGAGTGAAGCGGGGCTTTCTCCGCGCTGCGGCCACCGGACTGACAGTGCTGGGTGTGGCGGCGTCGGCGGGGTGCGTGCCCACACGCCCCGTCTTCCTGGAGCCGGTGGCACTGACGGTCGTCGACGACCAGTTCGCGTGGGTGCATTGCCTCGACGAGCCCTGGGAGATCGACTACATCTCCACAGCGCTCCGTGAAGAATGGGGAGTTGAACAGGAGATCGTGCTCTTCTCGGCGACTGCCGATGAGGGAGGAGCGGTGGACGTCCTGCCCGCTGAACCGATTCTCCCCGACACCTTTCCCGACTTCTCCGTGACCAGCAGCCACGCGTACCCCGTGTCGAGTCTGGAAGGGCCCGTCACCGTGTACGTCATACTCTCCGGGGTCGACCACCGCGCGGAGATGTCGTTCAAGGACGTTGCTGTCGAGGCCCTCGTTGAAGGTTCTTACGTCGACCACTCCGGGGAGGTGACCACTGAACCCTGCGGCGGAGCAGGTTCTGTGCCGAACGCAACGCGCCGTCATGCTCCCGCGGGCGCATGATGGAAGCGAGGATGAAGGGTGGAATCATGGCGACGCACTGGGTGGCGAAGGCGGCGGGATCTCCCGAGTCGTGGGAGTTCGGGGAGTACGAGCCCGCGGCGCCGGGCGAGGGTGAGGTCACGATCCGCGTCCGGGCCGCGGGGGTGAATCCGGCCGACGCGAAACATGTCGCTGCCGCTCGACCAGGGCTCGAGTTCCCGGTGCCGATCGGCTACGAGGTCTCGGGTGAGCTCGCGGCGATCGGCCCCGCGACCCGCATCGGTTCCGGTGAGGCCGAGGTCGGCGATGAGGTCGTGGCGTTCCGCGTGCGGGGCGGTTACGCGACCGAGGTCACGGTGCCCGCGGCGAAGGTGTTCGCGAAGCCGTCCACGCTCACCCACCCGGAAGCGGCCAACCTTCTGCTCGTCGGCACGACGGCCGCGGAGATGCTCGCCGTCACCGGGGCGTCGCCGGGGGAGACGGTTTTGCTGCACGGGGCGTCGGGCGCGGTCGGTGTCAGCGTGCTGCAGCAGGCGCGGCTCCGGAACGTCCGGGTCATCGGCACCGCCAGCCCCGAACGCTTCGACGAGGTGCGGCGTTTCGGCGGGGTCCCGGTGGCCTACGGACGGGGCCTCGCTGATCGGGTACGAGCGCTGGCCGACGGACCGATCGCCGCGGCTCTGGATGCGGTGGGCACCGACGAGGCGATCGACGTGTCCCTCGCCCTGGTGTCCGATCGCCGCCGCATCGTCACGATCGCGAACCTCGCGCGGGCATCGGCCGACGGGTTCCTCGCGATCGCGGGGTCGATGCCGGACAGTGCACGATTCCGCGACGAGGTGCGCAGCGAACTCGTCGCCCTGGCGCAGAACGGCGACCTGGTGGTTCCGCTCGCGCGCACGTTCCCGCTCACCGAGGCGCCGGCCGCGCACCGGCTCCTCGCCACAGGGCACCCGGGCGGCAAGCTCGCGCTGGTCACCGACGCCTAGTCGATCTCGCGGAGCGCGGACGTGACGATGACCACGTCCTCGCCGTACTCGGCGTCGACCGCGTCCTGCAGCGTCCCGTCATCCCAGACGACCTGGAGCCACACGTAGCCGCGGTCCGTCGACACGGCGAGCGCGTCCGCGCCGAGGCGTCCGGCGATGTCGTTCTGCACGCGGTCGAGCTCATCCGCCGTGCTCGCGCCGTCCGCGCCGTCGGTCGGATCCTCCGGAGCCATCGGATCGTGGAGCGCGAGGAGGGCGGGCGGTGCGGTCACCGTGAACCGCTCGCCGTCCCAGGTGCCGGTGACCGCGTACGCCCCCCAGCGCGTCTCCCCGGACGCCTCGCTGCCGTCCACACCGTCCCAGCTCCACTCGTCGAGCGCGACTCCGTCGCACTGCGGCGGATACGACTCGCGGATCGCACCGAGACACAGCCGGACCTCCCCGGATTCGTCGAGGACCGTTCCCGTGGCGACCACGGTCCCCTCCGGCGGCGCGGGCTCCGCCTCTTCCAGGCGGGAGTCCGACGGGACCGTCGTGCTGGTCGGCGGCGACGATGCTCCTGGGCTCGCGGTGCAGCCGGCCAGCAGCAACAGCGCCGACACGACGCCGACGGCGAGGAGGGGACGGTCGCGGAAGGTGCTCATACCGACCAGTGTCGCGCGCACTCGCATCGTCTCGGGGCGTCGAAACGCCCGCGGCTTCCCTGCTAGCATGACCACATGCCTTTCGGCGGTCTGCTTCTTCTTAGCTGCCGCGACGAGTCCTAAAGCTAGGGCCTTCCTCGTCGCGGCGCTTGTGTTGGCCCGTTCATCTTGACGAAGAGAAGAAGCCCCATCATGCAGAACACTCAGCGCCCGTCCGCGATGCCGATCCACAAGTACCGGCCGTTCCACGAGCAGATCACCGTCCACCTGCCTGATCGCACGTGGCCCGACGCCCGCATCACCGAGGCCCCCCGCTGGTGCGCGGTCGACCTCCGCGACGGCAACCAGGCCCTTATCGACCCGATGTCACCCGAGCGCAAGCGCGTCATGTTCGAGCTGCTCGTGAGCATGGGCTACAAGGAGATCGAGGTCGGCTTCCCGTCGGCGAGCCAGACCGACTTCGACTTCGTGCGCCAGCTCATCGAGGAGAACGTCATCCCGGACGACGTCACGATCCAGGTCCTGACGCAGGCGCGCGAGCACCTGATCGCTCGCACCTACGAGGCGATCGCGGGAGCCAAGCAGGCCATCGTGCACCTCTACAACTCCACGAGCGTGTTGCAGCGCGAGGTGGTCTTCCGCACCGACAAGCAGGGCATCATCGACATCGCGCTCGAGGGCGCACGGCTGTGCCGCCAGTTCGAGAAGACCATCCCCGACACGCAGGTGTACTACGAGTACTCCCCGGAGAGCTACACCGGCACCGAGCTGGAGTTCGCCGTCGACGTCTGCAACCAAGTCATCGAGATCTTCGAGCCCACGCCGGACCGCAAGGTGATCATCAACCTCCCCGCGACGGTGGAGATGGCGACGCCGAACATCTACGCCGACTCGATCGAGTGGATGAGCCGTCACCTCGCCCACCGCGAGAACGTCATCCTGTCGCTGCACCCGCACAACGACCGCGGCACCGCGATCGCTGCGGCAGAGCTGGGCTACATGGCCGGCGCCGACCGTATCGAGGGCTGCCTGTTCGGCAACGGCGAGCGCACCGGCAACGTCGACCTCGTCGCGCTGGGCATCAACATGTTCACGCAGGGCATCGACCCGCAGATCGACTTCAGCAATATCGATCAGGTCAAGCGGACGGTCGAGTACTGCAACCAGCTGCCGGTGCCGGAGCGCAGCCCGTGGGCCGGCGACCTCGTCTTCACGGCGTTCAGCGGCTCGCACCAGGACGCCATCAAGAAGGGCTTCGAGGCCATGGCCGCCAAGGCCGAGGCGCAGGGCGTGACGGTCGACGAGATCGAGTGGGCCGTGCCGTACCTGCCCGTCGATCCGAAGGACCTCGGCCGCTCGTACGAGGCCGTCATCCGCGTGAACTCCCAGTCGGGCAAGGGCGGGGTCGCGTACCTGCTCAAGTCCGACTACGCGATCGACCTGCCGCGCAAGCTCCAGATCGAGTTCTCCGGGGTCGTGCAGGCCAAGACGGATGCCGAGGGCGGAGAGGTCACCAGCGAGCAGATCTGGTCGATCTTCACGGACGAATACCTGCCCGCCGCCGACACCGAGGCCAAGTGGGGGCGGTTCGAGCTGCTCGCCACGCAGACCAGGAGCGACATGTCCGGTGACGTGGTGCTCGATGTCGTGCTGCGGGACGACGATCAGGAGGTCTCGGTGTCTGGCAACGGCAACGGTCCGGTCGCGGCGTTCGTCGAGGTGCTCCGGGGCCAGGGCTTCGACATCACGGTCTACGACTACGTCGAGCACGCTCTCAGCGCCGGCGGCGACGCGCAGGCCGCGGCCTGCGTCGAGCTGCAGGTCGGCGACCAGCGCCTGTGGGGAGTCGGCATCGACGGCGACATCTCGACCGCGTCGCTCAAGGCGATCGTGTCCGGCGTGAACCGCTCGATCCGCAGCCGTCAGCAGGAGCTGACCGCCGTCTGATCTTCCTTCGAATCGCGCGATTGGTCGTATCCGGCCGCCGGATGGGACCAATCGCGCGATTCGAAGGAGGGGGTCAGTCCACCCACTGCACCAGCTGCCAGATGAGGCCGTTGGGATCGGCGAACTGGCAGTATCGTTCGCCCCATGGCTCGGTCTCGGGAGCGGTGACCACCCGCGCACCCGCGGCGGCGATGCGGGCGAACTCCCGGTCGATCTCGTCGACGACGAAGACGATCAGGGTGCCTTGACCGGCGGATCCGGCGATCTCCTCCGGACGGAACGTCGGGAGCCCGGTCTCGAGGAAGATGACGTTCGGGACGGGTCCCGGGTGCTGCAACGAGACGAAGCCCTCCGCGGACATCGCCTCCTCGAAGCCGAAATGCGTCATGGCGAAGGCGGCGGAGGCCGCCACGTCGGGGACGTTGAGCGAGAGGGCGGTCTGAGTGATGTTCACGATGCTCCATTCCGAAAGTCTGTACAGCGTACAGGGTTAAGTCTGGAGCGGTCTAGGCTATTCCCGATGACCAGGAATCTCGTCGATCTGCTCTGGCGGCACAGCCCCGCGGCTCCCGTGGCTCGGCAGCGCGGTCCGAAGGCGCGCCACTCGACGGATGACGTCGTGGATCGTGCCGTGGCGCTGGCTGACGCCGAGGGCCTCGGCGCGGTGACGATCCGGTCTCTCGCGCAGTGGCTCGAGCTGACTCCGATGTCGATCTACACGCATGTCAACAGCCGCGCCGACCTGCTCGTCCTGATGACGGATGCGATGCACGCCAGGATGCCCACCGAGCCTGCGCAGGCGTCCGGGTGGCGCGCGGAGGTCCGGGCGGTCGCCGAGGACAACCTGCGCCTCCTCCGGGCTCACCCCTGGCTCATCGACATCCACGACCCGCGGGTCGCGCTCGGCCCTGGAACCATCGCCAAGTACGACCGGGAACTTCACGCCTTCGACGGCCTCGGCCTCACCGCCGTGGATCGTGATGCGGCGCTGAGCTTCGTGCTCGACTTCACTCTCTCCGCGGCAGCACGCATGCGGGAGGAGGAGAGCGCGGATTCGTTCGCGGCCTCGTGGGCAGAGGCCGCACCGCGTCTGGCGGCCTATCTCGGTGACGGGATGCCGCTCGCCCGGTCAGTGGGTCAGGCTGCCGGGGAGTCGATGGGCGCCCCCTACGACGCTCGAGCCGCCTGGGACTTCGGTCTCGCGCGCGTGATCGACGGGCTCGCAGGCACCTGACCCTCCTTCGAATCGCGCGATTGGTCGTATCCGGCTGCGGGATGGAGTCAATCGCGCGACTCGAAGTCAGTCCTGGGGCTTCACGATCGCGATGGCGCCGGTCTCCGCGGCGACCTTGCGGCGGTACAGACGGCGCTGCTCCGGAAGCGAGACGTCGAACGTCACGGCGAGGATGCGGATCACAGCCGTCACGACGATGCCGATGACCGCCGCGAGCGGGATCGGCATGCCGACCGCGTTCGCGGCGACGATGAACGTGCAGCCGGCCGCGGCGGCCACCGCGTACAGGGAGCCGACGTGCATGATGGCGGTCGGCAGCCCCATGAGCATGTCGCGGAGGACGCTCCCGCCGACCGCGGCGCACACGCCGATGAAGACCGCGGGTACTTCGGGGATGCCGAAGGCGAGGGCCTTGCTCGTTCCGAAGGCGCCGAACATGCCGATCACCACGGCGTCGAGCACGACGATCGCGGTGTTGAGTCGCGTGAAGAGTCCGGCCAGGAGCATGCCGAGCAGCGCGGCACCCGCGGCCGTGACCAGGTACCACTGGTTCTGCAGCGTCGCGGGAGTCTGCCCGAGCAGGATGTCGCGGATGAGACCGCCACCCATGCCGATCATGATCCCGATGATCGCGACGCCCAGCCAGTCGAGCCGACGCTGTCCTTGGAACCCGGCGGCGAACATCGCGCCCTGCACTCCGCCGAGGCCGACGCCGAGGAGGTCCGCCCACAGCGGAATGGTGAAGAGCGGTTCGGTCACGCGTCCATTGTCGCGCACGGAGGATAATCGAAGGGTGCCCACCTACCGAGACGAAGCGGTGATCCTGCGCACCCACAAACTGGGGGAGGCGGATCGCATCGTCACGATGCTGTCCCGGCGGCACGGGAAGGTGCGCGCGGTCGCGAAGGGTGTGCGTCGCACCTCGTCGAAGTTCGGCTCCCGCCTCGAGCCGTTCATGGTCGCGGACGTGCAGCTCTACGAAGGCCGCTCGCTCGACATCGTGCAGCAGGCCGAGTCGCTCGGGGCTTATGGCACGGACATCGCCGCCCATTACGACCGGTTCACCGCCGCGAACGCCATGGTCGAGACGGCGGATCGGCTCAGCGACGCCGAGGCCACCCCGGAGCAGTACCTCCTGCTCGTCGGCGGGCTGCGGGCACTGTCCCGCGGCGAGCACGCCCCGCGCAGCATCCTCGACTCGTACCTGCTGCGGGTCATGTCCCTCTCCGGGTGGGCGCCGTCCCTCGAGGACTGCGCGCGCTGTGGAGCCCCGGGGCCGCACTCCGTCTTCGTCGCGCAGCTCGGCGGCCTGGTCTGCCGTGCCGACGCGCCCGCCGGGAGCCCCCGGATCGCCGAGAAGACCCTGACGCTGCTGCTCGCGCTGATCCGCGGGGATTGGGACCTCATCGACGCCGCCCCGCACGCCGACACGGCGGCTGCATCCGGCCTCGTCGCGGCGTATGCCCAGTGGCACCTGGAGCGCGGCATCCGCTCGCTCGCGCACGTCTCGTCCACCCCCGGAGAAGGAGCACGGTGAGCCCGAAGCCCTACACGCACAAGGACGCGGTGCCCTACCGGCCGATCGACTGGACGGGCGTGCACCCGCCCGCGTTCCCCGCCGTCCCGGAGCACGTCGCCATCGTCATGGACGGCAACGGCCGCTGGGCGAACCGCCGGGGGCTCAACCGCATCGAGGGGCACAAGGCAGGGGAGGAGGTGCTGCTGGACGTCGTCGCCGGCGCGATCCAGGCCGGCGTGAAGCACCTCTCCGTCTATGCGTTCTCCACCGAGAACTGGGCTCGTTCGCCGGAGGAGGTCCGCTTCCTCATGGGCTACAACCGCGATGTGCTGCACCGCCGTCGCGATCAGCTCAACGAGTGGGGCGTGCGGGTCCGGTGGGCCGGGCGCAAGCCGCGCCTGTGGGGCAGCGTCATCAAGGAGCTGCAGTATGCCGAGCAGCTCACCCGCGACAACGACGTGCTCACCCTCACCATGTGCGTCAACTACGGCGGACGGATCGAGCTTGTCGACGCGATGCGGGCGATCGCGGCCGATGTCGCGGCCGGGCGGGTGAAGCCGAACGCGATCAGCGAGAAGATGATCCGCCGGCACCTGTACGTGCCGGACATGCCGGACGTGGACCTGTTCCTGCGCAGCTCGGGAGAGCAGCGCACCTCGAACTTCCTGCTGTGGCAGTCGGCCTACGCCGAGATGGTGTTCCTCGACACGCTGTGGCCGGACTTCTCCCGCGAGGAGCTCTGGCGTGCGATCGGGGTCTACCTCTCCCGCGACCGTCGCTTCGGCGGCGCGGTGGACACCCCGACGTCGGCCTGAGCCCGCAGCCAGCGCTCCGTCTCGCGCGGATGCGTCAGCCGCACGATCGTGAGATGCGGGAAGCGCTCCTGCACCTGGGGGAAGCGCTCGGTCCATTTGTGGAGCGTCGCGGTCTGCCACGCCAGGATGCTCTCCTCCGGCGTGCTCCCCAGCATCCGCCAGATCGGCTTTTCGACGTTCCCGTTCCACATCCGGGTGCGGAGGATGCTGCGGCTGAGGGTGCGTCGGATCAGACGCGACCGCACCACGCGGTACGGGTAGTCGAGCCAGACCGCGAGCTGCGCCCTCGGAGTCAGGATCTCGTCGGTGCCCTTGCTCGTGTACTGCCACTCGGTCACCCAGCGCTCGTCCGCCGCGAAGGCGCGCACGTCGTCGAGGAACTCCGCCCGCGGGGTCCACTCCGGACCGTGGAACAGGCCGTCGATCTCCACGTGCCGCAGCTCCCAGAGCGCGGCGAGTCGCCGGGAGAGTGTCGTCTTCCCCGAGCCGGTGACACCGGCGACGAGCACGCGCTCGGGCCGGAAGGGAAGCGGATCATCGGCGGAGAGCATCCGAGGATTCTACTGACGGAATACGTCGGACGCGCGGGCGGTTGACCATCGTGTGACTGAACCCATCTCCATCGACATCTGGTCCGACATCGCCTGCCCCTGGTGCTACATCGGCAAGCGCAACCTCGAGAAGGGTCTCGAAGCCGTCGCGGCCGATGACGATGCTCCGCAGGTCACCGTCACCTTCCACTCGTTCGAGCTCTCGCCCGACACCCCCGTCGACTTCGACGGCGACGAGATCGACTTCCTCTCCGGTCACAAGGGCATGCCGCGCACGCAGGTCGAGCAGATGCTGGCCAACGTCACGAACGTCGCCGCGAACGCGGGCCTGCAGTACCGGTTCGACCTGCTGCAGCACACGAACACCGTGAAGGCGCACGAGCTGCTGCACTTCGCGAAGGCCGAGGGGCGCCAGCACGAGATGGAGGAGCGGCTCATGTCCGCGTACTTCACCGAGGGCAAGCATGTGGGGCGCATCGACGACCTCGTGGCCCTCGCGGCCGAGGTCGGCCTCGATGCCGATCGCGCCCGCGCCGCGCTCGAGAGCGAGCAGTACCTCGCCGATGTCCGCCAGGACCAGGCGCAGGCTCGCGCGTACGGGATCCAGGGCGTGCCGTTCTTCGTGGTCGACGGTCAGTACGGCATCAGCGGCGCGCAGCCGCCTGCGGCGTTCGAGAACGTCATCCGCGACCTCTGGGCGCAGCGAAGCGCTGCCGTCGAGGCCTGACCCGCTCCGGCAGGCGACGGCGGGGACCCCGGGTCGGGGGTCCCCGCCGTTTCGCTGCCTGGCCTCAGATGCGCTGCTGGCGGGGGCCGAGGGGCAGCGGCTTCATCGGCTGATCGTTCGCGGTCAGGTCGATGCCCAGGTCCCTGGCGTAGACGACCCTTGTGGTGATCGCGACGTCCTCGCCGGTCTCCTTCAGCTCGAAGACCCGGCCCCCACGCATGCGGTTGCGCTCGGCGCCGGAGAGGCCGTACGCGCCGAAGCCGGTTCCCGGGGCGTATCCGAGCATCACGCCGTAGTAGTCGCCGACGTAGTCGTTGATGTGATCGTGTCCGACGAACACGCCCTTCACGTCGCCGCGCTCGAGGATCGCGTTGAACATCCCCGAGTTGAACGGACCAGGGCATTCGTCCTCGTTGCGCTCCCCGACGATGCCGTGACGGGCCTTGCCGCGCGCGGCGTCGGCCGCCGTGCGGGTGTCGACGCCACCCCACCACATGAAGCGGTGCTCCCACAGCGCGATGTGCAGGAACATGAGCCCGGGGACCTTGCGGCCGCGGCGCTGCTCCAGACGCTGTGACTGCTCGCGGTACCACGCCACCTGGTCCATGCGCAGCCAATCCCACGCGGGGTAGCCGGCGAAGTCCTGGCCGTCGATGGCATCCGGCGCGTACCGGCCCGAGTCCATCAGCCAGAGCGCGAACGCCTCCCGGTTCTTCTTCGCAGCGGAGCCGATCGTGACGATCGTGTTGCTCGTGCCCGTCACGCCGCGGGTGTTCTCGGCGTTCACGTTGTACTCGTACGAGCGGTAGATCTTCAGCATCCCCGCTTCATCGACACCGGACTGCGGCAGCGAGTCCTCGTCGTGGTTGCCATAGGTCACCGCCCATGGGATGCGGCGGGACTCCATCGGCATGACGACGTTGTTGATCGCCTGCTTCACGGCCAGCCGCGTCTCGCACCCGCCGGTGATCACGTCGCCGTTGATGACCACGAAGTCCGGCTTCTCCTGGTCGAGCACCTTCTCCATCAGCTCGACGGTGCGGCGGTCGGTGAGCTCGTCGTCCTGCGTGTCGTTGAACTGCACGACCTTGAAGGTGCCGTCGGCGCGAAACCGCAGGTTCCGCCGCTGTCCGGTGCCGGGCGAGGCGGGAACCGTCGCCGCTGCGGCGGGCGCGGTGCCGAGGGGGAGGGTGGTGCCGAGTGCACCGAGTGCTCCCGCGGTGAGGACGGTTCGCCGGCTGATCGGCAGTCGGTCGGGCATGCGTGGTCTCCTTCGTCTTCGGGCGGATATCGCCGCCGCGAGACTAGGGACGTCAGATGTCGACGGGGAGGCCGGAAGGTGAACGCGGCCCGTCTCCGCGGCGCCGCGGCAGCGGTGCCCACGTGACGTGGAGGTGAACGACCGGACTCAGCGGGGGAGAGCGGCCTCGATCGCCTCGACGATCTCCGGCGCATCGGGCTTCTGCTTGGGACGGAAGCGCAGCACGTCGCCGTCCGGCAGCACGAGGAACTTCTCGAAGTTCCACTCGACGCGGCCGGCCTTGCCACCCGCGTCCGGCGTCTCCTTGAGTGCCTTGTAGAGCTCCGCGGCGTTCTTGCCGTTGACCTTGACCTTGTCGTTCACCGGGAAGGAGACGCCGTAGGTCGTGGAGCAGAACTCGAGGATCTCGTCGACCGAACCGGGCTCCTGGCCGAAGAACTGGTTGCAGGGGAACCCCACCACCGTGAAGCCGCGGTCGCCGAATCGGCGCTGCAGCTCCTCCAGCTGCTCGTACTGCGGGGTGAGGCCGCACTTGGAGGCCACGTTCACCACGAGCACCACATCGGCACCCAGATCGTCCAGAGTCTTCTCCTGCCCCTGGGCGTCGGTGAAGGGGATGGAACGGAGCGCGGAATCGGTCATATGCACAGCTTAGGTCGCCGCATCCCCACCGGCTCCGGGTCTGGGAGAATGGACACGCCATGACTGTCGCCACCGCCCCCGCCCGCCCGCTCCGCATCGGCCCGATCGACCTCGACGTGCCGGTCGTCCTCGCGCCGATGGCCGGGATCACGAACACGGCGTTCCGGCGCCTGTGCCGGGAGTACGGGGCCGGCCTGTACGTCAGCGAGATGATCACGTCGCGCGCCCTCGTCGAGCGCAACGAGACCACCATGCGGCTGATCCGGCACCACGAGTCGGAGACGCCGCGCTCGATCCAGCTCTACGGCGTCGATCCGAAGACCATCGCCGAGGCCGTCCGCATCATCGTCGCGGAAGACCACGCCGACCACATCGACCTCAACTTCGGCTGCCCGGTCCCCAAGGTGACCAGGAAGGGCGGCGGGGCGGCCCTGCCGTGGAAGTCGAAGCTCTTCGCGGACATCGTCGATCAGGCGGTGAAGGCCGCCGGCGACATCCCGCTCACGGTGAAGATGCGCAAGGGCATCGACCGCGACCACCTCACCTTCCTCGACGCCGGCCGCGCCGCAGAGGATGCGGGAGCCGCAGCCGTCGCCCTGCACGCGCGCACCGCGAGCGAGTTCTACTCCGGACACGCCGACTGGAGTGCGATCGGCGAGCTCAAGCAGGCGGTGACCAGCATCCCCGTGCTCGGCAACGGCGACATCTGGTCGGCCGAGGACGCCGTGCGGATGATGGTGGAGACCGACTGCGACGGCGTGGTCGTCGGCCGCGGATGCCTCGGACGGCCGTGGCTGTTCGGGCAGCTCGCCCTCGCCTTCGGCGGAGAGGGCAAGACGGTCGATGCGACCCTCGGCTTCGTCGCCGACGCCTTCCGCCGGCACGCGGAGCTGCTCGTCGAGTTCTTCGAGGACGAGGACCGCGGCTGCCGCGACATCCGCAAGCACGTCTCCTGGTACTTCAAGGGCTACCCGGTCGGCGGCGACATCCGGACGGGGCTGGCGACTGCGTCGAGCCTGCAGGAGATCGACGACCTCCTCGGACGGCTCGACCGTGCGGCACCGTACCCTGGTGCGGACGCCGAAGGGCAGCGCGGACGCGCGGGGCACCCGAAGAGGACCGCTCTTCCGGAGAAGTGGCTGGAGTCGCGCGAGCTCGCCTCGTCGGCCTCGGAGATGATGCGTGGAGCGGAGATCGAGAACAGTGGCGGATGACCCCCGGGTCGGCGCACGCGCCGACGGCTATGACGCGCGCGACGCGGAGCGCTTCTTCGCGGAGACCCATCGCTCGGAGCGGGACGATTTCGCCCGCGACCGTGCCAGGGTGCTGCACTCGGCCGCGCTCCGACGGCTCGCCGCGAAGACCCAGGTGCTCAGCCCCGCCAGCACGGCCGACTTCGCTCGCAACCGCCTGACGCACTCGCTCGAGGTCGCCCAGGTCGGCCGGGAGCTCGCCGCCGCCCTCGGGGTCTCGGCGGACGTGGTCGACACCGCGTGCCTGAGCCACGACCTCGGTCACCCGCCGTTCGGTCACAACGGCGAGCGGGCGCTGAACGAATGGGCTGAGGCCATCGGCGGCTTCGAGGGCAACGCCCAATCGCTGCGCATCCTCACGCGTCTGGAGGCGAAGGTGCTCGACGGGGGCGGCTCCTCCGTCGGTCTGAACCTCACGCGGGCGACGCTCGACGCGACCTGCAAGTACCCGTGGACGGTCGACAGTCCCGTCCCCGACCCGGGGGGCCGGCTCAAGTTCGGCGTGTACCCGGAGGACGAGGCCGTGTTCCGCTGGATGCGCGACGGAGCGCCGGGGCGGCTGCGCTGCATCGAGGCCGAGATCATGGACCTCTCCGACGACATCGCCTACTCGGTGCACGACTTCGAGGACGCGATCGTCAACGGCTACGTCGACGTCGCGCAGCTCGCCGATCCCGCTGCCCACGAGGCCCTGCTCAGCCGGATCCAGCAGTGGGTCGGTTACGACTTCACGCGTGATGAGCTCGCCGATGCGCTCTACCGGCTCGCCTCGCAGCCGATGTGGCTGGCGTCCTTCGACCGCTCCCGACAGGATCTCGCGCGGCTCAAGAACCTCACCAGCGACCTCATCGGCCGGTTCGCACGGGCGGCGGTCTCCGCCACGCGCGAGGCGTTCGGAGGCACGCGGCTGGTCCGCTACAACGCGCATGTCATCGTGCCGCGCGTGGTCGAGGTCGAGATCGCGGTGCTCAAGGGGATCATGGGTCAGGCGATCGTCACGATCGACGCCAGGAAGGGTGTCTACAAGGAGCAGCGGCGGGTCCTCAAGCGGCTGGCCGACGCCCTGTGGTCCACCGACACCCTGTGGTCTGCCGGCGCCGACGTGCTGGAGCCGGCGTTCGCTGCCGACTTCGTCGCGGCGGAGAGCGATGCGGAGCGGGCGCGGGTGGTCGTCGATCAGATCGCGAGCCTGACCGATCAGAGCGCGATCGACTGGCACAACCGGCTGGTCGGGGAGATCGACCCGGCGGAGGTCGGCATCTGGACGCCGCGTCATGCGCGCCCCGGCGCGCGCACGCCTGTCGAGAGGCGGCCCGTCGCAGAAGGCGCGCGCTGATGCCCCGCATCCGTCAGGCCGACGTCGACGAGGTCAAGGCCCGCACCAACATCGCCGACATCGTGGGGGAGCGGGTCGCGCTCAAGTCCGCGGGGGTCGGCTCCCTCAAGGGCCTGTGCCCGTTCCACGACGAGAAGAGTCCCAGCTTCCACGTCCGCCAGCAGGTCGGCTACTACCACTGCTTCGGATGCGGGGAGTCGGGCGACGTCTACTCCTTCCTCCGAGCGATGGATCACGTCAGCTTCACGGAGGCGGTCGAGCGGCTCGCGGGCCGCATCGGCTACACACTGCACTATGAGGACGGGGGCGCGGCGCCGGAGACGAGCGGCCGCAGCCGGCTCTACGCGGCGAATACGGCCGCCGCGGAGTTCTTCCGCTCCCAGCTGCTGTCGCCCGATGCCGAGGCCGCCCGCCGATTCCTCGGGGAGCGCGGTTTCGACGCGGGCGCGGCGGCGCACTTCGGCGTCGGCTTCGCCCCGCGTGGCTGGGACGGCATGCTCAAGGCGCTGACCTCCCAGGGATTCACGCGGGAGGAGCTGAGCACCGCGGGCCTCGTCTCGACGGGACAGCGCGGCGTGTACGACCGGTTCCGGGGGCGCCTGGTGTGGCCGATCCGGGATGTGTCGGGGCAGACGATCGGCTTCGGCGCCCGCAAGCTCTTCGACGACGATCAGGGCCCCAAGTACCTCAACACCCCCGAGACACCGATCTACAAGAAGGCCCAGGTCCTCTACGGGCTCGACCTCGCCAAGCGCGACATCGCGCGCGGCGACCCCCGCCGGGTCGTCGTCGTCGAGGGGTACACCGACGTGATGGCCTGTCACCTCGCGGGCCTGACGACCGCGGTCGCGACCTGTGGGACGGCGTTCGGCGCCGAGCACATCAAGGTGCTCCGGCGGGTGATGGGCGATGACAACGCGTCCGGTGAGGTCGTGTTCACGTTCGACGGCGACGAGGCGGGACAGAAGGCCGCACTGCGGGCGTTCACGGAAGACGACAAGTTCAACGCCCAGACCTTCGTCGCGGTCGCGCCCGACGGCCTCGATCCGTGCGACCTCCGGCTGCAGCGCGGCGACGCGGCGGTGCGCGGCCTCATGGACGCGAAGCAGCCCATGTTCGAGTTCGCGATCGACCGCAAGCTCGCCGGCTTCGATCTCGCCACCGTCGAGGGCAGGGTCGGTGCTCTCCGTGCCGCGGCCCCCATCGTCGCGGAGATCCGCGACCGGCTGCTGCGCCCCGGGTACGAGCGGGTGCTGGCGCGCCGGCTCGGCATGGACCCGACCGAGGTGCACGGGGAGGTGGAGCGTGCCGCCCGTGGGGCGCAGTCCGCCGCGCCCCAGACGCGCCGAGAGAGCACGCCGCGGGTCGACCCGTCCACGGGCGCTCCCGTGGTCGCTGCGGTCACACTGGCCAGCCTGCCCCGCTCACCCGACGTCGCCGTGGAGCGCGACGCGCTCATGGGGGCTCTGCAGTACGGACACCAGGTCGATGCGGCGCTGCTGACCCGGGCTCTCGCCGAGCCGTTCCGCACACCCGGCCTCGACGCGGTGCGCGAGGCGGTCGCGGCCGCGCCCGACCGCAGCCGCCCCGGATGGGTGACGGACGCGGTGAACAGTGTGCGCGAGCCCTACCGCTCCCTCGCCGGCGAGCTGTTGATGACGCCGTTCCCGGCACGGGATGAGGCCGGAGCGGTGGCCTCCGCGACCGATCTCGCGCGACGCCTGGTGCTGCGGCAGCTCGAGCACGAGAAGCAGGAGCTGCTGGGCGCGGTCCAGCGCGTCCCTGCGGACTCCGACGGCGGGCGCGCGCTGCGGGTGCGGCTGCGGGACATCGACGTGGAGCGCCAACGCTTTTTCGCCGAGTCGTAACCGGAACGGTCCCGGACGAGACGGCAGGATGGACATATGCCCCGCACGCCCGAATCCTCGAACGCGATCGAGTGCTCCGATCTGGTCATCGACCGGATCGGTCACGGCGCGCCCAATCGCGCGGTCGACGGCGTGACGTTCTCGCTCGCTCCCGGGGGGCTGATCTGCGTCGCGGGACCGACCGGCTCGGGCAAGTCGACCCTCGTCGCCGCGCTCGCGGGCTCGACCGATCCCTCGGTGCGCGTCGTCGGCGGCCGGGCACAGGTCTGCGGCATCGACATCCGCCGCCCAGGCCGCAAGCACCGCATCCTCACCTACCGCACGGGCTTCGTGCCCCAGGGCTCCGGGGCGGACCTGCCGCCGCAGCTGACGGTCAACGAGGTCATCGCCGAGCCGATCCTCATCCGGGAGAAGCGCGTCAACACCCGCGCGCTCTCGATCCGCGTGGCGACGCTCCTCGATGAGCTCCACCTGCCGCTCGGGACTGCGGCGAAGTTTCCGTACGAGCTCAGCGCGGGGATGCGGCAGCGCGTCGCGATCGCCCGCTCGTTCGTGCTGGAGCCGCGCGTGCTCATCGCCGACGAGATCCTCGCGAACCTCGATCTGGAGGTGCGGCCGGTGGTCTTCGACGCCATCACCCGGCGTCGCAAGGAGGAGGGGATGGCCGCGCTCCTGGTCACCAACGACGCGGACTTCATCCGGGAACTCAACGCCGAGACGCTCATGCTGCGTGGGGGCCATGTCGTCGCGCGCGGCGTCGGGAAGGACCTGCTGTGGGTGCCCAATGCGGAGTCGGATTCACGCCGCTGAGCGCGACACGCCCGACGGCCGCGGAAGGTGCCCCGGTGTCACGAACCGCGTCCGGAGTTTGCTAAGCTTGACGAGTTGCCCGCACAGCGGCGCACATTCCTCGGTAGCTCAATTGGCAGAGCAGCCGGCTGTTAACCGGCAGGTTCTTGGTTCGAGTCCAAGCCGGGGAGCCAACGAGAGAAGCCCCCTCCACGGAGGGGGCTTCTCTCGTATCCGGACCGCACGACCGCGCCGGACGCAGAGAAAGAGCCCCTCCACGCGGAGGGGCTCTTCTCTGCGGGGAGCGTCGTTCAGCCGACGCCCTCCATGGCACTCGTCTCGGTGTTGCCGATCCGGGCGATCACGTCAGGGCGGCGACGGGCGAGGTAGGCGTACCGGGTCAGCGCGAGGGCGACGGTGACGAGGAATACGTACGGGATCACGTTGTACGGGAAGGCCGGCACCGGCCACACGTTCGCGAAGAAGACGTACGCCATCGTCACGACGGCGACCGTCGCGCAGACCTTCACGAGACCGTTCCGCATCTTCGCCCGCTGGGTGTAGACCACGCACGCGATGGCGACGAGGGCGTAGGCGACCATGTAGCCGTAGGTGCCCCAGGTGTTGACCCAGACGAGGATGTCGCCCGTCGCGGCTCCCGCGACCAGCAGCACGATGTCGACCGTGATCGCCGCAGCACCGGCGAGGATGAGCACGCGGTGCGGCGTGAGGTGCTGCTCGTGCGTGCGGCCGAAGCGCTCGGCGACGACGCCTTCCTTGCCCATCACGTAGACGATGCGGCCGATCACGTTGAGCGGGGCGACGACCACGGCGAAGAACGACGCGGACACGCCGAAGGTGAGCACGGCCGCGAACCAGCCCGGCATGCCGATGAGGGCGGACATGCTCTCCAGCGGGCTCGCGGCGGTGGCGAGGTCGTCGCCGAGCACCGCGATCTGCGTGTAGGCGGCGAAGACGTAGAGCACGCCGACACCGAGGGCGCTCCACATGATCGCGCGGGGGATCGCCTTGTACGGCTCCTTGGCCTCGCGCCCCAGGGCGTCCGCGGAGGAGAAGCCCACGAAGCCCAGGATGCCGAGCACCATGCCGGACGCGATGCCCTGGAACGAGGAGCCGGTCGCGAGCACCTGCGCGGGGTCCCAGGCGGAGGGCCCCGCCCACGCGAGCGCTGCGATGAGCAGCACGAGGATGATGCCGACGGAGAGCAGCTCGAGGACGAGCGAGACCCGGGCGGAGAGCCGGATGCCGCGGATCGTGAAGAGGGTCGCCAGGCCACCGAGCAGGATCGCCAGGCCGACATCCCACCCCAGGCCCTGCGCGGGCAGGCCCAGCATGCTCAGGAACTGGCCCATGTAGCTGACCGAGCCGCTGAGGGAGGCGGCCGCGATGCCGAAGCAGCCGATCAGCAGCGTCACGCCGGCGAGGAAGGCGCCGAACGGCCCGAGACCCTTGGAGACGTAGGTGTAGAGTGAGCCGGCGGAGGCATGCTTGCGGGCGAACACCACCACGCAGTACCCGACGCACAGGATCACGATCGTGGCCAGGGCGAAGGCGTAGATGGTGCCGTTCCCGGCGCCGAGGAAGATGGCGGCGGCCGTGAAGGCGATGACGGCGCTGGGGGCGATGTTGGCGATGGCCTGGGCGGCGAGCTCGGGCCCGCTCATGACGCCGGTGCGGAGGCCGGCATCCTGCGGGGCGCCGGGCGGGGCGACGACGGTGTCTGACATGGTTCTCCTGGATTCGGGTTTCAGGGATGGGAGCCGCGCGTGGCGGTCAGGGGATGAGGAGGGTGCGGAGGGCCGAGCCGCCGTCGAGGTCGTCCAGCGCGGCGGCGGCCTCGGACAGCGGTCGGCGGCCCGAGATCAGGGGGTCGATCTTCAGCTGCCCGTCCATGTAGCGGTCCACGAGTGCGGGGACGTCGATCGACGGTCGCACCGAGCCGTAGTTCGAGCCGAGGATGCGCTGGTCGGCCTCGGCGAGGACGAGCGGCTCGAACGAGGCACGCGCCCCTGTGGGCGGCAGGCCGACGATCACGGCGGCGCCGCCGAGTCCGAGCATCTGGATGGACTGCTCGGTCGTGGAGGTGCGCCCGATCGCGTCGAAGGCGTAGTCGACGCCGTCCGGGATGAGCTCGCGCAACTGGGCCACCGCGTCGCCCTGGGAGGCGTCGATGCGATCCGTGGCGCCGAACTGCAGCGCCATCTGCGTCTTCTCCGGGCGCACGTCGATCGCGACGATACGCTCGGCGCCGGCGAGACGGGCTCCCTGGACGACGTTGAGGCCGACGCCGCCGCAGCCGATGACGGCGACGGTCGACCCCGGCTCGACGGCGGCGGTGTTGAGAACGGCGCCGACACCGGTCGCGACGGCGCAGCCGACGACGGCGATGACGTCGAGGGGCGCGTCGTCGCGGACCTTCACGGCTCCGGACGCGGGGACGACGACCTCTTCCGCGAACGACGAGACACCGAGGTAGTGGTGCAGCTGCTCGCCGTCGAGGCTCAGCCGGGAGGTGCCGTCGAAGAGGACGCCCAGCGGCGCGACCACGGTCGCGACCTTCTGGCACCGCGCCTCGTGGCCGGCGCGGCAGTACCGGCACTCGCCGCACGGCGGCACCCAGCTCAGCACGACGTGGTCGCCGACAGCGAGGGTGGTGACGCCTTCGCCGAGCTCGGTGACGACGCCGGAGCCCTCATGGCCCATGACCAGGGGAGCGGCCGCATCCCACTCGCCGCGCTTGACGTGCAGGTCGGAGTGGCAGACACCGGCAGCGGCGATGCGCACGCGCACCTCACCGGCGCGGGGCGGGGCGAGGTCGACGTCGACGAACTCGATGGGCGACTGGGGGTCGCGGAAGACAACAGCTTTCATGACATCCTTCGGGAAGTGGGGATGCGCACGATGCTAGGAGAGAGCGGAACTCCTCGGCATCCGACAGATATGTGAAGAGAACGGCTGCTCTTCGACAATCTGTATGATCGGAGGGTGGCTCGTGACGTCGCCTCGGTGGCCCGATATCTCCGCGCGGAGCTGCTGCCCGGCGCCGTTCCCGGTGCGCGGCCCGTCAACGCGGTCGTACCCCTCGACGACTTCGGTCCACCGGTGGATCCGCTCCATGCGACGCTCGTCGTGGCCGAAGAGACCGCGCTCTTCGGCGTCGCCGGCGACCGGCGCGCCGCGCTGGGGGAGGCCGTGGCGGTCACGAGCGACGACAGCCCCCGTCTTCGCGAAGCGGTGCGGGACGCGGGAATCACGGCCATCGTCGGGGTGCCGATGCCGCCGTCGCTGCTGGTCCCGACGTTGACCTCGCTCCTCGCGGTCGATCAGGCGGCGGAGGCTCGCGCCATCACCTCGGCGATGCGGGTGCTCACACTGGCGGCGCGACGCAGCGGCATCACCGGCGTCATCGCCGAGCTCGCGCACCGCATTGACGGGTGGGCGGTGCTGCTGGACCGGCATGGTGAGGTCATCACGACGGCGGGTGCCGGAAGCCTGCACATCGACGACGCGATCGCGGTCGCCGTCGGCAGGCCGGTGCGGGTGCGGCATCGCGCCCTCCAGGTGCACCCGGTCGGTCCCGGTCAGGACATCAGCGCGCAGCTCGTGACCGCTCCGCGTAACGACAGCTCCGGCCGCGGTCGGGAACTGAGCTCGCAGGCCGCGGCGCTGCTCGATCTGCTCATGCGCACGAGGGACAGCAGTCAGCTGGAGCGCCTCGGCCGCTCGATGATGTTCGAGACCGTGCGCGAGGGAGGGGAGGAGGCCACTCGTCTGCTCCGCCGCTGGGGCGTGCACGAGCGCGTGCTGGTGGGGTTCGCCCTCGCCTCCCGTACCAGCGGTGTCGACGTCGAGCATCTGCTCGGCCTCTGGCTCGACGAGCTGGGCGCGGAGCACGTCTTCACGTCGCAGCGGGGAATCGTCCAGGGCGTCGTGCGCGAGGACCATGCCGACCAGATCGCGCATCGCGCCAGGGCGTTCGCCTCGACCCTCTATCTCGGTCTCGGCCGACCGGCGGGCACCGATGCTCTCGCGCGCAGCATCGACGAGGCGCGGCACGCCTGCGAAGCCGCGCGCACCGGGGGCGAACGCGTGGTCCGCTACGAGGCCATCCCGACGGTGTCGTTCGTGCTCGGGGCGCTGGACAGCGATCAGACCGGCCGCCTCGCCCGACTGCTCGATCCGCTGCGCGCCGCCGAGAGGCCGGCCGAGCTGCTGGACACCCTCCGGGTGTTCCTCGCGACGAACGGAGCCTGGAGCGAGAGTGCGGCGCGACTCCGCATCCACCGGCAGACGCTGACGACCCGCGTCAGACGGATCGAGGATCTGATCGGACTCTCCCTGAGCGATCCGGATGACCGCGTCGCGGCGTGGCTCGCGCTGCGCGCCTCCGACGACTGACCCACGACCCGGACGACGAAGGGCCCCGCCTGATGGCGGAGCCCTTCGTGGAGATGCCGTCGGATCAGCGTGCGGCGCCCTTGAGCGATCCCTCGACCTGGCCGGCCGGGTCGATGATGATGCACTGGATCACGCGGTCGTTGGCCTGCTCCCACGAGTCCTTGCTGGGGGTGAGCGTGGTCACGTCCAGGGCGGACTCCTGGTAGGAGACGCCGACGAAGGAGGTGTACGCGTCGCCGATGCAGCCCTCGGAGGCGGCGCTGATGGCGTCCTCCGAGTAGTCGCCGTCGTCCATCTTGATCTCGTAGAAGACCTCTTCGTCGTGGGGCTCGGAGCACGGCACGACGTTCGCGTCGGTGAGCATTCCGGAGCCGGTCTCGAGCATGCAGTCGCCGAGCTTCACCGAGAAGACGTCGATGTTCGCGCTCTCGGTGACCTGGCCGGTCTCCTCGTCGCGGTCGGCGTCGGCGCGACCGCCGCCGAGGATGCTGTTGATCGCGCTGCAACCGGTGAGGGCGAGCGAGACGGCGACGGCCGAACCGGTGAGCACGAGTGCGCGACGGGTGCGCGACTTCATCATGGATTTCCCCTTCAGAGCGTGACGCGGGGCATGCTGAATATCCCCGCCGCGAACACGCTATAGTGCCCGGAGTCTATGACGCAACTTGAAGGATGCTGTGCGTGGGCTGAATGCGATCAGCCCTCGAGGTCGTCGACGCCGGGGAGCCAGCTGGCACCCGGTCGCCCCCAGCCGCGCTTGCGGGCGATCTTCTGCGTGGTCTTCCAGTCGGAGTCCGAGAGGCGGTCGATGTAGAGCACGCCGTCGAGGTGGTCGAACTCGTGCTGCATGATGCGGGCGCGCCAGCCGTCCACCTCGAGCGTGACGGGGCCACCGTCCAGGTCCGTCGCCGTCACGCGCACGCGGTCGGAACGGCGCAACGGGAACCGCTCACCGGGGAAGGACAGGCAGCCCTCGGACTCCAGCTCGGGGTCGGGAGCGCCCGGCTCCGGAGGCGTCATCCACAGCTCCGGGTTGATGAGGACACCGCGCCAGGGCTGGTCGTCGTCGTCGACGTACGAGTACGTGTAGATCCGCAGAGGCACCCCGACCTGCGGAGCGGCGAGGCCGACGCCGGGCGCGGCGTCCATGGTCTCGAACATGTCCGCGACGAGGGTGCGGATCTCGTCGGTGATGGCCTCGACGGGGGAGGCGGGGGAGTGCAGGACGGGATCGCCCATGATGCGAATCGGAAGGACAGCCACGTCACAACCCTAGTCGGCGGCACTCTCCGGGTAGGGTCGTACTGTGAGCGCAGGGGTGTGGATGGGGACGGTCGAGGACGTCGGCGACCAGCTGGTCGGAGCGTTCCAGAACCCCGGCCTGCTCCTGGGCATCCCGCTGGCCCTCGCCGGCGCGGTGTTCATGTCGCTCGGCGCGCAGTACCAGCACCGGGGCGTGGAGAAGGTCGAGCGGCTCAGCGGCTCCGACGGTGCCGCCGGCCTCAGCTTCGATCAGCTCAAGCGCCTGTTCACCCGCCCGTCCTGGGTGGTCGGCACGCTCATGCTGGGCCTCGCGATCGTCTGCCAGCTCGCCGCCCTCGTCAAGGCGCCCCTCATCGTGGTGCAGCCGCTCGGCGCCATCGCGCTGGTCATCACGACGCTGCTCAATGCCCGCATCTCAGGCCACGCCCCCACGCGGCAGTCCCTCACCGCGATCATCGCCTGTGTCGGCGGCATCTTCCTGTTCGTGTTCTTCGCCGCGATCTACGCCACGGAGAAGGAGGTCACGGACCGAGAGCTGTTCGTCATCCTCGCGATCCTGCTCGTCGTGATCATCGTGCTCGGGGCATGCTGGCTGATCCTCCGGCACCGGATGCGGGCGCTGTTCTACATCATCGGCGCCGGCATCCTCTACGGTTTCGTCGCCACCCTCGCGAAGGTCATCATCAAGCGGATCGAGGCGGGCCAGTTCGAGTGGATCACCGCGGTCTGCCTGCTCGCGCTGCTCTCGGCGGGCGCGGTGGGTGCGTACTTCGTGCAGACCGCCTACAGCTCCGGTCCCCCTGACCTCGTCATCGCGGGCCTGACGGTCGTCGACCCCATGGTGGCCGTGCTCATCGGCATGCTCGTGCTCGGCGAGGCCGCGGCGGCGCCGTGGTGGGTCTTCATCATCTTCGGAGTCGCCGGCGGCATCGCCGTCTGGGGTGTCGTCGGGCTCGCCCGGTTCCATCCGCAGGTCCTCAGCGAGAGCCAGGACCTCGGCATCACCCGGGGGAGTGATCCCGTGGCCCCGCCTGCGGCGCCGTCATCGGGCGCGCCGGAGCAGTCGGACCCGCGCGAGACGCGCGACCCCGACGCTCAGTAGGCCTGGTCGATGAGGTCGGGTGAGACCTCGGATGCCGCCGCCTCGTCGACGAAGAACACCGTCCGCTTGCGTCCCTTCGCCCCGGCTGCCGGAACGCTCGTGTAGCTGGCGCCGGCGAGAGCGAGGCCCAGCGCGGAGGCCTTGTCGGCACCGGTCAGGACCAGCCACACGCGCTTGGAGGCATTCAGCACAGGGCGGGTGAGGGTCACCCGCTCGGGCGGAGGCTTGGGGGAGTCCCGCACCGGGAGGGCCGCGGCGTCGGTCACGGTGACCTCCTCGCGGTCCGGGAAGAGCGAGGCGATGTGACCGTCGGGACCGACGCCGAGGAAGCACACCGCGAACGACGGCCACGGGTGCTCCTCGGTGCCGAAACGGGCGAGCTCGGCGGCATACGCGGCGGCGGCTTGATCGAGGTCGAGTCCGCTGTCGGAGCCGGCGACCTCGTGCACGTTCTCCGCCGGGACGTCGATGTGATCGAGCAGCGCCTCCCGGGACTGGAGAGCGTTCCGGTCCGCGTCGTCCCGAGGGACGTACCGCTCGTCGCCCCACCAGAAGTGGACGAGGGACCAGTCGATCTCGGCGGCTCGCGGATTCTCCCGGACAGCGCGCAGCACGGCGCCGCCCATCGACCCGCCCGTCAGGGCGATGTGAGCCAGCCGGCCGTTGCGCGTGCGCGCGCGGACGCGGGTGAGGAAGCGATCGGCGACCCGGAGGGCGAGGGTGGTCGGGGTGGATTCGACCACGACCCGCTTCTCTGCGGACGATCCCGGCATCGAGGTCACTCTCCTGTCTCGGGCGGACCGAGTTTCTCCCAGCCCTCCGTGATCACTCGACCGTACAGGACGTCGGGGTCGAGCCGGCGCAGCTCCTCGGCAAGGCACTCGCGCAGCGTGCGCCGCGGCAGGTGGAGGTCGTGATCGGGCTGGTCGGGCTGGGTGAGCACGGCCACGCCCGGCGACGGCCGCTCGAGCAGGATGTCGCCGGACTCGCGCGTGAGGCGCACCGACTTGATGCCCTCCTGCCAGTGCTCCGGGTCCTCGTACGACCACCGGACCGGGACGTCGAGTGCCATCTGCAGCCAGGCGGCGAGCAGCGCCGTGGACGGCGAGGCGCTCGCCCCGCGGACCTCGACGGCGGTGATGGTCTCGTACGGCGGCTGGTCCAGCACCGCGGCCAGTTGCTCGCGCCAGTGGGTCAGGCGCGTCCAGGCCAGGTCGGTGTCGCCCGGGGCGTGCGTGCGCCCGAGGAGCGCGAGCCGGTCGCGGACGTCGGGGGACGTCGCGGCGTCGGTGATCCGGCGCTGGGCGATGCGGCCGAGAGGCGACGTCGCCGGAGCGGTGGGAGCCTCATCCGGCCACCACGCCACCACCGGCGCGTCGGGGAGGAGCAGACCGGTGAGGAGGCTCTCCTCGTTGCTCGCGGCGTCGCCGTGCGCGTGCAGCACGACGACCTCGCTCGCACCGGCGTCGCCGCCCACGCGGATCTGCGCGTCCAGTCGGGACTCGCCGTCGCCGGTGGTCAGCACGATCACGCGCATCGGGTGCTCGCGCGACGCATCGTTCGCGGCATCGATGGCGGCCTCAGCGACCCCCTTGCGGGCCGAGATGACGAGGGTGAGGACGCGGCCGAGGGCGACGGCGCCGCCCTCCTCGCGCACCTTGACGAGCTGCTTCGCGACCTGGCTGACGGTCGTGTCGGGAAGGTCGATGATCACGGGCGTCTCCAGACTCGTCCGTCGCGGGCCAGCAGGTCGTCGGCCGAGGCCGGTCCCCACGAGCCGGGCGCGTACTGCTCCACCGGACCGCCCTGGGCGGCCCAGTACTTCTCCACCGGGTCGAGGATCTTCCAGGAGAGCTCGACCTCCTCATGCCGCGGGAACAGCGGCGGGTCGCCCAGGAGGACGTCGAGGATCAGACGCTCGTACGCCTCCGGGCTCGCCTCCGTGAACGCGTGGCCGTAGCCGAAGTCCATCGTCACGTCGCGGACGTTCGTCCCGTTGCCCGGCACCTTCGAGCCGAAGCGGATCGTGACGCCTTCGTCGGGCTGCACGCGGATCACGAGCGCATTCTGACCGAGCTCCGAGGCGTTGCCGCGCCCGAACAGGTGCTGCGGTGCGCGGTTGAACACCACCGCGATCTCGGTCACGCGTCGGCCCAGGCGCTTGCCCGTCCGCAGATAGAACGGCACGCCGGCCCAGCGCCGGGTGTCGATCTCCAGCTTGATCGCCGCGTAGGTCTCGGTCGTCGACTCGGGGTCCATCCCGTCCTCGTCGAGGAAGCCGGTGACCTTCTCACCGCCCTGCCAGCCTCCGGCGTACTGCCCGCGCGCGGTGGCGAGGGACAGATCCTCCGGCACGTGCACCGCGGCGAGGACCTTCTCCTTCTCTGCTCGCAGATGCTCGGCGGAGAGGCTGATGGGCTCCTCCATCGCCGTGAGCGCGAGGAGCTGGAGCAGGTGGTTCTGGATGACGTCGCGTGCGGCGCCGATCCCGTCGTAGTACCCGGCGCGACCGCCGACGCCGATGTCCTCGGCCATCGTGATCTGCACGTGATCGACGTAGTTGCGGTTCCAGATCGGCTCGTACAGCTCGTTGGCGAAGCGCAGCGCGAGGATGTTCTGCACCGTCTCCTTGCCGAGGTAGTGGTCGATGCGGAAGATCGAGTCCGCAGGGAACGCGACCTCGAGGGCGGCGTTGAGAGCGCGGGCCGACTCGAGGTCGTGCCCGAACGGCTTCTCGATGACGACGCGCCGCCAGCGCTCGTCGTCGTCCGCGTCCTCGCCCACGAGGCCCGAGTCCTTGAGCTGCTTCGCGACGAGCGGGAAGTCCTTCGGCGGGATGGAGAGGTAGTAGGCGTGGTTGCCCATGGTCCCGCGCTCCACGTCGAGCTTCTCGACGGTCTCCCGCAGCTTGCGGAAGGAGTCGGGGTTGTCGAACTCGCCGGAGACGAACCGGATGCCCTGGAGCAGCTGCGTCCAGGTCTCCTCGCGGAACGGCGTGCGGGCATGCTGCTTCACCGCGTCGTAGACGACCTGGGCGAAGTCCTGGTCCTCCCAGTCGCGGCGGGCGAAGCCCACGAGCGCGAAGCCGGGCGGCAGCAGTCCTCGGTTCGCGAGATCGTAGACCGCCGGCATGAGCTTCTTGCGGGACAGATCACCCGTCACGCCGAAGATCACGAGGGCGCTGGGCCCCGCGATCCTGTTGAGACGACGATCGTCGGGGTCGCGCAGCGGGTTGTGCCCGCGCGAGATGGGTACAGACATCGGTGGGGGCTCTCCTGCGATTACTTCTGTGCGGCTTCGAACAGGGCGAGCACGTCGTCCGAGGACTCGGTGATCGTCAGCGAGACGACGGGCCGTCCGTGCTCCGCGAGCACACCCGCGTCGCCGGCTGCCTGCGCCTGGATGAGCTGCCCGAACGTGAACGGGCGGTCGGGGATCTCGAGGTCCACGTCCGTGCGCTCCAGGATCTGCAGGAACACGCCCTGGGCGGGGCCGCCCTTGTGGTACTGGCCCGTGGAGTGCAGGAAGCGCGGTCCCCAGCCGAACGTGGTCGGGCGCCCCGAGTCGGCGGCGACGAGTTCGCGCAGACCCTGGAGCTGCGGCACCTCGAGGCGGTTGACGTACGCCTGGATGGACACGTAGCCGTCGGCGGGGAGCTGCGCCCAGAGAGCGTCCAGCACGCCTTCGACCGTTCCCGACGCGGCGAGGGCGGGGTCGGAGACCCGGACCTCGACACCGTTCTCGACGAACGCGGGAGCCGTCGGCTCCGGGCGCGCGTCGAGCAGACCTCGGGCGGCGACCTTGGCCGACTCGACGTCGGGCTGGTCGAACGGGTTGATCCCGAGGAGGTGCCCGGCGATCGCCGTGGCGTACTCCCAGACGATGAACTGCGCGCCGAGCGTGCCGCTGACGAGGATCTCGCCCTCGTGCCGTTCGTGCAGGTGGAACTCGTTGGCGTCGTCGACGAGACGCACGATCTGGAGGTCGGCGGGGACCGGGTCCAGCTCCGGCGAGACCGGGAGCAGGACGACCGGGAGGATGCCCGTGCCCTCCTTGCCCGTGGACTCGGCGATCAGCTGCTCGATCCAGTCCGGCAGCCCCTTGATGTGCGTGCCGTCGGTGATCAGACCCAGCTTGTCGCGGCGGGGGCTCGTGGCGGCGATCGCGGCTCCGAGACGGAGTGCGGGGTTGTCGGCGGAGTCCACGGCGACCTCGAGCAGCGAGGCCTCGGCCTCGTCCAGGAGCTCGTCGATGTCGACGCCGGCGAGTCCCGAGGGGACGAGGCCGAAGGCGGTCAGCGCCGAGTAGCGGCCGCCCACGTTCGGGTCGGCGTTGAAGACCCGGTAGCCGGCCTCGCGTGCCGAGGCGTCGAGCGGGGAGCCGGGGTCCGTGACCACGACGATCCGCTCGGTGGGATCGATGCCGAGGTCGCGGAAGGCGGCCTCGAAGGTCCGGCGCTGCGAGTCGGTCTCGACCGTGGAGCCCGACTTCGACGACACGACGAGGACCGTCTCCGCGAGACCCTCGTCGAGGGCGGCGAGCACCTGACCCGGGGCGGTGGAGTCGAGGATGGTGAGCGGGACGCCGGAGGTCTGCGCGATGACCTCGGGGGCGAGCGAGGAGCCGCCCATCCCGGCGAGGACCACGCGGGTGACGCCCTTCGACGCGAGCTCCTCGCGCAGCGCGACGATCTCGGCGACGAGCGGGCGGGAGACCGAGACGGCCTCGACCCAGCCGAGGCGGACCGACGCCTCGGCCTCGGCGGCCGGGCCCCAGAGCGTGGCGTCGCCACCGGTGATGCGGGAGGCGACGAGGTCGTGGACCAGGGCCGGCACGGTCTCCTCGATGGCGACGCGCGCCGCGCCCGATGCGTGGATGGCGAAGGTCATCGCTGTGCCTCCAGAGCCTCGGTGACCTGTGCGAGCAGATCGTGCCAGGAGTCGATGAACTTCGCGACCCCCTCCTCCTCGAGCACCTCGGTCACGGCGTCGAAGTCGACGCCCACCTCGGCGAGCCCGGCGAAGACCTCGCGGGCCTCCTCGTAGCCGCCGGTGATGGTGTCTCCCGTGACGACGGCGTGGTCGAACGTCGCCTCGAGGGTCTTCTCCGGCATCGTGTTGACGACGCCGTCTGCGACCAGTTCGGTCACGTACAGCGTGTCGGGGAGGTTCGGGTCCTTGACGCCGGTCGAGGCCCACAGCGGACGCTGGAGGTTCGCGCCGAGCGCGAGGAGGTCCTGTGCGCGCTTCTCGGCGAACTTCTGCTCGAACAGCTCGTAGGCGAGGCGCGCGTTCGCGAGACCGGCCTTGCTCTTGAGCGCCTCCGCCTCGGGGGAGCCGATCGCCGACAGACGCTTGTCCGTCTCGGTGTCGACGCGGGACACGAAGAACGAGGCGACCGAATGGATGCTGGACAGGTCGAAGTCGCCGCTGTGCGCGCGCTCCAGTCCCGTCAGGTAGGCGTCGATGACCTCGGCGTAGCGTTCCAGGCTGAAGATGAGCGTGACATTGACGCTGATGCCGTTCGCGATCGCCTCGGTGATCGCGGGGAGCCCCGCCTTCGTGGCCGGAATCTTGACCAGGAGGTTGGGGCGGTCGACGGTCTTCCACAGCTCCTTGGCCTGCGCCACGGTGCCGTCGGTGTCGTGGGCGAGGTCGGGGGAGACCTCGATCGAGACGCGACCGTCGACGTGGCCGGACTCCTCCCACACCGGGCGGAAGACGTCGAGCGCGGCACGGACGTCCTGGGTCGTCGCGGCGAACACGGCGTCCTCGGCGGAGGCTCCGGACGCGGCGAGCTCGGTGACCTGCGCGTCGTAGGACGTGTCGTTCTTGTCCGTGATCGCGTTCGCGAAGATGGTCGGGTTCGTGGTGACGCCCACGACGTTGCGCGACGCGATCAGCTCGGCGAGGTTGCCGGAGGAGATGCGGGTGCGCGAGAGGTCGTCGAGCCAGATGCTGACGCCGGCGGCGGCGAGCTGGGCGGTGGGGGTGCTCATGCGTTCTCCTTGATGGTCTCGCGGGCGGCCGCGACGACGGCCTCGGTGGTGATGCCGAACTTCTCGAAGAGGGTCTTGTAATCGGCGGAGGCGCCGAAGTGATCGATGCCGACCGACCGGCCGCGGTCGCCGACGATGCCGCGCCACGTGAGCACGGAACCGGCCTCGACCGAGACGCGGGCGGTGACGGACGCCGGCAGCACGCTCTCGCGGTAGGCCTCGTCCTGCTCCGCGAACCACTCCAGCGAGGGGGCGGAGACGACGCGGACGTTCACGCCCTCGCCGGCGAGCACCTCGCGGGCGTTCACCGCGAGCTGCACCTCGGAGCCGGTGGCCACGATGATGACGTCCGGCGTGCCGTTCGGCGCTTCGGCCAGGACGTAGGCGCCCTTGGCAGCCTGGGCGGCGGAGGCGAAGGTATCGCCCGAAGCCTCGCCCTCGCCGCGCGGGAACACCGGGATGTTCTGGCGGGTCAGCGCGATGCCGGCCGGGCCCTCGTGGCGCCGGAGGATCTCGAGCCACACGGCGGCCGTCTCGTTGGCGTCCGCCGGACGGACGACGGCCAGGTTCGGGATCGCGCGCAGCGTCGCGAGCTGCTCGATCGGCTGGTGCGTCGGGCCGTCCTCGCCGAGGGCGACCGAGTCGTGCGTCCAGACGAAGACGCTCGGCACGTTCATCAGCGCGGCAAGGCGCACGGCCGGACGCATGTAGTCGCTGAAGATGAGGAACGTGCCCCCGAAGGCGCGCGTGGGCCCGTGCAGCACGATGCCGTTGACGATCGCGCCCATCGCGTGCTCGCGGATGCCGAAGTGGAGCACCCGGCCGTACGGGGCGCCCGACCACTCGTGCGTCGACCACTCGGCGGGGATGAACGACGGTGCGTCCTTGATCGTCGTGAGGTTCGACTCGGCGAGGTCGGCGGAGCCGCCCCAGAGCTCGGGGAGCTGCGCCGCCAGCGCGTTGATGACCTGGCCGGACGCGGCGCGGGTGGAGACGTCCTTGCCGGCTTCGAACACCGGGAGCGCGTCCGCGATGTCGGTGGGAAGCTCGTGCGCCTCGACGCGGTCGAGCAGGGCCTTGCGCTCGGGGTTGGCGGCCGCCCAGGCGTCGAACGACTCCTGCCAGGCGGCGCGGGCCTCGGCGGCGCGCTCCGCGAGGCCGCGGGTGCGCTCCAGCACGTCATCGGCGACCACGAAGGTCTGCTCCGGGTCGAACCCGAGGACCTTCTTGGTGGCGGCGAGCTCGTCGGCGCCGAGCGCCGAGCCGTGGATCTTGCCGCTGTTCTGCTTGCCGGGTGCCGGCCAGCCGATGATGGTCTTGAGGATGATGAGCGACGGCTTGTCGGTCTCGCCCTTGGCGGCCTCGATCGCGGCGTGGAGCTCGGCGACGTCCTCGACGTATTCGCCGGTCTTCTTCCAGTCCACGGTCTGCACGTGCCAGCCGTAGGCCTCGTAGCGGGCGGCCACGTCCTCGGTGAAGGCGACGTTGGTGTCGTCCTCGATCGAGATCTGGTTGGAGTCGTAGATGGCGATGAGGTTGCCGAGCTGCTGGTGACCGGCGAGCGAGGAGGCCTCGCTGGTCACGCCCTCCTGCAGGTCGCCGTCGCCTGCGATCACGTAGACGAAGTGGTCGAACGGGCTGGTGCCGGTCGCGGCATCCGGGTCGAAGAGGCCGCGCTCGTAGCGGGCGGCGTAGGCGAAGCCCACCGCGGAGGCGAGGCCCTGGCCCAGCGGACCCGTCGTGATCTCGACGCCCTTGGTGTGGCCGTACTCGGGATGGCCGGGCGTCTTCGAACCCCACGTGCGGAGCGCCTTGAGGTCGTCGAGCTCGAGGCCGAACCCACCGAGGTAGAGCTGCACGTACTGCGTCAGCGACGAGTGGCCGACCGAGAGGATGAAGCGGTCGCGGCCGAGCCAGTCGGTGTCGGTCGGGTCATGCCGCAGCACACGCTGGTACAGCAGATAGGCGGCGGGGGCCAGACTCATCGCCGTGCCGGGATGACCGTTGCCGACCTTTTCGACCGCATCGGCCGCCAGGATCCGGGCGGTGTCCACCGCGCGTCGATCGATCTCGTCCCACTGCAATTCCGACACGTTCATGCCCTTTCCGACAGTTTCGAGGGCGCCGGTATTCCCTGGCGCATCCGCAACTTCCCTGGCGCATCCCGCATCGTCCGGGGACGGGCGGGTTTGTGCGCAGCACCGGGCGCGCGAGTGCTCTCAGCATAGCGGTGACGGTCCCGGCGGCCGGGGGCCGGAAGGCGCGGAAGGCGTCACGGCGTGTCATACACTGGAGAGGTTGTCCGGTAACGCGCGCGGAGGAGGCGATCGAGATCTCGACGATGTCTGATCAGACCGTACGGAAGTCGTCCATCGGTCGCACGGTGAGCGCCTACGTGACTCTGACGAAGCCCCGAGTCCTCGAACTCCTCCTCGTCTCGACCGTTCCGGTCATGTTCCTCGCGCAGGGTGGGCTGCCCGATCTCTGGCTGGTCCTCGCGACCGTCATCGGCGGGTCCATGAGCGCCGGTTCCGCCGGCGCGTTCAACATGTACCTCGATCGCGACATCGACGCGCACATGCACCGTACGGAGAACCGCCCGCTCGTGACCGGCGAGGTCAGCCCGCGCGGTGCCCTGATCTTCTCGTGGACGCTCGCGATCGTGTCGACCGTGTGGCTCTGGTTCACCACGAACTGGCTCACGGCGGTCCTGTCGGCCTCCGCGATCTTCTTCTACGTCGTGATCTACACGATGATCCTCAAGCGCCGTACCGAGCAGAACATCATCTGGGGCGGCATCGCGGGCTGCTTCCCGGTCCTCATCGGCTGGTCCGCCGTCACCGGATCGCTCGACTGGCCCGCCTTCATCCTGTTCCTGCTCGTCTTCCTCTGGACGCCGCCGCACTACTGGCCGCTGTCGATGAAGTACAAGGACGACTACGACGACGTCGACGTGCCCATGCTCGGCGTCACCCGTAACGCGTCGCAGGTCGGCCTGCAGGTCATCCTGTACGCGTGGGCCACGGTCGCCTGCTCGCTGCTGCTCGTGCCGATCGCCGGCATGGGCCTCGTCTACACCGTCTCCGCCCTGGTGTTCGGCGGCTGGTTCATCTACGAATCGCATCGCCTGTACAACCAGGCGGTGCGGGGGACCGAGGCGCGGCCGATGCGGGTCTTCCACGCCTCGATCACCTACCTGACGCTGCTGTTCGTCGCCGTGGCGATCGACCCGCTGCTGCCCTTCTGATCCTCGTCGGCCTGGGGCTCCGCGGACGCCGGCTCCGCATCGACCTGCGGCTCTGCGAACTCTGCGGCGGCGGCCGGGAGAGCGGGCTCCTCGCGCGGGACTGAGACCGTTTCGGCCGTCTCGTCCTGGATGATCGGCGCCTCCTGCTCGACGATCGGCGCGGCGGCGACGGGGGTGGCGACCAGCGTGCGCGCGGCGACGAGGACGAGCGACAGGAGCAGGCCCACCAGGCCCGCGCCGAGGACGACGGCGCCGACGACGACGAGCGACTGACCGACGTACACCTCGACACCGGTGGCGGTGCCGTCCATCAGGGTCGTGGTCATCGTGCCGACCTGTCCGGCGATCATCCAGCCGCCGACCCCGACCGCGGCGAGGGAGACGACGATGAGGAGCCAGAACCCGGCGCTGCGGGTGAGTGTCTTGTTCATGTCGACCACGATGGTCGATGCGGTGATGAGCGCCCGGTGCGCGCGCTATGGATCGTCTGTGCGGCAGGTCAGTCGGCAGGGGCGGGTACGACGGACGCGGTGCGCTTGAGGTGCAGCACGACGACGGTGTAAGTCGCGGCGGAGAGCGATGCCAGGACCATGTGGATGCCCACGAGCACGGGCGGAAGCCCTTCTCGCGCCTGCCAGACGCCGACGGCGACCTGCACGAGGATCGCGATGACGAGCACGAGCAGCCACCGGCGGGGCTCGAGACGAAGGACCCAGGCCGCCACCGTCAGGAAGAGCACGAGCGCGGCGAGGATGTAACCCGGCCAGGAGTGGACATGGGCGAGGACCGTGGCGTCGAAGCCGCGGCGCAGCACGTCGGCGTCGCCGGAGTGCGGGCCGGAGCCGGTCGTCAGCACGCCGAACAGGATGGTCACGGCCAGGGCGAGGCCGGTGATGTGCGTCACGATCGCGAACCAGGTGGGGACGGCCCGTTCGCGCGGTCCTTCCGGAGTCGCCAGCCGCACGAGGAACGCGGCGGTGATGCAGACGAGCAGGAGCGACGACGTGTAGTGGAACCCGACGATGAAGGGGTTCAGGCCCGTGAGCACGGTGATGCCGCCGACCAAGGCCTGCGCGACGACGCCGATCAGCACGAGCCAGGCGAGGAGGACGAGGTCCCGCCGGGCGGGCGTCGTGCGGACCGAGTGGACCGCGGCCGCGATCACCGCGATCAGGAGCACGGCGGAGGCGACGGGGAACGCCGGGAAGTCGGTGAGCGAGACCAGGGCGAAGGCGACCGCCGCCCCGGCGAGACCGCCGACAGCGAACCACAGGGCGTTGATGAGCGCCCGGCGGCCGCTGATGGTGTGCAGGACGAGCAGGACGACGGCGATCGCGATGATCCCGACGACGCCGGTCATCAGCCGGTTGCCGAACTCGATCATCCCGTGGATGCCCTGCACCTCGACGATCGGGACGAGCGACTCGGGTGTGCACAGCGGCCACTCGGTGCAGCCGAGGCCGGAGCCCGTCAGACGCACCGCACCGCCGGTGCCGATGATGATCGTCTCGCTGAGGAACGACAGCCAGGCGAAGACGGTGAGCGCGCGACCCCATACGGCGGAGCGGGGGGAGGGGGTCGCCCGCGTCGTCGAAGCGGTGGGGATGGTCGTCTCGGGCATAAGTCCTCCGGCCCGTCGAAGACGTGGCGCACGGCCCGTCCGTCAGGCGGAACCTGTAGAATCGGATTGTTGCGATGAGCGCTGACAGCGCTGAAGCATCGTCAACAGTTTAGGCGCGATGGAAGCGCCCGTGATGAGGGCCCACCAACGGCACCCGCTCCCGCAGACTCGACGGGGATCAGGTGTGTCGGGGCGGATGACACCGTTTGGGACCTGTGAGGAGAGTGTTGCATGTCGGATGTGCTGATCGACCGCCCGGAGCTCGATGGTCTGGGGGTGTACGAATTCGGCTGGCACGATGAGGATGCCGCGGGTGCCGTCGCCAAACGCGGGATCTCCGAAGAGGTCGTCCGCGGGATCTCGGCCCTCAAGAACGAGCCGGAGTGGATGCTGAAGACCCGCCTCAAGGGCTATCAGCTCTTCGGCCGCAAGCCGATGCCGACGTGGGGCGCCGACCTCAGCGACATCGACTTCGACAACATCAAGTACTTCGTCCGCTCCACCGAGAAGCAGGCGCAGAGCTGGGAAGACCTCCCCGAGGAGATCCGCGAGACGTACGAGCGCCTGGGCATCCCCGAGGCCGAGCGTCAGCGTCTCGTCGCCGGCGTCGCCGCGCAGTACGAGTCCGAGGTCGTGTATCACCAGATCCGCGAGGACCTGGAGCAGCAGGGCGTCATCTTCATGGACACCGACACCGCCCTGCGCGAGCACCCCGAGTTCTTCGAGGAGTACTTCGGCACCGTCATCCCGGCGGGCGACAACAAGTTCGCCGCGCTGAACACCGCCGTCTGGTCGGGCGGATCGTTCGTCTACGTCCCCAAGGGCGTGCACGTCGAGATCCCGCTGCAGGCCTACTTCCGCATCAACACCGAGAACATGGGCCAGTTCGAGCGGACCCTGATCATCGCCGACGAGGACAGCTACGTCCACTACATCGAGGGCTGCACGGCCCCGATCTACAAGTCGGACTCCCTGCACTCGGCCGTCGTCGAGATCATCGTGAAGAAGAACGCCCGCGTGCGCTACACGACGATCCAGAACTGGTCGAACAACGTCTACAACCTGGTCACCAAGCGCGCCGTGGCGCACGAGGGCGCGACCATGGAGTGGGTCGACGGAAACATCGGCTCCAAGGTGACGATGAAGTACCCGTCGATCTACCTGATGGGCGAGCACGCCAAGGGCGAGACCCTCTCCGTCGCGTTCGCCGGTCCCGGCCAGCACCAGGACGCCGGCGCGAAGATGATCCACATGGCGCCGTACACGCAGTCGTCGATCGTCTCGAAGTCGATCGCGCGTGGCGGTGGCCGTGCCGGCTACCGCGGCGAGGTCCGTGTCGACGCCGCTGCGCACCACTCCGCCAACACCGTCCGCTGCGACGCGCTGCTCGTGGACACGAAGTCGCGCTCCGACACCTACCCGGCGATCGACATCCGTGTCGACGACGTGCAGCTCGGGCACGAGGCCACGGTCTCGAAGGTCAGCGAGGAGCAGCTCTTCTACCTGCAGTCCCGCGGCATGCCCGAGGACGAGGCGATGGCGATGATCGTGCGCGGCTTCATCGAGCCGATCGCGCGCGAGCTGCCCATGGAGTACGCGATGGAACTGAACAAGCTCATCGAGATGGGCATGGAAGGATCGGTCGGCTAAATGGCGGCCTCGACGACAGCGCCCAGCGAGGCGCAGCACACGAACGCGCACATCGACCCGGCCGCCCAGGTGGCGGACGCGGGATTCGTCCCGGTGCAGACCCGCTCCGAGCGCCCGCACTCGTTCGACCCGGACGACTTCGGCACGCCGACCGGTCGCGAGGTGAACTGGAAGCACACGCCGGTGGCCGCGCTCACGCCGCTGTTCCGCACCGCGGAGGGCGAGGAGGGCGTGCAGTACTCCTTCACGTCCGGCGAGCAGTACGTCGGCGCACCGCTCACGGCGGGAACCGCTCCGCGCGGCGAGGTCTTCCTCGCCGAGGACATCACCGCCGCCGTCGCGTGGCAGGGCGCCTCCGAGGCGCTGCACATCCGCATCCCGCGCGAGGAGGAGGTCGCGGCGCCGATCTTCGTGTCGCTCACGGGCACCGGAGCCGACCGCCGGGCGGATGCCCACATCGTGATCGAGGCCCTCGAGCACAGCTCCGCCACGGTGGTGCTGCAGCACAAGGGCTCGGCGCAGTACGCCCAGAACGTCGAGATCATCGTCCGTGACGGGGCGAAGCTCACGGTCGTCTCCGTGCAGCAGTGGGACGATGACGCCGTGCACGCGGCCGCCCACCAGGCGCGAGTCGCGGCCGACGCCACGCTCAAGCACTTCGTCGTGAGCTTCGGCGGCGGCGTGGTGCGCGTGAACCCGAGCGTCGAGCTCGCCGGTGCCGGCTCCGAGGGCTACCTGTACGGGCTGTCCTACGCCGACTCCGGCCAGCACCTGGAGAGCCAGGTGTACCTGCACCACAAGGGCCCGCACACGACCGGCGACGTGCTCTACAAGGGCGCGCTGCAGGGCGAGAGCGCCCACAGCGTGTGGATCGGCGACGTGCTCATCGGTGCGGATGCCACCGGCACCGACTCGTACGAGGCCAACCGCAACCTGGTGCTCACGGAGGGCGCGCGCGCCGACTCCATCCCGAACCTCGAGATCGAGACGGGCGACATCGTCGGCGCCGGGCACGCGAGTGCCACCGGCCGCTTCGACGACGAGCAGCTCTTCTATCTCCAGGCTCGCGGCATCCCGGAGGACGAGGCCCGCCGCCTGGTGGTTCTCGGCTTCCTCACCGACATCGTGCTGCGCCTTGGCATCCCCGACCTGGAGTCGGAGCTGCTGGCCGCCATCGAGGCCGAGCTCGCCGAGGTGAACGCGTGACCGCGCAGCGCGTCTGCGGCGTCTCCGAGCTGGAGCAGGACACGCCGCTGCGCGTCGAGCCGGACGGTGTGCCGATCACGGTCATCAAGGACGGCGAGGGCGTCATCCACGCCATCGGCGACACCTGCACCCACGGCGACATCTCGCTGTCCGAGGGCTTCGTGGAAGGCGACACGGTGGAGTGCTGGGCTCATGGCTCGGCGTTCTCCCTGATCACCGGCAAGCCCCAGAATCTCCCCGCATATGAGCCCGTTCCGGTCTACGTCGTCGAGATCGACGGCGACGACGTGCTCATCGATCCCGCTGTGACGAAGGAAGTCTGAAGAATGTCTGTTCTCGAGATCCGCGACCTGCATGTGACGGTCGAGACCGAGGCGGGGACCACCCCGATCCTCAACGGAATCACCCTCACCATGAACACTGGTGAGACCCACGCCATCATGGGCCCCAACGGCTCCGGCAAGTCCACCCTGGCCTACACGATCGCGGGCCACCCGAAGTACACGGTCACGTCCGGCTCCATCACCTTCGACGGTGAGGACGTCCTGGCGATGAGCGTCGACGAGCGCGCCCGCGCCGGCCTGTTCCTCGCCATGCAGTACCCGGTCGAGATCCCCGGCGTGACCGTGACGAACTTCCTGCGCACCGCGAAGACCGCGCTCGACGGCGAGGCGCCCTCGATCCGGCAGTGGACCAAGGACGTCAAGGAGTCCATGGCCAACCTCCGCATGGACCCGAAGTTCGCGCAGCGCAACGTCAACGAGGGCTTCTCGGGTGGCGAGAAGAAGCGCCACGAGATCCTCCAGCTCGAGGTGCTCAAGCCGAAGTTCGCCGTGCTCGACGAGACCGACTCCGGCCTCGACGTGGACGCGCTGAAGATCGTCTCCGAGGGTGTCAACCGCGCGAAGGAGTCCACCGGTCTCGGTGTGCTGCTCATCACGCACTACACCCGGATCCTCCGCTACATCCGCCCGGACTACGTCCACGTGGTCGTCGCGGGCAAGATCGTCGAGGAGGGCGGACCCGAGCTCGCCGACCGTCTGGAGAACGAGGGCTACGACCGGTTCCTCGACCCCTCCGCTCCCATCGAGGCGTAGGCTGATCGCATGACAGCGACCCTGACGGACGAGAAGTACGACGCGGTCACCGAGGCCCTCAAGGACGTGATGGATCCTGAGCTCGGGATCAACGTCGTCGACCTCGGGCTCATCTACGACCTCGCCTGGGATGACGAGAACGACGCTCTCGTCATCCACATGACGCTGACCAGTGCGGGCTGCCCGCTCACGGATGTCCTCGAAGACCAGACGGCGCAGGCCCTGGACAACGTCGTGGACCGCTTCCGCATCAACTGGGTGTGGATGCCGCCGTGGGGACCCGAGCGGATCACGGACGACGGACGCGACATGATGCGTGCTCTCGGCTTCGCGATCTGAGCGTTCCGGTCACCTGACCACCAGACGAAGCGGGCGTGCCGGGCACGCCCGCTTCGACGTCTCCGCATCGGCGCGGAGAGAAATCGGAGGACGAATGCTGTCGGTCAAGGCCCTGCCGCTGTCGGAGCTGCGCGAGCGCACCAGCGAGAAGTGGCGGGAGTATCCCGAGGACGTGCTGCCCCTCTTCGTCGCGGAGATGGACTTCCCGCTCGCTCCGCCCATCACCGCCGCTCTGCAGCGGGCGCTGGACCTCGGGGACACCGGGTACATCGCCTCGCGGACACCGCTCGCGGAGGCCTACGCGGGTTTCGCGGAGCGCCGCTTCGGCTGGCGTCCCGACCCCGCACGGATGCGCAGCACGGCGGACGTGAGCATGGGCATCGTCGAGATCCTCCGCCGCGTCACGCAGCCGGGGGAGCGCGTCGTCGTGACGCCTCCGGTCTACCCGCCCTTCTACGACCTCGTCGCCGAGGCGGGAGCCGAGGTGCAGCGGGTGCCGCTGCGCGACACGGGGACGCGGTGGGAGCTCGACCTCGACGGGATCCGCGCCGCGTTCGAGGACGGCGCGACGGCCATCCTCCTCTGCAACCCGCACAACCCCACGGGCACCGTGCACGATCGGGAGACGCTGGCCGCGCTGGCTGACCTGGCCGAGGAGTTCGGCGCGACGGTCGTATCGGACGAGATCCATGCACCGCTCGCGCAGCCCGGCGCGGGCTTCACGCCCTTCCTCGCCACGAGCGACGCGGCAGCCCGGGTCGGCTATGCCGTCGTCAGCGCGAGCAAGGCGTTCAATCTCGCGGGACTGAAGTGCGCGCTCATGGTGACCGCCGCGGAAGAGACGTCCGCGGTCGTTCGCGACCTGCCGGTCGAGGTGGAGTGGCGGACGGGACAGTTCGGTCTGCTCGCGGCCGTCGCCGCATTCTCGGAGGAGAGCGACGCCTGGCTCGACGGCCTCCTGCGCACCCTCGACGAGAACCGCGTGCTGCTGGAAGATCTCCTCGCCCGTCACCTGCCCGCCGCCCGCTACCGCATTCCGGACGCGGGGTACCTCGCGTGGATCGACCTCTCGGCACTCGGCTGGGGCGACAATCCCGCCCGGCAGATCCTCCGCGAGGCGAAGGTCGCGCTGCACTTCGGCCCGGCCTTCGGGGAGGAAGGGGCCGGACACGTGCGGCTCAACTTCGGCACCAGCCCCGAGATCCTCACCGAGGCGATCGAGCGCATCGCCGCGCTCGTCGAGCGATGACGGCTGCGGAGCCGACCGCCACGATCTGGGACCGCAGCCGGGTCTGGGTGACTCTGGGCGCTGTCGCCCTGATCTTCCTCGCCGCGATCGAGGCCCTCGCGGTGACGACGGTCATGCCGATCGTCAGCGATGCCCTGGACGGCCAGTCGCTGTACGCCGTCGCCTTCGCGGGCACGCTCGCGACCAGCGTGATCGGGATGGTCGCGGCCGGTTCCTGGTCGGACGCGCGCGGTCCGCGCGGCGCGCTGTACGCCGCCGTCACCCTCTTCATCCTCGGCCTGCTGATCTCCGGGTTCGCGGCGACGATGCCCCAGTTCCTGATCGGACGACTGGTGCAGGGGCTCGGTGCCGGTGGCCAGACCGTCGCTCTGTACGTCGTCGTCGCGCGGCTGTATCCGCCGTACCTGCACGGGCGGGTGTTCGCGGCATTCGCGGCCGCCTGGGTGGTGCCGTCGATGATCGGGCCCTTCCTCGCGGGAGCGGTGGCGGAGTACCTCGATTGGCGATGGGCGTTCCTGGGCGTGGCGGTGCTGACCGCGATCGCGTTCTCCATGGTCGCGATCCGCTTGCGCGGTGTCGACCTCGGCCGCGGGGAGCCGCAGGACCGGCGGGCGCTGCTCACGCGCCTCTCGCTCGCCATCGTCGTCGCGGTGCTCGCGGTGGTGATCGGACTGTCCGCCGAGCTCGATCCGGCGATCGGCTGGCCGGTCGCGCTGGGAGCCGTGCTCGCGATCGGTGTCGCCGTGCTGCCCCTTCTGCCGCGACGCACGCTGCGCGCCGGCGCCGGCCTTCCCAGTGTCGTGCTCATGCGCGGCGTGGCGGCCGGCGCGTTCTTCGCCGCGGAGGCCTACATCCCGTACCTGCTCATGCGGAAGTTCGACTTCTCCGCCACCTGGGCCGGGGTCGCCCTCATGCTGGCCGCTTTCGCGTGGGCCGGTGCGTCCGCCGCGCAGGGTCGCTACGGTGAGCGGCTGGGCAACCACCGCATCACGGCTCTCAGCCTGGGAGCGTTGCTCGTGGCGATGCTCTGCGTGCTGGCCGCCGCGGCGTTCGACGCCTCGCCGATCTTCGTGATCGTCGGGTGGGCGTTCGCCGGGGGCGGCATGGGGCTGCTGTACCCGCGGCTCACCGTGCTGACCCTCGCCTACTCGGATGAGACGAACCAGGGATTCAACTCCTCGGCGCTCTCGATCTCGGACGCGACGGGTTCGGCGGTCGCGATCGCGCTGGCGGGGCTCGCCGTCGCCACTCTGGGTGGCCGGGCGGATGCGTTCGCGGTCGTGTTCGTCCTCGGTGTCGGGCTGGTGCTGCTCGCGGTGATCCCCGGGCTCAGGCTCGGGCACGCCGCGGAGTCTTCGGTGCGCTGAGCTCACCGGCGAGGGCGATCACACCGAGGTCGAACACCCGGTCCAGACCCGCCGTCACGTCGACCTCGCTGGAGGACGGGAGGGCGCCGTGACTGTCGGCGTGCATCCGCTGCTGGACGAGGGTCGCATGACCGAGCACGAAATGCAGGATCGCGGCGCCGCGGTCCTCGGCGTCCTGAGCTCCCTCCGCGCGGAGGGCCGCGACCAGAGCCTCGCGGGCCTGGGCCGAGCCCAGCTGGAGCGCGTACGTGCTGAGCACGAGCTCCGCGCCGTCCCGGTAGGCGAAGAGGGCGTCGCGGAGCGCGCGGGCAGTCGCGAGGACCCCGCCGTCTCCGGCGGGAACCCCGGCGGTGATCCGGTCGGCGAGGTCGGCGAGGAGCTCCTGCTTGTTCGCCACGTGCCAGTAGAGAGCGCTGGGCTGCACGTCGAGCCGAGCCGCGATGCGGCGCATGGAGAGGTCGGCCAGCCCCACCTCGTCGAGGAGGGCCAGGGCCGTCCGCGAGACGCTGTCCCGGTCATGACGGGCGGGATTCATCTCGGGACTCATGCTCCCACTATAGTGAACGGCGTTCAGGTGAACGGTGTTCAGGAGGATGAATGCGCAGGCGGCAGCCGGGGACGACCGCGACGCTCGCGGAGCCGGGAACGGTGCGTCTCGACGGCGTGGGCGTGACGGTCGACGGCCGCGTTCTGCTCGACGACGTGACGCTGGAACTCACCGCGCCGCGCATCGCCGTGATCGGTGCGAACGGCTCCGGGAAGTCGACGTTCGCCCGATTGCTGAACGGCCTCATGACGCCGACCACGGGAACGGTCACCGTCCACGGCCTCGACGCGCTCCGAGAGCGGACCGCCGTCCGCCGCCGGGTGGGCTTCGTCTTCACCGATCCGGACGCCCAGATCCTGATGCCGACCCCGGCCGAGGATCTCGCGCTGTCCCTCCGCGGGCGGCCCCGTGGGGACATCGCCGCCCGCGTGCAGGAGACGCTGGATCGGCACGGTCTCGGCGCCCACGCCGACATCCCGGCGTCGTCGCTCTCGGGAGGCCAGAAGCAGATGCTGGCCCTCGCTGCGGTGCTCCTCTCCGAGCCGGCACTGATCGTCGCGGACGAACCGACCACGCTCCTCGACCTGCGCAACGCCCGGCGGATCGGAGACCTCCTCCTGGCGCAGGACGCGCAGGTGCTCATCGTCACCCACGATCTCGAGCTCGCCGCGCGCTGCGACACGGCCGTCCTCTTCGACGGCGGGCGCGTCGTCGATCAGGGAGATCCCGAGGCGGTCATCGCGCGCTACCGCCGGTTGTGCGCGTGATCCCGTCCCGGCCGCTCGTACCGGGGCGCCTGTCGAGGGTGCCGGCCGGACCGAAGCTGGCGGGCCTCGCCCTCGCGGCGCTCGCGATGACCCTGTTCCCGCACGGGCCGGTCAGCATCGCCGTCTGCCTCGCGGCCGTGCTCGCGCTCTACCCGATCGGAGGTGTGCCGCTCTCCGCCGCCGTGATCGAGCTGTGGCGGCTGCGTGCGGTCCTGCTCGTGCTCGCGATCGCCCTCGCCGTCTTCGTGTCTCCCGCGGCCGCCTGGATGAGCACCGGGCGGGTCGCCGCATTGCTGCTGCTCGCCGCGCTCCTCACCCTGACCACGCGCATGTCCGACCTCCTGGAGGTGCTGCAGCGCCTCCTGCGGCCGCTGCGCCGTGTCGGGGTGGACCCCGAGGCGGTGTCGATCGCGGTGTCGCTCACCCTGACGATGGTGCCCGTCGTCGCGGGCTTCGCACAGCGGGTGCGCGATGCGGAGCGCGCCCGCGGTGTGCGACTGGGTGTGCGTGGCGTGGTGCCCCTGCTCGTCATGACGCTCCGCCACGCGGACCAGGTCGGTGATGCCCTCGCCGCCCGCGGGGTCGGCTGACGGTCACGCCACGACGGCGGGGGCGGGGACGGCGCTGCCGGAGCGGTCGGCGAGCCGCAGCGCAGCCACGAGCAGCAGCACGGCGAGCGCCGCAGTGGAGACCGTCGTACCGAGGAAGAGGAGCAGCACCACCCCCGTGAGTCCCACGGCGGTCCCCAGCACCAGGCGGCGGCGCGAGTCCGTCGCCGTCGGCGAGGGGTGGTTCTCGAAGCGATCGACGCGCACGGCGACCAGGGCGGTGAGGACGAGTGCCGTCACCAGCCACAGCGGGCGGGCTGCCCACCACTCCACGCTGTCGAGTGCGGGCAGGCTGAGCCCCCCGACGATCGCTGCCAGCGCTGTTGCTCCGGCCATCACCAACAGCACCGGCATGTGCCAGAGGTAGATGGTCATCGTGCGCCGGGTCACGAACGCGGTGAACGCGGCCACCGGGGTGTGCCGGCTGAAGCGTCCGATCCGGTCGCGGTACAGGGAGAACAGGGTCGTGTGGATGAGCCCGACCAGCAGGAGGGCGGCTGTCGGCGGGTTGATGTTGGCGATGAGGTCGGGGGAGTACACGCCCCCGAGGAAGAGTGCGACGAGGAGCCCGAGGGAGCCGGTGCCGATCGCCACGCGGACTCCGGGCCGCAGTGCATCCACGCGTCCGTCGGCGAGGAAGAACCCGAGCTGCTGCATCGTCAGCCAGACGAAGGCGAGGTTGAGGAAACCCAGGGCGTCCTTCCCGGTCGTGGCGCGCAGCACGTCGACCGCGACGGCCGCAGCGGCGAGGAGACCGATGGTCCGCAGCGGCGCGCGGTCGTGCAGCGCGACGAAGGCGGGGAGGAGGGCCTGGCACAGCAGGAAGACCCCGAGGAACCACAGGGGCTGCCCGTACCGGAAACCCGCGACCGCGATGAGATCCGGGGAGACCCCGACGACGGTGAGCACGGCGAGAGCGATGCCGACCGCGGCGATGGTGAACAGGGCCGGGCGCAGGAGCCGGTGCACCCGACCGGCCACGAAGGCGGTGGCGCTCCCGCCGCGGTCGCGGAGGCGGCGGTAGGCGAGGAGTCCGGAGAACCCTCCGATCACGAAGAAGAGCGGCATCACCTGCAGCAGCCAGCTCAGCGGCGCGATCCAGCCCGTGCCGTCGCTCGCGTTCTCGAACACCGGCCCGGACTCGGACACCGTGACCCCCACCATGACGGCGTGCAGCAGGACGACGCCGAGCACGCACAGCGCCCGGACGACGTCGATGCCGGTGTCGCGGTGGCCGGTGGGGGCGGATACGGCGGGGGCGGGGGTGCTGAGGCGTGGAGCCGCGGCGATGACCATGAGTCCTCCTGGGAACGGTGTCCTCGGAGGCTATGGACGCGGTGGTCGGCACGACATCACCCCGTGGTGCCGTCCTGACCCCTACGCAGGGGTGACTCAGGCGGAGGGTTCGACCAGACCGGTGTCGTAGGCGAGGATGACGGCGTGCACGCGGTCGCGGACACCGAGTTTCGCGAGCACTTTGCCGACGTGGGTCTTCACGGTCTGCTCGGCGATGAACAGGTCGCCCGCGATCTCCGTGTTGGAGCGGCCCTTGCCGATGAGGACGAGCACCTCGCGCTCCCGGTCGGTGAGATCGGCGAGGGCGGTCGCTGACCTGCGTGATGCCGGCCGCCGTCCGGCGAACTGTTCGATCATCCGCCGCGTCACGCTCGGGGCGAGGAGCGCATCGCCCCCCGCCACCACGCGGACGGCATGCACGAGCTCCTCCGGGAGGGCGTCCTTGAGGAGGAAGCCGCTGGCGCCGGCGGCGAGGGCGTCGTAGACGTAGTCGTCGATGTCGAACGTGGTGAGCATGAGGATCCGCGGCACGTGCGCGGCCGGGTACGACGGGCCCAGGATGCGCCGGGTGGCCTCGATGCCGTCGAGCTCCGGCATGCGGACGTCCATGAGGATGACGTCGGGGTCGAGCCGCGCGGCGAGCGTGACGGCTTCTGCGCCGTCCGCGGCCTGACCCACCACGCGGATGCCCTCATGGGCGTCCAGCAGGGCGGCGAAGCCGGCGCGGACCATCGCCTGATCGTCGGCGATGAGCACGCTGATCGTCACGAGTTCTCCTTGTCTTCCGCCGGGGCGGTCGGGGCGGCCGCTGATGCCGCGGGGGACAGGGGCAGGGTGGCGTCGACCGTCCAGCCCCCGTCGTCGGACGGGCCGGCCGCGAGGCTCCCGCCCAGCAGCTCTGCGCGCTCGCGCATTCCCCGGAGGCCGTAGCCCCCGGTGGGGTTCTCGACCGGCTGCGGGGGTGCCGCGTTGCGCACCCGGATGTGCAGTCTGCCGGCATCGGCGTGAAGGCGGACGGTGACCCGTGCTCCGGGGGCATGGCGGACGGCGTTGCTCAATGCCTCCTGCACGATGCGGAAGGCGGCGATCTGCACACCGGGTCCGGCGGCCGAGGCCGCCTCGATCCCCTCCAGCACGAGACCGACCTCCACGCCGGCGCGTCGGATGGTGTCGACGAGGGCCGGCACGTCGTCCAGTCCCTGCTGCGGTGCGAGCTCGGCATGCTGGTCCTCCGTGCGGAGCACCCCCAGCATGCGCCGCATCTCGGTGAGCGAGGAGCGAGCGGTGGCGGCGATGTCGTCGAACTCGGCCGCCGCGTCGGCATCGAGGTCCGCGATCCGGTAGCGCGCGGTCGACGCCTGCACCTGGATCACCGACATGCTGTGCGCCACGACGTCGTGCAGCTCCCTGGCGATCCGGGTGCGCTCCTCCACGAGGGCGCGCCGCGACTCCTCCAGGGCGCTGTGCTCCTTCTCCCTGGTCAGCTCGGCCGCCACCCGCACGCGGCCGGCGACGAGGACGGCGATGAGGAACATCGCGGCGGCGACCGAGGTCGTCACGATCAGGTTGGCGGTGACGCTCCCGGAGCTCGCCGGCGTCGCGACCATGTCCGGCCGCAGCAGGGGCGCCGTCAGGGATGTGAGTGCGCCGATCACGAGGGTGAGGGCGCCGAGTCGGGCTCCCTGCACGAAGGACATCACGCCCACGAAGAGGACGAACGCGAGCAGTGCCGGTACCGACCACGGCCACGGGGACTGGATCGCCCGCGCCGGCTCGACGAGGAGAGGGAGCAGGAAGGCGCCGGCGGCGAACACGACGATCGCGGTCCGCGGACGGGAGGGGACGAGCAGGGGAGGCCCGCACACGGCGGCACCGAGCAGGAAAGACAGCGGCAGCGGCGTGCCCGAGAGCACCGTCTGGAGCGGGACGAGGAGCGCGTACAGCACGAGGACCGCCGTGGTCAGCGCCACGAGGGCGCCGGTGCGACGGCTGATCCGTGACGGGCGCGGGGTGCGCTCTCGGCGGCGTGCCATGCGTCTCATCCTGCCAGGTGCGGGACCGCCGTACGGCGGCGGCGGAGCGCGGCGATCCGGTCGATGACGATGCCGACGATCAGGGCGATGACGACGCCGATGGCGGCGCTGAGCACGGGCTGGTCGTGCAGCCAGGCACCGGCGAGCAACCCGATCGCGAGGCTGAACACGCTCCAGCTGACACCGGCGATGAGGCTCAGCGGGAGGAACCGCCGCCAGGGGAACCCGAGCGCTCCGGCGGACATGTTCACGGCCACGCGACCGATCGGGATGTATCGCGCGCCGAGGATCAGCGTCGCGCTGCGGCGGTCGAGAGCATGCTGCGCGTAGGCGAACGCGGCAGCGACGCGAGGGCGGCGCATCCACGCGAACCTCGTGGTGCCGAGCCGGCGACCGATGAGGAACGCGATGTTGTCGCCGATCGCGGCGCCCAGGGCGGCGACCGCCCCGAGCAGCAGGATGTTGCCGTCGCCGGTGGACGCGGCGACGGCCGCCGCGGCGACGAGGACCGTCTCGCTCGGGACCGGAGGGAAGAACCCGTCGATCACGGTCACCGCGAAGAGCACCGCGTACAGCCACGGGGAGGCGATCGCCTGCAGGATGAGGTCGTTGAGGATGTCCACTCCAGCACCGTAGGCAGCGGGTGCGGGGCGGGTCATCACTCCCCGGTATCGCCTCGGTCACCCTGCAGAGGGATCTTGTCGGCGATCAGCGCCGTCGCAGCGGCATATACTGGGAGGCTGGCCGCTCGGCCATCACCCTCCTCCCGAACGAACGGACGTCCGCTGTGCTTGCCGTGCACGACCTCGAGATCCGCGTTGGCGCGCGCCTGCTGATGGAGAACGTCTCGTTCCGTGTGTCCGACGGCGACAAGATCGGCCTCGTCGGACGCAACGGTGCGGGCAAGACGACACTCACCAAGGTGCTCGCCGGCGACGTGCTGCCCTCCGGTGGTACCGTCACCCGCTCCGGTGAACTCGGCTACCTGCCGCAGGACCCGCGTTCGGGCAACCCGGAGGACCTCGCCCGTACCCGCATCCTCGACGCCCGCGGCCTCGGCCAGCTCAACCTCGGCATGACCGAGGCCTCGCTCGCGATGGGCTCGGACGACCCCGCGGTCGCGGCGAAGGCGATGAAGCGCTACGGGGCGCTCACCGAGAAGTTCGAGGCGCAGGGCGGCTACGCGGCCGAGGCCGAGGCGGCGTCGATCGCGCACAACCTCTCGCTGCCGGACCGCATCCTCGACCAGCCGCTGTCGACCCTCTCCGGTGGACAGCGCCGTCGTATCGAGCTCGCGCGCATCCTCTTCTCCGACGCCCAGACGATGATCCTCGACGAGCCGACCAACCACCTCGACGCGGACAGCGTCGTGTGGCTGCGGGAGTTCCTCAAGAACTACAAGGGCGGGTTGATCGTCATCAGCCACGACGTCGAGCTCGTCGGCGAAACCGTCAACCGCGTCTTCTACCTCGACGCCAACCGCCAGGTCATCGACATCTACAACATGAACTGGAAGAACTACCTGCGCCAGCGCGCCGCGGATGAGGAGCGCCGCAAGAAGGAGCGGGCCAACGCGGAGAAGAAGGCGACCACTCTCCAGCAGCAGGCGGCGCGCTTCGGAGCCAAGGCGTCCAAGGCGGCGGCCGCGCACCAGATGCTCGCCCGCGCGGAGAAGCTCCTGTCGGGCCTGGAAGACGTGCGTCAGGAGGACCGCGTCGCGAAGCTGCGGTTCCCGAAGCCGGCGCCCTGTGGCAAGACCCCGCTCATGGCGTCCGGACTGTCGAAGTCGTACGGCTCGCTGGAGATCTTCACCGACGTCGACCTCGCGATCGACCGTGGCTCCAAGGTCGTCGTGCTCGGACTCAACGGTGCGGGAAAGACGACGTTGCTGCGCATGCTCGCGGGCGTCGACCAGCCGGACACCGGCCAGCTCGAGCCCGGCCACGGCCTCAAGGTCGGGTACTACGCGCAGGAGCACGAGAACCTCGACGTCGGCCGCTCGGTGCTGGAGAACATGGTGTCGGCGGCCCCGCACATCACCGAGACCGAGGCGCGCAAGGTCCTCGGCTCGTTCCTGTTCACCGGCGACGACGTCCTCAAGCCGGCCGGCGTGCTCTCCGGCGGTGAGAAGACGCGACTGTCGCTGGCGACCCTCGTCGTGTCGTCCGCGAACCTGTTGCTGCTCGACGAGCCCACGAACAACCTCGACCCGGCCTCGCGCGAGGAGATCCTCGGGGCTCTGGCCCACTACGAGGGTGCCGTGGTGCTCGTGTCGCACGACCCCGGCGCGGTGCAGTCGCTGAACCCGGAGCGCGTCCTCATCCTGCCCGACGGCGTCGAGGACATCTGGAGCCAGGAGTACCAGGACCTCATCGAGCTCGCGTAGCCGGTCGTGGCATAGTCGGAGGATGGCCGAGCAGTCGATCCTTCCTCCCTCGGAGCTCGCGGTATGGTTGCGCGCGCAGCCGGCCCTCACCGGCACGGCTCCACCGCTGAGCCTCGCTGATCTCCCCGACGATCCGGTGCCGCTCTTCCGCGACTGGCTCCGCACGGCGGCCGCAGACGGCGTTCCGGAACCGCACGCCGCGACCCTCGCGACCGTCGACGCGGACGGCCTGCCGGACGCGCGCACGCTGATCCTCAAGGACGTGGACGCGCGTGGCTGGGCGTTCGCCGGAGCACGGTCCTCACGGAAGGCCACGCAGCTCGAGGCGCGTCCGGCCGCGGCCCTGAATCTGTGGTGGCAGCCGCAGCGACGCGCGGTGCGGGTGCGGGGAACCGTGGAGGAGGCGTCCCCGGCGGAGAGCGACGCCGACCTCGCTGCCCGCTCCGAGGACGCACGCGCCGGTCTCCAGCCGGGGGACTGGGTGCTGTGGCGTGTCGTGCCGACGCGGGTCGAGTTCTGGCAGGGCTCCCCGGATCGAAACCACACCCGGATCGTCTACCGCCGCGTCGAGGGCCGATGGCAGCACACCGCCACCGGCGCCGATCCCAGCTCCAGCGATCGATAACGCTCCGCCCCATCACTCGGACGGCACGTTTTCGACCCCGCACCGTCGTCTCGCGCGGGATCGAAAACGCGCCTCCGGTTGCTTACGAACGCCCGTTTTCGATCCCGTAGCAGCGGGGGACACCCGTGCGGGATCGGAAAGGTGCCTGGAAGCGTGCGGGGAGGAGCGTTTTCGAGCTTCGCCGGGGGAGAGGGGGCGGGGTGAGGGCGGGGGTGAGAGGGGCTGGAACCGGGGGGAACGGAGTGGCACACTGTAGCGATCTGCTCGTCGGAGGGGGACGACACATGCGCATGGCACGACGACGGGCTCTCGCGGCCACGCTGGCAGTCCTCCTCGGAGTCGGGGGCGCCGTCGTCACGGCGGCTCCGGCTCTCGCGGCCGCCCCGGTCGGCGGGCCGACGACCCCGGGCATCTGGGGGTATCACACCGTCACATTCGAGTCCCTCGGCAGCACCGTGGCTGAGGTCGCCGTCGTCTCCGGAGGACTGGCGCCTCGGCAGCCGGCGCCCACCTCCGAGGAGGGACCGTTCGACGGCTGGGTCACGGGACCTGCCGGCGCCGAGGAGCCCTTCCGGTTCGAGAGCACCGTCATCACGACGGACCTCGTCGTCCGGGCGACGTTCGCCGACACGCGGATCGTGCAGTTCCTCGCCGGTCCCGCGGGAGAGGACGCCGACCGCATCATCGATGCCGACGAGGTGCGAGACGGCGAGCCGTTGGGGGAGATCGCACCGGATGTCGCCGAGGTCCCGGACGGGCAGGTGTTCACGGGGGAGTGGTACCGGGAGGACGACCCGACCCGGACGCCCTACGATTTCGCTGCTCCTGTCACGGAGAACTTCCGGCTGGTGCCGATCCTCGTCTCCGGCTTCGCGGTGTCGTTCGTGACCGACGGCACTGCCGTGTCCCCCGAGTTCGTCGTCGAGCCCGACACCGCCTTCACAGCTGCGGATCTCGCGGCCATCACGCCGCCGACGAGGACGGGCTACACCTTCACCCAGTGGTGGGCGGATGCGGCGCGCACGCAACCCGTCGATCTCCCGCTGACGGATACCGCGACGCTCTATGCCGGCTGGCAGGGGCAGGACGTCGAATACCACGTCAGCTACTGGCTCGAGAAGCCGAACGTGGTCCCGGAGTCCTACCCGGCGCCGGTGTTCAGGGCCGCGGGAGCGACGCCGCCCGCGTGGACCGACGCGGACGGGAGGCTCAGCGACGCGCAGTTGGCGGACCCGGCGAATTTCCTCTTCCTCGACGACATCGCGTCGACAGCGACCGCGGGTTCCACCGTCGGGGGCCCGACCGTGAAGGACGACCTCCCGACGCCCATCAAGGAGCTCGTGCGCGCGCAGCTCGACCCCGCCGTCGTGCAGTCGGATCCGCTGACATTCGCCGACCTGGCGGTGAGCCAACAGGATGTCACGGTGCAGGGAGACGGATCGACGGTGGTGAACGTCTACCTGACGCGGTCGCTGTGGCGGACGGACTTCCGACTCATCGCCCCGGGAAGCTCGGCGAACGTGCCCGCGGCGTGCGCCGCGGCAGGCACCTACGACATCACCATGGACGTCGGCGGCGCCACGTACTTCGCCTCGACGGTGTCCGGTGGCGCGCAGCTCCTCGGCACGCTCTCGGTCCGCGAGAAGATCGGTTTCGACATGCAGGCCGCGGGCGTGGCGCCGGTGCCGTTGTCGCAGACGGACGGCTCCGGCCTGATCACCGTCTACGACGCCGGGACCGAGAACCAGAGCTGCGTCCTCCGCGGCTGGGGGCCGCAGCAGTTCACCCCTCTGATCTTCACCGCGGTCTACACCGGTGCCGGGGCGGACACCGGTTCCGTCGATCTCGCGAACCGCACGACGACGATGACCGGGAAGATGGCTGCCGCGCGCACCCAGAACCTCACGCAACGATTCGAGTACGCGGAAGAGCTGGACCAGGGGCAGCCCGCTCCGGACGCCGTGCTCGGGCCGGACGGCGTACCGAACGATCCGTTGCGGGTGGAGACGCTGTACGCCAACAACAAGACCGCTGTCCGTGCGTCCGTCCCCGCCGGTCACCAGGTCTTCGGTCAGTACCGCAGCGCGTGGTACTGGGCCTCGAACGGCGATCGGCAGGTCGCCAGCGTCATCGACGGCTTCACGTCGTACGTGGGCTATGGCGCGGGGACGAACACGCAGGGCAACTACTTCCAGCTCGACCAGGCGTCGGGTCATCTGTATCAGCTCAACAACAGCGGGAACGTCAACGACCGGTACCGCTACCAGTTCTACAGCCGCAACACCTACACGCTCAGCTTCGTGACCGGAGGGGGCACAGCCATCCCCGCCGTCACAGGCATCCCCTTCGAGACCGCGCTCGAGCCCTCGGCACCCGCCGACCCGACCCGTGGTCGCGATGTCTTCCTCGGCTGGTACACCGACTCCCAGTTCAACGTGCCGTTCACGTTCGACGGAGCGACGATGCCGGCCAGCAACCTCGTGCTCTACGCGCGGTGGCTGACGGATCCGCACACCGTCCGGTTCTACGACCACCCGTCCAGCCCGGAGCCCATCGACGATCTGACGCAGACGGTGGAGGACCAGGGGATGGCGTCCACTCCGGATCCGTTGCCGCCGCAACCGGACGGCCAGACCTTCCTCGGCTGGTATCAGCGGACGACAGCAGGCTTCTTCGTACCGTATGACTTCGACACGCCGGTCGGCGCCGACCTCGATCTCTACGCCCGGTGGCAGCAGCCGGAGGCCGCTCCCTTCACCCTCCGCTACGACGGGGACGGCAACACCGGCGGCACCGTACCGACGGATCCTCTCGGCTACGACGCCGGATCGAGTGCGATCGTCGTGGACGGAGCGGGGCTGACCCGGGACGACGATGTCTTCGTCGGCTGGCGCATCGCGACGATCGCGGTGGCGCGCATCATCACGAGCCCCGTAGCGGCCGACGGACTCTTCCAGGCCGGACGCACGGTGCGCTTCGCCGGACGGGACATCACGCTCACCGCCGTGTACGCCGATCCGTCTCCCTCGTTCGCCGTGACCTTCCGTGAGAACGGCGGGGCCGATGGCACCGTCGCCTGGGAAGGGCCTCCGGAGGCGTCGATCACCTATCCCGGAGCATTCGACCTGCTCTTCAGAGGGCCCGGGACCACGTTCCTCGGATGGTCGACGTCCGCGGACGCGACGGTCGCCGATCCGGCGTTCGACCGGCTCAGCATCTCGGCGCTCACCGGCGACCTCGTCCTCTACGCCGTCTGGGAGGACGCCCCCGCGCCGCCAGCGCCGACGCCGCCTCCGAACGGCTCCGGAACGGAGCCCGGTGGTGGTCATCTTCCCCGCACCGGAGGGGACCCATGGGGCACGTTGCTCCTCGGGGCCCTCCTGTTCGCCACGGGGATCGTGGCGATGACGGCCCGGCGCCGGAGGCATCGGGGCTGACAACGCAGGCGAGGTCAGCGGGCGTCGAGCAGCTCGTCCTCGACGTCCGCATCGCGGTCGCGGCGCTTCGGAGCCTTCACCGGTGCCGGTTTCCCCTCGACGTCTTCGCGGTGCTTCACGATCTCGGTCCGGATGATGTACCCGATGAAGATGAAGCCCATGATGGCGAACAGGATCCACTGGATCGCATAGGACAGGTGCGGCCCCGGGTCGTCGGTCGGGGACTCGAAACCGCCCAGCGCCGCATCCGCGGCGGGCTGCTCCTCGACCAGGCGCCCGTAGGCGCCGGTGATGACGTCGTCTCCGACGAGGTCCCCGATGGAGGGGAGGTGGATGGTGGGCACCTGGCCCTCCGGAGCCCCTCGCCCGGATGCGGGAAGCGGCTCGCCCGGGCGGAGCCGGACGGTCACCGTGACCTCACCAGAAGGCGGAGAGGGAACCGTGTCCGGGAGCTCGCCCTCGCCCGGGGGCACCCAGCCGCGGTCGACGATGAGCACACGGCCGTCCGCGTCCCGGAAGGGGACAAGAACCTCGAACGCACTCGTGCCTCCGTGCGGACGGTTGCGAACCAGGAGCTGCTCGTCGGCGAGGTACTCGCCCTGCAGGGTGACCGGCCGCCATTCGTCTGCGGGGTCGAGGTCGTCCTCGGCGACGACGTCCGCGAGGGGGACGGCGGGCGCATCGTAGTTCTGCTCCACGAGCGCGATCTGCTCGGCCCGGGACTCGTTCCGCTCGAACTGCCAGTTCGACAGGAAGACGCACGCGATCGCGAAGCCGATGGCGATGAGGACGTACACACCCCAGCGGGTCAGGCGGTTGCTCATGAGGGCACCCCGTCTCGCACCGTCACCGGGAAGTCCCGCGCGGCCAGGTAGTCATGGAGGAAGTCGACGTGCTCATCGCACGCCAGCCAGATCTTCTCGCGGTCGGCGGCATGGATGCGCGGATTGCGCCAGACGACCTGCCTCGTGGCCGCGCTCCGGCATCCGGCGCGCGAGCAGATGAGTTCGCTCATCGGTCCGTGCGGCCTTCGCGGATGGTGATGACGTCAGGGGCGATCTCCGGAGCGGGCGCCGGAGCGGGCGCCGGTGCGTCGATCTCGCGCATCGGCGACTCGGCTGCCGTCTCCGTGCTGTCGCTGCCGGCGTTGGCGAAGACCACGGCGATGTAAGGCAGGACCGCGGCGGCGAGCGCGAACACCCATGTCCACCAGCCGAACGGCTGCACGAAGAACATCAACCCGAAGCACACGATGCGGATCGTCATCGTCAGGGCGTATCGACGCACACGGTGGTCACCCTCATCCCGCGGGGACTGCGGCAGTGAGGTGACGGCCGGTACTCGACGTGCGTTCTTCACGATGGTTCCAGCCTACGCCGCCGCAGCGACATCGGCATGCCCGCGAGGAGCCTCAGTTCGCGAAGACGAAGGGCAGCGTGAAGGCGCCGAACACCACGAGGCTGATGAGCGTCGAGACGATCGTGAAGACGAGCACGCCGATCATCAGGTAGCCGAGGATGAGTCCGGCGATCGCCATGCCGCGTCCGCCGAGACCGGGAGTGCGCCGGATCTGCCCCAGTGCCATGTGGCCGGTGATCACGGCCGCGATCGAGGCGAGCATCGGCACGATCGCCCAGAACAGCACGACACCGGCGATGCCGCAGACGAGCGAGGTGATCGCGAGCCCGCTGGACGGCCGTGCGGGCGGCGCCCCGTACGGCTGCGGGGTGGTGAACTGCTGCGGGGCCGAGTACTGCTGCGGGGCCGAGTACTGCTGAGGTGGCGAGTACTGCTGAGGCGGCGAGTACTGCTGCGGTGCGACGTTGGTCGGCGGTGCCGGCGGGAATCCCGGATACGCAGGGGAGGAGCCGGGAGCCGGCGGGATGGCCGGCGGCTCACCCGACGGACCGGGGATACGGGGATCGCTCACGCTGCTGCCTTTCGTCGCCCTCAGGCTTCCAGGACGGTCTGCGTCTGTCAAACGGCCCTCGTGAACCCGGCACGGCAACGTCGCTAGGATCGATGACGGCTCGGAATCCCGAGCCTCGACCTCAGACCCAGGAGTGCCCATGAGCGCGGAGCGCGTCGTCCTCGTCACCGGAGGCAACCGCGGCATCGGCCGCGCCATCGCCGAGCGCTTCGTGAGGGAGGGATACCGGGTGGCGGTCACCGCCCGGAGCGGAGAGGGGCCGGAGGGCACCCTCACGGTGCGCGCGGATGTCACGGACGCCGCCGCACTCGACGCGGCTTTCACCGAGGTGGAGCAGCAGCTCGGCCCGGTGGAGATCGTCGTCGCCAACGCCGGCATCACCAAGGACACCCTGCTCATGCGCATGAGCGAGGATGACTTCGACAGCGTCATCGCGACCAACCTCGGCGGCACGTTCCGGGTCGTCAAGCGTGCCTCGAAGGGCATGCTGCGCGCGCGGTTCGGACGGGTGATCCTCATCTCCAGCGTCGTGGGCCTCTATGGCTCCGCGGGGCAGACGAACTATGCCGCTTCGAAGAGCGCGCTCGTCGGCTTCGCCCGATCCCTCACGCGCGAGCTCGGCGGACGCGGAATCACGGCCAACGTCGTGGCGCCCGGGTTCATCGAGACCGACATGACCGCAGAGCTCCCCGAGGAGACGCAGAAGCAGTACAAGGCGAACATCCCTGCCGGCCGGTTCGCGACGCCGGACGAGGTCGCGGGCGTCGTGACCTGGCTGGCGAGCGACGACGCCGGCTACATCTCCGGCGCTGTCATCCCGGTCGACGGCGGTCTCGGCATGGGGCACTGACCCCGGGCCCTCGCGGTCAGCGGTCGATCGCACGCACGAGGAGCTCGCCGAGACGTTCCGGCGCGGAGAACTGCGGCCAGTGTCCGGACCCGATCCGGACGACCTCGGCATCGTCGATCGCCCGGTACTCCGTCGCGTACGGGCCCCACTGGCTGATCACCTCGTCGAACGACGTCTGGTCCAGTCCTCCCATCAGCAGGGAGACCGGGATCCCATGCCGAGCGGGGTTGCGCAGCGCGAGTTCGTCAGTCGGGACCCGAGCGGGGATGCTGTGTGTGAGGAGGCTCGTCCGCGCCCTGGTCTCGTCGTCCAGGTCATGCACGTCCTCGTCGGGGAAGAAGCCCCAGCCGGGGAAGGCGACGACGCCATCCTGCACCGGGAACTCGCTGATGCCGGAGCCCGGGGGCGGCGGGACGGTGTCGACGAAGACGACCCGTGCCACGCGGTCCGGGCGTGCGTCGGCGACGCCCCAGGCGACATTGCCTCCGCCACTGTGCCCGACGACCACGACGTCGCCCTCCGTGGCGTCCACGGCGGCGACCGCGAACGCCACCCAGTCATCGATCCCGATGCCTGCTGCCGCCTCCGCGGTGGCGTCGAGTCCGGGCAAGGTCAGTGGGTGCGCGCGGTGTCCCGCCTTCTCGAGAGCGGGCACGACGTCGTCCCAGCTCGATGCGTCGAGCCAGAGACCGGGGATGAGGATGATGTCCATGACCCGACGGTAGACCCGGCCACGGACATCGTCGAGGGTCAGGGGAGCAGAGGGATGACCGTTCCGAGGTCGACAGGGCCGATGACCAGGCTCGCCGATTCCCGGACGGCGGGCTTGGCGTTGAACGCGAGCCCCAGGCCGGCGACCGCCATCATCGGGAGGTCGTTGGCGCCATCGCCGATCGCGATGGTCGCGTGCCGTGCCACGCCGAGCTCCTCCGCCCAGGTGCGCAGCCAGAAGGCCTTGGCCGCCCCGTCGACGATGTCGCCGTCCACCTCGCCCGTCAGTGCACCGTCGGCCACGGACAGACGGTTGGCACGCCAGCGGTCGACACCGAGCCCCGGCGCGACGTCGTCGAGGATCTCGTGGAACCCGCCCGAGACCACGCCGACCACCCCGCCTCGGGCGTGGACGGCGGCGGTGAGCTCGCGGACACCGGGGGTGGGCTCGACGCGGGCGCGGACCCGGGCGAACGCCTCGACGGGTACGCCCGCGAGAGCCGCCACTCGGGAGCGGAGACTGGTCGCGAAGTCGATCTCACCGCGCATCGCGGCTTCGGTGGCCGCCTGCACCTCGGCGCGGCGACCCGCTTCCTCCGCGAGGAGCTCGATCACCTCGTTCCGGATGAGCGTGGAATCGGCATCGAGGACGACGAGGAATCGCGCGGTGGTCACGCCATCGAGCCTAGCGACCGGAGTCCGGGGCTCGGCACCGCTCGACGCCTCAGCGCTCGATGAACACGCCCTTGCCGACGACCGTGATCCCCGATTCCGTGACCGTGAACCCGCGGGCGAGGTCCCGTTCGCGGTCGACCCCGACCGTCGCCCCGTCGGCGAGGACGACGTTCTTGTCGAGGATCGCCCGATGCACGCGTGCGCCCTGGCCGACGTGGACGTGATCGAACACCACGGAGTCCGTGATGGTCGACCCGCCGCCGGCGAGCGTCCACGGGCCCACGACGCTGCGCTCGAGGTGCGTGCCGGAGAGCACCGACCCCAGCGACACGATCGAGTCGATCGCGTTCCCGATCCGTCCCACGGAGTCGCGGACGAACTTCGCCGGCGGGGAGTTGACCGCCTGCGAGTGGATCGGCCACTCCATGTTGTAGAGGTTGAAGATCGGGAGGGTCGAGATCAGGTCCCGGTGCGCGTCGAAGAACGAGTCGATCGTTCCCACGTCGCGCCAGTAGGAGCGGTCGCGTGGCGACGAGCCAGGGACCTCGTTCTGCTTCATGTCGTAGTAGCCGGCCTCGCCGCGGTCGACGAAGTACGGGACGATGTCGCCACCCATGTCGTGGCTCGACGTCGGCAGCTCTCCATCCGCCTCGACCGCCGCGATGAGGGCGTCCGTGTCGAAGATGTAGTTGCCCATGGAGGCCAGGACTTCGTGCGGGGAGTCCGCAAGACCCGTGGCGTCGGTCGGCTTCTCCAGGAACTGCCGGATGCGCCCGGACTCGGGGTCGGCGTCGATGACCCCGAACTGCGACGCCAGGGCGAGGGGCTGGCGGATGCCCGCCACCGTCGCCTTCGCGCCGGACTCGATGTGCGCCTCGAGCATCTGACGGAAGTCCATCCGATAGACGTGGTCGGCGCCGATGACGACGACGATGTCCGGCTTCTCGTCGTTGATGAGGTTCATGCTCTGCAGGATCGCGTCGGCGGAGCCGGAGAACCACCGCTTGCCGAGGCGCTGCTGGGCGGGGACGGACGCGACGTAGGAGTCGAGGAGGGCCGACATCCGCCACGTCTGCGAGATGTGCCGGTCGAGACTGTGCGACTTGTACTGGGTCAGCACGACGATCTGTCTCAGCCCGGAGTTGATGAGGTTCGAGATGGCGAAGTCGATCAGGCGGTACTGCCCGCCGAACGGGACGGCAGGTTTCGCGCGGTCGGCCGTCAGCGGCATGAGTCGCTTGCCCTCGCCGCCGGCGAGGATGATCCCGAAGACCTTCTTTGGAGCGGACATGGCTCCACCATAGATGCGGTTCGGCGCGGGGAACTAGCATCTGGACAACCCGCTCGATAGCGTCTAGGCATGCGAGTCGAGATGATCACCAAGGAGTATCCGCCGGAGATCTACGGAGGCGCGGGTGTACACGTCGCCGAGCTCGTCTCCGCGCTGCGTCGTGACATCGACGTGACGGTGCGCGCGTTCGGTGCGCCGCGCGATGAGGACGGCACCTTCGCCTACCGTGCCCCGGAGAGCCTCGCCGCCGCCAACCCGGCTCTGCAGACCCTCGGCACGGACCTGGAGATCGTGTCGGCCATCGCGGGCGCCGACGTCGTGCACAGCCACACCTGGTACGCGAACTTCGCCGGCCATCTCGCCTCCCAGCTCCACGGCATCCCGCACGTGCTCACGGCGCACAGCCTCGAACCGCTCCGGCCGTGGAAGGCCGAACAGCTCGGGGGCGGCTACGCCGTCTCGAGCGGGATCGAGAAGCTCGCCTACGAGAACGCCGCCGCGGTGATCGCGGTGAGCGCCGGCATGCGCGCCGACATCCTGCGCAGCTACCCGCAGGTCGACCCCGCACGGGTCCGCGTGATCCACAACGGCATCGACGTGGAGCGGTGGCGTCCTGTGCACGACCCCGCCTTCCTCTCCTCGATCGGCATGGACCCTGACCGTCCCTCGGTGGTCTTCGTCGGCCGCATCACGCGGCAGAAGGGGCTGCCGTACCTCCTGCAGGCAGCGCGGTTGCTGCCTCCGGAGGTCCAGCTGATCCTGTGCGCCGGAGCGCCGGACACCCCGGAGATCATGGCGGAGGTGCAGGAGGGGGTGCGGCTGCTGCAGCAGACCCGCGAGGGTGTGGTGTGGATCGAGCGGATGCTGCCGCGCGATGAGCTGTCGGCGATCCTGGCCGCGGCGACCACGTTCGTCTGCCCGTCCGTCTACGAGCCCCTCGGGATCGTGAACCTCGAGGCGATGGCCTGCGGAGCGGCCGTCGTGGGGACCGCGACCGGCGGAATCCCGGAGGTCGTCGACGACGGCGTGACGGGCCGGCTGGTCCCGATCGAGCAGGTACAGGACGGCACGGGCACACCCACCGATCCCGACCGCTTCGTCGCCGATCTCGCGGCGGTCCTGACCGAGGTCACCTCGGATCCGGCGCGGGCTCAGGAGTACGGGGAGGCCGGTCGGGAGCGCGCCCGCGCGCAGTTCAGCTGGGGTGCGATCGCCGACGAGACCCGCGCGCTCTACGCAGAGCTGTCCGCCTGAGCCGATAGGCTTTCGGTATGCCGATCGCTCTGGAGTTCACCGACGTCGTCGTGCGCCGAGAGGGGCGCAACATCATCGATCACGTGACCTGGCAGGTCTCGGACGATCAGCGATGGGTGATCCTCGGGCCGAACGGGGCGGGCAAGACGACCCTGCTGCAGCTCGCCGACACCTTGATGCATCCCACCTCTGGCACCGTCACCGTCCTCGGCGAGACGCTCGGACGCGCGGACGTCTTCGAGATCCGACCCCGGATCGGGTTCGCCTCGACGGCCATGGCCAAGCGCATCCCGCGCGACGAGACGGTTCTCAACACGGTCCTCACGGCGGCGTACTCCGTGCTCGGCCGCTGGAACGAGAGCTACGAGGACATCGATGAGCGGCGCGCACTGCGGGTGCTGGGGGACTGGCGTCTCGCGCACCTCGCCGACCGCACGTTCGGCACGCTGAGCGACGGCGAGCAGAAGCGCGTGCAGATCGCCCGCGCGGTCATGACCGACCCCGAGCTGCTGCTGCTCGACGAGCCGACGGCCTCGCTCGATCTCGGGTCGCGTGAGGAGCTGCTGGCGCTGCTGGGCGGCTACGCCTCCGCTCCGACGACGCCCGCGATGCTCATGGTGACCCATCACGTCGAGGAGATCCCGGTCGGGTTCACGCACGTGCTGCTGATCCGCGACGGGGCCGTGGTGGCGGCGGGCCCGATCGCCGAGACGCTCACCGCCGATGCCCTCGGCGAGACCTTCGGCATGCCGATCGCGCTCAGCAGCGAGGACGGGCGCTACTCCGCCCGCGCCGCCTCCTGAGCTCGGTTCCGATGGGTTACTGAGCTCGGCCCCGATGGGTTACTGAGCTCGTCGAAGTACTGGTAGAATCGATCCTTGGTGCGTTCGTACCACAGACTTCCCTCGTCCCTGGCACAATCCAGGGCAGCAACAAAGGAATCCCATGAAGACTGACATTCACCCCGAGTACAAGGCTGTCGTGTTCCGCGACCTGGGTTCGGGCGAGACCTTCCTCACCCGCTCCACCGTCACGAGCGACAAGACGATCGAGCTGGACGGCGTGGAGTACCCGGTGATCGACGTCGAGATCTCCTCGGCCTCGCACCCTTTCTACACGGGCAAGCAGCGCATCATGGACTCGGCCGGTCGCGTCGAGAAGTTCAACCAGCGCTTCAAGGGCTTCGGCGGCTCCAAGTAAGGACCGCTTCACGAAGGCCCCGCGCTCCTCGGAGCACGGGGCCTTCGTCATGCCCGGTGGGGTGCTCACACGTCGATGACGATGCGTCCGTGCTGGATGCGGCCCGGCGGGTCGCCGGGGCTCGGCGCCGGGGCGGTGCGCCGGGTCTGCCGGTCGCGCTCCTGTCCCGCCTCGTGCGCCGTGGGGGACCACACGGCATCGAAGACGCCGACGAGCCCTCCGGATCCGGCCTGCTCGTACTTCTCCTCCACCGGGCGACGGGAGAGGGAGTGCCGGATGCCGACGAAGAAGAGCACCGGCCCCGCACCGAGTACGAGGGCGATCGTGGTCCATCCGAGCAGATGCTCCATGCGCCCAGGATAGATCGCCGACCATGTCGACGGTATCCGTCGCGCGGCGGATGTCAGCGGACGCGGCGTCCGTGGGCCAGGTCGATCAGGCGCGCCAGCACAGGACCGCTCCGCAGGCCGTTGTGCTCGTGCTCACTCGTCACCCACGGCGTCACACCGGGGAGCAGGCGGGCGGTCTCCAGCGAGAACTCCAGCGGCACGTACAGGTCGTTCACGTACACCGCGGCCGCTCCCGTGGCTCCGGAGTCGGCGAGAGCGACGGTGTCGTAGATCCGCGGCCAGGGGTGCTCCGCCAGGATCGACGTGACCTCGCGCCACGGCTGCAGCCCGGGGACGGTGTCCGCCCATTCGCGACGGATGTGCTCGCCCGTGAACAGCGTGGGGTCGTCGCGGAAGTCGTCAGGCTCGACGCGCTCCGCCGACCACCGCGTCGTGTGTCCGCTCGCGTAGCTCGACTCGTGGAACGCGTAGTACAGCGGATTGCGTGCGCCGAAGGGCATGGCGTGCTGGAGGTCGTAGCGGAAGGCGTTGGAAGAGGGATCGCGCTCGAGGAGGGACCAGAGCGTCTGCCAACCGTCGTCGGTGCCGAGAGCGGAGCCCACCGAGCGGAGGCGGGAACGCGATACGACCTCGCCGTCGGGGAGGACGAGTTCACCGGCGTCCGCGAGATCAATCAGGCGTCGCATGACGTCGCGGTGCTCCGGGAAGCGCCGGTAGTACCGCTCGGACGCCGTGCGCATCATGTCGTAGCAGAGGGCGTAGACCTCGTCCGGGTCGCGCTCGACCGTGCTGAGGCCTCCGGTGATGAAGACGTCGTCGAGCGAATCCGCGTGGGTCGACAGGTAGGCCAGCGTCGTGAACCCGCCGAAGGACTGCCCGAGGACGCTCCACGTCGGCACCCCCAGGTGCTCCCGCAGCGCCTCGCAGTCGCGCACGATGGCATCGGCGCGCAGGTGCGTCAGATGCTCGGCGACGGCTTCGGCGCCCCGCACGAGGTCGCCGTCGCCGACCGGGGAGGAGAGGCCGGTGCCGCGCTGGTCCAGGAGGACGAGTCGGTAGTGCGCGAGGGCCTGGTCCAGCCACGCGGGCGCTGTGGAGGAGTGGAAGGGACGCGGGGCTTCGTGCCCGGGCCCGCCTTGGAGGAACACCAGGTAGGGGAGGGCCTCGCCTCCCTCCCGTGCGACGACGCGGGCGAACACGTCGATGGTGCGGGTGTCTGCCGGGTCGTCCCAGACGAGGGGAACCGTGAGCGTGTGCTCCTCGACGGCGAGGTCGAGCAGGCGGCGGCGGATGACAGTGGTCACGGTCACATCACATTCCCGATGTAGGAGTACTTCACGAAGACCTCGGCGGCGATGCCGGACTCGTCGAGGACCCCCTGGACGGCCGTCATCATGTAGTTCGAGTCCCAGCCCATGTAGAGGTAGTGCGTGTCGTCGAGGTCATCCCAGTGCCCCTTCCACGCCTTGTCGCGGTAGATCGGGCCGCCGTGGGTCGCGCAGTAGGCGAGAGCGGCCTCGGTGGTGTCCGTCCAGGCGCGGCGGAACACGCGGTTGAACAGATGCTTGACGTCGTAGACCTCCCATCGCTCGCCGCGGTACTCGACGTAGTCGAACTCGCGCTCCCACCCCGCCGGCCAGCCGCGGCGTCGGACCGCGTCGAGGATCGGGGTGAGTCCGTCGTCGTCGATCTCGGGCAGCGCGGGTCGTGCCCACACGCGGACGAGGTCGGCCGTCAGGCCCACCGTGCGTGCGGTGATGGCCGCCGTGCCCCAGGACTCCTGCGCGGCCAGAGCGCGAGTGGCCGGCACCGCGCTGCGTGCATAGGCCTCATCGCGCTTGACCGGGAACGAGGCGCCGAACACCCGCTCCGTGAGCCCCTGCTCCAGCAGTGTGAGGTTGCCGAGGGTCGGCGCGAGGGCGCGGTGGCTGTTCTGCTCGTCTTCCGAATACTCGCTCCACGGGCGCACGCCGTCGCCGGACCAGGCGTCGCCGGGCACGGCGGGCACGATGTGCTCGACGTCGTAGCCGTCCACGTCATCGACGCCTTCGAGCCGGCCGAGCACGTAGGCCGGATACGGCAGCTCGCTGTACTTGAGCACCGCACTGACCCGTTCGTCCGACGGGGTGATGCGCGCGATGGCGCGGGCGAGGGCGTCGTGTCCGTCGCGACGCGCACGGCAGAGACGGGCGATGAGCCGCTCGGCGGGAAGGTTCACGAGCGCGCGACGAAGGAACATCGCCTGCAGCCACTCGAGCGTCTCGAGGAGCTGGGCCCGGTCGATGAGCCCGCGTGCGTGATCGCTGTACGCGCTCATGACGAGCGGGTACGAGGAACGTCCGAACGTGTTCACGTGCCGCAGCTGACGCGCGATCTCGGGGTCCGGTTCCTTCGTCGGATCGAGGAGGAGGCCGTAGATCTCCGCGTAGTGCCGCCAGGTCTCGGCGTCGGCCTGGAGGTGCGCGACGTCGACGCGCGGGAACGACTGGCGGAACGCGCTGTACACCCCGTGCTCCCCGTTCGCCGCCACCTCTCGCCCCGTCACGAGCACGAGGTAGTGGCGCCAGAACGCTCCGATCGCCTCGCCCGTGTGCTGCTCGATCGGTAGCCAGAACCGCGCCTCCACGTCCATCTGCTCGGCGTGGTTCAGGCCCATGAGGATGTAGTTGTGGATCAGCTCATGGTCCCGCAGCGGTTCGCCGGTGGAGTTCAGGCTCTCGAAGATCTGCTGCGCGTTGGCCTGCGCACCGAGCGTGATCGAGACGTGCTCCAGTCGCTGCAGCCCCTGCCAGATGAGCGGCACCTCGTCGGCATGGATCTGGCTGCGGAAGAAGGCGTAGTTGTCGTCGAAGCGCGACTCGCGATCGAGGTCGTCACGGCGGTCGAGCACGACCGACTCGTAGAGATCGGCCCAGGCATCGTGCGGCCGAAGCTTCGTGCGCTCCGGGTCGTCGGTGCGCACCAGCACGCGGGCGAGGTCGGCGGCGAGCTCCGGGTCCCGGTCGCGCACCGAGTGATGCAGCGCGGCGACGAGGAGCATGAGCGTGGTGAGGCGCTGCTGCCCGTCGATGAGGATGAGGTCGGCGTCCGGGCCGGAGCCGTCCTCGGCGGAGAGGATCGAGCCGATGAAGTGGCGATGCGCGTCGTCTTCCGCGGCCACCGCCCTGACGTCGGAGAGGAGCCGCTCGCAGCCGCCGATGTCCCAGCGGTACTGCCGCTGGTAGACGGGGACGACGATGGTCGTGCGTCCCGCCGCGAGCCATTCGATCGTGTTGACTGCCGTCGCCTCGACGTTGGTCGCGGTGCTCATGCTGGTGTCTCGTCCTCCCGTAGCGACAGGCGCCACGGACGCGCCGGGTGCCCCGCCCAGTCTATTCGCTTATCCACGGTGACCCTCCGGGGGAGGGCCAGGTCCCGCTGTTAGCCTTGCCTTATCAGGGCCTGTTAAAACGTGCTGGCCCCCGATGAAAGGAACATGACTCGATCATGGGATACATCAAGTCCGCAGCGCTGGAGGAGAAGGGCTTCGTCGTCCTCGACAGCTACGACCAGGAGGCCGACCCCAAGGAGTGGCTCGACATCGAGTACGTCGACTGGAAGTCCTCGGGCGACACCCGGTTCGCGCCCCTCGCCAGCGCCTTCGGTGACATCGAGTGCAACGGCTTCTGGAACCACAAGCCGCCGCGCACCGACAAGGACGGCGTCTGGATCGACGAGCAGACCGCCAAGGCCCCGAACCTCACGCGTCGCGCGCAGGAGCCGGGCGCGAACGTCGGTCGCTGCCGCGTCATCGAGCTGCAGCCGACCCCGTACGGCGACTGCCTCTACAACCTGCACCAGGACGACAACAACCGTCTGAACCCGGACGGCACCGGCTGGGTCGTGCGCGGGTTCTTCAACCTCACCGACGACAAGGACAGCTACTTCGTCCTGCGCGAGAACCGCACGGACCCCAGCATCGAGTACCGCATCGCCCTGCCGGCCGGTGCGCAGCTCATCGTCGACACCCAGCGCCTGTGGCACGCCGCCACGCACAACGGCACCGACCCGCGCTACTGCCTCATCACCTCGTGGACGTCCGGTCCCGAGCTCGACGCGTACATCGAGAAGTACCACGGCACCGACGACGTCCCGAACGTCGAGGTCCCGCAGGACGTGCTCGAGTTCGGCTATGCCGAGCAGGCCCGCAAGGACGCCGCCCGCGCGGCCTATTACGCCGCCAAGGGCCAGCAGGTCAAGCAGGCCATGAGCGAGGCGTGAGCGTCCCCACGCTGGGTCGCTGAGCGTCCCCACGGTGGGTCGCTGAGCTCGTCGAAGCGCCCGAAGGCCCCGGTCCGCGGACCGGGGCCTTCGTCGTCGAATCACACGCTTGTGATTTCGCGGGAACTCGGCGAGAATGGGCGCACAACCGCATACTCTCGCCACTTCGTGGTTCAGGTCGTAGGGGAAGACGCACCTGATGAAACGGAGAGATCATGGCGACGGCTTACGCACGCGGAGTGGTGTTCATCCACTCGGCGCCTCGCGCGCTCTGCCCGCACCTGGAATGGGCGGTGGGTCGCGCTATCGGGCGTGCGGTGAACTTCGATTGGACCGAGCAGCCCGTGCTGACCGGCGCCCGCCGCGCCGAGTTCTACTGGGACGGCCCCGTCGGAACCGGCGCTGCCCTCGCGACCGCGATCCGCGGCTGGGAGCACCTGCGGTTCGAAGTGACCGAGGATCCCACTCCGCGCAGTGACGGCGGTCGGTGGCTGCACACCCCCGACCTCGGGATCCACTACGCCCAGACCGACGCCGCCGGCAACATCGTCATCGGCGAGGACCGCATCCGCTACGCGATGGAGATCGCCGCGGGAAACGCCGTCGAGCTGCAGCGCGAGCTCGACGTCGCCCTGGGCTCCGCCTGGGACGAGGAGCTGGAACCCTTCCGTCACGCCAGCGACGACGCGCGCGTCGTCTGGCTCCACAAGGTCGGCTGACCGGCCGCTGAGACCAGGAGCGCGGAGGCGTGAGTATCGGATGCCGGTGAGTGATCCCGGACGCTGAGAAGACGAATCCCCGCTCCGCTCGACGAGGACCCCGCCCCGGGTGACCGGGCGGGGTCCTCGTCTGTGCCGGTCAGATCACTGCGGCGTGAGCAAGGTCGGCGGTGGCGTCCACTCCACCGCCGCGCACGTCCGCCCAGGCCTGCGCCAGGCGCGTCATCGCCTCCGCCGTCCGCTCGGGGGGAAGCGTGATCGGGACCCGGAGGCGGCGCTCCAGCACGCCGCCGGTCGTGAAGCGCGGCCCGGGTGGGAGGATGAGATCCCGTTCCCGTGCGGCGAGGGAGAGCGTGGTCGACAAGGGGGCACCGAGGTCGATCCAGGCGGAGAGGCCGCCGGGCGTCTCCGGCATGCGCATCCCCGGGATATCCGCGATCCCCGCAGCCACCGCGTCCCGCCCCGCCGTGAGGCGGCGTCGGACATGATGGGTGAGCGCCGGGACGTCGTCGAGAAGCTCCACGGCGATGCACTGCTCCAGGAGCGCTGTGCCGAGTTCGAACGAGGGACGGACGGCCAGCAGTCGAGCGATGACCGAGCGCTCGGCGCGCACCCAGCCGATGCGCATGCCTCCCCAGGCGATCTTCGACATCGACCCGACCGTGATGACGTTCGGCCCCTCGGCCGCCATGGGCACCGGAGCCCATCCGCGGTCGATGTCGAGTTCCGCCGTCGTCTCGTCCACGATCAGATGGGTGCCGGTGTTCCGGGCCGTCGTGGCGATCCGGGACCGCTCCTCCTGCGGCAGCGTCGCGCCGGTGGGGTTGTGGAAGTCCGGGATGAGGTAGGCGACGTGCGGCCGAGCCGTCAGCAGCGTGTCGGTGAGGTGCCGGGTGTCCCAGCCGTCGGTGTCGACCGGTGTGGGGACCAGACGGTAGCCGTGACGGTGCAACGCCTCGAGCGCGTGCGGAAAGGTCGGCTGCTCCACGAGGGCGCGTTCGCCCCGGCGGCCGATCGCCGTGAGGATGAGGTTGACGGCGTTCAGGGCGCCGGAGGTGATCATGATCTCGTCCGGCGTGGTGACCGCGCCGCGTTCGGTGAACCGGCGGGCCACGGCCTCACGCAGCTCGGGAAGACCCTGCAGCGAGTAGCCGCTCGTACCGCGCAGAGCAGCGAGTCGGGGGAGGGAGCGCACGGTGGCGTCGTACAGACCGGGGGTCGAGTCCATGGAGGCGATCGAGAGGTCGATCGCCTCGTCGTCCCGGCCCGGGGTGGCTGTCGACGGGCCGTGCGGGAGCGCGACGCGGGTGCTGCCGCCGTGATGCCGGGACACGTAGCCGGCGGCCTCCAGCACGCCGTACGCGCGGGTGATGGTCGACCGGGACCGTCGCAGCTCGAGGGCGAGGGCGCGCTCGCTCGGCAGTCGCTCGCCGACAGTGAGGCGACCGTCGAGGATGAGCGCTCTGATGCGGTCGGCGAGACCGGACGCCGAGGCGTCGTCGAGGTCCTGGATGCCGAGCTGCGTGACGAGACGGGATGCCATGCCTCCAGACTGCCGCAAAGTGGCCTTCCATGTGCAGGCCACTTTTCGCTCAGTGGTCGTCCTCGGAGGTGTTCGCACGGGCCACGATGGAGAGATGCTCTTCCGTGCCGTCTTCCTGCCTTTCACCGCGACCAGCCGTCGGGACCTGGTCGAGCGGCTCGCGCAGCTCGTGGGCGGGCTCTTCCTCTACGGCGTCGCTCTCGGCTTCATGGTGCGGGGCGGCATCGGCGTCGCGCCCTGGGACGTCCTGTCGCTGGGCGTCGCGGGCTGGACGGGACTCGGGTATGGGGTCGTCACGGTGCTCATCTCGATCGTCGTCCTGCTGCTGTGGATCCCGCTCCGTCAACGGGTGGGCCTCGGCACTCTGCTGAACGCCCTGCTCATCGGACCGTTCGCCGACCTCACGCTCCTCGTGCTGCCCGCGCCGCCGTCCGTATGGGTGGGGGCGCCCATGTTCGTCTTCGGACTCGTGCTGCTGGCGTTCGCCACCGGTCTCTACATCGCGGCCGACTTCGGTCCCGGACCGCGCGACGGACTCATGACCGGCCTCGTGCGAGTGACCAGGTGGCCGGTCTGGCTGGCCCGGACGGTCATCGAGGGCTCCGTGCTGCTGGTCGGCTTCCTGCTCGGCGGCCCCGTCGGCGTCGGCACCGTGCTGTTCGCATTCGGCGTCGGTCCGCTGATCGGCTGGTTCCTCCCGCGGATCGAGCGCCGCCGTCGGGAGCGTTCGCAGCGCCTTGCCGTCCGGGCGAGCGCGCCCCTGGGTCCCTGAGCCTGTCGACGGGCCAGAGCGGACCGCGCACGACGAAGGCCCCCGGGATCACATCCCGGGGGCCTTCGTCGCGCATGCGGAAGCGGTCAGTCGACGCCGCCCAGCACGAGCACGGCGTTGTGTCCGCCGAAGCCGAACGAGTTGCTGATGGCGATCTGCGGGCCGTCGCCGAGCGGAGCCGCCTCTCCGGACAGACGGAAGGGGACCTCCGGGTCCGGCTCGGTCATGTTGATCGTCGGCGGGGCCACGCGGTCCCGCAGCGCGAGGAGGGAGAAGATCGCCTCCAGCGCTCCTGTGCCGCCCAGCAGGTGTCCGGTCGACGCCTTGGTGGCCGACACCGGGATCTCGTCGATCCGGTCGCCGAAGACGTTCTTCAGCGCGACGTACTCGTTGGGGTCCCCGACCGGGGTCGAGGTCGCGTGGGCGTTGATGTGCGTCACCTGGTCGGGGGTGATGCCGGCCTCCTCGAGTGCCTGGACGACGGCACGCGCCGCACCCTTGCCCTCGGGGTCGTTGCCGGTGATGTGGTAGGCGTCGGCGGTCACACCGCCTCCGAGGATGTAGCCGTAGATCTTCGCGCCGCGGGCCTTGGCATGCTCCTCGGTCTCGAGGATGAGGGCGGCGGCACCCTCGCCCATCACGAAGCCGTCGCGGTCGATCGCGCCGGGTCGCGAGGCGTGGGCCGGGTCGTCGTTACGACGCGACAGCGCCTGCGCGGAGGCGAAGGCGGCCATCGTGATCGGGTGGATCGCCGACTCGGTGCCACCGGCGATGACGACGTCGGCCAGGCCCTCCTGAAGGTGGTGGAACGCGTGGATGATCGACTCGGTGCTGGAGGCGCAGGCACTGACCACGGTCTGCGCGTAGGCCCGGGCTTCGAACTGCAGCGACAGGTTGCCGGCGGCCGCGTTCGGCATCAGCATCGGCACGGTCAGCGGCATGACCCGGCGCGGGCCCTTCTCACGCAACGTGTCCCAGGCGTCCAGCAGCGTCCACAGGCCGCCGATGCCCGTCGCGAAGTCGACGCCGAGGCGCTCGGGAGCGACCTCTGGCGAGCCCGCGTCCGCCCAGGCCTCGCGGGCCGCGATGAGGGCGAACTGCGAAGACGGGTCAAGACGCTTCGCCTCGTGGCGGGGCAGCACCTCTTCCGGACGGACGCTCGCAGAGGCGGCGAACGTGACGGGGAGGTCGTACTCCTGCACCCAGTCGTGCTCGATCGTGCGGGCGCCGGAGGCACCGGCGAGGAGGTTGTCCCAGTTCTCCGGGGCCGTCCCGCCGATGGCGGAGGTGGCGCCGATGCCGGTGACGACGATGCGCTTGGTCATGAGGTGTGGTTCCTTGTCGAAACGAGGTCGTGCGGGGGATGGGCAGGGCCGGAGGATGCCACGCCTCGCGCGGGGCGAGGGTGGCATCCTGCCGGGATTACTCCTGGCCCGCGACGATGAAGTTGACGGCGTCGCCGACGGTCTTAAGGTTCTTGACCTCATCGTCGGGGATGGTGACGCCGAACTTCTCCTCGGCGTTGACGACGATCGTCATCATCGAGATCGAGTCGATGTCGAGGTCGTCCGTGAACGACTTCTCCAGGGCGACCTCGCTGGCGTTGATGCCGGTCTCGTCGGTGATCAGCTCTGCGAGGCCGGCGAGGACCTCATCGTTGGTGAAAGCCATGGTGGTCTTCCTCTTTCTTACGGGTTGTATTCGGAACCGTGGAACAGTCTAGGGAAGGTCGGCGCGTCTTCAGGGGAGGACGACGACCTGGGCCGCGAAGACGAGGCCGGCGCCGAAGCCGATCTGCAGGGCGAGGCCGCCGGAGAGATCCGGGTGCTCGGCCATGAGGCGGTGGCTGGCGAGGGGGATCGAGGCGGCCGACGTGTTGCCGGTGGTCTCGATGTCACGGGCGATGACGGTGGTCTCCGGAAGGCCGAGCTGCTTGGCGAACTCGTCGATGATGCGCATGTTCGCCTGGTGCGGGATGAAGGCGGCGAGGTCGGAGGCCTCGATCCCGGCCTTCTCCAGCGCCTCGCGGGCGACCTTCGCCATCTCCCAGACCGCCCAGCGGAAGACCGTCGGACCTTCCTGGCGGAGCGTCGGCCACGGCACCACGCCGTCGCGGAAGTCGGTGAGGGTGCCGTTCATGCCGACGGCGTCGGCCTTGGAGCCGTCGCTGCCCCAGACGGCAGGGGCGATGCCCGGCGTGTCGCTCGGGCCGATGAGAGCCGCGCCGGCGCCGTCGCCGAGGAGGAACGAGATGCTGCGGTCCGTGGGGTCGACGACGTCGGACAGCTTCTCCGTGCCGATCACGAGGGCGTGGCGGGCGGCACCGGCCTTGATGAGCGCGTCGGCCTGCGCCACCGCGTACGCGTAGCCGGCGCAGGCCGCGTTGATGTCGTACGCCGCAGCGGGGTTGGCGCCGACGCGGTCCGCCACGATCGCGGAGACCGACGGCGTCTGCTTCGGGTTGCTGATGGTCGCGACGATGACGAGGTCGACCTGGTCGGCCGGCACACCCGACTTCTCGATGGCCTCGGCCGCCGCCTCGGTCGCGAGGTCGATGGCGTCCGTCCCCTTGTCGGCCCGGACGCGCGTGATGATGCCGGTGCGCTGCCGGATCCACTCGTCACTCGAGTCGATGGGCCCGATGAGGTCTTCGTTGGGCACCGCGTTCTCGCCGCGAGCCGCGCCGAAGGCGTAGATGCGGGTGTAGGCGGGCCCGGCGATCTGGGCGAGGGAGGCGGTCATGCGGCTTCTCCGTTCAGCAGCGCGACGGCGGCTTCGAGGTCTTCGGGGGTCTTCACGGCGACCGTCGGCACGCCGCGCAGGCCGCGCTTGGCGAGACCGACCAGGGCGCCCGCGGGGGCGAGCTCGATGACGCCGGTCACGCCGGCGTCGGCGAAGGAGGTCATGCACAGGTCCCACCGGACGGGCGAGGAGACCTGGTCGACGAGGTAATCGAGCGCTGTCCCGCCGTCGGTCACGACGGAGCCGTCACGGTTGGTCCAGAGCGTGATCTCGGGGTCGGCCGGCTGGACGTCGGCCACGGCGTCGCGAAGAACCGAGACGGCGGATGACATGTAGTCGGTGTGGAACGCGCCGGCGACCTGGAGCGGCACCACGCGCGTGCCCTTGACCGGCTCCTCGGCGAGGGCCGCCAGGGCCGGAAGAGGGCCGGCGACGACGATCTGCCCGCCGCCGTTGAAGTTCGCCGGCGCGAGGCCGAGCTCGGCGAGTCGGGCGAGGAGCGTCTCCTCGTCACCGCCGAGGACCGCGCTCATCCCGGTCGGGGTCTGGGCCGCGGCATCCGCCATCGCCCGCCCACGGATGCCGACGAGGCGCATGCCGGTCGTGGCGTCCAGGACACCGCTGCCGACGAGAGCGGCGATCTCCCCGACGGAGTGCCCGGCGATGCCGTCCGCGCGGCGACCGGCGGCGGCCACGAGAGCGTCACCGGCGACGAGGGAGGCGGCCACGATCAGCGGCTGGGCGACGCGGGTGTCGCGGATGGTGTCCGCGTCCGACTCGGTGCCGTGCGCGCGGAGATCGACCTGCGCGGCCTCGGAGTAGGCGGCGAGACGCTCCTCCACTCCGTCGAGCTCGAGCCAGGGGGCGAGGAATCCGGGGGTCTGCGAGCCCTGTCCAGGGCAGACGACGACAATCACCCACCCAGTCTGCCAACGATCGCGGCAGAACGGTGGATGATCCATCACAAGATTGCGCGGAACCCTTGTGTGTGGCGCACAGGTTCGCCGTCTCGGTCAGCGCGGAGGGCGACGCAGAGGCGAACGGCGCCGGACCTGCTCCGCGGCTCCGATGGAGCCGAGGATGAGTGCGGTCTGCAGGATGAGCGCCTCGCGGGGCCCGGTCGCGTCCCACCCGATGACCTCGCTCACCCGCTTGAGGCGGTAGCGCACGGTATTGGGATGCACGAAGAGCTCGCGGGCCGTCGCCTCGAGGGACCGGCCGTTGTCCAGGTAGCTCCAGAGCGTCGTGACGAGGTCGGTCGAGTGCGCCTGCAACGGGCGGTAGATGCGCTCGATGAGGGTCTGCTTCGCGAGCGGATCGCCGGCGAGGGCGCGCTCGGGGAGGAGGTCGTCGGCCTCGACCGGCCGCGGTGCGCCGCGCCAGGCACGGGCGACGGCGAATCCGGCCAGGGCCGCACGAGCACTCTGGCTGGCGTCGACGAGGGCGGCGACCGCCGGGCCCAGCACGACGAAGCCCGGGCCGAACGAGGGCTCCAGACGCGTGGCGATCTCCTGGAACCCGAGCTCCTCGTCCTCGCCCTCCTGACCCTCGACGCGCGCGCGTCCGAGCACGAGGACGAGTCGCGAGCCCTGGACCCCGATGAGCACGTCGACCGCGAGCTTGCGCGCGGTGCGGCGCACCAGATCGACGTCGAACTGCGGGGGCGTGGTCCCGACGAGGACAGCGACCTCCCCGTGACCGTGCCACCCGAGCGCGGCGATCCGGCTCGGCAGCTCCTCGTCGGCCTCGCCGGTGAGGATCGAGTCGACGACGAGCGCTTCGAGCCGTGCGTCCCAGAGGCCGCGGGCCTCGGCGGCGCGGGCGTAGACGTCGGCCGCCGCGAACGCCACGTCCCGCGAGTAGAGCAGGATGGCCTCTCGGAGATCCGCGCCCTTGCCCGCGACCCGCTCCTCGGTCACCTCGACGGTGACGCGGATGAGCTGGAGCGTCTGCTGCAGACTCACACTCCGCAGCAGTTCACGGGGAGCGGCGGCGAAGATGTCCGCGGCGATCCATGGGGTGGACGTGGGGTCGTCGTACCACTGGATGAACGACGTGATGCCCGCCTGCGCCACCAGCCCGACCGCGGAGCGGCGGGCCGGTGGCATGTCGGCGTACCAGGGGAGGGTGTCCTCCAGCCGCTTGATCGTCACCGTGGCGATGTCACCGGAGATCCGGCGGAGCCAGGTGAGCGTGGCGGCCTTGTCCATGCCGGCGGCGGAGGCAGCTGTCACCGAGGGCTCAGCTTTCGCCGCCTGCGTTGCCGCTCGTGCCGGCGTTCACGTCGTGCAGGCGGTACTTCTCGATGGCCTGAGCGGAGAGGCCGCGGTCGACCTTGCCCTCCTCGGCCAGTGCCTGCAGCGTGCGCACGACGATCGACGGTCCGTCGATCTTGAAGAAGCGGCGTGCCGCGGCACGGGTGTCCGAGAACCCGAAGCCGTCGGCGCCGAGCGTGGCGAAGCGGTTCGGAACCCACGGGCGGATCTGGTCCTGCACGGCGTGCATGAAGTCGCTGACCGCGACGACGGGACCCTCGGCGCCCTGGAGCTTCTGCGTGAGGTACGCGGTGCGCGGCTCCTGCTCCGGGTGGAGGAAGTTGTGCTCGTCGGCGGCGAGGCCGTCACGGCGCAGCTCGGTCCACGAGGTGACCGACCACACGTCGGCGACGACGCCCCAGTCCTTCTTCAGCAGCTCCTGCGCCTCGAGCGCCCACGGCAGACCGACGCCGGAGGCGAAGAGCTGCGCACGGGGGCCGTCGCCCTCGCCGACGGAGACGCGGTGGATCCCGCGGACGATGCCGTCCACGTCCACGTCGGCCGGCTCGGCGGGCTGCACCATCGGCTCGTTGTACACGGTGAGGTAGTACATGACGTTCGGGTCCTCGTGCTGCCCGCCGTACATCCGCTCGAGACCGGAGCGCATGATGTGCGCGATCTCGTAGCCGTACGCGGGGTCGTAGGACACCGTCGCCGGGTTGGTGGAGGAGAGCAGGTGCGAGTGGCCGTCGGCGTGCTGGAGGCCCTCACCCGTCAGGGTCGTGCGTCCGGCGGTGGCGCCGATGATGAAGCCGCGGGCCATCTGGTCGCCGGCCGCCCACTGGGCGTCGCCGGTGCGCTGGAAACCGAACATCGAGTAGAAGATGTAGATCGGGATCAGCGGCTCGCCGTGCGTGGCGTACGAGGTGCCCGCTGCGGTGAACGCCGCGACGGCGCCGGCCTCGTTGATGCCGACGTGGACGATCTGGCCCTGCGGGCTCTCCTTGTAGGCGAGCAGCAGCTCCCGGTCGACCGAGGTGTAGTGCTGGCCGTTGGGGTTGTAGATCTTCGCGGTCGGGAAGTACGCGTCCATGCCGAACGTGCGCGCCTCGTCGGGGATGATCGGCACGATCCGGTGGCCGAACTCCTTCGAGCGCAGCAGGTCCTTCAGCAGGCGGACGAACGCCATGGTCGTGGCGATCTCCTGCGTGCCGGAGCCCTTCTTCGGCAGCGCGTAGGCGTTGTCCTCGGGCAGGGAGAGGCCCACGTGGGTCGAACGGCGCTCCGGGAGGAAGCCGCCGAGGGCCTTACGGCGCTCGAGCATGTACTGGATCGTCTCGTCCTGCGGTCCCGGGTTGTAGTACGGGGGCAGGTAGGGGTTCTCCTCGAGCTGCGCGTCCGTGATCGGGATGTGCATCGCGTCGCGGAACGTCTTGAGGTTGTCCAGCGTCATCTTCTTCATCTGGTGGGTCGCGTTGCGGCCCTCGAACTGCGGGCCGAGCCCGTAGCCCTTGACGGTCTTCGCGAGGATGACGGTCGGCTTGCCCTTGTGCTCGGTCGCGGCCTTGAAGGCGGCGTAGACCTTGCGGTAGTCGTGGCCACCGCGCTTCAGGTTCCAGATGTCGTCGTCGGAGTAGTCCTTGACCAGGGCGGCGGTGCGCTCGTCGCGGCCGAAGAAGTGCTCACGGATGTAGGCGCCGGACTCGGCCTTGTACGTCTGGTAGTCCCCGTCGGGGGTGACGTTCATGAGGTTGAGCAGCGCGCCCTCGGTGTCGCGGGCGAGCAGGTCGTCCCACTCCCGGCCCCAGACGACCTTGATGACGTTCCAGCCCGCGCCGCGGAAGAACGACTCGAGCTCCTGGACGATCTTGCCGTTGCCGCGCACCGGGCCGTCAAGGCGCTGCAGGTTGCAGTTGACGACGAAGGTGAGGTTGTCGAGACCCTCGTTCGCGGCGACCTGGAGCTGACCCCGGCTCTCGACCTCGTCCATCTCGCCGTCGCCGAGGAAGGCCCAGACGTGCGACTGCGAGGTGTCCTTGATGCCGCGGTTCTCGAGGTACTTGTTCGACATCGCCTGGTAGATGGCGTTGATCGGGCCGAGACCCATCGACACCGTCGGGAACTGCCAGTACTCCGGCATGAGGCGCGGGTGCGGGTACGACGGGATGCCGTTCGGCGCGTGCGACTTCTCCTGGCGGAAGCCGTCGAGCTGGTCCTCGGTCAGGCGACCCTCGAGGAACGAGCGGGCATAGGTGCCGGGGGAGGCGTGGCCCTGGATGAAGATCTGGTCGGCACCACCGGGGTGGTCCGCGCCCTTGAAGAAGTGGTTGAAGCCCACTTCGTAGAGCGCCGCGGAGGACGCGTAGGTCGAGATGTGACCGCCGACGCCGATGCCGGGGCGCTGGGCGCGGTGCACCGTGATGGCGGCGTTCCAGCGGATCCAGGCGCGGTAGCGGCGCTCGATCTCCTCGTCGCCGGGGAACTCGGGCTCGTTCTCCGGGGCGATGGTGTTGATGTAGTCGGTGGTCGGAACCATCGGCACGTTCAGGTGCAGTTCCTTGGAGCGCTTGAGCAGGCTGAGCATGATCTCGCGCCCGCGGCCGTGGCCCTTGGCGTCCACCAGCTCGTCGAGCGACTGCTGCCACTCACCGGTCTCTTCCGGATCGCTGTCGAGGGGGCCCTGAGAGTACGGATCCTGGTCGTGGACGGTCACGGGGGAACCTTTCGTCAAGCTGGCAGGTCATGCCAAGGAAACGGGAAGCGACACGGGCAGCCTTGTCGGCCGTGCACAACGCGCGCCGACCTCAGCCTAGCCCTCTTCCACGACACGGGTGCGCATCCGCGCCCGGATAGACTGAGCGCACCAGGGCCTTTAGCTCAGCTGGTAGAGCGCCACGTTTACACCGTGGATGTCGTCGGTTCGATCCCGGCAGGGCCCACCCGTATCGTTTGCAGCGGGGAGCGGCAATGGAGCGACGCATCGTCATCAGTGGGGCATCGGGCCTCATCGGATCCGCGCTCACCGCCGCGCTCCGCGCCGACGGGATCGACGTGAGCACCTTGGTGCGACGGGCCCCGCAGGCGGAGGGCGAGGTCGAGTGGGCGCCGGGCGACGCAGCCCTCGACCCGGATGTTCTCGCCGGCGCCGAGGCCGTCGTGGCCCTCGGTGGTGCGAGCGTCGGACGCCTGCCGTGGACGCGCGGGTATCGACGTCAACTCGTCGAATCGCGGCTCGACGCGACGAACACCCTCACCACCGCGCTGCGCGCCCTGCGCACCGACGCGCCGGCATTCCTCTCCGCCTCGGCCGTGGGGTACTACGGATCGGCGCCGGGCGAGGTGCTCACCGAGCACTCCGGACCCGGCAGCACCTTCCTCGCCGACCTCACCGTGCGGTGGGAGACCGCGGCGCGGCGCGCCGAGGACCACACGCGGGTCGCCCTGCTGCGGACGGCACCGGTGATCCATCGCCGGGGTGTGCTCCGTCCGATGATCACGCTCACGAAGCTCGGCGTCGCCGGCCCTCTGGGGACGGGCACGCAGATCTGGCCGTGGATCTCCTTGGAGGACGAGGTGCGCGGCATCCGCCATGTCCTCGATGAGAAGCTCGCGGGGCCCGTCAATCTCGCCGGACCCACGAGGGCATCAGCCAATGAGATCGGCCGCGCGCTCGCGCAGCGGATGCAGCGGCCGTTCTGGCTGCCCGCTCCCCGGTGGGCGTTGCGCCTCGCCCTCGGCGATGCCGCCGAGTCGTTGCTGCTCCCCGACGCCGATGTGCGGCCGGAAGTGCTGGAGCAGTCCGGCTTCCGGTTCACCCATCGGACCGCAGCAGAGGCGGTCGCCGCGGCGGTGTGATGACGCTGCGATTCTCCCGGCGAGACCCCTGCCGTCACAGCGCCCGCGCTGTCAGGATGGGCGCATGGAGATCATCGAGAACTCGAAGCTCACCGTCGTCGGCGCGGGAAGCGTGGGGTCCAGCGTCGCCTACGCCGCGCTCATCCGTGGCTCGGCACGCCACGTCGCCCTGTACGACATCGCGACCGAGAAGGTCGAGGCCGAGGTGCTGGACCTCGCGCACGGCACGCAGTTCACGGGCAGCAGCGACATCATTGGCGGAAGTGACATCTCCGTGGCCGCAGGTTCCCATGTCGTGGTCATCACCGCGGGAGCGAAACAGAACCCTGGACAGACGCGCACCGAGCTCGCCGGGGTGAACGCCGGCATCATCCGGCGCATGATGCCGGAGCTGCTCGCCGTCGCGCCGAACGCCGTCTACGTCATCGTCACGAACCCGTGCGACGTGCTCACGGTCATCGCGCAGCAGGAGACCGGACTGCCGCCGGAGCGCATCTTCGCGTCGGGCACCGTGCTCGACACGTCTCGGCTGCGCTGGAAGCTGGGGGAGCGGGCGGGAGTGTCCACAGCGAGCGTGCACGCCCACATCATCGGAGAGCACGGCGACACCGAGTTCCCGCTCTGGTCGCGGGCGACGATCGGCACGGTCCCGATCCTCGACTGGGAGACCCCGGACCACCCGCGCTTCACCCTGGAGGAGCTGGACGAGATCGCCGTCGACGTCCGCGACGCCGCCTACAAGGTGATCCAGGGGAAGGGCGCCACGAACTATGCGATCGGACTCTCCAGTGCGCGCATCGTGGAGGCGATCCTCCGGGACGAGCATGCGGTGATGCCGGTGAGCACGGTGCTCCACGACTTCCACGGGATCGACGGCGTCGCCCTGTCCGTTCCGTCCATCGTCAGCGCCGCGGGCGCGGTGCCGATCCGCACGACCGCGTTCTCGGATCGGGAGCTCGGACTGCTGCGGGAGTCCGCCGACGCGCTCACCGCAGTCACCGCGTCCCTGCAGGCGTGACGGCGGTGGGGCGGCCGGCCATCCACCGCGTTCACCGACCGTGCGGATCGGTGCGGTTGAGCACCGCGACGACCTCGTCGTAGTCGCCACGAGCCTCGCCGTAGCGGAGGAACTTCACCCGCTCGACCTGGATCTCGGTCGCGTCGGGCTGGGTCTCGATGAGGGACATGACCTCGTCGATGAACGCGTCGAGGGGCAGAGCAGCATCGTTCTCCGCGTGCCCGGGCATGAGATCCGTGCGCACCGCCGGCGGTTCGAGCTCCTGCACCGCGACGGTCGTCCCCGCGAGCTGGAGCCGGAGCGACTCGCTGAGCATGTGGATCGCTGCCTTGCTCGCGTTGTACGTGGGCGTGACCTTCAGGGGCGCGAAGGCGAGACCGGAGGAGACGGTCATGATGGTCGCCGCGGGCTGGGCTCGCAGGTGCTCGATGAAGGCGGCGATGAGACGGATCGGGCCGAGGATGTTCGTCGTGACGGTCTCCTCGGCGGTGGACAGGAAGCTGGCCGGCGTGGTCCAGTCCTCCGCGCGCATGATGCCCGCCATCGTGATGAGCACGTTCAGCGTCGGGTGCGCGACGAGGACCGCGGCCGCGGCCTCGTCGATGCTTCCCGGGTCCGTGGTGTCGATGCGGACGGTGCGGAGTGCGGGATGCTCGGCGGCGATCGCGGCCAGCCGGTCCTCTCGTCGCCCTCCCACGATCACGGTGTTGCCGCGCTCCTGCAGTCGGAGTGCCAGCGCCAGACCGATCCCGCTCGTCGCGCCGGGGATGAAGATGGTGTTTCCGGTGATGTCCATGACCTCAGCCTCGGCGCTGCACCGGCGCCGTTCCAGAGACGGCTGATCGGGGGATCGGCGGTCCCTGGATCCCGTCCGGTGTCCGGGGGATACTGCACGGATGGATCGCGATGCCCTGGCCGACTTCCTCCTGCGCCGTCGGGAGGCGCTCCGTCCTGCCGACGTGGGCCTGCCCGAGGGGACTCGGCGACGGACGGCCGGACTGCGCCGCGAGGAGGTCGCACAGCTGGCGACCATGTCGACGGACTACTACACGCGTCTCGAGCAGCGTCGGGGCCCGCAGCCGAGCGCGCAGATCCTCGCCGCCCTCGCCCGTGCGCTGCGGCTGTCCTCGGACGAGCGCGACTACCTCTACCGGCTCAGCGGGCTCAGCGCTCCCGATCGCGCGGTGATCACCGACTACGTCCGTCCCGGCATCCTCCGCGTGCTCGACCGTCTGCACGACACCCCGGCGTTCGTGGTCTCGGCTCTCGACGAGGTGCTGGTGCAGAACGACGCCTCGCGGGCGTTGATCGGTGACGCGAGCGCCCTGACCGGCCTCGACCGGAGCGGCATCCATCGCTGGTTCGCGCGACCGGACGAGGAGCGACGCCGGTACCGGGAGATCGATCATCCCCGGCAGTCCCGGGCACTGGTGGCGGCGCTGCGCGCGGCGTACGGAACGATGGGCGCACGGTCGCGGGCCGGGGAGATCGTGGCCGAACTGTCGGAGCGCAGCCCCGAGTTCGTGCAGCTCTGGGCGGCCCACGAGGTCGCCCGTCGCTTCGAGCAGCACAAGGTGATCGTCCACCCGGAGCTGGGGGAGATCGAGGTGGACTGTCAGGCGCTGTTCACGGAGGACGAGTCACAGGCGCTCATCGTCCTGACAGCGCAGCCGGGCAGCGAGGCCGCCGGAAAGCTGGAGTTCCTGCGCGTCCTGGGCACGCAGAGCGTCTGAGCGGTCGTGACTCAGGATTCCTCGTGCACGGCGGGGTCACCGTCGAACAGGCGCCCGTCCGCGCGTCCGAGCGCCGTGATCGCAGCGACCTCCGCGTCATCGAGCACCACGGCGGCCGCGGCGAGGTTCGCGGCCTGATGCGCCGCGGAGGATGCCTTCGGAATCGCGACGGTCTCTCTGGCCACGTGCCAGGCGAGGACGGCCTGCGCCGGGGTGATGTCGTGAGCGGCGGCCACCTCGCGGACGACGTCCTCGTCGAGGAGAGCCTGCGCGCGACCCAGCGGGCTCCAGGCCTCGGTGAGGATGCCGCGTTCGCGGTGATAGGCCAGCTGCTCCTCCTGCGGGAAGTACGGGTGCACCTCGATCTGATTCACGACCGGTCGGACCCCTGTCTCCCGCTCGATGCGCTCGAGATGCTCGGGGAGGAAGTTCGAGACGCCGATCTGGCGGACGACGCCGCGCGCCTGAGCGTCCACGAGAGCCGTCCATGCCTCGACGTACTCGTCCTGGCTCGGGTTCGGCCAGTGGATGAGGTGCAGGTCGGTCGCATCGAGGCCGAGGCGTGAGCGGCTCTCCTCGATGCTGGCTGTCGCCGTCGCGCGGGCGTGGTGCCGTCCGGGGAGCTTCGTCGTCACGATGACCTCGGAGCGGGGGATGCCTGCGGATGCGACGCCGCGCCCGACAGAGCCCTCGTTCTCGTAGTTGAAGGCCGAGTCAACGAGCCGGTATCCGGCACGGAGGGCCTGGGCGACGGCATCCGCTCCGGCGTCGCCGTTCAGGCGGTACGTCCCGAGGCCGAGAGCCGGCAGGGTGAAGCCGTTGTGGGCGCGGAAGGTGGGGACAGTGGTCATCGTTGCTCCTCCGTTGGCGTGCCTCCAGCGTAGAGCGAGTTGGAGGGTCGCGGCCCTCTGCGCGATGCTGGCAGGCATGACCCTGATCGTCGCGCTCTCATGACGGAGTCCGCCCGCTGCCCCTGTGCCTCCGGGGACATCTTCGCCGCCTGCTGCGGACCGCTCATCGATGGGGCTGCTGCGCCGACCGCCGAGCGGCTGATGCGCTCGCGGTACACGGCGTTCGTAAGGGAGGACGCCCCATACCTCCTTCGCACCTGGCACCCGGATACGCGACCGGAGACGATCGGCTTCGACACCGACCTGGAATGGCGGCGGCTGGTGATCGTGGATCGCGTGGCGGGCGGCCCTTTCGACACTGTGGGCGTGGTCGAGTTCGAGGCCTTCTGGCGTCAGGGCGGCACGCGCGGATCGCTGCACGAGCGCAGCCGCTTCGTCCGCGAGGACCGGACGTGGTTCTACGTGGAGGGCGACATCCGGTGATGCGGCGCTCGGCCCGGCAGCGACTAGATTTGAGAGCGTGAACGCCACCCCGGAGAACCAGCGCACCCTGCTCGACATCGCGGACCTCGACCGGCGCATCGCGCAGGCGGAACGAGCCCGCACCCGGCCGAGCCAGGCGGGCCGGATCGCCGAACTCGTCGCCATCCGGCAGGAGCAGCTCCGTGAGCTCACGGTTCTGACCGGTGCCAGGGATGACGCCCGCACCGAGCTCTCGCGGCTGGAGTCCGATGTCGCGCTGGCCGAGCAGCGCCGCGACCGCGATGCCCAGCGCCTCGCGGCAGCCACCAATCCGAAGGAGGCGCAGGCCCTGGAGCACGAGCTCGCTAGCCTCGCCAAGCGCCTGAGCGACCTCGAGGATGCCGAGCTCGACATCATGGGCCGGGTCGAGGAGGCCGACGCCGCCGTGGCCGCGCAGCAGGCCCTGTTGGACGCGACGACCGCGGAGGGCAGCGCTCTCACCGCCCAGGGCAAGGCCGACGTCGCTGCGGCGACCGAGCTCGGCGCCCAGCTCGCGCGCGACCGGGAGGCCGTCGCCGCCACGGTTCCCGCGCCCCTGCTCGCGGAGTATGATCGCCGCGCCGTGAACAGCGCCGGAGCCGCGCTCCTCACCCGCGGTACGTGCGAGGGGTGCCGGATGATGCTCCCCGGCACTGATCTCAACGACATCCGTCGCGCGCCCGAGGACGAGGTGGTCTCGTGCCCCGAGTGCGGCTGCATCCTCGTGCGCACTGAGGAGTCGGGACTCTCGTCGTGAGCGCATCCGGCGCGCACCGCCCGTGACGGTGCCGGCGTCGGGCCCGGAGCGACGTCTCGCGCTGATCGGCCTCGGTGCGGGGGAGTACGCCGCGATCGAGCTGGATGAGCATGACGAGGAGCAGCAGCGCACCCTCCTCCCCGCGTCCGAACTCGCCGGCTGGGTGGCTGAGGTCGAAGCCGCCGACACGCCGCGATGGATCATCCGCAGTGCGGCGGAGATCTACGCGCTGCTGCTGAACGCCGGGGTCCGGATCACGCGCAGCCACGACCTCGTCCTCTGCCATGCGATCCTGCGCGACACCGCCATGGTGAACACCCCGCTGCCCCCGGCCGCGGGCTGGGAGCGTCGCGACCCGGTCGACACCACCCCCTCCCTGTTCGACGTCCTCGATGAGGAGTCGGGCGAGGACGCGATCACGGCGGCGCTCGAGCAGTACCGCGCGCAGCGGAACGTGATGGCGGAGGCCACGGACGGCCGCCTGACGTTGCTCTGCGCTGCGGAGTCGGCCGGCGGGCTGATCGCCGAGGAGATGCGCGTCGCGGGGCTGCCCTGGGACGCGGGGGTGCATGACGCGATCCTCACCGAGACGCTGGGTGCGCGTCCGGCAGCGGGCGGGCTGCCCCGACGGATGGTGGAACGCGGCGACGAGGTGCGGGCCCTGCTCGACGACCCCACGCTGCATCTGGACAGTCAGCCGAAGCTGCTGCGGGCCCTGCACCGTGTCGGCGTGTCGGTGGAGTCCACGAGCAAGTGGGAGCTGTCCGCCCACGAGCACCCGGTGATCGAACCGCTCCTCGCCTACAAGAAGCTGTCTCGCCTGCTCAGCGCGAACGGCTGGACCTGGTTGTCGGAATGGGTCCAGGACGGCCGCTTCCGTCCGGTGTACATCCCCGGGGGCGTCGTCACCGGACGGTGGGCATCGGCCGGCGGCGGTGCACTGCAGCTGCCGCGCAACCTCCGCCCCGCCGTACGCGCGGATCCGGGCTGGGCACTCGTCGTCGCGGACGTCGCCCAGCTCGAGCCGCGGATGCTCGCGGCCATGGCGTCCGACGAGGCGATGGCGGACGCGGCGCGTGGCGGCGACCTCTACGCCGGCGTCGTCGCGTCCGGTGCCGTCGCGACGCGCGAGGAGGCGAAGTACGCGGTGCTGGGAGCGATGTACGGCGCCACCAGCGGCGACAGCGGGCGACTCGTTCCCCGGCTGCGGAAGGTGTACCCGCGCGCGATGGCGCTCGTCGACGACGCGGCGCGCGTGGGGGAGGACGGCGGCATCGTCTCGACCTGGCTCGGTCGCTCCTCGCCGCGGCCGTCCACGGAGTGGATGCGGCTGCAGGCCGACGCCACCGGCGCCGATGCCGACCCCGCCGTGGTCTCCCTCGCCCGCCGCCGCGCGCGGGAGTGGGGGCGCTTCACCCGGAACTTCATCGTCCAGGGCACCGCGGCCGAGTGGTCGCTCATCTGGCTCGCGGAGATCCGCCACCGCCTGGCGCAGCTCCCCGAGGTCTTCGGCGCCGCGGAGGCGTCAGGGCCGTTCGCCCGGGAACCGCACCTGGCGTTCTTCCTGCACGACGAGGTGATCCTGCACACGCCGCAGGAGTACGCGGAGGCCGCCGCCGACGCCGTGCGCGATGCCGCCGCCGTCGCGACGACCCGCCTGTTCGGCACCTTCCCGATCGACGTGCCCCTCGACCTGCGCATCGCGGACTCCGCGGAGAAGTGAGGCCCCGTAGACTGGACGGGCGAATGGGTCGACTGGACGGTCGCGTGGCGGGCAACCGCACCGAGGAACGTCCGGGCTCCACAGGGCAGGGCGGTGGGTAACACCCACCCGGAGTGATCCGCGAGATAGTGCCACAGAGAGCAGACCGCCCCGCGAGGGGTAAGGGTGAAAGGGTGGTGTAAGAGACCACCGGGGGCCGTGGTGACACGGCCCGCCAGGTAAACCTCGCCCGGAGCAAGGTCAGACAGAGGATGATGACGCGGCTCGCCGAGTCCTCGGGTAGACCGCTGGAGCGGCACGGCAACGTGTCGCCGAGAGAGATGGCCGTCGAAGGGGCGAAGAACCCCGGAACAGAACCCGGCGTACAGGTCGGCCCATTCGTCCCGAACGCAGAAGGCCCCGATGACTCCCGTCATCGGGGCCTTCTCTCGTTGGGTCCCTGAGCCCGTCGAAGGGCCCTGAGGCCGTCGAAGGGTCAGTCGCCGGCGAGCGAGGCCGCGCCGATGATGCCGGAGTTGTTGCGGTGGATCGCGGGGACGATCGGCGTCTTCAGGTCGAGCAGCGGCAGGAAGTCGCCCGCGTTCTTCGACACGCCGCCGCCGACCACGAACAGGTCGGGGCTGAACAGGAACTCGATGTGGGAGTAGAACGCCTGCAGGCGCTCGGCCCACTCCTCCCAGCTCAGGCCCTCGCGCTCGCGCGCCGAGGTGGCCGCATAGGTCTCGACGGACTCGTACTCGCGGAAGTTCAGGTGCCCGAGCTCCGTGTTCGGCAGCAGGACGCCGTCATACAGGAACGCGGAGCCGATCCCGGTGCCGAGCGTGGTCAGCAGCGTGAAGCCGAGCACGTCGCGGGCGGCTCCGTGGCGGGCCTCCGCGACGCCGGCGGCGTCCGCGTCATTCACGAAGACGATGTTCCGGCCGAGGCCGTCGCGGAAGAAGCGCTCGGCATCGAAGTCGATCCACTCCTTCGAGACGTTGGCGGCGGACAGCGTCTTCCCGCGCTTGACGATCGCGGGGAACGCCACGCCGAGCGGCAGGGTCGACTCGTGCACGTCCAGCGTCTTCAGGACGGTCTGGACCGCGACCAGGACGTCTTCCGGCGCCGCGCCGGCCGGAGTGGGTACCCGCACCCGATCCGAGGCCATGGTGCCGTGTTCGAGGTCGACGATTCCCGCTTTGATGCCCGTGCCGCCGATGTCGACGCCGATCGCTTTTGCCATGGCCGATAGCTTAGCGACCACGGTGCACGCCAGTAGGATCGATGACATCACCCCAACCGCTCGCGGGAAGAAGGAGCAGCCATGACCGACGGCGATCACAAGTACTGGTACAACTCCGCCACGGGCGAGGTCGAGTTCGGCATGCTCTCGCCGTCCATCGACCGCATCGGTCCGTTCGACACGGAGGCCGAGGCGCACCGCGCCCCCGAGGTGCTCAAGGAGCGGTCGCGTGCCTGGGCCGAGGAAGAGGCCGCGGAGCAGGGCTGGGACGCGAAGCCCACCAGCGGCTTCGGTGCGGAGAAGGGCCAGGGCGCAGAGTAGCCATGGACAAGCAGAGGGACTTCGTCCTCCGGACGATCGAGGAGCGCGGCGTCAAGTTCGTGCGCCTGTGGTTCACCGACGTGATCGGCACGCTCAAGTCCGTCGCCATCGCGCCGGCCGAGGTCGAGGGCGCCTTCGCCGAGGGCATCGGTTTCGACGGCTCCGCCATCGAGGGGCTGACCCGCACCTACGAGTCCGATCTGCTCGCCCAGCCCGACCCGACGACCTTCCAGACGCTGCCGTGGCGGGGGGAGATCGACCCGACCGCCCGCATGTTCTGCGACCTCACCACGCCCGACGGGCAGCCCGCGGTGGCCGACCCCCGTCACGTGCTGAAGCGCACGCTCGCGAAGGCCGCCGATGCGGGCTTCACGTTCTACACGCACCCGGAGATCGAGTTCTACCTGCTCAAGTCGTCGTCTTTCGGCCCCGAGGGGCCCGTGCCCGTCGACTCCGCGGGCTACTTCGACAACGTCCCCGGTGGCACCGCGCACGACTTCCGTCGGCGCTCCGTCCGCATGCTGGAGGACCTCGGCATCTCCGTGGAGTTCAGCCACCACGAAGGCGGCCCCGGCCAGAACGAGATCGACCTGCGCTACGCCGACGCCCTCACCACCGCGGACAACGTGATGACCTTCCGGACGGTCATCAAGGAGGTCGCGATCGAGCAAGGCGTGTACGCCACGTTCATGCCGAAGCCGCTCAGCGGTCAGCCCGGCAGCGGCATGCACACGCATATGTCGCTGTTCGAGGGCGACCAGAACGCCTTCTACGAGGAGGGTGCGAAGTACCAGCTCTCCAAGACCGGTCGGCACTTCATCGCGGGTCTGCTCAAGCACGCCAATGAGATCTCCGCGGTGACGAACCAGTTCGTCAACTCCTACAAGCGGCTCTGGGGCGGCGACGAGGCCCCGAGCTTCATCACCTGGGGCCACAACAACCGCTCCGCGCTCGTCCGCGTCCCGATGTACAAGCCGAACAAGGGCCAGTCCTCGCGCGTCGAGTACCGCGCCCTCGACTCCGCGGCGAATCCTTACCTCGCTTACGCGCTCATGCTCGCCGCCGGCCTCAAGGGCATCGAGGAGGGCTACGAGCTTCCGCCGGAGGCGGAGGACAATGTCTGGGCGCTGAGCGACGCCGAGCGTCGGGCGCTGGGATACTCGGCGCTTCCGGCCAGCCTCGACCACGCCCTGGAGTACATGGAGGCCTCCGAGCTGGTCGCGGAGACCCTCGGGGAACAGGTCTTCAACTACGTGCTCCTCAACAAGCGCAAGGAGTGGGAGGCGTATCGCGGTCAGGTCACGCCGCTGGAGCTGAAGAACAACCTCGAGCTCCTCTGAGCACGGCATGGCTCGCCCCGACGCCTCCGTCTCCCTTTCGGCCCTCGCTCGACTCGGATTCGCCGAGCTGAGCGAGGCCGCGGCGTCACTGGCAGAGCTCGAGAGCCTGCTCGACGTACCGCGGACGATGCTGCTCGAGGCGTCTGTCGCTGCAGATCCCGACGCGGCTGTCCGTGGGATGTTGCGGGTGGCACGACGCGACCCGTCCCCGCTGCGGGCCCTTGTCACCGACGAGGAGACGCGCCAACGTGTCTGGCGCGTCTTCGGTGCCTCCGTGGGGCTGGCCGAGTTCTTCCTGCGCCATCCCGAGGAGCTCGACGTGCTTGCGGCGCCCGTCGACGCGCTGCCCGCCGCGGACGTCTGGCGCGATCGGCTGCTCGCCGCCGTCGGGGCCGAGGACGGATTCGCCGGATCCGCGGAGGACGAGACGATCGTGGCCCTCCGCGTCGCGTATCGGCGGAACCTCGCGGAGATCGCGGCGTTCGACCTCGGCCATCCGCGACCCGAAGACGTCGTCGCCGAGGTCGCCGCCTCCCTTGCGGACCTCGCCGGCGCCGCCCTCGAGGCGTCGCTCGCGATCGCCCGCACGCGCCAGGCGCCGTCGGCGGGTCGCGATGCCGTCGCCACGACACAGCTGGCTGTGATCGGCATGGGCAAGGCGGGTGCCAGGGAGCTCAACTACGTCAGCGATGTCGATGTCATCTTCGTCGGGGGCACGTCCGACGAGGAGACGCTGTCCGAGCCGCAGGCGATCGACATCGCGACGCGTCTGGCCAGGGACACCATGCGCTTCCTCAGCGCCATCGAGGTCGAACCGCCACTCTGGGAGGTCGACGCGGCACTGCGCCCCGAGGGCAAGCAGGGAGCGCTCGTGCGCTCCCTCGCCTCCCACGTCGCGTACTACGACCGATGGGCGAAGAGCTGGGAGTTCCAGGCGCTGCTGAAGGCTCGTCCCCTCGCCGGCGATCCTGCACTGGGCGCCGCCTACATCGATGCCGTGCAGCCGCGCGTGTGGTCGAGCGCCGCCAGGGAGGAGTTCGTCGAGAGCGTCCAGCGGATGCGCGAGCGGGTCATGGAGCACATCGACCCGGAGGACGCCCCGTATCAGCTCAAGCTCGGGGCGGGCGGGCTGCGCGACATCGAGTTCACGGTGCAGCTCCTGCAGCTCGTGCACGGTCTCACCGATGCCTCCCTCCGCACCCGCGGCACACTCGAGAGCCTGGACGCGCTGGTCGCGGGCGGCTACATCGGCCGTGCGGATGCGGGCGCCTTCGCGCACGACTACCGCGTGCTGCGGCTCATGGAACACCGTCTCCAGCTGCGTGATCTCAGCCGCACCCACCTCATGCCGAAGACGCCCGCTGGTCTGCGCATCCTGGCGCGCAGCACGAAGCTGGCGGACACGGGGGAGGGCGTCTGGGCCCGGTGGGAGAGTGTCCGGCGCGAGGTGCGCGACATCCACACCCGCCTCTTCTACCGCCCGCTGCTGAGCGCGGTGGCCGGGCTGCCCGAGGAAGAGCGCACCCTTTCCGCGGAGCAGGCCCATGACCGGCTCGCGGCCATCGGCTTCCGCGATCCCGCCGGAGCCCTCCGACACATCGGGGCACTGACGCGCGGGATCAGTCGCAAGGCGACGATCCAGCGACACCTGATGCCCGTGATGGTGCGCTGGTTCGCCGATGGCAGCGACCCCGACTACGGTCTCCTGGCCTTCCGCCGCATCAGCGAGCGGCTGGGCGACACATCGTGGTTCCTGCGCATGCTGCGGGATTCGTCCGGCGCCGCAGAGAGCCTCACCCGGCTGCTGTCGTCGTCGCGCTACATCGGCGAGCTGCTGGAGTGGATCCCGGAGTCGGTGGCCTGGCTGGACAGCGCCGAGCGGCTGCGTCCGCGGAGCGCGCAGGCGCTGGACGAGGAGGCGCGGGCGATCCAGACGCGTCACGAGACGGTCGCCGACGCGCTGCGGGCCGTCCGCGCCCTGCGGCGTCGCGAGCTCCTGCGCACCGCCATGGCCGCGGTGCTCGACGTCGTCACCATCGAGGAGGTGGCCACCGCGCTCACCGACATCACGGATGCGACGATCCAGGCCGGCCTCCGCGCCGTTCTCCGAGAGGTCGTCCCGCCGGAGGACGCAGCGCTCGACTTCGCCGTCATCGGCATGGGGAGGTTCGGCGGTGCGGAGCTCGGCTTCGGGTCCGACGCGGACGTCCTGTACGTGTACGACGCGAACGGTGTCGACTCGGGCAGAGCGGAGAAGCTGGCGACGAGGATCGTGGCGGGACTCCGCGAGCATCTGACCGACCATCGCCTTCCACTCGACCTCGACGCGGGTCTGCGGCCGGAGGGGCGCAACGGTCCGATCGTGCGGTCCATCGACGCCTACGCGGCCTACTACCGTCGCTGGTCGCTGTCGTGGGAGGCTCAGGCGCTGCTGCGGGCTCGCGGTGTCGCCGGGAGCGCGAAGCTCATCGGGCGGTTCATGGAACTCGCGGACAGCATCCGGTACCCGGAGGCGGTCGATCTCCAGGGGCTCCGGGAGATCAAGCGGATCAAGGCCAGGGTCGAGGGGGAGCGGCTGCCGCAGGGGACCGACCCGCGTCGTCATCTCAAGCTCGGACCGGGGACTCTCAGCGACGTGGAGTGGCTCGTGCAGCTTCTCCAGCTGCAGCACGCGACCGATGTCCCCGGCCTGCGCACCACGTCGACCCTGCAGGCACTCGACGCCGCGGTCGGCGCCGGGCTCGTCGAGGAGGACGACGCGGAGCGCCTCCGGGCGGCGTGGCTGCTGTCGAGCCGACTCCGTTCAGGCATCACGTTGCTCACGGGTCAGACGAGCGACGTCCTGCCCGCTGACCGCCGTCAGCTGGATGCCCTGGCCCGTCTGCTCGGCTATCCACCCCGGTCGGCGACACCGCTCGAAGAGGACTATCTCGCCGTCACCCGGCGTGCCCGGAGAACCTTCGAGCAGCTCTTCTACGGCTAGACGGCCGGTCGAGTTGCACGATCGTCGTCCGTCGCTCAGAGTGAGCGTATGACCTCTCCTCGCATCGGCGTGATCTGGAACCCGACGAAGTCCGACCGGGATGTCCTCGGCGAGGCCGTCACCATCGCCTTCGGTGAGGAAGCCGACGTGCGCTGGGGCGAGACGACTCCGGATGACCCCGGCCGTGGCGTCGCGGCGAAAGCGGTGGAGGAGGGCTGTGCCCTCGTCATCGCGGTCGGCGGTGACGGCACGATCCGCGCGGTCGCGGAGGCTCTGGTCGGCACCGATGTCGCTCTCGGGATCGTCCCGCAGGGCACAGGCAATCTGCTCGCGCGCAACCTCGGCGTGCCGCTCGAGGGCGTGCTGCCGGCGCTCGAGCACATCCGCGATTCCGAGCCGCACCGCATCGACCTCGGCTGGGTGGAGTTCGACGGCGAGGAGCATGCCTTCTCCGTCATGGTCGGCTTCGGGGTCGACGCGCAGATGCTCGTGGAGACCAACGACGACCTCAAGGATCGCGCCGGCTGGCTCGCCTACGTCGAGGCGATGGGGCGCGCACTGGCCGGTACCGAGATGACGGACATCACGCTGCAGCTCGACGACCACGAGCCGGAGGAGGTGCGCGGTCACACGCTGCTCGTCGGCAACTGCGGCATGCTCCAGGGTGGCATCCGTCTGCTGCCCGATGCCGTCCTCGACGACGGGCTCCTCGACATGTTGCTCATCAGCTCCGACGGCGCGCTGCAGTGGCTCGACACCGTCCGCTCGGTCGTCTGGGACAACGGCATCCGTCGCATGATCGGGAACGTCGATCAGGCGGTCAGCACGGACTCCACCACCCACGTCTCAGCGGAGCGGATCCGCGTGCAGCTCTCCGCGTCGCAGATGTTCGAGATCGACGGCGAGGAGATCGGCGAGATCGACGCGTTCACCGTGCGGGTGCAGCCGGGTGCCGTCCTGGTCCGCTGATCAGGCGACGGTCACCGCCGGCGGCGTTCTCTTCCTGTCCTGATTGGGGAAGATGACCTTCTGCACGATGATGATGATGCTCGCGGCCACCGGGATGGCGACGAGAGCGCCGAGGATTCCGCCGAGCGCTCCACCGGCCACCGCGGCGATGACCACCAGTGCGCCGGGGACGTCGACAGCCTTGTTCATGATCCGCGGGGAGAGCACGTACGCCTCGATTTGCATGTAGATCAGGTAGTAGATGATCGCGATCAGCGCGGTCGTCGGCGAGACGAACAGGCAGATGAGCGAGATGATGATCGATGCCGAGAGCGTTCCGACGAGCGGGATCATCGAGCCGATGAACGCGATCAGTGCGAGCAGCGCCGGCACCGGCGCTCCGATGATGGTGAGGAAGATGAGGCTCAGGACGCCGTTGGTGAGCGCGAGGCTCGCCTGACCGATGACGTAGCGCCCGACAGCACTGGAGACGTCCTCCAGGAGCTCGCTGAAGGTGTCGCGCTGGTAGGCGGGGACGAAGCGCGCGGCCACCCGCTTCATGCTGCGCAGCGATGCCATGAAGTAGAGGGTGAGGATGAGCACGATCGTGACGCCCGTCAGGCCACCGGCGATCCCTGCGCCGACGGCGAAGACGCCGCCGCCGATGTCGAGGAAGTTGTCCGGGTTCTGCACGAAGCCGAGCACGCCGTCGACCGCGTCCTTGATCGTGCCGCCGAACTGTCCGCTCACGTCCTGGAACCAGGCGCTGTTCGTGAAGTCCTCGATCATCTTCGGACCGTCTTTGATGAGGTTCCCGATCTGCTCCACGAGGGTGGGGACGATCGCGAGGATGATCCCGGCGAAGGCGAGGAGGACCCCGATCACGACCACGGCGACCGCGGCCGGACGGGGGAGCTTGCGCTCGATGAAGCGCACGATCGGGTCAAGCCCGAGCGCCAGGAAGAGCGCGACGCCGATGTAGACCAGCACGGTGGCGAGCTGGCCGACGATGCCGCCGATCATGAGCGCGACGAGCACCCCGAGGGCACCGAGGAGACCGAACATGAAGGGGTTCGCCCTGGCGCCGGCGACCACGCTCGACGGCGACCGTCGCTGCGCGGCCACACTCGGTGCCGGATCCGGCGGTGCGATCAACTTCCTGCGACGCATGGTCCCCTCCCTCTGTCGATAGTCGACACTCGATCTTCCTCCACCAGGTCCCGTGCGCTGCTCAGCGACACCCGCCGGCTCGGCGGGCGTCGGGGGCGTCGGGTCAGTGGCTGCTGTTGCCCTTGCCGTTGTTGCCGTCGCGGCCAGGGCTCTTGCCTCGGTTCTCCTGCGCCTGCGGTGCGGCGTTCTCGGGCAGGCTCGTATGCGGCGCCGACTCGGTGACCGATGACGCCGGTGCCACCGGGGTCGCGGCCACCGGCTCCACCGCGACGGTCTCTGCCGGCGCCAGGTCGGGGGCGGTGTCGGTGGGAGCCGGTTCGAAAGGCACGACGTCCTCGACGATCCTCGACGCGCCGTCGGAGACGGCACCCGAGCTGGCGAGGGCCTGCTCGCCGTGTCCGACCAGTGCTGCGGAGGCGGTGGTCACCGCGCCGAGCACGACCACCGCGGCGATGAGGAGAGACTCGCGACGACGGCGCGTGCGCCGGGCCGGGGACGCCGCGGGGTGCGCCGACGCGACGCGACGACGGGCGCGGGCCTCGGCGCGGGTGCGGGGGAGGGCGCCTGCCGTCGGCGCCGGAAGCGGTACGGTGACGTCCGTGGCGACCTCTCCGGTCGAAGGCAGATCGACGAGCCGGCGCAGCTCGCCCTCGACCTCCAGAGCGTGCGGCCGTGCTTCGGGCTCGATCGCGGTCATCGCGGTGAGCAGCCCGACCCACTCCGACCCCAGCTCCGCGGGGATCTCGGGGGCGATGTGGAGGCGGGCGAGGGCGGATTCGACGCTGAGGGTGGGCGCGAAGCCGGGCTTACCGGTGAGCGCCTCCAACAGGACGAGCCCGAGCGCGTAGACGTCGACCGCGGGACGGATGTCGCCGTTGCGCAACTGCTCCGGTGCCATGTAGGTCAGCGTCCCGAGGACGATGCCGGGAGTGGTGACACGGGACATGTCGATGGCGCAGGCGATCCCGAAGTCGGCGAGTTTCGCGCTCCACCGGCCGTTCGTGTCGAGAGGCGGGGTGAGCAGGACGTTCGAGGGCTTGATGTCGCGGTGCACGATGCCGGCGCTGTGCACGGCGTGGAGGGCGGAGGCGATGTCCGCCCCGATCGTGGCGATCTCGCGCGCTGGGACCGTCGCGCGTGCCATGCGCTTGCTCAGAGTCGGTCCGGGCACGTACTCCATCACGAGGTACTTCGGTCGTCCGGGCTCGAGGTGCGCGTCGAGGAGGGTGACCAGGCCAGGGTGGTTGAGACCCGCGAGGAGCGCCTTCTCCGAGTGCACCCGCTCCACCGGCACGACGGCGTCGTCGGACTCGCGGAACATCTTCACCGCGACGGTGCGTTCGAGGGCGATGTCCTCCGCGCGGTACACGGTCGCCATCCCGCCCATACCGACGGCCTCTGCCAGACGGTAGCGGCCGTCCAGAAGCGCGGCGGTCGGCGGGGCTTCCTGGGTGATCACGGCGTCCTCCACTGGCGGGACCGGGTATCCCGACGATGTCTTCACCGTATCCGCGCAGAGAAAACGCTGCGTTGGGGTTGACGTGGAGGCCGACACCTGCAACTGGGGATCCATGGGGAGCTGGGAGACTGGACGGATGGCAGGGATTCACCACGTGGAGATCTGGGTCGCCGACCTCGCGTCGTCGCGAGCGGAGTGGGGGTGGCTGTTCGGTGCGGTGGGTTTCGTCCGGGCCGGCGCATGGCCCGAGGGCGAGTCCTGGGAGGCGGGTGGCGCGTATGTCACACTCACGATATCCCCGAACCTCAGCGGCAGCGCACACGATCGTCGCGCCCCGGGCGTGAACCATCTCGCCTTCGCTGCGGGCCCGCCGAGCCGAGTGGACGCGATCATCGCGGCGGCACCCGAGCACGGCTGGCGGCCTTTGTACGCGGAGCGCTACCCGCACGCCGGTGGGCCCGATCACTACGCCGGATGGCTGGAGAACTCCGCGGGGTTCAAGGCCGAGATCGTCGCCGACGAGTTCTGACGCGGGCCATGCCCAGCGCCGTTACCGCCAGAGGCGGGCGGCCGTGCTGGCGGTTGCCCTGGAGATGGCATTGGCGGTGATGAGTCGGCGGTTGGCTTCGGCGAGGGCGGCCTTCATGCCGCGGATGGCGGTGTCCCAGTCGTGGTGGGCGCGGTCGTATGCCGCCTGTGCCTCACCGGACCATGAGGATCGAAGTCGAGCGGCCTCCGCGTCGAGGGTGTCGAGCTGCTCCTGGAACTGCCGGACGGTGAGGGCGAGACGCGCGACTGTGTCGCTGATGGTGTCGTGACGGACCGCGACTCTCATCGTTCCTCCGACAGCTCCTGGCTGAGGTCGAGCTCGCGGAGGACGTACGGCTGAGCGACGGCGTCGGTGAGATAGTACGTGTAGAAGATGACTGCGGCTTCGTCAGCAGTGAACACCTCGTTCGAGAACACGCGCACGGCGCGGGTCTGACTGATCGGGATCAGCGTCGTCCCGTCGGCAGGCTCGGGACGCCCGACCGTGTACAGGTGGGTCTCGCCGTCAGGCGCGGGGAGGCGGACTTCCACGGTCATCTGATCGGCTGAACCGGTCGCCTGAATGAAGGAGTCGGTCAGAGGCTTCTGGAATCCGATGATGCTAGACGGGTCCGCGCCACGCCAGATGCTGTACGTGAACTCGCTCACGCCGTCCAAGCGGCCGAGCATGAGGCGCAAGTGATCTGCGACGGGGCGCCTGTTCTCTGTGATCCACCCCATCTGACCGCTCGTGAACTGCTGGCCGTGCGTCCTGCTTGAGGTCACCGCAGTCTCCTCTCTCCCCGAGAACGCAGCGAGCTGTGCGACCGTGTCGGCGATCGCGTCGTGACGGACCGCGACTCTCATGGCGCCTCGTCCTCGGTGGGGTCGGGGACGCTCATGTCAATCTCGCGGAGCGTGTAGGGCTGGGCGACTTCATCGGTGAGGAAGTAGGTGTAGAAGATCACCGCTGCTTCGTCGGCCGTGAACACCTCGTTGGGATACACGGTGGTGGAATGGCGTCCGTCATCCCAGTGGATGACCTCGGTGGGCTCGCCGGACATGTCCGCGCCCGGACGCCCGACGACATACTGATGCGCGGTGCCGTCCGGGTCGACATAGCGGACCTCGATCACAAGGGCTTCCGCTGTCCCGGCACACTGGATGTACTCCTCGCTGAAGGGGATGCTGTCCAGAAGGTCCGCGCCCTCCGGGGCGCGCCACAGGCTCCATGCCCATGTTGAGGACCCGTTGAGCTGACGCAGCGAGAACTGGATCTGTTCCTGGTACGGCCGGAAGTAATCGACCAGTGCGCCGCGAGTATCGTCATTGATCTGACGGATATGTGTCGGTTGACTCATTTCACGGTCTCCAGAATTACTCGAGTGATTGTGATTCTCTCCCCATTCAGGGTGGCGGTCGCTGGTCGTTCGGGGCTCACGGTGGCATCGAAGCCACGTTGGGCTGCATCGCGGCTGCCCGTGCCGCCCTTGATCTCGATGCCGGTGTACGTCCCGTCGGCGTTCTCGATGAAGCCATCGTAATAGCGAACTTGGTCTGAGGTCGCTTGGGGATTGTGGTGATACCCCTGGATGGTCGCGCGGATCTTGTTGCGGATAACGTCCTTGCCGGTGTCCTCGGCGACACGATCGAGTCCGATCTTTTCTGTGTCGACTCAGGGGCGTTGGCCGTCGCCGTTGTACTGGCCGAGCACGTTCCGTCCGCCGTGCGTGGGGTGTGGGGCGGGGCGCTCAGGAGCATTCTGAGCGGACTCGTTCGCCCACCTGCCGGCAGCGTGTCCGGCTGCGGTCAGGCCGGCCGCGGCTACGCCGGCGCCAGCCCAGGCCAGACCACCCCCAGGGACGGTGCCGACGCCGGTTACGGCGACCGCTCCGCCGCCGCCCATCATGGCCCCGCCGCCGATGACCAGGGCGGCTCCGCCGAGGAGTTCGAGGATGATGTCCGGGTGCTCCCGCAGCGTCCGCGCGGAGGCGGCGAGCATGTCCATGGTGGTCTGGAACGGTTGCACGACAGCGAGCGTGAACACCGCCTCGGTGACGGCATGCTGGGCTGCGGTCGCGGCCTCAGCCTCGGTGAGCGGCATGCGCGCTGCCTCTGCGGCCTGGTCCAACCGGACAGCGCAGTCTCGGGCGAAGACCTCCAGCGTCGCCCGGGCGTTGAACAGCACCTCTCTGGCCTGTTCATGCGCGGGACCGGACGGGTCGACGAATGGCACCTCCACCTCCGGGTGCCGAAGGCCCTGCCCGACCCGAAGCTCGCGGACGTAAGCGCGGTGCGCGGCCAGTGCCGTGGCGGCCTGCTGCTCGGCCTCGTCCCAGAGAGTGATGGCGCGCGCGGCTTCCTCCTGCGCCCACTCCAGCGCATCCGCCCAGGTGAACAGGGCGTGAGCGCCCTCGCGGAGCCCGTCGCCGGCGTTCGACCAGTGCAGCAGCTGACGGTCGAAGCGCGTCAGGTAGGCGTCGTAGGCCTCGCCCGTCCAGGTGCCCTCATCGTCGAGCGTCGCGAGCTGGTCGTGCACTCGTGCTGCAGTCGTGCCGTGTGCCTTCCACCCCTCGGCTGTCTGCCTGACCTCGCCGGGGGAGCCAGGGATGAGGGCGGTGGCGGAGCGGGTCTGCCCGAGCTCCATCACTCTTCCCAGATCATCGCGTCGACCTCGGCCTTCGCGGCATCCGTCCCCTCATCGAAGACCCGGGCCGTCGTCGCCAGACGTTCGGTGAAATCGTCGGAGACCGTCACCCGCGCTGCGAGGCCCGCAGACCAGGTTTCGGCGAACCGCTCAGAGGCTGCGACCACCCACTCGTGGCCGGCGCTCGTCAGCGGGGTGAGGTCGGTCGCCCCGACGTCTGCGATGATGCGCCGCGTCTTCGCCGCCATCGCCCGCAACACATCCGTGTCGACCTCATAATCCTGCGACATGCCGCCCTCTTCCTGCGAGCCCCCCGGCTGCGGGATCGAGCATAGGTGAAGACAGGGTCAGAGGACAGCGAAATGTCTGAATATGCGTAGGAAGTAACCCCAAATGAGTACGTGGGGGTAGGGCTGCCGTAGCCTCACGGTTCCCATGCAGCGAAAGAGCCCGCCCCCGGATGGGGACGGACTCTTTCGCGATCTGCGTTCGGCTCAGACTCCGAAGTACAGCTCGTACTCGAACGGGTGCGGGCGCTGAGCGATCGGCAGGATCTCGTTCTCGTACTTGTAGGAGATCCAGGTCTCGATGAGCTCCTCGGTGAACACGCCGCCCTCGAGGAGGAACTGGTGGTCGGCACGGAGCGCCTCGAGCGAGTCCAGCAGGGAGTTCGGCACCTGCGGGATGTTCTTGGCCTCCTCAGGCGGAAGCTCGTAGAGGTCCTTGTCGACGGGCTCGTGCGGCTCGATCCGGTTCTTGATGCCGTCGAGGCCCGCCATGAGCTGCGCGGCGAAGGCGAGGTACGGGTTGCCGGAGGCGTCGGGGGCGCGGAACTCGATGCGCTTGGCCTTCGGGTTCGAGCCCGTGATCGGGATGCGGATCGCGGCGGAGCGGTTGCCGGCCGAGTAGACCAGGTTGACCGGCGCCTCGAAGCCCTTGACCAGACGGTGGTAGCTGTTCAGCGTCGGGTTGGTGAAGGCGAGCAGCGCCGGCGCGTGGGCCAGGATGCCGCCGATGTACCACCGCGCGATGTCGCTGAGCTGACCGTAGCCGGCCTCGTCGTAGAAGAGCGGCTTGCCGTCGCTCCACAGCGACTGGTGGGTGTGCATACCCGAGCCGTTGTCGCCGTACAGCGGCTTCGGCATGAAGGTGGCGACCTTGCCCCACTCCTCGGCGGTGTTCTTGACGATGTACTTGAACTTCAGGATGTCGTCGGCCGCGTGCACCATGGTGTCGAAGCGGTAGTTGATCTCCTGCTGGCCCGCCGTGCCCACCTCATGGTGGGAGCGCTCGAGGATGAAGCCCGCATCGATGAGCTTGAGGGTGATGTCGTCGCGCAGGTCGGCCGTCTTGTCGACCGGGCTGACGGGGAAGTAGCCGCCCTTGTACGGGGTCTTGTTGGCGAGGTTCCCGCCCTCCTCCTCGCGGCCGGTGTTCCACGCGGCCTCCTCGGAGTCGACCTTGTAGAAGCTCTCGCCGGCAGTGACGGAGTAGCGCACGTCGTCGAAGATGTAGAACTCGGCCTCGGGGGCGAAGAACGCGGTGTCGGCGATGCCGGTGGAGGTGAGGTACTTCTCCGCCTTCTTCGCGACCTGACGCGGGTCCTTCGAGTAGATCTCGCCGGTGCGCGGGTTGTAGATGTCGAAGATCATCACGAGGGTGCTCGCCTCGCGGAAGGGGTCGATGTACGCCGTCGTCACATCCGGGATCAGCTGCATGTCCGACTCGTGGATGCTGGCGAAGCCACGGATGGAGGAGCCGTCGAACAGCTGTCCGTCCGTGAAGAAGGCCTCGTCGACCGTCGCCGCAGGGATGTTGAAGTGCTGCTGCACACCAGGGAGGTCGGTGAAACGGATGTCAAGGAATTTGACGTCGTTCTCCTTGATGTAGGCCAGTACCTCGGACGAATCTTTGAACATGTACGACTCCTGTGATGCGGATCGATGGCTTCGGGGCCACTTTGCACAGTACGGACGGGGGATTTCTCCACGGTATCCGCTTTGTTTCGTCCGTGTTACAGCGTGAGCAGGATCGGAGGGCATCCACAGCCTCGGTAGGCTGGAGGGGTGACGGATGCTGTGAACACGTACCCCGGTGAGCGACTCGGACTCCCGGAGTCCGGACCGGGGAGCATCGGTCGCCCTGGACGTCGGATCGGGGCCCTCGCGATCGACTGGACGGCAGCCGTCATCCTCTCCGTCGCGTTCTTCCAGTACGACCCGTTCGCCACGCTGCTCATCTTCGGCGTCGTGCAGATCCTCTTCATCCCGACCGCCGGCGGCAGCCCAGGGCACCGCATCCTCGGCATGCGCGTCGTCCGTCTCGACGGCGGATGGGTCGGTATGTGGCGCCCGATCGTGCGCACACTGCTTCTCCTCGTCGTGATCCCGGCCGTCGTGTGGGACCCGGATCAGCGCGGTCTCCACGACAAGGCTGTGGGCACGGTCCTCATCCGCGCCTGAGGCTCAGTCGCGGCCGCGGTTGCGACGGCGTGCTTCGCGGGGTGCTCTGCCGCCGAGGAACGAGCGCGCGGGGTCGACGACGTACCCGCGACGCAACGCTTCGCGGCCGATCAGCATCCGGAAACCCATCTCGTCCCGGTTGCTCAGCGTGACCTCGGCGAGAACCTCTCGGTCGACGAGACGGATCATCAGCTGCACGACGAGACGTTCCTGCGCGTGGCCGGAGGAGCTCCGGACGGCCCGCCGGTCGTGGATGGGGGACTCGACGACGACGGCATCCTCCTGGCTGTCCTGCCAGGGCTTCACACGGAACCGCACCCAGGGCTCGTCATCGCGCTCGAACTCCTGGATGTCGAACGCGTGCAGGGACGAAGTGCGGGCGCCGGTGTCGATCTTGGCTTTGATCCAGTCGACTCCGAGATCGGGCAGGCTCACCCACTCGCGCCACCCCGTAAGGGTGTTTGAATGGGTAGACCTACTCACCTGATACATCCTGGCAGGAAATCCCCCGTGAAGATCGCAGTGCTGTCCCGTGCGCCGCAGGCGTACTCCACCCAACGCCTCCGCGCGGCCGCACTGCAGCGAGGGCACAACGTGAAGGTGCTGAATACCCTGCGCTTCGCGATCGACCTGACCTCCGACGAACCCGACCTGCACTATCGTGGTCGGCAGCTCAGCGACTACGACGCGATCCTGCCACGCATCGGCAACTCGATCACGTACTTCGGTACCGCGGTGGTGCGACAGTTCGAGCAGATGGATGTCTACACCCCGAACACGGCGAACGGCATCTCGAGCGCGCGCGACAAGCTCCGGGCGAACCAGATCCTCTCCCGGCACAACATCGCGATGCCGCCGACGGCCTTCGTCCGCAACCGCGCCGACGTGCGGCCGGCGATCGAGCGCGTCGGCGGCGCTCCCGTGGTGATCAAGCTGCTCGAGGGCACCCAGGGCATCGGCGTCATCCTCGCGCCGCAGGTGAAGGTGGCTGAGGCCATCATCGAGACGCTCCACTCGACCAAGCAGAACGTGCTCATCCAGAAGTTCATCGCCGAGAGCCGGGGCCGCGACATCCGCGCGCTCGTCGTCGGGGACCGCGTCGTCGCCGCGATGCGCCGATCGGCAGCGGGGGACGAGTTCCGTTCCAACGTGCACCGTGGCGGCTCGGTCGAGGCGATCGAGCTCGACCCGGTCTACGAACGGGCTGCCGTGCGGTCGGCCCAGATCATGGGACTCCGCGTCGCCGGCGTGGACATGCTGGAGGGGGACGAGGGACCCCTGGTGATGGAGGTCAACTCCTCCCCGGGCCTGCAGGGTATCGAGACCGCGACCAAGCTCGACGTCGCGGGCGCGATCATCGACTACATCGCCGGTCAGGTCGCCTTCCCGGAGATCGACGTCCGGCAGCGCCTCACCGTCTCCACCGGCTACGGCGTCGCCGAACTCATGGTCCACGGCGCCGCCGACCTCGTCGGCAAGACACTGGGCGAGGCCGGCCTGTGGGAGCGCGATATCACGGTGCTCACCCTGCACCGCGGGGTCAGTGTTATCCCGAACCCGCGCAAGCATGTGGTCCTCGAGCCCGACGACCGCCTGTTCTGCTTCGGCAAGCTCGATGAGATGCGCTCGATGATCCCCGAGCGTCGTCGTCGCCGCGCGAAGGTGCGCCGCCTGCCCAAGCAGCCGCTCTCGGAATGAGAGAAGCGCGGCCGCCCGCGGTCAAGGCGGCCGCGCTTCGCGGTCCGGGGGAGCGGGTCAGCGCGGACGCTGCGCCCGCACCTTCGTCGGGTCGATCCCCTTCGGGATGGGAAGCGACGACAGCGACTGCGAGACCGAGTCGATGCGGCGGATGACGGCCGCCATCGTGGCCTTGTCGATGGCCTTCGGGAGCTTCTTGATGGTCTTCGCGAGGTCGGCGATGGGCACCTCGTCCTCGCCGTGCCCGACGTAGAGCACCGTGATCGGCACGCCGTGAGCGACGCGCTGCGCACGGCTGCGCTCCTCGTTCACGAGTCGGGTGAGGCGTCCGCGGGCGCCCTCGCCGACGACGACGATGCCGCCGCGGCCGACCGTCCGGTACACCGCCTCCTGCGTCTTCGGGTTGATGCCCACCGGGGTCTCGGACGCCTGCCACCGGCGACCGAGGCTCGTGCTGAGCACGTGGCCGGTCGCACCGGGCATGCCGTCGATCTTCGTGTACATGGCCGAGGTCGACAGCCGGGTCATGAGGAACAGCGCGCCGAGGACGCCGAGCATCAAGCCCGTGATGGCCCAGAGGACGAGCGTCCACACCTGGAACGGCGGGATCAGGTAGCCGGCCAGGAGGCCGAGCAGCACGCCGCCGATGAGGATCGCGGCCTGCGCCCAGGGGAGCCAGGGATAGGCCTCGCGCGTGAACCGGAAGAGGGACTTGATCTGGGAGAAGAACCCAGGACGCTTCTCGGGTTCAGGAGCACGCTTTGCCATGGAGACCAGCCTACCGAGTCCGAAGGCCGTGCGATGCCGCCGTTCGCGTGCAGCGGAGAGCGTGTGCGCGATCTCTCCTGCACAATCCGACCCGCCACGGGATCTCGTCCCCGAGCAACGAGTTCGGACGGTGCGTCCCGCGGGTCGGGTGGGATGGATCGCATGACACCAGCGCGTGAGAGTGCCCCCCGCGAGCAGCCCGTGCTTCCCCAGGCACACCGTACGATCCGACTCCTCGACTCTGCTGAGGGGCCCTTTCGCGGTGCGCTCGTCACCTCGCCGGACGGTCCGGTCGTGCGCGTCGAGGCCGAGAGCCTCGCTGGTTGGGCGGGCTGCCGATATGCGGGCACCCAGCACATCGCCGCGCCGGTGGACATGATCCGCCGCGCGGACGGACACGACGTCCTTCTGCCCTGGTGCACCGAGCGCCTGGAGGCCTACGTGGATCGGCGGCTCCGGCGGGGCGGGTTGCCATCGGGGGAGGTCAGCACGGTGGTCGTGAGTCTTCTGCGTGGACTGGCGGAGCTGGGGCCCGCGTCGGCGGTGGACATGCACGGGACATGGTGGCTCACCGACGGGGGCCGGCCGGTCTTCGTGCTGGGGCCCGGTCAGGACGCGTCGACCGCCGTCCTGGTGATCGTGGACCGGCTACGCGCGGAGTGCACCGACAAGACGATGGCCCGGGTCCTCGACCGCACCCGCGATCGCGTTCGTTCGGCCGCAGCACAGCGCCGGGTGCCCCGGCGATTGCTCGAGGACGCAGAGAGCGACCTCTTGGAGATCGCAGCACCACGACCACTGGAAGAGGCTGCAGAGGACCGGGCGGCGCCCACGGAAGCCGGTGTCTCCGGTGCGGTGCGACGAGTCCGCACCGAACCCGTCACCCGCGCACGGCTGCGGGAGCGTCGGAAGCGGGAAGAGAGTCCGGTCAAAGGGGGCTCGGTACGGGCGTTCGCCGGCCTGCTCGCCCTCCGCGATCGAGTCGTCAGCGGGGCGCGACCTCTCCTCGATCGGCGGACCATCAGGGTACGGCCGCCGGCGGGCGGAGGGGAGACGGGTTCCCGGCGCAGGCGGGTTCTCATCGTGGCCGGCGCGTGCGCGGCGGCGGTGCTCCTCGCGGGGCTGCTGTGGCCGAGCGACGGAGACGATCCCGCGGTCGGGGCAGCGGGGAGCACTCCTCCGTCCGCTGACCGTCCTGAGGGAGCGGGCCCTGCCAGGCGGACTGCGCCGACACCTGCTCCTTCACCGTCCGCGTCCGCGGCGCCGCCGAAGGCCGACGATCCGACAGGCGCTCTCCCGGCACTCCTCGCGCAGATCGTCGAGTGCGAGGCACGCGACGACGCGGTGTGCGCCGCTGCCGTCGCGGCCGGTTCCGCGGGGATCACGCCCGTCGCTGCCGAGATGGCCGGTCGGAAGGATGCGGTTCTCGTGGATCGCTATGGAGACATGGCCGTGATGGAGCTGCCGTCATCGCCCGAGAGCGGCGAAGCGAAGACCGAGAAGGCAGCCATCCTCGTGCTGGTGTGGGCAGATGAAAAATGGCTGGTCCGCGACGCATATCGCGTCGCGGACCAGCCGAAGTGAGGCGAGCCGTCGGTCAGGCGCCGAGCTGGCCGCTGAACTGCGCAGCCTCGAGGCGAGCCTTCACCGCACCGAGGAAGCGTGCCGCGTCGGCACCGTCGATGATGCGGTGGTCGTACGACAGAGCCAGGTACACGTAGGAGCGGACCGCGATCGCGTCCGTGCCGCCGACCTTGACCAGACCCGGGCGCTTGACGACCGTGCCCGTGCCGAGGATCGCCGACTGCGGCAGGAACACCACGGGCGTGTCGAACAGCGCGCCGCGCGAACCGGTGTTGGTCAGCGTGAACGTCCCGCCGGCGAGCTCGTCGGGCTTCAGCTTGTTGTCGCGGGTGCGCGCCGCGAGATCGGCGATCTCGTGGGCGATCTCGGCGATGTTCTTCGACGCAGCGTCGCGGAGCACCGGCGTGAGCAGACCGCGCTCGGTGTCGACCGCGATCGAGACGTTCTCGGACGCCGGGTAGACGATCTGCTCGCCGTCGACCGTCGCGTTGATGATCGGGAAGGCCTGCAGGGCCTCCGCCGCGGCGAGGGCGAAGAACGGCAGGAAGGACAGCTTGTCGCCGGTCTTCTCGAGGAACGACGTCTTGACGCTGTCGCGGTACTCGGCGAGAGCGGTGACGTCCACCTCGACCACCGTGGTGAGCTGGGCCGTCTGCTGCATCGACTCGACCGCACGCTTGGCGAGGACCTTGCGCAGGCGCGACATCGGCTGGGTGGTCCCGCGCAGCGGCGACACCTCCAGGGGGGCCGGAGCCGGCGTTGCAGCGGCTGCCGGTGCGGCGGTGGCGGTCTCTGCGGCCTTGAGGACGTCCTCCTTGCGGATTCGGCCTCCGACGCCGGTGCCCTTGACCGTGGCCAGGTCCACACCCTGCTGCGCAGCCAGACGGCGCACGAGCGGGGTCACGTAGAGGTTGTCGCTCTCGGTCGGCAGCGACAGCTTGGGGGCCTCCGCCTGCGCGGGCTGTGCCGGAGCAGCGGCCTGCGTGGGCGCTGCGGGGGCCTCCGCCTGCGCGGGCTGCGCCGGAGCAGCGGGAGCCTCGGGCTGTGCAGCCGGAGCCTCGGCCTGCGGAGCCGGAGCGGCGGGCGCCTCGGCCTGCGGAGCGGCAGGGGCTTCGGCCTGCGGAGCAGCGGGAGCCTCGGGCTGGGCTGCGGGAGCAGCACCGGATCCGACGCGTGCCAGCACGGCGCCGACCTCGACGGTCTCGTCCTCGCCGGCGACGATCTCCTGCAGCACCCCGGCGACCGGCGACGGGATCTCGGTGTCGACCTTGTCGGTGGAGATCTCGAGGAGCGCCTCGTCGACCTCGACCGAGTCGCCGACCTGCTTGAGCCAGCGGGTGACCGTGCCTTCGGTGACGCTCTCACCGAGCTCGGGGAGCACGATGTCGGTGGCGTCGCCGGAGGGAGCCGCAGGCGCGGACTCGGCGGGAGCGGAGTCGGCTGGTGCCGGCTGCTCGGCCGCGGGAGCCGTGGCGGGCTCCGGAGCGGCGGGGGCGGCGGCCTCAGCCGGGGCGGCTTCAGCCGCAGCAGGGGCATCGTCGGCCGGTGCCGCACCGCTGCCGTCGCCGATGCGGGCCAGCAGAGCACCGACCTCGACGGTCTCGTCCTCGGCCACGAGGATCTCCTCGATCACGCCGGTGACGGGGGAGGGGATCTCGGTGTCGACCTTGTCGGTCGAGATCTCGAGCAGGCCCTCGTCCGCCTGGACGGTGTCTCCCACCTGCTTGAGCCAGCGGGTGACCGTACCCTCTGTGACGCTCTCACCGAGAGCGGGGAGGACCACGGATGTGCTCATGACTGAGTCTCCTTCAGAAGTTGTATGACGCTTGTCTAGCTTAGTGACTCGGGCACCGGTTGGTGCTCAGAGGGCGTGCAGGGGCTTTCCGGCCAGCGCGAGGAAGGCTTCGCCGAGGGCCTCGCTCTGGGTCGGGTGGGCATGGATGAGCGGCGCGATGTCCTCGGGATGGGCCTCCCACGCGACCGCGAGCTGGCCCTCGGTGATGAGCTCGCCGACGCGATCGCCGAGGAGATGCACACCGAGGACGGGACCGTCCTTGAGGCGGACGACCTTGACGAGGCCGCCCGTGCCGATGATCTCGCTCTTCCCGTTCCCCGCGAGGTTGTACTCGTAGGAGTGGACGGCGTCGGCACCGTGCGCGGTGACCGCCGCCTCCTCCGTGAGACCGACCGAGGCGACCTCCGGGCTCGAGTAGGTGACCTTCGGGATCTGCACGTCAGGGACGTTCACGGGGGAGAGGCCCGCGATGCGCTCGGCGACCGCTATGCCCTGCTGGAACCCGCGGTGGGCGAGCTGGAGGCCGGGGACGATGTCGCCGACCGCCCACACGCCGGGGACGCCGGTGCGGAGGTCGCCGTCCACCGTCACGAACCCGCGGTCCAGGCGCACGCCGGCTTCCTCGAATCCCAGGTCGGCGGTGGCGGGGCCGCGGCCGACGGCGACGAGGAGGTAGTCGGCGGTGAACTCCTTGCCGTCCTCCAGCGTGACCGTGACGGACGAGTCGTCCTGGGTGGCGGTCTGGAAGCGCACGCCCAGGGAGTACTGGATGCCCCGGCGGCGGAACGCACGCTCGAGGCCCTTGCTCATCGCGATGTCCTCGTTCGGGACGAGGTGGGGCAGCGCCTCCACGATCGTCACCTCGGCTCCGAAGGAGCGCCACACGCTCGCGAACTCGACGCCGATCACGCCGCCGCCCAGGATGAGCACCCGCTCCGGGATCACGTCCAGGGCGAGTGCCTGCTCGCTGGTCAGGATCCGTCCGCCGATCTCCAGACCAGGCAGGGAGCGGCTGTACGAGCCGGTGGCGAGGATGACGTCGGTGCCGACATAGACATCGTCGCCGACGGTGACGCTCCGGTCCGCGTTCAGGCGGCCGAGCCCGGCGACCGTCGTGATCCCGCGCGCCTTGACGAGCCCCTCGAGGCCCTTGTACTTCTTCGCGACGATGCCCGCGCGATACGTGCGCACGCCCGCCGGGTCGATCCCGCCGAACGAAGCCGTGACGCCGACCGAGGCGGCGTCACGCACGTGGTCCGCCACCTCGGCGGCGTGCAGCAGCGCCTTCGTCGGGATGCACCCGCGGTGGAGGCACGTGCCTCCCACCTTGTCCTTCTCGATCAGTGCGACGGACTTGCCGAGCTCGCTGGCTCGCAGTGCCGCGGCGTACCCGCCGCTGCCGCCGCCCAGGACGACGATGTCGAAGGTGTGGGTTGTCATGGGTGTCATGCCTCCGGGTGGGATGCTGCTTCGGCGAAGGCGATGATCGATCGGACCATCGCCCCCGTGGGGCCCTTCTCTGTGAAGCCGTAGGGGGCGCCGGCGTGTTCACCGGATCCCGCGATGTCGAGGTGCACCCAGGGGATGCGCGGCGCGTCGTCCGCGTCCGAGGTGCGGCCGACGAAGCGCCGGAGGAAGAGACCGGCGAAGGACGCGCCGCCCATCCGATCTCCCATGTTGGCGTTGATCATGTCGGCGATGGGGGAGTCGAGCGTCTCCTCCATGTAGGCGGGCAGCGGCATGTGCCACGCGGGCTCTCCCGTGCGGGCGGCCGCGGCGAGGAACTCCGCGACCGTCTCGTCGTCGCCGAAGACGCCGGTGTGACGGTGGCCGAGGGCTGCGACGATCGCGCCGGTCAGAGTCGCGACGTCGATGATGACGTCGGGGTTCTCCCGGCTCGCGGCGACCAGACCGTCGGCGAGGACGAGGCGCCCCTCCGCGTCGGTGTTCAGCACCTCGACGGTGGTGCCGTCGAGGATGCGGATGACGTCCCCGGGGCGGAGAGCACGACCGGACGGCATGTTGTCGGTGATGCAGAGCCAGGCGGTCACGCGCACGGGGAGGCGGAGGGCCGCGATGGCGCGGAGGGCGGCGAGGGAGGTCGCGGCACCGGCCATGTCGAACTTCATGCCGACCATCGAAGCCGCCGGCTTCAGGGAGAGTCCGCCGGTGTCGAAGGTGATGCCCTTGCCGACGAGGGCGATGTGCCGCTGCGCGTCCGCCGGCGCGTAGTCGAGGCGGACGAGGCGCGGCGGCCGGTCGGATCCCTGGCCGACGCCGAGGATGCCACCGAAACCCTGTTCCGCGAGAGCACCCTCGTCGAGGATCTCCACGGTGACGTCGAGGTCCGCGACGCTGTCGGCGGCGCTCTGCGCCAGCTGCGCGGGGCTCTGCCACTCGGCGGGCACGTTCACGAGGTCCTTGATGAGAGCGACGGCCTCGCCCGTGGCGTGAGCGCGGGCGATCGTCTCGTCGTCGAGCGGGGCGTGGACGACGACCGCCGTCGCCCGCTTCTTCCTGCCGTTCTCGGCGCGGTAGTCGTCGAAGCGGTAGCCGCCGAGGACGGCACCCTCTGCGGCCGCGGCGGCGTGCTCCTCGAGACCGGCGGCGAGGCCGAGCGCGACGGTGTCGAAGCCGGTCAGGGAGCGGAGAGCCGCGCCGGCTGCGCTCCGTACGGAGGCGTCGTCGACGGTGGAGCCGACGCCGACGACGGCGAACGGGAGGGGCGTCACCTCGGGGGCGTAGACCCGAGCGAACGCACCGGCGGCGCCGGTGAAGCCGATGCCCGCCAGAGCGTCGGCGAGACCGGGGTGAGCCGCCAGCGACTCGGCCGACTCGGAGAGATCGGGGACGACGAGCACTGCGGCATCGGCAGCGCTTCCGGGGAACTGATCGGTGGTGTGCGAGAGCACGGGAAGCGTCATGCTCTCCATCCTAGGATCTCCGCCCCGGGGTCGTCGGTCCGCCGGCCGGGGTGTGTTCGCTCTCAGCGAGACACGTCAGAGCCCGGCTCCGGGTGCGGCTCGTAGCATGGAGACATGCCCTTCTCCGGAGAGATCCACGAACGCGTCGCGAACGCCCCCACGGTGCCCCACGGCCTGCCTCTCGTGATGCTGCTCACCGGTTTCACCGACGCGGGCAGTGCGGTGTCGGGGCTCATCGATCATCTGCGGGAGACGACGTCGCCGCAGCCGCTCGCGGTCTTCGACAACGATGTGCTCCTGGACTACCGCGCACGCCGCCCGGTCATCTCCTTCGACCAGGACCACCTTGCCGAGTTCCGCCCGCCCCGTCTGGAGCTCTCCCTCGCCACGGACGCGCTGGGACGCCCGTTCCTGCTGCTCACGGGCTACGAGCCCGACTTCGCGTGGAACGCCTTCGCGGAGACCGTCCTGGATCTCGCTGCGGAGTTCGAGGCCTCGGGGCTGCACTGGGTCCACTCGATCGCGATGCCCGTGCCGCACACGCGCCCCATCGGGACGACGGTGAGCGGGAACCGGCGTGACCTCGTCGTGTCGCACTCCGTGTGGCGTCCGCGCACGCAGGTCCCGGCGACCGCGGGTCACCTGCTCGAGTACCGGTTCGCGGAGCGCGGGGAGCGCGTCGTCGGCTTCGTGCTCCTCGTGCCGCACTACCTCGCGGAGACGGAGAATCCGGAGGCGGTCAGTGCAGCGGCGGAGAAGCTCATGGCCTCGACCGGCCTCGTGCTCATGCTCGACGCAGTGCAGGAGCGCCGTGAGGACTACCTCGCCCGAGTCGACGAGCAGGTCGCAGCGAACGACGAACTGCAGCAGATGGTGCACAACCTCGAGCGCCGGTACGACGCCTACATGGCCGGTCGTGACCCCGAGGACGACTCGTACGACGAGGGCGGATTCAGCGAACGCGACCTGCCCAGCGCCGACGAACTCGCGGCCGAGCTCGAGCGCTACCTCGCATCTCGGCCGTCGGGTGACGAGGACAAGCCGGGACGCGGCTGAATCTCTCGCAGCGGATCGGGCGGGAATGCGTCCTCATCGCCATACGTGTGCGATACTAGGAGTCCGACCCGTTGTCAATCAGTGTTTTCGAGCACTGGACTTGACAAGGGTCTTACTAGTGTCCGAAATGTCCCGGGGTCTCCCAGCGGCCCCGTGAAAGGCGAAACGTGACTCCTGCCACGACGAAGAACACGCGGACGAAGAAGGCCGATCAGATCACCGCGGATCCCGAGGTCGAGGACGTCGAAACGACCGAAGCGGCTCCTGCGCCCAAGCGCGCCGCGGCCAAGCGCGCCCCCGCGAAGAAGAAGAAGTCGGACGACGTCGTCGAGGAAGACGACGCCGCCGCAGCCGAGGGCTCCGAGGACGCCGCGGGCGACGAGGAGGAGGACGACGCGAAGCCGGCCTTCACCGAGCCGCTGCCGACCGGCGCGATCGTCATCTCCTCCAAGGACGACGAAGAGGTCCCGGTCTACTCGACCCAGATCACCGGTGCCACGGCCGACCCGGTCAAGGACTACCTGAAGCAGATCGGAAAGGTCGCGCTGCTGAACGCGGCCGAAGAGGTCGAGCTCGCGATGCGCATCGAGGCGGGTCTGTTCGCGGAGGAGAAGCTCTCCGCGATGTCCCCCGCCGAGAAGACGAGCCAGCTCGGACTCGACCTGCAGTGGGTCGCCCGTGACGGCCAGCGCGCGAAGAGCCACCTCCTCGGCGCGAACCTCCGTCTCGTCGTCTCCCTCGCCAAGCGCTACACCGGTCGCGGCATGCAGTTCCTGGACCTGATCCAGGAGGGCAACCTCGGTCTCATCCGCGCGGTGGAGAAGTTCGACTACACCAAGGGCTTCAAGTTCTCGACCTACGCGACCTGGTGGATCCGTCAGGCCATCACCCGCGCCATGGCCGACCAGGCCCGCACCATCCGCATCCCGGTGCACATGGTCGAGGTCATCAACAAGCTCGCCCGCGTGCAGCGGCAGATGCTGCAGGACCTCGGTCGCGAACCCACCCCGGAAGAGCTGAGCCGCGAGCTCGACATGACTCCGGAGAAGGTCGTCGAGGTGCAGAAGTACGGTCGCGAGCCGATCTCCCTGCACACCCCGCTCGGCGAAGACGGAGACAGCGAGTTCGGTGACCTCATCGAGGACACCGAGGCCGTGGTCCCCGCCGACGCCGTGGGCTTCACGATGCTGCAGCGTCAGCTCGAGCAGCTCCTCGACTCCCTCTCCGAGCGCGAAGCCGGCGTGATCCGGATGCGCTTCGGTCTGGGCGACGGTCAGCCGAAGACGCTCGACCAGATCGGTGACACGTTCGGCGTGACGCGCGAGCGCATCCGTCAGATCGAGTCCAAGACGATGGCCAAGCTGCGCCACCCGAGCCGCTCGCAGTCGCTGCGGGACTACCTCGAGTGATGCAGGCGAACGAGGGCAAGGCGCTCGAGACGAGCGTCGACGGAAAGAGCTACGCGCGGATCCCGCTGCGCACCCGCGTCGTGATGCCGGATGACGACCTCGACGCCATCATCACGGAGTACGCGAAGGATGCCGTCCAGCCGGGCGACCTGCTCTTCGTGACCGAGAAGATCGTCGCGATCACCCAGGGCCGGTCGTACCGCTTGGACGAGATCCAGCCGCGGAAGCTCGCGCTGTTCTTGTCGAAGTACGTCACCCGCACGCCGTACGGCATCGGTCTCGGCATGCCCGAGACGATGGAGATGGCGTTGCGGGAGTGCGGTACGCCGCGCATCCTCTTCGCTGCCGCCGTCTCGGCGGTCACCAAGGCCTTCGGGCGCAAGGGCGACTTCTACCGCATCGCGGGGGACAAGGCCCGCGCGATCGACGGACCGACGAAGCACACCATCCCGCCGTACAACGAGGCTGTGGTGCTCGGCCCGAAGGACCCGGACCGCGTTGCGGCGCACCTGAAGACGCTGATCGGAGGCCAGGCCGAGGTGGCGGTGGTCGACATCAACGATCTCGGCGGCAACATCCTCGGCTCCACGCTCGACAAGGCGGGGGAGCTGCGGCTGGTGAAGATCCTCGGTGACAACCCGCTCGGTCAGGGCCTCGAGTCCACGCCGCTCGGCATCGTCCGCGCGGTCTGAACAGCTCGACCCACCCCTTCACGACCGAACCGGCCCCTTGCGTGTGAACGCAAGGGGCCGGTTCGCATGTAAAGGGGTGGCCCGGCGCTTCGACGGGCTCAGCGACCCCTGCGGGGTCCCTGAGCCTGTCGAAGGGTGAGCTGTCGAAAGGTCAGAAGCCGATGACCTCGCGGTAGCGCGGCTTGTGCCCGGTACGGATGCCGGTGACGCTGGGCTTGTTCTCGTAGACGCCCGCGCCCCAGTTCCCCTCGACGAGCACGGGGCCGTCCGGGGTCACGACGACGTCCCATCCGACGTACTGCACCTGCGGCACGACCCGCGCGACCTGTTCGATGAAGGCGCGCACCTCGTCCATGTAGGGCAGCTGGAAGTCGGCGATGCGGAAGCCCGAGTCCGGGTGGGTCTCGTGCACGTGCCCGTGCGAGTCATAGCCGGCCCCCACGGCGTGCCCGTTCTCATCGAGCATCGTGTAGAAGCCGCCGAAGGTCATCTGATCGCTCACCGCGCCGCGGCCGAACTTCTGGGCCATTGCGAGGATGTGCGCCTTCTCCCCGTCGAAGAAGGCGGTGATGCGGGTGGTGTTCACGGTTCCGGGGCACACGGCCGCCAGGTCGTCATGCTGGCGGATGACCTCTTCGATCAGCAGCTCGCCGCGGTCGAGGAGACCGCGGTGGAACTCGGTCCAGTCCGTGATGTCGGCGGCGTGATATCGGTGCACACCGGTCCCGGCCTGGCCGACCGGCTCCTTCGTGACGATCGTTCCGAGGCGCTCCGTGAGGGCACGGACCTCGTCGGCGTTGCCCTCCTCGACCACCATCCACTCGCGATGCAGATGTGCGGAGAACTTCCGGTTGAACTCGATCTTGTCCTGGAAGATCCAGCGGAAGTCGGGGTGGTCGTACTTCTGCGAGAGCTGGTTGGACACCGGATGCGTCATGTACGTCTCGCGCTCGGCACGGTTGAGCATCGCGAAGTCGTAGTCGATGTAGTCCTGGAAGCCCACGTTGTGGCGGGCCGCCGACCAGAGCATGTCGGCGACGATCGTGGGAACGGGACGGTGGTGCTGTGCCGAGGCCTCCTTCGCCCGTTCGAACACCGAACCGACGTCGATGCGGCGGGCACGGCCGAGGAGATAGCGGATGCGGGGCGCGAGAGAAAGACGAGACATGGAGCTCCGGGTCTAGGGATCGACGTCCCAGTCTACGCGGGGAGCCCCCAGGCTCCTGGGAGCGCGGAAGCTAGGCTGGAGGACGTGTGTGACACGAGTTCGAGTGCGCTTCCGCAGGCGATGATCTCCCGTTCGGCCCTTGCTGCCGGCGCGTCCGCGGCGATCCGGGCCGGGGGCCGCCGTGCCGATCTCCGCCGCGACGCATGGGGGCATGGACTGCTCGCCGTGGCCCACGCGGTGACAGCCGCGGGCGTCGAGGAGGTCCTCGTGGACTCGCCAGGCGAAGTCGAGGCCCTGCGCCTCGAAGGCATCAGCGCCACGACCGTCGGTACGCCCGACGTCGACCCCGTCCTCCTCTACGGGCTGCCGTCCGCGGAGGGAATCCCGGCGACACCTCCGGTCATGCGCCTGGTCGGCCGGGTCATGTCCACCAAGCGCCTGCGCGCGGGGGAGGCTGTCTCCTACGGCTACACCTTCCGGGCCGCAGCGGACACGGAGGTCGCGCTCGTGACGGGCGGCTACGCGCAGGGTGTCGTCCGCTCTCTCGGCAATCACGCCGACGTGGAGATCGCCGGCGCGCTGCGTCCCATCGTCGGACGAGTCGCCATGGACGTCTGTGTGATCGACCTCCAGGGCGCCGCGGCCGAGGTGGGAGACACGGTGACGTTCTTCGGCGGGACCGGCCCCGCATCCGACGCGATCGCCCGCTGGGCCGAGGTCACCGGGATGACGCCCGCGGAGCTCGTGGCCGTCCCCGGTGCTCACGCCGTGCGCGGATGGGAGGCATGATGGGTGGGCCGATGCGACCAGAACTCCGCCTGGACAGCGCCGTCTTCCGCGCGAACATCGCGGCCGTGCGCGACCGACTGGGCGACTCCACGTTGATGCTGGTGCTCAAGGACGACGCGTACGGCCACGGACTCCGCTGGGCGGTGGAGACCGCGCTCGAGGTGGGGGTGACGACGTTCGGCAGCTACGACGTGCGCGGGGGCCTCGACGTCCGGCGCCTCGCAGGCGGGACCGCGTCCGTGTTCGCCTGGGCGACCTCGACCGACGAGGAGATCGACGAGGCGCTCCTGCAGGACATCGAGCTCGGCGTCGGCACCATCGAGTACCTGCGCCGCATCGTCACGCGGGCCGACGTGCTCGGTGTGCGTGCCCGGGTGCATCTCAAGATCGACACCGGCCTCCATCGCAATGGCGTGCGTCCGGAGGACTGGGCGGCGGCCGTTGCCGAGGCGAGGGCGGCCGAGAGCGCGGGCACCCTCGCGCTCGTGGGCGTGTGGAGTCACATCGCGGAGGCGAGCGACGCCGAGGACGACGAGGCCCAGTCCGTGTTCCTCGATGCCGTGCAGCACACCGGCCTGTCCGGAGCTGTGCCGGCGGCCCTGCACCTCACGGCGTCGGCGGCATCCTGGTGGCGTCCGGAACTGCGCGGCACGGTGTCACGGATCGGGGCGTTCTGCTACGGCATCCGTTCGGCGGACGGCCCGGATCTCGACGGTGTGCAGCCGGCGGCACGTCTCGTGGCCCCGGTAATCCGGGTCGACGGCGACGCCGCGGTCGTGGCCGTCGGCAGTCTCGACGGCCTGCCCTCGACGCTGGCCGGCATGACGGTCGGTACCCCGGCCGGCCCCCGCGTGGCGCCCGAGATCGACCTGGCGACGACGACCGTCGAGGGCTGGCCGGGGATGGCTGTCGGCGACGAGGTGACGATCTTCGGGCCGGGCGCGCAGGGGGAGGAGACAGCGACGACCCTCGCCGAGCGGATCGAGACGGTGGGCGAGGAGATCCTCACCCGCCTCGGTCCGCGGATTCGGCGGAGGGTCGTGGAGTGAACCGGCTCGGCCGGTTCAGGCGCTGATCAGACCGTCTCGACGAGACGAGCGGTCTCGTCGTGCCAGCTCGTGGCCACGCTGCGCAGCTTCTCTTCGTACTTGCGGCCGTGGTGGGCGCAGAAGAGCAGCTCGGAGCCGTTGACCTCGGCGGCGATGTAGGCCTGTGCTCCACACGAGTCACAGCGGTCCATCGCAGTCAGGCGGTACTCGACAGCGGAGGTCTCACGTTCGGTCGTTGCATTCATCTCGGGGCCTCCTCGGGTGTCGGCGTCCTTGTTGGTCGTGCTCAATACAACCACGCTGCACCTGGGGGCATGCCCGGTCGACGGCGTGTTTCGCTCAGCGCGTACGCGCACACGCGCGAACGCGGTGCCGCGGGGAGTGTCTGCGAGGGGCGGGACCGTCCCGCGAATAGACTCGGAGATTGTGAATGCCGAGTACTCCGCCCATCATCTCCAGGTGCTCGAAGGACTCGAAGCGGTCCGCAAGCGCCCCGGCATGTACATCGGCTCGAACGGTTCGCCCGGGCTCATGCACTGCCTCTGGGAGATCATCGACAACTCCGTCGACGAGGCGGTCGCCGGCAACGGATCCCGCATCGACGTCATCCTCCACGATGACGGCAGCGTCGAGGTGCACGACCGCGGTCGCGGCATCCCCGTCGACGTGGAGCCCCGGACCGGTCTGACCGGCGTCGAGGTCGTCTACACCAAGCTGCACGCCGGAGGGAAGTTCGGCGGCGGCTCCTACGCGGCGTCGGGCGGTCTCCACGGCGTCGGCGCCTCGGTGGTGAACGCGCTCTCCGAGCGCCTCGACGTCGAGGTCGACCGCGGCGGTAAGACCTACGCGATGTCCTTCCACCGCGGCGAGCCCGGCATCTTCCAGGACTCGGGGGAGAAGCGGCCCGATGCGCCCTTCACCCCGTTCGAGGAGAACAGTGAGCTGCGCGTCGTCGGCAAGGCGCCGCGCGGGGTCACCGGTACGCGTGTGCGCTACTGGGCCGACCGTCAGATCTTCACCAAGGACGCCGCCTTCCAGCTCGCCGAGCTCGAGACCCGCGCGCGGCAGACCGCCTTCCTGGTCCCCGGCCTCGAGATCGTGGTCCGCGACGAGCGCGCCGCGAGCGCAGTGGTGGGGGAGGACGGCACCCCGGCCGGCCCCGTGGAGACCTCGTACCTCTACGAGGGCGGCATCTCCGAGTTCGTGGAGTACCTGGCGGTCGACCCGCCGGTGACCGACACCTGGCGCATCCAGGGAGAGGGCACGTTCACCGAGACCGTCCCGGTCCTGCAGCCCGACGGCCACATGGTGGCGACCGAGGTCGAGCGCGTATGCGCCGTCGACATCGCCCTGCGCTGGGGCACCGGCTATGACACCCGCATCCGCTCCTTCGTGAACATCATCTCCACGCCGAAGGGCGGCACGCATCAGCAGGGCTTCGAGCAGGAGCTGCTGAAGGTGCTCCGCAGCCAGGTCGAGCAGAACGCGCGTCGGCTCAAAGTCGGCAACGACAAGCTCGAGAAGGACGACGTCCTCGCCGGCCTCACCGCCGTCCTCACGGTCAACGTGCCGGAGCCGCAGTTCGAGGGTCAGACGAAGGAGGTGCTCGGCACGCCCGCGGTCCGCCAGATCGTCGCGCAGGTGATGCGCAAGGACCTCCAGCAGCGTTTCACCTCCACCAAGCGCGACGACAAGAGCCAGGCCACGCAGCTGCTCGACAAGATCGTCTCCGAGATGAAGGCGCGTGTGTCCGCACGCGCCCACAAGGAGACGCAGCGCCGCAAGAACGCGCTCGAATCGTCCACCCTGCCGACCAAGCTCGTCGACTGCCGGACGAACGACGTGGAGCGCAGCGAGCTCTTCATCGTCGAGGGCGACTCGGCCCTCGGCACGGCCAAGAACGCCCGCAACAGCGAGTTCCAGGCGCTGCTGCCCATCCGCGGGAAGATCCTCAACGTGCAGAAGGCGTCGGTCGGCGACATGCTGTCCAACGCCGAGTGCGCGTCCATCATCCAGGTGATCGGCGCGGGCTCCGGGCGGACCTTCGACATCGACGCGGCGCGCTACGGGAAGATCATCCTCATGAGCGACGCCGATGTCGACGGAGCGCACATCCGCACGCTCCTGCTCACGCTGTTCTTCCGCTACATGCGGCCGCTCATCGAGCATGGACGCGTGTTCGCCGCCGTGCCGCCGCTGCACCGGATCATCGTCATCAACCCGGGCTCGAAGCCGAACGAGACCATCTACACCTACAGCGAGCAGGAGCTGCACGCCCTGCTCGCCAAGCTCCGCAAGGCCGGCAAGCGCTGGCACGAGCCGATCCAGCGGTACAAGGGTCTCGGGGAGATGGACGCGGAGCAGCTCGCGAACACGACGATGGACCGTTCCGGTCGCCTGCTCCGCCGGGTACGGATGGAGGATGCCGAGGCCGCGGGCCGCGTCTTCGAGCTGCTCATGGGCAACGAGGTCGCCCCGCGGCGGGAGTTCATCATCGACTCCGCGGACCAGCTCTCGCGCGAAGCCATCGACGCCTGAGGGCGGCGGGGACGAAGAAGGGGACCCGGCGAGGCCGGGTCCCCTTTCTTGGCGGACGGGTCAGACGAGGGTCCGGCCGATGCTGCCGATGACGCCGTCGATCGGCTGGCCGGAGGCATCGCGGCGCGCTCCGGGCTCGGGGAGCTTGCGCACCGCGCCGGTGGGGTCTACGGCCAGAGCCGGGCGGGGGCCGACCCAGGCGACCGTGAGGCGGTCCTCGCCCTTCAGGAAGGCGTGGGCGCGGACGCCACCGGTCGCGCGGCCCTTGGACGGGTACTCGGTGAACGCCGAGACCTTCGCGCGGCCCGGATCGGTGCCGGGCAGGATGCTCTCCGCGCCGGAGACCGTGGCGACGACGGCGTCGGTGTCCGGGCTGACGGCACCGAAGAAGAGGACCGCGGCGCCGGAGCCGAGCTTGATGCCCGCCATGCCGCCGGCGGGTGCTCCTTGCGGGCGGACCGCCGAGGCCGAGAACCGCAGAAGCTGGGCGTCGGTCGTCAGGAACACGAGGTCGGCGTCGTCCGCCGCGTCGGCCGCACCGACGACCGAGTCTCCGCTCTTGAGGCCGATGACCTCCAGGTCCGGGCGCACCGGCAGGGTCGACGGCACGATCCGCTTGACGATGCCCTGCGCGGTGCCGAGGGCGACCGGGGTGTCGCTGTCGAATCGGATGAACCCGACGATGCGCTCGCCCTTGGTCGTGACCCCCAGGTAGTCGCGCAGCGGAGTCCCCGCGGCGAGCTGTACGGAGGTGCCGGGCACCGAGGGCAGATCGACGGGGGAGAAGCGGACGACGCGTCCCGTGCTCGTGAGCGCACCGACCTCACCGCGAACCGTCGTCTCGACGGTCGCGAGGATGGCGTCGTGCTTGCTCCGCCGGGCAGGGGCGGTGAGCTCCTGTCCTTCGCCGAGGTCCACGCGCACGGCGCGTCCCGTCGTCGAGAGGACCACGGTGGTCGGAGCGTCGGCGATCTGCAGATCCACCGCGCCCTTCGTCGCGCGGGGCTTCGGCGGGGCCGCGTTCATCAGCAGGGTGCGGCGCGGCGTCCCGTAGGCCTCGGCCACGGCGTCCAGCTCCTGGGCGACGGCGGCACGCAGCAGCGCCGGGCTGGCGAGCAGCTCCCGCAGCGACGCGATCTCCGCGAGGAGGGCGTCCCGCTCCGCCTCAAGCTCGATGCGCGAGAACTTCGTCAGGCGGCGCAGCCGCAGCTCGAGGATGTACTCGGCCTGCGGCTCGCTGAGGTCGAACACGGACCGGAGCCGGGTGCGTGCCTGCTCGGTGTCGTCGGACGACCGGATGACCTGGATGACCTCGTCGATGTCGAGGATCGCGATGAGCAGCCCCTCCACCAGGTGCAGGCGCTCCTCCCGACGGGCGAGACGGTACCGGCTGCGGCGCGTGATGACCTCGATGCGGTGGCCGACGTAGACGCTGAGCATCTCCTTGAGGCCGAGCGTTCGGGGCTGGCCGTCGACGAGCGCGACGTTGTTGATGCTGAAGGAATCCTCCAGCGGCGTGAGCCGGTACAGCTGCTCCAGGACGGCGTTCGGGTCGAATCCGGTCTTGATGCCGATGGCGACGCGGAGGCCGTGGTTGCGGTCGGTGAGGTCGGTGACGTCGCTGATGCCCTGGAGCTTCTTCGCCTGCACTGCGTCGCGGATCTTCTCGATCAGACGCTCCGGGCCGACCATGTACGGGAGCTCGGAGACGATGATGCCCGTACGTCGGGGACCCAGCGGCTCGATCGACGTGCGTCCGCGGACCTTGAGGGCGCCGCGACCGGTCGTGTAGGCGTCCTTCACGCCGTCGAGCCCCATGAGGATCCCGCCCGATGGGAAGTCCGGGCCGGGGACGTACTCCATGAGGTCCTCGGTGGTGGCGTCCGGGTGCTCGAGCAGATGGGTCGCCGCGGCGACGACCTCGATGAGGTTGTGCGGCGCCATGTTGGTCGCCATGCCCACGGCGATACCGCTGGCGCCGTTGACGAGCAGGTTCGGGAAGGCCGCAGGCAGCACCGCGGGCTGCTGGAACTGGCCGTCGTAGTTCGGGATGAAGTCGACGACGTCCTCGTCGAGGTTCTCGGTGAGCGACAGCGCGGGGGCGGCGAGGCGCGCCTCCGTGTATCGCGCGGCAGCCGGGCCGTCGTCCAGGGATCCGAAGTTGCCGTGACCGTCGACGAGCGGCACCCGCAACGCCCACTCCTGGGCGAGGCGGACGAGGGCATCGTAGATCGCGGAGTCGCCGTGCGGATGCAGCTTCCCCATGACCTCGCCCACGACGCGGGCGCTCTTGACGTGGCCGCGGTCCGGCCGCAATCCCATCTCCGCCATCTGGAAGAGGATGCGGCGCTGCACCGGCTTCAGGCCGTCCCTGGCATCGGGGAGCGCACGCGAGTAGATGACGGAATACGCGTACTCGAGGAAGGAGCCCTGCATCTCGTTGGAGAGATCGATGTCCTGGATGCGTTCCTCGACAGGCTCGGGCGGCGGGGTTTTCGGCATGGACTTCCTGAGGGCGTACGGGAGCCTGTGTCAGACTGGCTCGGATGTCCTTCATGCTACCGTCCGCGCCGCCGGGCGCCCGGAGCGTCGTCGGGGTGGCGGACGACCTGTGCGCCGCTCTCCGCGGCGAATCCGCCACGCTGCCCCGCGCCGACGCGGTGGTGCTGGTCGTGATCGACGGCCTCGGTGCGATCAGCCTTCGCGGGCATGCCGGTCACGCGCGGTCGCTGACCGCGTCGATGACGAAGAAGGATATCGCGCAGACGGTCTTCCCGACGACGACGGCCGCCGCGCTGACGAGCCTCACCACCGGCGTGTGGCCGGGAGAACACGGCCTCGTCGGGTACCGGGTCAGGGACCCGAAACGGGATGTCCTCGTGAATCAGCTGAGCGGGTGGGAGACGGACGGCCTCGACCCGCTCACGTGGCAGGCGGCGCCCACGGTCTTCGAGCGCGCGGCAGTCGCCGGGCGGGAGACCTTCGCGGTCGGACTCGCGACCTACGCGCACAGCGGCTTCACCCGCGCCACGCTGAGGGGGGCGACGTTCGTGCCCGCTGCGACGCCGGAGGAACGCGTCGAGGTCGCGTACACGCTGGCCGAGGAGCATCCGGGATCGCTCGTCTACTGCTACCTTCCCGAGGTCGACAAGGCGGGGCACAAGCACGGTGTCGCCTCTGCCGAGTGGGTGGCTGCGCTGGAGCGGATCGACGGCGCGCTGTCGCTTCGCGTCCCCCCGCGGGTCGGCGTGGTCGTGACCTCTGACCACGGCATGGTCGACGTCCCGTTCCACCGGCAGGTGGTGCTCGAGGAGCAGCATCTCGGGGGCATCCGTCATGTCGGTGGGGAACCCCGCATGCTGCACCTCTACCGCGAGCCGGACGCCGATGCGGCGCTGGTGACGACGCGTCTGCGCAGCGATCTCGAGGGCGCGGCCGATGTCGTCACCCGAGAGGAGGCGGTCCGGGCGGGCCTCTTCGGTCCGGTCGTGCGCGATGAGGTCCTCGATCGCATCGGCGACGTGCTGGTCATCGCCACCGGAGTGGGCGCGCTCTACGACGGCACCGCCGAGGACCAGCGCAACCGAGGGATGGTGGGACAGCACGGAGCGCTCACGCCTGACGAGACCCGGGTACCGTTCCTGCGGTTCGGGGCCTTCGCCTCCTGACGGGGCCCCGGAACGATCACTCGTCGGTGCGCGCTCCGAAGACGATCTCGTCCCACGACGGCATCGCGTTGCGGCGCCGTCGGCGTCCGCTGCCCTCGCTGTCGCCCGACCCGGGCTGACGCGGTGCGGGTTCCGGAGCCTCGGGCTCGTCGTCCGGCTCCTCGAGCGCGGCGAACAGGGCGATCGGGTCGGAATCCTCCTGGATCTCCTCGACCTCGTGCTCGATCGGCGACGGCTCCCGCTGCCCGCGGCGACGACGCAGGGCCTCGAGGAGGTCCGCGGTCTCCGGGCTCGTCGAGGCGGAGTCGGGAGCGCGGTTGATCGCCGCGTCCTGGACCGCCGGTGCCGAACGCTCGGGCTGCGCCGGCTCGTCTGCCTCCGCGGCGGGCGTCGGGACGAGGCGGGGACCGAAGGCACCCGAATCGAAACGGCTGTCGTCCTTGTAGGGCGAGGTGGCACGGTCGGCCTCCACCGCGCGCAGGCGGGGGATGAGTCCCTCCGGGAGCGAACCCTGGCGGGAGAGCTGCGTGGCATCGGCGTTCAGGGGCGAGAGGGCGCTGCGTCGCGGGTCGAAGCTCCAGCGCGCGTCGTGCTCGACGTCGTTGGCGGAGAACTCGAGCTTGATGATCCAGCCGGACTCCTCCTTCCAGCTGGCCCAGCGCTCGGACGATGCGGACACCTCGGCGAGCTTGGCGCGGACCGCAGCTCCGAAGGTGGGCTGCGCGTCCGGCTCGACCTCGCTGCCGATGAGGACGGGCACGGCGAGGGCCTGGCCGATGATGTGCTCGCGCTCGGCGAGGACCGGGCCCTCGAACCGGGCGACGTCGTCGACGCTGATCCCGAGGAGCTCGGCGACCTCCGCGGCGGTGAGACCGGCGCGGATCTGCGCCTGGATATCCCGCGGGCTCGCGGCGAGTTTCTGTGCGGCCGGCTCGGCCTGGCGGGTCGCGCGGCGGATCTCCCGCTGCAGCACCGCGTCGATGGGCAGCGCGAACCGCTCGCCCGCCTCGGTCGCGAGGACGAGCACTCCTGCTTCTGTGCCGACGATGGTGACGTTTTCCATGCGAATGCCCCTCTGATGGGTGTGCGTTCATGGTGTCACGCCGGACGGGCCGGGACAGGGAATACGGCGGGCGTGCCGTGAGTTTGCCCTGTCGCATGGGAGGGCATTTGCGAAACGCCCGCCGGTCATGCAAACTATGGCCGCCGATTACCCGACGGCGCACCCGCCCACTCGCACCATGAAAGTGGAGATTCACCGCATGGCAACCGATTACGACGCTCCCCGAAAGAGTGAAGACGACTCCGAGTCGATCGAAGCCCTCAAGGAGCGTGTGCCGGACAAGCTGTCCGGCACGACCGGAGACGAGGACTCCGACAACCCGTCGAGCTTCGACCTCCCTGGCGCGGACCTCTCCGACCTCGAGCTGGATGTCGTCGTGCTGCCCGCGCAGCAGGACGAGTTCACCTGCATGAGCTGCTTCCTCGTGAAGCACCGCTCGCAGCTCGACCACGAGGGACCCGACGGCCCCATCTGCAAGGAGTGCGCTGCCTGAGCAGCCCTCCGAGCGACGCCCCACGCGCCCCCGACCATCCCGGTCAGGGGCGCGCTGTCGTCTGCGGGGGCGGTCAGTCCCGTGCGGCGCGGATGGCCGCGGCGAGGCGGTCGGGGGTGCGGGTCGAGATCGTCCAGGCCACGACGGGGTCGGCCTCATCGGTGTTCGGCACCACGACGACTCCGTCGATGCCGCCGCGGATGAGGTGCCACCCGCGAGCCGGGAGCTCGGGTCCTCTGGCGCTGCGCGCCTCCTCGCCGGTCAGTGCCGTCGGCTCGCCGAGATAGCGCACGTCGATGTGGGCGCGTCCGGCTCGGAGGACGCCGTCCTGCACCGACACCACCGGAGCGAGGGCGAGGGCCGCCACCACGAGGAGCGCCGAGACCGCCGCTCCGAGGAGCAGCGCGAAGGTCGAGCCGACCGGCACGAAGATCAGGGACACCATCGGTCCCGCCAGGGCGATCGTGACCAGCAGCCACAGGCTGGGGGCCAGTCGTTCGTGGTAGCGGGGACGTGCGTCCGTTGCGGGGTTCTGCATTAGCCTCATGGGGTGACCGATTCCGTTGATGTCCCCATTATCGCCGCAGTGGTCCCCGGCTATGCGCATCCGGGCGACGCCGGAGCCGATCTCGTCGCCGCCGAGGCCGTGCGGTTGGAGCCGGGGGAGCGGGCTCTCGTGCCCACGGGCGTGCGCATCGCGCTGCCCGACGGCTATGCGGCCTTCGTGGTGCCCCGCAGCGGTCTCGCGGCGAAGCATGGCATCTCGATCGTGAACTCGCCCGGCACCGTCGACGCCGGCTACCGGGGAGAGATCAAGGTGAGCCTGATCAACACGGACATCCACAGCGCGTACGATGTCGCCGTCGGCGATCGCATCGCGCAGCTCATCGTGATGCCCGTCACTCGGGCCCGGTTCCTTCCGGTGGACGAGCTGCCGGACAGCGTTCGCGGCGCCGGCGGGTTCGGATCGACCGGCTATCAGGCACAGACCCCCGAGAACGAAGCAGGACAGGCGAAATGACCGACAGCAACGACACCCCCTCCAAGTCGGCGCCGGAGAACCGCGCCACCGAGGGCCCGTTCGACGACTCCGAGGCGAACCCCGTCCGCCCCTACATCGACCTCGGCGGGATCAAGATCCTGCCGCGCGAGGGCCTGAACCTGCGGCTCGAGGTGGAGGAGCAGAGCAAGCGCATCGTGGCGGTCGGGCTCGACTACGCCGAGTCCTCTCTCCAGGTGCAGCCGTTCGCGGCTCCGCGCAGCGGCGGTCTCTGGGATGAGACGCGGGTCCAGCTGCGCGACCAGGTCAAGGCGCAGGGCGGCCGCGTCGAGGAGCGGGAAGGACCGCTCGGCAAGGAGCTCCTCGCCGAGGTCCCCGCGACGGCCAGCGAGGGCTCCGGCCTGCGTCTCGCGCGCTTCATCGGCATCGACGGTCCCCGTTGGTTCCTGCGCGGCGTGATCGGCGGCGCGGCGGCGTCCGACCCCGAGGCCGCGGCGAAGGTCGAGGACCTGTTCCGCTCGATCGTCGTCGTGCGCGGGGGAGCGCCCATGCCGCCGCGCGACCTCATCCCGCTGAAGATGCCGGCGACGCCGGGCTCCGCGTGACCACGCCGGACCCCGAGGAGTCGCGCACGCAGAGCGCGTCGGAGATCCTCGGAGCAGCCCTCGGCGGTGCGGCGCGCAAGGCTGGGCTCGATCCGTCCGAGAACGCGCAGACGCACAAGGTCGTCTGGTCGGCCATGGGCGGCTGGCGCGGGATCCTGGAGTCGGTGCTGCCGAGCCTCGCGTTCGTGATCCTGTTCACCCTCCGGCCGGAACCCCTGCTGCTGCCCCTCGGAGTGTCGGTCGGTCTGGCCGCCGTGTTCACCCTCGTCCGGCTGGTGCAGAAGTCGCCGCCGTCGGCCGCCCTCGGCGGACTGATCGCCGCCGTGGCCGCCGCCGGGCTCGCGCTTTGGACCGGGCGCGCACAGGACAACTTCGTGCCCGGCTTGATAACGAACGCTGCCTACGGCACTGCGATCCTCGTGTCTGCGCTCATCGGCTGGTCTTTGATCGGTCTTGCCGTCGGATTCCTCATGGGGGAGGGGACGGCATGGCGCGCAGACAGGCGGAAGCGCCGCGCGTTCTTCTGGCTCGCAATTGCTTGGGCCGCCTTGTTCTTCGCCCGTCTTGCGGTGCAGCTTCCGTTGTACCTGGCCGAGCAGACGACGGCGCTCGGAACCCTCAAGCTCGTGATGGGACTGCCGTTGTTCGCGCCGCTGATCGCCGTGACCTGGCTGGTCGTCCGTGCGCTCTATCCCCGCGCGTCGTCGCACGACGACCCCGCGGCGGCGTGATAGATTTATCTCGACATCAAGATAAATCACGGGCTTTCGCCGGTGACCTGCGCGGAGCAGACTGGTTAGGTCCCCCTTGCTAGCCGCGCGGCCGCACCGGCGAGCAAGATGGAGGCGCCTGTCGCTCCCATCCGAATAGAAGGAGACGGATTCGTGTCCACGGTGAACAGCTTCGGTGCCAAGAGCACCCTGACGGTCGGCAGCACCGACTACGAGATCTTCCGCATCGACACGGTGCCCGGTTTCGACAAGCTCCCCTTCAGCCTCAAGGTCCTCCTGGAGAACCTGCTTCGCACCGAGGACGGCGCGAACGTCACGAAGGCGCAGATCGAGGCGCTCGGGTCGTGGGACGCCAACGCGGAGCCCAACACCGAGATCCAGTTCACGCCGGCGCGCGTGGTCATGCAGGACTTCACCGGTGTGCCCTGCATCGTCGACCTCGCCACCATGCGCGAGGCCGTGACGGCGCTCGGGGGAGACCCGAACAAGATCAACCCGCTCTCGCCGGCCGAGATGGTCATCGACCACTCCGTCATCGCCGACCTGTTCGGCACCGAGAACGCGCTCGAGCGCAACGTCGAGATCGAGTACGAGCGCAACGGCGAGCGGTACCAGTTCCTCCGCTGGGGCCAGACCGCGTTCCAGGACTTCAAGGTCGTGCCCCCCGGCACCGGCATCGTCCACCAGGTGAACATCGAGCACCTCGCGAAGGTCATTTACGACCGCACCAACGGCGGCGTCCTCCAGGCCTACCCCGACACCTGTGTCGGCACCGACTCGCACACCACGATGGTCAACGGCCTGGGCGTGCTCGGCTGGGGCGTCGGCGGCATCGAGGCCGAGGCCGCGATGCTCGGCCAGCCCGTGTCGATGCTCATCCCGCGCGTCGTCGGCTTCAAGCTCTCCGGTGAGATCCCCGCCGGTGTGACGGCGACCGACGTGGTGCTCACCATCACCGACATGCTGCGCAAGCACGGCGTCGTCGGCAAGTTCGTCGAGTTCTACGGCGAGGGCGTCGCCTCCGTGCCGCTCGCGAACCGCGCGACGATCGGCAACATGTCGCCCGAATTCGGCTCGACCGCCGCGATCTTCCCGATCGACGACGTCACCCTCGACTACCTGCGTCTCACCGGCCGCAGCGACGAGGCCGTCGCGCTCGTCGAGGCCTACGCCAAGGAGCAGAAGCTCTGGCACGACGCCTCTCACGAGCCCGTCTTCAGCGAGTACATGGAGCTCGACCTCAGCACGGTCGTCCCGTCCATCGCCGGTCCGAAGCGCCCGCAGGACCGCATCCTCCTCTCCGAGGCGAAGACGCAGTTCGAGCAGGACATCCTGAACTACGCCACGGCCTCGACCAGCGACGACATCGTCGACCTCGAGTCCAAGCACTCCTTCCCGGCGTCCGACCCCGGACAGGTCCCGGGGGAGGAGGAGCCGACCACGCGTCCGGTGCACATCAGCAGCGGTGCGCCGGCCAACGTGTCGAACCCCGTGCCGGTCACGACTCCCGAGGGCGAGCAGTACACCCTCGACAACGGCGCCGTCACGCTGGCCGCCATCACGTCGTGCACCAACACGTCCAACCCGTCGGTCATGATCGCCGCCGGTCTCCTCGCCCGCAAGGCGCGGGAGAAGGGCCTCAAGCAGAAGCCGTGGGTGAAGACCACGCTCGGCCCGGGGTCGAAGGTCGTCACGGACTACTACGAGAAGTCCGGCCTGGACAAGGACCTCGAGGGCCTCGGCTTCTACACGGTCGGCTACGGCTGCACCATCTGCATCGGAAACTCCGGTCCGCTGATCGAAGAGGTCTCCGAGGCGATCAACTCGCACGACCTCGCCGTGACGGCCGTCCTCTCGGGCAACCGCAACTTCGAGGGCCGCATCAGCCCGGACGTGAAGATGAACTACCTGGCGAGCCCGCCGCTGGTCATCGCGTACGCCCTCGCCGGCTCGATGCACTTCGACTTCGAGACCGACGCGCTCGGCACGGACGCGGACGGCAACGACGTGTTCCTCAAGGACATCTGGCCCTCGCCGGACGAGGTGCAGGAGATCGTCGACTCGTCGATCTCGCGCGACCAGTTCATCAAGCAGTACGCCACCGTGTTCGACGGTGACGAGCGCTGGCGCAACCTGCCCACGCCGGACGACGACACGTTCCAGTGGGACGAGGACTCGACCTACGTGCGCAAGGCCCCGTACTTCGACGGCATGACGATGGAGCTCACCCCGGTGAAGGACATCGAAGGTGCCCGGGTCATGGCGACGCTCGGCGACTCGGTCACCACCGACCACATCTCGCCCGCCGGAAACATCAAGCCGGGCACGCCCGCGGCCCAGTACCTCACGGAGCACGGCGTCGACCGCAAGGACTTCAACTCCTTCGGCTCGCGTCGCGGCAACCACGAGGTCATGATCCGCGGCACCTTCGCGAACATCCGCCTGAAGAACCTCATGGTCTCGGCCGTGAACGACGGACAGGTCGTCGAGGGCGGTTACACCCGCGACTTCACCCAGCCGGACGGCCCGCAGTCGTACATCTACGACGCGTGCATGAACTACGCCGAGCAGGGGACCCCGCTCGTCGTGTTCGGAGGCAAGGAGTACGGCTCCGGCTCGTCGCGCGACTGGGCGGCCAAGGGCACCAGCCTCCTGGGCGTCAAGGCCGTGATCACGGAGAGCTTCGAGCGCATCCACCGCTCCAACCTCATCGGCATGGGCGTCGTCCCGCTGCAGTTCCCCGCCGGCGAGAGCTGGGAGTCGCTGGGCCTCGACGGCACCGAGATCGTCTCGATCACGGGGCTCGAGGAGCTCAACAACGGCGTCACCCCGAAGACGGTCAAGGTCACCGCCACCCCGAGCGAGCACTCGCCCGAGGGCAAGCAGCCGGTCGAGTTCGACGCGGTCGTCCGCATCGACACCCCCGGTGAGGCGGACTACTACCGCAACGGCGGCATCCTGCAGTACGTGCTGCGCTCGCTCGTCTGAGACGCATCGATGAAGGGGCCCGTGTCCACCGACACGGGCCCCTTCGGCGTGTCAAGGGTCCCCCGCCCTCGGGGGATTCCCGGCTCCGAGCGGTAGGATCGGGAAGACGTCCGCACCCGTTCGGACGCTCCGTCGAGGCCTGTGAGGAGGCGCAGATGCCCATTCTTCCGAGCATCTCTGGACCGCGCGATCTTGATCGGCTCTCTCCGGAGCAACTGGAAGAACTCGCCTCGGAGATCCGCGCGTTCCTCGTCGAGAACGTCTCGCAGACGGGCGGTCACCTCGGGCCGAACCTCGGCGTGGTGGAGCTGACGATCGCCCTGCACCGCGTGTTCTCCTCTCCGGACGACCCCTTCATCTTCGACACCGGCCACCAGTCGTACGTCCACAAGATCCTCACCGGTCGCCAGGACTTCTCGAAGCTGCGCGTCCGGGAGGGGCTTGCCGGCTACCCGCAACGCGCGGAGAGCCCGCACGACGTCGTCGAGTCGTCCCACGCCTCCAGCTCCCTGAGCTGGGCCGACGGCGTGTCGCGGGCACTCACCGCCACCGGCCGCGCGGACCGACACGTCGTCGCGGTTGTCGGCGACGGCGCGCTGACCGGCGGTATGACATGGGAGGCGCTGAACAACATCTCCGACGACAACGACCGCAACCTCGTCATCGTCGTGAACGACAACGGCCGCTCGTACGCGCCGACCATCGGCGGCATGTCGCGCTTCCTCAACCGGGTCCGCACCGCCGCGGCCTACAAGGACCTCCACCACAAGTCCGATCGCCTCTTCCGCGCGTTCGGGCCGGTGGGACGCGCAGTGTTCCGCGGTGTGCGCGGCGGCACGCACGGCTTCCTCTCGCGGTTCACGAACAACGAGGCGCTGTACTCCAACCTCGACATCAAGTACCTCGGCCCGGTCGACGGTCACGATCTGCCGGCGCTGCTGGAGACGCTGGAACTCGCGAAGTCCTACGGTGCACCGGTCATCGTGCACGCGATCACCGAGAAGGGTCGCGGCTACCAGCCGGCCCGCGACGACGAGGCCGACCAGTTCCACGCGGTCGGCAAGATCGACCCGACGACGGGGGAGACCCTGTCCTCAGGCGGCCGAGGGTGGACCGATGTCTTCTCCGACGCTCTCGTGAAGGTCGGGGAGCGACGCTCGGACGTGATCGCCATCACCGCCGCCATGCTCCGGCCCACCGGTCTCGCCCCCTTCGCGGAGCGCTTCCCCGACCGGGTCTACGACGTCGGCATCGCCGAGCAGCACGCGGTGGCCTCGGCCGCCGGACTCGCCTACGGCGGTCTGCACCCGGTCCTCGCCGTCTACGCCACGTTCATGGGACGCGCGTTCGATCAGGTGCTCATGGACGTCGCGTTGCACCGGGCGGGCGTCACGTTCGTGCTCGATCGCGCCGGCGTCACCGGCCCGGACGGACCGAGTCACCACGGCATGTGGGATCTGGCGATGCTGCAGATCGTCCCGCACATCCGCATCGCCGCCCCCCGCGACGGCGCGCGGCTGACCGAGGCACTGGACGAAGCGGTCGCCGTGGAGGACGCCCCGACCGTCATCCGCTTCCCGAAGGGGGATGTCTCCGCCGACCTCCCGGCGCTCGAGCGCCTCGAGGACGGCGTGGACGTGCTCGCACGGGGCGAGGGCGAGGACGTCCTCATCGTCGCGATCGGACCCTTCGCCGCCCTGGCCGTCGACGTGGCTGACCGGCTGCGCGCCCAGGGCATCGGCGCCACCGTGATCGACCCGCGCTGGGCGATCCCCGTGCAACCGTCGGTCGTCGAGCTCGCGGCGCAGCATCGACTGGTGATCACGCTGGAGGACGGCATCCGCGTGGGCGGCATCGGCACGCGCGTGCGGCAGGTGCTCCGCGAGGCGGGCATCGACACGGCTGTCGACGAGCTGGGTCTTCCCGACGAGTTCATCGACCACGCGTCGCGCGACCAGATCCTCGCCGATGCCGGTCTCACGGCCTCGAAGATCGCTCAGGACGTCGTGGCGCAGGTGCTCGGTACGCGCATCCCGAAGGCCCGCCACGCCGGGGAGACCGGAGCGATCGAGCTCCCACTCCACGAGCGCCACTGACGGACGTTCCCTGGAGCGGGCTTCCGTCGGTCAGGGGATGTCGGCGAGAGTCTCGGCGACGATCCGTTCCACGGTCGGGAGAGCTCTGGCGCGTTCGTCGGGGACCAGCCCGATCCGAGTGCGACGATCGAGCACATCGGCCGCGGTGAGAGCGCCCTGCGACCGGACAGCGTGCTCGACGACCGGTCGGGAGAGGGCGATGCCGTCCGCAACGGCGTCCTGCGAGCCGTTGTCCGGGGCGGGATCGTCGATAAGTCGCAGGGTCGCGGTGCCGCTGGGTCCGACCCGGAGGCCGCGCTGTCGCACCGCCAGATCCACCGCGTCCTCCGCCATGCGTCGGTAGGTCGTGAGCTTGCCGCCGAGCACGGAGACCACCCCGGACTCGGAGGTGCGGACGAGATGCCGGCGGGAGACGTCCGCCGTCTCGGCCGCTCCGGTGTCGACCAGTGGACGCAGCCCCGCGAACGCCCCGCGGACGCGGTCCCGCGCCAACGGCACCGCGAGCAGGCGGTTCAGTGTCTCCAGGAGGAAGTCGATCTCGGTCTCGGTGGGCTCGGCGACGGAGGGGATGGGGCCGGGCGCATCCACGTCGGTGAGTCCGACGATGACACGCCCACCGCGCTGCGGCAGGGCGAACACGTAGCGGCTGATGGAGCCTTCGAGCGGGATGGTGAGCGCAGCGGTCGGATGCCCGAGGTCGGCGGCGTCGAGGACGATGTGGGTGCCGCGGCTCGGGCGCAGCGTGAGGCCGTCGTCCAGAGTCGCCGCCCAGACTCCGGTGGCGTTGACGACCGCCCGTGCACGGATCTCGATGCGTTCCCCGGTGAGCATGTCCGTCGCCGTGGCCCCGTCGGCATGCAGCCGCTCGGCGCGCACCCTGGTCAGGATCCGCGCGCCGAGACCGGCCGCCGTCCGGGCGACGGCCACGACGAGGGCGGCGTCATCGGACAGCTGGCCGTCATACGTGACCATGCCCCCGCGGAGTCCCCAGGGGTTGAGCGCGGGGAATAGGCGCAGCGCCCTCGCCGTCCCGACGGCGTGCGGTCCCGGCAGCACCTTCCCGCTCGTGCGCGCTTGCAGGCGGAGGAGGTCACCCATGGCCATCCCCGCCGCTCCGGCCCCGCGCTGGCGGCCGCTGACGCCGGGCGCGAAAGGGAGAAGCTGCCCGAGCGGACGGATGAGGTGGGGCGCGATCACCGTCATCAGCAGATGCCGTTCGCGTGCGCTCTCGCGTGCCGTCGCCACGTCCCCCGTCGCGAGATACCGCAGCCCGCCGTGGACGAGTTTCGAGCTGAACCGGCTCGTCCCGAACGCGAGGTCCTCCGCCTCGATCAGGGTCACGCGGAGTCCGCGCGATGCGGCGTCCAGGGCCACGCCCGTTCCGGTGATCCCTCCGCCGACGACGAGGAGGTCGCAGGTGTCGTCGGCCGCGGCGTCGAGTTCGCGTCGACGGTGGCCCGCATGGAGGGCGGTCGAGGCAGGGGTCATGGCCGCAGGTGACCGTCCAGCGCGGCGCGGAGCTCGCGCTCCCAGGCCCGCTCGTCGATGAGGTCGGCCACCGTCGCGTGCGACAGCACAGCGGACTGGGCGATCAGGAGCAGCATGACGGCGATCTCGCCGGGGGCGCCCCCGCGCACCGATCCGTCGGCCTGGCCGGCTGCGATAGCGTCGGACAGCCACCGCAGGATGAGTCGCTGGCTGGACCCCACGCGGTGCAGGGTGTAGCGGGTGAACGCTTCGGGCTCCTCGTCGAGGAGATGGGCGTACACCGGGTCGGCGCGGAACAGCGAGGTGAACCGCAGCACGTCCTCGACGAGAGCGTCTCGCGAGTTGGCTCGCTCGGGGAACCCGTCGAGGAGGTCGGCGACCCGCCGCAGGAGCGCGGAACGGACGACATCGTCGGCATCCCGCCACGTCCGGTAGATGGTGGGCCGGCTAAGGCCGGAACGCCGTGCGAGGGCGGCGATCGTCACCCCGTGCACGCCGCCGCGGACGAGCAGGTCATCGGCCGCGTCGAGCACGCGCCGCTGCGTGGCGTCCCACGCCGGGGCGAGGGAGTCCGAGGGAAGAGTGGGAGAGTGACGTTCTTCCATGATGTGTCACACTGTAACGCATGGAGCAGCGGAACGGCAGCGGAGCCGACAGACCCGAGATGCGCTGGAACGGGTGGGGCGACCCGAGTCGGGCGAAGGATCTCCCGCTCGCCGTCCGCGGGCTGCTGCCGTTGCTGTTGGGCCGCGTGCGGCGCCCTCCGCAGCCGCCCGCGCTGGAGGACGTGCGCGTCCGGCCCTCCCGGCTGACGGCGGACGATGTCGCTGCACTCGAAGATTCCGTGGGCGCCGATGCGGTCGACGTCTCGACCGCGGGACGGCTCCGGCATGCGGGAGGACGTTCCACGCCCGATCTCCTGCGTCGACGGGCTCTCGAGCAGGATGCGCCCGATGCCGTCGTGTCTCCTGCGGACCATGACGCCGTCCGTGCGTGTCTCGCTCTGGCGGGGGAGCGGGGGCTCGCCCTGATCCCCTTCGGCGGGGGAACGAGCGTCGTGGGGGCGCTGGACCCGGAGCCCGGCCCGCATCGCGCCGTGCTCAGCCTGGATCTGCGCCGGCTCTCCGGCCTGCTCCACCTCGACACGCTGAGCGGCGAGGCGACCCTTGCGGCGGGGACGACCGGACCCGATGCCGAAGCGCAGCTCTCCGCACACGGCTTGGAGTTGGGCCACTTCCCGCAGAGCTTCCGTTACGCCACGATCGGAGGGTTCGCGGCTGCACGGTCGTCCGGACAGAACTCCGCGGGCAACGGGCGGTTCGAGGCGATGGTGACGGGGATCCGGGTCGCGACACCGACGGGAGACCTCGACCTCGGACGCGCGCCGGGGTCGGCGGCCGGCCCCGATCTTCTCCGCCTCTTCCTCGGCTCCGAGGGGATCTTCGGCGTCATCACCGAGGTCCGGGTCCGCGTGCACCCGGTGCCGACGGTGCGGATCTTCGAGTCGTGGACCTTCCCCGACTTCGCCGGCGGTGCCGATGCGCTCCGCCGCGTCGTGCAGCAGGGGGCAGGTCCCACGGTCATCCGTCTCTCCGACGAGGCCGAGACCGCCGTGAGCCTCGCCCAGGTCGGCCGGATCGGGAAGGCCCTCGCGAAGGGGGCGAGCGTCGTGACGGTGTTCGAGGGCGACGAGGCCGCGGCGCGCCGGGACCGGACCGCGGCGATCCTCGCCGCGGCGGGCGGTCGCTCTGCGGGCACCGGCGATGCGGAGGAGTGGGCGGCGGGACGATTCGACGGACCCTACCTGCGCGATGCGCTGCTCGACGCTGGGGTGTTCTGCGAGACGCTGGAGACGGCGACCACCTGGTCGAACCTGCGCACTCTGAAGGAGGCCGTCGAGGCGGCGCTGCGGTACGGTTTCGACGCGGTCGACGCGCGTTCGTACGTCATGTGCCACGTCTCGCACGTGTATCCGACGGGCGCCTCCCTCTACTTCACGGTGCTCGCCGGACTGCGACGCGAACCGTTGGGCGCGTGGGCCGAGGTGAAGGGCAGGGTGAACGACGCGATCCTCGCGAACGGCGGGACGATCAGCCATCATCACGCCGTGGGTCGCGATCACGCCCCCTGGCTCGCGCAGGAGATCGGTGAGACCGGCGTGCGGATCCTCACCGCCGTCAAGCGGGAGCTGGACCCTCGCGGCATCATGAATCCAGGTGCCGTGCTCGTCGATGTCCCGACGAGGGCGACCGTCTGAGATGGGGCACATCGCGGTGCTGTCGAATCCGCTCTCCGGCAAGGGCCGCGGGCAGCGGGCCACCGAGGAGGCGCTCGATCACCTGCGACAGCGGGGCGCGGATGTCCGCGTCTACGCCGGAGGGTCGCCCGCGGAGACGAGGCGGCTCGCGATGCTCGCGCTGGACGCGGCACCGGACGGGCTCGTCCTGGTGGGCGGCGACGGCACCCTCTCGGGCATCCTCGACGTGGTGTGCGCCGCAGGCGTCCCGGTCACGGTGGTCCCCGCCGGCACCGGGAACGACCTGGCGCGAGCGCTCGGGCTGCCGCGCACGGACGTGGCGGCGGCTGTCGAGCTCGCCCTGACCGGCCTGCCCCGGCCCATCGATATCGGCGAGGTGCGGACATCGACGGGCACGTCGCTGTTCCTCACCGTGGCGGCGCTGGGGTTCGACGCCCGCGTGAGCGATCGCACCAATCGCCTCCGCTGGCCGTCCGGCGCACTGCGGTACTACCTCGCGCTGCTCATCGAGCTCGTCCGGCTGCGTCCGCTCGACTTCACGATCCGCGCCGATGACGGCCCGGCGATCCCCGCCCGCGGCACTCTGGTGGCGGTCGGGAACACGGCCAGCTACGGCGGGGGGATGCCGGTCTGCGTGGGCGCCGTTCCGGATGACGGTACCCTCGACGTGGTCGCCGTGGGGCCCCTGGGCCGCCTCCGCCTGGTGCGCCTGTTCCCCGTGCTCCTGCGCGGGACGCATCTCGCGCGCCCGGAGGTGCACCACCTCCGGGCGCGCACGGTCACCGTCGCCGCGCCCGGTCTCGTGGCCTACGCGGACGGCGAGCGCGTGGGGGAGGAGACCTGCACGATCTCGGTCCGCGCGGCGGCGCTGACCGTCATGACCGACGCGGCGAGGGGGGACGCACATGTTCGATGAGGACGTCGTGATCGTCGGGTCGGGGTTCGGCGGCTCCGTCGCCGCACTCCGGCTCACCGAGAAGGGCTACCGCGTCCGCGTGTTCGAGGCCGGGCGACGATTCGCCGATGAGGACTTCGCGAAGACGAGCTGGGACGTGCGTCGCTATCTCTGGGCCCCGGCGGTCCGGTGCTTCGGAGTGCAGCGCATCCATCGGCTTCCGCACGTGATGATCCTCGCCGGCGCGGGCGTCGGCGGCGGGTCGCTCAACTACGCGAACACGCTGTACGAGCCGGGCGCGGCGTTCTTCGCCGACCCGCAGTGGTCGTCGATCCGGGACTGGAGCGCGGCTCTGGCCCCGCACTACGCCACGGCCACGCGCATGCTCGGCGTGGTGGAGCACTATCCTCACGACGGACCCGTCGAGCGGATCATGGCCGGTGCCGCCGAGGACCTCGGGGTGGGCGCCACCTTCCGCCGGGCACCCGTCGGCGTGTGGTTCGGCGTACCCGGTGAGCGAGTCGCTGACCCGTTCTTCGGCGGTGAGGGCCCCGAGCGCACGGGCTGTACGCTCTGCGGCAACTGCATGGTCGGCTGCCGCGTCGGTGCCAAGAACACCCTGATGAAGAACTACCTCGCCCTCGCCGAGCGCCGCGGAGCGGTCATCGAGCCGCTGCGTACCGTGACCGAGGTGCGGGAGCTCCCGAACGGCGGATTCTCCGTCACGACGCGACGCAGCGGCTCCTGGTTCCGACGGCGTCCTCAGACCGTCACGGCACGGGAGGTCGTCCTGGCGGCGGGCACCTGGGGCACCCAGCAGCTCCTCCATCGGATGAAGGCCGCCGGCGCGCTGCCGCACGTCTCCGACGCCGTCGGCCGGCTCACCCGCACCAACTCAGAGGCCCTGGACGGCGCCGTCGCCGTCCGGGTGCCCGAGCGGGTGGAGCTGGCGCGGGGCGTGGCGATCACCACATCGTTCCACGTGGATGACCGCACCCATGTCGAGAACGTCCGCTACGGTCCCGGGTCGAATCTCATGGGAGCACTCGCCACCGTGCTGGTCCCGGGCGACCGCGCGCTTCCGGGCCGCCTGGTCGCGCTCGTGGGCCAGGTGCTGCGCCGCCCCGCCCGGGCCCTGCGCCTCGCGTCCCTCCGGCGGTGGAGCGAGCGCGGGATCATCGCACTCGTCATGCAGACCGCCGACAACTCGCTCACGCTGTCGCTGCGGCGCCGCTTCGGACGGACGAGACTGACGAGCGCGCAGGGTCACGGCGCGCCGAACCCCAGCCACCTCCCCGAGGCGCATCGCGCGGCCCGTGCCATCGCCGCGCGTCTGGAGCGCGAGGGTGGGGTTCCCGCCGAGGCGCGCGGTTCGTGGCCGGAGGTCTTCGGGATCCCGCTCACGGCACACTTCCTCGGCGGAGCCGTGATCTCCGGATCACCGGAGGAGGGTGTCGTGGACGAGTACCAGCGCGTCTGGGGACACCCGGGGTTGCACGTCGTCGACGGGGCCGCTGTGCCCGCCAATCCGGGGGTGAACCCGTCCCTGACCATCACCGCGCTCGCGGAGCATGCCCTGTCGCACTGGCCGCGCCGCGGCGAGCCGGATGCCCGTCCGGCACCGGGGACGACACAGGGGGCCACGCCTACGGCGCGACCCCCTGCGGAGACGTGATCAGCGGCTTTCGATGCCGCGGATCTGCGGGGTGTGGAAGGAACCGCCGAACGCGCGCTCGGACGCCCCCTCGCGATCGAGATACGGCGAGGCCCCACCGTCGATGAACGGCCAGCCTGCCCCGAGGATGAGGCACAGGTCGATGTCCTCGACCTCCGGGACCACGCCCTCGTCGAGCATCAGCTTGATCTCGGTCGCGAGCCCGTCCTGCACGCGCTGCAGGATCGTGGCCGCCGATGCCGGGCTCTTGCCGACGGCGGGCGCCAGGACCTTCTCGGCCTGCTTCGTCCAGCCGACCACACGGCCGCCCTTGTCCTTCTCGACGACCTGGTCGAGCTCGGCGAGGGCGTGGAAGTTCTCGTTGGCGTAGAACCGGTCGGGGAATGCGCGCACCATCGTGTCCTGCACGTGCGCGGCCACCTTCCAGCCGACGAGGTCGATGAGCTGGAAGGGCCCCATCGGCAGGCCGAGCGGCGCGAACGCCTTCTCGACGTCGGCGATCGGAGTGCCCTCGTAGACGGCGCGCGCCGCCTCGCCCATGACCTTCGCGAGCAGGCGGTTCACCACGAAGCCCGGGGCGTCGGCGGTGAGCACCGCGTTCTTGCCCAGGTTCTTGGCGACGACGAATGCGGTGGACAGTGCGGTGTCCGCGGTCATCGGCGTCTTCACGATCTCGATCAGCGGCATGACCGCGACCGGGTTGAAGAAGTGGAAGCCGACGAGCCGTTCGGGGTGGGCGAGCTTCGCGCCGATCTCCTCGACCGACAGCGACGAGGTGTTCGTGGCGAGCACCGCGTCCTCCGCGATGATCTTCTCGATCTCGCCGAAGACCTGCTGCTTGACGCCGACCTCCTCGAAGACCGCCTCGATCACGAAGTCGCAGTCCGCGTAGAGAGCCTTGTCGGTGGTGCCCGTGACGAGCCCGCGCAGCTTGTTCGCGGTGTCCGCGTCCACGCGGCCCTTGGCCTCCAGCTTGCCGATCTCCTCGTGGATGTAGGCGACGCCCTTGTCCACGCGTGCCTGGTCCAGGTCGGTGATCAGCACCGGCACCTGGAGCTTGCGCACGAACAGCAGCGCGAACTGGCTGGCCATGAGACCCGCGCCGATGATGCCGACCTTGGTGACCTTCTTCGCGAGCTGCTTGTCCGGTGCGCCGACCGGACGCTTCGCACGCTTCTGCACGAGGTCGAAGGCGTACATCGACGCGGCGAACTGGTCCCCGGTCACGAGTTCCGCCAGCGCCTCGTCCTCGCGGGCGAAGCCCTCCGCCTTGGTGCCGCTCTTCGCCTTGTCGAGCAGCTCGAGAGCCGCGTAGGGCGACTTCGGCACGGTGCCGATCTTGGACTCCAGCATGCCGCGTGCCATCTTGATGGCGATCGGCCACTTGGTGAGCCGCTCGATCTTGCCAGGCTCGTTCTTGCGCACGACCTTCTTGCCGCCGAGGACCGCGTCGGCCCACGCGAGCGAGTTCTCGAGGTAGTTCGCGGCGGGGAAGATGGCGTCGAAGATGCCGAGGTCGAAGGCCTGCTGCGGCTTCAGCATGCGGTTCTGCTTGAGCGGGTTGGAGATGACCACCTCGAGGGCGTTCTCGATGCCGATAAGGTTCGGCAGCAGGTACGCCCCGCCCCAGCCGGGGATGATGCCGAGGAAGACCTCGGGGAGCGCCACGGCCGCCGCCGATGCGTCGACCGTGCGGTACGTGGAGTTCAGCGCGATCTCCAGGCCACCGCCCAGTGCGAGTCCGTTCACGAACGCGAACGACGGCACGCCGAGCTCGCTCAGCTTCCCGAGCACCTTGTGGCCGAGCTGGGCGATCAGACGTGCGTTGTCCCGGGAGCCGACCTTGCTGATGTCCGAGAGGTCGGCACCGGCGGCCATGATGTACTGCTTGCCGGTGATGCCGACCGCCTGGATCTCGCCGGCCGCCGCGCGGCTCTTCAGGCCGTCGAGTGTCGCGCCGAGTTCGGTGAGGGTGGCCGGACCGAGGGTGTTCGGGCGGGTGTGGTCCCGACCGTTGTCCAGCGTGATCAGGGCGAGGACCTTGCCCGACGCGAGGCGGATGTCACGCACGGGGGAGTGCGTGATGACCTCTCCCTCGGTGAGCGCCTGGATGGGCGAGAAGTCGACGTCGTCGTAGCTCACTTCTTCTTCTTTCCGTCGTAGTGCGGGTTCTCCCAGATGACCGATCCGCCCTGACCGAGACCGACGCACATCGCCGTCAGGCCGTAGCGCACGTCGGGGCGCTCGGCGAACTGCGCCGCGAGCTGGATCATGAGGCGGACGCCGGATGCGGCCAGCGGGTGGCCCACGGCGATCGCGCCGCCCCACGGGTTCACGCGGGGGTCGTCGTCGTCGATGCCGAAGTGGTCGAGCAGGGAGATGACCTGGATGGCGAAGGCCTCGTTGAGCTCGAAGAGTCCGATGTCGGAGATGTCGAGACCGGCCTTCTTGAGCGCCTTCTCGGTCGACGGGATCGGGCCGATGCCCATGATCTCGGGCTGCACACCGGCGAAGGCGAACGAGACCATGCGCATCTTGGGCGCGAGTCCGAGCTCCTTGACGGCGCCGCCGCCGGCGAGCAGCGACATCGTCGCGCCGTCGGTGAGCGGCGAGGACGTCCCTGCGGTCACGCGACCGTGCGGACGGAACGGCGTCTTGAGGCCGGCGAGGTCCTCCATCGTGGTCTGCGGACGGCGGCCCTCGTCCTCGGTGGCCAGACCCCAGGCGCCGTCGGCGCCCTTGATCGCGACCGACACGAGGTCCGGCTGGATCTTGCCGGCGTCGTAGGCGGCCTGCACCTTCTGCTGGCTGCGCATGCCATAGCGGTCGGAGCGCTCCTTGGTGAGGTGCGGGAAGCGGTCGAAGATGCGCTCCGCGGTGACGCCCATGTTGAGAGCGCCCGGGTCGACCATCTTCTCCGCCACGAAGCGCGGGTTGGGGTCGGCGTTCGCGCCGATCGGGTGGTGGCCCATGTGCTCGACGCCGCCCGCGAGGGCGAGGTCGTACATGCCCACGCCGATCGAAGCGCCCATGGTGGTCACGCTCGTCATCGCGCCGGCGCACATGCGCTCGACCGCCAGTCCGGGGACGGTCTGAGGCAGTCCGGCGAGGATCGCCACCGACCGTCCGAGGGTGAGCCCCTGGTCGCCGGTCTGGCTCGTCGCGGCGATCGCGACATCGTCGATGCGGTCCGCCGGCACGGCCGCGTTGCGCTCCATCAGGCCGATGGTCGCCTTGACGGCGAGGTCATCCGCGCGGGTGTTCCAGTACATGCCCTTTTCGCCGGCGCGCCCGAAGGGGGTGCGCACTCCATCGACGAAGAAGACGTCCGAGATCTCGGCCACTCTGCCTCCAAGTTAGTGCGGTGGCCTCAGTCTATGAACGGCCGGAAACCGGGAGGAATCGGTTGGATCGAACCTACGAAGCGGTCGCGGACGTGGTGTCGGGCGATTGCGTCGCCTCTACAAAGGCGTCGGCGATCTTCTGTGCAGTCTGTTCAACCTGCCAGGGGCGTGCCCCGAGTGCGGAGAGGGCGGCGCCGATCTCTTCCGCGGTGGCGCCCGGGCCGTCCCACGCGACCCGGCGCAGGTACTCGGGCGTGAGGAGGTTCTCGGTGGGCATGCCCAGCTCCTCCGCGACCGCCTCGACGGCGGGACGGGCGGCCTTCAGCCGGGCGTCGGCCTCCGGGTTGCGGTCGCCCCAGGCGCGGGGCGGGGGGAGCGCGTCGCTCGGCACGCGTTCGCGCGGCAGCGTCTCCGCGGCACGGCCGTCGACGATCGCCTGCCACCAGCGGTCGAGCTGGGTGCGGCTCGCGCGGCCCTGGAACTCCTTGACTCCCGCGAGGGCCTGCTTGGAGGCGGGGTTGGCGAGGACCGCGGCGACGAGGGAACGGTCGGGCACGAGGCGCCCGGGGGAGATGTCCTGCTGCTGCGCATACATCTCGCGGGCCTCCCACAGGGCGCGGGCGACGGCGAGGTTGCGGGCACCACGGACCTGGTGGAGTCCGCTCAGTCGCCGCCAGGGGTCTTCGCGCGGGGCCTTCGGGGCGCGCGCCAGGGTGGCGGCGAACTCCTGAGCGGCGAAGGCGGTCTTGCCCTGTTCCTCGAGCTCGGCGACGAGAGCGTCGCGGACGTCGACGAGATGCAGCACGTCGAGCGCGGCATAGTCCAGCCAGGAGTCGGGCAGCGGACGGGTCGACCAGTCGGCGGCCGAGTGCTCCTTCTTCAGGGTGATGCCGAGCGTGTCCTCGACGACGGCGGCCAGACCCACCCGGTCATGACCGAGCAGGCGGGAGGCGAGCTCGGTGTCGAAGATCTCCTTCGGCTCCAGGTGCAGCTCGCGCAGAGAGGGCAGATCCTGGCTGGCGGCATGGAGCACCCACTCGACGTCGCCGATGGCCTCCTGCAGCGGGGCGAAGTCGCCGATCGCGGGCGGGTCGAACAGGAACACCCCGGCCTCGCGCCGGAAGACCTGCACCAGATAGGCCCGCTGCGAGTAGCGGAAGCCGGACGCCCGCTCGACATCGACGGCGACCGGGCCGGTGCCGGCGGCGAGCGCAGCACAGGCTGCACGGAACTCCTCGGTTTCGGAGATCACGGAGTATTCAGTCACGTACAGCCTTTCGCGCGCCGATCACGGCGATGCCCTCGGAACCCGGCGGAAGCCCCGCCAGCATTCCGACCAGCTCGGCCCATGCTTCGACGTGCGGTCGGAACGGGCCCTCCGGAGTCCAGGACGCCCGCAATTCTATCTGTGCGCCGTCTCCCTCGTCGGCGAGGCCGCCGAATCCCTTCGACAGCGTCTTCGTCGACGTGCCGGACGGCGAGTGGTAGATCGCCTCCCGGGAGTCCAGGGCGTCCACGAGCCACGACCACGTGACGTCGGCGAGCAGCGGATCCGTGCCGATCTCGGTCTCGAGCGGAGCCTGGGCGAAGATCACGATGCGCCAGGCGCCTCCCCAGGCGTCCGGCTCGTCCGGATCGTGCAGCAGGATGAACCGTCCGGTCCCGTATATCGAGTCGCCGTCCTCGCCCGGGCGGACGTCGGCGGAGAGCGCGATCGCGAAGGGCGCGAGGTTCTGCGGCGTGGGGATCTCGCGGACCGCGATGTCGTCGCGGAACGCGGTCGCGCGCAGTTCGGCGACGGCGGCGTCGAAGGGCGTCCCGGCCTCGGGGTGTGCGGTCACGGCAACAGGCTAGAGTCGGAAGGCGATGAAGAGTCTCAGGCACGCCGTTGCGATCGTTGTCCCCGCGCTCCTCGCCCTGGGCGCGACCGTCGGGATCCTCGTGATCGCGGTGGCACGCCGGGTCGTGACCCCGTTGCGAAGCCGCGTCCAGGACACGGAGATCCTCGCGATCGACACCGGGGCGCAGACCATCGAACTCCGCCGCACCCTCGACACCGAGCTGCCGGGGCGATACGGCCTCTTCACCACGGGCACGTACGGCTACGTCAAACTCGGGGCGGTTCTCAGCGCGGACAGCACGACCGTGCGCCGCAAGCTCCTCACGAAGATCGAACCCGGTGCCAGGGTGGACCGCGGCGCGTCCTTCAGCGGCAGCTACTACATGTCGCCGAGTGAGCTGCACCTGCGATGGGAGAACGTGCTCATCGGCTCGCCGGCCGGGCCGTGCCCTGCGTGGTTCTTCCCGGGGGACTCCTCGACCTGGGTCATACAGGTGCACGGTCGCGGCACGACCCGCGCCGAGTGCCTCCGTGCCGTGCCGGTGATGCACGCGGCGGGGCTGCCCACGCTCGTCGTGTCGTACCGCAACGACGGCGAGGCGCCGCGGACCAAGGCGGGCGCCTATGCGCTCGGCGCATCCGAGTGGCGCGATGTCGACGCCGGGATCGCCTATGCGCTGCGTCACGGCGCCGAGCGGATCGTGCTGATGGGCTGGTCAATGGGCGGGGCGGTATCCTTGCAGGCTGCGGTCAACTCCGGCCATCGGGATCGCATCGCTGGCATCATCCTGGAGTCGCCGGTCGTCGACTGGCGCACGGTCCTCCGTTTCCAGGCTCAGGTCGCCCGGGTGCGCGCACCGCTGCCCGCGCTGGCGATGGGAGCGCTGCAGCTGCCGCTCACGGCGAAGCTCAGCGGTGCGGACGAGCCCATCCTGTTCGACCGTCTGGACATGGTCGCTCGGGCTGATGAGCTACGGGCGCCGATTCTCATCCTGCACAGCGACGACGACGGCTTCGTCCCGGCGGACGCCTCGCACGCACTGCAGGAGGCGCGGCCGGACCTGGTCACCATGCCGCGCTTCACCGTCGCCCGGCACACCAAGCTCTGGAACTACGACGAGAAGGGCTGGACCACGGCCATCTCGGAATGGCTCGCGGCACAGGGGCTCAGCGCTTCTGCCTGACCTGGTTCTTGGCCCGCATCAGCATGCCGGTCATGCCGCCGATCCGCAGCGGTGACACGGCCTTGGTGAGCCCGATCGACTGCGGGTAGTCCTCGGGGATCGCCAGCACCTCGTCCGCCGTCAGTCCGGTGATGCCCTGCACGAGGATGCTCGCGAAGCCCCGGGTCGTCGGGGCCTCCTCAGGGGCGGTCGCATGCATGGTCACGACGTCGTCGTGGACTTCCACGTAGATGTAGACCGGCGACTGGCATTCCGCGACGCGCTCGCCCATCTCCGGATGCGCCGCGACCTCATCGGAAACGGCGGGCAGCTCGTCGGCGTACTCCAGGAGCAGCAGCAGGCGATCCGATTCCGGGGTCTCCAGGAATCCGTCGCGGATCTCGGCGAGGGTCTCGGGCAGGGCGGAGGCGTTCATCCCCGCCATTCTCCCACCTCAGACGGTGCCGGGCTCCGTGCCCGTGACGATCGGGACGCGCACCGCGCTGCCCCACTCCGTCCACGAGCCGTCGTAGTTGCGGACGTTCTCGAAGCCGAGGAGGTGCTTGAGCACGAACCACGTGTGGCTCGAGCGCTCCCCGATGCGGCAGTAGGCCACGACGTCGTCACCGTCCTGCAGCCCGGCGCCGTCCCGGTAGATGGCGTCGAGCTCGGCGCGGCTCTTGAAGCCGCCGTCCTCGGCGACCGCCTTCGCCCACGGCACGCTCTGCGCGGTGGGGATGTGGCCGGCTCGCAGAGTCCCCTCCTCCGGGTAGGCGGGAGCGGTGGTCCGCTCTCCGCTGTACTCCTCCGGGGAGCGGACGTCGATGAGCGGGTTGCCGAGGTGCGCGAGCACGTCTTCCTTGTACGCGCGGATGGCCGTGTCGTCCCGCTCCACCACCGGGTACTCCGTGGCGGGACGGTTCGTCGCCTCGCGGGTCAGCTCGCGGCCCTCCGCAATCCAGCGATCACGGCCGCCGTCGAGGAGACGGACGTCCTCGTGACCGAAGAGCGAGAAGACCCACAGCGCGTACGCCGCCCACCAGTTGTTCTTGTCGCCGTAGATCACGACCGTGTCGTCGCGGGCGATGCCCTTGCGGCTCAGCAGCTCGGCGAAGCCCTCGCCGTCGACGTAGTCCCGCACGACCGGGTCGTTGAGCTCCGTGTGCCAGTCCACCTTCACCGCTCCGGGAATGTGGCCCGTCTCGTAGAGGAGCACGTCCTCGTCCGACTCGACGACCACGAGGCCGGGCTCTCCCAGGTGGGCGGCGAGCCACTCGGTCGTCACCAGGCGGCCGGGCTCGGCGTACTCGGCGAACTTGGGGGAGGAGGAGTCGAACTCGATGGCCATGGGGTCTCCGTAGCGGTGAGCGGGCGAGCGGGCGGTGCGGACGGCGTAGTGTGGATCCGTCCCTTCGACGATAGATCCTCCGCGCGCCCCCGGGACCCGATCCGTAAGACTTCGACACAGGCCCTTGCCTGATTCAGGACCGTGATGACCGACCCGACCACCCGCACCGGAACCGTCCACCTCACCGAGCGCACGCCGACGGTCAGCGGACCCGAGATGCTCGCGAGCCTGGTGCCGCCGCCGCAGTTCGACGACGCCACGTTCGACAGCTACCGGGCGGATCCCGCCTACCCGTCGCAGGAGGAGGCGAAGCAGACGCTGCTGCGTTTCGCGGGACGCGGTGCTCCCGTCAAGCGGGGCGGTCTGTTCAGTCGGGCGAAGAAGGAGCCGGAACTGAAGCCCGGGGTCTACCTCGACGGCGGCTTCGGCGTGGGCAAGACCCACCTGCTCGCGTCGATCTACCACGCGATGCCCGCCCGGCGGAAGTACTTCGGCTCGTTCATCGAGTACACCGCTCTGGTGGGGGCACTCGGCTACAAGAACACCGTGGACCTCCTCAAGGGCGCCGATCTGCTCTGCATCGACGAGTTCGAGCTCGACGATCCGGGCGACACGATGGTCATGACGCGCCTTCTGGGTGAACTCGTGCCCACCGGCACTCGGCTCGCGGCCACCTCGAACACGCCGCCGAACGCGCTCGGCGAGGGGCGCTTCGCCGCGCAGGACTTCCTCCGCGAGATCCACGCGATGTCGGACAGCTTCCAGACGCTGCGCATCGACGGCGTCGACTTCCGGCAGCGGGCGATCGACGGTCACGCCGTGGCGCTGGAAGACGCGGCGTACAACGCGGCGGTCGAGGCGGCCGCGGCGGACGGCGCTGTGTCGGACGATGCGTTCGACGACCTCATCCGGCATCTCGCCCAGGTGCACCCCTCGCGCTACATCAGGCTCATCGACGGGCTGCACCGCGTGGGGCTGCGCGGCGTGCGTCAGCTCACCGACCAGTCGGAGGCGTTGCGGTTCGTGGCCTTCGTCGACCGGGTCTACGACGCGCAGATCCCGATCCTCGCGACGGGTGTCGGGCTCGACGCCGTGTTCTCCGACGAGATGCTCGCCGGTGGCTACCGCAAGAAGTACCTGCGCGCCATCTCCCGGCTGAACGCGCTCACGCATTCTGCGTAAGCCTGCAGGCCTGCGTAACGCGATGTTCACACCCGGAGCCGTGCTGTAACAGCGGAGAAACAAACCTCACGCATGGGCGAAATCGCCCATGGTCACACTGAAGCTCTCAATTACTTCGGATGTGAGGTTTTCCTATGGATGCTCCCGGCAACATCTCGTGGGCGATCACCGCGACGGCACTGGTGCTGCTCATGACGCCCGGCGTCGCCTTCTTCTACGGCGGTCTCGTCAAGGCGAAGAGCGTCGTCAGCATGATGATGATGAGCTTCGGCTCGATCGGACTCGTCGCCGTGCTGTGGATTCTCTTCGGCTTCTCCATGAGCGCCGTCGACAGCCCCACGGCCTTCGCGGGCAACCCGTTCGCGGACATCGGGCTGTCCAGCCTCGCCTCGGGTGAGGGCTCGAACGTCGCCCTGCTCAGCGTCGCGTACGGCGCCACCTTCGCGATCATCACCGTCGCCCTGATCTCCGGGGCGATCGCCGATCGGGCGAAGTTCGGCAGCTGGCTGATCTTCGCCGGCGTCTTCGCCACGGTCGGCTACTTCCCGGTCGCGGCCTGGGTCTGGGGCGGCGGTTGGATCATGAACCTCGGCACGACCCTGTTCGGCGAGGACAGCGGCATCGGCGTGATCGACTATGCGGGCGGCACGGCGGTGCACATCAACGCGGGTGCCGCGGCGCTGGCCCTCGCCCTCGTGCTCGGCAAGCGCATCGGCTTCCAGAAGGGCATCCTCAAGCCGCACAACGTGCCGCTGACGCTGCTCGGCGCCGCACTGCTGTGGTTCGGCTGGTTCGGCTTCAACGCCGGTGCGGAGTGGCTCGCCGAGGACATGGGCGGCGTCGGCCTCATCGGCCTGAACACGCTCGGTGCGACCGCGGCCGCGATCCTCGGCTGGATCCTCATCGAGCGCATCAAGGACGGCAAGCCCACCTCCGTCGGCGCCGCCTCCGGCGCGGTGGCGGGTCTCGTGGCGATCACCCCGGCATGCGCCAACCTCACCCCCGGATGGTCCCTCCTGCTCGGCGCGGTGGCCGGCATCGTCTGCGCCCTCGCGGTGGAGCTGAAGTTCCGCCTCGGCTTCGACGACTCGCTCGACGTGGTCGGCATCCACCTCGTCGGCGGCCTCATCGGCACCGTGTACCTCGGCTTCTTCGCCACCGGCACCGGCCTCTTCGTCGGTGGCGACGCCCGTCAGCTCGCCGTGCAGGTGATCGCCGCCGCGGGCGTGCTGATCTACTCCTTCGTGGTCGCGTGGGTCATCGGCTTCGTGATCCAGAAGACGATCGGGTTCCGCATCACGAACGAGGACGAGATCGCCGGTGTCGACCAGGTCGTGCACGGCGAGGAGGGCTACGCTCTCGCGAACGCGTGACGACGGTTAGGGTGACCGTGTGGGCACGACCAGCAACGGCATCCTGAAGGCACTCGCGGACCTGCTGCGCCGAGCAGTGGGCTCCCCCCGGGCGTCGCGGACCTCTCCCGGTCCGCGGCGCCCGGACGCGCGTCTGCGGACGGCCGAGGAGCGCGAGCGGCGATCCGCGAAGACGCCGGACGCCGGAGTCGAGCCGGGGCAGGTCCGCGGTACCGAGACCGTGCGGCTCAATCCCGGGCGTATGCCGGCCGTCCGCGTGGCCTACGCGCCGCACCGGGACGGCGCTCCCGACGCCGGCGAGGTCGTCTGGACCTGGGTGCCGTACGAGGAGAACGACGGTCGAGGCAAGGACCGGCCGGTGCTGGTGATCGGGCGGCAGTCCTCCGAGCGGGTCTACGCGGTACGGATGACCAGCAGGCCCCACGACGGCGAGCGCGACTACCTCTCGATCGGGAGCGGCGAGTGGGACGGGCAGGGCCGCGAATCGTGGGTGGACATCGAACAGCTCTACAGCGTCCATGAGCGTGGTCTGCGCCGTGAGGCGGCGGCCCTGGATCGTGGCCGGTACGCACGGGTCGCGGCAGCGCTCCAGCGGCGGTGCGGATGGGCGCAGAGCTGACCCGGCAGCCGCACTCCCATCCGATGGGCGCAGGGCTCCGAACCTTCTGATGAGTCGCCGCCGGCGGCACCCAAGGAGGAATCATGCGTTTCATCCCGACCAAGGTCCACGGAATTCTCGACTACGTCGTCGGGATCGCTCTGATCGCCGCGCCCTGGCTGTTCGGCTTCGCCGGTATGGGCGGAGCCCCGGTCGTCATCCCGATCGTGCTCGGCGTGGGCCTCATCGTCTACAGCCTCTTCACGAAGTACGAGTGGGGTCCGTTCGGTCTGATCCCCATGCCCGTGCACCTCGTCTTCGACATCGTCGCCAGCCTCTTCCTCGCGCTGTCGCCGTGGCTGTTCGGGTTCGCAGGCGAGGCGCTGAACGTCTGGCTGCCGCACGTCGTGGTGGGTGCTGCTGTCATCGTCGTCGTGCTGTTCTCGCAGCCGCAGCCGCAGAGCACCCGCGGACGGGCTGCGACCGCCTGACCCGCACACGACGAGGGGCGACCGGATATCGATCCGGTCGCCCCTCGTCGTCCGCGCGGACTAGGCCTCGTCGTCGGACTCGGCCTGATGCTCCTGCTGCTGCTCGGTGTCGACCTGTGCGGGAGGCAGGTCCTGCAGGAACTGGCGGTCGCTGTTCGGGTCGCCGCTCCCGTCTCCGGCGAGCGGATCCTGCGCGCTGACGTCGTCGGCGGGGATGTTCTCTCGTCCGTTCATGTCCGGTCCTCTCACGCGGGGCGCCGGGTGCGCCCGTTCACAGGTGAGTCTGCCTCCTGCCGGCGCAGCGGGGGATCCCCTGGTGCGATCCTGTGCGCAGTGATAGGCGCGTTCACCCTCGGAGCGCGGCGCTGAGCCAGCGCGCGTATTGATGCCAGGGGTCGCCGTGCCGCTGCAGCGCCGCGATGTGGGCGCGGATCTCCGGTGTCAGGGTGAACCACTCACCGCCTTCGCGAGCGGAGGCGAACTGCCGGTGCCGCTGCTGTTCGCGCACCCGATCGCCGTGCTCGAAGGCGAGAAGCTCGTCGTGACGGATGCTCGCGAGACGGCGCCGCGGCTGTCTGCTCGTGCCGATCTTCACGCGGTTGTCGTAGCGGAGGTAGTACACGACGTCGATCCGCGGGAACGGCAGATCGGGGTCGGGGGAGTCCCCGTAGCGCCAGCCGCAGAGCGCGCAGTGCCACGCGTCGTCCGTTCGCAGCCCAGCGAGACCACCGCAGAGGGGACAGGGGCCGGGGAGAAGTCGGGGTTTCGGCACCCGGGCAGCCTACGTCCGCCCTCGGACATCGGCCGCCACCTGCCAGCACCCGGCGCTCCTGTCAACCACTGCCGCCGGGCGTCGTCCCTTGCCAGACTCGGCCTATGGTCTTCATCGGATTCCACGCCTCCCATGAGCAGATCCCACCCAGCGCGCTGCTGGACGCGGTCGTCAGCGCGGAGTGGGCAGGCTTCGACGGGGCGATGTGCTCCGACCACCTCGCCCCGTGGCTCCCCGATCAGGGGGAGTCGGGATTCGCGTTCAGCTGGATCGCCGCGGCGCTGGCCCGTACGAGATTCCCCATCGGCATGGTCAACGCGCCAGGACAGCGGTACCACCCCGCGATCGTCGCGCAGGCCTTCGGAACGCTGGAGGAGATGTTCCCCGGACGGTTCTGGGCCGCGCTCGGCAGCGGCGAGGCGATGAACGAGCACGTGACCGGCGACGTCTGGCCGGCCAAGGACGTCCGCAACGCGCGGCTGTACGAGAGCGTGGATGTGATCCGACGGCTGCTCGCCGGCGAGGAGGTCGATCACGACGGTCTCGTGCGCGTGCACCGCGCCCGCGTCTGGACCCGGCCGGCGCAGCCGCCGCCGCTCTTCGCCACCGCCGTCAGTCCGGAGACGGCGGAGTGGGCGGCCGGCTGGGCGGACGGCCTCGCGACGGTCGCCCAGGAGCCCTCCACGCTGCGGAGGGTGGTGGAGGCCTACCGCTCGGCCGGGGGAGAAGGGCCGTGCATCCTGCAGACGCACGTGAGCTGGGGCGAGGACGACGCCGAGGCATACGCGATCGCGAAGGAGCAGTGGCGGCAGGGCGTGGTCACTCCGCCGCTCGCGTGGAACATCGAGCAGCCGGAGGATTTCGACGCCGCGGTGGGCGAGGTCGATGAAGCGCGGCTGCGCGCGGCCGTCCTCGTCGACCACGACGCCCGGTCGCTCGCGGGACGGGTGGCGGAGCTCGTCGACATCGGCTTCGACCGGATCTACCTGCATCACGTCGGACGGGAGCAGACCCGGTTCCTGAAGGCGGCCGCCGCCGAGATCCTGCCCGCCCTGAGGGAGCGCACATGAAGATCACCGATACGAGCGACCTCTGGTGGAAGACGGCCGTCGTCTACTGCCTCGATGTGGAGACCTTCCTGGACTCGGACGGCGACGGCGTCGGCGACCTCCGCGGCCTCGCGCAGCGGATCGACTACCTCTCACAGCTGGGCGTGACGTGCCTGTGGCTCATGCCCTTCTACCCTTCGCCGGACCTTGACGACGGGTACGACGTCAGCGACTTCTACGGCGTGGACCCGCGTCTCGGCACCCACGGCGACCTCGTGGAGGTGATCCGCACGGCCCGTGACCGCGGCATCCGTGTGATCGTCGACCTGGTCGTCAATCACACCTCGGACCGTCATCCGTGGTTCCGCGCGGCGCTCCGCAGCGTCGACTCGCCCTATCGCGATTACTACGTGTGGCGCGACGACGCGCCTCCGAAGGGACAGAAGAACCCGGTCTTCCCCGGGCAGGCCGACGGGATCTGGACCAAGGACGAGAAGTCCGGGCAGTGGTACCAGCACAGCTTCTACGAGCACCAACCCGACCTCAACATCGCCAACCCCGTGGTCCGGGACGAGATCGCGAAGGTCATCGGGTTCTGGCTGCAGCTCGGCGTCTCGGGCTTCCGTGTGGATGCCGTGCCGTTCCTCCTCGAGGTTCCGAAGACGGCGGACATCCCCGATCCGCACGAGCTGCTGCGCGACATGCGGCGTTTCCTGCAGCGTCGTTCCAGCGAGGCGATCCTGCTCGGCGAGGTCAATCTGCCGTACGAGGAGCAGCGCGCGTACTTCGGGGGCACCGACGGCGACGAGCTGACCATGCAGTTCGACTTCGTGGCGATGCAGTCGCTGTATCTGTCCCTCGCCCGTCGTGATCCCGCGCCGCTCGTCGCCGCACTCACCGCGCGCCCGGTCCTCGGACCGGAGGTGCAATGGGCGAACTTCCTCCGGAACCACGATGAGCTCACTCTCGACAAGCTGACCGATGCCGAGCGTCAGGAGGTCTTCGAGGCGTTCGCGCCAGACGAGCGGCAGCGCGTGTTCGGCCGCGGGATCACGCGGCGCCTGCCGCCGATGCTGGAAGGCGACCCGCGGAGGATCCGGATGGCGTACAGCCTGCTCTTCACGCTCCCCGGCACCCCCGTTCTGTTCTACGGCGAAGAGATCGGGATGGGCGAGAACATCGCCGTCGAGGGGCGGCAGGCCGTGCGTACGCCGATGCAGTGGTCGGCGGATCGCAACGGGGGCTTCTCCGACGCGCGCCCCTCCCGGCTCGTCGCGCCGCCGCCGACCGACGGGTATGCGCCCACGCACGTGAATGCCGCCGCCCAGCTCGAGGACCATGGCTCGCTGCTGCACTTCCTCCGCGAACTGACCGCGCTCTACCGGGTATCGCCGGAGCTCGGGTGGGGGTCGTTCACCGTCATCGAGCAGCCGCAGGACGCCCTGCTGGTGCACTCCCTGGAGGCCGACGTCGGGCGCACGATCGCCGTGCACAACTTCGCGGAACGTCCGGCGACGACGCGGTTCCGACTGGGGGAGGAGCCCGCGGGCACGACCCTGGTCGACCTCCTCGACGCGCGGCGCGTGCCCCTCGACGACGACGGAGAGGTGGAGTTGGAGCTTCCGGCCTACGGCTACCGGTGGCTGCGGGTCTCCCGCCCGGGAGACGGCAGGATCCTGTGACGGGCGGAAACGCCGAAGGCCCCGGATGACCGGGGCCTTCGGAGGGGATTCGGTGGGCGATACCGGACTCGAACCGATGACCTCTTCCGTGTGAAGGAAGCGCGCTACCAACTGCGCCAATCGCCCATACCCGTGGGGTACGTCAACCGATACTACCCGACCGTCAGGCGCTCCGATGACCAGTCCGGGAGACACGCGCGAGATTCGCTGCGGGTTTGGCGGAGCGCGGATCATCGGCTAATGTTTCATAAGTGCCCGGGACAACCGGGAACGAAATGCGGATGTAGCGCAGTTGGTAGCGCACAACCTTGCCAAGGTTGGGGTCGCGAGTTCGAGTCTCGTCATCCGCTCGAGTGCAGTAGATCTTCTCGAAGATCGGCGGCACGTGGGGTCAATCCACACGGTGGCGTGGCCGAGCGGCTAGGCACCGGCCTGCAAAGCCGTTTACACGGGTTCGAATCCCGTCGCCACCTCACGGGAAAACTGAATAGCCCCAACGGGCGCGATTGGCGCAGCGGTAGCGCGCTTCCCTGACACGGAAGAGGTCACTGGTTCGATCCCAGTATCGCGCACCACCTGAAACCCCCGGTTCGCCGGGGGTTTTTTGTTGCCCCCAGCTCTCCTCCCTGCGCGCGAGGTCGCATATCCGCGCGAGGTCGCAGCCCGATCGCGGAGCTCCGCGACCTCGGTGCGAATCTGCGTGTCGATGCCGTCGACATCGACTTCGAAGATGTGTTCGAATATCGATATCCTGGACGGGGCCGGAGGAAGGAGCCGGTGTGGGGAACTCGGGTCGCGCGCTCTCTGCGTACAACGACATGCGGTCGCAGCATCAGGCCATCGAGGCCGCCGCGCGCCGGGGCCCCCTGCAGTCCCTGTCCGATCGCGAGCTCGCCTTGCGAGAGTCCGCCGTCACCGTCTATCCGCACGCGCTCCAGCGGCGGGTGCGGGCGTGGGTGCGGTTCGGCCCGGAGGCGATCCGCGTGGAGGCGAAGGTCGTCCGCTCCACCCCGCTCGCAGCGGGCATCGAGTTCCGTGCCGGTGACCGCACGTACCGCTGCTGGGTCTGGGGGAACGCCGTGCAACCCGTGGACGGGTGACCGGGCCGCGGACACCGCTCGCACTCCGGCTCCACGCCGGACGCGACAGACGGGACGCCCCCTCCGTCATGCGAGGAGGGGACGTCCCGACCGGGTGGGGTGAGCGTCAGACGCGCGCCGTGCCCGCGCCGTTCTGCGGGACGCGCGGCTCTCGACTGACGAAGATGCCCAGCAGCACCATGCCGATCGCGAGACCGAGGTGGAGCCAGTTGTCGGCGTTGTTCACCGGCAGGAAGTTCAGCTGCTCGTTGCCGACCGCGATGAGGCCGTACAGCCAGACGACGAGGTACGCGAGCCCGCCGATGATGAGGTAGAGACGGGACGCGCGCGGCGACGCGGCGAGCGCGATGCCCGCGACCGCGAACAGCAGGTGCACGACGTTGTGCAGCACGGACACCTGGAACACGCCGAGGAGCAGGGCCTCGGACGCTGCTCCGGCGCCGTGCAGGTGCTCGGCCGAGTGGGTGACGCCTGGGATGAAACCGGCGATGCCCACGATGAGGAAGACGATGCCGATGATCAGCGCCGTCTTCTGGATCGGTGTGCCGGCGTAGCGGGTGGTGCGGGTGGTGTCGCTCATGATCCCCTCCAGGGTGTGGTGCGGTTGCCCGACCGTAGGACTTCCTGTGCGCGCGCTGAGAGGGCATTGACGCATCAGGAGTCACGCGGTAACTTCATGCGCCCGTTCCCGGACGCCGCTGCGACGTGGGCGAGAACCGCGGATTGTCAATCCCCCTCGGCAGGAGGGGACCGCTTCGTACGCTCAGGCCATGACCGATGCCGCTCTGGACCGCACCTGCGGCCTCGCCTCGACATCCGATCGCGACGCCGCGACCGGATTGCGACGCATCGACCATCTGGCGCAACTGGCCGCCGTCGTCCGTGCATGCCCCGGTCTGCACGTCCGTTACTCCGAGGGCCCGGATGCGGATGCCCGTCGTTCCAGCGTCGACACGGAGAGCGGCCTCGAGCTGCCCGGTCTCTCCGTGAACCCGCTGGACGCCGAACGCTGGTGGACGCGTCCGCTGGAGGACTGGCTCGCGCGCCAGCTCTGTCAGTACCGGCACCTAGCCGATAAGGACCCGCAGCGCATCGCCTGGATCCTCCGTGGCGAGCACTGCGGCCGGGGGCCCGACTGCGAGCCGCTGCTCCGAGAGGTGGAGCCCATCGCCGTCATCGGCGAACACGTCCTGCTCGAGGCCAGGGAACGGTACGAGCGCAATTTCGATGCGGGGCGCGGACCCGCCGACGACGAGGAGGATCGGGAATGAGCAGAGGGCGGCAGTGGACGGAGGTGGTTCCCGGCTTCTTCGGCATCAGTGTGGCGGACGTGAACTGCTACCTCGTGCAGACCGCGGACGGGCTCACGCTGTTCGACGCGGGACTGCCGCGCAGCAGGGGCGTGCTGCGCGACCTGCTCGGCCACCTCGGGGCGAAGGAGACCGACATCGATGCGGTCGTCCTGACGCACGGGCACTTCGACCACGTCGGTGTCGCGCGCGGGCTCCACGAGGAGGGGGTCTCGGTGTTCGTCCACCCTCGCGACGCACAACTGGCCCGTCACCCCTACAGCTACCGTCCGGCCTCACCTCGCGTCCCCTACGTGCTCACCCATCCGCGGGGGATCCCCACCACCACCCGGATGGCTCTTGCCGGAGCGCTCAACGTCCGCGGCGTCGACGCGCAGCCTCGCGTGACGCACGAGCATCCGATCGACGCCCCCGGGACCCCGATCGCCCTGTGGACTCCGGGGCACACGGAAGGGCACTGCGCGTACCTGTTCGAGGAGTCCGGGGTGCTCATTGCCGGCGACGCCCTCGTGACGCTCGACCCGTACACCGGCGAGACCGGTCCGCAGATCGTCGCCAGGGCGGCCACGGCCGATACCGCGGAGGCGATGGAGTCGCTGGATACCCTGGCACGGACGAGCGCGCGGGTCGTCCTGACGGGCCACGGAGAACCCGTCCTTGATGGCGTGGGGCCCGCCGTCGCCGCCGCGCGGCGACGCGGACCCCACTGACTCCTCGGCCTCAGTCGAGGAGCGTCTCCCCGATGTAGCCGCCTTCCGCACATCCCGGAGGGACGGCGAACACGGCGGATCCGATCGGGACCGTCCACTCGTTGAGCAGGTCGAGCTCGTCGAGCCGCTGCTGCATGGGGACGAACTGCCGCGCGACGTCGGCCTGGAACGCGGCGAAGAGCAGCCCGGATTCGGAGACGCCGTCTCCGGCCGGGCGCTCGTCGTAGTTGTACGCCCGTCGGAAGATGCGCTCCGTCCCGTCTCCGCGAGCGCGCCGGATGTGCGCGAACGCCGGGATGACGGGGAACCCGATGGCCGTCGTCGCGTCGAAGTCCGGCTCGTCGAACTCCGACGTCCCCGTGAGCGGCGCGCCCTCGCGCAGGGTCCTCCCGACGGAGGCCTCGCGTCCCCCGCGATCCAGACGGTCCCAGGCGTCGAGGTCCATGCGGATGCGCCGGAGCACCATGCCTGTGCCGCCGGCCAGCCAGCCGTCATCACTCCAGACCACGCGCTCGAAGTCGTCGGTCCCCGGCTGCGGGTTGCTCGTGCCGTCGACCTGTCCGAAGAGATTGCGCATGGTCGTCCCCGGTCGCTCGGTGCCGTGTGCGCGGCGGAAGCCCTGCTGGATCCACCGGACGGTCGCGAAGCCGCGCGCGTCCTTCAGGAGCATGCGCTGCGCGTGTGCGACGGTCAGGGGGTCGTCAGCGGCGATCTGGAGGAGCAGGTCTCCGTCCGAGAACTCCGGCTGCAGGCGGTCCACCCGGAAGGCGGGAAGCGGCGCGAGCCACGAGGGGGTGCTGCCGCCGGCCCGTGCCACGAGCGCCGGACCGAAGCCGAATGTGATCGTCAACCGGGCAGGGGCGACGACGAGCTCCGGCTCCGAGTCCGCGAGCGCCGACCGTCCCTGGGTGAGCCTCGCCGCATCGTCCGTGAGGATCCGCAGGAGCCGGCGGAGCGCGTCGCGGTCGACCTCCGGGCGCAGATCGAGCGCCACGAACGAGCCGTGCGCCTGCGCCGCGGTGTCGATCCCGGCTTGATGGACGCCGTGGAACGGGACGGTGAGGGAGCCGTTGAGCGGTGCGGGGGCCGCGGGAGCCTCCGTGTCCGCTCGCGTGAGGGCGACATCCGCCCCGACCGCGACGGCGGCCCCGACACCGGCGACAGCCCCTCCGAGGAGGAACTGCCGCCGAGTCGAGCCGGTGCGGCCGGCGCGGGCGCCCGAGACGCGCGCGGACATCAGTGGTCCATGCCCTCGTGGTCGTCGGCGCCGTCGTAGTTCTCGTTCGCGCCGGAGTAGTCCTTCACCGGCGCGGCGAACTCGAACGTGGAGTCGTCCGACAGGGTGACGGTGAACGCGACCTCGTCACCGGCTTTCAGAGGCTCGGAGAGGTCCATCATCATGATGTGATTCCCCCCGGGCTCGAGGGCGAGGGTGCCGCCGGCGGGGACGACGAAGCCCCCGGCGACCTCCCGCATGACCATCTCCCCGGCCTCGTTCTCCACGGTCTCGTGCAGTTCGATCATCGGCGAGGCGGCGGAGGTGACCGACGTCACCGTCACGTCCGCCGCGCCCTCGTTGACGAGTACGCCGAAGCCCGCGGACATGCCGTCATCGGCCGACTTGACCCAGGCGTCGTCGATCCGGAGGACTTCACCGGCGGGGGCGCTGGTCGGCGTCTCGGCTGTGGGCGCGGTGCACCCGGTGAGCGCGACGAGCGAGAGGACGATCGCCGCGCCGAGGCGGGGAAGAGAAGTGCGAGTGTTCATGATGATGCCTTTCAGGAGTTCGCTGCCGTGTCGTCGCCGAATTCCGGCGGCACGGCGGCCGCGCGACGGCGGCGGAGGATGAGGAGGACGGCGAAGGCGGCGACGGCGAGTGCCGCTCCCGCCCCGCCGACGAGCAGGACCCGGATCGGGTCGCCCGTCTCGTCTGCGTTCTGATCCGATGCGGTCGACGAGTCGTCCGGGGCGGAGGCGGTCGGCTCAGGATTCCCTGTCGACTCCAGCGGGACGGCGTCGCCGACGGCGAAGGGGATGACCCCCGCGATCGGATGCCCGTCCTCGGAGACGACCTGCCAACGCACCTGGTACCCGCCGTCCGGGATGTCCGGCAGGAGGGCAGCGGTGACATTCCGGCCACGCACCTCCACCTCGCCGGTCGCCCAGTCCTCGCCCTCCGCGTCGACGACGAGGACGACGGCCCCGGCGGTCGACTCGTCGAGGACGAGGAGCTCGCCCGAGAACGTCATGGTGACGCTCGAGGGCGCAGCATCGAGATGCTCCCCGTCGCCGGGGTCGCTCTCGAGGAGTTGGTCATGGGCGGTCGCCGGCGCTGCCGTCGCGAGGATCGCGACAGCCGCCAGCACCGCCCCGGCCGCGAATCTGCGGACAGGGGACATGGAAGAGCCTCTCTTCAGACGTCGCCGAGCGACGTGGGTACCTGCGTTCGGACGCGCGTCACCGGGACAGCGCGAGGACGCACCGCACGGCGCGAAGCCGTGGGCGCGGATCAGAGCGCGGGAAGAGAGGGCGGTGCGCGCCCGAGAAGCGGGGTGAGGAGCCGAAGATCATGGGCCGTCCGGACGAGGAAGACCCCGGCCAGGCGACACGGAGAGGTGGCGGAGCGCGGGGCGAGCGTCACGTCCGCACGCCGACGCACCCAGCGGATCAATCGGACGGCGAGATCACGCACGGTGAGGAGCAGCCGCTCGCCGCGGTGGAGCGCCGTCACCGTGAGGAGGGCGGCGAGGGCGTGCCCGAGCCACATCGCGGCGTCCGCGGTCGCGACGACCGCAGCGCCCTCGGCTGCGGGGAGCACGAGCGGTGCGCCGTGCACGTGCCGGATCGCCACGCCGGACGGAGTGACCGTGCCGAGCACGAAGAGCACGTGGAAGAGGAACTGGCTCACAGCCACCGAGAGGGTGAGTCGGGTGAGGGAGAGCGTCCGTCCGGCGAGCAGCACGCTCACCATGAAGGCGAACAGCCAGGGCACGAGGATACCCAAGGGGCCGGGCATCTCTCCGCCGCCGCTCACGTGACCCGCGAGAGCCACGAAGATCGCGAGCGACGAGGTCGCGAAGCCCCGCACGACGGCGGGCTTGCGGGACGGGCTCACGGCCACCAGTCTGCCATGTGCCGGAGTCCGTGACGGGCCGGGGCGCGCGTCAGCCCCGTGGTGCTCCGGTGCGCTTCACGACGTCGTAGGCGGCGAGCGCAGCCTTGCGCGTCTCGCCGAGGTCGACGATCGGCTCGGTGGGGGCGTCCGCAGCCCAGCGCCCGATGTAGTGCCCTTCGCCGTCGAACTTCTTGGCCTGCAGCTCGGGGTTGAACACGCGGAAGTACGGGGCGGCGTCGGCGCCGGAACCCGCGACCCACTGCCAGTTGAACGGATTGCTCGCGTCATCGGCGTCCACCAACGTGTCCCAGAACCACTCCTCGCCGAGGCGCCAGTCGATGAGGAGGTTCTTGACGAGGAACGATGCCGTGACCATCCGCACCCGGTTGTGCATGTACCCGGTGTGCCAGAGCTCGCGCATGCCCGCGTCGACGAGGGGAACTCCGGTTTCGCCGTGCTGCCAGAGCTCCAGACGTGCGGGATCCAGCGGAGGCCACGGGAACGCGTCGAACTCCCGCCGCAGGTTCTTCGTCGCGAGGTCGGGGAAGTGGAACAGCGTGTGCCAGGCGAACTCGCGCCAGCCCAGCTCCGAGAGGAATCCGCCCGCCCCGTCGACCTCGATCGCCTCATGCCACACGGTGAACGGACTGAGCTCGCCCCAGCGCAGTCGCGGAGACAGCCGGGAAGTGGCACCGGCAGCCGGGGCGTCGCGAGCGTGGTCGTACGTGCGGATGTCGTCGGCGAGGAAGTGCTGCAACCGGCGGCGCGCGGCGGGCTCCCCGGGCTCCCATGTCTCGCGGAGCCCGCCCGCCCAGTCCGGGGCGGTCGGTAGCAGCCCCCAGTCGTCCAGCGCATCGGAGGAGAGCCGCTTCCCGGCGCCGGGGAGCTCGCGGGGTTCGGGGAGCGGAGCGCGCGGGGCCGGAAGGGCCAGACAGGCCCGCCAGAACGGCGTGAAGACCGAATAGTGCGTGCCGCTCCCGGTGGTGACCGTCCACGGCTCGTGCAGGAGCGACCCCGCGAAAGACGCCACCTGGAGACCGTCGTCGCGCAGCGTCGCCTTCAGCCCCGCGTCGATCTCGCGCCCGGCCGCCCCGTAGCGGCGGTTCCAGAAGACCGCTCCGGCGCCCGACTCGGCGACCAGCTCCCGCACGATCCGGTCGGCAGGCCCGCGCCGCAGCACCAGCGTCGTCCCCTTCTCCTGCAGCCGCGCGGCGAGCGAGGCCAGCGAATGGTGCAGCCACCAACGCGCGGCACCGCCCAGCCGACGGATGCCGGGGGACTCCTCATCGAGGACGAAGAGCGCGATGATCGGTTCGTCGCGGTCGACGGCAGCACGCAGCGCGGGGTTGTCGGCCAGGCGGAGATCGTCGCGGAACCAGACGATCGAGGGCGAGGTCATCGGGTCGCCCACAGGGCCCAGGCGATCAGCAGAGGCTGCAGGAACAGGCGGCCGAACCGCCGCCGCTCCGTGTCGAGCCCGGGCGTCGATCTCCCGGTGCGCCACTGATGCCAGTTGCCGGGGAAGACCGCGGCGAAGAATCCCGCCGTCGCCCACCCCATCTTGCGGCGTTCCCGCGGCAGAGCCACCAGGCCCGCCGCGAGCGCGACCTCGGCCGCACCCGACGCCAGGACGATCGTGTCCTTGGCCATCCGGGTCAAGCGGGTCGCCCAGTCGGGCACGACGACCCGGAACCCGCGTGTCTGGGTGAAGTGCAGCACGCCCATCGTCCCGAGGGCGAGAGCAAGGAGCCAGCGGGCGATCGTCCGTGTCATGCGCCCACGCTACCGTCCCCGTCGGACGCCGTGCCTGTCACACTGAGGCGATGACCGTGCTGCGCATCACCGTCCTCTTCCTCCTCGCCGCCATCGCCGAGATCGGCGGTGCCTGGCTCATCTGGCAGGCGGTGAAGGAGGACAGGGGGTGGCTGTTCGCCGTCCTCGGGGTGACGGCCCTCGGTGCCTACGGGTTCATCGCGGCGCTGCAGCCGGACGCGAACTTCGGCCGCGTCCTGGCCGCCTACGGCGGGATCTTCATCGCAGGCTCCCTCGCCTGGGGCGTCATCGTCGACGGATTCCGCCCCACCTCGTGGGACGTGATCGGATCCGTGGTGGCGCTGGCCGGGGCGGCGATCATCATCTTCGCACCGGCGGCCGCGGATCCGCTGTCGGAGACCGCCGCGTGACGGTCGGCGACCGGCGAGCGGACGAGTAGCCTAGATCCAGACCCAGATGGAGTGATCAGTGCCTGAAAACGCCCAGCCGACCGACGGCTTCGCCCTGTTCTCTGACCGAAACGTCGTCGCCATGCGCGTCGGCGGCGTCCTGAAGGACCTCGCTGCGACGGTCACCGACACCGACGACGTCGAGCCCGTCACGATCGACAGCCCCGACGGCCTGAACATCCTGCGTCACTCGACCGCGCATGTGCTCGCGCAGGCGGTGCAGCGGATCAACCCGCAGGCGAACCTCGGCATCGGTCCGCCCATCACCGACGGCTTCTACTACGACTTCGGCGTCGACACCCCGTTCACGCCCGAGGACATCAAGGCGATCTCCAAGGAGATGCAGCGCATCGTCCGCGAGGGCCAGCGCTTCGTCCGTCGCGTCGTGACCGACGAGGAGGCTCGTGCGGAGCTCGCGGACGAGCCGTTCAAGCTCGAGCTCATCGGGCTCAAGGGCCCGTCGACGGCCTCCGAGGGCGAGATCGCCGAGGGGGCATCCGTCGAGGTGGGCGAGGGTGAGCTCACGATCTACGACAACACCACCCGCGATGGCGAGGTCGTCTGGAAGGACCTCTGCCGCGGTCCGCACCTGCCCAACACGCGCATGATCGGCAATGGCTGGGACCTCACCCGCATCGCCGCCGCGTACTGGCGGGGGAGCGAGAAGAACCCGCAGCTCCAGCGCATCTACGGCACCGCATGGCCGACGAAGGACGAGCTGCGCGCCTACCAGGAGCGCATCGCCGAGGCCGAGCGTCGCGACCACCGCAAGCTCGGCGCCGAGATGGACCTGTTCTCGTTCCCGGACGAGATCGGCTCGGGACTGGCCGTGTTCCATCCCAAGGGCGGCATCATCCGCTACGAGATCGAGGAGAACCTGCGCAAGCACCTGCTGCGCAACGGCTACGACCTCGTCAACAGCCCGCACATCACGAAGAAGGATCTCTTCATGACGTCCGGGCACCTGCAGACCTATGCGGACGGCATGTTCCCCCCGATGCACCTCGACGAGGTCGTCGACGACGAGGGCAACGTCACCCGCCAGGGCCAGGACTACTACCTGAAGCCGATGAACTGCCCGTTCCACAACCTCATCTTCCGTTCGCGCGGGCGCTCCTACCGGGAGCTGCCGCTGCGTCTGGCCGAGTTCGGCACGGTCTACCGCTACGAGAAGAGCGGCACGCTGTCGGGGCTCACCCGCGTGCGCGGTCTGACCCAGGACGACGCGCACATCTACGTCGCCCAGGACCAGGTGAAGGAGGAGCTCACCACCAACCTGAACCTCGTGCTCGACCTGCTCCGCGACTACGGCCTCAACGACTTCTACCTCGAGCTCTCGACGAACGAGGAGGGCAACCCGAAGTTCCTCGGCGAGCCCGAGCAGTGGGCGACGGCGATCGACACGCTGCGCGAGGTCGCGATCGAGTCGGGTCTCGAGCTCGTGGCCGACCCGGGCGGCGCCGCCTTCTACGGCCCGAAGATCTCGGTGCAGGCCCGCGACGCCATCGGCCGCACCTGGCAGATGTCGACCATCCAGCTCGACTTCAACCAGCCCGACCGCTTCGAGCTGGAGTACACCGGTCCCGACGGGCAGAAGCACCGGCCTGTGATGATCCACCGGGCGCTCCTCGGCTCCGTCGAGCGCTTCTTCGCGATCCTCCTCGAGCACTACGCCGGCGACTTCCCGCTCTGGCTCGCGCCCAGCCAGGTCGTGGGAGTGCCGGTGGCCGAGCAGTACGGCGACTACCTGGACGACGTCATCGCGCAGCTCCGGGCGGCGGGCGTGCGGGCCGACGTCGACCACTCCGACGACCGGATGCAGAAGAAGATCCGGAATCACACCACCGCGAAGGTGCCGCTGATCCTCATCGTGGGGGAGCAGGATCGTGCCGCGGGGACGGTGTCGTTCCGCTTCCGCGACGGCACGCAGGAGAACGGCGTGCCGGTCGCCGACGCGGTGCGCCGGATCAGCGCCGCCATCGCCTCGCACGCGCTGGTGTTGAAGGCGGGAGACCTCGCATGACGGACGGTGAGGCGGACCTCGAGGACGCCTCCCGTCTCGTCGGGGTGCCCGACGAGTTCCAGCGGCTGTGGACCCCGCACCGGATGGCGTACATCCAGGCCGGGCCGGAGCCGCTACGCGAGGAATGCCCGTTCTGCGAGGCACCGAAGTACCCGGATGCCGAGCGGCTCATCGTGGCGCGCGGGGAGACCGCGTACGTGCTGCTGAACCTCTTCCCGTACAACTCGGGTCACCTGCTCGTCTGCCCGTACCGGCACATCGCCACCTACGACCAGGCGACGGCCGAGGAGGTCGCCGAGATCGGCGCTCTCACCCAGACCGCGATGCGCGTGCTCCGCGAGGTCTCCGGCTGCGACGGCTTCAACCTCGGCATGAACCAGGGAGCGGTGGCTGGAGCGGGCGTGGACGCGCATCTGCACCAGCACGTGGTGCCGCGGTGGCGCTCGGACGCGAACTTCTTCCCGATCATCGCCAAGACGAAGGCGCTCCCGCAGCTCCTCGGCGAGGTGCGGGAGGCCGTCGCCGAGGCGTGGCCCCCCGCCGACCGCTGAGCCGTCGCGTCGGGGTCCCCGTTCCGGGGACTCAGCGCACCTGGCGTGCGGTGAACTGCATCCGCGGGTTCGCGTAGAACTCCTGCGCCTCGACGAGCTGCAGCTCGCGCTCGCCCGAGTCGAGCGTGGCCTGCAGCAGGTCGTAGACGCTGGAGGCGGTGCGCTCCAGAGCGGTCTGCGCGCTGCCGGTCGCGACGTAGTGCGCGGTGAACAGCGCCGCCGTCACGTCGCCGGAGCCGTTCGCCTTCATCGGCAGGTGCGGGGTCTGCACGAGCCACGCGCCCGCGTCGTCCACGGCGAGCATCTCGATCGTGCCCTCTTCGCGGTCCGGCCGCTCGACGCTCGTGACGAGCACCGTGCGCGGCCCCATCGCCCGCGCGAGGTCGACCGACGCGAGGGTCGACTCGAGCGTGTCGGGCTCGGTCTCGGTGAGGAAGCCCAGCTCGAACTGGTTCGGCGTGATGATGTCGGCCACCGGCACCACGCGTTCGCGGAGCAGGATCGGGATGGCCGGAGCCACGAAGCAGCCGGACTTCGCGTTGCCCATGACCGGGTCGCACGCGTACAGCGCCGTGGGGTTCGCGGCCTTCACCCGGGCGACCGCGTCGATGATGACGTCGCCGATGCCCTCGCTGCCCTGGTAGCCGCTGAGCACGGCGTCGATGGAACCGAACACGCCGCGCTCCTCGATGCCGGTGATGACCTCGCCCACATCGGCGGGGTCGATCAGCGGGCCGCGCCAGGCGCCGTACCCGGTGTGGTTCGAGAAGGTGACGGTGTAGACCGGCAGCACCTCGACGCCGATGCGCTGGAGCGGGAAGACAGCCGCTGAATTGCCGACGTGACCGTATGCGACGGCGGACTGGATGGACAGGATCTTCATACCCGGTCCCTTTCATTCTGGGCGGGCCGGTGCCCGCGTCGGGTGGTCATCGTCCGGCGGCGATGAGGTCGGCGATGAGGGTCTCCGTGTCGTCCTCGGAGAGGTCGTGCACGGTCAGGCGGAGGTGGCGCGAAGGCTCGGCGCGCTCGTCCAGCGCGAAGTCGTCGCCGGTGCGCGCGAGCCAGCCCCGGCGCATGAGGTGGTCGGCGATGGCGCGCGCCGGCTTGGCGAAGCCGACCCACAGGCTCAGGCCGTCCGGGTCCGCGGCGTCGATCCCCTCCGCGCGCAGGCGTTCCGCGAAGGCGGCGTTCCGCGCGGCATAGTGCCGACCTGCTTCCGCGATCTCCTCGCGCACGGCGGGGTCGGTGAGCTGGGCGAGCGTGAGGCGCTGCAGCAGGTGGCTCACCCAGGTGGTGCCGGGGCTGAGCCGCATCGCCAGGCGCTCAGCGGTCTCGGGATCGGTCGCCGCGAGGGCCAGGCACATGTCAGGGCCCAGGAACTTCGACACCGAGCGCACCAGGGCGAACCGTCGGTGCTCCGGGCCGATCAGCGACTCGTACGGGCGCTGCGAGAGCAGGGAGAAGTGGTCGTCCTCGATCACGAGCACGTACGGGTGGTCGGCGAGCACCTCACGCAGCGCCTGGGCCCGGGCGGAGGAGAGGCTGACGCCCGTCGGGTTCTGTGCCCGCGGGGTGCAGATGACGGCGCGGACACCCGCGTCCAGAGCGGCACGGAGGCCGTCGACCGTCATGCCCTCCTCGTCCACCGGTACCGTGACGGCCCGGTACCCGCCGAGCCGCACGGTATGGATGCTCGCGAGGAAGCAGGGGTCCTCGAGGGCCACCGCGTCGTCCCGCATCAGGGCCTGGGCGAGCAGCCGTTCGACGGCATCCACGGCCCCGCTGGTGACGGTGACGCGGAAGTCCTGCCCTGGAAGGTCGGCGCCCATCCACTCCCGTGCCCACGCTTCGAGACCGCGGTCGATCACCGGCTCGCCGTAGAGCACGGGGCGGCGGCCGATCGTGCCGAGCGCCTGCGACGGGTCGGGGATCCGAGAAGGGTCGGGGTTGCCCGTGCCGATGTCGCGGAGCACGGTGTCCGGCGCGTAGCCCTCCTGCGGCACGACGTCGACGCCGGCGAGCACGGTGCCCGCGCGCCCTCGCGAATGCACGAGTCCCGCCTGCGCGAGCTGGCGGTAGGCGGCGACCGCGGTGTTCCGGTTGACACCGAGTGTCGCCGCGAGCTCGCGCACCGGAGGAAGGACCTCGCCGGGGCGGAGCGTGCCGCGGTCCCGGAGGGCGCGCACGCTGTCCGCGATCTCGGCCGCGGTGGTTCCCCTTATCTGCTCGCTCATGATCCTCCTCCGAGATTCTAGGTGGAGCGGACAGTGCTACCTTTGATCTAGATCAAAAACCATTTCGGATCATCCGACAGGAGACCCCCATGACCGAGCAGCCCACCACCGGATCCGCACGCGTGAAGCGCGGTCTCGCCGAGATGCTCAAGGGCGGCGTCATCATGGACGTCGTCACCGCCGAGCAGGCGAAGATCGCCGAGGACGCCGGCGCCGTCGCCGTGATGGCACTGGAGCGGGTCCCCGCGGACATCCGCGCGCAGGGCGGCGTCTCGCGGATGAGCGACCCGGACATGATCGACAGCGTCATCGACGCGGTGTCCATCCCCGTCATGGCGAAGGCGCGGATCGGGCACTTCGTCGAGGCGCAGGTGCTGCAGGAGCTCGGCGTCGACTACATCGACGAGTCCGAGGTGCTCTCGCCCGCCGACTACGTGAACCACATCGACAAGTTCGGCTTCACCGTGCCGTTCGTCTGTGGGGCCACGAACCTGGGGGAGGCGCTGCGCCGCATCAACGAGGGCGCGGCGATGATCCGCTCCAAGGGCGAGGCCGGCACGGGTGACGTGTCCGAGGCGATGAAGCACATCCGGAAGATCCGGGGAGAGATCGCCGCGCTGACCGCGCTGCCGAAGGACGAACTGTTCGTGGCGGCGAAGGAGTTGCAGGCGCCCTATGAGCTCGTCGCGGAGATCGCCGAGACCGGGAGGCTCCCCGTGGTGCTGTTCGTTGCCGGTGGGGTCGCGACCCCGGCCGACGCGGCGATGATGATGCAGCTCGGCGCCGACGGCGTGTTCGTCGGCTCCGGCATCTTCAAGTCCGGCAATCCCGCCGAGCGGGCGAAGGCCATCGTGAAGGCCACCACGTTCTTCGACGACCCGAAGGTGATCGCCGAGGTGTCCCGCGGGTTGGGCGAGGCGATGGTCGGCATCAATGTGAGCGACCTGCCCGCGCCGCACCGCCTCGCCGAGCGTGGCTGGTAGTCCGCGCGTCGGCGTCCTCGCGCTCCAGGGGGACGTGCGGGAGCATGCCGTGCTCCTCGAGGCCCTCGGCGCCGACGTCGCTCTGGTCCGTCGGCCCGAGGAACTCGCCCGGGTCGACGGCCTCGTGATCCCTGGCGGCGAATCGACCGTGATCGACAAGCTGGCGCGGCTGTTCGGGCTGCAGCAGCCGATCCGTGACGCGATCGCCGGCGGGATGCCGGTGCTCGGCACCTGCGCGGGGCTGATCCTGCTGGCCGATGAGGTCATCGACGCGATCGACGGGCAGCAGAGCTTCGGCGGACTCGATGCGGTCGTGCGGCGCAACGCGTTCGGGCGGCAGGCCGAGTCGTTCGAGGCGGAGCTGACGGTGCCCGCGTTCCACGAGCCGGTGACCGCAGCCTTCATCCGCGGACCTGTCGTGGAGGCGGTGGGGCCGCGGGCCTCGGTGCTCGCGACGCTGCCGGACGGCCGTGTGGTCGCCGTGGAGCAGGACGGGCTGCTCGGCCTGAGCTTCCACCCGGAGATCTCGAACGAGACGCGGTTCCACCGGCGCTTCCTGGATCGGATCTCCCGCCGTTGACTTCGCGACTGCGAGTTCAGGCCTGCGCGGGAGAACAGGCGCCTCCGCGCGCAGATGCCTGAACTCGCGCGAACGCCTGTGCCAGCGGAACCGGAGCGGTGCCGCGGCACGTTTCGATAGACTGGACGACGCCCTGGGCGGCGTTCCGGGGCGCAGACGACGAGCGGAGACTTATGTCCGGGCATTCCAAGTGGGCCACGACCAAGCACAAGAAGGCCGTCATCGACGCGCGCCGTGCGAAGTCCTGGGCCAAGCTCATCAAGAACATCGAGGTCGCGGCCAAGCTGGGCGGCGCCGATCTGCAGGGCAACCCGACGCTCTTCGACGCGGTGCTCAAGGCGAAGAAGACCTCCGTCCCCAAGGACAACATCGACCGCGCCATCAAGCGCGGTGCCGGCATCGGCGGCGAGGCCGTCGAGTACACCTCGATCATGTACGAGGGCTACGGGCCCAACGGCGTCGCGCTCATGATCGAGTGTCTGACCGACAACAAGAACCGCGCCGCGGCCGAGGTGCGCACGGCACTCAGCCGCAACGGCGGCACCCTCGCCGACCCGGGCAGTGTCGCGTACAACTTCAGCCGCAAGGGCGTCATCGTCGTCGGTTCCGAGGGCACCACCGAGGATGACGTCATGATGGCGGCGCTGGAGGCCGGCGCCGAGGAGATCGAGCCGCACGCCGAGGGCTTCGAGGTCATCACCGAGGCGAGCGACCTGGTGGCCGTCCGCTCGGCCCTGCAGGACGCCGGGATCGACTACGAGTCGGCGGACGTCGAGTTCGTGCCGAACCTCAAGGTCGAGATCGACGCCGAGACCGCCCGCAAGGTGTTCCGCCTCATCGATGCGCTCGAGGACAGCGAGGACGTGCAGAACGTCTTCAGCAACTTCGATCTGTCGGCCGAGGTCCAGGCGGAGCTCGAGAACGACGACGCGTAGGCGCGGCGCGAGCCGGCGACGGCGCACGCGGCCTAGCCTGATCGGGTGACCACTTCGCTGCGCGTGCTCGGCATCGACCCCGGACTGACCCGGTGCGGTGTCGGGATCGTCGATGTCGACCGTGCCCGCCGCGGCACGCTGGTCCACGTGGGGGTGATCCGCTCCGCCCCGGATGCGGAGATCGGCGACCGCCTCGCCGTCGTCGCGGCGGGCATCCGCGCCGCGATCGCCGAGCACCGACCCGATGCGGTCGCGGTCGAGAGGGTGTTCGCGCAGCAGAACACGCATACGGTCATGGGCACCGCGCAGGCGAGCGGTGTCGCGCTCCTGATCGCCGCAGAGGCGGGCCTGCCGGCGGCGACCCACACGCCGAGCGAGGTCAAGGCCGCCGTCACCGGGTACGGCTCCGCCGACAAGCGTCAGGTCCAGGCGATGATCGCGCGGATCCTGCGGTTGGATGCCCCTCCGCAGCCGGCCGACGCCGCCGATGCCCTGGCGATCGCCCTCTGTCACGCCTGGCGCCGCGGCGCCCCGGTGTCGAGCCGCGCGGGCGGCGGCCTGACCCCCGCGCAGCGCGCATGGGCCGACGCGGAGCGTGTCGCTCGAACATATCTACGAGCCGGCTCCTAGACTGAGAGGATGATCTCCTCTCTGCACGGCACCGTGCTGCACACGACGCCGGACCAGGTCATCATCGACGTCGGCGGCGTGGGCTTCGCGGTCGCGGTCCCGGCCGATGTCGCCCACACCGCGACGGTGGGGGAGAAGCTCCTGCTGCACACGAGCCTCATCGTGCGGGAGGACTCGCTGTCCCTGTTCGGGTTCGCCGACCGCGGAGAGCTGGAGATCTTCAGCCTGCTGCTCAGCGTCACCGGGGTCGGTCCGAAGTCGGCGCTCGGCGTGCTGTCGCACCTCACCGCCGACCAGATCGCCGAGGCGGTGACCGCGGAGGACGACGCTCCGTTCCGTCGGGTCTCCGGCATCGGCCCGAAGACGGCCAAGCTCATCGTCGTGCAGCTCGCCGGCAAGGTGCAGCCCGTGGCTGCGCCGTCGGCTCCTGCGGCGGCCGGAGGCGGGGACATCGTCACCCAGGTGACGGTGGCGCTCGTCGGGCTCGGCTGGTCGGAGAAGGTCGCAGCCGAGGCGGCGACCCAGACGGCGACGGATGCGACGGACACCGAGCGCGCGTCGGTCGCCCTCCTCCTGCGGCGTACGCTCGCGCTGCTCGGACCCGCGCAGGCAGGCCAGGGCCGTGGCTGACGCCCTCGATCCGACCGAGCCGACGGACGAGTCCGAACTCGCCATCGAGGGCGCCCTCCGCCCCTCGAGCCTCGACGAGTTCGTGGGGCAGCAGAAGGTGCGGGGACAGCTGCAGCTCCTCCTGGAGGCGGCCCGCATCCAATCGCGCCCTGCGGACCACATCCTGCTCGCCGGCCCTCCCGGACTCGGCAAGACGACGCTGGCGATGATCGTGGCGCACGAGAGCGAGCGTCCGCTGCGCATGTCCAGCGGGCCTGCGATCCAGCACGCCGGGGATCTGGCGGCGCTGCTGTCGAGCCTCGTGCCCGGCGAGGTCCTCTTCATTGACGAGATCCATCGCATGGCCCGGTCGGCGGAGGAGATGCTGTACCTCGCCATGGAGGACTACCGGATCGACATCATGGTCGGGAAGGGCGCGGGGGCGACCAGCATCCCGCTGGAGCTGTCTCCGTTCACCCTGGTCGGTGCCACCACGCGTTCCGGGCTGCTGCCCAATCCGCTGCGGGACCGGTTCGGTTTCACCGGGCACCTCGAGTTCTACGATGAGGGGGAGCTGGAGCGGGTGATCGGCCGTTCCGCTGCGGTGCTCGGCGTCGACCTCCCGACGGACTCGCTCTCCGAGATCGCGCGACGCTCCCGCGGGACCCCGCGCATCGCGAACCGGCTGCTGCGCCGCGTGCGCGACTATGCGCTCGTGCACGGTGGCGGCGAGGCGACGCTCAGCGGCGTGCGGGCGGCCCTCGACCTCTACGACGTGGACGCGATCGGACTGGACCGTCTGGACCGCGCGGTGCTGGAGGCCCTGGTGCGTCGGTTCCGCGGCGGACCGGTCGGCCTGAGCACGCTCGCGGTGGCGGTGGGAGAGGAGCCGGAGACCGTCGAGAGCGTGGTCGAGCCCTATCTCGTCCGGATCGGCTTCCTGGGCAGGACGCCCCGAGGGCGGGTCGCGACGCCGGAGGCCTACGACCACCTCGGTGTGGCGCACCCGGACGGGATGCTGAAGTTGGATGACCTATAATCGCTGAAGACTTCCCCGATACCGCTGTGCGCCCAAAGGCTGGTGCGTGCACCTGAGAAAGGCGCCATCCCCATGCCCATGGAATTTGTCCTCTTCGGACTCCTCGCCGTCCTGCTGATCTTCATGATCTTCAACACGCGCAAGCGCACCCGGCAGATGAAGGCCGAGCAGGAGGAGAAGGCGACCAAGACGGTGCCCGGCGCCAAGGTCCTGCTGCAGGGCGGCATCTACGGCACCATCGTCGCGTACGACGCCGAAGACCTCGATTCCCCGGCCCTCGTGGAGATCGCGCCCGGCACCGTCATCGAGGTGCACAGCCAGGCCATCCTCCGTGTCGTGGAGCCCAAGGACGCCATCGTCGACGCGCCTCTCGCCGGCGCGGACGACCACATCGTCGACGAGACCGCCGCTCCCGCGCTGGAGACGCCGGAGGAGACCCGCGCCCGCCTCGAGCGGGACGCCGACGACAAGTAGCACGCGGGCCGTCACGGCCTCCCGGATCCCCGTCCTTCCAGAAAGCTGAACACACGTGGCTTCATCCTCTCCCGTCCGCCACGCCTGGCGGGTCCTCCTCGGCCTGCTCCTCGTGACGGGCGTGCTCTTCGGCATCAACGCGCTGGGTGTGTACGTCTTCAAGCAGAGCTCGTGGACACCCGAGCTCGCGCTCGATCTGCAGGGCGGCACCCAGATCGTCCTGAGCGCCGAGACCGAGGACGGAGCCGCGCCGACGCAGGAGCAGCTCGATCAGGCCGCGGCGATCATCCGTCAGCGTGTCGACGCCTCCGGCGTCGCCGAGGCCGACATCACCACCGAGGGCGGGCGCAACATCGTCGTCCAGATCCCCGGTGAGGCTGACGAGCAGACGCGGCAGCGCATCCAGTCCAGCGCTCAGCTCGAGTTCCGTCCCGTGCTCTACACCACGGCGGCGAGCACCGAGTTCGTCGGCGAGGACGGCAACTCCACGCCGTACCCGAGCCCGGACCCGTCGCTGAACGCGGAGCCCACGGCGGAGCCCACGGACGCCAGCGACCTCTCGTGGGTCACCGACAAGCTCGCGGCGGAGTTCCAGGCGTACGACTGCGCCAACCCCGCCAACGACCCGTCGAAGGCCCCGAAGGACGAGCCGGTGATCGCCTGCTCGCCCGATGACACGGCCAAGTTCATCCTGGGCCCGGCTGAGCTGGACGGCCGCGCGATCACCGACGCCACCGCGGGACGCGACCCGCGCTCCGGTGCCTGGATCGTGCAGCTCACCATGAACGGCGAGGGCGCGGACGCCTTCGGCCAGGTCAGCACCCGCCTCAACCAGAACCGCATCGACGGACTGTCGCCGCGCGACCAGTTCGCATTCGTGCTCGACGGCGAGGTCATCAGCGCACCGCGCATGAACGGCGTCATCCTCGACGGCCGTCCCAGCATCTCGGGCAGCTTCACGCAGGAGAGCGCGACGACCCTGGCCGACCAGCTCAAGTTCGGAGCCCTTCCGCTCAGCTTCGAGGTGCAGAGCTCGGACACGATCTCCGCGACCCTCGGCACCCAGCAGCTCCAGATCGGTTTGATCGCGGGCCTCATCGGTCTCGCGCTCGTGGCGGTGTACTCGCTGCTGTCCTACCGCGCACTCGGGACGGTGATCATCGCGTCGATCGCGGTGATGGCGGTGCTCACGTACATCGTCATCTGCATCCTGGCGTGGCGGATCGGCTTCCGGCTGTCGCTCGCCGGCGTCGCCGGCCTGATCGTGTCGATCGGCTTCACCGCGGACTCCTTCATCGTCTACTTCGAGCGCATCCGAGACGAACTGCGCGACGGCAAGTCCATCACCGGTGCCGTCGAGGACGGCTGGGGTCGGGCGAAGCGGACGATCTACATCTCCAAGTCCATCAACGTCCTGGCCGCCGTGGTGCTGTACATCCTCGCCGACTCGACGGTGAAGGGCTTCGCGTTCACCCTCGGCCTCACGACGGTCATCGACGTGCTGATCTTCGTCATCTTCACCCACCCGGTCATGCAGCTGCTCGCTCGTACGCGGTTCTTCGGCGGCGGGCACAAGCTCTCCGGCCTCGACCCCGAGGCCCTGGGTGCCGTGTACCGGAGCCGCTCGCAGTACCGCGAGGTCGCCACGGCGTCCGCGGGGCGCGGGGCGAAGAACGCGCGCTCGCGCGGAGAGGCGGACCGCCGGCAGACCATCGCCGAGCGCAAGCGGGCGGAGGCCCTCGCCGCCGAGAGACAGACCACGGCCGGAAGAGAGGGAGACAACTGATGCCTTCCATGAATGAGTTCGGCAACAACCTCTACACGGGCAAGACCTCCTTCCCGTTCGTCGGCCGCCGCCGCCTCTGGTTCATCATCGCGATCGCTCTGGTCGTCGGCTCGGCCCTCGTGCCGCTGTTCCGCCCGATCCAGTTCTCGATCGAGTTCACCGGCGGCTCGCAGTTCACGGTCGCCGCGCCCGACACCACGGATCAGGACACCGCGACCGAAGCGGTGCAGTCGGTGGTTCCCGGCGCCGCCACCAAGGTCGTCATCGTCAACGACCAGGACGTCCGGGTGCAGACCGATCAGATGACGGAGGCGGAGACACAGCAGGTGGCGCGCGCCCTCGCCGACGCCTACGGCGTCGAGCCCGATGCGGTCGCCTCCTCGTTCATCGGCCCGGCCTGGGGCGAGAGCGTCACCCGGCAGTCGCTGTGGGGCCTGGCGATCTTCCTCGCGCTGACCTTCCTCATCCTCGCCATCTACTTCCGCACCTGGAAGATGTCGGCGGCGGCGATCATCGGTCTGCTCGACGTGCTCGTGATCACGGTCGGCGTGTACGCCCTCGCCGGGTTCGAGATCTCGCCGGCGGCCGTCATCGGCTTCCTGACGATCCTCGCGTACTCCCTGTACGACACCACTGTCGTGTTCGACAAGATCAGGGAGAACACCACGGAGGACGGGGAGAAGACGTCGCGGCTGTTCGGGGAGTCGGTCAACCTCGCGGTGAACCAGACCCTCATCCGGTCGATCAACACCTCCGTGGTGGCGGCGCTGCCGGTCGGTGCGATCCTCTTCATCGGCGCCTTCTGGCTCGGTGCCGAGACGCTGACCGACATCTCGCTGTCGATCTTCGTGGGCATCCTCGTGGCGACGTACTCGACGCTCTTCGTGGCCGCGCCGCTGTACTCGCTGTTCCGTGAGAACGAGCCGCAGATCAAGGAGCGCGACGCCCGTATCCGTGCCGCACGGACCAAAGCGGCTGTCGACGCCTGACGCCCCGCCGCGGGGCCGACCCCCGCTCAGCGCGCGTAGGATTGTCTGATTCGGAGGTGAGTGGATGGCGGAGCCGCAGACGGCATCGCAGGGTTCGAGTCTGCGACGGCTGGTGCCCCGCATCTTCTCGCGCGCGTCCCGGATCAACGATCTCGACAATCTGATCCGCACCGTCAGGGCCAACCACCCGAAGGGCGACTTCGCCGTCATCTCCCGCGCCTATGCCGTGGCGAAGGAGAAGCACGAGGGACAGAAGCGGCAGAGCGGCGAGCCGTACATCACGCACCCGCTCGCCGTCGCGCAGATCCTCGCGGAGCTCGGTCTCGGACCGCGCGCGATCGCCGCCGCCCTGCTGCACGACACCGTCGAGGACACCGGTTACGCGCTCACCGATCTGACCGCCGAGTTCGGCGACGAGGTCGCGATGCTCGTCGACGGCGTCACCAAGCTCGACAAGGTCAAGTACGGCGAGAGCGCGCAGGCCGAGACCGTCCGCAAGATGATCGTCGCGATGTCGAAGGACATCCGTGTCCTGCTCATCAAGCTCGCCGACCGGCTTCATAACGCGCGCACCTGGGGCTTCGTCCCGCCGGAGAAGGCGGCGAAGAAGGCCAAGGAGACGCTGGAGATCTACGCGCCGCTGGCCAATCGCCTCGGCATCCAGGCGATCAAGTCGGAGCTCGAAGACCTGTCCTTCGCGGTCCTCCACCCGAAGATCTACAACGAGATCCACAGCCTCATCGCCCAGCGCACCCCGCAGCGCGAGAAGTACCTGAGCCAGGTCATCGAGGAGATCGACGAAGACCTCCGCGACCTGCGCATCCGCGGCAAGGTCGTCGGCCGGCCCAAGCAGCTGTACTCGGTGTATCAGAAGATGGTCATCCGCGGTCGCGAGTTCGACGACATCTACGACCTGATCGGGATCCGTGTCCTCGTCTCGTCCGTGCGCGACTGCTACGCCGTGCTCGGGGCCATCCACGCCCGCTGGACGCCGCTGCCCGGCCGGTTCAAGGACTACATCGCCACCCCGAAGTTCAACCTCTACCAATCGCTGCACACGACCGTGATCGGCCCGGCCGGTCGCACGGTCGAGATCCAGATCCGCACGCACGAGATGCACCACCAGGCGGAGTACGGCGTCGCCGCGCACTGGATGTACAAGGAGCGGATGAACGGCGGAGGCAAGGCCGAGGTCCGCGCCTCCGACACCGACATGGCGTGGCTCGCGCACATCTCCGACTGGCAGGCCGAGACCGCAGACCCCGGGGAGTTCCTCGACTCCCTGCGGTTCGAGATCGGCGCCAAGGAGGTCTACGTCTTCACTCCGAAGGGGCGCGTGATCGGTCTCCCAGCCGGCGCCACCCCGGTGGACTTCGCCTACGCCGTGCACACCGAGATCGGGCACCGCACCATGGGCGCCAAGGTCAACGGACGCCTGGTGCCGCTGGAGTCGGAGCTGAAGAGCGGCGACGTCGTGGAGGTCTTCACCTCCAAGAATCCGGACGCGGGGCCGAGCCAGGACTGGCTCGGGTTCGTCAAGAGCACCCGTGCCAGGAACAAGATCCGCGGCTGGTTCACGAAGGAGCGCCGCGAAGAGGCCATCGAGCAGGGCAAGGAGGCGATCGCCCGCGCGATGCGCCGGCAGAACCTCCCGCTGCAGCGTCTGATGAGCCAGGACTCATTCACCGAGGTCGCTCACCAGATGCACTACGAGGACGTCTCGGGTCTCTATGCCGCTGTCGGCGAGGGCCACGTCTCTACCCAGTCGGTGCTGGAGAAGGTCACCGCGCTCGTCGCCACCGACGAGCCGACCACCGGGGCGATCGACCTTCCGGGAAGCGTCCAGACGCGAGAGTCGCGGGGCGGCGACTCCGGTGTGCTGGTGCGCGGCGCGAACGACATCCTCGTCAAGCTCGCGAAGTGCTGCACTCCGGTGCCCGGTGATCCCATCGTCGGCTTCGTCACCCGGGGGAGCGGTGTCTCCGTGCACCGGGCGGACTGCGTGAACGTGAAGGCTCTCAGCGGCGAGCAGGACCGCTTCGTCGAGGTCTCCTGGGCGCCGACGAAGAAGAGCGTGTTCCGTGTGCAGATCCAGGTGGAGGCCCTGGACCGCTCCGGCCTCCTCTCGGACGTCACGCGGGTGCTCAGCGAGCATCACGTGAACATCCTGTCGGCGACCGTGTCGACGACGGATGAGCGCCTGGCACTCAGTCGGTTCGTGTTCGAGATGGGTGACGCCGTGCACCTGGACCGCGTCCTGAACGCGGTGCGCCGGATCGACGCCGTCTACGACGTGTACCGCGTCACGTCCTCCTGACGAGCCGCTCCAACGCCGCGACACCACTGACGCTGCCGGGCACTCGGTGCCGGGCCCGGAGGTCGGCGATGGCGCCGTCGAGCGCGGTCGGGTCGACCTGGGCGAGGGCCTGCATCCACGGGAGCACACGGGGATCGCGGTGCAGCGCCGTGGCGAGGTCGCCCATCGTGCGCACCGGCGACGTCACGAAGATCCCGCCGAGGCGGGCCAGGTCCGCCGCGGGGACCAAGGTGTCGTGGAACGACACTCTGGGCTGCACCCGCGGGCGCACCCGGCGCTCCACGCAGCGTCGCACGTGGTGGATCGACGGCGGGGCATCGCGGGCGCCGTGGATCCAGGCGGCACTGGGCCCGCAGGCCGCTGCGCCCTCCTGGACGAGCGCGGCGATGCTCTGCGCCCGCACATCGGGGGACTCCGGCAGATCAGCCGGGATGTAGGCGTCACCGACCTCGACGACATGGCCGTCGATCCGGGCGGCACTGAGCTCGCCCACGCTCAGGCGCGCGCCGGGCAGATACAGCAGAGCGGGGTGCATGCCGCCAGTGTGGCGTGATGCACCCCGCTCATGCGGAGATCAGTGAACCTGTGGAGAGCTCAGCCGCCGAGGGCGTTGAGCCAGGCGCGACGGGCCTCGAGGGCGTCCGCTGCCTCCTTGACGGCCTTGCTGTCCCCGGCCTTCTCGGCGGCGGCCAGTTCGGCCTCGAGCTTCTCGATGGCCTCGTGGAGCTGCGAGCTCATGTCGTTCGCCCGCGCCTTGGTCTCGGGGTTGTTCTTCTTCCAGTCGACGTCCTCGCGCGCCTTGAGTGCCTGCTCGATGACGCGGAGCTTGTCGTCGAGTGCGCGCTCGTTGTCGCGCGGGAAGATGCGTCCGACCTCGTCCCACTCGCGCTGGATACGCGTGAGCAGGGCGCGGGCGCGCTTGATGTTCGGCTCGTCGGCGACCGCCTTCGCCTGCTCGAGCAGCGCCTGCCGGGCCTCGATCTTCGGAGCCGAGTCGGCCTCCTCCGCAGCGGCCTGCTCGGCACGGGCGGCGTAGAGAGCGTCTCCGGCGGCCTTGAACCGCGCCCACAGGGCGTCGTCGGCCTTGCGTCCGGCGCGACCGGCCGTCTTCCACTCGTCCAGGAGGGAGCGGTAGGCGGGGATGCCGTCGACCCCGCGCGGGGCCAGGGCCTCGGCGCGCTCGACCAGTCGGGACTTCGCGTCGCGCGCCGCCTTGTGCGCATCGTCGAGCTCGGAGTAGAACGCCCGGCGGTGCTTGTCGACGACGGCCCTGGCATCGCGGAACCGCTTCCAGAGCTGCTGCGAGACGCCCTTCGACAGGCGCGGACCGTTCTGCTGCTGCGCCTGCCAGGACTCGAACAGCTCGTTGAGCTCGGCGGTCACCTGCTTCCACTGGACCTTGCTCAGGTCGCGGGCGGCGATGGCTTCGGCACGCTCGACGAGGGCGGTGCGCTCGGCGACGGCCTGCTCGACGAGCTCCTTCGCCTGCTGCGCCTCCTGAGCGGTGGCCTCGGACAGCGACGCGACCAGTGCGGTGAGGCGGTCGCGGAGGCCGGCGAGGTCGCCGACGGCCGCGGCATCCGTAGCCTCGTCGATGAGGTGGGCGGCCTGCTTGGACAGGTCGCTCGCCGAGGCGCCGCCGGCCTGGTGACGCTGCTCGAGGGCGACGACCTTGAAGGCGATGTCGTCGTACTTGCGGACGAAGTAGGCCAGGGCCTCGTCGGGAGTGCCGTCCGGGTACTGACCGACGACGCGCCAGGACTCGCCCTCGCGCACCTCGACAGTGCCGTCTTCGGAGACCCGGCCCCATTCGCCGGCGGAGGAGACCGGGGTCGGCTTCGCCGCGGCCGGCGCGACGGCGGCCGGTGTCGGCGCCTTTCGCGGCAGCGGCACGGCGGGCGGGGTGGGAACGGGCGGGGTCGGCTTCGCGGGCTCGTTGGCAGACACGGTGATTCTCCTTGCGCGGTCACGCCGCGGGAGGCGGAAAGGACGAGGCTCAGCCTAGTACGCCCTCTTCCATCCGCGAGACCCCGTCTTCCCGCCGAGACCCCGTGCTTCGTGCGCGAACGAGGCGGGGTCTCGACGGCGACCCGGGGTCTCGACGAAGTGGGACGTTACCGTTTCGTGAGCAGAACGTTCGACGCAGGAAACACTCCGCGTCATCTCCGGGTAACACGGCGCTCCTATCGTCGCGACCACGACAGTCCCCAGGTCGACAGGAGTTCCATGGACGACAACGCAGCGCGCACAGCGGAGATCGTCGTCGTGGGGGCGGGCGTTGCGGCGCACCGCTTCGTCGCGCGGATGCTGGAGGATCCGGAGCGGGACGTGCGGATCACGGTGTTCGGAGACGAGGGGCGGCTGCCTTATGACCGCTCCGGGCTGGCGCGGGTGGTCGCGGGCGACGCGGCATCGGGCATCGATCTCGACCGGGCGCCGTTCCGCGACGATCGGGTGCGGTTGATCGACGACGACCGGGTGCTGCGTATCGACAGGGCGGGACGCCGCGTGCGGACCCGTTCGCGCCGCTGGTACGACTACGACGCGCTCGTCCTGGCGACCGGGACCCACGCCCGCCCGCTCGAGGTGCCAGGCATCCGCGCTCGTGGGGCCTTCACCTTCCGCGCGATGGAAGACGCACAGACCCTGCGCGCGTTCCTGGCCATCCGCAGGACGGAGCTGCCACGTGCCCTCCGAGCGGTGGTGGTCGGCGGAGACGAGTCCGGGGTCGACGTTGCGCTCGCTCTGGACGAGGCCGGAGTGCAGACGACCCTCGTCGCCACCGCGGATCGGCTGCTTCCCTCCGTGCTGTCGGCGCCGGCTGCGGCGGCGCTGCGGCGGGTCATGGAGGCACGCGGGATCACCGTGCGGACCCGGACGCGGCTGACGCGCGTCGATCCCGACGAGGCCGGTGCCGTCACCGCGGTCGAGTTCCAGGACGGGACCTTCGCCCGGGCGGATCTCGTCGTGACGACCGGTGCACGGGCCAGAGACGAACTCGCGCGCAACGCCGGTCTCCCGGTGCGCCAGGGCGGAGGCGTGATCGTGGATGCCGCCGGACAGACAGAGGATGAGCGGATCCTCGCCATCGGGGACGTCGCGGTGGGAGTCGGTCAGCTCGAGCGGGGCGTCGAAGCCGCATGCTCCTCCGCGGACCGTGCGGTCGCCGCCCTGTGCGGCGCTCCGCTCACGGACCGAGGACCGCGGCGCTGGTACGGACGGCCCGGTGGCATCGACCTCGCCGTCCTGCGGATCGACGACGTCCGTGGGTCGGCCTTCGCCGTCCCGCTGTCCGCCCTCGACGGACGCCGTTTCGGAGAGATCCTGCTCTCCGCAGATGCGCGTCAGGTGTACGGAACGACGACGATCGGCGAAGCGGGTGAGGCACGGCTGGCGCGGTTCTCGCGCGATGACACCGATCGGCGCGCGGAGGTTCGCGTGCTTCTGGCTTCGGCAGCGTCCGACGACCGCGCGGACGAATGCGGCCACGGTCTCCTGACGCTCCCGCTGGACGCGCTGAGTGTCGAGCTGGATCGCCGGGGGATCCGGACGTTCGCCGATGCCCTGGCCGCAGCGGGGGAGAGCCGTGACTGCGGACCCTGCCTCCGCCGTCTGGCGGTTGCGCTGCTGCAGCGTGACCCCGCCCCTGCCGACACCCCCGACCGCCGACCGGGCGTCCGCCTCCGTGGTTCGGCCGCCGCTTCCGTCGTCGAGGTCGAGGTCGGGAGGGAGATCGACGCTGCGCTCCTCCTCGTGATCGGCCGCCTGGCCCAGCGTCACGACGCCACGATCGGTCTCGGCGAGGCGACGATCACCGTCGGGGGGATCCGGCGCGGCGACCTCCCGCGAGTGCTGGCGGGCCTCCGGGCCGCAGGCGCGGTGATCCGGACCTCGGAGCCGGAAGCCGGCGGGCGCCACCCGATGACGCCGCTGGTCGGACCCGCGGACGGGGGAACCCGCCGGCGTCGAGACCTGGACCGCAGCGGCACAGGGACGGCGGCGGGAGTGCGGTCCGCAGAGGGGGCGAGATGAGCGCGCCGACCCGCGTGGCCCCGGCACTCGTGGGTTCCCGCATCGCGGTCGCCGAGGTGGCACGGCCGGTGCGGCCCGAGCCCGTCGACGCCGACGCGCTCCTGCACGCCCTCACCGGCAGCGGGTCGGAGGTCGTGCGGATCGTGTCACTGCGGGACGATCAGGCGATCCCCGCCGGCACGAAGCGAACGGCGCACCGCATCGCGACCGGCCAGGTCGACGCTGTGCTGTTCCCCGCCGCCGAAGGCGTGCCAGGCCTCCTGGCGATCTTCGAGCGCCTCGGCATGCTCGATGTGGTGCGTGCTCGCGCGCGGGCTTCGCGGTTGCTCCTGGCGACCGCCGACCCCACAGCGACGGCTCAGCTGGCGGAGCTCGGACTGGCCGCGTCCACAGCGTGCGGGCCGACGGCGGAAGACCTCGCCCGCACGGTCATCGATCACTTCGCCCGCGCGGGGCGCGAACGGCGGACGGACGTCGGCGACGTGGCGGTACGCAGCGGGGGCATTCTCATCGACGGCGTGTTCGTCCCGCTCTCCCGCGGAGCCGTGAGCGTCATGGAAGCGCTGTTCGTGGCCAACGGGCGGGTGCTCAGCCGGACGGAGATCGGGCAGGTGCTCCCGGGCGGGCGGCGGAGTCCTCGAGCCGTCGAGGTCGCTGTGGCGCGGCTCCGCGAGGCCCTCGGCGACGTCGACCTCGTGCAGACCGTGGTCAAGCGCGGCTATCGACTCGCGGTGCTCGACGACTGATCGTGCCGGATCGGTTCACTCCGAGGGAGTGGCGGGCGCGGTCGGAGCCTCCGTCGGGGTATCGGTCGGCGCCGGGGACGGTTCGATCGAGGAGGTGGGCGAGGGCGACGGCGTCGGTTCCGGAGCGGTCACCTGCGCATGCACGACCTGGCTGACGATCGCGCCCACGACGATGAGGGCGCCGACGGTGATCGCGATGGCGTTGTCCCGGGTCCGTCGGCGGATCTGGTCCTGGTGCCAGCGGGTGCGAGCGGTGTGCAGCCGAGCGCGCTCCGCCTCGGTGCGTGTCTGCGCCTTCTTGGAACCGCGTGCAGCCATGCCCTGCTTCTCCCGTCCGACGCCGGTCCACGACGTCGCCTGAGAGCCTACCGGGGCGCCGGCCTCGCCTCGTGTCCCCGGCCGCCGTTAGCCTGGAGGAATGTCCTCTCCCTCCGCCCTGCTCTCCGGGCAGACACCGCTCGCCGTGCGCATGCGTCCGGTGTCGCTGGACGAGGTCGCGGGACAGCGCCACCTGCTGCGGGCCGGGTCGCCCATCGTCGCCCTCGCCGATCCGGAGGCCAGCTCGCCCGGTGCGGTGTCTATCATCCTCTGGGGCCCGCCCGGCACCGGGAAGACCACGCTCGCCCAGGCCATCGCCCGGTCCTCCGGCCGCCGGTTCGTCGAGCTCTCGGCCATCACCGCCGGCGTGAAGGACGTGCGGGAGGTCATGCAGGAGGCGATCACGCAGCGCGACCTCTACGGGCAGACGACGATCCTCTTCCTCGACGAGATCCACCGCTTCACCAAGGCCCAGCAGGACGCCCTGCTGCCCGGCGTGGAGAACGGCTGGGTCATCCTCATCGCCGCCACCACGGAGAACCCCTCGTTCTCGGTGATCTCGCCTCTGCTGTCCCGGTCGCTGCTGCTCACCCTGCAGCCGCTCACCGATGACGACATCGGCGTGCTCGTGGATCGGGCGGTGTCGGACGCCCGCGGACTCGGAGGCGCGGTCGCGCTCACCGACGAGGCGCGGTCGGCCCTCATCCGCCTCGCGTCGGGGGACGCCCGTCGCGCCCTCACGGGGCTGGAGGCCGCCGCCGCGGTGGCGCTCTCGCACGCGGCGACGGCCGACGACGACAGCGAGGACCAGGAGTCGACCGTCCCCGAGGTCACCGCCGACGATGTGGCGCAGGCCGTCGACAAGGCTCTGCTCCGCTACGACCGGCAGGGCGACGAGCACTATGACGTCATCAGCGCCTTCATCAAGTCGATCCGAGGCTCCGACCCGGACGCCGCGCTGCACTACCTCGCCCGCATGATCGAGGCGGGGGAGGACCCGCGGTTCATCGCCCGGCGGCTCGTCATCTCCGCGTCCGAGGACGTCGGGCTCGCCGACCCCCAGGCGCTCGGCATCGCCGTGGCCGCCGCCGACGCCGTGGCCTTCATCGGGATGCCGGAGGGACGCATCCCGCTCGCGGAGGCCACCGTGTACCTGGCCACGACCGCGAAGTCGAACGCGGCGTATGTCGGCATCGACGCGGCCATCGCCGACATCCGGGCCGGAGGGTTCGGGCGCGTGCCGCTGCACCTCCGCGACGCCCACTACCCGGGCGCCAAGCGCCTGGGCCACGGCCGCGGCTATCGCTACGCGCACGACAGCGAGTTCGGGATCGTGCCGCAGCAGTACCTGCCGGACGAGCTCGACGGACGCCACTACTACGAGCCGAAGAACCTGGGCGCGGAGCGCGACATCAGTGCACGGCTGGAGCGCATCCGCCGGATCCTCGGCGACCGGTGATCCGCGGGCCTCGGGTGTCTGCCGTCGTCTGTTAGACTTGAGCGGCTCGAAACCGTGTTTTCGGGCATCTCCTCGTTCACACCCCACCTCGACGGCACCCCGGCGTGCGCCCCGAGGAAGAACGCGGTGATACGTCCGTCGGACGTGAAATCCACGTCCACGTCATCGGAAGGATAACTTCGTGGTCACGAAGTCCCAGGACCGCCGCAAGGTGCGTCTCAGCCGCGCCCTCGGCGTGGCACTCACCCCCAAGGCCGCCCGCTACCTCGAGAAGCGTCCCTACGCTCCGGGCGAGCACGGCCGCACCAAGCGCAAGGCCGACAGCGACTACGCCGTCCGTCTGCGTGAGAAGCAGCGTCTGCGCGAGCAGTACGGCATCCGCGAGAAGCAGCTGCGTATCGCGTTCAACGAGGCCCGTCGCCAGGACGGTCTGACCGGTGAGAACCTCGTCGAGCTCCTCGAGATGCGTCTCGACGCGCTCGTGGTCCGTTCGGGCTTCGCCCGCACCACGGCGCAGGCTCGCCAGCTCGTCGTGCACCGTCACATCCTCGTCGACGGCCAGCTCGTCGACCGCCCGTCGTTCCGCGTGAAGCCGGGTCAGCTCATCCACGTCAAGCCCAAGAGCGAGGGCCTCGAGCCCTTCCAGGTGGCAGCCGCCGGCGGTCACGCCGAGGTCCTGCCCGCCGTTCCGGGTTACCTCGAGGTCGAGCTCGACAAGCTCCAGGCCCGCCTGGTCCGTCGTCCGAAGCGCGCCGAGGTCCCCGTGACCTGTGAAGTGCAGCTCGTCGTCGAGTACTACGCGGCTCGCTGATCCAGCGGAAGAGCATCAGGCAGGAGGCGTCGGGGTTCCCGACGCCTCCTGTCGTTTCCGCCTACGATGGAGAGACCGCGCCTTCGCGGCTCTAGGGCAAGGATGACGACATGAAGAATGTGCTGTGGTTCCTGATCGGCGTGATCGGCGGCTTCGTCGCGGCTCACTTCATGAACAAGGACCCGCGGGGCCACGACATCCTGGCCGACGTCGACGCCCGCCTCAACGGCCTCGCCGCGATCCTCAGCGACGCGTATCGCGCGCAGGAGGCTCGGTTGACCGAGCCGGGCGAGAACTGACCCCCCGCATCTGCGCCTCGGCGCGCCCCCTCACGCAAGGACATCCGGCACTCCTATGAAAACTGCGGAAATCGCGCAGCGCTACCTCTCCTACTTCGAGAAGAACGACCACCTCATCGTCCCCTCGGCATCCCTGGTCAGCGACGACCCCTCGCTGCTGTTCACGGTCGCCGGCATGGTCCCGATGATCCCGTACCTCACGGGCGTGGTCCCGGCGCCGCATCCGCGCATCGCCGACCTGCAGAAGTGCATCCGGACCAACGACATCGAGGAGGTCGGGCGCACCGCGCGTCACGGCACGTTCTTCCAGATGCTCGGCAACTGGTCGTTCGGCGACTACTTCAAGGAAGGCGCGATCCGCTACGCCTGGGAGCTGCTCACGAGCTCGGAGGCCGACGGCGGCCTCGGCTTCGACGAGAAGGATCTCTGGGTCACCGTGTACGAGACCGACGACGAGGCCGAGGCGATCTGGCGCGACATCATCGGACTCAAGCCGGAGCGCATCCAGCGCCTCGGCCGCGCGGACAACTACTGGAACACCGGGCAGCCCGGTCCCGGGGGCCCTGACTCCGAGATCTTCTTCGACCGCGGCCCGGCCTACGGCAAGGACGGCGGCCCCGCTGTCGACGACTCGCGGTTCCTCGAGATCTGGAACCTCGTGTTCATGCAGGACTTCATCGAGAACATCCGCGGCAAGACCGAGTTCGACATCGTCGGCGAACTGCCGATGAAGAACATCGACACCGGCATGGGACTGGAGCGCGTCGCGTTCCTCAAGCAGGGCGTCGAGAACATGTACGAGACCGACCAGGTGCGTCCGGTGCTCGACCGTGCCGTCGAACTCTCGGGCCGTCGCTACGGCGCCGTGCACGAGGACGACGTCCGCTTCCGGGTGATCGCGGATCACGTGCGCTCCTCGCTCATGCTCCTCTCCGATGGCGTGCGTCCGTCGAACGAGGGCCGCGGCTACATCCTGCGGCGCCTCATGCGCCGGACCGTGCGCGCCATGCGGCTCCTCGGTGTCGACGACCCCGCGTTCCCCGAGCTGTTCGCCGCCTCCCGCGACGCGATGAAGTCGGCGTACCCGGAGCTGGAGCGGGACTGGTCCGTGCTCTCCTCGGCGGCCTTCGCCGAGGAGGAGACCTTCCGGCGCACCCTGGCGCAGGGATCGACCATCCTCGACCTCGCGCTCGACGAGACGAAGAAGGGCGGCGGGAAGACCCTCAGCGGTTCCGAGGCGTTCCTGCTGCACGACACCTACGGCTTCCCGATCGACCTCACCCTGGAGGTCGCCGAAGAGGCCGGGCTGGACGTGGACCGTGCCGCGTTCGACTCCCTCATGCAGGAGCAGCGTCAGCGCGCGAAGGACGACGCCCGCAACCGCAAGCGCCAGCTCGCGGATGTCTCGGTGTACCGCGACCTGCGCGCGCTGGGCGAGACGGGCTTCGACGGCTACACGGCCCTCGAGGTGGAGTCCCGCGTGCTCGGTCTGCTCGTCGACGGTGCGCCGGTGCGCAGCGCCGCCGAGGGCCAGATCGCCGAGGTCGTGCTCGCCGAGACGACGCTGTACGCCGAGTCCGGCGGCCAGGTCGCGGACAAGGGCACCATCGTGGGCCCCGGCTACGAGCTCGAGGTGCTCGACGTGCAGCGTCCGGTCCCCGGGCTGATCAGCCACACGGTGGAGGTCTCCCGCGGCACGGTCGCGGTCGATGACATCGCGACGACGATCGTCGACGCCGCCAATCGGCGCGCCGCCCGTCAGGCGCACTCCGCCACCCACCTCGTGCATGCCGCCCTCCGGGACACGCTCGGCCCGACCGCCACGCAGTCGGGCTCGCTCAACCGCGCCGGCTACATGCGGTTCGACTTCGCCTGGTCGCAGGCACTGTCGACGGACACCCGCACGGAGATCGAGGAGATCACGAACCGCGCCGTGCAGGACGCCCTCGAGGTGACCACCCGCATCGTGACGCTCGACGAGGCCAAGGAAGCGGGCGCCATGGCGCTCTTCGGCGAGAAGTACGGCGACGTCGTGCGGATGGTCGACATCGGCGGCCCGTGGTCGCGCGAGCTCTGCGCCGGCACGCACGTGTCGACCAGTGCGGAGATCGGTCTGGTCAGCGTGGTGGGGGAGTCGTCGGTCGGCGCCTCCAACCGCCGGATCGAGGCTCTCGTCGGCGCGGATGCGTTCCGGGAGCTCGCGGCGGAGCGCGCTCTCGTCTCGCAGCTCACCGCCTCTCTGAAGACCCCGCGCGAGCAGCTCCCGGAGCGGATCGCCGATCTCGCCGCGAGCCTCAAGGCCGCGGAGAAGCGCATCGCGCAGTTCGAGGCGAAGGAGCGAGCGGGACGCATCCCCGCCATCGCCGAGGCCGCTACGCGCGTCGGGGACTTCCGCGTGGCGGCACAGTCGCTGGGTGATGTCGCGTCTGCGGACGATGTCCGCGAGCTCGTCAACGGCGTGCGCGACCGGCTCGGCTCCGACCCCGCGGTCGTCGCGCTCGGTGCGGTCGTCAACGGTCGCCCTGTCGTCGTCGTCGCCACGAACGAGGCCGCGCGCGGTGCCGGGGCGAAGGCGGGTGCGCTCGCGAAGCGCGCCGCCGGTGTGCTCGGCGGAGGCGGCGGTGGGCGCGACGACGTCGCCCAGGGCGGCGGTATCGACGCAGCGGCGCTGCCCGCCGCGCTCGAGGCCGTCTCCCAGGAGCTGCGGGGCGCGTGAGCGGTTATCGCCGCGGGGTCCGGCTCGGCATCGACGTCGGCCGGGCCCGCGTGGGCGTGGCCCGGTCCGATCCGGACGGCATGCTGGCCGTCCCCGTCGAGACCGTGCCGCGCGACGAGCACTCGCTGACGCGCATCGCGGAGCTGGCTGCGGAGTACGAGCCGCTGGAGATCGTGGTCGGACTTCCGGTGAACATGCAGGGCGCGGACACGCCGTCGACGGTCGATGCGCGGGAGTTCGCGGCCGCACTCCAGGGGCGCAGTGGCGTGCCGGTCCGCCTCGTGGACGAGCGTCTGAGCACCGTCTCCGCGCATGCGGCGTTGCGGAGTTCTGGGCGATCACAGAAGAACTCTCGTAGCATTGTGGATCAGGTCGCCGCCGTGGTGCTGCTGCAGCAGGCGATCGACACGGAGAAGAGCACCGGAAACCCGGCCGGTGCCCCGGTCCCCGTTGACGAGGAGCCCGCCTGAACATGTCCGAACGCGAGAGCCGTGCGCCCGAGCACGAGCAGAGCACCCGGTTGGGGGATCTGTTCGAGAACCTCCCCGCTCCGTCCCCGCAGGTCCCGACCGCCGCGGATGACACGCCGGCACCCGGATCCCGCCGCGCGGCGAGGGAGGCCGCGGCCCGCGAGCAGGAGGCTCCGGCCGCCCCGGACGCGACGGCTGCGCCCGATGCCGACGTGCCGGCCCGCCCGGTCTCGGCGTCGGCGGCGACCACCGCGGATGCGGCCGTGACCGACCACCGGCCGCAGGCGAATGCCGCAGACGCCGAAGCGGTCGTGACCCGCGCGATGCCCGTCGCCGCGACGAGCGCGGACGAGGCCCCCGCCCCGGGCCCGCGCCGGTCGACCGGCACCGAAGACCCCGCACCGGCGCTGGGCGGAGGACTCGACGAGATCTTCGCCGCTCAGGACGACGGCCGCGATCACGGCGCTCCGACCAAGAAGAAGCGCCGCAAGGGCTGCCTCATCGCCCTGATCATCGTCCTGGTGATCCTCGGCGGCATCGCCGCCGGCGGCGTCTGGGTCGCGAACACCTTCGGCGACCGCATCGCCGACGCCATGGGGTGGGGCGAGCCGAAAGACTGGGAGCCCGGCCAGGCGACCGGTGAGGTGTACGTCACGATCAAGCAGGGCGACACGGGCGGCCCCGTGTCGACGGCGCTGTACGAAGCCGGCGTCACGAAGACCGAGGACGTCTTCTACGACTACCTCATCGACGAGAACATCGCGGTGACCTTCTATCCCGGCGTCTACCGCCTGCAGAAGAAGATGACGGCGGAGGATGCCCTCGCCGCGCTCCGCAACGAGGAGAACAAGCTCGAGAACACCGTCTCCATGCCGGAGGGCGGGACGATCGAATCGGCCCTGCCGTCCATGGCCGAGACTCTCGGGATGCCGCTGGCCGACCTCGAGGCAGCCGTCGCCGATCCGTCCGCGTACGGGGTGGAGGCGCAGAGCCTGGAGGGGTGGCTGTTCCCCGCGGTGTACACGTTCGACCCCGAGGCCACCGCGACGCAGGTCATCCAGCGCATGGTCGACCGGACGCGCGAATCGCTCGCCGCCGCCGGCGTCCCGGACGAGGACGCGCAGCGGATCCTCACGATCGCCTCGATCATCCAGCGCGAAGGCCGCACGGACGACTTCGCCAAGGTGTCCCGCGTGATCCAGAACCGCCTCGACGACGACATGCTGCTCCAGATGGACTCGACGGCGCAGTACGGGTATGGCTCCCTGCACGAGGGCGTGGTCTCGAGCTCGGCCGAGGCTCTGGAAGACCCCAACGAGTGGAACACCTACGTGAACAAGGGGCTTCCGGCCACGCCGATCGCGAGCCCGAACGATGCCGCGATCGATGCCGCGATGCACCCCGCGGACGGGCCGTGGATCTACTTCGTCACCGTCAACCTCGAGACCGGCGAGACGCAGTTCTCGGAGACTCTCGCGGAGCACGAGCAGGGCGTGGAGAAGTGGCGGGACTGGTGCCGCGCGAACCCCGACGCCGGTTGCTGACGCGGTGAACCGGAGACGGCTGGCGGTCTGGGGCGACCCGATCGGGCACTCACGGTCGCCGGAGCTGCACGCTGCGGCCTACGCGGTGCTCGGACTGGGCTGGGAGTACGGGCGCCGTCAGGTCGGCGAGGAGGGCTTCACGGACGCGGTCGAGGCCCTCGACGACACCTGGCGCGGCCTGTCCCTGACGATGCCGCTCAAGGAGGAGGCGTACCGATACGCCGCCACCCGGGATGCCCACGCGGAGCTGACCGGCGCGGTCAACACGCTCCTGCTCTCGGAGACCCCGGCGGGATTCAACACCGACGTCGGCGGGATCGTCGATGCCCTCGGTGATGCCGGGATCCGCGAGATCGGAACGGCACGGATCCTGGGCGCCGGAGCGACGGCAGCCTCGGCCCTCGTCGCCCTCGCCGACCTCGGGGCGACGCGGGTCGAGGTCGCCGCCCGTCGGCCGGAACGCGCCGCGGGGCTCGTCCGGATCGGGGAGCGACGCGGCGTCGTGGTCACCCCACGATCGCTCGACGAGGCGGACGGCGCCGTCGACCTCACGGTGGCGACGCTGCCCTCCGGTACAACGTTGCCGCCGGAGAGTGCCGCCCGCCTGGCCGAGACCGGCGGCACGCTGTTCGACGCCGCCTACGCGCCCTGGCCGTCCACCCTGGCGGCGGCATGGGGCGCAGCGCCGGCGGTCTCCGGACTCGGAATGCTGCTGCATCAGGCGGTCCGGCAGATCCGGATCTTCCTGCACGGCGACCCGGTTTCGCCGCTGCCGGACGAGGACGCGGTCCTCGCCGCGATGCGTGCCACCCTCTGACCGCCGCCCGACGAAACGCGGCACGGCGCGGGGGGAAACGCATGGGAGACTAGAGCACATGCTCCGCGTGCTCACGGCCGGCGAATCGCACGGCCCAGAACTCATCGCCGTAATGGAGGGTCTGCCCTCCGGCGTCCCGGTGTCGTCCGAGGCCATCCAGGCCGACCTCGCCCGCCGCAAGCTCGGCTATGGACGCGGCTCCCGGATGAAGTTCGAACAGGACGAGCTCACCATCTCCGGCGGTGTCCGGCACGGGAAGACGCTGGGCAGCCCCATCGCCCTGCGCATCGGCAACACCGAGTGGCCGAAGTGGATCGAGGTCATGAACCCGGAGCCGGTGGAGCTCACCGATCGCTCGCGCGGTCGTGGCGCCCCGCTGACCCGGCCGCGTCCGGGCCACGCCGACCTCGTGGGCATGCAGAAGTACGACTTCGACGAGGCCCGTCCGATCCTCGAGCGTGCGAGCGCCCGGGAGACCGCCGCCCGCGTGGCGCTCGGTGCCGTCGCCCGCTCCTTCCTCGGCGAGCTCGGCATCCGACTCGTCAGCCACACGCTCTCGATCGGGCCGGTGCGTGTGCCGGATGGCGCGGCGCTGCCGACCCCGGACGACGTGGACGCCCTGGACGCCGACCCGCTGCGGTGCTTCGACCCCGCGACCTCCGCACTGATGGTCGCGGAGGTGGACGACGCCAAGAAGGACGGCGACACGCTCGGCGGCATCGTCGAGGTCCTCGCCTACGGCCTGCCGCCGGGCCTCGGCTCCCACGTGCACTGGGACCGTCGCCTGGACGCCCGACTGGCCCAGGCACTCATGAGCATCCAGGCGATCAAGGGCGTGGAGGTCGGCGACGGCTTCGAGACCACACGTCGCCGGGGTTCGGCCGCCCATGACGAGCTCTTCGTCACCGCCGACGGCATCGCCCGCGGCACGGACCGCGCCGGCGGCACCGAGGGTGGCATGTCCACGGGGACCGTCCTGCGCGTGCGGGCGGGCATGAAGCCGATCGCGACCGTGCCGCACGCGCTGCGCACGATCGACATCGCGACCGGCGACCAGGCGACCGCGCACCACCAGCGTTCCGACGTCTGCGCCGTGCCCGCGGCGGGCGTCGTTGCGGAGGCCATGGTCGCCATCGAGCTGGCCCGCGCCGTGTTGGAGAAGTTCGGCGGCGACAGCATCCGTGAGACGCGCCGCAACCTGGAGGGATACCTCGACGGCATCCCCGCGGAGCTGCGCACGGCCCCCGCGTCCGAGGCGGCGCTCATCGCGCATGACGAACGAGGCTGAGCCGCTGACGCTGGTCCTCGTCGGACCGATGGCGGCAGGCAAGACCAGTGTCGGGCGACGGGTCGCGCGGCGTCTGGGGGTCGCCTTCATCGACACCGACAAGCGCATCGTCGCCGCGCACGGCCCGATCCCGGAGATCTTCGCCACGCACGGCGAGGCGCACTTCCGGGAGCTCGAGCGCGCGGCGGTCCGTGAGGCTCTCGCCGAGGGCGGCGTGATCTCCCTCGGCGGCGGCGCGGTCACGGACCCGGAGACGCGCGCGCTGCTGCGTGCGCACCCCGTGGTCTTCCTCTCCGTGAGCGAGGCAGCGGTGGCCGACCGACTGCGCGGCGGGACGCGCCCGCTGCTGGCGGGCGAGGACCCGGTCGAGAAGTGGAAGCGCATCTTCGCGGAACGGCGAGGATGGTATGACGAGGTGGCGTCGACCACGTTCGACACCTCACGGCGTCCGATGCAGCGCATCGCGGACGAGATCGTGGCATGGAGGAGAGAACAGCGATGAGCACGACGACCATCAGCGTCACCGGGAACGACGCCTACGACATCACGATCGGACGGGGGATCCTCGACCAGGTGTCGGCGGCTCTCGCGCCGGGCGTCCGCAAGATCCTCGTCGTGCACCCGCCGACTCTCGCGGCCCGCGCCGCCGAACTCCGCGACCGACTCCTCGCCGACACCGCCGATGGCCCGCGGGAGGTGCTGCTCGCCGAGATCCCGGATGCCGAGCAGGGCAAGCGCATCGAGGTGGCCGCGTTCTGCTGGCAGGTCATGGGTCAGGCGGACTTCACGCGCACGGACGCCGTCGTCGGCTACGGCGGGGGAGCGGTGACCGACCTCGCCGGCTTCGTCGCGGCGACCTGGCTGCGCGGCATCCAGATCGTCCAGGTGCCCACCACGGTGCTCGGCCTCGTGGACGCCGCCGTGGGCGGAAAGACCGGCGTCAACACCGCGGAGGGCAAGAACCTCGTGGGCGCCTTCTGGGCGCCGCGCGCGGTGATCGGTGACCTCGACGAACTGGGCAGCCTGAGTCCGAACGAGGCCACCGCGGGGTTCGCGGAGGTCGTCAAGGCCGGCTTCATCTGGGCACCGGAGATCCTCGACATCATCGAGGCCGATCCCGCCCGCGCGGTCGACACCACGACGGAGGAGTTCCGGCGGTCCGTCGAACTCGCGATCGACATGAAGGCGCAGGTCGTCTCGGACGACTTCCGCGAGGCCGGACAGCGGGAGATCCTGAACTACGGCCACACCCTCGGCCACGCGATCGAGCATGCCGAGCGGTATCGCTGGCGGCACGGGGCTGCCATCTCGATCGGCATGCTGTATGCCGCGGAGCTGTCCCGGCTGGCGGGGCGCCTCTCGGACGCCGCGGCGGAGCGCCACCGCACGATCCTCGAGTCGCTGGGCCTGCCCACCTCGTACCGTGCCGGAGCCTGGCCGCAGCTGCTCGCCACGATGCAGCGCGACAAGAAGAGCCGCGGCGGCATGCTCCGCTTCATCCTGCTGGACGACATCGCCAAGCCCACCGTGCTCCAGGCGCCGGACGAGTCGCTGCTCTTCGCCGCGTATCAGGAGATCGGCGCATGAGCATCGCCGTCCGGCGCATCACGCCCGAGGACTGGCGGGAGGTGAAGGCGCTGCGGCTGCAGGCCCTCGCCGACCCCGCCGCGCCGATGGCCTTCCTCGACACCGTCGAGCACGCCGCCGCACAGCCCGACCGCTTCTGGCAGGAGCGCGCGGCGAACGCCTCGGGTGACGCGGCCGCGGCGCAGTTCGTCGCGATCGCCGACGACGGCACCTGGACCGGGACGATCACGCTGCTCCCGCATCGCGAGCAGCATGACGCCGGCTTGGTCGTGGGGGTCTACGTGGCGGATGCGCACCGCGGTGCGGGCGTCATCGATGCGCTCCTCGACGCCGCGGCCGCCTGGGCACGCGATCGCGGGCTGCGTGCGCTCGTGCTCGAGGTGCACGTGGACAACTCCCGGGCGCAGGCCGTCTACCGTCGAGCCGGCTTCGTCCGGACCGGCGAGATCGAGACCTCGGGTTTCGGGCGGGAGTGGGTCATGCGCCGCGAACTGGGCGACACGGGGAGCGTGCCCGCATGACGGCTCCGCGTCGGCTGCTGCTCGTCAACGGCCCCAACCTGAACCTCCTCGGCACTCGCGAACCCGAGGTGTACGGCACGGCGACCCTCGCCGACGTCGAGCGGATCACCGCCGAGGCCGCCGCGGCGTTCGGGTTCGAGGTACGGGCGCTGCAGAGCAACCACGAGGGCGTGCTCATCGACGCGATCCACGACGCGCGGGCGGACTGCGCGGGCATCGTCATCAACCCGGGCGGCCTCACCCATACGTCGGTGGCCCTGCGCGACGCGCTCACCGGCGTCGCGTTGCCCTTCGCCGAGGTGCACATCTCCGACGTGTACGCCCGCGAGGAGTTCCGTCACCACTCGTACCTGCACGACGTCGCCGCGGTCCGTGTCGTCGGACACGGCGTCGACGGCTACCCGGAGGCCGTGCGGGAGCTCGTCGCGCACCTCTGATCGGGCGGGATCAGGGCAGGCCGACGAGCAGGACGCAGACGGTGATGCCCACGAGCGTCAGCAGAGCCATGGCGAGGAAGCAGCCGGCCAGCGCACGGAGCCGAGGACGCACAGGCGCCACGGTGAGGCGGATGACGACCATCGCCACCAGACCCAAAACCAGGACGATCGCCGTGATGAGGCCGACCGTTCCCGCCGCCCCGCCGCTGCGGACGATCCCGATCAGGGGGACGAGGCTGACCGCGGTGAAGATCGCGGCGACGATGAGCCACACCGCCCCGGACGACGTCCGCAGTGCCGGCTGATTCGCCATCCTGGTCGGGTCGCGGTCGCGGTCGTTCTCGCTCATGTCGATTGCTCCTGTCCCGCTCCAGGCTGCCCGGGGGCGGTCGTCGTCGTCACGGGGCTTCCCCTCGCACCCAGGAGCGTCTATCGTGCCCACGCGGCGGCTGGCGCCGGGCATCCCGTAGAATCGACTGTCGGCCGACCCCGGCCCCCACGGACTCAGGAACGGAACTCCTCGCACATGGCATCCACCGCAGACATCAAGAACGGCGTCGTCCTCAGCATCGACGGGCAGCTCTGGAGCGTCATCGAGTTCCAGCACGTCAAGCCCGGCAAGGGCGGCGCGTTCGTCCGCACGAAGCTGAAGAACGTCGTCTCGGGCAAGACCGTGGACCGCACGTACAACGCCGGTGCGAAGATCGACATCGAGAACGTCGACCGTCGCGACTACACCTACCTCTACACCGACGGTGACGGGTTCGTGTTCATGGACCAGACCGACTTCGACCAGATCACGCTGCCGGCCGCCACGGTCGGCGACGCGAAGAACTTCCTGCTCGAGAACCAGCAGGTCACCATCGCCCTCAACAACGGCAACCCCCTCTACATCGACCTCCCGGCGTCGGTCATCCTCGAGGTGACCTACACCGAGCCCGGCCTGCAGGGCGACCGCTCGTCCGCCGGCACCAAGCCCGCGACGCTCGAGACCGGCTACGAGATCCAGGTCCCGCTGTTCCTGGAGACCGGCACCAAGGTCAAGGTCGACACCCGCACGGGCGAGTACCTCGGCCGCGAGAAGTAAGGCGTGAGCGCCCGCACGAAGGCGCGCAAGCGCGCGCTCGACATCCTGTTCTCCGCCGACGTCCGCGGCGACGACGTCGCGGTGGCCCTCGCCGCCGAGGCGAAGCGTGCGGCGAACGAGCCCGCGCGCGAGGCGTCGTGGCTGTACGCCCGGGAGATCGTCGACGGCATCATCGACCAGCGCGACGAGATCGACGAGCAGATCACGACGCACAGCCGTGACTGGAAGCTCGAGCGGATGCCCGCCGTCGACCGCGCCCTGCTGCGCATCGGCGCGTGGGAGATCCTCTACAACGACGAGGTGCCGACCGCGGTCGCGATCGACGAGGCGGTGGAGCTCGCGAAGGAGTTCTCCACCGATGAGTCGGGCGCGTTTGTGCACGGCGTGCTCGCCCGCGTCGCCCGCTCGGCCTGAGCGCCGCAGCGGCGGTGTCGGCGATGGCGGGCAGGATCATCCCATGATCCGCCCGCCCGCCTCCGCCTCGGGTGCCCCGGGAGACGGGGCGCGGGACTGGCGCGCGCTGTTCGAGGGCGGCGCCGCTCCGGCGGCGACGCCCCCGCTGGCCCTCGGGTTCGAGCTGCGCGTCCGCGACGCCCGAGGAGCGAATCCGTGGGCGTCCCGGCCGCAGCGCACCGCGACTCCGCGTGATGTCGCGAAGGCGACCGGAGAGATCCTCCTCGGCATCCGTCCGCTGGAGCGGAGCGCGGCGACGGGGTCCTGGGTGCTCGGCTCGGCCACCTGGGACGCGGTACGCCGCGCGCCGGACCAGTACGGTCGGGAACGGTCGCGGTGGTTCGCCGATCTCCTCAGCATCGCGCGCGACACGCTGCTCTCCGGCACGGCCGGGGACTGGCTCGTCGCCGACCTGATCGAGTCGCGGCTCCTCTGGGGGCACCTGCGGTCCGCGGCCGGACTCGGCATCCCGCTCGTGGCGGCGCAGCGGTCGACGACGCTCGTCCTCGCGGATACCGCTGAGCTGACGGCGGCGGTGTCCCGCGGCGACGACGGCGGCCTCGTGGTCCGGCCGGTCGTGACGGTGGACGGGCGCGAGACGCCGCCCGGCAGCATCAGGCCCCTCGGGCGCTCCGGCGTGTACGAGGTCGCGCAGAGCGGGTCGCGCCTCCAGGTGACGCTCGCTGAGCTTCCGCTCGCAGGGCCGGCGCAGTCGCTGCTCCGGGCCCGGACGCTCGTCGTCCCCGCGGAGGAGGAGACGGCCTTCCTCCAGGATGCCTATCCGCTCCTCGCGCGTCGCCTCCCCGTCCGCGCGGTCGGCCGCGTCTCGCTGCCGGACCTCCCGCCGCCCCGTGCCGTGCTGCGGGTGGCGTTCCGTCGCGGCGACACCGTGGAGTACGCCGTCGAGTGGGACTATCGCGGCTTCGGGCGGGTGCCGTTCACGCCGGGTCCGGAGGCCGTGCGCGATCCGGAGGCCGAGGCCGGGGTGACGGAGCGGATCCGGAACGTCTGGCAGGAGCACGGCGTCGCGTTCGCCCCCGCGGGGGCATTCCACGACGTGGAGGCCGCGGAGTTCATGACCCGCGTCGTCCCGGCGCTGGAGGCGGAGGGTGTCGAGGTGGAGGTGTCCGGCCGCCGCAAGACGTATCGCGAGCTCGCCGGCGAGCCGGAGATCACCGTCTCGACCGTGGAGAGCACCGACCCGGACTGGTTCGACCTCGGCGTGATCGTCCGCATCGACGGTCGGAACATCCCGTTCGAGCCGCTCTTCACCGCCCTGAGCGCGGGGAGACGGAAGCTCCTGCTCGTCGACGGCAGCTACTTCTCCCTGAACCACCCGGCGCTCGACCGTCTGCGTGACCTGCTCGACGAGGCCGGAGACCTCGACGAGTGGGAGACGGGCCCACGGATCAGTCGTCATCAGACGGATCTGTGGGAGGAGTTCGAGGACCTGGCGGACGAAGCCCTTCCCGCGGTGAGCTGGCGCGCCACGGCCGAGGGACTGCGCAGCGCCACTGCGGTGCCGGCGGTGCCGATCCCGCCGGGGCTCACCGCACACCTTCGGCCGTATCAGAAGGAAGGCCTCGACTGGCTCGCGTTCCTCTGGACGCACCGCCTCGGCGGCATCCTCGCCGATGACATGGGGCTCGGGAAGACCGTCCAGCTGCTCGCGCTCATCCTGCATGCCAGGGCGGCGGGGGAGGAGCGCCCCTTCCTCGTCGTGGTCCCGACGTCCGTGCTGGCCACGTGGCGCACCGAAGCCGCGCGATTCGCTCCCGGCCTCCGCGTGGTCACCCGGGACTCCACGGCCGGGCCGTCGGCGAGTGTCGCGGCTCGCGAGGCCGACGTCGTGCTGACGACCTACGCCGTCGCCCGGCTCGATGAAGAGGGGTTCGCGGGCGTCGCCTGGGCCGGATTGTTCCTCGACGAGGCCCAGTTCGTGAAGAATCCGGCGACGAAACTGCACCGTGCCGTCGCCCGCTTCCCAGCCGACGTCACCATCGCGGTCACGGGCACGCCGCTGGAGAACAGCCTGGAGGAGCTCTGGGCGCTGCTGAAGCTCACGGCGCCCGGCCTGTTCGCCTCGGCGCGGAAGTTCCGCGAGCACTACATCCAGCCGATCGAGCAGGGGAAGGTCCCGGAGAACGCGGAGGGCGGACCCTACCGGCAGCGCCGCCTCGCGCAGCTTCGACGGCGCATCCGTCCCCTCGTGCTCCGCCGCACCAAGGAGCTCGTCGCCCCCGATCTTCCGCCGAAGCAGGAGCAGGTGCTGGAGGTCGAGCTGAGCGCGGGGCATCGCGAGCTCTACGAGACGGTGCTGCAACGCGAGCGGCAGAAGGTGCTCGGCCTGCTGGAGGATCTCGATCGGAACCGCTTCATCGTGTTCCGGTCGCTGACTCTGCTGCGCATGCTGAGCCTCGCTCCGGCGCTGATCGACCCGGCCGATGCGCGCCTCGGCTCCCGCAAGCTCGACGAGCTCCTGCAACGGATCGTCGAGCTGCAGGCGGAGGGGCACCGCGCGCTCGTGTTCAGCCAGTTCACGTCCTTCCTCGACATGGCGGCGGGGCGTCTGGACGCCGCCGGCATGCCGTACGCGCACCTCGACGGCTCGACGCGGCATCGCGAGCGGGTGGTCACGGACTTCGCGGAGGGGGAGCAGCCCGTCTTCCTCATCAGCCTGAAGGCCGGCGGATTCGGACTCACCCTGACCGAGGCCGACTACGTCTTCCTCCTCGACCCGTGGTGGAATCCCGCCGCCGAGGCGCAGGCCGTCGACCGCACGCACCGCATCGGCCAGCGCAGCCAGGTGTTCGTCTACCGCATGATCGCGACCGGCACGATCGAGGAGAAGGTCCTCGCGCTGCAACGCCGCAAGGCGCGGCTGTTCACGGCCGTGCTCGACGACGACGCGCTCTTCGCCCAGGCGCTCACCGCCGACGACATCCGCGGTCTCTTCGACGACTAGACCGTTTTCCCCGGCCCGTCCCGCCGGGTGCTCAGGGAGCCGTCGGTACAATCGAACGGTTCATCTTCGAGAGGAATGCAATGCGGATCACGGGACTCGGCCACGCCGGCATGTTCATCGAGACGGTGGGCGGCAACATCATCTGCGACCCGGTGCTCGGCCCGTCCTTCTTCGGGTCCTGGTTCCCGTTCCCGGACAACCGCGCGCTCGACTGGGAGCGGTACGGACGGGAAGCCGACTTCCTCTACATCTCGCACCGGCACCGCGACCACTTCGACCCGGCGCTGCTGGAGCGGTACATCCGCAAGGACATCGAGGTGCTCCTGCCGGAGTACCCGATCGACGACCTGGAGCAGGACATCCGGGCGCTCGGCTACACGAACATCACCTACGCCCCCGCCGGCGAGATCATCGAGCGCGGGGCGCTCAAGATGATGATCACCCCGCTGCGCGCTCCGAGCGACGGCCCGATCGGTGATTCGTCGCTCAGCGTGGACGACGGCACGGGGTCGATGCTGAACCAGAACGACTCGCACCCGCTCGATCTCGACAAGCTGCTGCACTTCGGGAAGCCCGACGCCTACTTCACCCAGGTCTCCGGAGCGATCTGGTGGCCCATGGTCTACGACCTGCCGCTGGACGCCAAGCAGAACTTCGCCCGTCTCAAGCGCGAGGCGCAGAACAAGCGGGCGATGTACTACATCGAGAAGGTCGACGCGCCGCATGTCTTCCCGATGGCGGGGCCGCCCATGTTCCTCCGCGACGACCTCTTCGACTTCAACGGGATGGGCCGCAACGGCGAATCCATCTTCACGGACCAGAAGCAGTTCATCGCGCACATGAAGGAGCTGGCGCCGAAGTACGACGGGCAGCTCTTCGTCCCCGGCACGCTCGTCACGATCGACGGCGGTGCGGTGACCACCGAGCAGACGCTCTACACCGAGGCCGAGCTCGCCCACATCTTCGACGAGAAGTGGGAGTACCTGGAGGAGCAGCGCGCGAGCCGCCAGCAGGAGATCCGCGACGAGGAGGCGTCTCGCGCCGAGATCATCCCGCCCGACGAGATGCTGGCGGCGATCAAGGAGTGGTGGGAGCCGCTGCTGAAGAAGTCGCGCACCATCCGCCTCGGTGTCGGCGGGCACGTCCGCTTCCGGATCGGGGAGCTGGACATGGTGGTCGACTTCCCGCGCGCCAAGGTCCGCGAGTACGCGGGCGAGGAGTGCGTGTACTGGTACACGATCCCGGCCGACCTCGTCTCGACGAACATCCGCGACCACGAGATCGACTGGTCGAACTCGATCTTCCTGTCGATGCAGTTCTCGGTCGGGCGCAGCGGCAAGTTCAACGAGTTCCTCACCACCTTCCTCAAGTGCCTCTCGGTCGACCGGATCGAGTACGTCGAGAACTGGTACCAGGAGCAGACCGACCAGACCGAGGATGCGGAGATAGGCGACTGGGTCGTCCAGCGCCGCTGCCCGCACCTTCGTGCCGACCTCACCAAGACGGGGAAGGTCGACGAGGACGGCATCCTGACGTGCAGCATGCACGACTGGAAGTGGGACCTGAAGACCGGGCGCTGCCTCTCCACGAGCGGCCACCCGATCCGTTCCTCGAAAATCGACGACGTGACGGATCCCGTGCTCCGCGAGGCGAGCTGACCGGGGGGACCATCGCGGGTCCGATAGACTGGGGGCACTAGCAACCTTTAACACCGTCCTGTGAGGCGGAGAAGGGAGCGGCTGATGAGTGTGCGCACTGTGCTGCACCAAGCCGACATCTCACGAGCGCTGACCCGGATCGCGCACGAGATCCTCGAGTCCAATCGCGGGGCCGACGGCCTCGTCCTGCTGGGCATCCCGACCCGCGGTGTCACGCTGGGTCACCGGCTCGCCGCCCTGATCAGCGAGATCGCCCAGGTCTCCGTCCCGGTCGGCTCCCTCGACGTGACGCTCTTCCGCGACGACCTCGCCAAGCACCCGACGCGGTCGCCGCAGCCGACGGAGATCCCCCCGGGCGGCATCGACGGGAAGACGGTCGTCCTCGTCGACGACGTCCTGTTCTCCGGCCGGAGCATCCGCGCCGCGCTCGACGCCCTGCAGTCGATCGGCCGTCCCGCCGTCGTGCGGCTCGCGATCCTCATCGACCGCGGACACCGGGAGCTTCCCATCCGCCCGGACTTCGTGGGCAAGAACATCCCCTCCGCGCGCACCGAGCGCGTCAACGTGCGCCTGTTCGAGAACGACGGCGCCGAGGAGGTGACGATCGGCGAATGAGGCACCTCCTCGACACCCGCACGCTCGACAGAGCCACCGCCCTGCGCATCCTCGACGTCGCCGAGGACATGGCTGACACGCAGTCCCGCGAGGTCAAGAAGCTCCCCACGCTCCGTGGCAAGACGGTCGTGAACCTCTTCTTCGAGGACTCCACGCGCACCCGTATCTCCTTCGAGGCCGCGGCGAAGCGTTTGTCCGCCGACGTCATCAACTTCGCCGCGAAGGGCTCCAGCGTCTCGAAGGGCGAGAGCCTGAAGGACACCGCGCAGACGCTCGAGGCCATTGGCGCCGACGCGGTCGTCGTGCGTCACCCCGGCTCCGGCGCCCCGCAGACCCTGGCCACGAGTGGCTGGATCTCCGCCGGGGTCGTGAACGCCGGCGACGGTACGCACGAGCATCCCACCCAGGCCCTCCTCGACGCCTTCACCATCCGCAAGCGCCGGTTCGGAGCGGACAGCCGCGGACGCGATCTGTCCGGTCTCCGAGTGACGATCGTCGGCGACGTGCTGCACTCGCGGGTGGCGCGCTCCAACGTCTGGCTGCTCACGACGCTCGGCGCCGAGGTCACGCTCGTCTCGCCGCCGACCCTGGTTCCGCAGAACGTGTCCTTGTGGCCGGTCCGCGTGGTCTACGACCTGGACGAAGCCCTCGCGGAGGGGCCCGACGCCGTGATGATGCTGCGCATCCAGCTCGAGCGGATGAACGCGGCGTATTTCCCGACTGAGCGGGAGTATTCGCGCCGGTGGGGCCTGGACGCACGGCGCGTGGCGGCTCTGCCGGGCGGTAGCATTGTCCTGCACCCCGGACCCATGAACCGGGGACTGGAGATCTCCTCCGAAGCTGCCGATTCCCCCCGTTCGACGGTGCTGGAACAGGTGTCGAACGGGGTCTCCGTGCGCATGGCGGTGCTGTACCTGCTGCTGGCAGGGGAACGAGACGACGAACGAGGGGGAGACCTGTGAGCGAGACCCTCGTCATCACCGGTGCACAGCTGCTCGGCGCGACGAGCGCCGACATCATCATCGAGGACGGCGTGATCGCCGAGGTCGGGACGGGGCTCACCCGCACCGGCGCGCGCGTGATCGACGCCGCGGGCCTGGTCGCGCTGCCGGGTCTCGTCGATCTGCACACCCATCTGCGCGAACCCGGGTTCGAAGCCTCCGAGACGATCCTCACCGGCACCAGAGCGGCCGCCGCCGGCGGGTTCACCGCCGTGTTCGCGATGCCGAACACCTCCCCGGTCGCCGACACGGCGGGCGTGGTCGAGCAGGAGCTCGCCCTCGGCGAGGCGGCCGGTTACGCGACCGTGCAGCCGATCGGCGCCGTCACTGTGGGCCAGAAGGGCGAGCGCCTCGCGGAACTCGGCGCCATGGCCACCTCGCGTGCCCAGGTGCGGGTCTTCAGCGACGACGGCTTCTGCGTCTGGGACCCGCTGATCATGCGCCGGGCTCTGGAGTACGTGAAGTCCTTCGACGGCGTCATCGCCCAGCATGCGCAGGACCCGCGGCTCACCGAGGGCGCCCAGATGAACGAGGGCACCGTCTCGGCCGAGCTCGGGCTGGCCGGGTGGCCGGCGGTCGCCGAGGAATCGATCATCGCCCGTGACGTGCTCCTCGCCGAGCACGTCGGCTCGCGGCTGCACGTGTGTCATCTCTCGACGGCCGGCTCGGTCGACATCATCCGCTGGGCCAAGAAGCGAGGCGTCGACGTCACGGCGGAGGTCACGCCGCACCACCTGCTGCTCACCGACGAACTCGTCCGCGGCTACGACGCGCGGTTCAAGGTCAACCCGCCGCTGCGCCGCGAGGAGGACGTCCTCGCGGTTCGGGAGGGTCTCGCCGACGGCACGATCGACATCGTCGCGACCGACCACGCACCGCACCCCAGCGAGCACAAGGCGTGCGAGTGGCAGGCCGCCGCGAACGGCATGGTCGGTCTGGAGAGCGCCCTGCGCGTCGTGCACCAGTCGATGGTGCAGACCGGTCTGCTCGGCTGGGCCGACGTCGCCCGCGTCATGAGCTCGACGCCCGCCCGCATCGGCCGGCTCTCCGGCCACGGCACGCCGCTCGCAGCCGGGCAGCCCGCGCACATCACGCTGTACGACCCCGCGGTCGACGGTGTGTTCACCGCCGCGGACCTGCACGGGCGCAGCGTGAACTCGCCCTACCTGGGCCGCGCACTGCCCGGGCGCGTGGAGTACACGGTGCACGGCGGCGTCCTCACGGTCGACGGCGGCACCGTCGTCGAGGAGCTCGGCGCATGAGCGCACGGGACCTCGCGGTCGCGATCATCATCGCCGTCGCGCTGCTCATCCTGCTGTCGATGCTGTTCGCCTGGCGACGACGAGTGCGGCGCGATGCCGCGTACACGGCCCCGCTCGGGGTGCCGGAGCACGCGGAGGTGACGCGCCGCGACGAGGTGCTCTACGTGTCCACCACTCGGCACGAGCAGCCCCTCGAACGGCTCGCGATCACCCCGCTGGCGTTCCGTGCACGCGGCGAGCTGGCCGTGACCGACCGCGGCATCGCGCTGGCCCTGGACGGTGCCCCCACCGTCTTCCTCGCCGCCGACCGCCTGGTCTCCGTCGACCGCGCGACCGTCACCATCGATCGCGTCGTGGAGCCCGGCGGGCTCGTGCGCATCGCGTGGCACGTCGACGACGCGACCGTCGTCGACAGCTATGTGCGCCTCACCGGCGGCGACCTCCCGACCCTCATCTCCGACCTGCAGCGGCTCATCCCCGCCGCCCCTGACACAGGAGCCACGTCATGACCCTCTCGACTTCCTCCCCGCAGGCCTCCGCGGCCCGCCTCCCCGATCCCGCCGTCCTCGTGCTCGAGGACGGCACCCGACACCGCGGACGCGCCTACGGCGCGCGCGGACGCACCCTCGGCGAGGTCGTGTTCGCCACCGGCATGTCGGGATACCAGGAGACCATCACCGACCCGTCCTACGCCGGACAGATCGTCCTGCAGACGGCCCCGCACATCGGCAACACCGGCATGAACGACGAGGACACCGAGTCCCGCCGCATCTGGGTCGCCGGCTACATCGTGCGCGACCCCTCGCGCGTCGTCTCGAACTGGCGTGCGAACGCGTCCCTCGACGAGGTCCTCGTCGAGGACGGCATCGTCGGCATCAGTGGCATCGACACGCGTGCGGTCACCCGTCACATCCGCTCCGCCGGCTCCATGCGCGGCGGCATCTTCTCGGGTGCGGACGCGGAGCTCGACCCGGAGGAGCAGCTGCGCATCGTCCGCGAGGCTCCGGAGATGACCGGCCTCAACCTCTCTGCCCAGGTGTCCGTCGAGAACGCGACCGTGACCCCGGCGGTGGGGGAGCGCATCGGCAACCTCGCCGTGCTCGACCTGGGTGTGAAGCAGGCCACGATCGACAACCTCGCCGCCCGCGGCTTCGACGTGCACGTCCTCCCGCAGGACGTGAGCATCGACGAGATCCGGGCGATCGAGCCTGTCGCCGTCTTCTACTCGAACGGCCCCGGGGACCCCGCGGCGTCGGGTGACCACGTCGAACTGCTGCGCGCGGTCCTCGACGACGGTCTGCCCTTCTTCGGTATCTGCTTCGGCAACCAGCTCCTCGGCCGCGCCCTGGGTCTCGGCACGTACAAGCTGCCGTTCGGCCACCGCGGCATCAACCAGCCGGTGCTGGACAAGCAGACGGGAAAGGTGGAGATCACCGCGCACAACCACGGCTTCGCCGTCGAGGCGCCCCTGGAGGGCTCGTTCGACAGCCCGCACGGCTACGGCAAGGTCGAGGTCAGCCACGTCGGCCTCAACGACAACGTCGTGGAGGGCCTGCGCGCCCTCGACATCCCCGCCTTCTCGGTGCAGTACCACCCCGAGGCCGCGGCCGGACCGCACGACGCCAACTACCTCTTCGACCGCTTCCGCGACATGGTCATCGCGACCCTTCGACCCGCTCAGGGACCCACCCAGGGAGATGCAAAGTAATGCCCAAGCGCGACGACATCCGCTCCGTCCTCGTCATCGGCTCCGGCCCGATCGTCATCGGCCAGGCCTGCGAGTTCGACTACTCCGGCACCCAGGCGTGCCGCGTCCTCCGCGAGGAGGGCATCCGGGTCATCCTCGTCAACTCGAACCCGGCGACGATCATGACCGACCCCGACTTCGCCGACGCGACGTACATCGAGCCGATCACCCCCGCGGTGATCGAGACGATCATCGCGAAGGAGAAGCCCGACGCGATCCTGCCGACGCTCGGCGGTCAGACGGCGCTGAACGCCGCGATGGCGCTGCACGAGCAGGGCATCCTCGAGAAGTACGACGTCGAGCTCATCGGCGCGAAGGTGGACGCCATCAAGAAGGGCGAGGACCGTCAGGTCTTCAAGGAGCTCGTCCTCGAAGCGGGCGCGGACGTCGCCAAGAGCGTCATCGCGCACACCATGGACGACCTCCTCGCCGGTGCCGAGCAGCTCGGCTACCCGCTCGTGGTGCGCCCCTCCTTCACGATGGGCGGGCTGGGCTCCGGCTTCGCCTACGACGAGGAGGACCTGCGCCGTATCGGCGGTGCCGGCCTGCGCGACTCGCCGACGACCGAGGTGCTCCTGGAGGAGTCGATCCTCGGCTGGAAGGAGTACGAGCTCGAGCTCATGCGCGACACCGCCGACAACACGGTCGTCGTCTGCTCCATCGAGAACGTCGACCCGGTCGGCGTGCACACGGGCGACTCGATCACCGTGGCCCCGGCGCTGACCCTCACCGACCGCGAGTACCAGAAGCTCCGCGACATCGGCATCGACATCATCCGTGCGGTGGGCGTGGACACGGGTGGCTGCAACATCCAGTTCGCGGTCAACCCGGAGAACGGGCGCATCATCGTCATCGAGATGAACCCGCGTGTGTCCCGGTCGAGCGCCCTGGCGTCGAAGGCCACCGGCTTCCCGATCGCCAAGCTCGCGGCCAAGCTCGCCCTCGGGTACCGCCTCGACGAGATCCCGAACGACATCACCGGCGTGACCCCGGCGAGCTTCGAGCCGACGCTCGACTACGTCGTCGTCAAGGTCCCGCGCTTCGCGTTCGAGAAGTTCCCGGCCGCCGACGCCACGCTCACCACGACCATGAAGTCGGTCGGCGAGGCGATGGCGATCGGCCGCAACTACGCCACCGCACTGCAAAAGGCGCTGCGGTCGCTCGAGAAGCGGGGCTCCAGCTTCCACTGGGGCGAGGAGTCGCGCAGCGTCGAGGAACTGCTCGAGATCGCGAAGACGCCGACCGACGGCCGGATCGTCACCCTGCAGCAGGCGCTGCGCAAGGGCGCGACCATCGAGCAGGCGTTCGAGGCCACGGCCATCGACCCCTGGTTCCTCGACCAGATCGTCCTGATCAACGAGGTCGCCGAGGTCGTGCGCACCGCCGGCGAGCTGGACGACGCGACGCTGCGCTACGCCAAGGAGCACGGTTTCTCCGACGCGCAGATCGCCCAGCTCCGCGGCGAGAGCGAGGCCGAGATCCGCGGCGTGCGCCACGGCCTGGGAATCCGCCCCGTCTACAAGACGGTCGACACCTGCGCGGGGGAGTTCCCCGCGCTGACGCCGTACCACTACTCGAGCTACGACGCCGAGACCGAGGTCGCGCCGTCGGACCGCACCAAGGTCGTCATCATCGGCTCCGGCCCGAACCGCATCGGTCAGGGCGTCGAGTTCGACTACTCCTGCGTGCACGCCTCGTTCGCGCTGTCGGACGCGGGCTTCGAGACCGTGATGATCAACTGCAACCCGGAGACCGTGTCGACCGACTACGACACGTCCGACCGGCTGTACTTCGAGCCGCTGACGCTCGAGGACGTCCTGGAGGTCCTGGACGCGGAGGCGGCGAGCGGCACCATCCTCGGCGTCGTCTGCCAGCTCGGTGGCCAGACCCCGCTCGGGCTCGCGAAGGGCATCGAGGCGGCCGGCTACACGGTCCTGGGGACGAGCCCGGAGGCCATCGACCTGGCCGAGGAGCGCGAGCTGTTCTCGCGACTGCTCGACGAGGCCGGGCTGCTGGCGCCGCGCAACGGCACGGCGATCGACGTGGAGGGCGCGGTGCGCATCGCCGAGGAGATCGGCTACCCCGTGCTCGTGCGCCCGAGCTTCGTGCTCGGCGGTCGCGGCATGGAGATCGTCTACGGCACCGATGCGCTGCGCGACTACTTCGTGCGGACGGCCGGCGAGGTCGTGATCGAGGAGGGCAAGCCGCTCCTGGTCGACCGGTTCCTCGACGACGCGATCGAGCTCGATGTGGACGCCCTGTACGACGGCACCGACCTCTTCATCGGCGGCGTCATGGAGCACCTGGAGGAAGCCGGCATCCACTCCGGCGACTCGAGCTGCACGCTGCCGCCGGTCTCGCTCGGTCGCAGCGACGTGGACCGCGTCCGCGAGGCCACCCTCGCCATCGCACAGGGCGTCGGCGTGCGCGGTCTGCTGAACGTGCAGTTCGCGATCAGCGCCGGCGTGCTCTACGTCATCGAGGCGAATCCCCGGGCGAGCCGCACGGTACCGTTCGTCTCGAAGGCGCTGGGCATCCCGATGGCGAAGGCCGCCAGCCGCATCATGGCCGGCTCGACGATCGCCGAGCTCCGCGCCGAGGGGATGCTGCCCGAGCAGGACGGCTCGCGCGTCCCGCTGGACGCCCCGGTCTCGGTCAAGGAGGCCGTGCTGCCCTTCAAGCGGTTCCGCACCGCCGACGGCAAGACCGTCGACTCGGTCCTCGGCCCGGAGATGCGCTCGACCGGCGAGGTCATGGGCATCGACCGGGACTTCCCGACCGCGTTCGCGAAGTCCCAGGCCGCGGCCTACGGCGGCATGCCGACGTCGGGAACCGTGTTCATCTCGGTCGCCGACTCCGACAAGCGTGCGGTGATCCTCCCGGCGCACCGCCTCCAGCAGCTCGGCTTCACGATCGTGGCGACCGAGGGCACGGCGGAGATCCTGTCGCGCAACGGCATCGCCGTCACGGTGGTCGAGAAGTACAGCGAGACGCAGGAGTCCGGAGCCCGGAACATCGTCGACCTCATCAACGACGGGGAGATCGACATCGTCGTGAACACCCCGTCGGGTGGTGCCGCTCGCGCGGACGGCTACGAGATCCGCGCCGCCGCGGTGGCCGCGGACAAGGCGCTCTTCACGACCATCGCCGTGCTCGGTGCGGCGGTGAGCGGGATGGACGCCGCGCACGAGGGCTTCCAGGTCAAGAGCCTGCAGGAGTACGCGCAGGACCGGATGGCCGCGGTATGACGGAACGCTTCGGCGAGCGGGCCCGCGTCGCCCTGGAGGCGCACGGCCCGCTCTGTGTCGGCATCGACCCCCACGCCGCTCTGCTGGCGGCGTGGGGGCTGACCGCCGATGCTGCCGGAGTCCGGGAGTTCGGGCTCCGTACCGTCGAGGCGGCCGCCGGTCGCGCCGGTCTCGTGAAGCCGCAGGTGTCGTTCTTCGAGCGGTACGGCGCGGCCGGGTTCGCGGCCCTCGAGGAGGTGCTGGCGGCCGCGCGCGCGGCCGGACTGCTGGTGATCGCCGACGCCAAGCGCGGCGACATCGGGTCGACGATGGCGGATTACGCTCAGGCCTGGCTCCCCGCGGGCGCGCCGCTGGAGGCGGATGCCTTGACGGTGAACCCGTACCTCGGCGTCGGTGCGCTGGAGGGTGCGTTCGCCCTCGCGGAGGAGCACGGCAAGGGGCTCTTCGTCCTCGCCGCGACCAGCAACCCTGAGGCGACCGTGCTGCAGCGCGCGACGACCGCGGACGGCGAGACCGTGTCCGCGGCCGTGATCGCCGAGGTGTCGCGCCGGAACGCCACCGGGACGCCCGAGGGGGAGTGGGGGAGCTTCGGCTTCGTCATCGGTGCCACAGTGGACGCGGTGGAAGCGGGGCTGACTCCGTTCGCGCCCGTCGCCCCGATCCTCGCCCCCGGCTTCGGCGCACAGGGCGCCACTCCCGTGGATCTCGTCCGCCGCTTCGGCTCCCAGGCCGGCTCGGTGATCGCGAGCGAGAGCCGCAGCCTCCTCTCCGCGGGCCCGGCGGCCCTCGCCGAGACGATCGCCGACCGTGCCGCCCAGTATCGAGAGGTCAGCCGTGGCTGAGGAACGCCGCACCGTCCCCGAGGTCGACAGGGCCGCCGCCGCACGTCGAGCGGTCGAGCGACGACGCGCCAGGGCCTCGCTCAAGCGCGACCTCACCATGCGCGTCGTCACCCCGCAGGCCGTGCTGCATCGCGCGACGGAGGACCCCGACTCGGTCGAGGGCTCCATGCGCATCACCGACTTCCTCCTCGCCCTCCCCGCGATCGGCGCGGGCAAGCGCGACCGGGTGCTGGAGCAGCTCCACATCTCGCCGGTCAAGCGCCTCGGCGGACTCGGCGCCCGTCAACGCCGAGTGCTGGAGGAGTGGCTCGACGAGCGCTTCCCCGTTCCGACCCCCCGTGGGGCACGCAGCCGGCTCCTCGTCCTCGCCGGCCCCACGGCGGTGGGCAAGGGGACCGTCGCCGCGCACATCCGCGAGAACAACCCGGAGATCCACCTGTCCGTCTCGGCGACCACCCGGCCGCCGCGCCCGGGCGAGATCGACGGTGTGCACTACTACTTCGTGGACGACGCCGAGTTCGACCGCCTGGTCGCCGACGGCGAGCTGCTGGAGTATGCGGTGGTCCACAACCGCTCGCGCTACGGCACCCCGCGCGCCCCGATCGACGCCGCACTGGCGGAGGGGAAGACCGTCCTGCTGGAGATCGACCTGCAGGGCGCGCGCCAGGTGCGCGATGCGGAGCCGTCCGCGACGCTGATCTTCCTCCTGCCGCCGAGCTGGGACGAGCTGGTGCACAGGCTGGTCGGCCGCGGCACCGAGGACGCCGAGGAACGGGCCCGGCGGCTGCGCACCGCGAAGGTCGAGCTGGCGGCGCAGAACGAGTTCGACCACCTCATCGTGAACGAGGACGTCGCCACCGCCGCCCGCGAGGTCGTAGACTTGTCTACAAGCTCTGCGCGCTGACCTGATTCCAGGGTCGAGCACCACGCCGGTCCCTGAGCTCGTCGAAGGGTCGCGCGCCCGCAGCATCGTCTTCGCGGCGAATCCCGTCGCCTGATCAGGAGGTCCACCCATGGCCGGACGCAACAACGGCATCATCGATCCCCCCATCGACAACCTGCTGGAGCGCGTCGACTCCAAGTACGAGCTCGTCATCTACGCCGCCAAGCGCGCCCGTCAGATCAACGACTACTACTCCGACCTGCACGAGGGCAACCTCTTCGACAACGTGGGCCCGCTCGTCGACTCCTCGGTCGAGGACAAGCCGCTCACCATCGCCCTGCACGAGATCAACGAGGACAAGCTCCGCCTGCGTCACGCGGAGTGACTCGACGACCGCGCCGCCGCGACGTCGGTGGCGCGGTCCAGAATGGGTGCCACACCCTCCCACCGTCCGTCCCCGTTCTGGAGCATCGATGAGCGCGCTGCGTCTGTTCACGTCCGAGTCCGTCACCGAAGGGCATCCGGACAAGATCTGCGACCAGATCTCGGACAGCATCCTCGATGGACTGCTCGCGAAGGACCCGGGCTCCCGGGTCGCGGTCGAGACGCTCGTCACGACCGGGCTCGTGCACGTCGCCGGGGAGATCCGCACGGACGCCTACGTCGACATCCCGACGATCGTCCGGCAGGTCGTGAACGGCATCGGCTACACGTCCTCCGACACCGGCTTCGACGGCGACTCGTGCGGCGTCAGCGTCTCGGTGGGGGAGCAGTCCACCGACATCGCCCACGGTGTCGACAACGCGCAGGAGCACCGCGACGGCTCGTCCGTGGATCCGCTCGACGGTCTCGGCGCCGGAGACCAGGGCATCATGTTCGGGTTCGCCACCAACGAGACCCCGCAGCTCATGCCGATGGCCGCATGGACCGCGCACCGCATCGCCGAACGGCTGACGGAGGTGCGCCGCAGCGGGCTGCTGCCCTTCCTGCGCCCCGACGGCAAGACGCAGGTCACCCTCGGCTATGACGGCTTCACCCCGAAGACCGTCGACGCCGTCGTGCTGTCCACGCAGCACAACCCGGACATCGCCCAGGACGACCTGAAGGCGCAGATCCGCGAGCACGTCATCGATCCGGTCCTCGCCACGACCGGCCTCGACCTCGACGACGTCACCTACTACATCAACCCCGCGGGGCCCTTCGTCACGGGCGGCCCGAAGGGGGATGCCGGGCTCACCGGACGCAAGATCATCATCGACACCTACGGGGGAGCCGCACGGCACGGCGGCGGCGCCTTCAGCGGCAAGGACCCGTCGAAGGTCGACCGGTCGGGCGCGTACGCGACCCGCTGGGTCGCCAAGAACGCGGTCGCCGCTGGTCTGGCCGACCGCCTCGAGGTGCAGGTCGCCTACGCGATCGGTGTCGCGCGCCCCGTCGGTCTGTACGTGGAGACCTTCGGCACGGGGCGCGTGTCCGACGAGGTCATCACGCGGGCCATCGACGAGGTGTTCGATCTGCGGCCGCAGGCCATCATCGAGCAGCTCGACCTGCTGCGGCCGATCTACGCCCAGACGGCGGCCTACGGGCACTTCGGTCGGGAGCTGCCGGACTTCACCTGGGAGCGGACGGACCGGGCCGAGGAGCTGCGGCGCGCTGCCGGGCTCTGACGAGGCCGCGGTGCTGATCTCTCCGGAGAGCCGGCGCATCGCCCGGGTGCTCCTGGAATCCCCGCTGCCGCAGCTCGACCGCCTGTTCGACTACGCCCTTCCTCCCGAGCTCGGTGACGTCGAGCCCGGGGTCCGGGTGCGTGTCCCCCTGCGGACCGCCGGCCGCGTGGTCGACGGGTTCGTGGTGGAACTGGACGTGGAGGGCGACGCCGATCGGCCGCTCTCCGAGGTCGAGAGCATCGTGTCGAGCGTCCCCGTGCTGCCGGATCGTCTGTACCGACTGGCTCGGCGGGTCGCCGATCGCGCGGCGGGGTCGGCGTCCGACGTGCTGCGGCTGGTCATCCCGAAGCGGCAGGTGCGCGTCGAGAAGGCCTGGACCGCCGATTCTCCGACGCCGCTCCTCGGACCCGAGGCGCGCGACGCGGCCGCGTCCGTGGTCGGACTGTACGACGGATTGCAGGCGGTGCTCGACGAGAGCGGTCGTGCGGCGGTCGAGGCCATCCCGCAGCTCACCGATGACGCACCGGGCTGGGCACGGATGCTCGCCGCCGCCGCTGCGACGACGCTCGCGGCCGGGAAGTCGAGCATCCTCGTCGTCCCGGACCACCGCGACCTCGATCGGCTCCTGGCGGCCCTCGACGGGTTCGTCCCCCCGGAGGCGATCGCGCGGCACGACTCCCGACAGACCAACCCGGACCGCTACCGCTCCTTCCTCCGCACGCTCGAGGACGCGCCCTGCATCGTCGTCGGGAACAGGTCCGCGGTGTACGCCCCCGTCGTCGCCGGTCTCGTGGCGGTGTGGGACGACGGCGACAGCCTGCTGGGCGAGCCGCTCGCTCCCTACGTCCACGCCCGGGATGCGGCGCTGCTGCGGCAGGAGGCGGAGGGATCGGCTCTGCTCTTCGCCGGTCATACGCGGACGACCGAGGTGGAGCGGCTCGTGGCGCGCGGCTGGCTGCAGGACATACGCGCCGCCCGGCGCGTGCTGCCGCGTGTGGTGCTCAGCACACCCCAGGAGATGGAGCAGCCGACGCCGCAGCGCATGCCGTCGTCGGCCTTCCTCGCCGCCCGGAACGCGGCCGCGGAGGGACCCGTGCTCATCCAGGTCTCGCGCCCCGGCTTCGCCCCGTCCCTCGTCTGCGCTGACTGCCGGGCCCCCGCCCGATGCCCCCACTGCGGCGGTCCGCTCGGCGCCCGCCATCGCGGCGCGGTCCCCGTGTGCGGGTGGTGCGGACGCGGTGCCAGGGCGTGGACCTGCCCGGTGTGCTCCTCGACCCGTCTCCGACTCGCCTCGTCCGGCAGCGAACGGACCGCCGATGAGCTGGGCCGCGCGTTCCCCGGCGTCCGCGTCATCGTCGCGGACGGCAGCCACCCCGTCGAGCGCGTCGACGCGCGTCCGGCGCTGGTGGTGGCCACCCGCGGCGCCGAGCCGCTCGCGGAGGGCGGCTACCGTGCCGTCGTCCTGCTCGACGGGCCGCGCATGCTGCAGGCGCCGGATCTGCGCATCGGCGAAGCCTGCCTGCGGTGGTGGTCGAACGCGGCCGCTCTGGCCGCTCCCGGCGCTCCCGTCCACCTCGTCGGTGTGGACGGCGCCGTCGCCAGGGCCCTGGCGACCTGGAACCACGCCGCCTACGCGCGCACCGAGCTGGAGCAGCGAGCGCCGCTGCACATGCCGCCGACCGCCCGCGTCGCGCTCGTGGAGGGATCCGCCGCCGCGGTCGCCCGTGCTCTGGAGGCGCTCTCCGAGCTCTCGCTGCCCGGGGACGCGGTACTCGGTCCCGTCCCCGTCGAATCGGACGACGTCCCCCCGCGGGTCCGGGCTCTCGTACGCTTCGGCTACGGCGCGGGAAGCCGCGTCGCGACCACCCTCCGGGCGGCCGTCGTGGCGGAGGCCGTGAGCGGTCGCCGCGGTCGGACCAAGGCCGCCCGCAGCACGCTCTCGGTCCGCCTCGATATCCTCGATCCAGAACTCTGACCCTTCCGGAGAACCTTCATGCGCCTCGTCTTCGCCGGCACTCCCGCCGCCGCGGTCCCCACTCTGCGTCGCCTCGCCGCCGAGCACGACATCGCCGCCGTCGTGACGCGCCCCGACGCTCCCCTCGGGCGCAAGCGTGTGCTCACTCCCTCGCCCGTCGCCCAGGCCGCGGCCGAACTCGGCCTTCCCGTCATCCACGCCGCGCGCCTCGACGAGGCGGTGACGGAGGAGATCGCTGCCCTGTGCCCCGAGCTCGGCGTGATCGTCGCGTACGGCGGGCTCGTCCGCGAGCCTCTGCTGTCCACGCCGGAGGCCGGGTGGATCAACCTGCACTTCTCGCTCCTGCCGGCCTGGCGCGGCGCCGCGCCGGTGCAGCGCGCCCTGATCGCCGGAGATCCGGTCCTCGGCGCGAGCGTCTTCCAGCTCGTCCCGGAGCTCGATGCCGGCGACGTGTTCGCGACGCGCGCCGTCGAACTGCCGGGCACATCGACGGCGGGGGAGGCACTGGAGGCCCTGGCCCTCGACGGCGCGGCTCTCACCGCGGACGTGGTCGCGGCGATCGCGGACGGGACTGCCCACGCGGTGCCGCAGAAGGGCGAGCCGACGTTCGCCGCCAAGCTGACGCTCGAGGACGGTCTCCTCGACTTCCGCGAGCCGTTCGACGTCGTGTACGCCCGGTTCCGCGGGGTCACTCCGGAGCCGGGGGCGCACACGACGATCGACGGCCAGCGGCTCAAGATCCTCGAGGCACGACCCGCGGGTGCCGAGGGGGAGGATCTGCCACCGGGTGCCGTGGCGGGCACGCGAGCGGAGGTCCTGATCGGGACGGCCACCTCACCGCTCGCCGTCACCCGGCTGCAACCCGCGGGTAAGGGACCCATGAACGCCGCCGACTGGTGGCGGGGCCTGCAGGGCGCGACCCCGGTGGCCGGCTCGTGAACGACCGGCGACGCCCCGGCAGCGGCCCGCAGCGCGAGGACCGGACGCGGAACGGCCGCGGCCCCGACCGGACGGTCCAGCCGGCACGCCGCGTGGCGTACGACGTGATCAGGGCGGTGTCGGACTCCGACGCCTACGCGAACCTGCTGCTGCCGACCGCGATCGCCGAGGCCGGGCTGAGCCCGCAGGACGCGGCGCTGGCGACGGAACTGACCTACGGCACACTCCGTCGCCGCGGCACGTACGACGCGATCATCGCCGCGGCCGCGGATCGCCCGGCCGACGCGATCGACCCCGCGGTGCTCGACGCGCTCCGGCTCGCCGTGCACCAGCTCCTCGCGACGCGGGTGGCCCCGCACGCGGCCGTGAACGAGTCGGTGAACCTCGTCGCGCTCGACGCCGGTCGCGGGGCGTCCAGCTTCGCGAACGCGGTGCTCCGGCGGATCGCCCGGGAGTCGCCCCAGGAGTGGCTCGCGCGCATCGAGGCGGCGGCACGGTCGGACGACGAACGGCTGGCGCTCCGTGCTGCGCACCCGGTGTGGATCATCCGGGCGCTGCGTCGCGCCCTCGCCGCCGAGGGGCGTGTCGAGGAACTGGACGCCCTGCTGGAGGCCGACAACGTCTCGCCCGAGGTCACGCTCGTCGCCCTCCCCGGGCTCGCGGAGCCGCAGGAGCCTCGTCGGCCCTACGCCGCCACGGCATTCGCGTCTCCGGGGGGCGATCCGCGTCTCGCGCTGACCGCCTCCGAGGGCGCGGTCCGCGTGCAGGACGAAGGGTCGCAGCTCGTCGCGCTCGCGCTGACCGCGGCGACCCCGGTCCGCCAGGGGGAGCGGTGGCTCGACCTGTGCGCGGGCCCTGGCGGGAAGACCGCTCTGCTCGCGGCCGTCGCCCGGGAGAACGACGCGGTGCTGGAGGCCAACGAGGTCGTGCCCACCAGGGCCCGACTCGTGCGCAACGCCCTGCGAGCCGTCCCGGGCGACGTCACCGTCCACGAGCGCGACGGCCGGGAGCTGGCCGCCGAGCGGCCCGGCGCGTTCGACCGGATCCTGGTCGACGCCCCCTGCACCGGCCTCGGCGCCCTCCGTCGGCGCCCGGAGGCCCGGTGGCGCAAGTCCCCGGCGGACGTCGCCGAGCTCGTGCCGCTGCAGGTCGGTCTGCTGACGGCGGCCGTGGAGGCTCTGGCTCCCGGAGGCATCGTCGCGTACGTCACCTGCTCGCCCCACCTCGCGGAGACGACGGCGGTGGTCGAGGAGGTGCGGCGCCTGCGTCCTGAGCTCGTCGAACTCGACGCCCGCGCCGTGCTGCGCGGCGTGGCCCAGTCGCCGATCGACCTCGCCGACGACGGCCGCTCGCAGACCGGCAGCGCACAGCTCTGGCCGCATCGCCACGGCACCGACGCGATGTTCCTCGCACTCCTGCAGCGCCCCGGCGATGCGACAGAAGCCCCGAAGGAAGGTTGAGACCATGGATCTGCCCCGCGCCCCGCGCATCAACCCCAGCATCCTCGCCGCGGACTTCGTCAACATGCAGGCGGAACTCGCGCGCATCGCGACGGCCGACTTCGCGCACGTCGATGTCATGGACAACCACTTCGTCCCGAACCTCACGTTCGGTCCGCAGATGGTCCAGCGCATCCAGGAGACCAGCCCGGTCCCGCTGGACGTGCATCTCATGATCACGGATCCGGATCGCTGGGCCCCCGGCTACGCCGAACTCGGTGCCGCGAGCGTGACCTTCCACCTGGAGGCGGCGGGGGAGCCGGTGGCGCTCGCGCGTCGACTGCGCGACATCGGCGCCCGTGCGGGGGTGGCGGTCAAGCCCGCGACGCCCGTCGAGGGACTCTTCGAGCTGCTGGACGAGTTCGACCAGATCCTCGTGATGACCGTGGAGCCCGGCTTCGGAGGCCAGGGATTCATGCCGGAGACCATGCCGAAGCTGCAGGCGCTGTCCGCGGAGGCCCGGCGGCGCGGTTCGTCCGTCTGGCTCCAGGTCGACGGCGGGATCTCCGACGCGACGATCGCCCAGGCTGCCGAAGCGGGGGCGGACACCTTCGTCGCGGGCTCCGCGGTCTACGGTGCGGACGACGTGGAGGCGGCTGTCACCCGGCTCAGGGACCTCGCGCGAGCCGGTAGCCTGGAGGGGTGAAGACTTTCGACGAGCTGTTCGCCGAGCTCAGCGTCAAGGCCGAGACCCGCCCCGAGGGATCGGGCACCGTCGCGGAGCTCGACGGCGGCGTGCATGCGATCGGCAAGAAGATCGTCGAAGAGGCCGCCGAGGTCTGGATGGCGGCGGAGTACGAGTCGGACGCCGCCGCAGCCGAGGAGATCTCGCAGCTCCTCTACCACCTGCAGGTGATGATGCTCGCGAAGGGCCTCACGCTGCTGGACGTCTATCGACATCTGTGATGCGCTCCGGTCCCACTCCTTCGAACTGAAAGCCGTTCATGCTGCGCATCGCCGTTCCCAACAAGGGCTCGCTCTCCGAGACCGCCGCCGAGATGCTCGCGGAGGCGGGCTACGCCGGCCGCCGCGACCCCAAGACCCTGCATGTCATCGACGCCGAGAACGACGTCGAGTTCTTCTTCCTCCGCCCCCGTGACATCGCCACGTACGTGGCCTCCGGTGCCCTCGATGTCGGCATCACCGGTCGCGACCTCCTCCTGGATGTGCAGCAGCCGGCGCGCGAGATCGAGCAGCTCGGATTCGGGGCGTCCACGTTCCGCTTCGCCGGTCCTCCCGGACGCTTCACCTCGGTCCACGACCTCGACGGCGTCCGCGTCGCCTCCGCCTACCCGGGTCTGGTGGGCTCCTTCCTCCGCGACCAGGGTGTGAACGCCGAGCTCGTGCAGCTCGACGGCGCGGTCGAGTCCGCGGTGCGCCTCGGCGTCGCCGATGCGGTCGCCGACGTCGTGTCCACCGGCACCACCCTGCGGCAGGCGGGGCTGGAGATCTTCGGCCCCGTGATCCTGGAGTCCGAGGCCGTGCTCATCAGCCGTCCCGGTGAGGCCGACGGGGTGGACACGCTGCTGCGCCGGCTCCGCGGCGTTATGGTCGCGCGCCGTTACGTGCTCCTCGACTACGACCTCCCCACCGAGCTGGTCGATCAGGCCGTGGCCATCGCACCCGGTCGGGAGTCCGCGACCATCTCGCCGCTCCGCGACCCGTCCTGGGTGGCCGTCCGCGTGATGATCCCGCGGCGCCGCGTCAATCAGGTGATGGACGATCTCTACGCCCTCGGTGCCCGGGCCATCCTCGTCACGGCGATCCACGCGGCGAGGCTCTGATGACCCTCGCGAGTCGCGTCATCCCGTGCCTGGACGTCGCCGACGGCCGCGTCGTCAAGGGCGTCAACTTCGAGAACCTCCGCGACATGGGTGATCCGGTGGAGCTCGCCCGTCACTACGCGGCCCAGGGCGCCGACGAGATCACGTTCCTCGACGTCACCGCGACGGTGGATGCGCGGGCGACGACCTACGACGTCGTGCAGCGCACCGCAGAGCAGGTCTTCGTTCCGCTGACGGTGGGCGGCGGCGTGCGCAGCGTCGACGACGTCGCGCGGCTCCTCTCGGTCGGTGCGGACAAGGTCGGCGTGAACTCCGCGGCGATCGCCCGTCCCGAGCTCATCGGCGAGATCGCGGATCGCTTCGGCGCCCAGGTGCTCGTGCTCTCGCTCGACGTCAAGCGCGCCGACACGACGCGATCCGGCTTCGTCGTCACCACGCACGGCGGCCGTACGCAGACCACGCTGGATGCGCTCGACTGGGCGCGCGAGGCGTCCGAGCGCGGCGCGGGGGAGCTGCTCGTGAACTCGATCGACGCCGACGGGACCCGCGACGGCTTCGATCTCGAGCTCGTCCGCCTCATGCGCGAGGTGGCGCCGATCCCGGTGATCGCCTCCGGCGGTGCGGGGCGGGCGACCGACTTCGCGCCGGCCATCAAGGCGGGGGCGGACGCGGTGCTCGCGGCCAGCGTGTTCCACACCGGAGCCCTGACCGTCGGTGACGTGAAGGATGCGCTGCGCGCGGAAGGAGTGCTCGTCCGATGACCGACACGCCGAAGCAGGACGAGGTCTCCATCGACGACCGCATCGCCCAGGTCGCGTTCAACGCGGACGGGCTCGCCCCGATCATCGTGCAGCAGTGGGATTCGCTCGAGGTGCTCATGCTCGCCTGGGTGGACGCCGAGGCCCTGCGCCGCACGCTCACCTCGGGCCGCGCGACCTACTGGTCCCGCTCCCGCCAGGAGTACTGGCGCAAGGGTGACACCTCCGGGCATATCCAGGTCGTGCGGGAGGCCCGCCTCGACTGCGACGGTGACGCGCTCCTGCTCCTCGTCGACCAGACCGGCCCCGCGTGCCACACCGGAACGCGGACGTGCTTCGACACCACCGACCTGGACGCCGTCGACGGGGCGGCGGCCTCGTGAGCATCGCGCAGCGCGGCCGCTCCCTCTCCGTGACGGGCTTCCTGCTGGCCGGCGCCATCGGGATCATCTCCTCCACGCAGACCTGGTTCACCGTGCAGCGGGCGGACGCGGGGGAGGACATCCTCGTCCCCGGCGCCTCCGCTCTCGTGCTGCTCGCGCCGCTGAGCCTCGCCGTGCTCGCGCTGGGTGCGGCTCTCGCGATCGCCGGCCGGGCCGTGCGTCTCGTCTTCGGGGTGCTGGCCGCCGCGGCCGCCGTGTTCCTGGGCTGGTCCACGCTGCAGGTCCTCCTCGGCGACGCGTACGGCGCGGTGGCCGCGACCGTCACCGAGACGACGGGACTCGCCGGAAGCGGAGCGGTCCACGAGGTCGCGGCGAGCATCATCCCGTCCGTCTGGCCGTACCTCGCCCTCGGCGGCTGGGTGATCCTGCTCGCCGCCGCCGTCCTCGTGCTGACCACCTGGCGGCGCTGGAAGGTCGGCGGCCGTCGCTACCGCACCGACGCGCCGACCGATGCGCCGCACGACGGCCCCGTCGACGCGGTCGATTCCTGGGACGAGCTGTCCCGGGGGTCCGACCCGACGCGCTGACCCCGATAGACTGAACCCAGATCCCCACGTCGTCCCCGGAGGAGAACATGACCAACCCGATCGCTGACCCCGGCCACGGACACTCGCCTGCGGCCTGGACCGCCGTCGTGATCATGCTCGTCGGCTTCGCCGCCGCGACCGTCGCGTTCTGCTTCGAGCAGCCGACCCTGGTGTGGATCTCCGCCGCGCTGATCCCGATCGGGGCGATCGTCGGCTGGGTGCTCGCGAAGGCGGGCTACGGCGTGAAGGGTCCCAAGTACGCTCCGAAGGCGCACTAGTGGTCCTCGCCGACCTGACGGCCGGCGCTGTCGCAGACGCCGAGCGTCGTTCTGAGTCCCGCCCGCTCGCGGTCGTCGAGCGTGACGCTCTTTCGCGCCCCGCGGCGAAGGACGCACTGTCGTTCCTCGCTCCCGCCGATCGGGTGAAGATCATCGCCGAGGTGAAGCGGGCGAGCCCGTCCCGCGGCCCCCTCGCCGAGATCCCGGATCCCGCGCACCAGGCCGCGCTCTACGAGACCGGCGGCGCCTCCGCGATCAGCGTCCTCACCGAGGGACGTCGTTTCGGAGGCAGCCTCGCCGATCTGGAGGCGGTCACCGCCCGGGTCTCGCTCCCCGTGCTGCGCAAGGACTTCATCGCCACCCGTTACCAGGTGCTGGAGGCCCGCGCCGCCGGCGCCGACCTCGTCCTGCTCATCGTCGCCGGCCTGGAGCCGGACATCCTGCGCGACCTGTACGGGTTCATCCTCGAGCTCGGCATGACTCCGCTCGTCGAGACCCACTCGGCGGAGGAGCTGGAGGCCGCGATCGACCTCGGCGCCGATCTGATCGGCGTGAACGCCCGCAACCTCAAGACCCTCGAACTCGACCGCGATCTGTTCGGTCGGCTCGTGGACCGCATCCCGGATTCGGCGATCAAGATCGCGGAGTCCGCGGTGCTCACGCCCGCCGACGTCGCGCACTACCGTTCGGCCGGCGCCGACGTCGTGCTGATCGGCGAGGCCCTGGTGACCGGAGACCCGGTGGCCACTCTCGAGAGCTTCCTGGAGGCGAAGTGAGTCTGCGCGACCAGCACGGTCCGTTCTTCGGCGATTTCGGCGGGCGGTACATGCCGGAATCCCTGGTCGCCGCGATCGACGAGCTGACGGTCGCCTACGAGGAGGCCATCGCCGACCCGGAGTTCCGAGCCGAGCTGGCCCATCTGCTGTCCTCCTACGCCGGGCGCCCCTCCGCGCTCACCGAGGTGCCGCGGTTCGCCGAGCACGCGGGCGGCGCGCGGGTCTTCCTCAAGCGCGAGGACCTCAACCACACGGGTTCGCACAAGATCAACAACGTGTTGGGCCAGGCCCTGCTCACCAAGCGCCTCGGCAAGACACGGGTCATCGCCGAGACCGGGGCCGGGCAGCACGGCGTCGCGACGGCGACGGCCGCCGCCCTGTTCGGGCTCGACTGCACCATCTACATGGGCGAGGTCGACACCGAGCGTCAGGCGCTCAACGTCGCCCGGATGCGCCTGCTGGGCGCCGAGGTCGTCGCGGTGACCTCGGGGTCGCGCACGTTGAAGGATGCGATCAACGACGCCTACCGCGACTGGGTCGCCTCGGTCGAGACGACCAACTACATCTTCGGGACGGCCGCGGGACCGCACCCGTTCCCCGCGATGGTGCGCGACTTCCAGAAGATCATCGGCGAAGAGGCCCGTGCCCAGATCCTCGACGAGGTCGGCCGGCTCCCTGATGCCGTCGTCGCCTGCGTCGGCGGCGGGTCCAACGCGATCGGCATGTTCGACGCGTTCCTGGACGACGAGGGCGTGCGGCTGTACGGCGTGGAGGCTGCCGGCGACGGTGTCGACACCGACAAGCACGCGGCGTCGATCGAGCGCGGCCGCCCCGGCGTGCTGCACGGCGCGAAGACGTACGTGCTGCAGGACGAGGACGGCCAGACCGTCGAATCGCACTCCATCTCCGCCGGTCTCGACTACCCGGGCGTGGGTCCAGAGCACTCCTGGCTGGCCGACATCGGTCGGGCCGAGTACATCCCGGCGACGGACGACGAGGCGATGCAGGCTCTGCGGCTGCTGAGCCGGACCGAGGGGATCATCCCCGCGATCGAGTCGGCTCATGCCCTCGCCGGTGCGCTGCGGATCGGCCGCGAGCTCGGCCCCGACGGCCTGATCGCGATCTGCCTCTCGGGCCGTGGCGACAAGGACATGGACACCGCCGCCCGGTACTTCGAGCTCTACGACGAGGAAGCCCTCGCGCACGACGTGTCCGAGGAGAGCGCCGCCGAGGACGCGGCCTCGAAGGGAGAGCCGCAGCTGTGAGCCGCGTCGAACAGGCCATCCAGCGCGCGCACGACGCCGGCCGCAGCGCCTTCGTCGGCTACCTGCCCGTCGGTTTTCCCGACCTGGAGACGAGCATCCAGGCGGCGATCGCCCTCGCCGAGAACGGCGTGGACATCATCGAGCTCGGGCCTCCCTACAGCGATCCCGTCATGGACGGCGCGATCATCCAGGAGGCGACGACCAAGGCCCTCGCCGCGGGCTTCCGGATGAAGGACCTCTTCACCGCCATCCGCGCGATCACCGCCGCGACCGACGTCCCGGTCCTCGTGATGACCTACTGGAACCCGGTGCTGCAGTACGGGGTGGACCGCTATGCCGAGGACCTGCTCGCCGCGGGCGGCGCCGGCCTCATCACTCCGGACATCACCCCGGAAGCGGCCGGCGAGTGGATCGCGGCCAGCGAGCGCCTCGGTCTCGACCGGGTCTTCCTCGCGGCTCCGACCTCGTCGGACGAGCGGCTCGATCTCGTCGTGCGGTCCTCGACGGGCTTCGTCTACACCGTCTCCACCATGGGCATCACGGGGGAGCGGGCCGAGCTCGACCGCGCAGCCCGTACCCTCGTGTCGCGACTGCGCGACCACGGCGCCCGCCGCGCCTGCGTGGGCATCGGCATCTCGACCCCGGAGCAGATCGCCGGCGTCTCCGAGTACGCCGACGGCGCCATCGTCGGCACCGCCCTTGTCCGCGCCCTCCGCGACGGCGGCGTCCCCGCCCTCGCCGAAGTCACCCGAACCCTGGCCGCCGGCACCGCGTCGGCGCGCTTCGTCTCAGAGAAGTAGGATCGCACTCATGTCCTCCGCGCTCCACAGCACCGCCGCCGGCGTGCTCGCCAGCATCCCGAGCCCGCCCGTGTCGTACTTCGATCTCGGCCCGCTCCGGATCCACTTCTACGCGCTCTGCATCATCGCCGGCATCATCGTTGCCGTGCTGATGACGAACCACCGCCTCACCAAGCGCGGGGCGGAGCCGTGGGTGGTCATCGACATCGCGATCCTGGCGGTGCCGCTCGCGATCATCGGCGCGCGCATCTTCCACGTGCTCACCCACCCGAATTTCTACTTCGGCGAAGGCAAGAACACCTGGAACCCCTTCGAGCCCGGTTCCGTCTGGGCGATCTGGGAGGGCGGCATCGCCATCTTCGGTGCGCTCATCGGCGGCGCCGTCGGGGCGTACCTCGGCTGCCGGTGGACCGGCATCCGCTTCTGGACGTTCGCGGACGCGCTGGCTCCCGGCCTGCTGCTCGCCCAGGCGATGGGCCGGTTCGGCAACTGGTTCAACCACGAGCTCTTCGGCCTGCCCACCTCGCTGCCGTGGGGCCTGGAGATCGAGTCGACGAACTCGGCCTTCCCTCCCGGGCTTCCCGAGGGCACCCTGTTCCACCCGACGTTCCTCTACGAGGTCATCTGGAACGGGCTCGGCGTCCTCGTGCTCCTGTGGCTCGGTCGCAAGCTGTTCTTCCAGTGGGGTCGCCTCTTCGCGATCTACCTGATCTGGTACAGCGCCGGACGCATCCTGTGGGAGTCGATCCGGATCGACCCGAGCGAGATCATCCTCGGCCTGCGCAGCAACGTCTGGGCCGCCATCATCGGCGTCGTCGTCGGACTCGTCATCCTGGTCGTGCAGACCCGCCGTCACCCCGGTCTCGAGCCCTCGCCGTACCAGCCGGGCCGCGGACGGAAGGACGTGGACGCTGATGTACAATCGCAGGACAATCCCTCTGATTTCGTGGACGTGAGCGAGCCTCCGGCCGAAGAAGTCGCCGCCGGAGCCACTGCCACAAGCGCTGCTCCCTCGAGCGGGGACGGCTCCCGATAACGCCGACTCGCGGCGGGAGAACCATTGCACTGAACGAGCGGGCCGACGACGTCCCCGGGTTTCACTGAAGATCTGAGGACGGTAACTGGTGTACTTCCAGCCCCCTTACGGCGCCTCCGGCGCATACCCCCCGAAGCAGGGCATGTACAACCCGGCGTTCGAGAAGGACGCCTGCGGCCTGGCCATGGTCGCAACGCTGCGCGGCGAAGCCGGGCACGACATCATCGCGCTGGCCCTCGAGGCCCTGCGCAACCTGGAGCACCGCGGGGCCATCGGGTCCGACGCGGGCACCGGGGACGGAGCCGGCATCCTCACCCAGATGCCGGACGACTTCCTCCGCGCGGTCACCGGCTTCGAACTGCCGCCCGTGGGGGAGTACGCGGCCGGGCTGGCCTTCCTGCCTCGCGATTCGAGCGAGCGCCGCCAGCAGAAGGCCGGGATCGAGAAGATCGCCCGCGCGGAGGGCCTCCGCGTCCTCGGCTGGCGCGAGGTCCCCACGGCCAACGAGAACCTCGGCAAGCTCGCCGACGAGGCCCGCCCCGCCTTCGAGCAGCTCTTCGTGAGCGCCGGCGGCGCCACCCTGGCCGATGCGCCGCTGACCGGCATCGCGCTCGACCGCGTCGCCTATCGCCTGCGCAAGCGCGCGGGCCACGAGCTCGGCGCCTACTTCGTCTCCCTGTCCAGCCGCACGCTCGGCTACAAGGGCATGGTCACCACGCTGCAGCTCGAGCCGTTCTACCCGGATCTGCAGGACGAGCGCTTCGCCTCCGAGCTCGCCGTCGTGCACTCACGGTATTCCACCAACACCTTCCCGTCCTGGCCGCTCGCGCAGCCGCTGCGGATGCTCGCCCACAACGGCGAGATCAACACGGTCGGCGGCAACCGCAACTGGATGCGCGCCCGCCAGTCGCAGCTCGAGTCCGAGCTTCTCGGCGACATCTCGCCCCTGCTGCCCATCTGCACCGACGGCGCCAGCGACTCGGCGTCGTTCGACGAGGTGCTGGAGCTGCTGACCCTCACCGGCCGCAGCCTTCCGCACGCGATCATGATGATGGTGCCGGAGGCCTACGAGAAGCAGGCCGACATCTCGCCGGAGCTGCGCGCGTTCTACGAGTACCACTCCAACCAGATGGAGCCGTGGGACGGCCCGGCCGCCCTCATCTTCACCGACGGCACCCTGGTCGGCGCGACGCTGGACCGCAACGGCCTGCGCCCCGGCCGCTGGACGGAGACCACCGACGGCCTCGTGGTCATCGGCTCCGAGACCGGCGTCCTGCACTTCGAGCCGGAGCGCATCAAGCGCCGCGGCCGGCTCCAGCCCGGCAAGATGTTCCTCGTCGACACCGCCCAGCGTCGGATCGTCGAAGACGAGGAGATCAAGCACGACCTCGCGACGATGCACCCCTGGCAGGAGTGGCTCGACGCGGGTTCCGTCCGTCTGGCCGACCTTCCGGAACGCGAGCACATCGTGCACCCGCCGGCATCCATCACGCGCCGGCAGCGCACCTTCGGGTACACGGAGGAGGAGGTCCGCATCCTCCTCACCCCGATGGGCCAGACGGGGGTCGAGCCGCTGGGTGCCATGGGGTCGGACACGCCGATCGCCGTCCTCAGCAAGCGCCCGCGCTTGCTCTTCGACTACTTCACGCAGCAGTTCGCGCAGGTGACCAACCCGCCGCTGGACTCGATCCGCGAAGAGGTCGTCACGAGCCTCAAGCTCGGCCTCGGTCCCGAGGTCAACCTCCTGACCTGGGGGCCCGAGCACACCCGCACGGTGTCGCTCGACTTCCCGGTCATCGACAACGACGAGCTCGCGAAGATCCGTCACATCGACAAGGCCCTGCCCGGGCGCTCGAGTGCCACCATCCGCGGCCTCTACCACTTCGACGCCGGACCCCACACCCTCGCGGAGCGTCTCACCGAGATGTGCGCCGAGGTGGATCAGGCCATCGAGGACGGCGCGGAGTTCATCATCCTGTCCGACCGAGACTCGAACAAGGACCTCGTCCCGATCCCCTCGCTGCTCATGGTGTCGGCGATCCATCACCACCTCATCCGGCGCGAGAACCGGATGAAGGTCGGTCTGATCGTCGAGGCCGGCGATGTGCGCGAGGTGCACCACGTCGCGACCCTCATCGGCTACGGTGCCTCCGCGATCAACCCGTACCTCGCCATGGAGACGGTCGAGCACCTCGTGCGCACCGGCTACATCACGGGCATCTCCCCGGAGAAGGCGGTCAAGAACCTCATCTACGCGCTCGGCAAGGGCGTGCTGAAGATCATGTCGAAGATGGGCATCTCCACTGTGTCGTCCTACGCGGGCGCGCAGGTGTTCGAGGCCGTGGGCCTCAGCCCGGAGTTCATCGACGCCTACTTCACGCGCACCGAGTCGAAGCTGGGCGGTATCGGGATCGAGGAGATCTTCGCCGAGAACCAGGCCCGCCACGACTACGCCTACCCGGAGGACGCCGCGGCCCGCGCCCACGAGCGACTGTGGACCGGCGGCGAGTACCAGTGGCGTCGCGACGGCTCTCCGCACCTCTTCAACCCGGAGACGGTGTTCAAGCTGCAGCACTCCACGCGGACCCGCCGTTACGACATCTTCCGCGAGTACACGAAGCTCGTCGACGACCAGGCGGCGGAGCTGAAGACGCTGCGCGGCCTGTTCTCGCTGCGGACCGGCACGCGCAAGCCCGTGCCGCTGGACGAGGTGGAGCCCGTCTCGGCGATCGTCAAGCGCTTCTCCACGGGGGCGATGAGCTACGGCTCCATCTCCAAGGAGGCGCACGAGACGCTCGCGATCGCGATGAACCGGATCGGCGGCAAGTCGAACACGGGGGAGGGCGGGGAAGACCCCGACCGTCTCGTCGACCCCGAGCGGCGCAGCGCGATCAAGCAGGTGGCCTCCGGTCGATTCGGCGTCACGAGCCTCTACCTCACCGAGGCCGACGACATCCAGATCAAGCTCGCCCAGGGCGCCAAGCCCGGTGAGGGCGGTCAGCTCCCGCCGACCAAGGTGTACCCGTGGGTCGCGCGCACCCGACACGCCACGGCGGGCGTCGGGCTCATCTCGCCGCCTCCGCATCACGACATCTACTCGATCGAAGACCTCAAGCAGCTCATCTTCGACCTGAAGCGGGCGAACCCCGAGGCGCGCATCCACACGAAGCTCGTCAGCCAGTCCGGCATCGGCGCGGTCTCGGCCGGTGTCGCCAAGGCGCTCAGCGACGTCATCCTCGTGTCCGGTCACGACGGCGGCACGGGCGCGAGCCCGCTGAACTCGCTGAAGCACGCCGGAACACCGTGGGAGCTCGGCCTCGCCGAGACGCAGCAGACGCTCATGCTCAACGGCATGCGCGACCGCGTGGTCGTGCAGGTCGACGGTCAGCTCAAGACCGGTCGAGATGTCATCATCGGCGCCCTGCTCGGTGCCGAGGAGTTCGGCTTCGCCACCGCGCCCCTCGTCGTCAGCGGCTGCATCATGATGCGCGTCTGCCACCTCGACACCTGCCCGGTGGGCGTCGCGACGCAGAACCCCGTCCTGCGCGACCGCTTCACTGGCAAGCCCGAGTTCGTCGTCAACTTCATGGAGTTCATCGCGGAGGAGGTGCGCGAGCTGCTCGCGGAGCTCGGCTACCGCTCGATCGACGAGATCGTGGGCCGCACCGAGCTGCTGGAGACCAACGCGGCGATCGCGCACTGGAAGGCCGAAGGGCTCGACCTCAGCCCCGTGCTGGAGGGCCCGGCGTTCCCGGCCGGCGAACCGCGTCGCAGCGGGCGCGCCCAGGACCACGAGCTCGACAAGCACTTCGACGTGCAGCTCATCGACATCGCGAAGGCGGCGCTGCTGAACGGCGACCCCGTCGTGGTGGAGCTCCCGATCGCCAACACGGAGCGCGCGGTCGGGACGATGCTCGGGCATCAGGTGACCTCGCGTCACGGCGCCACCGGCCTGCCGAAGGAGACGATCGACGTCACCCTCACCGGCACCGCGGGGCAGTCGCTCGGCGCGTTCCTGCCGCCGGGGATCATCCTCCGGCTGGAGGGCGACGCCAACGATTACGTGGGCAAGGGCCTCTCCGGTGGGGACATCACGATCCGGCCGCCGCGCGGCTCCGCGATCGCCCCGCACGAGAACGTCATCGCGGGCAACGTGATCGGCTACGGCGCCACATCGGGGACCATGTTCATCTCGGGCGTGGTGGGCGAGCGCTTCCTCGTCCGCAACTCCGGCGCGACCGCTGTGGTCGAGGGCGTCGGCGACCACGCTCTCGAGTACATGACCGGTGGCCTCGCGGTCATCCTCGGGTCGACCGGCCGGAACTTCGGCGCCGGGATGTCCGGGGGAGTGGCCTACGTGCACGCCCTGGACACCGGCAAGGTCAACGCGCAGTCGCTCGGCAGCGGCGAACTCCGGCTCGAGCCGCTGGACCGCGCCGACCTCGAAGTGCTCCGCGGCCTGCTCGTGGAACACGTGGAGCGCACGGCGTCTCCGCGCGCCGCCGCTCTGCTGGAGGATTTCGACGCGAGCGCGGCGGAGTTCGTGAAGGTGCTCCCGCGGGACTACGCCGCCGTGCGCAGCATGCGCGAGGAGGCACTGGCCGAGGGAATCGACCCCGACGGCGACATCGTCTGGAACCGCATCCTGGAGGTGACCGGTGGCTGACCCCAAAGGCTTTCTGAAGGTGACCGAGCGGGAACTTCCCGCTCGCCGTCCGGTGCCCGTGCGCATCATGGACTGGAAAGAGGTGTACGAGCCCGGCGACAAAGCCGTGCTCCGTCGCCAGGCCGGCCGGTGCATGGACTGCGGCGTGCCGTTCTGCCACTCCGGCTGCCCGCTGGGCAACCTCATCCCGGAATGGAACGACCTCACCTGGCGCGGGGAGGGGCGTGCGGCGATCGAGCGTCTGCACGCGACGAACAACTTCCCGGAGTTCACCGGACGCCTGTGCCCGGCCCCGTGCGAGAGCTCGTGCGTCCTCGGCATCAACCAGCCGGCCGTGACGATCAAGCAGATCGAGGTCTCCATCATCGACGAGGCCTTCGCCAAGGGCTGGGTCGAGCCGGAGCCGCCGGAGCGCCTGACGGGCAAGACCGTGGCCGTCGTGGGCTCCGGCCCCGCCGGTCTCGCGGCCGCCCAGCAGCTCACGCGCGCGGGGCACACCGTCGCCGTCTTCGAGCGCGACGACCGCATCGGCGGCCTGCTCCGCTACGGCATCCCGGACTTCAAGATGGAGAAGAGCCAGCTCGAGGCCCGCCTCCGCCAGATGCAGGAGGAGGGCACGCGCTTCCGCGCCGGCGTCGAGATCGGCAAGGACATCTCGTGGGCCGACCTGCGCGCCCGGTACGACGCGGTCGTGATCGCCACCGGCGCCACCGTCCCGCGCGACCTGCCGATCCCCGGTCGCGACCTCGACGGTGTGCACTTCGCGATGGAGTACCTCGTCGAGTCGAACCACGCGGTGGCCGGCGACTCCGTCCCCGGCCAGATCACCGCCGAGGGCAAGCACGTCATCGTCATCGGCGGCGGCGACACCGGGGCCGACTGCATCGGCACCGCGCACCGCCAGGGCGCCCTGAGCGTGACCAACCTCGCCATCGGCAAGCAGCCGAGCGAGACGCGGCCGGATCACCAGCCCTGGCCGATGATGCCGACGATCTTCGAGGTGGCCTCGGCTCACGAGGAGGGTGGGGAGCGGATGTTCCTCGCGTCGACCGTGGAGTTCCTGTCGAACGACGTCGGCGAGGTCCGCGCGCTGCGCGTGGCCGAGACCGAGTACATCGACGGCCGCCGCGTGCCCAAGAGCGGCACGGAGCGCGAGATCCCCGCGGACCTGGTGCTCATCGCGATGGGCTTCACCGGGCCGGAGCAGGACGGCTACACCGAGGACACCCGGCCGGAGGTCACCGAGCGCGGCGCCTTCCGTCGTGCCGCGAGCTACGAGTCGTCGATCCCCGGTGTGTTCGTGGCGGGTGACGCGGGTCGCGGTCAGTCGCTCATCGTCTGGGCGATCGCGGAGGGCCGAGCGGCGGCGGCGAACGTCGACCGCTTCCTCATGGGCACCACCGTGCTGCCGGAGCCGGTGCGCCCCAGCGATGTCGCGATCGGCCTCCAGCCCGCGTAGGCTGAGGCCGGCAGTGTCGCCTGTACGTAATCCCCCACTTCTACCCTGGAGACATGTTGAGACGCGCGAAAATCGTCGCCACCCTGGGCCCCGCCACTTCCACGTATGAGACGGTGCGCGCACTGATCGATGCGGGTGTGGACGTCGCCCGACTGAACCTCAGCCACGGTGACTACTCCGTGCACGAGAACAACTACGCGAACGTGCGTCGCGCGGCGGAGGACTCCGGTCGCGCCGTCGCCATCCTCGTCGACCTCCAGGGCCCGAAGATCCGTCTGGGCCGCTTCGAGGACGGACCGTACGAGCTCGCCAAGGGCGACATCTTCAAGATCACCACCGAGGACATCATCGGCAACAAGGAGATCTGCGGCACGACGTTCAAGGGCCTTCCCCAGGACGTCAAGCCCGGCGACTTCCTGTTGATCGACGACGGCAAGGTCCGGGTCGAGGTCGTCGAGACCGACGGCGTCACCGTCACCACGCGCGTCGTCGTCGCGGGCGCCGTCTCGAACAACAAGGGCATCAACCTGCCCGGTGTCGCCGTGAACGTCCCCGCGCTGAGCGAGAAGGACGAGGACGACCTCCGCTGGGGCCTCCGGACGGGTGCCGACCTCATCGCGCTCTCGTTCGTCCGCAACGCCTCCGACGTGACCCGCGTGCACGAGATCATGGCCGAGGAGGGCGTCCGCGTCCCCGTGATCGCCAAAATCGAGAAGCCGCAGGCCGTGGATGCGCTCGAGGAGATCGTCGACGCGTTCGACGGCATCATGGTCGCCCGCGGCGACCTCGGCGTGGAGCTGCCCCTCGAGGCCGTCCCGATCGTACAGAAGCGCGCCGTCGAGCTGGCCCGTCGCAACGCGAAGCCCGTGATCGTGGCGACGCAGATGCTCGAGTCGATGATCAACAGCCCGGTGCCGACCCGTGCCGAGACCTCCGATGTCGCCAACGCCGTCCTCGACGGTGCCGACGCGGTCATGCTCTCCGGCGAGACCAGCGTGGGCGACTACCCGGTCGTCGTCGTCGAGACGATGGCCCGGATCATCGAGTCGACGGAGGAGCACGGTCTGGAGCGCATCCTGCCGCTCACCACGAAGCCCCGCACGCAGGGCGGTGCCATCACCCTCGCCGCCCTCGAGGTCGCGGAGTTCGTGGACGCCAAGTTCCTCTGCGTCTTCACGCAGTCGGGCGACTCGGCGCGCCGCCTGTCCCGCCTGCGCTCCCGCATCCCCATGCTGGCCTTCACGCCGGAGCCCGGCATCCGTCGTCGTATGGCGCTGACCTGGGGCCTGCGCTCCACGCTCGTCGACATGGTGCAGCACACCGACCTCATGTACCACCAGGTGGACGAGTACCTCCTCGAGAACGGCCTCGCCGTCGAGGGGGACAAGGTCGTCGTCATCTCCGGTTCCCCTCCCGGGATCATCGGTTCCACGAACGACCTGCGCGTGCACAAGGTCGGCGACGCGCTCCGTGGCGCGGCACCGATCTACAAGGCAGGCGTCTGACGCAGACGTTCCGAGAGGGGCGGGGCTTCGGCCTCGCCCCTCTCTGTCATCTCCGGGCCGGGGCGTCAAGCCTCTCGGCCGTGACCGCCGCCTCGGCTAGCGTGCTGCCATGGTCCTCCGTCGCCTCCTCGTCACCTCCGGGCTGACGTTCCGCATCCTGGAGAGTCCGCGGCCGGCCGGCAGCACGGCCCCGACCGTGGTCCTCGTGCACGGGATCGGGATGTCGCACCGGTATCTGTCGCGGCTGCACGCCGTGCTCGCCGACACGACCCGGGTGGTCTCCGTCGATCTTCCGGGCTTCGGCGGCCTGCCCAAACCGCGGTTCGACGTCTCCATCCCGCAGATGGCCGCGGGTCTCGCCCAGGTGGTGGCGAGCCTCGACGACGATCGCGTCGTGCTCGTCGGACACTCGATGGGCGTGCAGTGGGCCGTGGAGACGGCGCTCCGGCATCCCGAGTACGTCCGCACGGTCGTCACGATCGGCCCCGTCGCGGACGACGCCCACCGGACGCTCGGTGCACAGGCGCGCGCGCTGGCCATCGACACGTTCGGCGAGACCCCCGCGATCAACACCGTCGTCTTCACCGACTACCTGCGCTGCGGCGTGCGCTGGTACCTCCGTCAGGTCCGCCACATGCTCGCGTATCCCCTGGAGGAGAAGATCGCGGGGCTCACCATGCCAGTGCTCATCATCCGGGGGAGCGACGATCCGATCGCAGGACGCGGGTGGTGCCGGCGCCTGCGTGACGCGGCGGCCGTGTCGAGGCTGGTGGAGATCCCCGGTCACCACCATGTCGCGCAGCAGTCCGCGCCCCGTGCGGTGGCTTCCGCGATCCTGACCCATACGACGGGTGCGTGGCCGACGGCGGTGCCGGCCGCAGCCGCCCGGCGGGGGAGGGCGCCATCGACGTCCTGAGGATGCTGGGCTGGTGGGCTGCGGACTACGCGTACGCCGGGTTCTGGCAGGTCCGATCGTTCTTCGGCCGCGACCAGGCGGACGACTTCGCCACCGGAGACCGCGCCCCGATCGTCGTCCTCGCCGGCGTCTACGAGACCTGGCGCTTCCTGGAGCCGCTCATCGTCGCGCTGCACGAGCGGGGCCATCCGGTCCACGTCGTGGACGCGCTGCGCCGCAACCAGTTCCCGGTGCAGGATGAGGCCGACCAGGTGGCCGACTACCTGCGAGCGCACGACCTCTCCGGCGTCTTCCTCGTCGCCCACAGCAAGGGCGGTCTCGCCGGGAAGCTGGTGATGACCGGCCCCGAGGGCGGGCGGATCCGTGGGATGCTCGCCATCGCGACACCCTTCGGGGGCTCACGATATGCGCGGTTGCTGCCCGGTCGGGTGCTGCGGGCGTTCTCGCCGGACGACCCTTCGATCGTCGCCCTGGGGCGGGAGCTCGACGTCAACGCCCGCATCGTCTCGATCTACGCCGCGTTCGATCCGCACATCCCCGAGGGGAGCGAGCTCGCCGGGGCCAAGAACGTGGTGCTGGAGACGGGAGGGCACTTCCGGATCCTCGCCCACCCCCGCGTGATGGCCGAACTCGCCGCCCTCGCCGAGTGACGGGGCGAGCGGTTCGCGATGCTGGTGCCGGCGGTGGGACTCGAACCCACACGCCCTTTCGGACAAAGCATTTTGAGTGCTCCGCGTCTGCCATTCCGCCACGCCGGCCCGTGTCTCGCGACTTCGACTGTAGCGCAGACGGCGGACGCTTCCTCGCGTGCCCGCTGTCTTCAGCCGGTGGTGAGGACCTCTCCGTTAGGATGGAGGGGTGACCGAGCAAGAACAGGCTGAGCAGCCCACGGCATCCGCACCCCGACGCGTCGTCGTCGCCGAAGACGAATCGCTGATCCGTCTCGACATCGTCGAGATCCTCCGCGACAACGGCTTCGATGTCGTCGGCGAGGCCGGCGACGGCGAGACGGCGGTGGCCCTCGCCACCGAGCTGCGTCCCGACCTCGTCATCATGGACGTGAAGATGCCCCAGCTCGACGGCATCAGCGCCGCCGAGAAGCTGCACAAGGGCAACATCGCCCCCGTCGTGCTGCTGACCGCGTTCAGCCAGAAGGAGCTCGTGGAGCGGGCGAGCGAGGCCGGAGCCCTGGCCTACGTCGTGAAGCCCTTCACCCCGAACGACCTCCTTCCCGCGATCGAGATCGCTCTGGCCCGCCACGAGCAGATCATCACTCTCGAGGCCGAGGTCGCCGACATGGTCGAGCGCTTCGAGACCCGCAAGCTCGTCGACCGGGCCAAGGGGCTCCTCAACGAGAAGATGGGCCTGAGCGAGCCCGAGGCGTTCCGCTGGATCCAGAAGGCGTCGATGGATCGCCGGCTGACGATGCAGGACGTCGCCAAGGCGATCATCGAGCAGCTCGCTCCCAAGAAGTAAGGCACTCCGGTGCTCCGGCTGGACGCAGAGCACGTTCTGCGGCCGGTCCGTGCCGGGGACGGAGCCGCACTCGCGCGTGCGTACCGGGCGAACAGGGAGCATCTCGCCCCCTGGGAACCGGTGCGCTCTGAGGCGTTCTTCACCGAGGAGTGGCAGGAGCAGAACGCCCAGCAGTGCGTCGCCGAAGCCGCGCTCGGCCGGAGCTCCCGGTTCGTGATCCTCTCGGACGACGGCGAGATCCGCGGCCGGATGAACCTGAACACCATCGTGCGCGGCGCGTTCTGGAGCGCTGATCTCGGCTACTGGATCGATTCCACCCGGCTGCGCCGCGGCCTCGCAGGTCGCGCGGTGGCCCTCATCGCGGAGCACGCGCGGGACGAGCTGCGGCTGCACCGGCTCCAGGCCTCGACGCTGCTGCACAACGTGGCCTCCCAGCGCGTCCTCACCGGCAACGGCTTCGAGCACATCGGCATCGCCCCGAAGTACCTGCGGATCGCGGGGGAGTGGCAGGACCACATCCTGTTCCAGCTGCTGCTGGAGGAGCCGCTCAGCGCCCGGCGGGAGCGTCCTTGATCATGTTGGTGATGCGGATCGTGGAGCAGCGCCGGCCCTGATCGTCGGTCACGACGATCTCGTGCACCGTGATGCTCCGGCCCAGGTGCACGGGCGTGCAGACCCCGGTGACGACGCCCGAGGTGGCCGACCGGGTGTGCGTGGCGTTGATGTCGACCCCGACCGCCAGGCGGCCCGCTCCCGCGTGCAGATTGGCCGCCATCGAGCCGAGCGATTCGCCGAGGACCACGTAGGCGCCGCCGTGCATGAGGCCGACGGGCTGGGTGTTGCCCTCCACCGGCATCGTCGCCACGCACCGGTCGACGCCGAACTCGACGAACTCCATACCCATCTTCTCGGCCAGGGCTCCCATGCCGCGGGCGGCCGCCCACTCGAGTCCTTCGCTGGTGGCGACCTCGCTCATGCATCCTCCTCTGCGGGTGTCCGTGCTCCTCGTTAGGCTGACAGGGTGACGGACTCCGCAAAGCCTACCCTCATGGTCGTCGACGGCCACTCGCTCGCCTACCGGGCCTTCTTCGCCCTCCCGGTGGACAACTTCACCACCAAGGACAACCAGCACACGAACGCCATCTACGGGTTCCTGTCCATGCTGGTCAACCTCATCAAGGCCGAGCAGCCCACCCACCTCGCGATCGCGTTCGACACCTCCCGCCACTCGTTCCGCACCGACGAGTACCCGGAGTACAAGGCCACCCGATCCGAGACGCCGCAGGAGTTCAAGGGCCAGATCCCGCTGCTGCAGGACTGCCTCGCCGCGATGTCTATCCCGGTGCTGACGCAGGAGGGCATCGAGGCCGACGACATCCTGGCCACCCTCTCCACTCAGGGGGCGGCCCAGGGCTACGACGTGCTCGTGGTCTCCGGAGACCGCGACACCATCCAGCTCGTCACCGACGACGTCACGCTGCTGTATCCGTCCGTGCAGGGTGTCTCGCAGCTCAAGCGCTATGACCCGACGACGGTGCAGGAGCGCTACGGCGTCCGTCCCGAGCAGTACCCCGACATCGCCGCCCTCGTCGGTGAGACCAGCGACAACCTCCCCGGTGTGCCGAAGGTGGGGGAGAAGACGGCCGTCAAGTGGCTCACGCAGTTCGGCTCCCTCGACGAGCTGCTCGAGCGTGCCGGCGAGATCAAGGGCGTGGTCGGCGGCAACCTCCGCGATCACATCGAAGACGTCCGCCGCAACCGCAAGCTCAACCGCCTGCTCACCGACGTGGAGCTGCCGGTGGCACCGGCCGATCTCGCGGTCGCCCCGATCGATGCCGAGGCCGTCCGCGACATCTTCGCCCGACTCGAGTTCCGCACGCTGCTGCCGCGAGTCTTCGAGGCCCTCGGTGCGGGCGAGGTGGCCGAAGACCCGGCCTCCGTCGTCGAGATGCCGGCGCCGGCACAGGTGTCCGCCTCCGATCTGGCCACCTGGGCCGCGGCTCAGAGCGGAGATATCGCTCTCCGGGTCGTGGTGCAGTCCGGCGCACCCGTGCGCGTCGGCGTCGCCACCGGGAGCGAGCTGCGCGAGCTCGACTGGTCGGAGGAGGCGGCCGCGGCGCTGCGCACGTGGCTGGAGTCCGACGCGCCGAAGGTGCTGCACGACGCCAAGCCGCAGGTGAAGGCGCTGCTCCGTCACGGGATCCGTCTCGGCGGGCTCGCCTACGACACGAGCCTCGCCGGCTGGCTGCTGCGTCCGAGCTTCCCGGACAAGACGCTGTCCGACCTCGTCCAGCGCTACCTGGGGGAGAAGCTCCCCGAGGCCGATCCGTCGCAGCTCGTGCCGGAGACCGAGGGTGCCACCCCGTCGCAGGAGGCGTGGTTCATCCTCCGCGTGGCCGAGGCCCTGCGGAACGATCTGCCCGAGCCGGTCGACGCCGTGCTCCGCGACATCGAACTGCCGACGCTCCGCACCCTCGCCGACATGGAGCTCGCCGGCGTCGCCGTCTCGCACGAGGTTCTGTCGACGTTCTCGGCCGAGCTCGCGACACGCGCGGATGCGCTGGCCCAGGAGGCGTTCTCGGTCGTCGGCCGCGAGTTCAACCTCGGGTCGCCGAAGCAGCTCCAGGAGGTGCTGTTCGAAGACCTGCAGCTTCCGAAGACGCGCAAGACGAAGACCGGGTACTCGACCGATGCCGCGGTGCTCGCCGACCTCCAGGAGTCGCACCCGCACCCCTTCCTGAGCCTGCTGCTGCAGCACCGAGAGGCGACGAAGCTGCGGCAGATCATCGAGTCCCTCGACACCGCGATCCGCGAGGACAATCGGGTGCACACGACCTATGTGCAGACCGGCAGTCAGACCGGGCGCCTGTCCAGCACCGACCCGAACCTCCAGAACATCCCGGTCCGCACCGAGGAGTCACGGCGCATCCGCAGCGCCTTCGAGGTCGGCGAGGGGTACGAGACCCTGCTCACCGCCGACTACTCGCAGATCGAGATGCGGATCATGGCGCACCTCTCGGGTGATGAGGGGTTGATCGAGGCCTTCAACAGCGGTGAAGACCTGCACCGTTTCGTCGGCGCCCGCGTGTTCGGCGTCGATCCGTCCGAGGTCACGCCGGCGATGCGCACCAAGGTGAAGGCGATGTCGTACGGCCTCGTCTACGGGCTCTCCGCGTTCGGGCTGTCCAAGCAGCTGCGCATCGAGCAGTCGGAGGCCAAGCAGCTCATGGTGGAGTACTTCGCACGGTTCGGTGCGGTCCGCGACTACCTGCGGGCCTCGGTGATGAAGGCCAAGGAGGTCGGCTACACCGAGACGATCTTCGGACGTCGGCGGCCGTTCCCCGATCTCGCGAGCCCCAACCGCGTGCTGCGCGAGAACGCCGAGCGGGCCGCGCTCAACGCCCCGATCCAGGGCAGCGCGGCCGACATCATGAAGATCGCGCTGTTCCACATCCACGACGACCTCCACGCCGCGAAGCTGGAGTCGCGGGTGCTGCTGCAGATCCACGACGAACTCGTCGTCGAGGTCGCTGCGGGGGAGTGGGACGCGGTGGAGCAGATCGTCCGCACGCGGATGGGTGACGCCGCGCAGCTCTCCGTGCCGCTCGACGTGCAGGTCGGCCGCGGTCGGGACTGGAACGAAGCCGCGCACTGATCCCGGCGGCCGGAGGGGGCGGGGATTAGGCTGGAAGGCATGACTTCCGCACCCCGCACCCCCTCCGCCATCGACAGGGTCGCCGATGAATGGGTCGACACGATCGCCGTGCTGGCGCCGACTCTCGGCACGTACATCGGCCGCTCCGAGGTCAACGACCGATTCGGTGACCTGAGTCCGGAAGGTCACGAGGAGATCGCCGCGGCGACGCGGGCCACACTGGACAAGCTGGCCGCGCTGGAGCCGGTCGACGCGATCGACGAGGTCACCAAGACCGATCTCAGCGCCGAGCTGCGCCTCGACCTCGAGTTGCACGACGCGAAGTGGCACCTGCGTGATCTGAACGTCATCGCATCCGCCGCGCAGGACGTCCGCTCCGCCTTCGACCTGATGCCCACCGCGACGGTCGAGGACTGGGAGGTCGTCTCCACCCGACTCTCTGCCGTGCCGGGGGCGCTGCGCGGGTACATCGAGACGCTCCGTCTGGGCATCGCCGAGGGCGTCACTCCCGCCCGTCGCCAGGTCGCGGAGGTCGCGACGCAGATCGACCGCTACATCGCCGACGACGGCTTCTTCGCGGCGTTCGTCGCGCACGCCGATCCCGAGGAAGGTCAGCTTCCCGCCTCGCTCGCCCGCACGCTGGCGGACAATTCCGCGGCTGCCCGGGTCGCCTACGGCGAGCTGCGGCGCTTCCTGGCCGAGGAGCTGGCCCCCGAAGCCGGTGAGACGGACGCCGTGGGGCGCGAGCTCTACGCCCTCAACTCCCGGCGTTTCCTCGGCGCGACCATCGACCTCGACGAGACCTACGAGTGGGGCCGGGAAGAGCTCGCCCGCATGGTGGCCGAGCAGACGGCGATCGCGAACGAGATCCTTCCCGGAGCCTCCGTCGAGGAGGCCGTCGCGCATCTGGAGTCGGACCCCGCCCGCAAGCTCGTCGGCACCGAGGCGCTCCAGCGGTGGATGCAGGAGACCAGCGATCGCGCGGTCGCCGAGCTGGGTGCCTCGCACTTCGACATCCCGGAGGCGATCCGCACGCTGGAGTGCATGATCGCGCCGACGCAGGAGGGCGGGATCTACTACACCGGTCCCACCGACGACTTCTCGCGCCCGGGCCGCATGTGGTGGTCGGTCCCCGAGGGCGTCACCGAGTTCGACACGTGGCGCGAGCTCACCACCGTGTACCACGAGGGTGTGCCGGGGCATCACCTGCAGATCGCCCAGGCCGTCTACAACCGCGCCGAGCTCAACTCCTGGCGGCGGCTGCTCGCCGGCACGTCGGGGCACGCGGAGGGCTGGGCGCTGTACGCGGAGCGGCTGATGGAGCAGCTCGGTTACCTCGATGACCCGGCGGATCGCCTCGGCATGCTGGATGGGCAGCGGATGCGGGCGGCGCGCGTGGTCCTCGACATCGGCGTGCACCTCGGCAAGCCCCGACTCGAGGGCGAGGGCGTCTGGGATGCCGAGTACGCGCTCGACTTCCTCCGCCGCAACGTGAACATGTCGGACCAGTTCGTGCAGTTCGAGGTCAACCGGTACCTCGGCTGGCCGGGTCAGGCGCCGTCGTACAAGGTCGGTCAGCGCATCTGGGAGCAGGTCCGCGACGCCGTGCAGCAGGCGGAGGGCGACGCGTTCAGCTTCAAGGGCTTCCACAAGCGCGCCCTCGATCTCGGCGGCGTCGGACTCGACACCCTGCGCAGCGCGCTGCTCCCTCGGTGACGGGAATGCCGGCCCGAGTCCGCGTGTTCCATTCACCTGAATAGGAAGGTGTGACATGGACATCGAATTCGGGCTGGACACGTTCGGCGACATCACCCGGGACCAGGACGGCGAGCTGCTCAGCGGCGCGCCGACCATCCGGAACGTCGTCGCGCAGGCGGAGCTGGCCGACACCGTCGGCGTCGACTTCTTCGGGGTGGGGGAGCACCACCGGCGCGAGTTCGCGGTCTCGTCCCCGGAGATGGTGCTCGCGGCGATCGCGGCGCGCACTGAGCGCATCCGGCTGGGCACCGCCGTGACCGTGCTGTCCTCGGACGACCCGGTGCGTGTGTTCGAACGCTTCTCGACCCTCGACGCCCTGTCCGGCGGCCGGGCGGAGGTCGTCCTCGGGCGCGGTTCGTTCATCGAGTCCTTCCCGCTGTTCGGCTACGACCTGCGCGACTACGACCGGCTCTTCGAGGAGAAGCTCGAGCTGTTCGTCGAGCTCCTCAAGGAAGAGCCCGTCACGTGGTCCGGCTCGCTGCGGCCGTCTCTCGACAACGCGGACGTCTTCCCGAAGACCGAGAAGGGCCTGCGCACGTGGGTCGGCGTGGGTGGCAGCCCGGAGTCCGTCGTGCGTGTCGCGCGTCACGGTCTCGGCCTGATGCTGGCGATCATCGGCGGCCCGGCCGGACGGTTCAAGCCGTTCGTCGACCTCTACCACCGCTCGGTCGCCTCCTTCGGGACGACCGCCCACCCGGTGGCCGTGCACTCTCCCGGTCACATCGCGCCCACCGACGCGGAGGCGTGGGACGAGGCCTACCCGGGCTTCGAGGCGATGAACAACACCATCGGTCGCGAGCGTGGCTGGCCGCCTTACAGCCGCGCGCGCTTTCAGAACGACATCGGTCCGGAGGGCTCGCTCTATGCCGGTTCGCCGGAGCGCGTCGCGGCGAAGATCGCCGACACGATCACGACCCTCGGGCTCGGCCGCTTCGACCTCAAGTACGCGACCGGCACCCTGTCGCACGAGTCGATGATGCGCAGCATCGAGCTGTACGGCACCGAGGTGATCCCTCGGGTGCGGAAGCTCCTCGCCGACCGCGACTGAGCGGGCGTCATCTCGCGGCTCGGCGGGACGGGCGGCCCTACGATGAGAATCATGGCCGATACCGCCCTGCCGAGCCGCACCTCGCTCGCCGAGCGCCTCGACGTCCTCCCGTTCACCCGCCGGCACCTGCGCCTGCTCACGGGCTCCGGCGTCGGCTGGGCGCTCGACGCGATGGACGTCGGACTCATCTCCTTCATCATCGCGGCGCTCTCACAGCAGTGGGATCTCACGAAGGGGGAGGCCGGCTGGATCGCCTCGCTCGGCTTCGTCGGCATGGCGGTCGGCGCGACCCTCGGCGGTCTTCTCGCTGACCGCTTCGGCCGCCGGCAGGTGTTCGCCCTCACGCTGCTCATCTACGGCGTGGCCACCGGAGCGAGTGCGCTGGTCGGATCAGTGGCGGCGCTGCTCGTGCTGCGGTTCTTCGTCGGCCTCGGCCTGGGAGCGGAGTTGCCGGTCGCCTCGACCTACGTGAGCGAGTTCGCGCCCGCGCGCATCCGGGGACGGCTGATCGTCATCCTCGAAGCCTTCTGGGCTGTGGGCTGGACGGCGTCTGCCGTCATCGGGTTCTTCGTCATCCCCGCCTCTGAGGCAGGCTGGCGGTGGGCCTTCGCGCTCGGCGCGATCCCCGCGGTCTACGCCCTCGTCGTGCGGTGGGGTCTGCCCGAGTCGCCGCGCTGGCTGGCGTCCCGCGGACGAATCGCGGAAGCCGACCGCATCGTCGCCGCGTTCGAGGCCGATGCCGGTGTCGAGCACACCCCGCAGATCCGGAAGGAGCCGGCGTCGCGGGCGATCGCGATGACGGCGCGTGCCCGGCTCGCTGCGCTCTGGAGCGTCGAGTTCCGGATGCGGACCGCCTGCCTCTGGCTGGTGTGGCTTGCCGTCAACTTCGCCTACTACGGGGCGTTCATCTGGATCCCGAGCATCCTCGTCGACGCGGGATTCGACCTCGTCCGCTCGTTCGGCTTCACCCTCATCATCACGCTCGCGCAACTCCCGGGCTATGGCGTGGCCGCCTGGCTCATCGAAGTGTGGGGCCGCCGGGTCACGCTCTCGGTCTTCCTGCTGGGGGCGACCGCCTCGGCCGTGGTCTTCGGCACCGCCACGACCGTGCCGATGATCATCGGCGCAGGCATGGCCCTGTCGTTCTTCACCCTCGGTGCGTGGGGCGCGCTGTACGCGGTGACGCCGGAGATCTACCCGACCTCGCTGCGCGGCACGGGGGCCGGCTGGGCCGCCGGGGTGGGCCGCATCGCCTCCATCGTGGCGCCCCTCGCCGTTCCCGTCCTCCTCGGTGCCGGCGGCGCGCCCCTGCTGTTCGTCGTGTTCGCGGCCTGCTTCCTCGTCGCCGCCGCGGCGGCCTGGGGTCTCGTCGATCGGAGCGGAGCGGCGTTGGACGACCGGTGACGTCCGGGACCGGGAATAGGCTGGGCGCGTGGCTGATGTACGTTTCGTCGCGATAGGCGACTCCTTCACCGAAGGCGTGGGCGATGTGCTCCCCGATGGGCGCGAGCGCGGCTGGGCCGACATCGCCGCGCAGGGATGGGCGGATGCTGCGGGGCACCCCATCCAGTACGCGAACCTCGCGATCCGGGGGAAGCTGGCGTGGCCGATCGTCGAGGAGCAGCTCGAGCCCGCGTTGGCTCTGCGTCCCACGCACCTGTCGTTCAACGGCGGGGGCAACGACATGCTGCGGCCGCGGACAGACGTCGAGCACATCGCCGACGCGTTCAGCCGCGTGCTGCGGCGGTGCGACGAGGAGGGTGTGACGATGATCCTGCTCTCCGGTGCCAACCCCAGCGGGCAGCTTCCGATGGGATCGCTCGTGCAACGCCGCGGCGATCTGCTCTCCGAGGCGGTCCTGCGGCGCATCGAGGACCGGCCCGACGTCATCCGTGCCCTCAACTGGCCGGACACGGAGCTGTCGAAACCCGCGTACTGGTCGGAGGACCGGCTGCACATGAACGCGGCGGGCCACCACCGCGTCGCGGCCCGCGTGCTGCACGGGCTCGGCTTCGAGCCGCCGGCAGCCTGGTGGGCGCCGCTCGACCGCTGGACTGCAGGGCCCGGGGGCCTGGCGTACTACCGGGAGTTCGTCGGCCCGTGGGTGCGACGGCGCGTGACGAGGACCTCATCCGGGGACGGCCGCGCAGCGAAGTATCCGACCTGGGTCGAGCGAACCCCGGCATGAGCGCCGCCACGCCCCGCGGATGAGCGACATCGAACTCGTCCGTCTCCCCGCCGGGACTGTCACGCTGCACGACGCCCGGCGCCGCACCCGCCGGACCGTCGAACTCGAGCCGTTCGCCCTCGCCGCCTTCCCGGTGACGGAGGAACAGGTCACCGAAGTCCTGGGCACACCATCACGGCATCCTCGTCGCCCGGTCGCCGACGTGAGCTGGCTGCGGGCCATCCACTTCTGCAACGCCGCCTCGGAGTGGGAGGGACTCGATCCCGTGTACCACTTCGAGGGTGAGGACGTGGCCTGGGACACCACAGCGGACGGCTACCGCCTTCCGACCGAGGCCGAGTGGGAGTACGCCTGCCGAGCAGGCTCCACCGGGCCACACTATGCGCCGCTGGCGGAGGCCGCCTGGACCGCGGCCGACGGAGTGGGCACGCCGCAGGACGTGGGCGGGAAGCTCCCGAACCTGCACGGGCTCTTCGACACGCTCGGCAACGTGTGGGAGTGGTGCTGGGATCTCCTCGACCCCGCGCGGTACGACGACTATCGGGTCTTTCGCGGCGGAGGATTCGCCGACGACGCCTGGAGCGTGCGCGCGTCCGTTCGCCGCGGGGGAGCGCCGCGCATGCACCATGAGGACGTCGGTTTCCGCGTTGCTCGGGGCGCCTTCGACACCGAGGAGGAGGCGCAGGGCTGGTCGGCGGCCGCGGACCGGGAGCGGGCCTTCGTCGACGGCGGTCTGCCCTCGGGCTGGACCCCACGCCGACGGTAGCCCGCACCGGGCGGTTTTGGTCGCCCACTCTGCGCGGTGGGAGACTGAAGGGATGACCACGCCGTTCGCGCTCATCCTCAACCAGGGTCGCGTCGCCGACCGCACGGACGGAGCCCTCGTCGGGGCACGCCGCGTCGCCGACGCGCTGTCCGCGCTCCTGCAGCGGGAGCCCGTCGTGGTCGGTACCCCGGAGCCGGGCCGGATGGACGACTGGTCGGTCGCGCTGCCCGAAGCTGCGGAGACGCTCACGGGTCTGCGTGACGCGGTGCAGAAGGCGATCGCCGCGGATGCGACGCCGCTCCTCGTGACGAACACCTGTGCGGCGAGCCTCGGAACGCTGCCGAGTGTCGCCGAGCACCACCCCGACGCAGTGGTGCTGTGGATCGACGCGCACGGCGACTTCAACACGCCAGACACCACCGACTCCGGCTACCTCGGCGGCATGGTTCTCGCCGCCGCCTGCGGGCTGTGGGACAGCGGCCACGGGGCGGGCATCGACCCCAAGCAGGTCATCGTCGTGGGCGGTCGCGACATCGATCCCGCCGAGGGGGAGCTGCTCGCCGGTGCAGGAGTGACCGTCCTCAGCCCCGCGGAGAGCACCCCGGAGCGGCTCAGCGCGCTCATCGCCGGGCGACCGGTGCGGATCCATGTCGACTGGGACGTCTTGGAGCCCGGTTACATCCCTGCGGCCTATCGCGTCGGCGACGGTCTGCTGCCGCACCAGGTGGCCGCGCTGTTCGCCGCGATCCCGTCGGCGGACGTCCGCGGCGTGGAACTCGCCGAGTTCGAGGCGGGCGACGCGGAGGTGCCCGAGCGCGTCAGCGTCGAGTTGATCGTGGAGACCGTCCAGCACCTCCTGCGCTGACGGCGCGGAGTGCCGTCACGGCGTGGCGGGTGCGGCGCCGAGGTGCCACGCGGTGATCTCGACCTCGGAGCCTGACACGATGTCGAGCTCGACCGGCCACGAGCCGCGGTCATACCCAGGGAGCAGGGCGGCGTGTAGCGCACGTGCCACGAGAGCGCCGTCCGTGGCATTGGCGTCCCATCCGATCACCGCGGTCGCCTCGCCCTGGGGCGGCACGGTGACGGGCGCGGAGCCGGAGTCGGTCGCCAGGAAGGACGAACCGGGCCGCACCTCGACGTCGAGCGCATGGCCGTTCTGATCCGCGAACGCGATGTCGGGATACCCCTCGACCACGCACGGCTCCTCGCTGACGTTCATCAGACGGATGCTCTGGGCACGGTGCCCCGTGGCCCCGTCGGCGGTTCCGAGTAGCAGCATGGCCCGGTCGGGGGTGCAGGCGTCCGCGGGGAGCTGCGGTGTCGACGCCCCCGGGGCCCGCTCCGGCACCGGATCGCCCACGGCCGCTGGATCGACGAAGGCTCCGGACTCGTCGGTGGTGCCCTGCAGCGCGGCGTTCTCCTCGACGATCTGGCGCTGCCACGCGGCATCGGCCAGGCTCCCGATGATCATGAGTGCGACCACGCTCGCGAGGGCGAGACCGAGGGGGCGCGGGGACCATCGCCGCGCTGGTTCCTCGCTGGCTCTGCGCGAGAACGCCCAGGCGGGGATCCATCCCCAGGCGAGTCCCCAGTAGGCGGTGTCTGGAGCGGACTCCACGACCGCCGCGGTCAGACCGTGCACGCCGGAGAGAGGGAGGAAGGACAGCACCCGGGTGACGTCGTCGCACAGCCCGACGGCCGTACCGGCGAGGACGGCGCCGAACCAGAGCACGAGGAACGCGGGAGCCCGGCCGACGCCCTGCGCGCCGCGTGCCACGACCCAGACGACGCTGCACAGGACGGCCGCCGTCATGGCCAGCACCGGGACGCCCCACGCGCCGGGGAGCAGCCAGGCGTGACTCTGCAGCGGGCCGATACCGACGAAGCTCAGCACTCGCGTCAGCACGATGTCGGAACCGGTCAGTCGGGCGATGGCGCCGGAGACGATCCACAGTGCGCCGAGGAGCAGCCCGGCGAGCAGCCCCGCCGTCGACGGCGGCCTCGTGCGACCGTCTCGGGCGCTCGGGAGGGCGGCGGTCGACGGGGGAGCGGAGGCCATGCCTCATCCTAGGGGCGCTCAGCGACGCCGGTCGGGATCCAGCCCCATGCGGATCCGCGTCCGCTTGCGTTCGATCAGGATGAACACGACTCCGAGGACCCAGAGCGGGATCAGGGTGAGGAACGCGACACGGAACGCGTCGAGCGTGTAGGTGTCCGGGGTGCCGGCGCCCTGGGCGTCGAGGAGGAGACCGATCACGAACACGGCGATCAGGGCAGCGATGAAGCCGCCCGCGTTCGTCACGCCGGTGGCCGTGCTGAGGCGATGCACGGGGTTGTGCGTGCGGGCGTGGTCGAAGGCGATCATCGACGCGGGGCCGCCGGTCGCCAGAGCGACCGCCAGGACCCAGAGCAGCCAGTCCGGGGCGGGGCCGGGGAGGGCGATGACCGCGATCCAGGCCGCCATCTGCACGCCGACCGCGGGGAGGACGAGGGCGAGCGAGCGGTGGTTCGGCAGGCGGCGGGAGAGATCGCCGATGATCGGGCCGAGGATCATGCCCGCGACCACGTAGATCGATATGATCCCCGCCGCGTGGGAGGTGGTCAGGCCCTCGCCGGCCGTGAGGAACGGCATGCCCCACAGCAGCACGAACACCGTGCCGGCGAACGGTGTGGTGAAGTGCGACCAGAACGCGAGCCGTGTGCCGGGATGTGCCCAGGCCGCCCGGATGCCGACGCCCGTGTCGATCGCCGACGTCACGACACGCACGACTCCGGTGTCCGTGTTCACCGACACGTCCGGACCGCTCTCGGCGGGGTTGTTGCGCACGATGAGCCACACGAGGATCGTGAAGAGCAGGCCGAGACCGGCGATGCTGCCGAAGGTGATCGACCAGGTGGTGGCGTGCAGCAGGGCGGCGACCGGCACCAGGGCGATCAGCTGACCGGCCTGCCCGATGATCCCGGTGAACTGGACCATGACGGGGCCGCGCTGCGCGGGGAACCATGTGGCCACCAGTCGCAGCACGGCGGGGAAGACGGCGGCGTCGCCGGCTCCGAGGAGGACACGCGCGACGATCGCGATGCCGATGCTGGGGGAGAGGGCCATGGTGAGCTGTCCGGCCGCCATGAGCAGCATCCCGGCCGTGATGATCGGGCGGGAGCCGTAGCGATCGAGGAGGACGCCGACCGGGATCTGCATCCCGCCGTACACCGCGAGCTGCACGACGGCGAACAGTGCGAGCGTCGAGGCGTCCGCCTGGAAGCGGTCGGCGGCCTCGACACCGACGGCACCCAGAGATGTGCGGTTCGTGATGGCGAGCACGTAGGCCGCGACGCCGACGGACCAGATCGCCCAGGCCCGCCACCCCGGCGTGGAGACGGGGGAGTGGGAGACCTGAGGCACCCTTCCACGCTACTCCTGCGTGGCGACGTCCGACGCCGTGGCTAGAGTGCCCGCATGACAGCCTCATCGCAGCACCATGCCCTCGACTACGTCGAGCTCGTCGTCACGGACCTCGACGTGGCGAAACGCTTCCTCACCACCGCATTCGGGTGGAGCTTCCAGGACTACGGCCCCGGCTATGCGGGCATCCTCTCGCCCCGCGGAGACGGGAGCGAGGTCGGCGGACTCCTGCTCGCGGACGCGCCGCGACCCGTCGGCGGTCCGCTCGTGCTGCTCTACTCCGACGACCTCGATGCGACGAGGGAGGCGATCCAGGACGCAGGCGGCCGAATCCTGCAGCAGCCGTATGCGTTCCCCGGTGGCCGGCGCCTCCACTTCGCCGACCCGAGCGGCAACGAGCTCGGCGTCTGGTCCTCCCACTAGGCGCTGCAGATCACAGCGCGGGGGCGGAGGAGTGCCAGACTGCGAGGATGAGTCACGTGCCCCGCATCCCGGAGATGGACACCTCGCGCCTCCGCCTGCGCAGGCAGGCGATCGAGGACGCGCCCGTGTTCCGCCACCTGTGGACCGAACGCGACGAACGAGTCCCCCCGCACCGGCGGCTCGACCCGTACGGTCGCCCCGACGTGGACGACATCCGAGCGCATATCCGCGATGCCGAGGAGTCGTCGCTGCTCACCGTGGAACGCATCGACACCGGGGATCCGATCGGGTACTGCGGTCTCGTCTACGGCGGCGAGGGGGTGGGCACCGAACCAGAGCTCGCGTTCGAGCTGCTGCGCGCCGAGCACAACCGGGGGTACCCCACCGAAGCTGCTCAAGCCGTCCTGACATGGGCAGACGGGGCGGGCTTCGACCGCGTCTGGGCCGGCGTCTGGGAATGGAACCTCCCGTCCCGGCGGGTGCTCGAGAAGCTCGGCTTCGTCGAGTCCGGACGGGAACGCCCGTCCTCCGCCCACGGTCGAAACATCCTGACCGTCAGGACGCGAACTGCCGTTCCCCGCATCGTCAGCGGCGAGATCACCCTGCGCCCGTTCGAACCAGACGATCTCGATGCGGTGATCGAGGCCTCCACGGACCCTTCGATCACGTCGGTCACGAGCGTGCCCGTCGCCCCGGGTAGGGCGGAGGCCGCCGCATGGGTCACACGTCAGCACCAGCGTCTGCTGTCGGCCGAGGGGTATTCCTACGCGATCGAGCGCCAGGGGGAGTGCGTGGGCCAGATCGGTCTGTGGCTCCGTGACATCGAGCAGGGGCGGGGAACGGTCGGGTACTGGATACGGCCAGGTCGTCGGGGGCGCGGAACTGCATCCATGGCTCTTCGCGTCCTGTCGGAGTGGGCGTGGACGATCGAGGATATACAGAGGCTGCAGGCTCACGTCGAGCCGGGGAACGAAGCGTCGTGTCGGACTATCGAGCACGCGGGCTTCGTCCGCGAAGGGCTGCTCCGCTCCTGGCAGACCATCGCCGGAAGCCGTCGCGACATGTTCGTCTATGCTCTGGTCCGGCCGGACGCTCCGGGCACCCTTTCCGTATGACGCGGATGCCGTCATTCAGGTGATGGTGACCGGCGCGACGCGCAGACGTTGCTCGCGGATGCCCAGGACGAGGGCGACGATGCCGAGGAAGACGGTGCCGATTGCGGGCCCGTCCAGGACGAGATGACCGGCGATCCTCGATATCGCTGTGCCGAAGGGCGCCGACGAGGAAACGGTGATCCCGACGACGAACGCGAGGGGCGTCCAGAAGACGACCCACAGCGGGGCCCAGCGCCAGGGCGAGGGGAGGACCCCCGCGCGTCCGATTCCGACAGCGGCGATGATCGCCAACGCGGCCAAACTCCCGTAGTACAGCGCGGCAGCAAGCACCCAGGCGTCTTCGCGCGCGTTGGGGTCGCCGGGCGACTCCGGGACGAGGCCGAACCAGAGGGACTGGGCGAACGGCGTGACAGCCAGCGCGAGGGTCGCGACGGTGCTCACGGGCCGCCGAGCAGTGACGCTACCCGCACGACCGACACCGATCACGAACAGAACGGCCGCCGATGCGAACACGGCATCCTTCGCGATCGCAAAGCCGGCGAGCTCCCCGCGGGCTGTGAACCAGATGACGACCGAGAGGAGGAGCAGGATTCCGCCGGTGACCCATGTGAGCCGACGCGCTCGACTATCAGCAGTTGCGTTCACGGCCCCATCGCTCACGCAATCACCCTAGTCGTCGTTGGATCTTCGAGCAGCCCGCAGTGAGCACCCCGTCGGGAAGCCGCACCTCGTAGGATCGCGATATGACCTCCCCTCGCCGTGTCCCTGCAGACCTGCGGAAACGCGGGGGCTTTCGAGGAGCGGATGAATCGACCGCCTCGCTCATCCTCGGCCAGTTCTTCATCGGTGGCTTTTTCCTGTTCATCGTGGCTTTCTTCCTCGCACTCGGTGCTGCGGAAGAGTACGACGGGGTGACGTCCTTCATCGGGGCGAGCATCATGGCCGTCGTGCTGTCCGTCGTGTCGATGATCACCGCCCTGGTGGTCGGCCTGCCCCTTCGCCTCGTCTCGGCGCTGCGCGCGCGGTGGCTCGCCCATGGCGAGATCACCGTCCTCGGGGTCGTCGTCGGACTCGGCGCCTGCATCGTGTCGGTCGTGCTGGCGGGCGGAAGCGGGGGAGCGGCGTCCCCATGGTGGGCGTTCGTCATCTCGTGGACGGTCCTCGCCTTCTCGGTCGCGCATTTCGTCTGGCCAGGGCGACGCCGGCCGCGAGAGTCCCGAGCACCCCGAGACGACGACCAGGCCGCGTGAGCACACGCGGGGAGGGTCAGCATCCGGAGGACCCGGGAGCACGGGACGCCGATGAGCACGTCCCGACGCAGACGCGGCGGGGATTCCTCATCGCTGCCGGAACCGGCGTCGCGGTGACCGGCGTCGGCATCTGGCTCTCCGCGAACTCCGGGGGAGAGGCAGACGACACCGGATGCCGCCCGGACAATCCCCGAGGGTTGCCCGAGTATGAGCCGGTCTACGACCGCGCGGTCACGGGTCTCGAGGTACCGCTCGGTTTCGAGGACTGTGCCGATCCCACGGTTCGCGCTGACCGCAGCATCGCGGGGAGTGATCGCCGAACCGTGAGCCCTGTCATCGACCGCTTCATCATCCACCACACCGGCACGACTTCCGACCAGTTGGAGTTCTTCTCCCGCTGCAACCGGAGATCATCGGCTCCCACCTTCTATCTGCGACACGACGGATCGGTCATCGAGACCATCCGCCCAGGAGCGAAGCCGTCGTCCACCGGCGCGGACTGGAACTGGCGGTCCGTGGCGGTGGAGACGCTGGATTTCACCGGAGCCCCGGAGTACACGGTGACCACCGCGCAGGTGGAGGAGATCGCGCAGATGATCGCGTGGCTCGCAGGCTTCGACGGCCGGACCCTGGACGGCGTTCCGGTGCGCTTCCGGATCGACCGAGAGCACGTCATCACCCACCAGGAGACATGGTCGGGAACGGAGTGTCCCGGTCCGTTCCTCCAATCGCGAGTGGATGACATCGTGGCGCGGGCGCAGGAGATCAGGAGGGAGCCACGGTGACGGCAGGGGAGCGGGCTAGTTGTAGTTGAAGCACCGACTCGAGTCCGGCGTCGACTCCGGCTCACCCTTGTAGAGGATGAACCAGTTTGCCGCCGTCGCCTCGTCGACGTGCACATCCAGGAGCATGCAGGTATAGAGGACGCTGTCTTCGCTTCGGAAACCGGCGTAGATCCAGGTCGTCCCGCACGGTGAATCCGGATCCGTGGCCAGCGTGATCTCATTCAGAGCGCCGCCTGAGCCCTCTTCCCAGGTCCCGGAGAAGTCAACGGCATCTGCCCCGCGCAGCTCCGCCGCGGTGCGTGGCGGACTCCCACCGCACCCCACATCTCGTGGCCACGCAGTCGCCTGGAAGGTACCGTCCTCAGCGAGCTCGAGCGTCGTCGGCAGGTCGCTTCCCGCCCGCCATGTCCCGTACGCATCGGCCTCCGTCAGGCTGTAGTCCGACGTCCCGCACGCCGCCAACGAGAGCACGAAGGCGGCCAAGAACGCGAGCGCACCGACGCGGCCGCGATTCCGAGGGGATGGACGGGTGGGCACAGGCCCATCATGCAGCATCCACCCGTGTCACCGCGGCCGGCGACTCAGGAGAGGGCCACTTTCCTCAAGCTGACATAATGTGCATTATCGGATAATCCATATCCGGGATCTGGCAGGACGAGACAGGGTGGGAAAGCCGCCACCGCGGCCCTCGATCATGCGTTGACGTACGCCGCGAGATGCTCACCCGTCAACGTCGACCCGTCAGCGACGGGCTCGGACGGCGTTCCCAGGACACGCGGGCCTCGGACACCGGAAGGTCGAGCACCTCGGTGATGTCCTTGCCGCCGAGCTTGGGCTCAGCCGCTCAGCTCGAATCCGCTTCTGTGGTCGAGAGGTCACGACCAGACGCTTCTCGGAACGCGCGAGCGATAACCCACGCAGCACGAGCTGCGCGGCCGACGCCACCGTATGTCATACGAGAGGCGCCGCAGTGAACGGCGCTCGATCCGCGAACTGGAACGCGCGTCCGAAGAGCGTGGAGCCACTCGTGGGAGAGCCGGGATCTCGGGGCACCACGCCTGTAGCGGCCCAGAGCATTTCGCGCAGCCACTGCGCGCCTCCATAGACTCGAAAGTTACCGACGCGTTCAGCCGTGTGGTCAGCGCGCTCCAGCACGACGTGGATGCGTGACAACTCCTCGATCTCGTGGGAGTACACGGTCCACTCTTCGTTGGCTTCTCCGTACTCGAGCGGGTCGAACTCTGAGGATGAGTCCGAGGCGAAGTTCTCGAGTTCTTCGGAGCTCGCACGCTGACGCAGCAGCTGCGGTGCGCGCAGCGTGAAGGCGACGATCGCGAGTTCGGGATCCACGAACTCATCGATCAGATCCTCGCCGTACCGATCAAGATCCAGTGGCGTAGCGCCTAGTGAGGTGAGGAAGGAGGCTACGTCGTCCACCAGAGGCATGGCGGGCACGTTGTAGTGTTCGCGCGCTGACTCCAGAAGCTGGTCGTAGGTTGTCATGTGTTCTCCAGCAGTGCTTGGGTCGGCGCCTGAGTTCTTTCGAGAGAGGATGGAGATTCCGCCACCGCGGCCCTCGATCATGCGTTGACGTACGCCGCGAGATGCTCACCCGTCAGCGTCGACCCGTCTGCGACGAGCTCGGCGGGCGTTCCCTCGAACACGATGCGACCGCCGTCGTGGCCGGCTCCCGGTCCGACGTCGATGATCCAGTCGGCGTGTGCCATGACGGCCTGATGATGCTCGATCACGACCACCGTCTTGCCAGCATCGACAAGTCGATCCAGCAGACCGAGGATCGTGTCGACGTCGGCGAGATGCAGGCCGGTCGTCGGCTCGTCCAACACGTAGACGTCGCCCTTCTCGCCCATCTGGATCGCGAGCTTGATGCGCTGGCGCTCACCGCCCGACAGGGTCGACAACGGCTGTCCGAGCGACAGGTAGCCGAGCCCCACGTCTTCCAGGCGTCCGAGGATGGCAGCCGCGGCCGGGAGTTTGGTCTCGCCCTCGCTGAAGAACACACGGGCCTCGGAGACCGGAAGGTCGAGCACCTCGGTGATGTCCTTGCCGCCGAGCTTGTACTCCAGCACCGCCGCCTGGAAGCGCTTACCACCGCAGTCCTCGCACGGAGTTTCGATGGTGTCCATGAACCCGAGCTCGGTGATGATGACACCGGCACCCTTGCAGGTGGGACAGGCGCCCTCGGAATTCGCGCTGAACAGGGCGGGCTTCACTCCGTTCGCCTTCGCGAAGGCTTTGCGGATGGGTTCGAGCAGCCCCGTGTAGGTCGCGGGGTTGCTGCGACGCGAGCCCTTGATGGCGGACTGGTCGATCGCCACCACGCCCTCGCGTCCGGTCACCGAACCGTGGATGAGCGAGCTCTTTCCGGAGCCCGCGACGCCGGTGACCACGGTCAGGACACCGGTCGGGATGTCGACGTCCACGTTCTGGAGGTTGTTCGTGGAGGCGCCACGGACTTCGATCGCGCCGGTGCGATCGCGCACGGCGCCCTTGAGCTGCGCGCGGTCGTCGAGGTGCTGCCCCGTCAGCGTTCCGCTGGCCGTGAGGCCTTCGACGCTCCCCTGATAGCAGATCTCTCCCCCGGCGCTTCCGGCACCCGGCCCCAGATCCACGACGTGATCGCCGATCGCGATGGTCTCCGGCTTGTGCTCGACGACGAGCACCGTGTTCCCCTTGTCGCGGAGTCGGAGCAGCAGGCCATTCATCCGTTGGATGTCGTGCGGGTGCAACCCGATCGTCGGCTCGTCGAACACGTACGTGACGTCGGTCAGCGAGGAGCCGAGGTGCCGCAGCATCTTGATCCGCTGCGCCTCTCCCCCGGACAGCGTCCCCGATGGCCGATCCAGGCTCAGGTAGCCCAGGCCGAGGGTCACGAAGGCGTCGAGGTTGGCGCTCAGCGCCTGGAGCAGGGGCCCCGCACCGGGGAGGTCGAGACCCCTGACCCACGCGGCGAGGTCCGTCACCTGCATGCGGCAGGCATCGGCGATGCTCACACCGTCGATCTTGGACGATCGTGCACCTTCGGTGAGGCGCGTGCCGTCGCACTCCGGGCACACCGCGAAGGTGGCCACCCGCTCGACGAAGGCGCGGATGTGCGGCTGCAGCGCGTCGAGGTCTTTGGAGAGCATGGACTTCGTGATCTTCGGGATCAGGCCCTCGTAGGTCATGTTGATACCGGAGATCTTGACCTTCGTCACCTCGCCGTAGAGGAACAGGTGGCGCTGCTTGTCGGTGAACGAGGCGATGGGCTTGTCCGGCGGGTAGAACCCGGACTGCGAGAACCCCTTCACCATCCAGCCGTCGGCGGTGTATCCGGGCACCATGATCGCGCCCTCGTCGAGGGACTTCGACTCATCGACGATCTGCGAGAGGTCGAGATCGGACACCACTCCCCTGCCCTCACATCGCGGGCACATGCCGCCGAGGTAGATCGCGTCCTTCACGATCTTCTTCTCCCCGCCCGGCCCGGTCATCACTCCGCTGGCCTTCTGCGTCGGGATGTTGAACGAGAACGCCGTCGGCCCGCCGATGTAGGGCTGTCCGAGCTTGCTGAACAGGATGCGGAGCATCGCATTGGCATCCGTAACCGTGCCGACGGTGGACCGCGGATTCGCGCCGAGGCGCTCCTGGTCCACGATGATCGCCGTGGTGAGGCCTTCCAGCACGTCGACGTCGGGTCGAGGGACGGACGGCATGAAGCCCTGCACGAAGGCGCTGTACGTCTCGTCGATCATCCGGCGCGATTCGGCGGCGATCGTGTCGAAGACGAGAGAGCTCTTCCCGGAACCCGAGACCCCGGTGAACACCGTGAGGCGTCGTTTCGGGATGTCGACGCTCACGTCCTTGAGATTGTTCTCGCGCGCGCCCTGCACACGGATGAGATCGTGGGTGTCCGCGGGGTGCTCGGCAGCGGTCATGCGGCGTCCTTCGTGGTGGTGGGGCCGTCAGGCGGCCTGGTTGATGCGGAGCAGGTTGCCCGCGGGGTCGCGGAACGCGCAGTCGCGCACACCGTAGGGCTGATCCATGGGTTCCTGGACCACGTCCGCCCCCTCCGCGACCAGACGGTCGAACAGGGCGTCCAGGTCGTCGCTCGCGAGTGTCAGAGCGCCATAGCTGCCCTTCGCGATGAGCTCCAGGATCGTCTGCCGTTCGGCGTCGGTGATGCCGGGGTCGGTGGCCGGCGGGTGGAGCACGATCGAGGTCTCCGGCTCGCCTGCGGGGCCGAGGGTGAGCCAGCGCAGGCCGTCATAGCCGACGTCGTTGCGCACCTCGAAGCCGAGGGCGTCGCGGTAGAAGCCGAGCGCCGCTTCGGCGTCGGTGTGCGGGAGGAAGGCGTAGTGGATGCTGACGTTCATGATGCTCACGTTAGGTGCGCCTCGGGGCGCGGCGCTTCTCGATTCCTGATCGGTCGGGTGACCTGCTTCGCCTGGAACGACGGGATGCCCTCGACGTTCGCGGCGCGTTCACGGTACACGCTGGGTGGGACACCGACCAGCTCCGAGAACCGGGTGCTGAACGTTCCCAGCGAGGAGCAGCCCACGGCGAAGCACACCTCGGTGACGCTGAGGTCGCCGCGACGCAGCAGCGCCATGGCGCGTTCGATGCGGCGGGTCATGAGATAGGAGTACGGGGATTCGCCGTAGGTCTCGCGGAACCGCCGACTGAGGTGGCCGGCGGACATGTGCACGCCCCGCGCCAGGGCCTCGACGTCCAGGGGCTTCGCGTACTCCCGATCGATGCGGTCGCGAACCTTCCGCATCACGACCAGCTCCCGCAGTCGAGCGTCATCCACCGGTGTCACGTGATGATCCTGCCATGACGCCGGAAGACGGGGAATGACCATCCGCGACGCGCGGAGCCGCTCCTCCCCCGCTGTCGGACTTCCGGCGCTACCCTGGGGGCATCCTCACAGGATTCTCTCAGAAGGGGTTCCCCGTCATGTCTGAAGCAGTCGCAGAAACGAAGTCTTTCTTCAAGTCCATCCGCGTCGCTCTCGCGGTCTCCGGCGTGCTCGCCCTGCTCGCGGGTATCGCGTTGCTCGTCTGGCCGGTGAAGTCCGCCGTTATCGTGACGGCGATCTTCGCGTCGTACCTGATCATCGCGGGAGCCGTCTACATCGGCCTCGGCATCTTCTCCCGCGCCAAGGGCGGCTGGTCTCGCGTCGGCCACATCGTCCTCGGCTTGCTCTACATCGTCGCCGGCGTCATCGCGTTCTTCAACCTGAACGTCGCCGCCGCCACCCTCGCGCTGGTCGTCGTGATCTTCATCGGCGTGAGCTGGATCGTCGACGGCGTCGTGGCGCTCTCGCTGCTCGGCAGCGATGGGTCGCGAGTGTGGACCGTGATCTACGCCATCCTCAGCATCATCGCCGGAATCATCGTCCTCTTCTCGCCGGTCATCGCCGGATTCGCGCTGTGGCTGCTCCTGGGCATCTCGCTCGTCGTGCTCGGTATCGTGCAGATCATCCGCGCGATCACGCTGGGCAAGGATGAGAAGGCGTTCACCACGGGCGCTGCCGCCGTCTGATCTCGGATACGCACGACGCCCCGGACCTGCCGAGCAGGTCCGGGGCGTCGTGGCGTCGGACGACTATTCCGCGGCGAAGGCGCTCACGTCGCCGACGAGGCGGGTGTTGTCCGCGGGGACGGGGTCGATGACCGCCTTGGCGACCTCGGCGGCGAACTCGGACACGTTGTAGAGACGGCCGGCGGATTCGCGGCGCTCGGCGATCGCGCCGGGGTTCGCGCGCTCGAGCAGCGTCGCGGTGATCGTGCCCTCGATCATGTCGCCGGAGACGACGGTGAAGCCGATCCCCTTCTCTGCGAGGCCGGGGATCAGTTCCCGCAGCGCGTCCTCGCCGGCCCGCTTGGACAGCGCGACGGGCTCGTACTCCGGCATCGTCGGCGTCGTGCGGATGAAGTGCGCCTGGTGGCTGGTGACGAACACGACGCGTGCGCCATCCGACAGCAACGGGGTCGCGGCGTTGAGGACGTTGAGCTGCGCGTCCCGGTTGAGCGTCAGGGCGTAGTCCTCGGCCATCCCCGACTCCATGCCACCCGAGGCGTTGAGGACGAGGACGTCGAGACGCCCGTACTCGGCGCGGACGGCGTCGAACATCTCGGCGATCGACGCCGGGTCGGTGAGGTCCGCGCCGACGACGAGCGCCCGGCGGCCCAGTTCGCGCAGCTGCGCTGCGAGCTTCTCCGCGCGCGGCGCCTTGTTCCGGTAGTTGATGACGACGTCGGCGCCGGCCTCGGCGAGGTACCGCACGCTGTCGGCGCCGATCCCCCGCGATGAGCCGGTGACGAGGGCCACCTTGCCGTCGAGGGATCCTGCGGGAAGAACGTCGGTCACGGGTGACTCCTCATGGTGCGTGGAACGCCGTGAGCGCACGGCCCTCACAGATTACCAAGGGGGCGCGGTGGCGGCCGGTCGGGCGTCGCCACGCGTGGTACGTTGACGGCAAAGGAGGCCGCATGGACAACTTCTCGACGTTCGTCACGTTCATCGACCACTGGGCATGGATCGGGTGGCTCGTCCTCATCGCCGTCTTCCTCGTCATCGAGATGCTCTCCCTCGACTTCACCTTCCTGATGCTGAGCTTCGGCAGCGTGATCGGTCTCGTCACCGACTTCGTCGGGCTCCCGGTCTGGATCCAGATCCTGATCGCCGCCTTGGCATCCGCCCTCTTCATCCTCTTCCTGCGGCCGCCCCTCTTGCGCCGACTGCACCGCGGTGCCGACCCCACCCGCTCGAACGTCGAGGCGCTCGTCGACCTCCGCGGCATCGCGCTCAGCGAGATCACGCAGATCTCCGGCCAGGCGAAGCTCGCGAACGGCGACACCTGGACCGCCCGAACCACCACCCTGATGGCGATCCCCGCGGGGGCGCCTGTCGCCGTCAGCGCGATCAACGGCGCGACCGCCATCGTCCGACCCCTCAACGACTAGGAGCACGCGTGGACGACGCATCGATCATCCCGACCGTGATCATCTGGATCCTGGTGATCGCGGTCATCATCTTCGTGATCGTCACGATCGCGCGGGCGATCCGCATCATCCCGCAGGCGACCGCCGGCGTGGTGGAACGACTCGGCCGGTATCACAAGACCCTCTCCCCCGGCCTCAACATCCTCGTGCCCTTCATCGACCGTCTGCGGCCGCTGATCGACATGCGCGAGCAGGTGGTCTCCTTCCCGCCGCAGCCCGTGATCACCGAGGACAACCTCGTCGTCTCCATCGACACGGTCGTCTACTTCCAGGTGACCGACGCCCGTGCCGCCACCTACGAGATCGCGAACTACCTCGGCGCCGTGGAGCAGCTCACCACCACGACGCTCCGCAACGTCGTCGGCGGTCTGAACCTCGAAGAGGCGCTCACGAGCCGCGACAACATCAACGGCCAGCTCCGCGTGGTCCTCGACGAGGCGACCGGCAAGTGGGGAATCCGCGTGGGCCGTGTCGAGCTCAAGGCGATCGACCCGCCCGTCTCGATCCAGGACTCGATGGAGAAGCAGATGCGCGCGGAGCGGGACCGCCGTGCCGCGATCCTGACCGCCGAGGGGACGAAGCAGTCCGCGATCCTCGAGGCGGAGGGCCTTCGTCAGGCGGAGATCCTCCGGGCCGAGGGCGACAAGCAGGCAGCGGTCCTTCGCGCCCAGGGTGAGGCGGAGGCGATCCAGAGCGTCTTCACCGCGATCCACCAGGGCGCTCCGGACGACAAGCTGCTCGCCTACCAGTACCTGCAGATGCTCCCGAAGATCAGCGAGAGCCCGTCCAGCAAGCTGTGGATCATCCCGAGCGAGCTGACCGAGGCGCTCAAGGGCATCGGCACCGCCTTCACCCCGAAGGCCGGGCCGGGTTCGTCCACTCCCCCCGCTGGCGCGTGACCCACCCGTACTTCGTCAAGGCCGAGCAGCCCCGGATCCTGGCCCATCGCGGTCTCGTGACCGTCGAAGGGCGGGAGTCCGGGGTCTGGGAGAACACGGCGGCCGCCTTCGCCGCTGCTCATGCCGCCGGGGCCGAGTACATCGAGACGGACTGCCAGATCACCGCAGACGGCGACGTCGTGCTCTTCCACGATCACGACCTCCGGCGTCTGGTGGACGATCCGCGCCCTGTCCACGAGGTCCGGACAAGGGAGCTGAGCGCGCTCTTCGCGGAGCACGGTGGTCTGCTCACCGTGGCCGAGGCGCTCTCCGCGTTTCCGGAGACGCGCTTCAACATCGACGTGAAGACGCCGGCCGCTGCGGCTCCCCTGGGGCCCGTCCTGGCCGCGCACACGCACCGTGTCCTGGTCACCAGCTTCTCGGACGCCAACCGGCGCGCAACGGTGGAGGCCGTGCGACAGACCGGCACCGGGCTCCGGCCCGCCACCTCGGGCGGGAGCCGGACGATCGCGGCGCTCCGGACGCTGTCCGCGATGCGCCTCTCCCCCGGCCGGCTGCTGCGGGAGATCGATGCCGTGCAGATCCCGGAGCGCCACGGGGCGCTCACAGTGCTGACGCCGGCCCTCCTCCGCGCCGCCCACCGCGTCGGCACCGAGGTCCACGTGTGGACGGTGAACGAGGCGGAGGACATGCGCCGCCTCGTCGACGCCGGTGTGGACGGCGTCGTGACCGACCGCGCCGACCTCGCCGTCGCCACGCTGCGGACGGTCTGAGCGCCCTTTATCCTCCGGCGCTGGGATTCCGCTGTGAATACCGGGCAGAACGCCCCCACGTGGATGAAGCGCACAGGCTCGAACGTTATACCTGACAGCGACGAGAGGACCACACAATGGCAGATCGCAGCCTGCGCGGCATCCGACTCGGCGCCCAGAGCCTACAGAGCGAAGAGGGCGTCGTTTTCATGGAGCGCCGTGAGACCACCTACACCTGTGACACCTGCGGACACGACACCACGCTCATGTTCGCAGCCGATGCCGAACCGCCTCAGACCTGGGAGTGCCGTTCCTGCGGAGCGGAAGCCCGCCTGAAGGTCGACGGCGAGGCCGTCACCCTCGAGGCCACCGACGAGAAGGCCGCCCGCACCCACTGGGACATGCTCATGGAGCGTCGCACCCGTGCGGAGCTGGAAGAGCTTCTCGAAGAGCGCCTCGCCTACATCCGAGCCCGGCGCGGTGCCGGCGAGGACCCCACCCGAGAGAAGATCGGCGCCTAGCGCCGACGGGCGCGCCACCACCCGAGACCGAGCGCTCCCAGACCGCCCCAGAGCAGCACCTGCTGCAGCCAGGGGCCCAGGACGATTCCCGCCGTGAGGCCGGAGCGGAGTTCGACATCCTCGAGCATCGCTCCGGCCTCATCCGCGTCCAGGCTGGTGACCGTGCGCCCGTCCGGGAGGATGATCTGGCTCGTGCCGACCGTGGAGATGTTGACGACGCTCCGGCCCGTCTCGATGGCGCGCATCCGCGCGAAGGCGAGCTGCTGCAGATTCTCGTCCGTGCCGCGGAAGTCGGCGTTGTTCGTCTGGAAGACCAGGACCTCGGCGCCGTCGTACAGTCCCTCCGTGATCACGTCGTCGTAGATCACGTCGAAGCAGATCGCGAGCCCCACCCGGACGTCGTCGACCTCGACGATCGGCGGGTTGGTCCCCGGCGTGTACTCGCGCTGGATCAGCCCGATGAGGTCGGGGACGAGGGCGTTGAAGAACGCCCGATCCGGCACATACTCGCCGAAGGGTACGGGATGGCGCTTGTCGTGCTTCTGGGGCGCCGTGCCGTCCGGCAGCCACAGCATCGACGTGTTGTAGTAGAGGTTGCCCCGACCGGTGGCGGCATTGGCGAGCAGCGGCGCATCGATGCGGTTCGCCACGAGGGTCATCCGCCGCGCGATCGCGGAGTTCGCAAAGGGATCCGTGTCCAGCCCGCCCTCCGGCCAGACGAGAAGATCGACGTCCTCGCCGTAGAGGGGCTCGGTCGCCTCCGTCTGCGCCTGGACGACGGCGAAGGGTTCGCGCTGGTCGAAGTAGCCGGTCGGCCCGTTCCCCTGCACCGCGGCAATGCGCATCGATCCGGACGGCATGGTCGGGAAGAGCGGGGTGAAGAAGAGGATCAGGACCAGTGCGACCGGCGCGAGGAGCGTGACTGGCCGCCGCCACAGCCCCGTGCGGACGATCTCGATCACCATGGCGACGAGGAAGACCATGAGGAAGCTCAGCCCGCTGACGCCCACCCAGGAAGAGAGCGCCGCGAGCGGGCTCTCCGCCTGACTCATCCCGAGACGAGCCCAGGGGAAGCCGCCGTATGGCCACCAGCCGAGAAACAGCTCCCTCCCTACCCACAGCGCCGCAACGACCGCCGGGAGGGTCAGCAGGCGACCCGCGGTGCCCGGCCAGGCCCGGGGCAGCCACCGGTAGGCGAGGGTCAGCGGGATCAGCGCCACGGCCGTGAGTGCGCCCTCGACCACGCTCAGGGCAGCCCAGGGCAGCGGCCCCAGATATCGAGACGTCCAGGACACGAGCAGGGCGAAGAACACGATGCCGTAGACCAGTCCCACGAGCAGTGCGCCACCGGCCCGTCGGCCGATCAGCGCGAGCAGCAGCAGCCCCGTGGCGGGGAAAGCCAGGATCCAGATCGCCGCTTCGGGAAACGCGAGGTCCATGAGCAGCGCAGCCAGGGCGGCGACGGGTACGGCGGCCCACAGGGGCAGGAGGGCGCGTCGGCGAACGGGAGCTTCGGTCATGCGGGCGGATCTCACATCGAGGAGTAGGCGACGATGCCACGGCGCACACCGTCGAGGGCTGCCCGGGCGGTGCGTGCGAGTGCGGCGTCCTCCGCGACGATGGACAGCTGATCGAGGAGGTCGATGGTCTGCTTCGCCCATCGCACGAAATCACCGGCCGCCATGTCCGCGTCGATGAGCACGCGATCGAGCATGCCGCCCCGCGCCCACGCGTGCATCGCACCCGCGAGTCCCGCGGCCAGCGGCTCGCTTCCCGGCAGCTGGTGGTCCTGCTCCAGGTCGTCGAGCTCGGCCCACAACGCGGTCGTCTTCTCGTATGCCGCTCGGAAGGCACCCCGCGGGAGGCCCCGCTCCCCCGCGTTGGCTTCGTCCCGACGTGGCTCGTACACGAGGGAGCACGCCATCGCCGCGAGTGACGGGGCGTCCAGTCCCTTCCAGAGCCCCTGACGCAGCGACTCGGCCACGAGTAGATCGCGCTCACCGTAGATCCGCCGCATCGTGCGGCCGGCGTCGGTCAGGTGCATCCCGTCCTCATCGCGACGGACATAGTCCAGCGTCTCCAGCACCTCGACGACACGGTCGAAGACGCGAGCCACCGTTCCCGTCCTGGTCTCGATCTGACGCCGCGTACGGTCTGTCTGCCGCTTGAGCTTCCAGTAGCGCTCGGCCCAGCGAGCGTGCTTCTCGCGGTCGGGGCACCGATGGCACGGGTGGCGCTGCATCCGCGTGCGGAGCGTCTGGATGCGCTTCATCCGCTTGTCCCGGGCGGCACGGGGAGCCTGGGTGTCCTGTCGATTCTTCTTCTCGAGATCGCTCAGCTCGCGGCGGATGGCGGCGTACTCCGGGAAGTCGCCGTGCTCGCACGCCATCGCCGACTGGTAGCCGGCCAGCGACTCCTCGGCCTCCCGCACCTGTCGGGCCAGCCCGACCACCGCGCGGTCGGCCTGGAACTGGGCGAACGACGACTCCAGGATCTGCCGCGCCCTGGCCTGCCCGAACAGATCGATCAGGTTGACGGCCATGTTGTACGTCGGCCGGAAGCTGGAGTTGAGCGGGTAGGTCCGCCGCGATGCGAGGGCGGCGACGGCCTGCGGGTCCATGCCCTCGGTCCACTGCACGACCGCGTGCCCCTCGACATCGATGCCGCGGCGCCCGGCGCGGCCCGTGAGCTGCGTGTATTCGCCGGATGTGATCGCGACGCGCGCCTCTCCGTTGAACTTCTCCATCTTCTCCAGCACGACCGTGCGCGCCGGCATGTTGATGCCGAGGGCCAGCGTCTCGGTCGCGAAGACGACTTTGAGCAGTTTGCGCCGGAACAGCTCTTCGACGACCTCCTTGAAGGCAGGGAGGAGGCCGGCATGGTGGGCGGCCACGCCCCGTTCGAGGTTGTCCAGCCACTCCCAGTAGCCGAGCACCCCGAGATCCTCGTCCTGCAGCGTGCGGGTGCGTTCCTCGACGAGGGCCCGGATCTCCGCGCGCTCTTCCGACGAGGTCAGGCGCAGGCCGGAGCGCCGCACCTGCTGCACCGCGGCATCGCAGCCCACGCGGCTGAAGATGAAGAAGATGGCGGGAAGGAGATTCGACCGTTCCAGCAGCTCGACCACGTCAGGGCGGTCCATGCGCTCGATCCGGTGCGCGTTCGCGGCGCGCACGGGGCGGCGGCCGCCCCGGGGCGGTCGGGCGGCCTGGCGCCCGGCGTGGCGATTGCTGCGATACGACTGCGCCTGGCGGTTGCTCTCGTAGGTGGAACCCGTGAACGAACGGATGCGCATGAGCTCCTGGTTCACCTGGGCCGTGGCGATGCCCGCCCGGTCGTCGAAGAGCGGCAGCAGGTCGTCGCGTACGAGCACGTGCTGCTCCAGCGGCACCGGACGGATCTCGGAGACGATGACCTCGGTGTCTCCGCGCACGGTGTCGAGCCAGTCGCCGAACTCCTCGGCGTTCGACACGGTCGCGCTCAGCGAGACCAGCCGCACGCGGGGCGGGAGGTGGATGATGACCTCTTCCCACACGGCACCACGGAAGCGGTCGGCCAGATAGTGGACCTCGTCCATCACGACGTAGCGCAGGTCGCGCAGCGCCGCGGAGTCGGCATAGATCATGTTCCGCAGCACCTCGGTCGTCATGACCACGATGCGGGCGTTGCCGTTGATGTTCGTGTCGCCCGTCAGCAGACCGACGTCGTCCGCGCCGTAGACGTCGACGAGCTCACGGAACTTCTGATTCGAGAGCGCCTTCATCGGCGTGGTGTAGAAGGCTTTGTCCGTCGCGGTCTGCATCGCCAGGTGGATGGCGAACTCCCCCACGATCGTCTTCCCGGCACCCGTGGGGGCTGCCACGAGAACGCTGCGTCCGTTCTCCAGCGCGTGGCATCCGGCGAGCTGGAACGGGTCGAGCTGGAAGCGCTGGCGCGAGGCGAATGCTGCGGTCTCCGGGTGCGCCGCGCTCTCCTGCGCCTGCGCGTATCGCTCGGACGGCGAACTCATGGGGCGTCCGGGATGAGTCCGGCGGCGGTGTCCTGCTTGCGCTTGCGCCGGTCGAAGAGGAGCGACAGCCCTGCCGCTGCGAAGAAGAGGACGATGAGGATGCCGGCGAGCATCAGCATGCTCACCACGTCGGCAGCCGGGGTCGCCAGCGCGGCGAAGATCGTGGCGATGAGGATCGCCACGCGCCACCCCTTGAGGATCGCCCGCCCCGACATCACGCCGGCGAGGTTCAGCGCCACGAGGAAGACGGGGAGGACGAACGAGATGCCGATGACGATCATCAGCTTGAACACGAAGTCGTAGTACTCCTGAGCGGAGTAGAAGTTCGTGGCGCCCTCCGGCGTGAAGCCCCACATGAGCTCGATGACGTGCGGCATGATCTGCACCCCGAGGTAGCACCCCGCGAAAAACAGCGGCACGGCGGCGACCACGAAGCCGACCGTGTAGCGGATCTCCTTGCGGGTGAGCCCGGGCATGATGAAGGCCCAGATCTGCCAGAGCCACACCGGTGCGGACAGGAACAGCCCGATGGTCAGGGCGATGCGCATGCGCATGTCGAACGCGGACGTCACTGTCCCGAAGTTCAGAGCGCTGAAGTCATCACCACGCTTGTCGGCGATGATGCGGATCGGCTCGGTGATGAAGTGGATCACCGGGTCCGCGATGAGGAACGCCACGATCATGCCGACGACGAGAGCGATCGCCGCGTACATCAGGCGCTTGCGCAGTTCGACGAGATGCGCGCCGAGCGACATCCGCCGATCCCGATCCGCCGTCGGCGTCACGGTCGGTTCGATGGCTGCCACGGCCGGTCAGGCGCGAGGCGGAGTCTCAGGGTCGGTGCCCGAGTCCTTCACCGTCGTCGGCTCTGCGGGCGCCGACTCGGCACGACTCGCGTCCTCTTCCTTCATGGCCTTCATCTCGCCCTTGAACACGCGAGCGGACTGACCCATGCTCTTCGCGAGTGCCGGCAGCTTGGCAGCGCCGAAGAGGAGGAGGATAACGGCCAGCACGATGAGCAGGTGCCAGCCTTGCATTCCAGCGAACATATCGACATTCCCGTCGTAGGGGGGCTTTCCGCCCCAGTCTACAGATCAAACCTCGGCATCAGGCCGGTGGTAGAGCGCGAGTCCGGCGGCGGCCCACTCGCGGGTCGCGGTGCGCGCGATCCCCGGGTCGGTGACCTCCATCGCCCCGCCGAAGCGCGCGGCGAGACGCTTGATGCCTCGAGGGTCCGCGAGGTGGAGCTGCGTCGTCACCATTCCGTCGCCGATACGGAGGGTCTCGGTCGGCACGAAACCGCTGAGCAGCGGCGCGAGGCGCTCCGGGACGCGGACGGTGACCTCGCGCTCCTCCTCCAGCCCGGCGAACGCCTCGGGCACCCGCTCGCCGCCGTGGGCGCTCGGGATGTCGGTGAGAGTGGGGGCGCTGACGCGGTCGAGGTGGAACGTCCGCATCGCCTCGCGCATGTGGCACCAGCCCTGCAGATACCACTGCCCGTTCGTGATGAGGATCTGCACCGGGTCCACGGTCCTCGTCGTCGGAGCCGCATCGGGGGCCTGGTAGGTGAACGAGACGGCCACGCCCTTCTGCAGGCCGCGCGCGACGACCTCCCGTACTTCGTCGACGGCGCTCGGGGCGACGACGACGTCGGCGGGAGCGTCGGCCGCTCCGCGCGAGAGCTTGGAGATGAGGCCGGCGACGAGGCCGGAATCGGACACGGCGGGTACGGCGGCGACCATCTGCAGGCCCGCGAGCAGCGCGGCCGCCTCTCGCGCGGTGAAGCGCGGGACGCGGCGCAGCGCCACGTCGTTCGTGATCTCGATGATGTCCTCGTGGTCGAGGAGATCCCAGTTGATGTCGAACATCTCCTGCGGCTGCTGCCAGTAGCCGGCTTCACCCGGCAGGCCGATCACGGTGAGCTTCTCGACCATCGCCCGCATCTCCCGCGGGGTCACGCCGAACTCCTCGGCGGCCTCGGCGAGGGAGACCTGCCCGTGCTCCAGCAGGTACGGGACGAGCGTGAGGTAGAGACGCACGCGCTCTGCGGCGAGGAGGGGCTTGGGCGCGGCGCTCATGCGGGCACCTCCGTATCCGTGTGGGCCTCGACCACGGCGCGCAGGCGGTTGATCACCGCGTCCCTGAGCGATGCCGGCTCCACGACTCGGACCTCGGGGCCGTAGGACGCGAGCTCATCCGCCAGGATGTGCAGATCGACGAAGGGCACGTGGATGCCCTGGGCGGCAGTGGTCGCCCGTCGGCCCAGGCGCAGTGCGGCTTCGGTTCCGGGGGTGACCTCCAGCAACGCCGAGTTCTCCGCGGCGACGCGCTCGAGACCGCTCAGCGCCCGCTCCCCCGCGCCCTCGCGTAGCGCGGGGTCGAACGTCGTGGCACTGACCACGACCTCGCCGACGATGCGGCTCAGCAGGAACGTCCGGTCCTCTTCGATGTCGACGTCGACGCCGTACACGTGCCAGCGCGCCTCGTAGTCCACCAGTGCGAGCGGGCGGATACGACGCCGACGAGGGGCGTCCTCTCCCGGCTTCAGATAGTCGAAGGTGACCACTCTGCGGCGTTCGATCGCGTCCTGGAGCGGGCCGAAGGCGGCATCGCGTGCGGTGATGCGCGGCGCGAAGCCGATGATCGGCTCGTCGCCGTCGATGCCGAGGGCGCGGATCTTCCGCACTCCGGACTGCGCGTCTCCCGAGACGGACTCCGCGCTCCAGACACTTCCCGCGAGGCGCAGGACAGCCAGCTCCGCCGGGGAGAACTCGATGTCTCCTGGCAGGTCGTATTCCGCCTGCGGGATGCGGTACCTGGCCTCGCGGAGGTCGTTCGGGTCCGCGGCGTCGCCGATCGTCTCGATCGGGACGCCGAGCGCGCGGAGCTCGTCCTTGTCCCGTTCGAACATCTTCTCCAGGGCATCCGAGCGCGTCCCGGCATCGGCGCGCTGGCGATAGCCGGAGACGTTGTCGAGGATCTGCTGCTTGGTGAGCCCGATCTCCGTCGCCATCAGGGCCACGACGAGGTTCGTCAGGCGCTCTTCGGCAGGGATCCGGGCAGTCATCAGGGTGCGGAGACCGGGGACACGCCGAGGATGTCGACCACGACGGCCATCGCGGAGGAGGTCTCGGTCTTGGGGAGCACGACGAGGACCTGGGAGCCGACGGGCTGCCCGACGAGCGCGTCAGCCACCGGCGCCGCGATCTGTCGGATGCCGTCGGTGGCGGACTGTCCCCAGGTGCTCTGCAGGACGGACTTGTCGTCCCAGCTCACCGCGGTGAAGTGGACGAGCGGCGTCTGGTCCGCGGTCAGCTTCTCGCCATCTCCACGGATCAGCGTCTGGACGACCTGCTCGTCCGGGGCGGCGCTGTCGGGGATGATGATGCCCGGGGTGCCGTCATCGGCGCGCACGACGGTCGGCATCCCCTTCGCGTCGTTGAACTGCAGGGTGCCCTCTGCCTTCGGGAGGAAGGCGTCGACGACGTCGATGACGAACACCGCGATGTCGTCCTGGCCCATGCCGAAGCCGCTGAGGTTCGCCTCGCCGAAGTCTTCCGGGGTCAGACCCGCCACGATGCGGGTGCCCCCGGTCGCGCACTCCATCGCGTCGGCGAGCCCGGGAGACTGCGTGGCCCAGGAGCCGATCGTCGACGCGCGGGTGCTCTCCTCGTCGTACGTCGTCTGGAAGATCTGCTCGCCGGTCGCACCGTTGTAGATGGAGATCTGGGCGATGAGCGGCTGGGCGTCGTCGACGAGCGCACGACCGTCCCCCGTCACGACGTCGGCGTAGGACGTCTCCGTCAGGCGGACGGGCGCGAAGATCTCGACCTCCGGCTCGGACCCGACGTCGCCGGTGACGGTGACGGCACTGTCGATGCCGTTGGCGTGCCCGTCGCGATCGCACGAGGCGTCAGCGGACGATGCGGTCACGCTGCACCCCGTCAGGGCGAGGGCGGCGAGGCTGAGAGAGGCCAGAACGGCGGACGTTTTACGCACGCGCTCCAGTCTATTCCGTCGTGTGCTCGGATTCGCGCGATGCCGCGGCCAACCGCGCGCCTTCGGCCGCCTTCCCGGCCTCCCTGGCACGTTTGCGGAGGTTCTTGTCCGTGATCTCGCGATCACCCACCGCGCCCGGCGTCCACAGTTCGACGTCCTCGTCGCCGTAGCTGCTCTTCGAGGCGCGACGCTTCACCGACGGAGCCACGGCGCCGGGAGCGAGCCGGCGAGCCGTGAGCAGGAAGCCGGTGTGCGCGACCATGCGGTGGTCCGGCCGGACGGCGAGCCCCTCCACGTGCCAGCCGCGTACCATCGTCTCGGATGCCTCCGGGTCGGTGAAGAGGCCGGTGCCCCGGATGAACTCGGCAACGCGGGAGAGCTGTGTGGCAGTGGCGATGTAGCAGAGCACGACACCGCCGGGGGTCAGCGCGTCCGCGACCGCCTCGATGCACTCCCACGGCGCGAGCATGTCGAGGACGACCCGGTCGACGGTGCCGGGCTCGACTTCCTCGGGCAGCGCGGCGACGAGGTCTCCGACGACGACCCGCCAGGAGTCGGGGCGCTCCCCGAAGAAGGTCTCGACGTTCGCCTGGGCGACCTCGGCGAAATCCTCGCGGCGTTCGAAGGAGAGCAGGCGTCCGGCAGAGCCGACGGCTCGCAGCAGCGACAGCGACAGGGCGCCCGAACCGACTCCGGCCTCGACCACGGTGGCGCCGGGGAAGATGTCGGCCTGCATGACGATCTGCGCCGCGTCCTTCGGGTAGACGATCGCGGCACCGCGGGGCATCGACATCGCGAAGTCCCGCAGCAGCGGCCGCAGCGCCAGGTAATCGTGCCCGGAGCTGTTCGCAACGACCGAGCCATCGGGGAGCCCGATGAGGTCTCGGTGCCGGAGGACCCCGTGGTGCGTGTGCAGCTCGCCGTCTTCGCGGAGCGTCACGGTGTGCAGGCGACCCTTCGGGCCGGTGAGCTGCACGCGGTCGCCCTCACGGAAGGGGCCGCTGGGGCGCGGGGCGGACGTGGTCGTCATCGGGTGGCCTCCGTGAACGCGGCGCGGGAGCCGAAGAGCTCCACGAGGTCGGCGGCACCGCGGCCGTCGAGGGTCGGCCACAGCTCGTGGGCGCCGAGGCCGTCGAGCGGGACGATGTGGGGCACGCCGAGCGTCAGGGCGCCGGAGGCGAGGCCCGCGCGGAGACCGGTCGGGGAATCCTCGATGACCACGACCTCGGCGATGTCGACGTCGAGGAGCGCGGCGGCCTGGAGGTACGGCTCCGGGTGCGGCTTGGGGTTGTCGACGTCGTCTCCGGCGACGACGATGTCGAAGGCCTCGAACTCGATCAGCCCGACCACGTCGAGAGCCATCCGGCGCAGCGACATCGTCACCAGACCGGTCGGGATACCGGCGGCACGGAGATCGCGGAGAAGCTCCTGGGCGCCCGGCCGGAAGGGCACGCCCTGGGCTCGCAGCGACTCCTGCACGGCACTCGTGAGGTGGGAGACGATCGCCTCCGGAGCCATGTCGACCCCTGCGCCCTGGAGGATGATCGCGCTGTCGATGAGGCCGCTGCCCACGAGCTGCAGGGCGTCCTCATGGGACCACGTGCCCCCGAAAGACTCCACCAGTGCGGTCTCGGCCGCCATCCAGTACGGCTCGGTGTCGACGAGTGTTCCATCCATGTCCCAGAGGACCGCGCGGGGCTTGTTGCTCACTGAACCCATGCTAGCCGGGCCCGCCCACATCCCCTCGACGCGGGCTAGCCTGGGGGGACGGAGCCACGACCTCGAAGGGAGCACGGCATGGACGTTCTCGGTTCGCGCATCATCATCGCCGCCTTCGACGGCTGGAACGACGCCGGTGAGGCCGCGACTGGAGCCGTCGGCGCGCTGCAGGCGGCGGGCGGCTACGACCTCGTGCACTCGGTCGATCCGGAGCTCTACTTCGACTACCAGTACACCCGCCCGGCGACCCGACTCGATGCCGAGGGACGCCGTCAGATGACGTGGCCCGAGGCCGGGCTGTGGCGCCCGCGTGATCCGGGCCCCGGCCCCGAGTTCTGGCTGCTCACCGGTGCCGAGCCCGCGCGCACCTGGCAGGCGTTCGCGTCCGAGTTCATCGACGTCGCCCTGCGCGACGACATCACCGGCTTCGTGACCCTCGGCGCCATGCTCTCCGACGTCCCGCACACCCGCCCGATCTCGATCTTCGCGTCGAGCCAGAACGAGCAGGTCCGCGAGGCACACGCCCTGGAGCGGTCGGTGTACGAGGGCCCCGTCGGCATCCTCACCGTGCTCGAGCACTTCGCCGAGAACGCGGGGATCCCCTCCGTGAGCCTCTGGGCGAGCGTCCCGCACTACGTCGCCTCGGCCGCCCCGTCGCCGAAGGTCACCCTCGCGCTCCTCGACCGGCTCGAGGAGCTGACCGGTGTGGATGTGGACCGCCGGCACCTCCGCACGGAAGCCGCGGCCTGGGAGGCGTCGATCGATGCCGCCGCGTCCGAGGACGAGGACATGGCGGAGTACATCCGGCAGCTGGAGCGCACGCGCGACACGTGGGACTCCCCCGACGCCTCGGGAGACGCGATCGCCCAGGCCTTCGAGCGCTATCTGCGGCGCCGCGACGACGGCCGCGGCGACCGCAAGCGCTGAACGGGGCTTGGCTCAGGCCGAGGCGGGGATGACGCCCATCGCGAGCAGCACGAGCAACACGCCGCCGAGCAGGATCCGGTAGATCACGAACGGCAGGAAGCTGCGCTTCGAGATCCAGTTCATGAAGAACGCGATCACGCCCAGTGCGACGACGAAGGCGACGCCCGTCGCGGCCACCGTGTCGCCGAGCGAGAAGAAGGACGGCTCGCCCCAGCTCTTGAACAGCTGGTAGAAGCCGCTGCCGAACACGGCAGGGATGGCGAGCAGGAAGGCGTACCGGGCGGCGGCGGCGCGCTCGTAGCCGAGGAAGAGACCCATGGTGATCGTGCCGCCGGACCGCGAGACGCCGGGGATGAGGGCGAGTGCCTGGGCGAGCCCGAAGGCGATGCCGTGCGGGTAGGTCAGGTCGTCGAGCTTCCGGCGCTTGGCCCCGACGTGATCGGCGATGCCCAGGAGGATGCCGAACACGATGAGCATGATCGCCACGATCCAGAGTGACCGGAAGACGGTCTCGATCTGATCCTGGAAGAGCAGCCCGAGCAGCACGATCGGGATGCTGCCGATGATGATGAGCCAGCCCATGCGCGCGTCCGAGTCGTTCCGGGGCACCTTCCCGGCGAGCGACCGGAACCACTGGGAGATGATGCGGACGATGTCCCGCCAGAAGAACACCACGACGGCGGCCTCCGTGCCGATCTGCGTGATGGCGGTGAAGGCCGCGCCCGGGTCCTCCCCGGAGGGCAGGAACGTCCCGACGACGCGCAGGTGGGCGCTGGAAGAGATCGGCAGGAACTCGGTGAGACCCTGGACGATTCCCAGGATCAGTGCTTCGAGCAGGTGCATGGAGAGGCCTTCGTCTTTCGGGACGGCACGGAGCGCGTGGACGCCGCTCAGTACGTGCGCAGCAGATCGGCCAGCACCCGCTGACCGAAGACAAGTGAGTCTACGGGCACCCGCTCGTCGACTCCGTGGAACATCCCGGTGAAGTCGAGATCGGCCGGCAGACGCAGCGGGGCGAAGCCGTAACCGGTGATACCGAGAGTGGCCAGCGCCTTGTTGTCGGTCCCGGCTCCCAGGAGATACGGGATGACCGGTACGCCGGGGTCGTGCCGACCCAGGGCTGCCACCATCGCGTCGACGAGCTCCCCCGCGAACGGCGTCTCCATGCCGATGTCGCGCACCACGGTCTCGATCCGGATGTCGTCGCCGACGATGCGCTGGAGCTCGGCGAGCACGTCGTCCTCGGTCCCGGGGATCACCCGGACGTCGATCAGGGCCTCAGCGCGCTCCGGGATGACGTTGTGCTTGTAGCCGGCGGTGAGGGCCGTCGGGTTGGTCGTCGTGCGGAACGTCGACCGCAGGAAGGCTTCTGCCGGACCGGCCGCGGCGGCGAGGGCGTCAGGGTCATCGGCGCTCCGGCCGCTCAACGCGCTCAGACCCTCGAGCAGCGCCTCCGTCGTCGGCGTGAGCCGGACCGGCCACCGCGTGCGGCCGATGGCGGCCACCGCCTCGGCGAGCTTCGTGACGGCGTTGTCGTCGTGCAGGCGACTGCCGTGTCCCGCTCGGCCGGTGGCGACGAGGCGGATCCAGATCAGGGCCTTCTCCCCCACCTGCAGCAGGTACGCCCGGCGGTCGTCCACGGAGATCGAGTAGCCGCCGACCTCGCTGATGGCCGCCGTCGCGCCGACGAACCACTCCGGACGATCCTTCACGACGAGCGCGGAGCCCTCCACGCCGCCGTTCTCCTCATCGGCGAAGAAGGCCAGGATGAGGTCACGCTCCGGCTGCTCCCCCGCGCGCAGGATGTCCGCCACGGCGGTGAGGATCATCGCGTCCATGTTCTTCATGTCGACCGCGCCGCGGCCCCACAGCATGCCGTCCTGCACCGTGCCGGCGAACGGATCCACCGTCCAGTCCTCGGCGACCGCGGGCACGACGTCCAGGTGGCCGTGCACGACGAGAGCCGGCTTGGTGCGATCGCGCCCCGGGACACGTGCCATGACGTTCGTGCGCCGCGGGATGGGCTCGTAGTACTCGACCTCGAGTCCCAGCTCCTCCAGGTACGCGCCGACGTACTCGGCGGCTTCCCGCTCCCCCTTCGCGTTGCCGCCGCCGTAGTTGGAGGTGTCGAAGCGGATGAGGTCGCTCGCGACGCGGGCGACCTCCGGGAGGGAGGATTCGGTCATGGACTCAGGCTATCGAAACCGCATGCCACGCCCGGGCGTCACGCTCGGTTCGAGACGCCTCCGAGAACGTGCTAATCTCATTCTTCGGTCGGCAACGATCAAATCCAACACCTGCGCGGGTGGCGGAATGGTAGACGCGCTAGCTTGAGGTGCTAGTGCCCGATAGGGCGTGGGGGTTCAAGTCCCCCTCCGCGCACAGAGAGCGAAGGCCCCGGATCCACGGATCCGGGGCCTTCGTCGTTTCCCGTGCGTCGCGGTGGGGCGCTGCGGTCCCGCACGCGGCGGGACCACAGCGCCGTCACACCGCGCCGACGCCGAAGAGCAGGCCCAGCGCGTAGGTCACCGCCGCCGCGCCGAACCCGATGGCGAGCTGCCGAAGGGCGCGACGGAGGGGCGGGCCACCGGAGAGCACGCCGACCATCGCTCCCGTGCTGAGCAGAGCGATGCCGACCAGCACGAGCGCGAGGACGATCGCCGCGGTGCCCTCCATGCCGAAGATCCACGGCAGGACGGGGATGATCGCGCCGGAGGCGAAGAGGAGGAAGCTGGAGATCGCGGCCGTCCAGTCGCTGCCGACGACCTCGTGGGCGTCCGCACCCTGGACGCTCACGGGCCCCGTGGCCGCCCGTCGGACACCCTCCTGCGCCGCCTGGACGATGCGGCGGGCCCTGGCCAGCGACTCGCCCTGGTCCATGCCGCGGGCGCGGTACACGAGCGCGAGCTCGTTCTCGTCGATGTCGAGGTCGGCGGCGGCCGCCGCCGCATCCTCGTTCGCCTCGGTCGCGGTGAGGAGTTCCCGCTGCGACCGCACCGACACGAACTCCCCCGCACCCATGGACAGCGCACCGGCGAGGAGCCCGGCGATGCCGCTGAACAGGACGAAGCCCGAGCTCACGCCGGTGGCGCCGATGCCGAGCACGAGCGCGAGGTTGCTGACCAGGCCGTCGTTCGCGCCGAAGACGGCAGCGCGGAAGGAACCGGAGAGGCGCCGACGCCCGCGTGCGGCGAGACCGCGGACGACCTCGTGGTGGACCTTCTCGTCTGCCCGCATGGCAGGGGTGGCCCAGCGCTCGGCGTCGTACGGAGAGCGGGCCTCGGCACTCTGGGCGAGGGCGAGGACGAATATCGAGCCGAAGCGTCCGGCCATCCACCCCAGGAGGCGCGAGCGGACCCCCGCCCGCGGCAGGCGGGCCGGTTCTCCGCCCAGCAGATCGAGCCAGTGCTTCTCATGCCGGCGCTCGGCCTCGGCGAGCCCGAGCAGGATCGCCCGTTCCTCCCCCGACCGGCGGGACGCGAGGCGCTGGTACACGGCGCCCTCCGCCCGTTCCTCGACGAGATAGCGAGCCCAGCGCCGTCGATCGGCGGCCGTGGAATCGGCTGCGGCAGGGGCTGTCATGGAACCTCCAGGTGTCACCGTGCCCGGCGTCCGGGCAACCGTTCCACGCTATCCGCGCGGGGTCGCACAGGCCGCGTCCTGGCACGGATTGCCAGCATTTCGGGGATCCGAAGCAGCGACCGGACCTCGCTCAGGAGCGGACGCGTTTGCGCAGCACCTCGATGCGGGACTGCAGCTGCGTCACGGTCGCCTGCGCCACCGCCGGTCCGCCGCAGATGCGACGGAGTTCGGCATGCACAGCACCGTGCGGCTGGCCCGACTGCCGCGCGTAGAGGCCCACCAGGCTGTTCAGGAGCTGGCGCTGTTCGCGCAGGGTGCGATGCAGCGGCGCAGGGAGCGTCGTCGTCTGCGCCGGCTCTGCCTGGGCCTCCCGCACTTCGCGGTGCCTGGACTGCCGCGCCTGCCGCTGCATGAGGAGCTCGTGGACGTGCTCGGGTTCGAGGAGACCCGGGAAGCCGATGAACTCCTCCTCCTCCGGCGTGTTCGGCTCCGCGAGCTGGCCGAACTCCTTGCCGTCGAACACCATGCGATCGAAGTGGGCGACGGAGGAGATCGCCTGGTAGCTGAACTCCTGGGTCAGCGCGTCGGAGGCCTCGTCCTCACGGTTCGCGCTCTCCAGGAGTGAATCCTCCAGACCGTCGTCATCCTTGGACTGCCGATCCAGCGCGTGGTCGCGCTGCTTCTCCATCTCGTTCGCGAGCTTCATCAGCACGGGGACGTGCGGGAGGAAGACGCTCGCCGCCTCACCTCGACGACGGGCGCGGACGAAGCGGCCGATGGCCTGGGCGAAGAACAGCGGAGTGGACGAGGAGGTCGCGTAGACGCCCACCGCGAGCCGCGGCACGTCGACGCCCTCCGACACCATGCGCACCGCGACCATCCACCGGGCGGTGCCTTCGGAGAACTTCTCGATCCGCTCGGAGGCGGTGGCGTCGTCGGACAGCACGATCGTCGGCTGCTCGCGCGTGATGCTGTGCAGGATCTTGGCGTAGGCCCTGGCGACGGTCTGATCCGTCGCCAGCACGAGTCCGCCGGCATCCGGGATGTGGTGTCTGATCTCGGTCAGACGGCGGTCAGCCGCCGAGAGCACCGCCGGCATCCAGTCGCCCTCGGGATCCAGCGCCGTGCGCCAGGCCTGCGACGTGACGTCCTTCGTGTTGTCCTGTCCCAGATGGGTCTCGAGCTCGTCGCCGGCACTCGTCCGCCACCGCATCTTCCCCGCGTACATGTGGAAGAGCACGGGGCGGACGACGCCGTCCGCAAGGGCACGCCCGTAGCCATAGGCGTAGTCGGTGCTGGAGACCCGCGCCCCCGACTCATCAGGGAGGTACTCCACGAAGGGGATCGGCGCCGTGTCGCTCCGGAACGGGGTCCCGGACAGCAACAGTCGACGCTTCGCCGGCCCGTAGGCGTCGCGGATCGCGTCACCCCAGCTCAGCGCGTCGCCGCCGTGGTGCACCTCATCGAGGATGACCAGGGTCTTCGCGTCCTCCGTGAGGTGGCGGTGCACCGAGGACTTCGCCGCGACCTGCGCGTACGTGACCACGACGCCGTGATAGTGCCGCGCCGGTGCCCAGTCGCTGTTGCGGAAGCGCGGGTCGAGCCGGATGTGCACGCGGGCGGCGGCGTCGGCCCACTGGGTCTTGAGGTGCTCCGTCGGAGCCACGACGATGACCCGGTTCACCTCCCCCATGCGCATCAGCTCGACCGCGAGGGTGAGCGCGAAGGTGGTCTTGCCGGCGCCCGGTGTGGCGGCCACGAGGAAGTCGCGCTGGTCGGCCTGGAAGTACGCATCCAGAGCCTCCTGCTGCCATGCCCGCAGCTTGTTCGCCGTTCCCCACGGGGCGCGCTGAGGGAAGGACGGAGAGAGCATCGACTCCACGATAATCGCTCCCACCGACACCGGGGCATCCGCCGGGGCGCCGCGCGCGTCCTCCCTCGGGAGCGGCGGCACGGGTAGGCTCGGTCACTGCGCGGCGGTCACCACCGTGCGCGCACGCGTTGGCGAAGGAGAGTCGGATGAGCGATCAGGAATCGACCAGGACCCCGTACGTCGCGAACGAGACCCCGCACCCGTGGCGACGGTTCGTCGCGATCGGCGACTCGTTCACGGAGGGCATCGGCGACCCGGACCCGGCGGCCCCGGGTGGACACCGCGGCTGGGCCGACCGCGTCGCGGAGGTGCTCGCCCAGCAGGTGGACGACTTCGCCTACGCCAACCTCGCCGTCCGAGGGAAGCTCATCGCGCAGATCGTCGCCGATCAGATCGAACCCGCCGTCGCGCTCCGCCCCGACCTCATCTCGATCTGCGCCGGCGGCAACGACGTCATCCGCCCCGGCACCGACCCGGACGCCATCGCCGCGCAGCTCGAAGACGCGGTGGCACGGCTGTCCTCCACCGGTGCAGCCGTGATCCTCTTCACGGGCATCGACACCGGATTCACGCCGGTGTTCCGTCCGTTCCGCGGCAAGGTCGCGATCTACAACGAGAACATCCGCGCGATCGCGGAGCGGCACGACTGCATCGTCGCGGACCAGTGGGCGCTGAAGGTCGTGCAGGACGCACGCTTCTTCGACGATGACCGCCTGCACTACAACGCCCTCGGCCACCACGAGGTCGCGCGGATGGTGCTCCGCGCCCTCAACGTGCCGAACGACCTCGAGGCCATGCAGCCGGAACCGCTGCCGCTGCGTACCTGGCGTGCCGCCCGCGGCGAAGACCTGGGCTGGGCGCGGGAGCACCTCGTGCCCTGGGTGCTCCGCCGTCTGCGGCACCAGTCGTCGGGGGATCACATCGCGGCGAAGCGCCCGGACCCCTCCCCGGTCATCTTCCCCGGCAAGGAGTGACACGCGCCCTCACTCCGCGGGAGCGAGGGCCCACAGTGCCACGGCGGCCGCCGAGGCCACGTTGAGCGAATCCACGCCGCCGGCCATCGGGATCGTGACCACGGTGTCCGCGCTGTCGAGAGCAGTCGGCGTGAGTCCGTCTCCTTCGGCGCCGAGGAGCAGCGCCACCTTCTCCGGCCGCTGCGCTGCGTAGACCCGGAGATCCACCGCCGCGTCGCTGAGAGCGAGGGCGGCGATGTCGAAACCCTCGTCACGGAGGACGCCCACGGCCGCCTCCCAGTCGTCGATCCGGGTCCAGGGCACCTGGAAGACCGTGCCCATGCTCACCCGCACGCTGCGACGGTACAGCGGATCGGCGCACCGCGGAGAGACCAGCACCGCATCGGCCCCCAACCCGGCGGCGGCACGGAAGGCCGCACCGACGTTGGTGTGATCGCCGAGGTCCTCCAGCACCAGCACCAGACGTGCGTCGCGCACCACCTCCGCGACCGGCGCCAGGACAGGGCGATGCATGGCGGCGAGGGCTCCGCGGTGGACCTGATAACCGGTGACCTGTTCCGCGACCTCGTCCGGGACCACGAGCACCGGCACGCCGCGCTTCCCGATGATCCGGCCGACCTCGTCGACGCGCCGGGCCGAGACAAGCACCGACCGGGGTTCGTGTCCGGCGGTCAGCGCGCGCTCGATCACCTTGGCGGTCTCCGCGATGTAGAGTCCCTCCGCGGGCTCTCGCACGGCGCGGAGGGCGGTATCGGTGAGGCCGCGATAGTCGTCCAGCCGCGGGTCGTCGATGTCGGTCACATGCTGGAGGTCCACCGCTCCACTCTGCCATCCCGGTTCTCGTCCGCCACACGCCCCGTAGACTCGATCGAGGAGGTCCTGTGAGCGTGACGAACACCGCCGAGCCGTCGGCAGAGCTCTCCCACGCCGCCGACCTGCTGCGCGGCAAGCGGATCGCCCTCCTCACCGGAGCCGGCATCTCCACCGACTCGGGCATTCCGGCCTACCGCGGCGAGGGGGCGCGCACGCGCAGCAACCCCATGACGATCCAGACGTACCTCGGCGACGAAGCCGCGCGACGCCGCTACTGGGTCGGCGGGCACCTCGGGTGGCGGGCGTTCGCGCAGGCGGCGCCCAATCCCGGTCACCGCGCCCTCGCGGAGATGGAGTCCAGAGGCGTCGTCTCGGGCGTCATCACGCAGAACGTCGACGGCCTGCACCTGCGCGCGGGAAGCTCACACGTCATCGAAGTGCACGGCACCATGCGCCGGGTGCTCTGCCTGCACTGCGGCCAGGTGTTCGATCGTCGCGACATCGCCGTGCAGATCGAGGAGCGCAATCCCTGGATCACCGTCCCCGAGAACGTGGCCCTGGCCCCGGACGGCGACGTGCTGCCGGAGAGCACCGAGGGCTTCCTCGTCCCGACCTGCACGGTCTGTGACGGCATGCTCAAGCCCGACGTGGTGTTCTTCGGCGAGTACGTGCCGCAGGACCGCTTCCGCGCCGCGGAGTCGCTGCTCCGCTCCAGCGATGCGCTCATCGTCGCCGGCTCCTCGCTCGTCGTGAATTCCGGCGTGCGCCTCGTCAACCGTGCGCGTCGGCGTGGCATTCCCCTGATCATCGTCAATCGCGAGCCGACCCGCGCCGACGCCTGGGCCGATGTCACCATCGCCGCCGGCACCAGCGACGTGCTCCCCGCCCTCCAGGAGATGCTCTCGTGACCTATCTCACTCTCATCCGCCACGGTCAGACCGACTGGAACCTCGCCCGCCGCATCCAGGGGTCGACCGACATCCCGCTGAACGAGACGGGGCGCGAGGACGCGCGGTGGGCGGCGGAGAAGCTCGCCGGCACGACGCACCATGCCGTCTACACGAGCCCGCTCGTGCGAGCGAGCGAGACCGCCGGCATCATCGCGGAGCGCCTGGGGCTGGAGATCGCGGGCGTGGTCCCCGACATCCGGGAACGGGAGTTCGGCGACGGCGAGGGCATGCTCGTTCCCGACTACATCTCGACCTACGGCGACTGGCACGCGGAGGTGCCCGGGGCGGAATCGCTGCACGAGGTCGGCGTCCGTGCCATCGCCGCGCTGCACCGGATCGCACGGGACGCGCGACGGAGGTCGGCGCCGCAGGCCGAGTCCGTGCTCGTCGTGACCCACGGGGGCGTGATCCGCGCCGTCATCGACCACGTCTCCGGCGGCACGCTCCCCCGCGACGGTGAGGTGCTGCGCAACGGCTCCGCGCACCGGTTCGTCGCCGCACCCGGCTACCTCCGCCTGCTGGAGGAGACGCCCGTCCTCTGACGGGACGGTCAGCCGGCGCGGGAGACCACGGCGCGCGCGTGGCGCAGGACGGGCTCGTCCACCATGCGCCCCTGAAAGCGGAACACACCCCGTTCCTCCGCCGCTGCCGCGAGGACCGCATGTGCCCAGGCCACGATCTCGGGGTCCGGTGCGTACGCGGCTCGGATCACCTCGACCTGACTCGGATGGATGCACGCCGTCGCACGGAACCCGGAGGCCGCAGCGTCCCTCGCCTCCTGCTCCAGCCCTGCGGTGTCGGCGATGTCGACATGCACGGCGTCGATCGCCGCCTTGCCGTAGGCGCCGGCCTCCAGCAGCACCCGGGAACGGGCGTAGCGGGCGATGTCGCGGTAGCCGCCCGCCGCGTTCCGGGATGAGGTGCCGCCGAGGGAGGCCACCAGATCCTCCGCTCCCCACATCAGTCCGGCGACCGCCGGGTGCGCGGCGATGTCGGGCGCCGCATGGATCCCACGCGCCGTCTCGCACAGCGCGAGGAGCGAGTGCTCCGCGCCGAAGGCGTCCAGACTCTCCGCGCTCTCCGTCTTCGCCACCATCACGGTCCGGAAGGGCGACCGTGCCAGGGCCTCGAGGTCGTCCGCGAAGGCCGCGGAGTCCGGGGCGTTCACCCGCACGATGACGCGCGCGGGATCGAGGTCAGCGGCGACGACGTTCTTCCGGGCCTCGGCCTTTGCAGCCGGCAGGACGGCGTCCTCCAGGTCGAGGATCACGGCATCGGCGCGCTCCTGCGCCTTCGCGAAGCGCTCGGGGCGGTCCGCCGGGCAGAAAAGCAGGGCAGGACCGAGCTCGAAGGTCATACCGCCTCCCCTTCCGGCCGGCAGCGCACGAGCACCGTGCGGACGGCCGTCGCGACCACCGTGCCGTCCTGATTGCGTCCGGTGTGCGCGATCTGCACGACGCCCTGACCGGGGCGGGACGACGAGAGCCGCTTATCGACGACGACGCTCTCGGTCGTGAGCGTGTCACCGGCGAACAGCGGATGCGGGAAGGCGATGTCGCCGAGGCCGAGCTGCGCCACCAGCGTCCCCTGCGTGAGCTGGGCGACGGAGGAGCCCACCATCGTCGACAGCGTCCACATGGAGTTCATGAGGCGCGCGTGGAAGGGCTCCTGGGCATCGGCGAACGCGGCGTCCAGGTGCAGCGCCTGGGTGTTCATCGTCAGCGTCGTGAAGAGGACGTTGTCCGCCTCCGTAGCCGTGCGACCGGGGCGGTGCACGTACCGGACGTCGGTCTCGAACTCCTCGTAGTACAGGCCGCGCTGCACGATCTCGCGCATGGTCATGCCTCCACGCTACCGGGCGAGTCCGAGCGCCCTGGCGATCACGAGAAGCTGGACCTCGGTGGTCCCCTCGCCGATCTCCAGGATCTTGGAGTCGCGGTAGTGGCGCGCCACCGGGAACTCGTTCATGAAGCCGTTGCCTCCGAAGATCTGCGTGGCGTCGCGAGCGTTGTCCATCGCGGCCTCCCCGGCGACGAGCTTCGCGATCGCCGCCTGCTCGGCGAACGCCTCTCCCGCGTCGCGGAGACGGGCAGCGTGGTGCCAGGCGAGGCGTGCCGTGTGGACGCGGGCTCGCATGCGCGCCAGGGTGAACTGGGCGTTCTGCCGCGTGCTGAGGGCGCTGCCGAAGATGGTGCGGCTCTTGGCGTAGTCGACCGCGGCCTCCAGGCAGCCCTCCGCGGCGCCGGTCGAGAGGGCGGCGATCGCGATGCGCCCCTCGTCCAGGATGCTGAGGAAGTTCCGGAAGCCGCTCCCCCGCTCGCCGAGGAGGTTGCCCGCCGGCACCCGCGCCCCGTCGAACGTCAGCGGATGCGTGTCCGAGGCGTTCCAGCCCACCTTGTCGTAGGGCGGTTCGACCGTGAACCCCGGCGTTCCGTTCGGGACGATGATCGTGGAGATCTCCTTGCGCCCCTCGTTCTGCCCGGTGACGGCGGTGACCGTCACGAACCGTGTGATCGGGGTGCCCGAGTTCGTGATGAACTGCTTGGAGCCGTCGATCACCCATTCGTCGCCGTCGAGCCGCGCTGTCGTCCGCGTCGCCCCGGCATCGCTCCCCGCCTCGGGTTCCGTAAGTCCGAACCCGGCGAGGGCGCGACCGGCGAGGAGATCCGGCAGCAGCTCGCGCTTCTGCTCCTCGGTGCCGAAGCGGAAGACGGGCATCGCCCCGAGGCTCACGCCGGCCTCGAGGGTGATCGCGATCGACTGGTCGACTCGTCCCAGAGCCTCGATGGCGAGGCCGAGCGCCATGTAGTCGCCGCCCTGCCCGCCGTACTCCTCGGGGAAGGGCAGCCCGAAGAGGCCGAGCTCGCCCATCTGCCGCACGACGTCCATCGAGAGCGTGTGGGTGCGATCCGCCTCGTAGGACTGCGGGGCGACCACCGTGTCGGCGAATTCGCGTGCCATCGCGGCGAGTTCGCGCTCCTCTTCGGTGAGATCGTGCATCATCGGTCCTCCTCCGTCATCGACACGCGGGCGACCGGTTGATCGCGCCGCACCTGATCGCCCACCGCGACCAGCATCCGCACGACGCCGTCGTGCGGCGCGACCACGGGGTGCTCCATCTTCATCGCCTCGATCGATACGAGAGGCTCTCCCGCGCGGACGGCCGCCCCGTCCTCGACATGGACCGCCACGACACCGCCCGGCATGGGGGCGCGCGCCTCGGGCTCGGTGGCGCGGGCCTCCCGCTCCGCGGCGGCGAGTCGCCTCCGCATCCGGCCGCGGCGATCCAGGGGGCGGAGCCGCAGCGTCCGCCCGTCTTCGCAGACCCATATTGCGCCCTCGGCATCGCGGGCCGCGCACACGCGGTCGGGCGGGGGCAGCGTCGGTGTCGTGCGTACGATCTCGTCGTCGTCGGTGAGCAGGGTGAACGGTTCGGGCGCGTGCGGTGCCGCCCCCAGACGCCACCCGGGGAGGGAGCGCCACAGCGGTCCGGCGCCGCCCGGTGATGCGGCGGTCTCGCGACGAGCGTCCACCAGTCCGGCAGCTGCCGCGACCTGCGCCGTCGACGGGCTCATCGGCTCGAGCGGGAGCAGGGTGTCGATGAGACCGGTGTCGAGGTCGCCCTCGAGCACGCGACGGTCCCGGAGGAGCCGGCGCAGGAACGCGATGTTCGTCTCCACTCCCAGCACCACGGTGCGGGCGAGGGCATCGTCGAGTCGCTGCAGCGCTGTCGCCCTGTCCTCCGCCCACGCGATGATCTTCGCGATCATCGGGTCGTAGAACCCGCTCACCACGCTCCCGGATTCCACGGCCGCGTCCACGCGGACACCGGAAGGCGGGTCGAAGAGCAGCACGGTCCCGGTCGACGGCAGGAACCCGCGCTCCGGCGACTCGGCGTACACACGGGCCTCGACGGCATGCCCGGTCGTCCGGGGTGCGACGTCGAGCGGCTGTCCGTCGGCCATGCGGAGCTGGAGTGCGACGAGGTCGAGTCCGGTGACCTCCTCGGTCACCGGGTGCTCCACCTGCAGCCGGGTGTTCATCTCGATGAAGAAGACGTCGTCGGGAGCATCGGCGTCGACGAGGAACTCCACGGTCCCCGCTCCGACGTAGGCGACGCTCTCCGCGGCGCGCACGGCTGCCGTGAGCAGCCGGTCGCGGGTCGCGGGCGGGATCCCGGCGGAGGGCGCCTCCTCGATCACCTTCTGATGACGACGCTGGAGCGTGCACTCGCGCTCGCCGAGCGCCACGACGGTGCCGTGCGCATCGCCGAACACCTGCACCTCGATGTGACGCGGTCGGCGGATGAGACGCTCCAGGATGAGCGCATCGTCGCCGAAGGCGGATGCCGCGACGCGTCGGGCTGAACTGAGCGCGCCGGGAAGACCCGCGCTGTCGACGACGACCTCCATACCCTTCCCACCCCCGCCGGCACTCGGCTTGACGAGGAGCGGGAACCCGACCGCCTCCGCCTCCTCGCGGATCTCCGCATCCGAGAGGCCCCTGGCGTCGAACCCCGGCACCACCGGCACGCCGCTGCGGCTCACATGCTCACGGGCTCGCGCCTTGTCTCCCATGATCTGGAGTGCTTCGACCGTCGGGCCGATGAACACGATGCCGCTCTCCGCACAGGCCTCCGCGAGCCCGACGCTCTCGGAGAGGAATCCGTAGCCGGGATGCACGGCCTCCGCTCCGGAAGCGCGGGCCGCGGCGATGACGGCGTCGATGTCGAGGTAGGACTCCGCCGCCGGTGCCGGCCCGATCCGCACGGCGGCGTCCGCCTCGCGGACGTGCGGCGCGTCGACGTCTGCATCGCTGTAGACCGCGATGCTGCGGATGCCGAGGTCGCGGAGGGTCCGGATGATGCGGCGCGCGATCTCGCCGCGGTTCGCGACGAGGACCGAGGAGAACGAGAGGGAAGGCGAGTGCGACATGGGGCTCACATCCGGAAGACGCCGAAGCGCGGCTCGGGCAGGGGGCTACGGGCGACGACGTCCAGGGCGAGACCGAGGAGGTCACGGGTCTGCTCCGGGTCGACGATGCCGTCGTCCCACAGCCGTGCGGTCGCGTAGTACGGTTCGCCCTGCTCCTCGTACTGCGCCCGGATCGGCTCTTCGAACGCCGCACGCTCCTCCGCGGTCCACGACTCCCCGCGCGCCGCGAGCTGGTCGTCCTTCACCGTGGCGAGCACCGAGGCGGCCTGAGGCCCGCCCATCACCGAGATCCGGCTCGCCGGCCAGGTCCAGAGGAATCGCGGCGAGTAGGCGCGCCCGCACATCGAGTAGTTGCCCGCACCGAAGGAGCCGCCGATGATGACGGTGAGCTTGGGGACCCGTGTGGTCGCCACAGCCGTGACCATCTTGGCCCCGTCCTTCGCGATCCCTCCCGCCTCCGCATCGGAGCCGACCATGAACCCGGTGATGTTCTGCAGGAAGAGCAGTGGGACGCCGCGCTGATCGCAGAGCTCGATGAAGTGCGCGCCCTTGAGCGCCGACTCGCTGAACAGCACGCCGTTGTTCGCGACGATGCCCACGGGGTGGCCGTGCAGCCGCGCGAAACCCGTCACCAGTGTGGTGCCGTACTCGGCCTTGAACTCATGGAAGGTGTCGCCGTCGACGAGGCGTGCGATCACCTCGCGCACGTCGTACGCGGCGTTGACGTCCACGGGAACCACGTCGTACAGGGAGCCGATCTCCGCCGGGGCGCGACTCTCCCCGACGTTCCAGGCCGGGGCGAGCGGCGGCGGCAGCGTGGCCACGATGTCGCGGAGGATCTCCAGCGCATGCTCGTCGTCGTCGGCGAGGTGATCCACGACGCCGCTGCGCCGGGCGTGCAGCTCCCCTCCGCCGAGCTCCTCCGCCGTGACGATCTCGCCGATGGCAGCCTTCACCAGAGGAGGCCCGCCGAGGAAGATCGTGCCCTGTCCGCGGACGATGACGGTCTCGTCGCTCATCGCGGGAACGTAGGCGCCACCCGCCGTACACGATCCGAGGACCGCCGCGAGCTGCGGTATTCCCTGCGCGGACAGCCGGGCCTGGTTGAAGAATATGCGTCCGAAGTGCTCGCGGTCCGGGAAGACCTCGTCCTGTCGAGGAAGGAAGGCGCCGCCCGAGTCCACGAGGTAGAGGCACGGCAGACGGTTCTCGAGGGCGATCTCCTGCGCCCGCAGGTGCTTCTTCACGGTGAGCGGATAGTACGTTCCGCCTTTCACGGTGGCGTCGTTGCAGACGACCATGACGTGCCGGCCGTGGACCAGGCCGATGCCGGCGATGACACCGGCCCCCGGCGCCTCCCCGCCGTACAGACCGTCGGCCGCGAGTGGGGCGATCTCGAGGAACGGGCTGTCCTCGTCGAGGAGACGGGTGACGCGGTCGCGCGGAAGGAGCTTCCCGCGGGCGACATGTCGCTCGCGGGAGGCCGCGGGGCCACCCTGCGCTGCGGTCGCGAGACGGTCACGGAGCCGCTGGGCGAGCGCTTCCTGGGTTGCCGGCATCGTGACGTCCTCCTCGACCCACGTCGCGCCGGGCGGGGAACCTGGCGCGCTGCATGCATTCTCGGTTAGTGTTCACTAACCCGTTGATTCAGGTTAGCGAGGATTAACTGAGATGACAAGCCCCGCCACCGCCCGTGACCGCGCCAAGGCAGAACGCTCCGACGCCCTTCTGCATGCCGCGGCTCGGCTCTTCGCCGCGCGCGGGTACAGCGGGGTGAGCCTGGAGGACATCGGCGCTGCCGTCGGTGTGTCCGGGCCTGCGGTGTACCGCCACTTCGCCGGGAAGCAGGCCCTTCTCGGAGCGGTCCTGGTGAAGGTCAGCCAGGACCTCGTCGCGGGCGGACGACGCGTGTCCGAGGAGACGAGCGCACCCGACGAGCGCATGCGCGGGCTCATCCGCTTCCATGTGGAGTTCGCGCTCGGCAACGCCGAGGTCATCCAGGTGCAGGATCGCGATCTCGCCTTCCTCGACGAGGACGATCGCGCCGAGGTCCGCCGGCTGCAACGCGCCTACATCGAGCTCTGGATGGACGCTCTCGCCGCGCTCGAGCGTCCGGAGCCGCTCGACCGCGACGAACTCCGGCTCCGCGTGCAGGCATGCTTCGGTCTCATCAACTCGACCCCGCACAGCACGCGGGCCGCGACGAGACGGCACACGGCCACCGCGACCGTGCTGGTCGCGATGGCCGAGGCTGCGCTGCGCGCCGCTAGCTGAGCAGCATCGCCCGTCCCGGATCCTCGAGGATGTCGGCCACGTCCTTGAGGAACGTCGCGCCCTCGGCCCCGTCGACGAGGCGATGATCGAAGGACAGACTCAGCGTCATGAGCTGACGGAGTGCGATCTCACCGCGGTACTCCCACGGCTGCCGCCGCACCGCGCCGACCGCAAGGATCCCGGACTGCCCTGGCGGGAGGATCGGTGTTCCGGCCTCCACCCCGAACACCCCGATGTTCGACAGGGAGAACGTGCCCCCGGCGAGCTCGGCCGGGGAGGTCTTCCCCGCGCGAGCGGTATCCGCGAGCTGCCTGACCGCGGTCGACAGCTCCACCAGGTTCATCCGCTCCGCATCCCGGATCATCGGCACGATGAGACCCCGATCGGTCGCCGCGGCGATCCCCAGGTCGACATAACCGTAGTGGACGATCTCGCCGGACTCCTCATCCCAGCGCGCATTCAGGCCGGGCGCCCGGCGCAGAGCGAGACAGACGGCCTTCGCGACGACGGCGAGCGGGCCGATCCGGTGCTCCGCAAGCGCTCGGTCCTCGCGGAGACGTGCCAGCATCTCCATGGTCGCGGTCACATCGACCGTGTGGAAGACCGTGACGTGCGGGGCGGTGAACGCGCTCTGCACCATCGCCGCTGCCGTGTGCTTGCGGACCCCGCGGATCGGGACGCGCGTCTCCCGCGGCCTCCCCTCCGCGCGCGGAAGGGTTCCGGATGCCGCGGTGGTCTCGCGCTCAGGCGTCCCGGCGGGCCGTGACGGCTCCGCTCCGATACGCTCCGCGTACGCATCCACGTCTGCCCTCGTGATCACGCGGTCACCGACTTCCGCGGCGACGAGGACGAGGTCGACGCCCCGTCGCTTGGCGTAGGCGCGCACCGGAGGGGTTGACCGTGGTCGCTCCAGAACGGGCTCGACCGCGACCGATGGCGTCGCGTCGTGCGGCGCTGCCTCGAGAACGGCGGTGTCGGCCGCCGAGGCCACCTGGGCGGCACTCCGGCGCCGCGCCCGGCGCGCGGGGCGTCCACTCGATGTCGGGGCGGCTCCGTAGCCCACGAGGTTCGGCTGCGCCTTCTCCGCGGAGGCCTCTTCCTCGCCACCGGACGGCGCCGCCGGAGGATCGTCCCCCTCGATGTCGAAGGCGATCAGCGGTGCTCCCACGGCGACGGTCTCTCCCGCGTCCGCGTGCAGGGTCGACACCGTGCCTTCATAGGGCGACGGCAGCTCGACGACGGCCTTGGCCGTCTCGACCTCCGCGAGGGTCTGATTCAGCGCGACGCTGTCGCCGGGCGCGACGAGCCACTGCACGACCTCCGCCTCGGTGAGTCCTTCGCCGAGGTCGGGGAGACGGAATTCGGCGATCATGCGTCCGCTCCCGTCAGGCTGTGCGGGCGATCCATCACGCGATCGACCGCATCGAGGATCCGGTCGAGATCCGGCAGGTGGTACTTCTCGAGCTTGGCAGGCGGGTACGGCACGTCATGCCCGGTGACCCGCAGCGGAGGGGATTCGAGGTACTCGAAGCAGAGCTCGGTCACGCTCGCGATGACCTCCGCGGCGAGGCCGGCTTCCCGGGAGGCCTCGTGCGCGACGACCACTCGTCCGGTCTTCCGCACCGAGGCGGCGATGGAGTCGTAGTCCACCGGAGAGAGCGATCGCAGGTCGATGACCTCCAGGGCGACGCCCTCGTCTTCCGCGGCCTCCGCCGCCTGCAGCGCGGTGCTCACCATGGCTCCGTAGGTGAGGACCGTGACGTCCGTCCCGGAGCGCACGACCCGGGCGAGTCCCATCGGCGGCGCATCCGCGAGCGGGGCCTCGAGGTCGACCTCGCCCTTGTGGTGATAGAGCCGCTTGGGCTCGAAGAACACGACGGGGTCGTCCGACGCGATCGCCTGCCGGAGGCTCCGATAGGCGTCCTCCGGGTTCGAGACGGCGACGACACGGAGGCCCGCCGTGTGGGCGAAGTAGGCCTCCGGCGACTCGGAATGATGCTCGGCGGCACCGATTCCGCCGGCCCACGGGATCCGGATCGTGATCGGCATCTTCACCCGCCCCTGGGTGCGGTAGTGCAGCTTGGCGACCTGCGAGACGATCTGGTCGAAGGCGGGGTAGACGAACCCGTCGAACTGGATCTCGACGACCGGGCGGTAGCCGCGGAACGCGAGACCGACGGCCGTGCCGACGATCCCGGACTCCGCGAGCGGTGTGTCGATGACCCTGGCCGCCCCGAACTCGTCGAGGAGGCCGTCGGTGATCCGGAAGACGCCGCCGAGCTTGCCGATGTCCTCGCCCAGGAGCACCACCTTCTCGTCGTCGCGCATCGCCTGACGGAGGCCGGCGCCCAGCGCCTTGCCGAGAGTGAGTTCGGTCATGGTCACGCCTCGCCCTCGAACGACGCGAGGTATGCCGCGTACTCGTCGCGCTGCCGTTCCAGGCCCGTGTGCGGCTCGGCATAGACGCCGTCGAACACCGCCAGCGGCGGACGGGTGACCATGCCGAGGCAGGTCGCGCGCATCTCCTTGGCGACCGCGTCCGCAGCCGCCTGCGTCTCGGCGAGATGCTCCTCGGTGAGGTCCCCGGTCGCACGGAGGTACGCCTCCAGTCGCGTGATGGGGTCGCGGCGGCGCCAGGACTCCAGCTCGGCCTCGTCCCGGTACCGGGTGGGGTCGTCCGCGGTGGTGTGCGGGCCCATCCGATATGTCACGGCCTCGATGTAGGCCGGGCCCTTCCCGGAGCGCGCGTGGTCCAACGCCCAGCGCATCGCCGCCAGGCAGGCGAGGACGTCGTTCCCGTCCACACGGAGGCTCGGGATCCCGAACCCGGGCGCGCGCCCGGCGATCGGATACTGCGACTGCACGGCGACCGGCTCGGAGATGGCCCAGTGGTTGTTCTGACAGACGAAGACGACCGGCGCCTGATACGACGCGGCGAAGATCATCGCCTCGTTCACATCCCCCTGGCTGGTCGCCCCATCACCGAAGTAGGTCACGGCGACCTCCGATGCCTTCTCATGCTGGATGCCGAGCGCGTACCCGACCGCGTGCAGGGTCTGGGCGCCGATGATGATCTGCAACGGAGCGACGCGGAGGGCGGCGGGATCGTAGGCCGCCCCCTCTTCACCGCGCCACATCCGCACGTAGTCCCCCGGCTGCGCGCCGCGCGCGTAGATCACGCCGGTCTCCCGGTAGCTCGGGAAGACGTAGTCCTGCGGATCGAGCGCCCTGGCCGTACCGATCTGCGTGGCTTCCTGGCCCTGGCACGGCGCCCAGAGTCCCAGCTGCCCCTGACGCTGCAGGGCCACGCCCTCGGCATCGATGCGGCGGAGGATGACCATGTCGCGGTGCAGTGCCCGCAGCTGCGCGGCGTCGACATCGGTGACGAACGGGTCGAGGCGGTCGTTGGCGACACGGGTCCCGTCCGGAGCGAGGATGCGCTCCGACAGCTCCAGATCCTGGGCGGTGTCCGCAATGGGGGTGGTCTGCGGCGACATCATCGTCCTCCTCGTCCCTGGCGGCCCTCGTGGGGCGACGCGCAATGGTGCCGGCGTCATCACCGGCATGGTCTGAGGGTACGTCCGGTGAACACCTCGCTCAAGCAACTCAGTCTGGATTGAGCATGTTGCTCATTTTTCTCCGGTCGCGTGCTGCTAGGGTTTGACACTATGCCTGGACTGGACCGGATCGACCTGGAGCTTCTCGCCGCGCTCGCCGACGACCCGCGCGTGACCATCGTCGCTCTCGCCGAGCGCATGAGCCTGTCGCGGAACACCATCCAGGCGCGGATGGCGCGGTTGGAGCAGAGCGGCGTGTTCCTCTCCTACGAGCGCGCCTTCTCCCCCGATGTCCTGGGGTTCCCGCTGCAGGCGTTCGTCAGCATCGGCGTCCGCCAGACCGAGCTTCCCCGGATCATCAACGAGCTCGCGCGCATCCCGGAGGTCGTCCAGGCGCACGGCCTGAGCGGCTCCATCGACCTGTTGGCGCGCGTGGCATGCCGCGACGCGCGTCACCTGTTCGACACGGACGCCCGGATCCTCTCGATCGAGGGCGTGGAGCGCACGGAGACCTCGCTCGCGATGGGCGAGGTGATCCCGTTCCGGGTGGCCGGACTCATCGGCCTCGCGCGACGGGAATCCTGAGGAACCGACGGACCGCTCCGGCTGCCTCGGCCGGGGTCTCGTAGTGGATCAGGTGACCCACGTGCGCGATCTCGACGAGGGACGCGTCCGGGAAGAGAGTGACCAGCGCGCGCTCCGCCTCGATCGGGGTGATGTCGTCCTTCTGGGCGGCGATCAGGAGCGTGGGAACGTCGATCGACGGCGCGAACTCCCTGACGTCGTGGGAGACGCTCGCGACGAACGCGTCGTGCAGGACCTCCCGGTCGGAGAACCGCGAGAAGTAGGTGTCGTGCTGGTCGTGGATGAAGCGACGCAGCTCCGGATCCCGCGTCTTCGCCATGGTCACGCTCATGACACGGACGATCACCCGGTTGCGCAGGAGCGCGGTGCCGATCCGCGGCGGAAGCTTGGCACCGAGAGCGTAGTACAGCACCGCCAGTCGGGTCATGATGCCCTTCGGTCCCTCCAGCGCGGGCGCGCCGATGGGGTTCACGAGGATCAGCCGCGGGGTCTTCAGCCCTCCGGCGACGGCGGCGGCGGTCACGATGGAACCGAACGAATGGCCGAGGATCACGGCACCGGGTGCCGTGGCCGCCGTGAACTCGGTGAGCCATCCCGCGTACTCCGCCAGATCGTGGCGGCGACCGGGCAACGGCGCGGACTCCCCGAATCCCGGGAGGTCGGGAGCCAGCACCCGGAGTTCGGGCAGGAACGCCAGGACAGACTCGAGACCGTGGTGCTCGCCCCGGAAGCCGTGGACCGCGATGACGGTCGTCTCGGCGTCGTCCGGACCGTACGCCCAGTACGCCGTCGATCCGCCGCGGACCTCCACCTCATGGCGCTGCACCGGAATCCGGCTCAATCGCTCCGCATACGGGGAAGGCACACTCATGATCCGAGTCTACGAGGTCCCGACCGCGCGGCCCGCCCGCGGGCCCGCGGAGCATCCCCACCGTGCTGTCAGTGGCATGGGCTACTGTCCAAGAAGCCCCGGCCGCCCGGAAGAGGGCGCAGCAAGGAGTGTCGGTGCAGTTCACATCCACGGACATCGAGCAGGTGGAGACCACCTGGCAGCAGTTCGTGCCCTCGGCGACCCTGCAGGACGTGGACCCGCGCCGGTTCCGCTTCGATTGGCGCTCGGTGGAGGCACCCTCGATGTCGCTGGTCCGTTACCAGCTCGCCGCCCAGGTGCACTCCCGCGCCGAGCCCGAGGATCAGCTGTTGGTGTGCCGCGTGGATGCCGCCGATGCCCGGATCTGGTCGGGGCGCCAGGGACTGGACGCCGCCCAGCCGTGGCTGACGGACGGCGTCCGCGTGGAAGCGAAATGGAATCAGGTGGCCCGGGTCCGGGCCCTCGTGTTCGATCGGACCGCAGCGCGCGACTCGATCAGGCAGATCACCGGCGACGACCGCCTCGAGCTCCGGGCCACCGGGCTCGCTCCGCATACGCGGGAGGACGGAGCGCGGTGGGAGCAGATGTTCTCCTATATCGACGGCTCGTTCGGACCGGACGGCGCCGCCCCTCTCATCGCCGCAGAACTCGAACGCCACGCCCTCCTGCTGACGATGTCGGCGTTCCCCACCACGTTCAGCGAGTCGCTGCACCGTCCCGCGCAGCGCTCTGCGGCACCGGCCTCGGTGCGTCGTGCCCTGGCGTACATCGAGGACAACGCACATCTGCCGATCACGGTCGACGACGTCGCCGCGGCCGCGTACATGTCCACGCGTGGCCTGCAGTATGCGTTCCGCCGCGCACTCGACATCACACCGAACGAGGCCCTGAGGCGTGCTCGGCTCGATGGCGCGCATCGGGATCTGCGACACGGCAAGGGAGCCTCCGTGTCGGCCGTCGCCCGCCGATGGGGTTTCAGCAATGTCTCCCGGTTTGCCATCGCCTATCGCGAGGCGTACGGGAATCCGCCCGTCCTGGCGGCCCTGTGACGCCGGACTGACACCGCGCGCATACTCTGTTCGCGCCCGACGGCGAGTCCCGGCGATGCGCACGATGTCGTGCGCAAATTGGGTAGAGTCCAAGTATCCCCGGGAGCGGTCTGCCGTCTTCCCCCTGCACGTTCCGAAGGAGCGCCATGAACACCCCCGCCTCCCGCGCGAAGGTCGGCTGACGATGGGCAGCCTGTACTACGGCGACACCCAGACGCCGATCCAGATCGAAGACCGCGCACTCGCGCACCTCAAGGTCGTCATCGCCACCAAGCTGCGGCGCAACGAGAGCTTCACCCTCTCCTGGCGCCACCCCGAGGGCGACGCCCCCGGCCGCTCCACGCTGTGGCTGCACCCGTCCATCCCTCTCCGGTTCGTCTTCGACGAGGCCGAGACGCCCGAGCTGAGCCGTCGCTGGATCGAGGAACTCGCGCACTCCGCGAACTCGAGCGGAGGCATCACCCTCGTCGAGGAACATCTCGAAGGCGCAGACGTCGTCTGACGAGAAGGGCCGCGGGTTTCCCCGCGGCCCTTCTCGTTTCCGAATGAGTCAGCTCAGAGGCCCTCGTCCGAACTGGAGCTGACCGAACGCCGGGTCGTGGGCTCCCCCGTCCCCGGGTCGACGTACGTGCGCGACACGGTCTCCGTGCGACGTCGGCGGGCGAGCAGCACGATGCCGATGAGGAAGATGATCACGCCGGCACCCATGAGGATGTAGCCGACCATGTCCAGGTTGACCCACGGCACGTCGACGTTGATCGCGAACACGAGGATCGCTCCGATGACGAAGAGCGCGATTCCGCTGCCGATGCTCATTGTCTCTCCCGTTCCGCGGCGCGGTGCCGCTCTCGGGGAGCATGGCAGCGCCTCGTGGCGTCGAGGAGGGGCTTGACACGGCCACGCTCAGGTCTCCGGGACTCTCAGGCCGCACCGGACTCCGGGCGCCGGGCCCAGAGGTCAGGGCCGAAGACCTCGTAGTCGATACGGTCCGGCGCGATCCCGCGGGCCGTCAGTGCGCCCCGAACGGCTTGCATGAACGACAGCGGCCCGCAGAGGAAGACGCGTGCCGTCGGCGGAAGGTCGATGCCGGCGAGATCCATCCGGCCGGACCGCACCGACGGCCCCTCCTCCACGCCCGCCGTGTACCAGGTCAGGGCGCGGACGTCGCTCAGATGCTGCGCACGACCGCGCACGGCAGAGACGAGGGCGTGCGTGTCCGGCTCCCGGTCCACATGGAACAGGTGCACCGGCCGGTCGGGACGCCGCTGTGCGAGGTCGTCCACCATCGCCGCGACGGGAGTGATGCCGATTCCCGCCGAGATCAGGACCAGCGCGTCATCGGAGTCGTCGAGGAGCAGGTCGCCGGCGGGCTGGGAGACATCGAGTACCGTACCGACCTGCGCGTTCTCGTGCAGCCAGGTCGACACCTGACCGTCCGGTGCGCCGTCCACACCACGCACACGCTTCACGGTGACGCGCAGCGCTGCCCCGGGTGCAGACGAGGAGATCGTGTACTGCCGGGGCTGGCGCGTGCCGTCCGGGAGGTCGACGGCGACGGCCACGTACTGCCCGGTCCGATGGGGCGCCCGCTGACCGTCCACCGGCTCCAGGACGAGGGAGATGACGTCACGGGCCTCCTCCACCCGCTCGATGACGCGGTGCGGCCGCCACGGGTGGTCCGGGTCTGTGCCCGCCTCCGCGTAGAGCCGCGCCTCCTCCGCGATGAGCGAGCAGCCGAAGAGCCAGTACACCTCATCCCACGCGGCGTGCACCGCCGGTGTGACCGCCTCGCCGAGGACCTCATCGACGGCGGCCAGGAGATAGCGGCCCACGATCGTGTACTGACGGGCCGACACCCCCAGCGAGACGTGGCGGTGGGCGATACGTCGCATCACCGGGGAGAAGTCCGGCGCGTCGGGATCGATGAGGTGGACGGCGAACGCCACGACGGACGCCGCCAGTGCCTTGGGCTGATCGCCCTGCGCCTGATGCGCGCGGTTGAAGACGTTCAACAGCTCCGGATGCGCCTCGAACATGCGCCGATAGAACAGGGTGGTGATCTCGTCGGCGTGTGAGGCGACGACGCCGGCGGTGGCGCGGACGATGGCTTCGGAATCCGTGGAGAGCTGCATGGCTGCCTTTCGGTCGGTGTCCGTTCAGCCTCTCGACGACGAGCGCGCCACGTCGCCGCGGATACCGTGGAAAACAGGACTCCGCCCCGCTTTCACCTCACGTAGCCGTAGGACTCGACCCGCGGGAACGCGAGGCCATCGCCTTCGCCCGTCCACACGCCGCTGAAGCGCAGCACGACATCGTCTCCGGCGTCGAGCGGCCCGTTCCACGTGACGGCGTTCTCCGCCGCGGAAGGGCGGCCGGAGGTCGCTTCCAGCGTCGACGCTGCCCAGGTCGAGTCGTCGAGGAGGCCGTCCAGGCGGAACGTGAGCGCGCTCTTCGTGGAGTCCACCTCGCCGTTGTTGAGGAACTGCATGGTGTACGTCACGGTGTCCCCCACCTGGGGATCGGTCGGGCTCATGTTGAACGTGTACTGGAAGAAGAGACAGGCAGGCCCGACGCGCTGCGCGAGCACGCCCGTGCTCAGCGGCTTCGACACGGCCGGGTCCGCAGGTGTCGCCTCCGCGTGAGCGGCGGGGGCGAGCGTCGCTCCACCGAGCGAAAGAGCGGCCGCGACGCCGAGGGCGGCAGAGGCACGGGCAATGAGCGTCTTGGTCATGAGAGATGCCTTTCTCCGACGCGCTGCGGCGTCGGCGTGGTCGTCGAGGGAAACTCCTCGACGACCACTAGACGCCGAATGGCACGATCGATCACGCGACGACGAAGAAGTCGTCGCGCGATCGATCTGCCTGGCCTCTCCTAGTCCTCAATCACCGACGCGACCCGCCACCCGATGGCGGACGCCGAGCGCTGTCAGTCCCGCAAGCAGCAGCAGCGCTCCCAGGGCGAACGGGCCGGCGGGTCCCTCGGATCCGGTCAAGGCGAGCTCACCACCCGGAGGGGGCGGCGGAGTGACGGCGGTCCCATTGGTGAGGACCACCCCGAGCGTCGCGTCTTCGGAGATCGTGAGCGTCGCGCCGTCGTCGCCGACGTCGACTCCTGCGCCGGTGAAGTGCGGGCTCTTCCACGTGACGCCCTCCACGGCGATCGGCGCCTTCTCGCGGAGCGTGACGACCGTTCCCGCCGGCAGATCCGCGAGTCCCTCGCTCTCGCCGGCACGGAGCGCGAGTTCACCGGTGACGGAACGCCCCGCGAGCTCGTACGAGTACTCCACGGTGAAGGTCTGGTGCGCAGGAACGAGGGAGGCCCCCGCCCCCGTGACCTTCTTGGTCACCGTGAAGCCCCCGACCGGCGGCGGCGTGACCGTCGTCGGGTTGGTGAGCGTCACCGCGACTGTCGTGCCCCGTGCGATGGTGACGGTCGCGCCGCCATCGGTGATCGCCACATCGGTGCCGGAGAAGACCGGCGCCTGCCAGGTCACGCCGTCGACGTCCGCAGGCGTGACCTCAGACAGGGTGACGACCGTGCCGGCCGGCAGATCTTTCAGACCATCGGTCTGCCCGGATCGCAAGGCGAGCTCGCCCTCAACCGTCTGTCCTGCGCGCTGATACGAGTAGGCCACCCGGAACTCGCGATCGTCGGGCACCAGAGCCGCCCCCGGACCGCTGAGCTTCTTTGTCACCGTGAACGCGCCGACCGGAATCACCCCCTCGCCGTCTCCCCCACCCTGCGAGTAGATGACCGGCGTGCTCTCGGCGACCCACCGGGAGCCGGTCACGGTGTTGTGGAATGCATCACCGGGACGGACGTCGGCGGGCAGTGCGGTCTTGTACCGGAGCACGTAGATCGCGTCGGCGACGATCGGCGCGTCCACCGTCACAGTGAACGACTCGGAGCTGACCTCCGTGACGGTGAAGTCGCTGCCCGACTGCAGCCCGGTCGACACGGTGTACTTGCCTCCCGCCCAGTCCTTCGCGAGCACGTACGCCACGGTGACGGACGCGGGATCGAGCACGAGGCCGGCCGTGAACGTGTCGCTGAGCGTCGGAGCCTCCCCGGCCAGCGCGGAGGACGGGATGTTCACGCCCCACGCGATGTTCCGACCGTCGAGCGTCACGTCGCCCCACTTGGTCGGGGTCGTCGGCGCAGAGAACTCCGGGACCGGCCCGATCCCGCCGGGAACGTCGACCGGGACGACGGTTCCGCCGCCCGTCGTGAACGGGATCTCCGTCAGTGTGGTCTCCTCGTCCGCCCTGGCGCGGAAGTGCAGGGTGCCGCTGACGTCGGTGTGGCTGTCCACGTAGTCCGTGAGCGTGCACACGAGCTCACCGGTCGACACCTCGCACGTTCCGACGGTCTGGCCATCCGGCGCCGTCAGGGCGAAGGAATCCCGCACCCCGGTCAGGCTCGGGCTCGTCGGAAAGGCGAGGCGGAACGTATCTCCCGCGGTCGCCGTGTCCGGCACTGCCCAGGTCGCTTCGAACGCGATCCGGTCCCAGACCTTGATCTGGTCAGTGGGTTCTGTGATGGTCAACGAGGTGATCCCCGCGACCTCCGCAGCGCGGGCCGTGGCCGGCGTCGCGATGACGGCCGCCAGGGCCGCCAGACAGATCGCGAGCAGAGCACCCACGAACGTCCTCAGGCGCGTTCCCCGCGCGCCCGATCTGATTGCATGCTGAATGACTGGCACTTTCGACTCCCCAGATGATCGATGAACTCGCGCGGATGGCTTCTTCCGCGCGAGTGATGTCCCCAGGAAGGGATGCAGAACGGCGCGTTCTGTTACGCGGTTCGGTCGAACGGGTTTCTCGCGGCACGTGCAGTATGCCGTGATCCTGCGGAAAACGGCGTCATGAAACGGTCACCTCGTCATCTCTCCTGTGACGGATCGCTTCCCCTTCCGACGCGTCCGTCCGTCTGTAGAGGCATTCGCCGTCTACCTGGTGCCGGGGGCATCGTTGTCTCTCCCCGCTCCCGGCACCTCCTTTCGCAGCGCATCGATGCTCCACCGGTAGCGCTTCAGCCCAGCGAGCAGGATCGCGGCGGCCGTGAAGACGAAGACCGGGTATCGGAACGGCGCAAGCGGCCCGAGGAAGACGAGCATCGTCACGCCGAACGTCACCGTGAGCAGCGCGGCGACTCCCGCCGCGAGCCGGGTCCACAGCCCGACGGCCAGCAGCAGAGCGAGGATGGTCTCCAGAGCCGTCGCCAGCACGGCCGCCGTGTCCACCACCAGGTCGACGGGGACAGGGACGAGCTGCGCCGTGTACGCACGGAAGATCGTCCACGATCCCCACGACACGCCATCAGCCCCCGGGCCGCCGAGGAGCCCGAAGCGGTCGGCGACGGCGAGGGCGAAACTCGCCGCGATCGCGAGACGCAACGCGATCTGCCCCACGTCCTCGATCCGACGACGGGTCTCCGCGTTCGGCACACTCGTGGTCGTCATGGCTCCTGCTCCGATCCGGAGGCTGACGGGCGTCGAGACCTCCAGAGGAGAGACGGGAGAACGCGGCGACGATTACGACGGATGAGACGGGTAGTAGGGCGGGTCGGACTTGAACCGACGATCGTTGGGTTATGAGCCCACTGCCTTAACCAGCTTGGCCACCGCCCCGTACCGCCCAGCCTAGCGGGGCAGGGCCTTACGCTTCCGTTGCGCGGACGTGCGTCGCCGCGTGCTCCAGGTAGATCGCCGCGTTCGCCACCAGAGAGGCACGCTCGTCGTCCGACAGCGCCCTGCGCACCTTCGCGGGAACACCGGCGACCAGGGAACCCGGCGGCACCTCGGTCCCGCCGAGCACCACGGCTCCGCCGGCGATCAGGCAGCCCTCTCCGATCACGGCACCGCTGAGGACGACGGCCCCCATGCCGATGAGAGAGCCGTCACCGATCGTGCAGCCGTGCACCACCGCGTTATGGCCTATGGACACCCGTGACCCGACGACGACGGGATGCCCGGCGTCGACGTGGATCGACACGTTGTCCTGCACGTTGCTGCCGGGTCCGATGACGATCGGCGAGGAGTCACCGCGGAGCACGGCGTTGTACCAGACGCTCGCACCGGGTCCGAGCGAGACCGCGCCCACGATGCGGCCGCCGTCCGCGACGAAGGCCGTGTCGTCGAGCTCGGGGATGCGATCCGGGAGGGCGAGGACGGAGGCTCCGGCAGCGATGCTCATGAGGCGAGACTACCCTCACTCCCCCGGAATCACGCGGAAGTGAGTGGAGCCTCAGCTTCCTTGCGGAATGTCTGAGGCTGAGTAGCGTTGTACTCGTCAGTCAGAGAACTTCATTCGGAGGAGCACAAGATGAGCAAGGCCCAGACCGTTTCCACCACCGCCATCGACCCGACTGTCGCCGCCGGTGCGGCGCAGTTCCTCTCCCCCGTCGTCCTCGGTCTCCAGGCGCTGACCGTCAACGGCAAGCAGGCGCACTGGCACGTCCGCGGCGCCAACTTCGTCGGCGTGCACGAGCTGCTCGACACGATCGTCGCCCACGCCGGTGACTTCGCCGACACCGCCGCCGAGCGCATCGTCGCTCTGGGCCTCCCGATCGACGCGCGTGTGAACGCCGTCGCCGAGAAGGCCGGCGCCACCGGCGTTCCGGCCGGCTTCGCGCAGTCGGACGAGCTGATCCGCGCCGTGATCGCCGACATCGACGCGATCCTCGTCGATGTGAAGGCCGCTGTGGAAGGCCTCGACGAGGTCGACCTCACGAGCCAGGATGTGGCGATCGAGATCCAGCGCGGCCTCGAGAAGGACCGCTGGTTCCTCGTGTCGCACATCGCGGCCTGACACCACGTTCACGACGAAGGGCGGCTCCGATACGGGGCCGCCCTTCGTCGTGTGCGCGCCGCCTCAGGCGACGTGCGTGAGGCGGCCGCCGAGCAGCGTCGTGGTGACGGGCATCGTCCGGAGCCCCGCCGCGTCAGCGATGCGAGGATCCGTCCCGAGGATCACGATGTCTGCGCTCTGTCCGGGACGGAGAGATGTGCGGACACTCGCTTCGAGCGCCTGCTCCAGCGTCAGCCGCTCCTCCGGATGCCAGGCAGCACGGTCGTCGTCAGTCCGCCAGACGGCCGCGGAGATCGCGTGCCAGGGGTCGAGCGGGGCGACCGGCGCGTCGGACCCGAAGCGCACCTCCGCGCCTGCCGCCCGCAGCGAAGCGAGCGGATAGCCGATGGCCGTCTGACCGGCCCAGTGGTGCTCGACCAGGTCGCGGTCGTCCACCGCATGCTGGGGTTGGACGCTCGCGCGCACCCCGAGCCGGGCGAATCGAGCCAGATCCGCGTGCCGCACCAGTTGCGCATGCTCCATCGATCCCGTGGCCCCGGAGGCCCCGAAGGCGTCGAGGGCCGCCGTCACGGCGCGATCGCCGATCGCGTGCACGGCGACCTCGATCCCGGCTCCCGCCGCAGTGGTCAGCAGCGACGTGAGCTCGTCCGGAGGCACCGTCAGCACCCCGTAGTTCGCGGGGTCGCCGGGGTAGGAATGTGAGCAGGCCGCGGTACGGGTGCCGAGCGAGCCGTCGCTGATGACCTTCAACGACCCGACCCGCACGAGGGATCCGACCAGCCCGGTCGGATCCGACACCGCGAGGCGCTCCCCCGTCCGGAGGCCCGCGGTGATCGCCCGATCGAGATCCGCCCGATAGAACGCGAACTCGACACGGTGCGCGGCGAAGCCCGCGAGGATCCGTCGCGGCCAGGCATCGGCGTTCCACGCCATGTCGAAGTCGACCAGACCGGTCACGCCACGCGCTGAGGCCGCCGCCCCCGCACGGATGACCGCCTCATCGCTGTGGGCAGGGTCGACGGCATTCAGGCGTCGGGAGATCTCGAACGCGTCCTCCTCGCGGAGCAGACCGTCGTCCCCGCGGAAGCCCTCGCGCGCCAAGGCCGCCGAGTTCAGCCAGACGCTGTGCACGTCCGCGTTGATCAGGTAGGTCGGCACGACGCCGGTTTCGGCATCGAGCGCGGACACGGATGGCCGGTCAGGCCACAGCGCGTCCCGGAACCCCGTGCCGATCCGTCTTCCATCGGGGAGGACCGGAGCGTCGCGCATCAGTCTCGCGGCCGCTGCGGCCGAGTCCGCCTCGTCCAAGGGCACGCGCTCCGCCGCCAGAGCCCACTGCACGGTGTGCACGTGGTTGTCCCACAGCCCGGGGACCGCCCAGGCACCGTCCGCTTCGATGACCTCTCCACGGGCGGGCAGCGCTCCGGTCGGTGCGATGTCGACGATGTGCCCGTCGGCGAGGTGGAGGTCGACCGGCTCATCGTCCAGCAGGAACTCCCGCCCCGGACCCACGGGGCGGACGGCACGGACCGTTCCGACCTCGACTCCGAGGGCGCTCACGCGCCGCCACCCGTCCGTGCGTCCTGTGCACGACGCATCTCCGCGGCGAGGGCGGCGTTCTCGTACGGCCCTTCGGCGTGCAGCGCCGCGATCACCGCCTCGATGGTCTCCGCGGGCTTGTTCTGGCTCAGCTTCCGCTTGGCGACGACCTTCGTCGGGGTGAGGCGGAAGCCGACCGTTCCGGATTCGAGTCTCTCGATGAAGGCCGCGTCGTTCGGACGCTCCCACATCAGGCGCGGGTCGGGCAGGCGCGACTCGAACCGCGCGACGAGGGCATCGAGCACACGGAGATTCTCCGCGGTGCTGAGGATCTCGGGAACGCCCGACAGGTGCACCGCGGTGTAGTTCCAGGTGGGGACCGCGGGGACGTCGCCGTACCAGCCCGGCGAGACGTACCCGTGCGGCCCTTGGAAGGCAAGCAGGATCTCCCGGTCCCCCAGACCGTGGATGGCGTCGTCCGGGCGGCCCACGTGCCCCACGACCGTCAGATCATCGCGGTCGTCGTCGAGGAGGACGGCATAGTGCGAGGCGACCAGACCATCCTCAGGCGCACTCACCACCGTCGCCCACGGGTTGGCGTCGATGACGCGGCGGATCTCGGCCACATCGGCGAGCGTGAAGCTCGGATTCTGTCGCATGGATCCCAGCCTAGAGCGGCGGAAGCCCCGGGGATCCCGCCCTCAGGCCTGACAGCGCGGGCACCAGTACAGCTTGCGGGCGCCGATCTCCTCCAGGGCGATCTCGGTCCCGCACACCCGGCACGGTAGGCCGGCGCGGTGGTAGACCCAGTGGCGGTCGTCGCGGCTGGCCATCGCGGCGCGGTACTGCTCAGGAGACAGTCCGTCCATGGTCATCATCTGACCGGTCTCCACACCGATGGCCAGCAGCCGCACCCAGTCGTGCCAGAGCGCCCTGACGACATCCTCCGGGACGTCGCGGCCCGGCGTGTGCGGGTTCAGGCGCTGCCGGTAGAGCATTTCGGCGCGGTACACGTTGCCGATGCCGCTGACGACCGCCTGGTCCATCAGCAGCAGCGCGATCGGGGTCGGCTTCTTCCGCACGGCGCGGACGAACCGCTCCTCGTTCTCCGCCGGATCGCCGACGAGCGGATCGGGGCCGAGCTTGGCCACGGTCGCCAGCATCTCCTCCGGCGTCTGCAGCACGCACGCGGTGGGACCGCGCAGGTCGGCCACGGTGATGTCGGTCATGAGACGGAGACGCACCTGACCCACCACGGGCGGGGGCCATTCGTCGACCTCGTCGGTCAGCCCCTTGGTCTGCTCGGACATCCGCACGTGGACCCTGGCGCGACGCGGAGCCCCGATCGAGGCGAGGGAGTTCTCACCCGCGTCGTCCAGGATCGCCTCGTCGAAAGTGGTGCCGCGCTGATTGGTCTGTCCCATCCGGCCGTTGGCCGACGCGATGGTGGGATCGACGAGGATCTCCCCCGCGAAGTCCCACGCGCCGTAGAGGCCGAGGTGCACACGCAGCCAGAGGTCGCCCTCCGCCTCGAGGAACATCTGCTTGCCGACGGCCTGCACGCTCACGGCCTGGCGCCCGTCGAGCACGGCGGCGCCCTCGGCGAAACGGCCCTGCGGGCTGGACGCGCTCATCGTCTTGCCGACGAAGTTGCGATCGAACTGCCGCGCGATGCGGTGGACGGAATGTCCCTCGGGCATGTCAGGCCCGGGGGTCCGGGAGGAGCGAGCCGTCGCGCTCGAAGTCGGCGATCTGTCCGATGCGCCGGACGTGCCGCTCGTCGCCGGAGAACGGCGTGGCGATGAACCTGTCGATGAACGCCGTGACCTCGTCGTAGGTGTGCTGACGCGCGCCGATGGAGATGACGTTCGCGTCGTTGTGCTCCCGCGCGAGCTCGGCCGTGGAGAGGTTCCAGACGAGCGCCGCGCGGACCCCGGCGACCTTGTTCGCGGCGATCTGCTCGCCGTTGCCCGAGCCGCCGAAGACGATACCGAGCGCCGGCACCCCTGTCGCCTGATCGACGACGACGGCCTGCGCCGCCCGGATGCAGAAGGCCGGGTAGTCGTCGAGCGCGTCGTACTCCACCGGACCATGGTCGATCACCTCGTGCCCCGCGGCGCGGAGATGCTCCTGCAGCCGCGTCGAGAACTCGAGTCCGGCGTGATCGGTGGCGATGTGGATGCGCATGGTCTCCATCCTAGGATCCGGTGTCCGGGACTCAGGGGGCGATGCCGGCCGCCGCGGGCTTGAACCCCGCGCGCACGTTCTCGCAGCACCCGGGACGGCAGACGTCGAACGCGCCGGGCAGATCGGTGACGTGCGGACGCTCCGCGTTCGGGCGACCCTGCAGGCGCTCCTCGATGAGATCGACGATGCCCTCCACGAACGCCTCGCGGACGCCGGGCGTCGGCGTGCGGACGAAGGCGAGGCCCGCCTCCTCCGCGGCCTCGGCGGCCTCGGTGTCGAGATCCCAGAGGACCTCCATGTGGTCGCTCATGAAGCCGACGGGGACCACGATGACCGCCTTACGACCGCGCACCGGGAGCTCCGCGATCACGTCGCAGACATCGGGCTCCAGCCAGGGCTGCGACGCGGGGCCCGAACGGGACTGGTAGACGAGCTCCCAGGGCACATCGGCGGCTCCCGGGATGGCCGCCCGCACCTGCTCCATCGCCCACTCCGACACGGCGAGGTGCTGCGCGGCATAAGCCCCACCCTCGCCCCAGTCGATATCGCGGGCGCCGGAGCGCTCGGCGTCGGCCGTCGGGATGCTGTGCGTGGAGAAGAGGACCTGGATCTCGGTCGGCGCGAAGCCCTGGTCGAGATAGCCCTGCACCGACTCCCGCACGCCCGCCTCGAAGGCCTCGACGAAGCCGGGGTGGTCGTAGAAGGGACGGATCTTGTCGATGGTGACCGTCTCGCCGAGGCCGGTGTCCGTCAGTACGCGAGCGAAGTCCTCGCGGTACTGGCGGCAGCTGGAGAACGAGCTGTACGCGCTCGTGGCGAAGGCGAGGAGGGTGGTGTGACCGTTCGCGGACGCCTCGGGCAGCACGTCCTCCAGGTACGGACCCCAGTTGCGGTTGCCCCAGTACACGGGGAGGTCGATCCCCCGGGCCACGAGCGCCTTCTCCAGCGCGTCCTTGAGCACACGGTTCTGGCCGTTGATCGGGCTCACCCCGCCGAAGTGACGGTAGTGGTGCGCGACCTCCTCCAGACGCTCATCCGGGATGCCCCGACCGCGCGTCACGTTCCGGAGGAAGGGGATCACGTCCTCCTGACCCTCCGGGCCGCCGAAGCTCGCCAAGAGGATGGCGTCGTAGGCGACGGGCGTGGTCACATAGGGGTCGCCGCCGGCAGCGGCGGGCGAGGCAAAGGGAACGACATTCGGCTCGATCGCGGTCACCCCTCCATCTTCCCACCTCCGCGGACGACGAGCGTCCGCACGACCGTGACTATCCCCGGTCCGTGCGGATCGACGGCGCGCGCGTCGCTCTGGCGTAGGCTGTCATGGTTGCCGTCGGCGCCAACTGCGCCGACCCCGGTTACATCCCCTCACCCCTGGGAGTACAGCTTTGCCTGGAGAGAACCTCACCCGAACCGAAGCGCAGGAGCGCCGCGACGTCGTCGACACGCACTCCTATGAGGTCGCCCTCGATCTGACCAAGGGCGCCGAGGTCTTCGGCTCCCGGAGCGTCGTGCGCTTCTCCGCGTCCCCCGACAGCTTCACCTTCATCGACCTCATCGCCCGTGACGTGCGCGAGATCTCGCTCAACGGAGAGCAGCTCGACCCGCGCGAGGTCTTCGCAGACTCCCGGATCGCGCTCGCCGGTCTGCAGGAGGAGAACGTCCTCGTCGTCGACGCCGACTGCCTCTACACGAACACCGGCGAGGGCCTGCACCGCTTCGTCGACCCGGTGGACGGCGAGGTGTACCTCTACTCGCAGTTCGAGGTGCCCGACTCCCGTCGCGTGTTCGCCGTCTTCGAGCAGCCCGACCTCAAGGCCACCTTCCAGTTCACGGTGACCGCTCCCGCGGAGTGGAAGGTCGTCTCCAACTCCCCCACGCCCGAGCCGATCGTCCACGACGACGGCGTCTCGGCCACCTGGGGCTTCGAGCCCACGCCCCGGATCTCTTCCTACATCACGGCTCTCGTCGCAGGACCGTACGAGGCCACCTTCTCGGAGCTCACCAGCGCGTCCGGCCGGGTGATCCCGCTCGGCGTCTACGGCCGCAAGAGCCTCTGGCAGCACCTCGACGCCGACTACATCTTCGACAAGACCCGAGAGGGCTTCGCCTACTTCGAGTCGAAGTTCGGCGTGCCGTACCCGTTCGCCAAGTACGACCAGCTCTTCGTGCCGGAGTTCAACGCCGGCGCCATGGAGAACGCGGGCGCCGTGACGTTCACCGAGACGTACGTCTTCCGCAGCAAGGTCACGGACGCCGTCAAGGAGCGTCGCGTCGTCACGATCCTGCACGAGCTCGCGCACATGTGGTTCGGCGACCTCGTCACCATGAAGTGGTGGAACGACCTCTGGCTGAACGAGTCGTTCGCCGAGTGGGCCTCGACCATCGCGACCGCCGAGGCGACCGAGTGGACCGAAGCCTGGACCACGTTCAACGCCATGGAGAAGACCTGGGCCTACCGCCAGGACCAGCTCCCCTCGACCCACCCGATCGTCGCCGAGATCAACGACCTCGAGGACGTGCAGGTGAACTTCGATGGGATCACCTACGCCAAGGGCGGCTCCGTCCTGAAGCAGCTCGCCGCGTGGGTCGGCATCGAGGCGTTCTTCGCCGGTGTCTCGCAGTACTTCCAGAAGCACTCCTGGGGTAACACCGAGCTCAGCGACCTGCTGTCCGAGCTGGAGGCCACGAGCGGTCGCGACCTCGGCACCTGGTCCAAGAAGTGGCTGGAGACGGCCGGCGTCAACACTCTCGAGCCGGTCGTGGCCGAGGACGACAACGGGAAGATCTCGCGCTTCGCCATCACTCAGACGGCTCCGGCCGATTACCCGACCATCCGTCCGCACCGTCTCGGCATCGGCTTCTACTCGCTGCAGGACGGCGCGCTCACGCGCACCCACCACATCGAGGTGGACGTGGACGGTGACCGCACCGAGGTGCCCGAGCTCCAGGGCCTGGCTCGCCCCGATCTCATCCTCCTCAACGACGACGACCTCGCGTACGCGAAGATCCGCCTCGACGAGAAGTCGCTCGCGACCGCGATCGCCCACCTCGCCGACATCCACGACCCCCTCGCCCGCTCGCTCGTGTGGGGTGCGGCCTGGGACCAGACCCGCGACGCGGAGACGCCCGCATCCGACTACATCGACCTCGTCCTCGGCAACATCGGTCGGGAGACCGAGTCCACCACGGTCCGGACCACGCTCGCGCAGCTGCGGACGGCCGCGACGCTCTACGTCGCTCCGGCGGAGCGCGAAACCGCACGGCTGAAGGTGGCCGACGGTCTCTGGGCGCTCGCCGAGTCGGCGGAGGCCGGCAGCGACAGCCAGCTCCAGTTCGTCACCGCCTTCGCGAACAACCTGGTGACGCCGGAGCACGCCGGCATCGTCGGCCGTCTGCGCTCGGGCGAGGAGACGCTCCCCGGACTCGACGTGGACGCCGACCTGAGCTGGCAGCTCCTCGTCGGCCTTGCGACGATCGGTGCGACCGACGCCGGTGCCATCGACGCCGCGCTGGCCGCCGACAACACGGCCAAGGGCGCGGAGTTCGCCGCGCAGGCGCGCGCGGCTCTTCCGGACGCCGGAGCGAAGCAGCAGGCCTGGGACGCGCTGATCGCGCGCGACGACGCCCCGAACACGATCGTCCGCTCCGCAGCCCTCGGTTTCGTCCACCCGGCGGGTGCCGAGGTGCTCGGTGCCTTCGTGTCGCAGTACTTCGACATGCTCCTGCCGGTGTGGGAGTCGCGGACCTACCAGATCGCCCAGTACCTGGTCGTCGGGCTGTTCCCCACCGCGCTCGCGGACGTCGCCCTGCGCGACGCGACGCGCGGATGGCTCTCCGCGCACCAGGACGCGCCGCCCGCGCTGCGCCGTCTCGTTCTGGAGAACCTCGCGGACGTGGAGCGCGCTCTCGCCGCGCAGTCCCGCGACGCCGAGGACTGACCCTCCGCCACCGACACGACACGGGCCTCTGCCGCCGCTCTTCCAGCCGGCGCAGAGGCCCGCTCGGTACCATCGAGACGATGCTGATTTCCGCCGAGACGACCCCCGCGCCGACGCCCGCCGAACTCCCGCCGTGGGTGCAGGACATGCTCGCCGTGCTGACCACGGTCGGCGGCAAGCTCCTCCAGATCGCGATGATCATCGGCGCCTGCGTCCTCATCGCGCTCGTGCTGCGCCGGGTGATCACCCGCGTCGTGCACCGCATCGTGGACACCGCCAAGAACAAGGCCGCCGTCGACGACACGCAGGCGCTGGAACGCTCCCCGCTCGCGGACATGCGCCTCGTGCAGCGCACCCGAACGCTCGGCACCATCCTGCAGAACATCGTGAACGTGATGCTCGTCATCATCGCGATCATCCTCATCGTCAACGCGATCGACAACGCTCTCCTCGGATCGCTCACCCTCCTCACGGCAGCGGTCGGCGCCGGCCTGGGTTTCGGCGCCCAGAACATCGTCAAGGACGTGCTGAACGGGATCTTCCTCGTCGCCGAGGACCAGATCGGCATCGGAGACGTCGTCGACCTCGGGCTGGCGAGCGGCGTCGTCGAATACGTCAGCGTGCGCGTGACCCAGGTGCGGGACGTGAACGGGACGCTCTGGTACGTCCGCAACGGCGAGGTCACCCGCATCGGGAACATGTCGCAGGGCTGGGCGCGGGCGATCGTCGACATCGGTGTCGCCCCGGATTCCGACCTCGAGCAGGTCGAGCACATCCTTCTGGAGACCGCGCAGGGACTGGCGAAGGACCCGAAGTGGCGCACGCGCATCGTGGAGAAGCCGGAGCTGTGGGGCCTCGAGTCCATCGACGGGGATGCGCTCGTCGTCCGGGCCGTCATCAAGACCAGGGCGAACGCGCGGGACGACGTGGCACAGGAGCTCCGACGCCGCCTCCGGGCCGCTCTGCTGGAGAAGGAGATCGACGTGCCGCGTCTCGCGGACGTCGTGCCCACAGGACTGGAGGGCGCGCGCCGCGTCCGGGGCGCCAACCCGCCGAAGACGCGCCCCAACGCCGTCACCGGGGTGCCCGTCATCCCCGACCGCGGCATCTGGCGACGCAAGAAGAACACCGGCGGCGACGGGAGTGCAGACAAGTGACGTTCTACGACGAGGTCGGCGGCCGCGAGACGTTCGCGAAGATCGTCTCGGTGTTCTATCGCGAGGTCGCCCTCGATCCCGTGCTCAAGCCGATGTACCCGGAGGAAGACCTCGGTCCCGCGGAGGAGCGGCTGCTGCTGTTCCTCGAGCAGTACTGGGGCGGCCCGACCACCTACGGCGAGACCCGAGGGCACCCCCGGCTGCGGATGAGGCACATGCCGTTCCATGTGGATCCCGACGCACGCGATCGTTGGCTCCGTCACATGCGCACGGCTCTCGACGAGGCGCAGTTGTCCCCGTTGCACGAAACCACCCTCTGGGACTACCTGGAGCGCGCCGCCTATGCCATGGTGAACACATTCGAGCCGTCCGGCATCGGCACGGCACCCCAGGGGCGCACGACCCTGGAGACCCGCTCCCGTCAGGAATCAACGGAGAACCCATGACGACCACACCCCCGACCGCAGACGTCCTGGTGATCGGTTGGGGGTTGGCGGGTCTCGTCGCGGCCGCGGAAGCCCTCGAGGCCGGGCGCCGCGTCGTCATCGTCGACTAGGAGCCCCGCACGAACCTCGGCGGGCAGGCGTGGTGGTCCTTCGGCGGGCTGTTCCTCGTGGACTCCCCGGAGCAGCGCCGCCTCGGCATCAGCGACTCGCTCGAGCTCGCGACCCAGGACTGGTTCGGTACCGCGGGATTCGACCGACCCGAGGACGAGTGGCCACGGCGCTGGGCCGAGGCCTATCTGCAGTTCGCGGCCGGCGAGAAGCGCTCGTGGCTCCGTGCCCGCGGCGTCGGCTTCTTCCCGGTGGTCGGGTGGGCCGAGCGGGGCGGCTACGGCGCCCTCGGCCCCGGCAACTCGGTCCCTCGCTTCCACATCACGTGGGGCACCGGGCCGGGGATCGTCGCCCCGTTTGCGGCCGCCGTCGAGCAGGGTGAGCGCGAGGGACGACTCACCGTCCTCGCCAGACACCGCGTCGAGGAGCTCATCCTCACCGACGGACGCGTGACCGGCGCGCGCGGGAGCGTGCTGGCGTCGGATGGTGCCGCACGCGGCATCCCCTCCTCGCGCGAGGTCATCGGCGCCTTCGAGATCGACGCGACGGCGACGATCGTGGCCTCGGGGGGCATCGGCGGAAACCATGACCTCGTCCGCGCGGCCTGGCCCCCGCGCCTCGGCACTCCCCCGGCGCACATGCTCTCCGGCGTGCCCGCCTATGTCGACGGCTCGATGCAGGCCGTGAGCGCCACCGCCGGCGCCCGCCTCATCAACGGCGACCGGATGTGGCACTACGTGGAGGGCATCACGAACTGGAACCCGGTGTGGCCGCAGCACGGCATCCGCATCCTGCCAGGGCCGTCGTCGCTGTGGCTCGACGCGACCGGACACCGGCTCCCCGTTCCGCTCTTCCCCGGCTTCGACACCCTCGGCACGCTCGAGCACCTGCGGCGGACGGGCCACGACCACTCCTGGTTCGTGACCTCGCGGCAGATCGTGGAGAAGGAGTTCGCGCTGTCCGGCAGCGAGCAGAACCCCGACCTCACCGGCAAGGATGTGGCGCTGCTGCTCAAGTCCCGCCTCGCGAAGGGGCCGACGGGACCAGTGCAGTCATTCCTCGACGAGGGCGAGGACTTCATCGTCGAGAACGACCTGGAGTCCTTGCTGGAGCAGATGGCGGCCCACCCCGGGGGCGGGCTCCTGGACATCGAGGCCGTGCGCCGGGAAGTGGTCGCTCGCGATCGCGAGATGGCGAACGACTTCAGCAAGGATGCGCAGATCGGCATGCTGCGCTCGATGCGGGCCTATCGCGGGGACAAGCTCATCCGCACCGCGGCGCCGCACCGGCTGCAGGATCCCTCCGCAGGACCGCTGATCGCGGTCAAGCTGCACGTGCTGACCAGGAAGTCCCTCGGCGGGATCAACACGGATCTCGACGGTCGTGCCCTGGACGGAGGCGGCGCACCGATTCCTGGCCTCTTCGCCGCCGGTGAGGCCAGCGGCTTCGGCGGCGGGGGCGCGCACGGCTACCGCGCCCTGGAGGGGACATTCCTCGGCGGGTGCCTGTTCTCCGGCCGTCAGGCGGGACGCGCGGCGGCTGCCCTCGGCTGAACCGGCACTGTTCCCCTGGTCCTGCCTGCGGTCACGTCAGGCGGTGGAGCCGGTGGCCCGCACCCCCGTCAGTCCGGTGGCGACGGGGCCCCGTGCGAGGACGTGGCCGCGGCGGAACGCGAGCCGCGTCCAGCGGCCGGACCGCGTGACGGTCACGTCCTCTTCACCGGAGATGAAGCCCAGCGCGTCCGCGGCGAACGCCACGCCCCGCGGCAATCCGCCGAGGTCGTCGTCCGGCTCGCCCCAGATGGCCGCGCGAAGCGCGCGCACGGCCTCCTCACCCGACCCCGGTCCCGCACCGTGGGCGACCGCGGAGATGCCCCACTGTGCGCGCTGCGCGATGATGGAGGCGGGCAGGACGGACTCCGCGAGCCAGCCCTGCCGCGGGGGCGCGACGCCGGCCCATGCGGGCGAGAGGGCGGTCTCGGGCAGCCCGAGGCGCTGCGGGTCGTCCGTCGGGCTCAGGGCGTCGATCACGAGGTCGCACTCGAGCTCCGGATCGGCACGGACGATGCGCATGGCGAGGATCGTCGGCGTCTGGTCGAAGAGCCCCTGAGGTGCGAGGACCGCCGTCGTGAGCGCCAGGACGCCGTGATGGGCCTGCAGGCGAACCCCTTCGTCAGACACCCGGGCCGCGCGGCCCGTGAACGTGAGGACATCCTTCGCCGTGTCCGGATCGGCGAGCAGGAGCTGAGGGGTCACGCGTTCTAAACTACCAACGAGCGGCGACCCGGGGCCGCGGAGGGGAACACATGAGCGCCGACGAGCACGCCATCCAGACCGTGGAGCGTCTTCTCGACGTCCTCGACCTCGACGCCACCCAGGCGCGGACCACCGAGGACATCTTCACCGGTTCGTCGCACCCGATGCCGAGCGGCCGCATCTACGGCGGTCAGGTGCTCGCGCAGACCCTCGTGGCCGCGGAGCGCACGCTGCCGGAGGACCGGGCCGTCCACTCGATGCACGGGTACTTCCTCCGCCCCGGCGACGCGAGCCAGGGCATCACCATCGCCGTCGACCGCATCCACGACGGCCGCTCGTTCTCCACCCGTCGGACTCAGGCATACCAGAACGGCGTCCCGATCTTCTCGATGATCGCCTCGTTCCAGGACGCCGACCCCGGAGTGGAGCACGCCGAGCCCATGCCCGCCGGTATCCATGTCCCCGAGGACCTCGTCCCCGATGAGGACCGGGTGCCGGGCCTCGCCGGCGGTGCACGGCGCATGCTGAGCGAGCGCGCCGCGGACATCCGCCACGTCGACTCCCCGCTCTATCTGCCGAACGATGATGAGAGGGTTCCGCGGCAGGCGGTGTGGATGCGGCTGCGTGCCCCGCTCCCCGACGACCAGCGGCTGCATCGGGCCGCGCTCGCCTACCTCAGCGACATGACGATCCAGGAGTCGATCCTGCGCGCTCACGGAGTGTCATGGTCGCTGCCCGGGTTGAAGGTCGCGAGCCTGGACCACGCGATGTGGTGGCATCGTCCGGCCCGCGTGGACGAATGGCTCCTCTACGTGCAGGAGTCGCCGAGCGCCCGGGGCGGTCGCGGTCTGGCCACGGGGCGGGTGTACACCCGTGAGGGCGCGCTGGTCGCGAGCGTCGCGCAGGAGATCATGATCCGCGTCCCGGAGGATCGCTGACCTGCGCTCAGCGGTGGGCGTACTCGATGGAGGGGCCGACGTACGGCTCCCATGCCTCGCGCATCTCCGCGGTCAGCCGCGTCGGCCGCCCGGTCCCCGCGTCGACGAGCACGATGACGGCCGTGGACCGCGCGTAGAGTTCACGCGGCTCGGCGGCCGGGTCGTTGTGCACCTCGTAGCAGACCTCGACGCTCGATCCACCGAGCTTCCCGAACCACATCTGCACCTCCAACGGGCGGCGCTGATACGGCACCGGAGCGAGGTACTCGATCTCCTGCCGCGCGATGAGCGTGAGGATGCCTTCCTCGATCCCGGAGTCGAGGACGGCCGTGGACGGCGCCTGCTCGCCGGGTCCCGCCCGCCAGAACGCGCGGACGCGCGCCTCCTCGAGCAGCTTCAGCATCGAGGTGTTGTTGACGTGGTTGAACGCATCCAGATCGCCCCAGCGGAGCTGGATCGGGATGTGCAGGCGGGAACCCGGCGAGTCGGTGCTCATGACCGGCTCAGTCGCGCGTGAGCTTGCGGTGGGTCGAGCGGTGGGGCTTGGCCGCGTCCGGCCCGAGGCGCTCGATCTTGTTCTGCTCGTAAGCCTCGAAGTTGCCCTCGAACCAGTACCACTGGTCGGGCTTCTCGTCCGTGCCCTCGTAGGCGAGGATGTGCGTCGCGATCCGGTCGAGGAACCACCGGTCGTGGGTGATGACCACGGCGCAGCCGGGGAACTCGAGCAGCGCGTTCTCCAGGGAGCTCAGGGTCTCGACGTCGAGGTCGTTGGTCGGCTCGTCGAGGAGGAGCAGGTTGCCGCCCTCCTTGAGGGTGAGCGCGAGGTTCAGACGGTTGCGCTCACCACCGGAGAGCACGCCGGCCTTCTTCTGCTGGTCCGGACCCTTGAACCCGAACTTGGACACGTAGGCACGGGACGGGATCTCGGTCTTGCCGACCGTGATGAAGTCGAGTCCGTCGGACACGACCTCCCACAGGGTCTTGTTCGGGTCGATCGACGAACGCGACTGGTCGACGTAGCTGATCTTGACGGTCTCGCCGATCTTCAGGTCTCCGCCGTCCAGGGGCTCGAGACCGACGATGGTCTTGAACAGGGTCGTCTTTCCGACGCCGTTCGGACCGATGACGCCGACGATGCCGTTCGGCGGGAGGCTGAAGCTCAGGCCGTCGATGAGCGAGCGCCCGTCGAAGCCCTTCTTGAGGTTCTTCGCCTCGATGACCACGTTGCCGAGTCGAGGACCGGCAGGGATCTGGATCTCCTCGAAGTCCAGCTTCCTCGTCCGCTCCGCCTCGGCCGCCATCTCCTCGTACCGGGCCAAACGGGCCTTCGACTTGGTCTGGCGGCCCTTCGCGCTGGAGCGGACCCAGTCGAGCTCGTCCTTGAGGCGCTTCGCGAGCTTGGCGTCCTTCTTGCCCTGGATGTCGAGGCGCTCGGCCTTCTTCTCCAGGTACGTCGAGTAGTTGCCCTCGTAGCCGATGAGGCGGCCGCGGTCGACCTCGGCGATCCACTCGGCCACGTGGTCGAGGAAGTACCGGTCGTGGGTGATCGCGATCACGGCGCCCTTGTACGACTGGAGGTGCTGCTCGAGCCAGAGCACGCTCTCGGCGTCGAGGTGGTTGGTGGGCTCGTCGAGGAGCAGCAGGTCGGGCTTCTGCAGCAGCAGCTTGGCCAGCGCCACACGGCGCTTCTCGCCACCGGAGAGCGGAGCGATGGCCGCGTCGCCGGGCGGGGTGCGCAGGGCGTCCATCGCCTGCTCGAGCTGGGAATCGAGGTCCCAGCCGTCCGCCGCGTCGATCTCCTCCTGCAGCGTGCCCATCTCCGCGAGCAGCGCGTCGAAGTCGGCGTCCGGGTCGGCCATCAGCGCGGAGATCTCGTTGAACCGGTCGACCTTGGCCTTGATGGCGATGCCGTCCTGGATGTTCTCCAGGACCGTCTTCGACTCGTCGAGCTCGGGCTCCTGCATGAGGATGCCCACGGAGTAGCCCGGCGAGAGCTTGGCCTCACCGTTGGAGGGCGTGTCGAGCCCCGCCATGATCTTGAGGATCGTCGACTTTCCGGCGCCGTTGGGGCCGACCATGCCGATCTTCGCGCCCGGCAGGAACGCCATCGTGACGTCGTCCAGGATGAGCTTCTCACCCACCGCCTTGCGGGCACGAACCATGGAGTAGATGTACTCAGCCACCGAAAACCGCTCCTTCTGTTGGCGTCGAAGATCGACACTCCAGCCTACCGGCCGTGAGCGGGCTTATCTGTGTACGCGGGTCACCAGTCGATCGGCCGCGTCACGCCCACGAGACAGCGCCCGCCGGCGAGCTGTGGCATGACGGTGGTCACGACGGCGCCGGTGGAGGGCCCGACCTGCCCGATCAGGCACTCCTCCTCGCCCCAGCGGACCGAGAACTGGATGCTCTCCGCCGGGTTCCCGACCGTGGACTGGTCCGGCGTGAGCTGCATGGCGTCCCGATCGAATCCCGCCGCGACGAGACCGTCGACGTATGCCCGCCCCTCCGCACGCTGCTCCGTGCCCCACACCTGTTCGGCCACTGCGGTGAACACGGGAAGGTTGTCTGCGGCGCTCCCGCCCGGCACCAGAGCAGGCGCGGCCGGCGGTGTCGGCGTGGCACTGGCCGTCCCGGTCGGGGTCGGCGTCACCTCCGGCTCCGGGGCGCATCCGGCGAGGACGGCTGCCGAGAGACCGGCGACGAGCACGAGCGCCGCAGCGCGGGAGTTCAGGACCGATCGGAGCACGAGCAGAGTCTAGGCCGCCTCGCCCTCCGCCGGCTGCTCCCACGCATCGCGCCCTTCCTCATCGGTCGTCGGGACGTCCCCGCTCACCTCCACATCCGTGGGAGACGGACGGGTGCTCGGTCGGTACGCGGTGGTCCCCCACCGCAGATCGTGTCCGATCGTGTCGGCGTCGATGTCGACGCTCGTCCCCTGCTTGCCATTGCTCTCCCACGGTCGTACGCGCAGTCGTCCCGAGACGATGACGCTGTCGCCGACCCTGAGCGATGCGCGCGCATGCTCCGCGAGCTGGCGGAAGGCGGCGATCGAGAACCAGTTGGTCCCCGCATCCACCCACGAGCCGCTCGCTGCGTCGAAGCGCCGGTGCGTGCTCGCCAGCCGGAAGTTCGTGACGGGCACCCCCGCACTCGTCCGCCCCGGGGTGGGCTCCGTCGCGACTCTCCCCACGATGGTCACGGTGTCGATCATGCGTTCGTCCTCTCGCTGCCGGCTCAGCGGCCGGATGCCCTCCAGCGTGCACCTCGCGGAGCAGGTTGCAGGGGCACGATCGCGCGATCTGTGGACGGGCTAAGGCAACCGTCATCCGTGCAGAAGAAGCCAGGTCACCGCCGGATACCGAGGCGCGGGCCAATGTCGGTGGTCGGTCGTATGTTCGAACCATGGAAGGAGAGACCATGACCGCCACCACCACCGCTTCGATCCCTGCTCCCGGAATCCCCCTCGTGGCCCCGCCGCTCGCGTCCCGGCGAGAGCACCTCGTCCGTGCCGCCGATCACCTGTGGCGCGTACAGGACAGCCGCGAGCACGTCCTCGGCCACCTGCGCGTGGTGGCCGATCCTCTCGGCCTCCGGTACCGGGCGGAGCGGCTCCATCTGGCGACGGGTGACTTCCGGCTGATCGGCGAGTTCTGGCGCGCGGACGACGCCGTCGACGCGCTGCGACACTGCTGACCTCCGGTCGACGTGACCGGCGATCACTGGCGCCCCCGGCAGGATTCGAACCTGCGACCAAGAGATTAGAAGGCTCCTGCTCTATCCCCTGAGCTACGGAGGCGGACATCTCTACCGTACCGCGCTCCCCCGGCGGATGTCGGGGCCGTCGATAGGATGGCGACATGGTGACTGCTTCCGAGAACGACCGCCTCGTCTGGATCGACTGTGAGATGACGGGACTCGATCTCGCCATCGATGAACTGGTCGAGATCGCGGTGGTGGTCACCGACTTCGAGCTGCGTCCGCTCGACCCCGGCTTCCAGGTCGTCATCCGTCCGAGCGCGGACGCCCTCGCGCACATGAACGACTTCGTCACCGCGATGCACGAGACCTCCGGGCTCATCGAGGAGATCCCGCAGGGGATCAGCCTCGAGGAGGCGGAGGAACAGACGCTGGCCTACATCCGCCGCTTCGTCCCGCTGGAGCGCCGCGCGCCTCTCGCCGGCAACACGATCGGCACCGACCGGATGTTCCTCGCGAAGTACATGCCACAGGTCGACCAGTGGCTGCACTACCGGAACGTCGACGTCTCCAGCATCAAGGAGCTTTCCCGCCGCTGGTACCCGCGGGTGTTCTTCCAGGCACCTGCCAAGGACGGCGGGCACCGCGCGCTGGCGGACATCCTCGAGTCGATCCGCGAGCTGCGTTACTACCGCGAAGCCGTCTTCGTCGACGAACCGGGACCTTCCAGCGATGATGCGAAGGAGATCGCCGCCCGCACGGTGTCGGAGTTCACCTCGAACATGTAATAGACTCGTGGGGTTGCCTGTTTCGGCGGGCGCATGGTGGGTATAGCTCAGCTGGTAGAGCGCCTGGTTGTGGTCCAGGAGGTCGCGGGTTCAAGCCCCGTTACTCACCCCAGCTCGAAGAGGCTCGGACCGTTCGGTCCGAGCCTCTTCGCCTTTCGGCCGGTCCGGCCCCGTGGTCGCGCGGCCCTAGACTGTCCTGGTGTCACTGGCGGTCTGGTTCTCCCTTCTCACCGCATCCGTGGTGATCAGCTTCACGCCGGGAGCCGGCGCGATCAACACGATGTCCAACTCCCTCACCCAGGGCTGGAAGCGCTCGATCTGGGGCATCATCGGCCAACAGATCGCGCTCATCGTCCATGTGGTGATCGTCGCCGCTGGAGTCGGGCTCCTCGTCTCACGCTCGGATCTCCTGTTCAACGTCATCCGGTACGCCGGCGCCGCCTACCTCGTCTACCTCGGGATCCGGTTGATCCTGACCCGGCCCGCGCCGGCACTCGACGACGCGCCGGATCCTGTGGACGCCCGGGAGAGCCACTGGTCGATGATGCGCCGCGGGTTCTGGGTGAACCTGCTGAACCCGAAGGCGATCGTGTTCTTCCTCGCGTTCATCCCGCAGTTCATCCGACTGGACCAGCCACCGCTCCCCCAGTACCTGGCACTCGTCGCGACGGTCGTGGTCGTCGACGTCCTGGTGATGTGGGGGTTCTTCGCCACGGCGGCGCGTCCCTTCCGGCGTCTCACGCGCTCCCCGCAGGGACAGCGGATCCTCAATACGGTGTTCGGAACCCTCTTCATCGGCGTGGCAGCCCTCCTCGTCCTTCTGCACTGAGCACCCGGCCGTCGCCGTAGGCTGGAGGCGATGGACATGGACGCCGCGGCCTTCGAGGCCCTCGTGATCGACGAGCTCGACCAGCTGCCTGACGAGATGGTCGAGCAGCTCGAGAACGTCGTCTTCGTCGTGGAGGACCGTCCGGAGGACGGCGGTCTCGACCTGCTCGGCCTCTACGACGGCCTGGCGCTGACGGAGCGCACGCAATACGGGATGGGCGAGCTGCCCGACCGCATCATCGTCTACCGGGAGCCGCACCTCGCACAGTGCGACGACATCGACCAACTCCGTGACGAGATTCACACCACGCTCGTCCATGAGATCGCGCACTTCCACGGCATCGACGACGCGCAGTTGCATGAGCTCGGGTGGGCATGATCATGTCGACCGCTCTTCCCGAGGTCGAGGAGACCACAGACCTGTTCGCTGCTCCGCTGGAGCCCTGGGAGGTCGTCGTATGGAACGACCCCGTGAATCTGATGAGCTACGTCGTGCGCGTCTTCCGCACCTACTTCGGCTACACGACCGAACACGCCACCCGCCTCATGCTCGCCGTTCATCACGACGGCCACGCGATCGTCGCCACCGGCCCGCGAGAGACCATGGAGGTGCACGCTCAGGCGATGCACGACTACGGACTCTGGGCGACCGTCAGGAAGGCCGCATGAACACCACGCCGATCACCGTCTCCGTCGCCACGATCGAGGGGATGCACCTGGCCCGACTCGTCGATGACTTCATGGAGGTGCTGCGGGACTCCGAACAGGACGACCCGGGGGTGGCCCGGCTGACCCCGAACGCCTACCCGGACGACGACGATGCGTCGGCCGCATTCGCCTCCGCCACGCGCGCGGACCTCCTCGACCGGCGGTTGCACGACGCCCGCACGGTTCGCGCATCGCTGCAGATGTTCGACCCCGACGCCGAGGTGACCGATGCCGATGCCCGGATCCCTCGCGATGTCGTGGTGCGCCGTGACCACGTGGACGCCTGGCTGCGCACCCTCACCGCCATCCGCCTCGTGATCGCGACGCGCCTCGGCATCACCGACGACGAGCCCGACGTCGGGGGCGATGGCCAAGCGGTGTACGGCTGGCTGGGATACCGCCTCGAACTCCTCATCGAAGCCGTGGACGAGAGCGACGCCGACGCCCTCCGCTGAGTGAGCTCAGGGAACCTCGACGACTCGGGTGGCGAGTTCGCGGGGGTGGTCCCGCTCGACGTGACGGCGCTCCTGCGCCGCCCAGCGGTCCCAGTGCGGGCGGTAGGTGTCTCCGTCCCGGGCGAGCGCCCGTGACTTGCGTGACTGTTCCCCGGACTCCACCCAGACGCGGACATCCGCCAGCCGTGCCGTGGACGGACGCAGGATCCCGCTGCCCTCGACGATGACCCCGAGTGCGGGATCCACGGCGTGGGTCTCCGCCTCCTCGCCGCGCTCCCAATCCCAGCGACGCCAGGCGCCGAGCAGGCCGCGTCCGTGCGGGCGGAGGATGCCCTCCAGCGCCTTCTCCGCGCCCCCGTCGAGTCCGTCCCAGCCCGGGTACAGCGAATCCAGCGCGATGACCTGCACGCGGCCGGCAACCGGCCAGGCATGTGCCACACGCGCAGCCAGAGAGGTCTTGCCGGCGCCGCTTCCCCCGTCGATGATCACGACAGGATTGGACGCCGCGAGTGCGCGGACGTCCTCGACGATCAGTGTCGCGGCGTGCGAGAGAGCAGCTGCGACCGCGTCGTCACTTCTTGAGGGCACGGATGATGCGCGTGAGTGCCCGACCTGTGACCCAGACGAAGGGCACGGCCACGACCAGGAGCGTCACGATGTTCGGCTCGAAGCGCAGTCCCTCTTCGCGACGGACGTAAACACCGACCGGGACCGACACGCCGCCGCCCCCGCCGCCTTCTCCTCCGTCGCCGCTGGCGCCGCCGAAGCCCGCGTAGGTGAACGCCACCGGAGTGACGGTGACACCGTCGATCTCCTGCGGCTCCCCGTATGCGCTCTTCACGCCGAAGGACGCGACCTGATTCCCGAGTTCCAGTGCAATGTTCGGCATGTTCCCACGGTAGCCGACGGCGGCCTCCGGCGCGCGGTCAATCGACGCCGTGATCCTTCGGATGGCGAGCGGCACCTCGTCCTTCACCTCGTCCGATGTGGCGCGCTCTGCTGATCGTCGCCGAACCGAACCGTGCCATGGCCTCGTCGACCGCCCCCTCGACCTTGCGCCAGCCCTCGTCGTCATCCCAGAGCGCCAGCGCGCTACCTCCCGCAGGCCGGAGGTTCTCGGCGCGGACTCCCACGAGGCGGATCGGGTCGCGACGCTCGATGAGCGCGAACAGACCCTGCGCCGCCTCGCCGATGCGCTGTCCGACCGCGGTGGGTTCGCTCAGCGTCTGCGATCGGTTGACGGTCCGGAAGTCGTCGAAGCGGATCTTGATCGCGACCGTGGAGGTCTCCCACCCGGCCCGACGCAGGCGGGCGCCCACGCGATCGGCGAGCCGGAGCAGTTCGGCGCGGAGGAACGCTCGATCCGTGATGTCCTGGTCGAACGTCTCCTCGTGGCCGATGCTCTTCTCCACGCGCTCGGTGTCGACGGCGCGGGGGTCCTCTCCCCGGGCGAGCTGCGCGAGCCGCGTGCTGAGCGCCGGCCCGACAGCCCGGTCCAGCATCTCCGGCGGCGCCGTGCGCAGGTCGTCGATCGTGCGGAGGCCGCGGGCTTCCAGAGCTTCCGCCGCCTTCGGCCCCACTCCCCACAGCGCCCGTACCGGGCGCGGCGCGAGGAACGCGAGAGAGTCGTGCTCGGCGACTACGAGCATTCCGTCGGGCTTTGCCATGGTCGATGCCATCTTCGCGACGTGCTTGGTCGCGGCCACGCCGACGCTGCAGGTGATGCCGACCTCCGCGAGGACGCGCTCGCGGATCTGGGCGGCGATCCGGGCGGGACTCCCCCAGAGCCGGCGCACACCCTGCACGTCGAGGAAGGCCTCGTCCACCGACAGCGGTTCCACGAGCGGCGTGAACGACTCGAAGATCGCCATCACCTGCCGCGAGACCTCTTGATACCGAGAGAAGTGCGGCGGGACGATACGTGCGGTGGGACACAACCGCAGAGCCTGCGACACGGGCATGGCGGAGCGCACGCCGTAGCGCCGTGCTTCGTAGGAAGCACTGGAGACGACCGATCGTCCGTCCGGGGATCCGATGATCAGCGGCAGCCCGCGAAGACCCGGATCATCCAGCACCTCGACGGCGGCGTAGAACGCATCCATGTCGACGTGGAGGATCCGCGTCCCGGAATCGTCGGCGTCGGCGGAGGACACCATGCGGCCTCTGCCATCACCGTGTCCCATGAGTCCATTGTCCCCCGGGCCTCCGACACGGAGGCCCGGGGGCGAGAATCACTGCGCGGCGCGCTCGAGGATGAGTTCGCGGACGCGTGCGGCGTCGGCCTGGCCCTTCATGGCCTTCATGACCGCGCCGATGATGGCACCGGCCGCCTGGACCTTGCCATCCTGGATCTTGGCCATCACGTCGGGCTGCGCGGCGAGAGCCTCGTCGATCGCCGCGATGAGGGCGCCGTCGTCCGAGACCACGGCGAGACCACGGGCGTCGACGACCTCTTGCGGCGTGCCTTCCCCGGCGATCACGCCCTCCAGCACCTGGCGCGCGAGCTTGTCGGTCAGCGTGCCGGCATCGACGAGCTGCTGCAGTGCGGCGACGCTCTCCGGGCTGACCAGGTCGACCGCGTCCTTCTCCTGCGCGTTGGCGAGGCGGGTGATCTCCCCCGTCCACCACTTCCGTGCCGCGGCGGGCGTGGCCCCGGCGGCGATCGTGGCCTCGACGACGTCGAGCAGACCGCCGTTGCGCACGTCCTGGAACTCCAGCGGGGTGAAGCCCCACTCGTCCATGAGCCGGCGACGGCGGGCGACGGGCTGCTCGGGCAGCGCCGCACGCAGCTCCTCGATCAGCTCGCGGGGAGGCTGCACCGGAAGCAGGTCGGGCTCGGGGAAGTACCGGTAGTCGTCGGCATCCGACTTCGGACGGCCGGGAGAGGTGGTCCCGGTGTCCTCGTGCCAGTGCCGCGTCTCCTGGGTGATGGTGCCGCCGTCGGCGAGGATCTGCGCCTGGCGCTGGATCTCGTACCGCACCGCACGCTCCACCGAGCGCATCGAGTTGACGTTCTTCGTCTCCGTGCGCGTGCCGAGCTTCTCCTCGCCACGAGGACGGAGAGACACGTTGGCGTCGCAACGGAGGTTGCCGCGCTCGAGGCGAGCCTCGGAGATCCCGAGCCCGCGGACGATGTCGCGGATGGCGGCGACGTAGGCCTTGGCGACCTCGGGGGCCCGGTGATCGGTGCCGAAGATGGTCTTCGTCACGATCTCGACGAGCGGGACACCGGCACGGTTGTAGTCGACGAGCGAGTACTCGGCACCCTGGATACGCCCGGTCGAGCCGCCCATGTGCGTGAGCTTGCCGGCGTCCTCCTCCATGTGCGCGCGCTCGATCGGGATCGTCACCATCGTGCCGTCCTCGAGCTCCACCTCCACCGAGCCCTCGAAGGCGATCGGCTCGTCGTACTGGGAGATCTGATAGTTCTTGCCGAGGTCCGGGTAGAAGTAGTTCTTCCGGGCGAAACGGCTGGACTCGGCGATCGAGCAGCCGAGCGCGAGGCCGAGGCTGATCGAGGATCGGATGGCCGTCTCGTTGACGACCGGCAGCGAACCGGGCAGACCCAGGTCGACCGGCGCGATCAGGGTGTTCGGCTCCGCCGCGTGGTACGCCTCGTTCGCGGGGTTGGGCGCGTCGGAGAACATCTTCGTGTTCGTGTTGAGCTCGACGTGCACCTCGAATCCGAGGACCGGCTCGAACATCTCGAGCGCCTTGTCGAAGTCCATGAGCTTGGCAGCGGCCATCAGCGCGCGCCTCCTTCCAGCTGGGGGGCACGGGACAGCAGCGGCGCGCCCCAGGAGTCCACGAGCAGCGTCTCGAGGGCGGCGCCCACGCGGTACAGACGAGCGTCCTCCCGCGCCGGGGCGAGGAACTGGATGCCGACGGGCAGGCCGTCGTCGTCCGCAAGACCGCTCGGGATCGAGATGCCGGGGACACCGGCGAGGTTCGCCGGGATCGTCGTGATGTCGTTGAGGTACATCTGCAGCGGGTCGTCGATCTTCTCACCGAGCTTGAACGCGGTGGTCGGCGCCGACGGGGTCGCGATGACGTCGACATCGGCGAAGGCCGCGGCGAAGTCCTGCTGGATCAGCGTGCGGACCTTCTGCGCGCTGCCGTAGTACGCGTCGTAGTAGCCCGCCGACAGCGCGTAGGTGCCGAGGATGATGCGGCGCTTGACCTCGTCGCCGAAGCCGGCGTCGCGCGTGGCGGACATCACGTCCTCGACGGTGGGGTTCCCGGCCGGAGTGACGCGGAGACCGAAGCGCACCGAGTCGAACTTGGCCAGGTTGCTCGAGGCCTCCGCCGGCAGGATCAGGTAGTAGGCGGCCACGCCGTACTCGAAGTGCGGCGCACCGATCTCCACGATCTCCGCGCCCTGCGCCTCGAGCAGCGCCAGCGCACTGCGGAACGATGCCGCGACGCCCGGCTGGAAACCGCTGTCGGGGAGCTCGCGGATGACGCCGACGCGCAGACCCTTGAGGACGTCCCCGCGCGCACCCTCGCGTGCGGCCGCCGCGAAGGACGGCCACTGCTCGTCGAGCGACGTGGAGTCCTTCGGGTCATGGCCGCCGATCGCGTCGTGCAGCAGACCGGCATCGAGCACCGTGCGGGTGACCGGGCCGACCTGGTCGAGGCTCGACGCCAACGCGATGGCGCCGTATCGGCTGACACCGCCGTACGTCGGCTTCACGCCGACCGTGCCGGTCACGTGCGCAGGCTGACGGATCGATCCGCCGGTGTCCGAGCCGAGGGCGAGCGGGGCCTCGAAGGCGGCGACGGCGGCGGCAGAGCCCCCACCCGAGCCCCCGGGGATCCGGTCGAGATCCCAGGGGTTGCGGGTCGGGCCGTAGGCGGAGTGCTCCGTCGACGAGCCCATCGCGAACTCGTCCATGTTCGTCTTGCCGAGCGGGATGAGTCCGGCGGCGCGGGAGCGGGCCACGACGGTCGCGTCGTAGGGCGAGCGGTAGCCCTCGAGGATCCGCGAGCCGCTCGTGGTCGGCTGATCGGTCGTGACGAGCACGTCCTTGATCGCGAGCGGGACACCGGCGATCGGCCCGAGGTCCTCCCCCGCGGCGCGACGGGCGTCGATGTCGGCCGCCGCGTCGAGCGCGTGCTCGTTGACGTGCAGGAACGCATGGACGTCGCCGTCGACCTGGGCGATGCGGTCGAGGTGCGCCTGCGTGGCCTCGACGCTGGAGACCTCCCGCGCCGCGAGCTTGTCGGCGAGCTCCGCCGCCGTCAGTCGGATGATGTCGCTCACTGCTCTTCTCCCAGGATCGCGGTGACGCGGAACCGGCCGTCGGCCTGGTCCGGGGCGTTCTGCAGCACCTGCTCGTGCGTGAGCGTCTCGCCGACCACGTCGGGACGGAACACGTTGCTCAGCGGGATCGGGTGGCTGGTCGCGGCGACATCGGCGGTCGCGACCTCGGACACCTTGGCGATGTTGTCGACGATGGCGTCGAGCTGGCCCGTGAGCCGCGTCACCTCGTCGTCGTTCAGCTGGATGCGCGCGAGCACGCCGAGATGGCGCACAAGATCAGGGGTGATTTCAGACACGCCCTCAGTCTAGTTGGCGAGCCGCCCGCCGCTCGGCGCGGCGCGGCCCGCCTAAGCTGGGCGCGTGAGCACGTTCCAGCCCCCTCGCCCGTGGATCGCCAGCTACGCCGACGGCGTTCCGGAGGACCTCGCCCCCGTCAGCGGCTCCCTCGTGGACATCGTCGCCGCGTCGGCGCGGGACTACCCGGATGCCCCGGCCCTCCAGTTCTTCGGCCGGGAGACGACCTACGCACAGCTGCAGGAGGCGATCGATCGCGCCGCGGCGGGGCTCCGGGATCTCGGCGTCCGCGCCGGCGACCCGGTCGCCATCGTCCTGCCGAACTGCCCGCAGCACATCATCGCGTTCTACGCCGTGCTGCGGCTCGGCGCGGTCGTGGTCGAGCACAACCCGCTCTACACCCCTCGCGAGCTGCGCAAGCAGTTCGAGGACCACGGGGCCAAGCACGCGATCGTCTGGAACAAGGTCGTCGCGACGGTGCAGGAGTTCCCGAGCGACCTGGCCGTCTCGACGCTCGTGTCCGTTGACGTCACTCGCGCCATGCCCGCACTCACCCGCTTCGCGCTCCGGCTGCCGGTGGCGAAGGCGAGGGAATCGCGGGCGGCGCTGACCGAGCGCGTCCGCGGCACCGTCCTCTGGGAGTCGGTGGTCGCTGGTGCCCCGATCCCCGCCTCGCATCCGCAGCCCGGCACGGACGACCTGGCGATCATCCAGTACACGTCGGGGACCACGGGCACGCCGAAGGGCGCCGCCCTCACCCACCGCAACCTCCTCGCCAATGCGGCACAGTCCCAGGCCTGGGTCCCGTCCATCCAGCGCGGCAAGGGCTGCGTCGTGTACGCCGTGCTGCCCATGTTCCACGCCTACGGCCTGACCCTCTGCCTCACCTTCGCGATGTCGATGGGGGCGCGCCTCGTGCTGTTCCCGAAGTTCGATCCCGATCTCGTGCTGGACGTGGTCAAGAAGCACCCGGCGACGTTCCTGCCGCTCGTGCCGCCCATCGCCGACCGGCTGCTCGCGGCCGCCAACGCCAAGGGCGTCTCCCTCGACGGCATCGAAGTGGCGATCTCCGGCGCCATGGCGCTGCCGCACGAACTCGTCGTCCCGTTCGAAGCCGCGACGCACGGCTATCTCGTCGAGGGCTACGGTCTGAGCGAGTGCTCGCCCGTGCTCATGGCGAACCCGGTGGCCGACAACCGTGTCCCCGGCACGGTGGGCCTCCCGCTCCCCGGGACGGAGTGCCGCGTCGTCGATCCGGAGAACCCCACCGAGGACGTCCCGGAAGGTTCCGCGGGCGAGCTCGTCGTGCGCGGCCCTCAGGTCTTCTCCGGGTATTACGGAAAGCCTGAGGAGACGGAGGCCGTGTTCGTCGACGGCTGGTACCGGACCGGCGACATCGTCACGATCGACGACGCCGGATTCGTGCGGATCGTCGACCGGATCAAGGAGCTCATCATCACGGGCGGCTTCAACGTCGCCCCCACCGAGGTCGAGAACGCGCTGCGCCAGCATCCGTCGGTCGTCGACGCTGCGGTCGTCGGACTGCCCAGCGACCACTCGGGCGAGGAGGTCGTGGCGGCGATCGTCGTCGACCCCGGGGCCGATGTCGATGTCGAGGCGATCCGCGAGTACGCCCGCAGCATCCTCACGCCGTACAAGGTGCCGCGCCGCGTCTTCGTCGTCGACGAGCTGCCGACGTCGCTGATCGGCAAGGTGCTCCGCCGGCAGGTGAAGGAGAAGCTGCTCGCCCTCACCTCGGGCGTCTGACCCGGTCGCACAGGAAGCGGGTCGCCGGGCGCGCTACCCTTGGGAAGTGACCCCTGAAGAAGTGACCCCCACCGACGCCCCTGACGAGTCCCCCGCAACCCCCGGATTCGAGGACCTCGGCATCACCGGGCCGGTCCTCAAGGCCATCAAGGATCTCGGTTACGAGACCCCCTCGCCCATCCAGGCCGCGACGATCCCGACGCTGCTCGCCGGCCGCGATGTGGTCGGCATGGCGCAGACCGGCACCGGCAAGACCGCCGCCTTCGCCCTCCCCGTGCTGGAGCGGCTCGACGTCACGCAGAAGACGCCGCAGGCGCTCGTCCTCGCCCCGACCCGCGAGCTCGCGCTGCAGGTCTGCGAGGCCTTCGAGTCCTACGCGTCGCGCATGAAGGGCGTGCACGTGCTCCCCGTCTACGGCGGTCAGGGCTACGGGGTGCAGTTGTCCGCGCTCCGCCGTGGCGTGCACGTCGTCGTGGGAACCCCCGGCCGCATCATGGACCACCTCGCCAAGGGCACGCTCGACCTCTCCGAGCTGCAGTACCTCGTGCTGGACGAAGCCGACGAGATGCTGAAGATGGGCTTCGCCGAAGACGTCGAGCAGATCCTCGCGCAGACGCCGGAGGAGAAGCAGGTCGCCCTGTTCTCGGCGACGATGCCCGCGCAGATCCGCCGCCTCGCGCAGCAGTACCTCCGCGACCCGGAGGAGATCACGGTCAAGTCCAAGACCGCGACCAACACGAACATCACCCAGCGCTACCTCGTCGTCTCCTACGCGCAGAAGGTGGACGCTCTGACCCGCATCCTCGAGGTGGAGAACTTCGATGGGATGATCGTCTTCGTCCGCACGAAGAACGAGACCGAGACCCTGGCCGAGAAGCTCCGCGCCCGCGGATACTCCGCCGCCGCCATCAACGGCGACGTGCCGCAGGTGCAGCGCGAGCGCAGCGTCAACCAGCTCAAGGACGGCAAGCTCGACATCCTCGTCGCCACGGACGTCGCCGCCCGCGGCCTCGACGTCGAGCGCATCAGCCACGTGGTCAACTTCGACATCCCCACCGACACCGAGTCGTACGTCCACCGCATCGGACGGACCGGGCGGGCCGGCCGGACGGGTGACGCGATCAGCTTCATCACCCCGCGCGAGCGCTACCTGCTCAAGCACATCGAGAAGGCCACGCGTCAGCAGCCCACGCAGATGCAGCTCCCGAGCACCGAGGACGTGAACACGACGCGGCTCGCCCGCTTCGACGACGCCATCACGACCGCGCTCTCGGAGACGACGCGCATCGACGCGTTCCGCGACATCATCGCCCACTACGTGCGGCATCACGATGTGCCCGAAGGCGACGTCGCGGCCGCTCTCGCCGTGGTCGCCCAGGGCGCCACGCCGCTGCTCCTCGACCCCGCCCAGGACGCCCTGTCGCAGGCCGTGGCCGCCGACAACCGCCCGCCGCGCGAGCGGCAGACGCGGGAGCCGCGCGAACCCCGGGAGCGTCGCGGCCGCGGCGACTACACGCCGTACCGCATCGAGGTGGGTCGTCGGCACCGCGTCGAGCCGCGACAGATCGTGGGCGCGCTCGCGAACGAGGGTGGTCTGGGCCGCGACGACTTCGGGGCGATCAACATCCGTCCCGACTTCTCGATCGTCGAGCTTCCAGCGAACCTCGACCCCGCCGTCCTCGACAAGCTCCGCGACACCCGTATCTCGGGACGACTGATCGAGATCGCTCCCGACCGTGGCCCCGGGGCGCGACGCGGGTCGTCCTCGCGCGACGGCGACGGCCGTGGTCGCCCGACCCGCTACGACAAGCGCGACCGCGACGAGCGCCCGGCGCACGGCGACCGCGAGGAGAAGCCCTTCCGGAAGCCCCGTCACAAGGCCTGAGCGGACCGACGATGCGCATCGACCGCGCCGGCAGGGAGGATCTCCCCGCGCTCGCCCAGCTCAAGTGGCAGGACGTGCCGAGGGACCTGACGGCCGGTCGATCGCTCGACACGTACACCGCGGAACTCGGCGACTGGTGGCAGGCGCACGCCCGCACCCACGTCGCCTTCGTCGCGCGCGCCGAGGAGGATGACCGTATCGTCGGTGCCGCCTGGGTCGCCCTCGTGCCGCGTGTGCCGCGGCCCGGGGCGGTCGATCGCATCTCCGCGGACATCCAGAGCGTCTTCGTCCTCCCGGAGCATCGAGGGCGCGGAGCGGGCCGCGGCCTCGTCGCCGCCGCCTGCGCGCACGCCGTGTCCGTCGGTGCCGAGCGGATCACCGTGCATTCGAGCGAGGCCGCCGTGGGTCTCTACCAGAAGCTGGGATTCGCGGACTCACCGCGGCTGCGACAGTTCCTCGCGCCCACCACGGCGGCCCCGGAGAGCGCCTGAGCCTCACTCCAGCGCCGCAGGGCCCTCCGTGACCAGCACGTGGAACTGCGCGGCGTCGAGGATGCGGACGCCGAGCTCCTCCGCCTTCGCGAGCTTGGAGCCGGCGCCGGGACCGGCGGCCACGAAGTCGGTCTTCTTGGAGACGCTCGAGGCCGCCTTGCCGCCGGCCTTTATGATCGCCTCCTGCGCGCCCTCGCGGGTGTAGCCGTCGAGAGATCCCGTCGCGACCACCGTGAGGCCTTCCAGCACTCCCCCGGCGGCGACAGCTGCTCCCGGCCCGGGGTGGCCCGGCGTCGCCCACTGCACGCCCGCATCCGTCCACTGCCGGACGATGTCCTGGTGCCAGTCGACGTCGAACCACGCGAGCAAGGAGTCGGCGATGATGCCGCCCACGCCCTCGACCGCGGCGAGCTCTTCCCGCGATGCCTCCCGGATCGCGTCGAGCGACCCGAACCACTGCGCGAGCGCCCGCGCCGCGACCGGTCCGACGTGGCGGATGTTGAGCGCGACGAGCAGCCGCCAGAGGTCTTTGGTCTTCGCCTTCTCCAGCTCCGCGAGCAGTGTCAGCGCCTGCGAGGACGGCTGCGGACCTTCCAGACCCGACTTCTTCTCGGCGGCGGTCGGATTCCGTCGGAACGGCGCGCGCGTCTTCACGAGGCCGTCCTCGTCCTCGCGCGGCAGACCCGTCTCCGCATCACGTACGACGACCTCGATCGGCACGAGCTGCTCCAGCGTGAGGGCGAACAGCCCCGCCTCCGTGCTCAGAGGGGGCTCGGCCGGAGTCGTGGGCTGGGTCAGGGCCGCCGCGGTGACCTCGCCCAGGGCCTCGACATCGAGGGCGCCGCGGGAACCGATGTGCTCGACGCGTCCGCGCACCTGCGCAGGGCACGACCGCGCGTTCGGGCAACGGAGGTCGATGTCGCCCTCCTTCATGGCGCGCAACGGCGTGCCGCACTCGGGGCAGTCGGCCGGCATGACGAACTCCCGCTCCGTCCCGTCCCGCTTCTCGACCACGGGGCCGAGCACCTCGGGGATCACGTCGCCCGCCTTCCGGAGCACCACGGTGTCGCCGATGAGCACGCCCTTGGCCTTGACCACGTCCTTGTTGTGGAGCGTGGCCTGACGGACCACGGATCCGGCGACGTGAGCCGGTGCCATGACCGCGAAGGGAGTGGCGCGACCGGTGCGCCCGACGGAGACGACGATGTCGAGGAGCTTCGTCTGCACCTCCTCCGGCGGGTACTTGTAGGCGATCGCCCAGCGGGGGGCCCGGCTCGTGGCCCCGAGCTCGTCGTGCAGGTCGAGCTCGTCGACCTTGACCACGATGCCGTCCAGTTCGTGCTCGATGTCGTGCCGGTGCTCCCCGTAGTGCTCGACGAAGGCGACGACGTCGTCGATGCTGCGGCACGCCTTGGTGTGCGGGCTCGTCGGCAGCCCCCAGGCGGCCAGCAGCTCGTAGACCTGGCTCTGCGCCGCGACCGGCGGGTTCGTCCAGGCGCCGATGCCGTGCACGTAGAGCGCGAGCGACTCGATGCGCAGCAGGCCCGCTTCGAGCTCCAGGCCGTCCTTCTTGTCGATCTGCTGACGCAGGCCGCCGCTGGCGGCGTTGCGGGGATTGGCGAAGGCCGGGAAGCGCCGCGCCGCCGCGGTGCGCGCCTTCTCCTCATCGAACGGCCTCTTCGCGCCGCCCCTGGCCTCCCACCGCGCGAGGGCGTCGGCATACGCGCGGTCGCGGAAAGCCGCCTGCGCCGCGTTCAGGCGCTCGAACGCGGCGACGGGGATGAAGACCTCTCCGCGGACCTCGACGATCGGCGGGTGTCCCTCCCCGGCGAGCCGCTCCGGGATCTCGGGGAGCCGGAGCGCGTTCTCGGTGACGATCTCGCCGACCCGCCCGTCACCGCGGGTCGCGGCCGACGTCAGGACGCCGTGCTCGTATCGCAGATTGATCGCGAGCCCGTCGATCTTGAGTTCGGTCAGCCAATCGACGTCGCGCCCGGCGGCCGCCCGCGTCTTCTGCGCCCACTCCCGCAGCTCCTCGATCGAGAAGACGTTGTCGAGGCTGAGCATGCGCTCGGCGTGCTCGATGGTCGCGAGCCCTGTCGCCTCGGCCGCGCCGACCATCTGCGTCGGCGAGTCCTGACCCTGGAGCTCGGGGTGCAGGCGCTCGAGCTCTTCCAGGCGCCGCATCCAGCCGTCGTACGTCGCGTCGTCGACGAGCGACGTGTCGCGCCCGTAGTACGCGTCCTTCGCCGCGAGGATGCGGGTGGTCAGCTCCTCCGCCTCGCTGCGGGCGTCTTCCAGTGAGATGTTCTCCGGCACCCCGCCAGTCTAGGAGCGGGGACCGACATCCACCCGGATCAGACGCCGACCGGAACGGCGGAGACGGTCGTATCGATCGTGAACTGCCCGAGCACACGTGTGCCGACGTAGAGCACGGCGGTCTGTCCCGGGGCGACGCCGTCGAGCGGAGTCTGCGGCACCACGCGGACGCCCTCCGCGGTCACGGTGGCCGTGGCGGGCACCGGCTCGGCGTGCGCGCGGATCTGCACATCGCACGCGAACGTCGACGCGGCAGGTGCGGCGCCGGCCCAGCTGAAACGCTCCCCCGCGATCTCGGCGATCGCCAGGGCCTCCTTGGGGCCGACGACCACCGTGTTCGACACGGGGCGCACCTCGAGGACGAAGCGGGGCTTGCCGTCCGCCGCCGGGACACCGAGCTTGAGCCCGCGCCGCTGGCCGACGGTGAACGCGTGCGCGCCCTCGTGCGCGCCGACGACCGCGCCCGTGCGATCGACGATCTCGCCGGTGGCCGTGCCGACCTTCTCGGCCAGCCACCCCCGGGTGTCGCCGTCGGGGATGAAGCAGATGTCGTGACTGTCCGGCTTCTGGGCCACGCTGAGACCGCGCTGCTCCGCATCCGCCCGCACGAGGGCCTTCGACGGCGTGGTCCCGAGCGGGAAATAGGTGTGCGCGAGCTGGTCGGCCGTCAGGACACCGAGCACGTAGGACTGGTCCTTCGCGTTGTCCGAGGCCCGGTGCAGCTCGAGACCCTCAGGACCATCCACCAGGGTCGCGTAGTGTCCGGTGCAGACGGCGTCGAAGCCGAGCTCCAGGGCGCGCTCCAGCAGGGCCGCGAACTTGATCTTCTCGTTGCACCGCATGCACGGGTTCGGAGTACGACCGGCGCGGTACTCCGCGACGAAGTCGTCGATCACGTCATCCCGGAAGCGCTCGGAGAAGTCCCACACGTAGAAGGGGATGCCCAGGAGGTCGGCGGCCCGGCGGGCGTCCAGCGCGTCCTCAATCGTGCAGCAGCCTCGACTGCCGGTGCGCAGGGTCCCCCCGGCGCGGGAGAGCGCCAGGTGCACGCCCACCACATCGTGCCCCGCCTCGACGGCCCTGGCGGCCGCGACGGCGGAGTCCACACCGCCGCTCATGGCCGCAAGGATTCGCATGGGTCCAGTCTACGAGCGCTCGGCTGCACGGGCCCCGGATGCCCGGGCATAGGCATCGCCGATCGCCCCGAGCACCGCGTCGACGTCGGCGTCCGTCGAGGTCCGGCCGAGAGAGAATCGCAGCACGCTCCTGGCGTCCGACTCGCTGCGCCCCATCGCCATCACGACGTGCGAGGGCTCGGCGACCCCCGCCTGACAGGCGGATCCCGTGGAGGCCGAGACCCCGGCCACGTCCAGCAGGAACAGCAGGCTCTCCCCCACGGCACCGGGGAAGAGCAGATGCGCGGTCCCGGGAAGACGGTGATCGGGGTCGCCCAGGAGCTCCGCCGCCGGCACCCGCGCACGGACCCCCTCGACGAGACGGTCGCGCAAGCGGCCCACCCGGACGGTCTCGGCGGCCCGCTCCCGTTCGGCGAGCTCGAGCGCGGTCGCCAGTGCCGCGGCTCCCGGCACATCCTGCGTACCCGCACGCAGACCCCGCTGCTGGCCCCCGCCCCGCAGAAGCGGGGTCAGTCGGGCGGACCGAGCGACCACCAGCGCACCGACGCCCACGGGCGCGCCGACCTTGTGACCGGCGACGCTGAGCGCCACCAGGCCCGTCCCCTCGTCCGCACCGCCCCTCAGCTCCCGGAACGACAGCGGGAGGTGCCCGAGCGCGGCGACCGCGTCGAGGTGCAGCGGCACTCCGGCATCGGCGGCGGCCGCGGTCAGAGCCGCCGCGTCGTTGACCGTCCCGGTCTCGTTGTTCGCGACGAGCGCGGTCGCGAACGCCGCACCGGGCAGGGCCGACGCGAAGCGGCTTCCGTCGATGCGCGCCTGGGCAGAGAGAGGAACAGCGCGCACCTCGGCTCCGTCGGAGACGAGGGCGGCGACCGTGTCCATCGTCGCGTGATGCTCACCGTCCGGCACGACGACCGCCGAAGAGCCCGGACGACGCGAGCGCCACAGGCCCTGGAGAGCGAGGTTGATGGACTCGGTCCCGCCGGATGTCAGCACCACCTCGATCGGGTCGGCCCCGAGAACCGCGGCCACGCGTTCCCTGGACTCCTCCAGCACCCGGCGCGCATCCTGCCCTGCCCCGTGCGTCGACGAGGCGTTGCCGACGATGACGGACGCCTCCAGCCACGCGTCCCTGGCCTCCGGGCGCAGCGGGGTCGTCGCCGCGTGGTCGAGATAGTGCCGCATACGTCGATTCTCCCCGATCCGCGCGGCGAACGCTCCGTCTGGGCGTGAGACCGGGTGCGTCCTGTCATGAGACTGAAATGCAACACGTTTAGGGTGTATCCATGCCTTCGTCCCCCGCCTCCGTCGTGCCCGGTGGGGCGACCCTCGACGATCTCGGCGTTCGCCTGCACGACGGCGTCGGCACGATCCGGGTCTGGTCGCAGAACGCCTCGGCCGTCGAGCTCGTCGTGTTCGACGCCACGGACCTCGACTGGGTGGTCGACCAGGCAGCGCTGGAAAGGCGGCCCGGAGGGGTCTGGGAGGTCACGACGCCGTTGCTCCAGCCGGGCGTGCGGTATGCCCTCCGGGTCGAGGGACCGCACGGCCCCGGCAACACGTTCAACCCGGAGACGCTGCTCCTCGACCCGTACGCGCGTGGTCTCGCCCAGGGCCACGGCTACCAGGAGTGGCGCGGCGTGGTCATCGAGGACGGCTTCGACTGGGGCGACTCCACCAAGCCGCGGGTCCCGGCCGACCGGACCGTGATCTACGAGGGCCACCTGAAAGGGCTGACCAAGCGTCACCCCGACATCCCGCCGGCGCTGCACGGGACGTATGCAGGCCTCGCGCATCCCGCCATGATCGCGCACCTCCGCACGCTCGGGGTGACCTCGGTGGAGCTGCTCCCCGTCCACGCATTCGTCCCGGAACCCCGACTCCTCGAGCGTGGTCTGACCAACTACTGGGGCTACAACACCCTGAACTTCTTCACACCGCACGCCGCGTACGCCACCGAGGGCGCGCGCAAGGCCGGGCCCGAGGCGATCATCGCCGAGTTCAAGGGCATGGTGCGGCTGCTGCACGAAGCGGGTCTCGAGGTGATCCTCGACGTCGTGTACAACCACACATCCGAGGAGGGGATCGGCGGCCCGCGCTCCAGCCTCCGCGGCCTCGACAACGCCCGGTACTACCGGCAGGACGACGCGGGCGTCTACATCGACACCACCGGATGCGGCAACACGCTCAACACCGCCACCGAGGCCGGGGCGCGCCTCGTCGTGGACTCCCTCCGGTACTGGGCCGAGGAGATGCAGATCGACGGATTCCGTTTCGATCTGGCCACGGCGATCGCCCGCGACGGCGCGCACACCTACACCCCCGACCATCCCCTTCTGCAGGCGATCGCCGCCGACCCCGTGCTCGCGGAGACCAAGCTCATCGCGGAACCCTGGGACGTCGGTCTGGGCGGCTGGCAGACCGGGAACTTCCCCTCGGGCTGGCATGAGTGGAACGACCGTTACCGCGACCGGGTGCGCAACTTCTGGCTCAGCGACATCGACTACGCCCGGCGGGCCTCGGCACCGGTGGGGATCGGCGGTTTCGCGACACGTCTGGCCGGCTCGTCCAACACCTTCAGCGAGGATCGGGGACCGCTCGCGAGCATCAATTTCGTCACCGCGCACGACGGCTTCACACTCCACGACCTCGTGTCGTACGACGTGAAGCACAACGAGGCCAACGGCGAGCAGAACCGCGACGGCGCGGATCTGAACCGGTCCTTCAACCACGGCGTGGAGGGCCCCACCGACGATCCGATGATCCTCGCCGCCAGGCGGAAGGCGATGCGCAACCTGCTCGGCACCCTGCTGCTCTCGGCCGGCATCCCGATGCTCACCGCCGGGGATGAAGTGGGACGGACGCAGCGAGGCAACAACAACGCCTACGCGCAGGACTCTCCGTTGTCCTGGCTCTCCTGGGAGTTCGAGCCGTGGCAGGAGGACCTCCGCGCCCACGTCGCGCGCCTCCTCCGGCTCCGTGAGGAGAACCCCGCGCTGCGCCCGAGCCGGTACGCGCGCCTCGGCGAGCACATCCCGAACGCGTCGGTCATGGACTGGTACGACCAGGACGGCGCGACCATGGAGCCGGCCCAGTGGACGGACCCCGGCAACCGCACCCTGCAGTACGTCGCCGCGTCCACGCCGGACAAGGAAGCCGCGAACCGGATCCTGCTGATCGTGCACGGCACGGAGGCTCCGATCGACGTCCGGCTCCCGGAGGACATCGACGGCGCCACGCGGTTCGTCTCGCTCTGGTCGAGCGCGGATGAGCGGCCGTCGGACGCGGTGGAGACCTTCGCGCCGGGCGAGGTCCTGCCGATCCCCGGCACCTCGATGCGCCTTTTCCGCGTCGAGTGATAGCACGGTTCGCCGCCCTGGTCGAGCGGTAGGTTCCCGCACGCCCGACCGGTAGATTCGGCATGTGACTGCTCGTGCTGGAACCCGGCCCACGGCTCTGCGGAGCCCCGTTCAGATCCCGATGCGCGCCGCCGACGCGGACCGCCCCGGAGCGCTGCGCACGACGCGGATCCCGCTGCTCGACGGGAGCCCCGCGGTCCCCGGTGGCTTCCCGGCCAAGGCCTTCGCCGGCGAGGTCGTGCCGTTCCGCGTGGTCGCCTTCCGGGAAGGTCACGACCTCATCGGCGTGCACGTGCGGCTGACGTCCCCGACCGGCGAGGAGAGCCTGCACCGGCTCACCGCCCTCGCGGACGGCACCGACCGCTGGGAGGCGGAGATCGCCCTCGACGCGGAGGGCGTCTGGCACTTCCACTTCGAGGCGTTCTCCGACGACTTCGCCACCTGGGCGCACGCCGCGCACGTCAAGGTCGCCGCAGGCGTCGATGTGGAGGTGATGGCCGCGCTCGGCGCGGAGCTGCTGCGGCGGGCCGCGGCGGAGAAGGATCGCCCCGCGGCACAGCGCACGCGCCTGCGCGTCCGAGCCGATGAGCTCCAGGCCGGCGACGCCACCACCACTGCGGCGATGGCCGTCGACCCCGAACTCGCAACGATCTTCCGCGACCGCCCGATCGCGACCCTCCGCTCCCTCTCCGCGGAGCAGGTCCTCCGCGTCGAGCGCACCCGTGCGGGCGTGGGCGCCTGGTACGAGTTCTTCCCACGCTCCGAAGGTGCCAGACGGCTCAAGGACGGCACGGTGCGCAGCGGCACGTTCCGCACGGCGGCGAAGCGCCTGCCCGAGGTCGCCGGGATGGGCTTCGATGTGATCTACCTCGTCCCGATCCACCCCATCGGCAGCACCAATCGCAAGGGGCGCAACAACACGCTCGTCGCCGAGGCGGGAGACCCGGGCTCGCCGTACGCGATCGGCGCCACTGAAGGAGGGCACGACGCCATCCATCCCGACCTCGGCACCCCGCAGGACTTCCGCGCGTTCGTGCGCGCCGCGCGGAAGGAGGGGCTGGAGGTCGCCCTGGATCTCGCGCTGCAGGCATCCCCCGACCACCCGTGGGTCCGCGAACACCCCGAGTGGTTCACCACCCTCCCGGACGGCAGCATCGCGTACGCGGAGAACCCGCCCAAGAAGTATCAGGACATCTATCCGCTGAACTTCGACAACGACCCGGAGGGCATCGCGGCCGAGATGCTCCGGATCGTCCGGCACTGGGTGGCCGAGGGTGTGCGGATCTTCCGCGTGGACAACCCGCACACCAAGCCGCTCCAGTTCTGGGAGTGGCTGATCGCGACGGTCAACGCGACGGATCCCGACGTCATCTTCCTCGCCGAGGCCTTCACCCGGCCCGCCGTGATGCGCGCGCTCGCCGCCGTGGGCTTCCAGCAGAGCTACAGCTACTTCACCTGGCGCAACACCAAATCCGAGCTGGAGGAGTTCCTCAACTCCATCTCCCACGAGACGGCCGACTACATGCGTCCGAACCTCTTCGTGAACACCCACGACATCCTCACCGAGTACCTCCAGTTCGGCGGACGCGCCGCGTATCGCATCCGCGCCTGCATCGCCGCGACGGCAGGGCCCGTGTACGGGGTCTACGCGGGGTACGAGCTCGTCGAGAACGTGGCTCGCCCGGGTTCCGAGGAGAACATCGACAACGAAAAGTACGAGTACAAGTTCCGCGACTGGGCGGGAGCCGAGGAACGCGGGGAGTCGCTGGCCCCGCTGCTCCGGCGGCTCAACGAGATCCGTGCGGCGCATCCCGCGCTGCGCCAGCTCCGCAACCTCGAGCTGCACTGGAGCGACGACGACGCCATCCTCGTGTTCAGCAAGCATCTCGACGCCGCCTTCACCGGTACCGGGAGACCGGACACCCTCATCGTCGTCGCGAACGTCGACCCGCACTCGGTGCGCGAGACCACCGTCCACCTCGACACCACGCGCTGGGGAGTCCCCCTGGGCGAGACCTTCGAGGTGGAGGATCTCCTGACCGGCGCTGTCTGGACCTGGAGCGATCACAACTACGTCCGGCTCGACGCCTTCGCCGAGCCCGTCCACATCCTGAAGGTGAGGGAGCGCGCATGAGCCGCATCGAGGACACCCCGAACGCCGAGTGGGAGGCCGTCGCGGCCGGTCAGCATCACGACCCGCATTCCCTGCTCGGCGCGCACCCCGCCAAGGATGCCGCCGACCGTACCGTCACCGCCATCCGCGTCCGCCGACCGCTCGCCGAGAGCGTCGAGGCCGTGTTCAGCGATGGAAGCCGACTCGCCCTGTCCCACGTCGCGCACGGCCTCTGGGAGGGCACGCACCCAGGGCCGCCGCTCCCCTACCGCATCGCGACGCGCTACCGCGGCGAGGAGGAGATCGTCTCCGGCGACCCGTACCGGCATGCACCGACACTGGGCGAACTCGACCTGCACCTCATCGCCGAGGGGCGGCACGAGCGTCTGTGGGAGGCGCTGGGGGCGCATCCCCGTACGCAGGGCGACGAACAGGGCGTGTCCTTCGCGGTCTGGGCCCCCGATGCCTCGGCCGTCCGGGTCGTGGGCGATCACAACGGCTGGAACGGCGAGAGCCACGCCATGCGCTCGCTCGGCGCCAGCGGCGTCTGGGAGATCTTCATCCCCGACCTGCCCGTCGGCACCCGCTACAAGTACCAGATCCGCACCCGGAGCGGCGCCTGGATCCTCAAGGCCGACCCGATGGCGCTGGCGGCGCAGGTGCCGCCGGAGACCGCGTCGGTCGTCACCGCCTCGTCCTACGCCTGGCAGGACGGCGCGTGGATGACCCGTCGCGCCGCCACCCATGCCGTCGCGCAGCCGCTGTCGGTGTACGAGGTGCACGTCGGCTCCTGGCGCGAGGGGCTGGGCTACCGCGAGATGGCCGATCCGCTGATCGCACACGTGCAGGAGACGGGGTTCACCCACGTCGAGTTCATGCCGCTGGCCGAGCATCCGTTCGGCGGCTCGTGGGGCTACCAGGTCAGTGGATACTACGCACCGACGAGCCGGTACGGCTCCCCCGACGACCTGCGCTACCTCATCGACCGCCTGCACCAGGCCGGCATCGGCGTCATCATGGACTGGGTCCCCGGGCACTTCCCCAAGGACGCCTTCGCGCTGGCCCGCTTCGACGGCCAGCCCCTGTACGAGCACCCCGACCCCCGCCGCGGCGAGCACCAGGACTGGGGCACACTCATCTTCGACTACGGCCGGCCCGAGGTACGCGGCTTCCTCGTCGCTAACGCCCTCTACTGGCTGGACGAGTTCCACGTCGACGGCCTGCGGGTCGACGCCGTGGCGTCGATGCTCTACCTCGACTACTCGCGCCGGGAGGGCGAGTGGGAGCCGAACATCCACGGCGGACGCGAGAACCTCGAGGCGATCCGCTTCCTCCAGGAGGTCAACGCCACCGCCTACCGGCTCCACCCCGGCATCCTGATGATCGCCGAGGAGTCCACGAGCTTCCCCGGCGTCACGGCGCCGACGGATCACGCCGGCCTCGGGTTCGGTTTCAAGTGGAACATGGGCTGGATGAACGACTCGCTCCAGTACATCGGACGCGATCCGATGTACCGCGCGCACCACGAGGGCGAGATGACGTTCTCGTTCGTGTACGCGTTCGGCGAGAACTACGTCCTGCCCATCAGCCACGACGAGGTGGTGCACGGCAAGGGCAGCCTGTTGTCCAAGATGCCGGGCGACCACTGGCACAAGCTGGCGAACGTCCGTGCCTACCTCGCCTACATGTGGGGGCATCCCGGGAAGAAGCTGCTGTTCATGGGACAGGAGTTCGGTCAGCTCGCGGAGTGGTCGGAGGGTCGGGAGCTGGACTGGTGGCTCCGTGACCAGCCCTCCCACGCCCAGCTGCAGGACTTCGTCGCCGCGATGAACGGGGTGTACCGGTCGCAGGCCCCGCTCTGGGAGCGCGACAACGACGGCTCCGGGTTCACCCGCCTCGGCGCCCCGAGTCGGGACCCGTCGGTCATCGCCTTCGAACGACGGGACGCGCACGGCGGGCGCCTCGTCGTCGTCAGCAACTTCGCTGGAGTGGAGCGCACCGGCTACCGTCTCGGGCTGCCCAGAGAGGGCGTGTGGCAGGAGATCCTGAACTCCGATGCCGTCGCCTACGGCGGACGGGGGTCGGGCAACCTCGGGATGGTGATCGCCGAGCCCGCGGACGCCGGCGCCCCCACGGCGTCGATCACGCTGCCCGCGCTGTCGACGCTCTGGCTCCGCCACCAGCCCGAGCCGCACGTGCCGACGGTGAACAACGGCTGACGGACGGCCGGCGACGATCGGTCTGCGCGGAGGAACGATCCCCGCGCGGGCCGATCAGAAGAGCAGCGAGGAGAGTCGGTTCCGAGCCGCGATCACGCGCGGGTCGCTGGCGCCGATGAGGCCGAAGAGCTCGACGAGACGCTCCCGGACGGGAGTGCGCTGGTCGGACGGCAGCTGAGCGAACAGGTCGAGGAGCCGGCCGAAGGCGTCGTCGACATGTCCACCGGCGAGGTCGAGGTCCGCGACGTCGAACTGGGCCTGCACGTCCAGCGGAGCCGCTGCGGCCGCGGCTCGGGCGGTCTGGAGGTCGAGTCCCTGCACACGGTCGAGCAGGCGGACCTGGCCCAGGCCGGCGATGGCGTCCTCGTCGCGCGGGTTCTCCGCGAGTGCCTTCTCATAGGCGGTGATGGCCGCACGGTAGTCGCCGCGCTCGATGGCGGCGAACGCCTCCGCGTGCAGCGGCGGCAGCTCGGGCTCGGCAGCGGCTTCGGCTTCCCCGGTCTCGGCGTCGCCGACGGGGAGCGTTCCCGAGACGCCGTTCTGCGCCGCCACCTGGAGCAGCTGCGCGAAGACCTCACGCACCTGCTGCTCCGGTACAGCGCCCGTGAACATCGGCACCGGCTGGCCGGCGATGAGGGCGACGACCATCGGGATGGACTGCGCGCGGAAGCTCTGCGCGAGCTGCGGGTTCGCATCGACGTCGACCTTCGCCAGGAGCACGCGGCCGCCGAGCTCCCGAGTGACCTTCTCGATGATCGGGCTCAGCTGCTTGCACGGCCCGCACCACTCGGCCCACAGGTCGACGACCACCGGGACGGTGCGCGACAGCTCCAGGACCTGACCGAAGTTCTCGTCGGTCGCGTCGACGACGACGTCAGCCACCGGTGCGGTCGCGGGGGCCGCTGCACCACCCGCCGGCGGGGACGGACGGTTGCGCAGGCTGGACAGATCGACGGCGCCACGCAGGGCCGCGGGAGACATCTCACTCACTTGATCACCTTCACGGACACGAGATCCTGACGGGACGCCAGGAGACGGATCGGTTCGCTCGACCCCTGGGACGGGACGGCGAAGAACAGCTGGAACTCATAGGTCGTCTGGGCGCCCTTCGCGGACTCGTTGGCCCCGGTGAGCGCCTTGGCCTCCTTGTTGTCACCGAAGCGGATGACGACATCGGAGGACGTGGGCGTGATGGTCTCGACATCGAGGACGGAGACCGCGACGATGGCGCCGCTGTCCAGCGTCGTCATCGAGACGGGCTCCGCCGTCGTCGGCTTCATGTCGAACGCGGCCTTGGACGTCTTCGCAGCCCCGGCGTCGGCGAGTCCCTTCACCAGGCTCTGTCGGCTGTCCCTGATCGATGTCGCCAGGTTCAGCGCCAGATCGTCGAACTGCCCGTAAGAGGCGCTCTTCTCACCGTTGTCGACGACGTCGGCGAAAGCCGCGGCGACCTCGTTCGGCGGCACCGACAGGAAGGCCGAATCCGCCGGGACCAGCGAGGTCCCCAGCCAGCTGGCCGCCACTTCGGGGAACGCCGCGTCCGCCGACATCTCCGCCATGTTCGTGACCTTGTAGTTGGACCAGGGGTCTGCCTGCGTCATGGTCAGCACCACCGGCGGCACGGTGTCGTCGCCGGTGCTCTTCGAGAGCATGAGGACGGTGCGTGGCCAGCGGTCCGTCGCCTCGGGGAGGACCACCTCGACGTCGTCCGTCGGGATCGCGGCGGGCGCGGCCCGATCCGGCAGCTTCGCGCGCAGGGCGTAGTCAGTCGTCCTCGTCGTGAGAGGTGCGCCGTCGAGGCGGGTGGCCGCGAGGTCCAGATCCTTCGCCTCATCGGCCTGCACCAGGGTCTCGGAGACCTCCCGGAGGATCCGCTCGGCCTGCGTCTCGGTGACCGCCGGCGGCTTCTGGTTCTCGGGGGCGATCACGGTCGGGGTCGGAGACGGCGATGCGGAGGGGGCCCCGAACTCGGGCCAGGACTCCGCCGTGCAGCCGGAGGCCAGCAGGGCGGTCAGACCGAGAGCGGGGAGGGCGAGCAGGCGCCGACGACGCCTCGGGCGCTCAGCACGCATCGTGCTCTTCCCGTCCTGCTCCTTCTCGTCGACGATCTCCGCGTCCTCCACGTCGTCCTTCCTCGCCGGTGTCGGCGCCTGCTCGCCGTCCGCGGCCTCCAGGGCCTCGCGCTCGGACGGCGGAAGGGCCGCCACGTCGATCGGCTGCGTCGTGGGAAGCGGCCCAGGCCCCTTCCGGCGCGGGCCGCGGCCACGGCGCTGGTGACGGATCGCGAGCACGTACAGGACCAGGCCCACGAGGAGCACCAACCCGCCTGCCGCCATGAGCGGGCCCGCCAGCGGCGTCCGCGTGTCCAGCGGCCAGGAGACCACGATGTCGTCCGGCGCGTCCTTGGTGCCGTCGTAGGCGATCAGCACGCTGGTCCCTTCCGGGAGCTGCATCTTGTCAGTGGCGAGGAAGTTCTCCTCGCTGAAGGAGTCGAGCCACAGATCGGAGCCGGCCGGGTTCCGGCCCGCGGGCGCGTCGGCGTCCTCCTCCGGCGCCGGGGTCGCGGTCGTCTCGGGCGCCGGCGTCTCGGTGGACCCCTCGTCGTCTGCTGCGGCGACATGCTCGACGACGAGCTCGTCCTCGTCCCCGACGGTCACGTGGTTGTACTCGGAGTCGGAGAGCCAGGCCTCCATGTCGGCCGTGCGCCCGTAGCTGGTGAAGATCTCCCCTTCGCCGCGGATGAGCAGCTTCTGCGCGCCGGCGTTGATCCGCAGGACGTCGCCGTCCAGGAGAACGAAGGGCGCGGGCTCCTCGATGTCGACGCGAGCCTCCTCGGACGAAGGGCCGACGAAGATGGTGCGTTGGGCGATCCCCGCACCGATCAGCACGGCAGCCAGCACGAAGGCCACCACGGCCCATACGAAACGCACGAATAGTCTCCTCACGCATCGCGGCTTCCCGCCCACGACGCCACACTCGACATTTCAGACTAGCGAACACACCTGTGTGTTGACCACGAGGGCCCTCCCTCGTCCGTCGTCCGGCACGTCGGCGGCGCGTCGAGCCGCGGCATGGGTAGCCTTGCTGCAGCCGTACCGAGGAGTCTGCATGAAGATCCACAACCCGTTCCGCACCGCCCTCGTGGCGACACTCGGCGTGGGGCTCGGGATCGTCCTGATCAGCAGCGTCCAGACGCTGTCGACCGTGCTGCTCTACATCGGCACCGCCCTCTTCCTCAGCCTCGGCCTCGACCCTCTCGTCACGTTCCTCGAGCGTCGACGCCTGCCCCGCTGGCTCGCGGTCCTCGTGACGATCGTCGCCGTGCTGGCCGTCTTCGTCGGGATCATCCTCATCGTGCTGCCCGTGCTGGTCGACCAGATCTCGCAGCTCATCGCCCAGATCACGGCGATCGTGCAGCGCGGAACCGCGATCGAGGATCTGAGGAGCTGGATCCAGGAGACATTCCCGAACCTCCTCGTCGACGACGTCTTCGCGTATGTGGAGGACTGGCTGACGACCAATCTCGCGGAGATCGGCGGGTCTATCGGTCAGGGCGTGCTGATCGCCAGCGGCGCCGTGCTCAGCGGCGTGTTCGGCGCCTTCATCGTCCTCATCCTGACCATCTATCTCACGGCCTCGACACCGTCGCTCAAGCGCGCGGTGTACCAGCTCGTCCCGGCGTCCAAGCGGGATCGCTTCATCGATCTCTCCGAGCAGATCACCGACTCGGTCGGCTACTACGTCATGGGCCAGGTCAGCCAGGGCGTCATCAACGGCGTCCTCAGCGCGATCTACCTGACGATCATCGACGCGCCGTTCCCCGCCGTTCTCGCGGTCGTCGCGTTCTTCTTCTCGCTCATCCCGCTGGTGGGCACCCTGACCGGCTCGACGATCATCGTCCTCGTCTGCCTCATCCCGGGCCTCGGCTCCCCCGGCACGGCTCTCGCGGCGGCGATCTACTACCTGATCTACATGCAGATCGAGGCGTACGTGATCTCGCCGCGCATCATGAGCCGCGCCGTCTCCGTGCCCGGCGCCGTCGTCGTGGTGGCAGCCCTCGCGGGAGGAAGCCTGCTGGGCCTGCTCGGGGCGCTCATCGCGATTCCCGTGGCGGCCAGCATCCTGATCCTCTACCGGCAGGTGCTCATCCCGCGCATGAACGAGCGGTGACCGGGGCGGGCCTCGCCGTCAGTCCGCTGCCGGCCAGTGGGTCGGCAGCGGCAGCGCCGACGGATTGACGGCGGCGACGATCTCGGTGAGCACCCGGCGCGTCTGCGTCTCCCCCACCCACAGGTGCTTGCCCCCTTCCACGGCGATCAGCTGCGCCTGCGGGATCGTCGCGAAGCGCTCCCGCGCTTCCGCCGGGCGCAGGTAGTCGTCGAACTCGGGCACGAGGATGACCACGCGGTGGCCGGTCTCCCCCCAGGCGGCGACCTCCTCCGCCGTCGCGCGGTGCAGCGGCGGCGAGAGGAGGATGATGCCCTCGATGTCGTGGTCGGCACCGTACTTGAGGGCGAGTTCCGTCCCGAACGACCACCCGACGAGCCAGGGGCGCGGCAGCGCGCGGTCGCGGACGACGTCCATGGCGGCCGCGACGTCGAACTGCTCTGCAGCGCCGCCGTCGAACGTCCCCTCACTGGTGCCGCGCGGCGAGGTGGTGCCACGGGTGTTGAACCGCAGCACCGCGAGATCGGCCAGGGCGGGAAGACGCGCGGACGCCTTGCGGATGATGTGCGAATCCATGAAGCCACCGGCGGTCGGCAACGGGTGCAGCGTGACCAGCGTCGCCACCGGGACTGCGGCTTCCGGCGTCGCGAGCTCGCCGACGAGCGTCAGGCCGTCCGCGGTGTGCAGCTCGATGTCCTCGCGGCGCGCCGGGAGCTCCAGCGGTCCCCGGATCTCCATGGTCATGCGATCCTCCAACAGTGGTTGTGCCAGTGTCTGCGGTCAGCCAGGGCTGCGGCATCGCCGAGCACGCCGTCGGCGCGCCAGGCCACGAGATGGGCGGTACCCGGTTCGACGGATCGTCCGCAGCCCGGGCAGATGTACGCCTTCTGCGCCTGGAGCGCGGAGACGGGCTGCACCGTCCACTCCACGCCCCGGCGGACCTCGGTGCGCTTCCAGCCGGCGAGGAGACGGTCGAACGAGTCCTCGCCCTCAGGGCGCGCGGAAGGACGTCGGCGTGAGCGGGGCATGGTGCCGGCTCACCACCAGTGGTTGGTGACCCAGAAGTTGTACGCGCCGGCCCAGCTGCCGTAGCGACCCGTGGCGTATCCGGTCGCCCAGCGGAGGTTGTCGACCGGGTTGTAGCCGTTCCCCGGCACCTTGCTGCAGGGCAGGGCCTGGACGAGGCCGCAGGCACCGGAGGAGGAGTTCGTCGCGTTGGGGTTCCAGCCGCTCTCCCGCGAGACGATGTAGTCGACGTACTGCCAGTCGCCCTGCGCGATCCCGGCGGCCGCCATCCACTCCGCAGGTGCGCCTCCGCCGCTGTACGGCGGGAGTCCGCCGCCCCCGGACGACCCGCCCTGCGAGCCCTCGGACGACGACGAGGAGGTGGTCACCGGGGCCGGCTTCGGCTTGGGCTTCGGCTTGGGTTTGACGTAGACGTCGAAGGAGCCGCGCTCGACGGGAGTGATCGCCGCGCCCTCCACCGTGACCGTGAGGTTCTGGGTGTCCGCCAGGGCCACCGCATACACGGAGTCCGGGGCCTCCGTGGCGACGGGCTGAGCGAGCGCGACGCCGGTGGGCGCGACCATCGCGGCCGCGAATGCGACGACCGCGAGCGAGCTGAAGACGCCCACGACACCGCGGCGGCGCGACCAGCGGCGCGTGCCGCGGGAGGCTGATTCAGCCGTGGCTGCGGGTACCAGCACGGCGTCGCTTCGTTCGGGAATCATGTCGTTTCGGGAGTTCACGATGGAGGACAGTTTACGCATACCTGCCTGAAGAGGCCATCAGACGGCTCAGCGGACCGCCAGGATCACGTCGATGGTGGCGTCCAGGAGCGCGTCGACCTGCTCCTCGCGGTAGCCGCCACGCTGCATGCGGAACGCTGCGGACCGCAGCTGCTCAGCGGACAGCGCGTCGCCGTCCCGCAGGTAGCGGACGATCCGGGAGGTGACGTGGTCGACCTCGTCGACGCGGTACCCGAACGTGAGGAAGCCGGTACGGGCGAACCGGTGGCGACGTGGACGCGCCAGGTGGTCCAGGATGACCTGCGCGTCGGCTCTGGCCTGCTCCACCCAGGCGCCCGCTCCGAGAGACCGCACGGCGCGTTCCCGCTCTCGGGCGGCGAACGCGTCCTCGACCCGTCCGAGGGCCGCATCGACGTCAGCCACCACGTACCCCTCCTTGACGAGGGGGAAGGAGACGGTGCGGACGTCATCGGCCGTGAGATCGTCAGCGCCGCTCTCGAACGCCCGCCGCGCCGAGGCGAGGAATCCGTCCACCGCCGCACGGTGGTACCCCTTCGTGCGTCCGGTCGTGAGCGCGAAGGCCGGCGTGGCCGCGCGTTGCGTGGCGACCTCGCGACGGTCGTCGTTCATCACAGCACCACTGTCGTTCATCACAGCACCAACCAGGGAGAGAGGAGGAAGTACAGGCAGAGGGCCGGGACGGTCGACGGCAGGATGCTGTCCAGCCGATCGAGGAGCCCACCGTGCCCGGGGAGCCAGGAGCTCATGTCCTTGATCCCGAGATCCCGCTTCAGCATCGACTCGCCGAGGTCTCCGAGCGTGGCGGACAGCAGGATCGCGGCCCCGAAGATCACACCGCCCCACCAGGGCAGGTCGAGCAGGAAAATCGCCAGGAGGACGCCCGCCGCGAGCGACGCCACCACCGCACCGCCGAAGCCCTCCCAGGTCTTCTTGGGGCTGATCCGCGGCGCCATCGGGTGTCGCCCGAACGCGAGCCCCGCGGCGTAAGCGCCGGTGTCGGCCGCCACGGCGATCGCGATGAAGCTGAGCACCCACCACTGGCCACCCTCCTGCTCGAGCAGGATGAGGGCCACACCCGCGAGGAACGGCACGTACACCTGCACGAACCCGCCGATCACGGCGTCGGTGAGCACATCGCCGTACGTGCGCCCATCCTTCGCGACCATCTGGGCGAGCAGGCGCCAGACGATGACGAACGCCACGGAGACGAACAGCATGACCCAGCTCAGCCAGGGCTCCGCGAAGTACGCGGAGAGCACGAGGAAGGTCGCCGCTATCAACTGCGGGATCACGTCGACGCGACGCCCGGCGGCGCGCAGCGCGCGCGAGAGCTCGTAGACGCCGAGGAGCGCCGCGGCCAACGCGAACGGGACGAACAGCGCCTTGATGAAGAGCAGCGAGCCGAGGAGCGCCGCACCGAAGGCGAGGCCGATCAGGATCGCGAGGACGAGGTCACGTCCGGTGCGCTGCTTGATGCGTTCGTTCGCCTGGTCGAGCTGATCCCGCGCATGCGACACGTGCGTGCCGAACTCGTCCCGCGCCTGGCGCCACTGCTCGCGGATCGCATTGTGATCCGCGGTGTCCAGCCGGTCGGCGGTCACCGGCGCTGCACCCGGCGTCGCCGGAAGCGGCGGTCGCGGGGGCACGCGGTCGGCGTCGAAGGCCGGGAAGGCCGCGTCGCCGAGCGGCACGCCGCCGTCGGGGCCGACCTCCGGCCGCGCCACCGGAGCGCCCTCGTCGGTGCCTCGCGATTCGTCGGACATGCGGACTACACCTCGAGGAGTTCTGCCTCTTTGCGCTTCAGCGCGTCGTCGATGAGGTCGACGTGCTGACGGGTCAGCGCGTCGAGTTCCTTCTCACCACGGGAGATCTCGTCCTCGCCGAGCTCGCTCTTCAGCCCGTCGAGCTCGTCCTTCGCCTTCCGGCGGATGCCGCGGACGTGGACCTTGGCGTCCTCCGCCTTCGACTTCACGAGCTTGACGTACTCCTTACGGCGCTCCGCCGTGAGCTCCGGCATCGTGACGCGCACGAGGTTGCCGTCGTTCGTCGGGTTCGCGCCGAGGTTCGGCATGTCGCGGATGGCCTGCTCGATCGCCTTCAGCGCCGACTTGTCGTACGGCGTGATGATGAGCGTGCGCGCCTCCTGGTTCGCGAGCGACGCGAGCTGAGCGAGCGGCGTCGGCGTGCCGTAGTAGTCGACCAGCACCTTCTGGAAGAGCTGCGGGTTCGCACGACCCGTGCGCACCGTGGAGAAGTCCTCCTTGGCAGCCTCGACGGCCCGGGACATGCGGGTGGTGGTTTCAGCGAGGACGTCCGCGATCACGGTGGCTCCTATCGTCGGGGTGTTCTGGAAATTCTATCGGGAGCGGGCCCCCGTCCCGTGCAGGCGCTCAGGCGGTGACGAGCGTGCCGATGGGCTCGCCCAGGAGAGCGCGGGTGACGTTGCCCGGCGGCTCCATGCCGAAGACGCGCATGTCCATGTTGTTGTCCATGCACAGGCTGAACGCCGTCGAGTCGACGACCTTGAGGCCCTGCTGGAGCGCATCGCGGTAGGTCACGCGCTCGATTCGCTCGGCGTCGGCGTGCTTGTTCGGGTCGGCGGTGTAGATCGCGTCGACGCCGTTCTTGGCGACGAGGACCTCCTGCGCACCGATCTCCAGTGCGCGCTGCGCGGCGACCGTGTCGGTGGAGAAGTACGGCAGGCCCGCACCGGCACCGAAGATGACCACGCGGCCCTTCTCCATGTGCCGCTCCGCGCGACGCGGGATGTAGGGCTCGGCGACCTGGGTCATCGAGATCGCCGACTGCACGCGCGTCGCCGCGCCCGCCTGCTCCAGGAAGTCCTGCAGCGCGAGCGCGTTCATCACGGTGCCGAGCATGCCCATGTAGTCGGCCCGCCCCCGGTCCATGCCCCGCTGGCTGAGTTCGGCCCCGCGGAAGAAGTTGCCGCCGCCAACGACGACCGCCACCTCGACCCGGTCGACCGCAGCGGCGATCTCGCGCGCCATCTGGCTGACCACGTCGGGGTTGACGCCGAGCTGCCCGGCGCCGAACGCCTCTCCGGAGAGCTTGAGGAGGACGCGACGGCGTCCGGTGCGTTCAGTCATGGGGGATGTCCTCTCGTCCCGATTCAAGATAGTGCCTGGTGGGCATGAAGAAGGGGTTCGGATCGAGCGATCCGAACCCCTTCGACAGTGCTACGCGCCGACCTTGAAGCGCGCGAAGTCCGTCACGGTGATACCGGCGTCCTTCGCCACCTGGGCGACGGAGAGCTTGTTGTCCTTCGCGTAGTCCTGCTCGAGCAGGGCGACCTGCTTGATGAACGCGGAGACACGGCCCTCGACGATCTTCGGCAGAGCGGCCTCGGGCTTGCCCTCGTTGCGGGAGATCTCGGTGACGATCTCGCGCTCCTTCTCGACCGCATCCGCCGGCACGTCCTCGCGGGACAGGTACGACGGGTTGGCGAACGAGATGTGCTGGGCGATGCTGCGCGCAGTCTCGGCGTCGTCACCCGTGTAGGCGACGACGACACCGATCTGCGGCGGCAGGTCCTTGCTGGTGCGGTGCAGGTAGACCTCGACGCTGTCACCGGTGACGGTGCGCACGCGACGGAGCTCGACCTTCTCGCCGATGATGGCGGCCTCTTCCGAGATGAGCTGCTCGACGGTCTTGTCGCCCGCCGGAGCGGCCAGAGCGGCCTCGACCGAGTCGGCCTTCACGGCGGCGACGGCGTCGGCGACCTTGTCGGCCAGCGCGATGAAGCGCTCGTTCTTCGCGACGAAGTCGGTCTCGCAGGCGAGCTCGACGAGCGTCACGGCGCCGTCCTGCTCGCGAGCGACGACGAGGCCCTCGCTGGTCGAACGGTCGGCGCGCTTGGCGTTGCCCTTCGCACCCTTCAGGCGCAGGATCTCGGTGGCCTTCTCGACGTCGCCGTCGGCCTCCTCGAGTGCCTTCTTGGTGTCGACCATTCCCGTGCCGAGCTGCTCACGCAGCGCCTTGAGGTCGGCGATGGTGAAGTTGGCCATGTGTGGTGGCTCCTTGCTTCGTTGTGTGGGTGTACGAGGGATTACTTGGCGTCTGCGGCCTCGGCGGCGGCGACCTCGGCGGTCTCCTCACCGGAAGCGGCGGCGATCGCCTCGTCGTGCGCCTCGGCACCGGCCTCGTCGGCGGCGGTGGCGTCGGCGGCAGGGGTCTCGACGACAGCGGCCTCGTCGTCGGCGGTAACGACCTCGGCGGCGTCAGCGGACTCCTGGACGGGAGCCTCGAGGAGCTCCTTCTCCCACTCGGCCAGCGGCTCGGCGTCGCCCGACTCCGGGTTGTGCTTCTGCTGCAGGCCCTCGGCGGCGGCGTCGGCGATGATGCGCGTCAGCAGCGACACCGAACGGATGGCGTCGTCGTTGCCGGGGATCGGGTACTGGAAGTCGTCCGGGTCGGCGTTGGTGTCGAGGATGCCGATCACCGGGATGCCGAGCTTCTTGGCCTCGTCGATGGCGAGGTGCTCACGCTTGGCGTCGACCACCCAGAGGGCGGACGGGGTCTTGGTGAGGTTGCGGATACCGCCCAGCGACTTGTGGAGCTTGTCCAGCTCGCGCTTCTTGAGCAGCAGCTCCTTCTTCGTGAAGCCGGAGGCGGAGGGGTTCTCGTAGTCGAGCTCCTCGAGCTCCTTCATGCGGGCGAGACGCTTCGCGATGGTGGAGAAGTTGGTGAGGAGGCCGCCGAGCCAGCGCTGGTTCACGTAGGGCTGGCCGACGCGCGTGGCCTGCTCCGCGAGGATCTCCTGCGCCTGCTTCTTGGTGCCGACGAAGAGGATCGTGCCGCCGTGCGCCACGGTCTCCTTGACGAAGTCGTACGCCTTGTCGATGTAGCCGAGCGACTGCTGGAGGTCGATGATGTGGATGCCGCTGCGCTCGGTGAGGATGAAGCGCTTCACCTTCGGGTTCCACCGACGGGTCTGGTGTCCGAAGTGCACGCCGCTGTCGAGCAGCTGGCGGATGGTGACCACAGCCATGGTCGTCTCCTGATTCTGGCGCGGAGCGCCGTTGAGGTTGTCATGCCGACCGGACGGTCGGACATCCTGGTGCCCGGCTCACGCCCACCCGTTCGGAGAACGGGACCTGCGGGAGTGGATGCCACGACGGAGTCGCTCTGGGCACGCGTAGTCACCCCGAGATCGAGGTGCTCGTCCAGCATACAGGATCATGCGCCGCCGGCTCGTCCTGCACAGGAGCGCGATCCTCGCCCTTCTCCCCCGCTACAGGGTTCTTCCCCGGGCGTCCGGTCCGCGCGATCGCCCCCGGCGCACACTCACCGCATGCCTTCTCCTTCGGGTTCCCCTCACCTTGTCCGTTCACACTCGTCTCGTGCCGCTCGCGTCGCGATCACGGCGGCGCTCGCCTGTCTCGTGCTTCTGGGCGGCGGCGGCGCCCCACTCGCCGCCCCTGCGTCCGTACACACGGCGACGGCATCCCGCTCCGGCCCGTCCCCGGCCGACAGTTCCGCCTCGGAGGGTGCATGGCGATGGCCCGTCGACGGTGGCCGCCATGTGAGCGCCGCGTATCGCGCACCGGCGCACGCCTACGGTCCCGGACACCGGGGCATGGACGTCACCGCCGCCGTCGGTACCGCTGTCGGCGCTCCGGCGGACGGAGTGGTCGCATTCCAGGGCGTGGTCGTCGATCGTCCCGTGCTGACCATCCGACACACAGACGGCCTGGTGAGCTCGTTCGAGCCGCTGGAGTCTTCGCTCCGGGCGGGCGACACGGTCAGCCGGGGTCAGGAGATCGGTCGGGTCTCCACAGGTGGGCACACGGCTCCTGGCGCGCTGCATGTCGGTGTGCGGCGCGATGGGGAGTACATCAACCCGATGCTGCTGTTCGGCGCCGTCCTGCGGGCCCGTCTCCTGCCCTGCTGCGGGACCTGATCTCCGACCGAGCGGGCAGCCGCTCAGGCGCGAGGATGCGCCAGCCGGTACGTCGCCGTCAGCCGCTCCGCCGAGACATGCGTATAGATCTGCGTCGTGCCGAGGCTCGCGTGCCCCAGGATCTCCTGCACGGCGCGCAGGTCGGCGCCGCCGTCGAGCAGATGCGTCGCCGCCGTGTGGCGGAGGGCGTGCGGCCCGACGGTCTCCGCGCCGACGACGGGTGCGAGCGCACGGGCGACCACCTCGTAGACCGTCCGCGGTCCCAGCCGGGCGCCGCGGCTTCCGAGGAAGACGGCAGGCGAGGCACCCGCGGCCCTGCTGAGGAGCGCCGGGCGAGCGCGGCGCAGGTACGCACCGAGTGCATCCCTGGCCGGGGCACCGAATGGCACGACGCGCTCCTTGTCGCCCTTGCCCCGCACAAGAGCCGTCCCGCGGTCGAGATCGAGGTCGTCGATGTCGAGACCGCAGAGCTCGGAGACGCGGACCGCGGAGCCGTAGAGAAGCTCCAGGACGGCGTGGTCACGGAGGGCGACGGGCTCGCCCGAGGATGCGGCCTGCCGATGGCGTTCCAACAGCTCGGACATCGCGTCCTTCGATGCCACGGTCGGCAGCGTCTTGGCCCGTTTCGGCGCCACGAGCCGAAGACTCGGGTCGATGGGGATGATGTCCTGCTCGCGCGCCCAGCCGAAGAACGCTCGCGCGGTGGCCGCACGTCGGGCCAGGGTCGCTCGCGCGTCGCCGCGCTGGGTCGCCTGCCACAGCCATTCACGCAGCATCTCCAGGTCGATCCGGTCCACCGGACCGCCCGCCACGCTCGCCCCGAGGTCCCGCAGGTCGGAGCGATACGCCTTCACGGTCGCGGGCGACAGCCGGCGCACCTTCTCCAGGTGGTCGGCGAACGCCTCGACAGCGACCGCGAAGTCCATACCTCCACCCTGGCCCGCCCCCGCCCCCCGAGCCGCGCGCCCCGCCGCGAGCCGTCCTATGACGTCCGTGCCGCGCCGATCCCGCGCCAGCCGTCCCCGTCCCGCCGCGCAAGGCCGTCGAGATCGAGGAGGCCGAGCAGTGCCCTGGTCCGCTCGACGGTGAGATCCGCGCGTTGCGCGAGCTCCGCCTCCGTCCGAGCGGTCCGGGTGCTCAGGGCACGGAGGAGCAGGACCCGCCCCTCCTCCGTGGCATCGTGTGCGTGCGGCGACCGCGCGTCGGTCGGGAGCATCTCCGCCACCTCCGCCGCGGAGGTGACGCACACCGCGTCGTACTCGCGGAGCAACCGATGACAGCCGGCCGACGAGGCGGAGGTGACGGGACCGGGCACCGCGCCGAGTGGCCTGCCGAGCGTTGCCGCGTGCCCCGCCGTGTTGAGGGAGCCACTGCGCCACCCGGCCTCGACGACCACCGTCGCCTGCCCCAGTGCCGCGATCAGTCGGTTGCGGGCGAGGAAGCGCCACCGGGTCGGCGCCGTCCCGCAGGGCACCTCGCTGACCACGACCCCGTCGACCGCGATCCGCGTGAGAAGGTTGCGGTGCCCGGCGGGGTACGGGCGGTCCACGCCTCCGGCGAGAACCGCGATCGTCCCCCCACCGACAGTCAACGCGGCGCGGTGGGCTGCCCCGTCGATGCCGTACGCGCCGCCCGACACGACAGCCGTCCCCGCGGCGGCCAGGTCGCCGGAGAGGTCGGCGGCGACGCGCTCCCCGTAGGCGGTGGCCGCCCTGGCGCCCACGATGGCGACGCGTGACGCGCTGGTCAGGAGCTCCGGGCGCCCGCGCGCCCACAGCACCACCGGAGCCTCCGTATCGAGATCGTCGACGGCGAGCGGCCAGTCGGGATCTCCCGGAAGGAGCAGATGGGCGCCCGCCGTCTGCGCCCGCCGGAGGGCATCGATCACAGCCGCCGGATCGGCACGCTGTCGCCACCGCACCCGCGCCTCGTCGAGCGCCCGTCGTGCGCCCGCGGCGCGGACCATCGGCCATGACCGTCCCCGCGCGTCGAGAGCGAAACGCATGCCGTCGGCCGGTCCGAACTCGCGCACGAGGGTCGCGGCGACGGCGTCCCCGGGATCGGCGATGACGGACCAGGCGACACGTGCGAGCGCCTCCGCCACGTCGTCGGTGCCGCGCAGTCTCCGAGCGGCGTCGAGCGCATCCTGCTGAGAGACGAGTTCGTCGATCACCGCGCCACCCCCGTCCGCAGAAGGAGCGCGCGGCCGATCTCGTCCGTTCCGGGGAGGTCGAGTCCGGCGAGGTCGGCCATGGTCCAGGCCACCCGGAGGACGCGGTCGTATCCGCGGAGCGTCAACGCCCCTCGTTCCAGTGCCCGATCGAGACCGGCCCGCGCGTCTGGCGGGAGGCGGAATCCGCCGTGCCGGAGCAGGGTCCCGGGAACCTCCGCATTGCGTCGCCAGGGCGTGCCACGCCATCGCCGCTCCGCTCGAGCGCGCGCCTCGCCGACGCGGCGCCGGGCCTCGACGGTGGTCACCCCGGAGCGCTCCCCCGCGAGCGAGCGTGAGGCGGCGACGCGCGAGACCGGCAGATCGATGTCGAGACGATCGCGTAATGGCCCGGAGAGGCGAGTCGCGTAGCGTCGCAGCGCCTGCGGTGGGCAGATGCAGTCGCCGTCACGCACCCCCCGGTTCCCGCACGGACACGGGTTCATCGCCAGGAGCAGCTGGAACCGCGCCGGGAACCGCACGACGAAGCCGGATCGATGCACGTCGACGAAGCCGGTCTCGAGTGGCTGACGGAGCGCGTCCAAGGCCACCCGGGGGAACTCGGCCGCTTCGTCGAGGAAGAGCACGCCCCGATGAGCCCGTGCGACCGCGCCGGGGCGCGCCGTCCGCGACCCGCCTCCGACCATCGCCGCCACCGAGGCGCTGTGGTGCGGAGCGACCAGCGGAGGCTGGTGGTCGAGCCCGGTCACGGCCTCGCCGCAGAGGGAGCGCACGGAAGCGACCTCGATGGCCTCCTGCTCGGTCAGCGGCGGCATGATCCCGGGCAGTCGCCCGGCGAGCATCGTCTTGCCTGCTCCCGGCGGACCGCTCAGGAGCATGTTGTGGCCGCCCGCGGCCGCGACGATGAGGGCCTCGACGGCTTCCTCCTGCCCGAGGACATCGCTCAAGTCGCGGTCGTCCGACCCTTCCTCCGGCGGTTGCGGTCCCGGGACCGGCTCGACATCCGGCACCTCCACCTCGGCCCCGTGCCAGACTGCCACCTCGGCGAGCGACGCGGCGGCACGCACCTCGACGCCGGCGACGAGACCGGCTTCCGTCGCGTTGCCGTGCGGCACGATCACGCGCTCGAAGCCGGCGCGTGCAGCGGCGAAGACCGCGGGAAGCACACCGGGGACGGGCCGCAGACGGCCATCCAGCCCGACCTCCCCCAGGTGCACCGTCTGCCGCACGGCACGACGAGCGAGCATGTCGCTCGCGGCGAGGGAGGCGACCGCGATCGCGAGGTCGAAGGCGGACCCGTGCTTGGGCAGACTCGCCGGCGAGAGGTTCACCGTCAGACGCCGCCGGGGCAGCGAGAGCCCGGAGTTCACGCAGGCGTTGTGCACGCGCTGCACCGCCTCGCCCAGAGACTTGTCGGGGAGGCCGATGATGCGGAACTCCGGCGTCTGCGGCGAGAGGTCGGCCTCGACCTCGACGACATGCCCCTCCGCCCCGGTGAGGGCCACCGACCACGTCCGAGCGGTGCTCACGCGATGTCCTCGAGGTGCTCGATGGACGCGGTCTCCGGAACCGCCCCCACGATGCCGACCGCCTCCACCCGCAGCACCCGTCCCCGTGCCAGATCCGGATGCGCAGCCCGCCACGCATAGGCGAGCTGCCACAGCCGCCGGCGCTTCCGGTCGTCGATGGCGTCGAACGGGTGCCCGAAGGCCGCCGACCGCCGCGTCTTCACCTCGACCACGGACAGGTGCCGACCGATGACGGCGACGATGTCCAGCTCCCCCTGTGGACACCGCCAGTTTCGATCGACGATGCGATACCCGCGCTTCGTCAGGTAGTCCGCTGCCTGCTGTTCCCCGGCTCGCCCGAGGTCGTCTTTCGCTGCCATCCCCACAGGATTCCCGGGGCCACCCCGTGACCTCCGCGGTCCGGAGCAGACAGCCCGGCCGCTGTGGAAACAACGGAGAACGTCACCGTTGTGCAGGAACGGCGGCTGGAGTCACTCCCCGTCGAGCGAGAGCTCTTGCGGCAGTTCGAACTCGCGGCGTTGCAGCTCCTCGACGTTCACGTCCTTGAACGTGAGCACCCGGACGGCCTTCACGAACCGGTCCGCACGGTAGATGTCCCACACCCACACATCGCTCATGGAGATCTCGAAGTAGAAGTCGTGCTCGGTGTCCCGGCGCACGACGTTGACCTCGTTGGCCAGGTAGAAGCGACGCTCGGTCTCCACGACGTACTGGAACTGAGAGACGACGTCGCGGTACTCGCGGAACAGCGCGAGCTCGAGCTCACGGTCGTAGTCGTCGAAGGCTTCCTCATCCATGATGAGTCCATCCTATGGTCGGCGGGCGCCGGTCGCGGCATCCCGGCCGCGACCGCTCAGAAGAGCGTCGGTGCGTCGGCGATCGCCCACGACGAACGGTGGAACGGTGAGAGGCCGAACGACCGGATGGCCTCCCGGTGCTCCGGACTCGCGTATCCCTTGTTGCGGTCCCACTGGTAATCGCGGTGATCCTCGTGGAGCTCGGCCATGTACCCGTCCCTGGCGACCTTCGCGATCACCGACGCCGCCGACACCGAGGCGCAGTCGCGGTCCGCTTTGACGACCGGCCGGACGTTCAAGGGCCCAGGATGCACGCGCGAGACGTAGTCGTGGTTGCCGTCGAGGAGGACCAGAGCGTTCTCGACCGTGGCACCCTGCGCCACCACCGCCAGCACGGCGCGGGAGGCGGCAAGGCCCAGCGCCCGCATGATCCCGACCTCGTCGACCTCCGCGGCGGTCGCCCAGCCGACGCCCGAGGCCTGCACCCACGCAGCCGCGCGGGCGGCGACGTCGGGGCGCCGGCGCTCGGGGACGAGCTTCGAGTCGCGCAGCCCCTCCGGCACGCGGCGACGAGCCCCCTTGGCGTCCATCACCGCCGCCCCGACGGCCACCGGCCCGGCCAGCGCCCCGCGACCGACCTCGTCGAGGGCGATGATCAGGTCGCACTCCCCCAGGAGCTTCCGCTCCAGGGTCAGTCGAGGCGTGATGACAGTCATTCGGGGTCCGGCACTCCGTTGAAGATCTCGTGGTGGCCGTCGATCGGTCCGAAGCGGTCGAGCGGCCAGGTCGTCAGGAACGCCTTGCCCACGATGTTGGACACCGGGACGAAACCGCCGCTGGGCAGCTCCTGGTGTGCACGGGCGTCGCGGGAGCGGTCCCGGTTGTCGCCGAGGAGCCACACGGAGTCCTCGGGCACGACGACGTCGAAAGGTTCGTTGGAGGCCGCGGTGTCGCCCTCGGGGAGGTTCAGGTAGCTCAGCTCATCGATCGGGGCACCGTTGATCGTGATCTGCCCCAGCGCGTTGCAGCACACCACATGGTCACCTTCGACGCCGATCACCCGCTTGACCAGATGGTCCTGGGTGTCGGTTGCCGAGATGCCGACAAATGTGAGCACCCAGTCGATGGCCTGGACCAGCGGCGGCTGTGCAGGTGTCTGCGGCATCGGGTCGAGCCAGCCGCCCGGATCCTTGAAGACGACGATGTCACCGCGCTCATAGCCGGTCCAGCGCGGGGTGAGCTCGTCGACGAGGATGCGGTCGTCGATCAGCAGCGTGCGCTCCATGGAGGCCGACGGGATGTAGAACGATCGGACCACGAACGTCTTGATGACGAAGGACACCAGCGCGGCGATGACGACGATGACCAGCACGTCACGGAGGAAGACCAGGAACCCGCGCCGCCGTCGTGTCGGGCGTGCGGACGGAGAGTCAGTCATTCGGTTCCTTCTCGAAGAGTGCACCGTGAGCGCACGGCAGTAACAAGGTTCGCACACCGGGGACAGAACGAAAGCACCCCGGGACATCGTGTCCCGGGGTGCTGTGAAGAAGCTTCGCGTCAGTTGTTGACGCGCTTCTCCTTGATCTTCGCCTTCTTGCCGCGGAGCTCGCGCAGGTAGTAGAGCTTGGCGCGACGCACGTCACCGCGGGTGACGACCTCGATGTGGTCGATCACCGGGGAGTGCACGGGGAAAGTACGCTCGACACCCACCTGGAAGCTGATCTTCCGGACGGTGAACGTCTCGCGGACGCTGTCGCCCTGGCGGCCGATGACGACGCCCTGGAAGACCTGGATACGAGAACGGTTGCCCTCGGTGATGTTGACGTGCACCTTGACGGTGTCACCGGGGAAGAACTCGGGGATGTCGGAACGGAGCGAAGCCGCGTCGACGGCGTCGAGGATCTGCATGATCGTCTCTCTCTGCACTCGCCTCAGGTCGGATGCACGGATTAGGAAGGAACAAGAATGGGAGTGTGCCGAACGGCGCTGACGCGTCCGCGGGCTCCCCTGGGGCAGAGCCGGTCACGGCACAAAGAACCATTCTGCCACGGATGGCATGTCCCACCAAAACGAGCGGTCAGGGCCGGTCGTCGGTCTCCCGCACCACGATCACCTCGTGCACGCTGGTCTGCGTCGTCTCCGCACGGGGCGGGGTCATCGTCGACCAGGAGATGGTCTCACGAATCCGCGCTCCACTCCCCCGCGCTTCGTTCCAGAGCTGCCACAGCTGCAGCCACACCAGTCCGATGCCCACCACGATGGCGGCGGCGAGGAGCCAACCGAAAGCGCCATCGATGAAGAAGCCGACCGCGATCGTCAGCGCGTGCCAGAGACCGAACCCGGCGACGTCCCACCACGACAGGGCGCGCTCGGCGCGGACAGACGGCCGGGAACGCGTCAGCAGCGTGAGCAGGAGCTGTCCCACGAAGACCGAGGGCATCGCGATGAGCAGCACCCAGAGGATGGACCAGCCACCCTGGAAGACGGCCCAGCCGATGAGGAGCCACAGCGGCAGGAGGAACGCCGACGGCAGCAGCCAGCGGAAGAAGGCCTGTCGGATCCACATGCTCCGATGCTACGGCGAGGTCGGGCCCCCGTCACGGGTGTTCGCTGAGAGCGGCAGGCGCCGGGCACCCCGTCCGATCAGGGAGAATGGACGGGACGAGAGGACACTGATGATCGAACTGCGCACCCCTGCCGAGATCGATGAGATGCGCGCGGCAGGCCGGTTCGTCGCCGAGACGCTGGCGACCCTGCGCGACGAGACGAAGGTCGGCACCAACCTCCTGGCGATCGACCGCCGGGCCCACGACATGATCCGCAAGGCGGGCGCCGAGTCCTGCTACATCGACTACCACCCGTCGTTCGGCGCGAGCCCGTTCGGCAAGGTCATCTGCACCTCGGTGAACGACGCGGTGCTGCACGGTCTCCCCCATGACTACGCACTCAAGGACGGCGACCTCGTCACCCTCGACTTCGCCGTCTCGGTCGACGGCTGGGTCGCGGATTCCGCGGTCTCCTTCGTCGTAGGCACGCCGCGGGATGAGGACCTGCGTCTCATCGACACCACCGAGCGCGCGCTGACCGCGGCGATCGAGACCTCGGTGGTCGGGCACCGCATCGGTGACATCTCCGCTGCCATCGCAGAGATCGCGCACGGCGAGGGGTACTCCATCAACACCGACTTCGGCGGGCATGGCGTGGGCCGCACGATGCACGGCGACCCTCACGTCGCGAACGACGGCCGCGCGGGCCGCGGGTTCCCGCTCCGCGCCGGCCTCGTGCTCGCGCTGGAGCCCTGGTTCCTCGCGACCACGGACGAGCTGGTCACCGACCCCGACGGGTGGACGCTGCGCAGCGCGGACGGGTCCCGAGGGGCGCACTCCGAGCACACCATCGCGATCACCGATGACGGGCCGATCATCCTGACGGATCGCTCGTTCCTCGGGGTGGACTGACCTCGGCCGCCGGGTCGGCGCGTTCCCAGGATGCGACCGGCCCCGGCACGACGGTGAACAGCGGGTGCGCCTTCGGGAGCGCCACATCCCCGTGCCGCTGAAGCACCTCAGGACTGCGCTCGGCGAGCTTCGCACGCAGGTGCTCCCATTCCCGCGCGAGCTGCCCCGCGGTGACCGGCATCGTCGGAACGGCAGGCTCCCGGCGCCGAATGCGCGTGCGGTCGAAACGGTAGCCGCGGGCGTCCGCCTCGTCGGCGACAGCGACGAGGTACGCGCCCACCGCGGCCAGCGGATCCGCTGCCTCCCGGAAGCGCTCGAGCTGCGGGTGTCGCTGATACCCCTTCGTGGCGTCGGCGAGCACCGCCTGCGCGAGCAGCGTCTCCCGCCAGCAGGCGACGAGACCCTGACGGTCGAGGTACTCAGGGTGCAGCGACCAGATCCTCATACGCGGCGGTAGCGGAACACATCGGTGAGATGGGGGAGGTCGAACTCCGCCTTCCCGCGCGTCTCGTCCGCGCCGTCCAGCACCGCCTCCAGGGCCGCCACCATCCCTGCACGCTCCGCGTCGTCAGCCACGAGGAGACTGCTCACCGTGCCCCAGCGTCGGAGGTAGACCTCGCGGCTGATCCGCTCCGTCCAGCGCACCTCCTCGTGGGCTTCCAGGACGAAGCCGGGGATGTCGGTCGCCGATGCGGAGGTGTCGTCGTCCGCGCCGACCGCGGGATGCGCCACCCGATGGCAGGCGAGATCCCACGCACAGGCGGGGTCGGCGCGATTCCAGAGCAGCCCGAGCGTCCCGTCGGCGACGAGTGCGCGGGCGATCTCGGCCGCCGCCGTATCCCGGTCGAACCAGTGGAACGCCTGCGCGACGCTGACGACATCGACGGAACCGTCCGGCACGGGGATGCTCTCCGCGGTCCCTGGCCGCGCCTCGACCGTCGGCAGCATCCGGGCGAGGACGGCGAGCATCGGCGCGGAAGGCTCGACGGCGATCACCCGCGCCGCACGCTCGACGAGCAGGCTGGTGAACTTGCCGGTGCCGGCGCCGAGGTCGAGCGCCGTGGCCACCGGCGCCGGAACGATGATGTCGGCCGCACGCTTTGGGAAGCCCGGTCGGTAGCGGTCGTACTCCTCGCCGATGCCTTCGAACGATCGCGCGCGTGTCACATCCACCATGTCTCGACGCTAACAGCAGTCGTTGCCGCAGACGGTCGCGGTGCGGTCAGTCGTCGGTCGGCGCGTCCGGAAGCAGATCGGGGCGGCGCAGCCGCGTGCGGACGAGCTGCTGCTCGCGCCGCCATGCCGCGATCGCCCCGTGGTTGCCGCTGAGGAGCACATCCGGTACCGCACGGTCACGCCAGACGGAGGGCTTGGTGTACGACGGGTACTCGAGGAGGCCGTCCTCGTGCGACTCCTCGACTAGGCTCTCCGGATTGCCGACGACCCCGGGGATGAGACGGCCGATGGCCTCGATCATCGCCATCGTCGCGACCTCGCCGCCGTTGAGCACGTAGTCTCCGAGGCTCAGCAGCCGGACCTCGCCACGCTCGGCGGCGTACTCGAAGACGCGCTCGTCGATGCCCTCGTAGCGCCCGCAGCCGAACACGAGGTGGTCGCGCCCCGCGAGCTCCCGCGCGGTCGCCTGGGTGAAGACCTCGCCCGCCGGCGACGGGAAGATGATGGTCGGCGGCGCGGCGGTATCCGCGGTGAGCTCGTCGAGGGCGAGCCCCCACGGCTCGGGCTTCATGACCATGCCCGCTCCTCCGCCGTACGGAGTGTCGTCGACGGTGCGATGGCGGTCGTGCGTCCAGTCGCGAAGATCATGCACCTGGAGGTCGAGCAGACCCGAGCCGCGGGCCTTGCCGAGCAGGGAGAGCGTCAGTCCGTCGAAGTACGAGGGGAAGATGGAGACGACGTCGATGCGCACGGGGGAACCGTATCAGCGGTCACTCGGCAGCGTCGGAGGCGGTGGTCTCGTCCTCCGACTCGGGAAGCTCCTCGAAGAGCCCGGCGGGAGGGGTGACGATGACCCGTCCGGCCGCGACGTCGACGGTGGGGACGATGGCCTCGACGAACGGGACCATCACCTCGTCCGTGCTCCCGCCCGACGACGGCTTCACGATCAGGAGGTCATGCGCCGGCAGGTGCTCGACGCGGACCACGCGGCCGACGACGACCTCGTCCCGCACGACGTCCAGGCCGACGAGCTGGTGGTCGAACCAGGCGTTGTCCTCGGTCTCGTCCTCGTCCTGGTCCATCCAGAGGATGGCGCGGACGAGGCTCTCGGCGGCGGTGCGATCGTCCACGTCCTCGAAGAAGACGACGGGGTTGCCGTTCATCACGCGGTATTCGCGGACGACGATCTCCTTGCCGTGCCACGAAGATGCCTCTGGCACCTGCAACGTGAACGCGGCCCCGGGGACGAAGCGCCGCTCCGGATTGTCGGTGTAGAGCTCGAGCTTCAGCGCGCCCTTGAGCCCGTGAGCCTTGACCAGGCGCCCGACGCGCAGTTGGTTACGGCCTTGGGTGCGGTCCTGCGACACCACGTCAGTCGTCCGCGACATCGACGCGGACACGACGCCCGTCGGCGAGTGCACTCACGAGGGTGCGCAGGGCCTTGGCCGTGCGGCCGCCGCGCCCGATCACGCGTCCACGGTCGTCGGGGTGCACACGCACCTCGAGCAGGTCGCCACGGGGCGACGAGGATTCGTGGATGCGCACATCTTCGGGGTGATCGACGATCCCCTTGACGATGTGTTCGAGCGCGGCGGCGAGCACGATGGATTACTCGGCGTCGGCGGCGGAAGCCTCAGCGGCCTCCGCGTCGGCGTCAGCGGCGGGGGCCTCCGCAGCGGGGGCCTCCTCCTTCTTCTCCGCCTTGGGCTTCACGACGGACTTCTTGGAGGCGTCGACCTCGAAGGCGGCCTTCGGCTCGGCGACCTTGAGGGTGGACTTGGCGTCCTTGTCGCCCTTGAAGGTGCCCCAGTCGCCCGTGATCTTGAGGATGGCGGTGACCTGCTCGGTCGGCTGCGCGCCGACGGAGAGCCAGTACTGCGCACGCTCGGAGTCGACCTCGATGAAGGAGGGCTCCTCGGTGGGGTGGTACTTGCCGATCTCCTCGATCACACGACCGTCGCGCTTGGTGCGCGAGTCGGCGACGACGATGCGGTAGTACGGCGCGCGGATCTTGCCCATGCGCTTGAGACGAATCTTGACAGCCACGATTCTCCTGAATGGTGTGGAAGGAAACGAACCGGTCGCCTGGAGCGTGGGGTGCACACCCGGCGGAAGCTCAAATGAGGAGGACGAGTGCTGGATAGAGGGTCGAGCACGTCGTCCGACCCTCTATTCTGCCAGATGCGCGCGCCGGGCGCGAAACCCGGCGACACGGCGTTGCGGAGTCGGCCCCGGCCCGTGTCAGACTGTCCCCGTGCAGCTCGACTTCGCCGCTTCGGCCCGCTCCACCGTCGGTCTCGAGTGGGAGATCATGCTCGCCGATCCCGAGACCGGTGATCTCGTCGGTCGCGCACCGGAGCTCCTCGCCGCACTGGAGGCGGAGAGCGAGGACGAGCGCCACACCGTCACCGGCGAGCTGCTCACGAACACCATCGAGGTGACCAGCGGGATCGGCGATTCCGTCGCGCACGCCATCGATGACATCGCGAACGCGATCGCGGCGGTGCGGTCGGCCACCGATCCGGCCGGCATCGAGCTGCTCTCCGCCGGAAGCCACCCCTTCGCCCAGTGGTACGACCAGTCGGTGACAGACAAGACCCGCTATCACAGCCTCATCGAGCGCACCCAGTGGTGGGGGCGCAACATGATGATCTGGGGTATCCACGTGCACGTGGGCGTCGACGAGCAGCGCAAGGTCTTCCCCATCATCAACGCACTGTCGGCGTATCTTCCCCATCTCCAGGCTCTGTCGGCGTCCAGTCCGTTCTGGGCCGGGGAGCGCACGGGGTACGCCTCCAACCGCGCGCTCGTCTTCCAGCAGCTGCCGACGGCGGGCTTGCCCTGGCCGCTCCGGGACTGGTCGGAGTTCGAGCGGTATCTGGACGACATGGTCCGCACCGGCGTGATGGCCGATGCCACCGAGGTGCGCTGGGACATCCGCCCCGCTCCGCGCTGGGGCACGATCGAGGTCCGCGCGTGCGACGGCCTCTCGACGCTCTCCGAGATGGCCGCGGTGGCCGCGCTCGTACAGGTCCTCGTCGAGCACTTCTCCCGACTTCTCGACGAAGGCGCGGCACTCCCCGATCTTCCGGCCTGGTTCCACCGCGAGAACAAGTGGCGCGCGGCCCGATACGGCCTGGACGCGCGCGTCATCGTCGACACGATCGGCACGCAGCGCCCCGTTCGCGAGCACCTGACCGAGAAGATCGAGGAACTGGCCCCGGTCGCCGTCGAGCTCGGGTGCGTCCGGGAGTTCGGCAGCATCGCGTCGATCCTCGACGGCGGGGCGAGCTATGCGCGTCAGCTCGCGGTCGCCGACGCCACGGACGGCGATCTCCGCGCCGTGGTCCAGCACCTCATCCGGGAGTTCCGGACCGGACCGCAGTCGTCGATCGAAGGCGAGTGACGCGGACGCGACTCAGTCCTCGACGAGTCGACGTGCGAGACCCTCGTCGAGCACCACATCCGTGATCAGCTCGGCGGCTATCGCCGCCCGCAGACTCGCGAGCTTGGGCACACCCGAAACGACGCACACGCGACGCGGCACCCGCCGGAGCCGGTCGAGTCCCGGCCCCGTCGCCCGCGCGTTGAGCCGGATGTCGCGCCAGGAGCCGTCGGCACGGAAGAAGACCGTCGCCACGTCGCCGATCGCATGGTCCTCCCGCAGACTGCGGTAGTCCTCCCGCCCGAGGTAACCGCCGACGTAGACGCGGCTGGGCACCTCCGCCGCCGGAGACCCGAGGCTGAACACGGCGATGTCCATCTTCGCCTGCAGATCGAGCACGCGGCGGGTGCTGCGCTCGCGCCACATAGCCTCCCGGGTGGCGGGGTCGTCGAAAAAGGCGGGCACGGGGAACTGCTGCACCTGCGCACCGAACGCGCTCCCGAAGCGCTGCAGGATGTCGCTGGAGTACTCCACACCGCTGGTCTGGGTGTTCCCGGCGCCGTTGAGCTGCACGAACGTCGTATTGTGCGTCTCCTTCTGGGTGAGACCGCGACTGACCGCGCTGATCGTCGATCCCCACGCCACGCCGACGATCATGTTGGAGTCGACGAACTGGGACAGGAGGCGTCCTGCGGTCAGCGCCACGCGCTCCAGTCGCTCGACCTCGCTCACGATCTCCGCCATCGGCACGACGTGCGCCACCACGCGGTGCCGATCCCGGATGCGCTGCTCGAGCATTCCCAGACGCTCCAGGGGGGAGTTGATCCGGATGTCGACGAGGCCGCTCTCCCGCGCGAAGCTGAGCAACCGTGACACGGACGACCGGGAGGTGCCGAGCTCCTGCGCGATGACCTCCATGGTCTTGTCCTGCATGTAGTACAGCTGCGCGGCCGTGAGCGCGGCGATCAGCTTCCCGTCGCGCGACGGTGCTCCGGATCCCGCCATGATGACCTCCTCTCCCTCGATCCTTGCACATATGTGCAGCCAGCTTGCGCGCGGCGTCACGGAGGTCGATGCTGGTGGCAAGCAAGGAAGAGAGGGTCGATGATGATCGATTCCACCCACACGTCCCCGGAGCGGGACGCGGTCCGCGCGCTCCGGGAATCCGGGCGCACCAGCGTGCTCGTCATCGGCGGCGGCATCAACGGCATCTCGACGTTCCGTGATCTGGCCCTGCAGGGTGTGGACGTCGTCCTGGTCGAACGCGGCGACTTCGCCTCCGGTGCCTCCGCGGCCTCGAGCCACATGATCCACGGCGGCATCCGCTACCTCGAGAACGGCGAGTTCCGCCTCGTCCGGGAGTCGGTGGAAGAGCGCAACGGCCTGCTCAAGATCGCCCCGCACTACGTCAAGCCGCTGCAGACGACGATCCCGATCTACTCCACGTTCTCGGGGATCCTCTCCGCTCCCCTCCGGTTCCTCACGCACAAGAGCGGGAAGCCGAAGGAGCGCGGCGCCTTCCTCATCAAGGTCGGCCTCACCATCTACGACACGTTCTCCCGCGACGGCGGCACCGTGCCCCGCCACCGCTTCCTCGGACGCAAGAAGTCCCTTGCCGAGCTGCCGTCGATGGACCCGAAGATCAAGTACACGGCCACGTACTACGACGCCTCGATGCACGATCCGGAGCGCCTGGCGCTCGACGTGCTGCAGGACGGCCGCGCGAGCCACCCGGGTGCGGTGGCTCTCAACTACGTCGAGGCGATCGGCCGCGACGGCGAGCAGATCACCCTCCGTGACCGCGAGAGCGGCACCGAGTTCACCGTGACCGCGGATGTCGTCGTGAACGCCTCCGGCCCGTGGACCGACCTCACGAACGACGCGCTCGGCACCGACACCCATTTCATGGGCGGCACCAAGGGCTCGCACATCGTGCTCGACCACCCGGAGCTGCTCGAGGCGACGCGAGGTCGCGAGATCTTCTTCGAGCACTCCGACGGCCGTATCGTGCTGATCTACCCGCTCAAGGGGCGCGTCCTCGTGGGCACCACCGACATCGACGCCGACCCGCGCGAGGTGCCGGTGTGCACGGAGGAGGAGATCGACTACTTCTTCGACCTCATCCACCACGTGTTCCCGTCGATCTCGGTGACCCGCGAGCAGATCGTCTACAACTTCTCCGGCATCCGGCCGCTCCCCCGCCACGAGGACACCGCTCCCGGATTCGTCTCGCGCGACTACCGCGTCGAGGTCGACCGCAAGGGCGCCGTCCCGCTGGTGAGCCTCGTGGGCGGCAAGTGGACCACGTTCCGCGCCCTGGGAGAGTCGCTCTCCGACACCGTGCTCGGCCTCCTCGGCCGCACGCGCACCGTCTCCACCGCCGGACGCGCGATCGGCGGCGGACGCGAGTTCCCGCGCACCGAGAAGGCGAAGCGGATCTGGATCCAGGAGAACCTCGCCGGCGCGGGCGCTCGGGCCGATCAGCTCCTCGCCCGTTACGGCACCGGAGCGGCGGCCGTCTGGGCGTTCGTCGAGCAGGGAGACGACGCCCCCCTCGCCGGCGGCGACCTGTCGACCCGTGAGCTGGAGTGGATGGTCAACGAGGAGATGGTCGCCCGTCTCGAGGACGTCATCCTCCGCCGCACCAGCATCGCCTTCACCGGTGGAGCGCAGGCAGAAGTCCTCGACGAGATCGCCGACGCCCTGGCACCGCTCCTCGGATGGGACCGAGAGCGTCACGACGCCGAGGTGGAGCAGACGCGCCTGCTGCTGAACGAGCGACACGGACTCGACATCCCGTCCCGCACCCGCGGCTGACGGGGCCCCGACCACCGCGCCCTCCTCGCGGTGCTACCCCATAAGGGGTCGGGGCAGAGGGGCCCCGACCCGCAAGAAAGGTCAACGAAGACATGACTGACGTCAATCTCGGTCTCTACTTCCTCTCGGAGCTCGTCGGCACAGCGATGCTGGTCCTGCTCGGCTGCGGTGTGGTGGCGAACGTCGCCCTGGCGAAGAACAAGGGCTTCGGCGGCGGCTTCCTGATGGTCAACTGGGGATGGGGTCTCGCGGTGTTCGCGGGTGTGCTCGTCTCGGCGTACTCCGGTGCCATCCTGAACCCGGCCGTCGGTATCGGCCTCTGGGTGCAGAACCTGCTGGATCCCGCCAAGGGCATCGACTTCACGATGTTCCTCACCGCGACCGGGGCGGAACTCCTCGGCGCGATCATCGGTGCCATCGTCGTCTGGCTCGCCTACAAGCAGCACTTCGACCAGGAGCCGGAGGCCGCCAACAAGCTCGGCGTCTTCTCCACCGGCCCCGCCATCCGCTCGTACGGCTGGAACCTCGTCACGGAGATCATCGGCACCTTCGTCCTCGTCTTCGTCATCTTCGCGTTCGCGGACTACGGCGACATCGAGGTCGGCACGCCCGGTGGCCTCGGCCCGCTCACCGCTCTTCCGGTCGCCCTGCTGGTGGTCGCGATCGGTGCATCGCTCGGTGGTCCGACCGGATACGCCATCAACCCGGCGCGTGACCTCGGTCCCCGCATCGCCCACGCGATCCTCCCGATCCAGGGCAAGGGTTCCAGCGACTGGTCCTACTCGTGGGTGCCCGTCGTCGGTCCGCTCATCGGTGGTGTCATCGCCGCCCTCGCCGCCCCCGGCCTTCTCAGCCTCGCCGGCTGATCCCCCTCAACCGCTCGGGAATTCAAAGGAGAACACATGGCTGACTACATCATCGCGATCGACCAGGGCACCACGTCGAGCCGCGCGATCATCTTCGACAAGAAGGGCAGCATCGTCGCCACCGGTCAGAAGGAGCACGAGCAGATCCTTCCCAAGGCCGGATGGGTCGAGCACGACGCCGCCGAGATCTGGCGCAATGTCCAGGAGGTGATCGGTCTGGCCCTCGGTCGCGCCGATCTCACCCGCCACGACATCGCCGCCGTGGGCATCACGAATCAGCGCGAGACCGCGGTCGTGTGGGACAAGACCACGGGCAAGCCGGTCTACAACGCCATCGTCTGGCAGGACACCCGCACGCAGGAGATCGTCAACCGCCTCGCGGGCGACGAGGGCGTCGACCGGTTCAAGTCGATCGTCGGGCTCCCCCTGGCGACGTACTTCTCCGGCACCAAGATCACCTGGATCCTGGAGAACGTCGAAGGCGCCCGCGAGAAGGCCGAGGCCGGAGACCTGCTCTTCGGCACGACCGACTCCTGGGTCCTGTGGAACCTCACGGGCGGCATCGACGGCGGCGTGCACGCGACCGACGTCACCAACGCCTCGCGCACGATGTTCATGGACCTCGAGACGCTGGAATGGCGCGACGACATCCTCGAGGCGTTCGGCGTGCCGCGCTCGATGATGCCGGAGATCCGCTCCTCCTCCGAGGTCTACGGTGCCGCCGAGAGCTCGTCGCTGTTGCGCGAGACGCCGATCGCCGGCATCCTCGGCGACCAGCAGGCGGCGACGTTCGGGCAGGCCGCCTTCCAGAAGGGCGAGAGCAAGAACACCTACGGCACGGGCTGCTTCCTCATCTTCAACACGGGCGAAGAGATCGTCCGCTCGAAGAACGGACTGCTCACCACCGTCGGCTACAAGCTCGGCGACCAGCCCACGCACTACGCGCTGGAGGGGTCGATCGCCGTCACCGGCTCGCTCATCCAGTGGCTGCGCGACCAGCTCGGCATCATCTCCTCCGCCCCTGAGGTCGAGGAGCTGGCCGAGAAGGTCGAGGACAACGGCGGCGTGTACATCGTCCCCGCGTTCTCGGGTCTCTTCGCGCCGTACTGGCGTCCGGACGCCCGCGGCGCGATCGTCGGCCTCACCCGCTACGCGAACAAGAACCACATCGCGCGCGCCGCCCTGGAGGCCGTGGCCTTCCAGACCCGTGACGTGCTCGACGCGGTCAACGCGGACGCCGGAGTGGATCTCAGCGAGCTCAAGGTCGACGGCGGCATGGTCGCCAACGACGCGCTCATGCAGTTCCAGGCCGACATCCTCGGTGTCCCGGTCGTGCGTCCGGTCGTGGCGGAGACCACGGCGCTCGGTGCGGCCTACGCGGCCGGTCTCGCGGTCGGCTTCTGGAGCGGTCTCGACGACCTGTCCGCGAACTGGCAGGAGGACCGCCGCTGGGAGCCCTCGCTCGACGCGGATGAGCGCGACCGTCAGCTGCGCCTGTGGCGCAAGGCCGTCACCAAGTCGATGGACTGGGTCGACGACGACGTGCGCTGATCACCGCATGACGAGGCGGGTCCGGGTTCTTCCCGGGCCCGCTTCGTCGTCTCCGGGCCGCCATCCGGTTCACCTGCACGATCCGAATACGGTTGCCCGCCCGTTCCAGCGGTTCCGTCGTGCACCCGTTCCCTGGTCGTGCAGACCGATCAGGGTCTCAGGAGGCTGCCGCGACGATGTCGAGGAACGCGCGCGCGGCGCTGCGCGGTGCCGCGGCGTCCCAGGCCAGGTGCTCGACACGGACCGGGCCATCCTGGACCGCCACCGTGTCGACGACCTCCCGATACCCCTGCACCACCCCGGGCGCGAGCAGGGTGACGGCGAGGCCCGCAGCGACCAGACCGATCAGACTCGCGGCCGTGTCGGATTCGAAAGCCACATCACGCCGCACCCGCGCGGCCAGGAATGCCGCGTCGGTCTGCGCTCGCCCCGACGTGCCGGCGGGGAAGTCGGCGAACGCGGAGTCCGCGAGGTCGCTCAGCTGCACCTCCCTCGCCCGGCCCAGCTCATGCCCGCGGGGCACCACGGCCACCAGCGGTTCCCGGGACAGCGCGCGGGAGGCGACCCCCTCGGGCTCCACGCCCTCCCGGAGCCCGAGGAATGCGGCGTCGAGATCGCCCTGACGAATCGCCGCCACGAGCGCATCGCTGTTCCCCTCACGGAGCTCCACGCGGATGGCTGGATGCGCGGCGCGATAGGCCACGAGGAGCGCCGGGACGTCGACAGCGCTCACCGTGGGGATGACGCCCAGTCGCAGCGTGCCCACCACCTTCCCGCTCGCCGCCGCCGCATCCTCCCGGGCCTGGTCTGCGGCGCGGACCGCCAGACGCGCGGGGCGGAGGAACGCCTCTCCGGCCTCGGTCGCGCGGACGCTGCGACTGGTGCGCGCGAACAGCCGCACGCCCAACTCGCGTTCGAGAGCGGCGACCTGGTGGCTGAGCGCCGACTGCGTGACATGACAGCGCTCCGCCGCGCGGGTGAACGAACCGGTGTCCGCCACAGCGACGACATACCGCAGATGCTGGAGCTCCATCCACTCATGATCTCGCTTCATAGATCGTGTGACAAGAATGCGTTGGACTCATACCCCGGGTGCGCGCACCCTGGAGACATGAACCGCCTCACCCTCACCCTCGTCACAGCTCTCGCCCCTGCGACGTGGGGTACGACGTACCTGGTGACGACGGAGCTGCTCCCCGCCGGACATCCGCTCCTCGCTGGCCTCCTCCGCTCGCTTCCTGCGGGTCTCCTCGCGGTGCTGCTGGCCCGCCGTCTGCCGCACGGGTCCTGGAGGGGCAAGGTGCTCGTGCTCGGGGCCCTGAACATCGGCGCGTTCTTCCCGCTGCTGTTCCTTGCGGCCGAACGCCTCCCCGGTGGGGTTGCCGCCGCCGTCGCCGGAGCGCAGCCGCTGATCGTGCTAGGGCTCGGAGCGATCGTGCTCGGGGAACGTGTCCGACCGGTATCCGCCGCCGCCGCCGTCGCCGGGGCAGCGGGGGTCGCCCTCGTCGTCCTCGGCCCTGCCGCCGCGCTGGACTTCTGGGGCCTCGTCGCGGCTCTCGGCGGCGTGACCGCCACCGGCCTCGGGATGATCCTCACCAAGCGCTGGGGCCGCCCCTCCGGCGTCGGTCCCGTGGCCTACGCGGGGTGGCAGCTCACGGCGGGAGGGCTGTTGCTCCTCCCCCTCACCTTCGTGGTCGAGGGCCCGCCTCCTGCCCTCGACGCGGGTGCGCTCCTCGGCTACCTCTGGCTCGCGACAGCGGGAGGGATCATCGCCTACACGCTCTGGTTCCGCGGTATCCAGCGCCTGCCCGTGATCGTGCCGGGCCTCCTCGCACTGCTCTCGCCGATCGTCGCGACGCTGCTCGGCGTGCTCATCGCCGGCGAGAGCTTCACCATGGTCCAGGTGGCGGGCATCCTGATCACGCTCGCCGCCCTCGTCGGCGGGCAGTTCGCGGCGCGGCCGCGAGGAACGCCGGCGACCGCGGTCAATCCCTCGGCCGCGCCCGTCGCCGTGCGCTGAGGTCCCGGCCGCTCAGCCCTTGCCGAACAGCTTCTGGATCTCGGCGAGGTCGGCCTCAGACGGTGTCTCCGCTCCCCCGCCGAGGCCGAAGCCCGAGCCGGTGGGTGCCGTGGAAGCCGCGAGGCCGGCGTTCTCCGCAGCGCGCTTCGCCGGGTTGCCGGAGCGGGAGCGGTTTCCGCCGCCGCCCTTGCCCTTCTTGCCGCGCTTCGACGAGGCCCCGGGCTTGCCCATTCCGGGCACCGGACCCATGCCCGGGATGTTCGGCGTGCCGCCACGAGCGACGGTCTTCATCATCTTCGCGGCCTGCTCGAAGCGCTGCACGAGCTGGTTGACGTCGGTGACGGTCATGCCGGAGCCGCGCGCGATGCGCAGACGACGGGAACCGTTGAGGATCTTGGGGTTGCGACGCTCGACCGGCGTCATGGAGCGGATGATGGCCTCGGTGCGGTCGATCTCGCGCTCGTCGAAGTCCTCGAGCTGCTGCTTCATCTGCCCCATACCCGGGAGCATCCCGAGCATCTTCTTCATCGAGCCCATCTTCTTCATCTGCTGAAGCTGCTCGAGGAAGTCCTCCAGCGTGAAGGCCTCGTTCGCGAGCTTCTCGGCGACCTTGCGCGCCTCGTCCTCGTCGAACGCCTGCTGCGCCTGCTCGATGAGGGTGAGGATGTCACCGAGGTCGAGGATGCGGCTGGCCATACGATCGGGGTGGAACGGCTCGAGGTCCTCCAGCCGCTCGCCCGTCGAGGCGAAGATGATCGGACGCCCCGTGACCGAGGCGACCGAGAGCGCCGCTCCGCCTCGGGCGTCGCCGTCGAGCTTCGAGAGGACGACGCCGGTGAAGTCCACTCCCTCCTGGAAGGCCTTGGCGGTGTTGACCGCGTCCTGACCGATCATCGCGTCGATGACGAAGAGCACCTCGTCCGGGTCGACGGCCTTGCGGATGTCGGCGGCCTGCTTCATGAGCTCGGCGTCGACGCCGAGGCGGCCGGCGGTGTCGATGATGACCACGTCGTGCTGCTGGCGGCGGGCGTGCTCGACGCCGTCGCGCGACACCTTGACGGGATCGCCGACGCCGTTGCCCGGCTCGGGCGCGTACACCGTGGCTCCGGCCTGCTCGGCGACCACCTGGAGCTGGTTCACCGCGTTCGGGCGCTGGAGGTCGGCGGCGACGAGGAGGGGCGTGTGCCCTTCGCCCTCGAGCTGCTTGGCCAGCTTGCCGGCGAACGTCGTCTTTCCCGAGCCCTGAAGACCGGCGAGCATGATCACGGTCGGCGCGGTCTTGGCGAACTGCAGGCGCCGCTGCTCTCCGCCGAGGATCTGGACCAGCTCCTCGTTGACGATCTGCACCACCTGCTGCGCGGGGTTCAGCGCCTTGTTGACCTCGTCGCCGAGAGCGCGCTCGCGCACCTTGGCGGTGAAGTCCTTGACGACCGCGAGCGCGACGTCGGCGTCGAGCAGAGCACGACGGATCTCGCGCACCGTGCCGTCGACGTCGGCGGCGGTGAGCTTTCCCTTCGTGCGCAGGTTGCGGAAGGTGTCGGTAAGCCGATCGGAGAGCGTGCCAAAGGTAGCCATGGTGCCTACGATTCTACGCGAGCGGAGCCTCCACGCTCAGCGCGGCACGGAGCAGTGTCTTGGCCCGCTGGTGACGCCCCCGGACCGTGGACGCGGGGACCCCGAGCAGTGCGGCCGCATCGGTCAGGCTGAATCCGTCCCAGTGCACCAGGCGGATGACCTCCGCGAGGTCGGGATCCAGGCGGGCGATGGCGTCGCGCACCTCCGCGCCCCCGTCCGCCGGCGGTGCCTGCAGCCGGGATCCCTCTCCCTCTCCCCGCACCCGTTCGTGCAGGGCGCGCCGACGCCTCTCACCGCGGGCGTGGTTGAGCAGGGTCTTGCGAGCGACTCCGAACAGCCACATCCGCGCCCGTTCGGGGTCGTCGGGCAGATGCCGGACGCGCCGCCAGGCGACGACCATCGTCTCGCCGAGCAGGTCGCCGGCGTCATCCGCCCCGACCCGACGCGCGAGGTAGGCCAGGAGATCCGGGGCGCACGCCTCGAACGCGCCGATCAGCGCCGCGTCGTCGGCACGGCTGCTCACTCGCCGCTCCAGGCTTCGTCGTCGCAATGCACCTGGGAGTGGGAGTCGGCTCCGGGGATCGGACCGAACCCGTGCTCCTCGAGTTCGGCGTGGAGCGCCTCGTTCAACGCGCCCTCATGAGCCATCCAGGCGCGGGTGTCCGCCGCATTCTGATCCGTCGTCGGAACACCCGCGGCCTCGTCGCCCTGCTCGAGCATCCGCAGTTGGCCGTCCACGTAGGGCGCGGCCTCCGCCTCCACATCCGCCGAGGCGAACCATTGATCGATCACACGATCGACATCGGCCTGGATCAGCGGGTTGTGCGTGTCCAGGCGGCTGAAGCGGATCTCGCACTCTCCCCAGGTCGGCGCGGTGAACCGGTAGCTCCGCGCGGGATCCTCGAGGCCGTCGCCCCAGAGCCAGTCGGAGGAGGCGGTGGCCACCCCGGCGCCGCCCACCAGGACCACCGCCGTGACCGCGGCGATCACACCGCGCGACCGGAGGCGGGGCCGAGCGCGCCCACGGGACGCGTCGATCATCGCCCGCAGCTCGTGTCCAGCGACGGCGGGGGTGGGCGGCGCCGAGCCGTCCAGCAGGTCGTCCAGCGGATCCGTGGTCATGGTGTCCTCCTCGTCAGGGATGCCTTCATCACTGACGTGTCCGGCCGACACCGATCCGTCCGCGCGTCACTCCCCCCAGGGCAGATCGTGCACGCGGGCGAGCGCCTCGCGGAGCACGGACTCCGGTGTGCCGCGGCCTGCCCCCTCCTCGGCCCAGACGCGCAGGGCGGACAGGACGGCGGCCGCCTGCGCCGCTCCCAGCACGTCCGCACGCATCACATCGATACCCGCCGCGCACGCCGCACGGGAGACCGCGGCGGCGAGGCGGGCCAGACGGACACCCGTCTCCCGCACCAGCTCCACCTCGAGCGCCATGGCCTCCGCATTCCGCAGCGCCAACGCCAACGGATCCGGGGCGAAATCGTCCACGATCCCCTGCAGGATCCCGCGCACCCGCGCCCCCGTGGCCTCGCGGCCGAGGTCGTCCAGCGCGGCGATCGCGACGCCGATGCGCTCGTCGATGCCGGACCACAGCACGTCGCTCTTCGACGTGAAGTAGTTGAAGAAGCTCGAACGGCTGACCCCCGCCCGCTGGGTAATGTCGGCGATGGAGGCGGCCTCGTACCCGCGCTCCAGGAAGAGCTCGCAGGCGGCCTCGGCGAGGGTCTCGCGCGAGGAAGCCTTCGGGCGGCCGGCGCGACCAGTCCGGTTCATGACTTCACGGTACCGCGCGGGACGCCGCGGCCCGGACGAGGATGTATTGTTGGACGCAATCCATGTATTCGAGGGAAGCGACGACGCATGCTCGACATCCTCACTCCCGGCTTCATGCCGACCCCCGTCCCCTATGAAGAGGGCTGGGCCCTGCAGCGCCGCGTGCACGCGGACGTGGTCTCCGGCGCCCGCCCGGACACCCTCATCCTGCTCGAGCACGCGGCCGTGTACACCGCGGGGAAGCGCACGGAGGACCACGAGCGCCCCCAGGACGGGACCCCGGTCATCGACGTCGACCGGGGCGGGAAGATCACCTGGCATGGGCCGGGGCAACTCGTCGGCTACCCGATCTTCCGGCTGCCGGAGCCGATGGACGTGGTCGCGCACGTGCGGCGTCTGGAGCGGATCCTCATCGAGGTGCTGCGCCCGTTCGGAGTCGACGGTCACCAGGTCGAGGGGCGGAGCGGGGTGTGGGTGCGTCGACCGCTGTCGGAGGACAAGGTGGCCGCGATCGGCGTGCGCGTGCAGCAGGGCGTCACCATGCACGGTTTCGCCATCAACTGCGACAACAGCCTCGCGCCCTTCCGCGACATCATCCCCTGCGGCATCACCGACGCCGGCGTGACCACGGTGAGCGAGGTGTCTGGCCGCGTGGTCGGCCCGCTCGACCTCGTCGACGCCGTGCAGGACGCCTTCCGCACCGCCCACGCACCCGACCTGACAGGAGTCCCGGCATGACCGCCGCCCCCGAGGGGCGCAAGCTCCTCCGCCTCGAGATCCGCAACGCCGAGACCCCGATCGAGCGCAAGCCCGAGTGGATCAAGACCAAGGCCAAGATGGGGCCGGAGTACTCGGCGCTGCATTCCCTCGTGAAGAGCGAGGACCTGCACACCGTGTGCCAGGAGGCCGGCTGCCCGAACATCTACGAGTGCTGGGAAGACCGCGAGGCGACCTTCCTCATCGGCGGGTCGCAGTGCACGCGCCGCTGCGACTTCTGCCAGATCGACACCGGCAAGCCCGCGGACTACGACACCGACGAGCCACGACGCGTCGCCGAGAGCGTGCAGCGGATGAACCTCCGCTACGCGACCGTGACGAGCGTGGCCCGCGACGATCTCCCCGACACCGGAGCCTGGCTCAATGCCGAGACGGTGCGGAAGATCCACGAGCTCAACCCGAACACCGGAGTGGAGCTGCTGGCGAACGAGCACAACGCCGACCCCGCCTTCCTCGGCCAGATCTTCGATGCACGCCCCGAGGTGTTCGCGCACAACGTGGAGACCGTGCCCCGCATCTTCAAGCGCATCCGCCCCGCGTTCCGCTACGAGCGCTCGCTGAACGTGCTCACGCAGGCTCGCGATGCCGGGCTCATCACGAAGTCGAACCTCATCCTCGGCATGGGCGAGGAGCCGGAGGAGGTCGTCCAGGCGCTGCAGGACCTCCACGACGCCGGCTGCGACATCATCACCATCACCCAGTACCTCCGCCCGACGCCGCGGCACCTTCCGGTCTCCCGGTGGGTGAAGCCCGCCGAGTTCGTCGAGTTCAAGGAAGAGGCGGAGCGGATCGGCTTCCTCGGGGTGCTCGCCGGACCTCTCGTGCGCTCCTCGTACCGCGCCGGGCGGCTCTGGGCGCAGTCGATGACCTCGAAGGGACGGGAGGTCCCCGCTCATCTCGCGCACATCGCGGACAGCGCCGACCTCGGGTTCGCGCAGGCCGTCTGACGGGCGGCGGTCAGTCGGCGCTCATCACCGACTGCACGCTGCCGTCGGAACCGAGGTTCACGAGCAGCACGTCGTCGGTGGCGCTGTCATCGAGCGCGTACTCCAGGACGGCGAACGGCTCGGAGCCACCGTGCTCGTCGGCGAGGATCGTCATGCTCATCAGGCGCATCGACCGGATGATGTCCACGGCCGCGTCCCCGGACACGTCGATGAGGACGTCGGGGAGGTCGTCGCCGAACACCTCCTGCTGCTGAAGGATGTACTCGGTCACCTCACTCGTGCGGTCGTCCACCTCGGCGAGCATTCCGCGGCGCGCGGTCGCGTCCACGTTCTCCAGACCGGCGATGAGTCCGGCGGCGATGTCGAGGGCGTCGGCGGAGACGTCGTCCTGGTCCGGAGCCGTCAGGTCCACGGTCACGCTCTGGTCGCCGAGTTCGACCGTCTCCGACCAGAAGATCGAGCCGTCGGGGCCCGACGACAGCAGTCCGAAGTAGTCGTGTTCGATCGCCATAACGCTATGAAACCAGCCTGGTGCTCGGGGCGGAAGCCCTGTGTCAGCCGACCAGCGCCTGCACGAACACGTGCGGCGTGAAACCGGTCAGATCGTCGATGCCCTCGCCCTGTCCGAGGAGTTTGACCGGGATGCCCGTCCGCTCCTGCACGGCGAGCACGAAGCCGCCCTTGGCCGAGCCGTCGAGCTTGGTGAGCACGAGCCCCGTCACGCCCGCGTGCTGCAGGAAGGTCTCCGCCTGCATCACACCGTTCTGTCCCGTCGTGGCGTCGAGGACGAGGAGCACCTCGCTGATCGGGGCCTGCTTCTCGACGACGCGGCGGATCTTGCCCAGCTCGTCCATGAGACCGCCCTTGGTGTGCAGCCGCCCCGCCGTGTCGATGATCGCGATCTCCATACCCTCGCGCTTGGCGTATTCGACGGTCTGGAAGGCGACGGAGGCCGGGTCCTGCCCCTCCTGCTGCGGGCGGACGATCGCCGCTCCCCCGCGCTGGGCCCAGGTGGCGAGCTGGTCGACGGCGGCCGCACGGAAGGTGTCGGCAGCCCCCACCACCACGCTCCGCTGGTAGCCGCGAAGGAACTTCGTGAACTTCCCGATCGTCGTCGTCTTGCCCACGCCGTTCACACCCACGACGAGGACCACGGCGGGCCGCTCGGTGAGCTTCAGAGTGGTGTCGAACTTCGCGAAGTGCTCCTCCAGGGTCTCCCGCAGCATGCGCTGGAGGTCCTTGGGGTCGGTGGTGCGGTACTTCGCGACCTTGTCGCGCAGTTCTTCGACGATGCGCTCGCTGATGTCGGGGCCGAAGTCCGCCGTGATGAGCGCCGTCTCCAGGTCTTCCCACGTCGTCTCGTCGATGGTGGGCTTCACGAACATGCCGCGCAGCGCGCGACCGAGAGACCAGGACTTCTCTGCCATGCGTCCAGCCTACGGGTAGCATCCAGGGATGCACCGCGCGCCGCTCCCGCACCGGGTGTTCCTGCACGGTGCCGGCAGACGCGGCACCACCGCGTGGCCCTCGTACACGCCGGAGTCCGGGACATTCCTCAGCTTCCCTCAGGACTCGACCATCGAGGGTCAGGCCGACGCCCTCGTCGAGGGAGAGCGTGACCGGACGCCGCTCGTGTTCGCGCACTCGATCGGCGCGGTGACCGCCGTCCGCGCCATCGCCGACGGCCTGCGGGTGTCCGGCCTCGTCCTCGTCGAGCCCGCCCTGTACGACATCGCCCGCGGTGAAGCTCCGATCGAGCGGCATATCGCGGTGGTGACGGAGGCACGGGCGAGGGTGACGCAGGGCGACCTCTTCGGCTTCTGGTCCATCCTGCGCCCGCTCATGTTCGGAGGCCCGTCCACCCGGGAGCGCTGGGAGGACGAGCGCGCGGTCGCGCAGCGGTGGGCGACCACGAACCTCCCCTGGGGTCACGGCATCCGGGAGCGTTGTCTCGCCGGCGTGCCGACCCTCGTGGTCACCGGCGGATGGAACGAGGAGTACGAGATCATCGCCAGCAGGCTCGTCGACGTCGGAGCCGACCACATGATGCTCCCCGGCTACGCTCACCGCCCGCAGGACCATCCCGACTTCCCGACTGTGATCACGGGCTTCGAACGCTCCCTCGCGATCTGACCCGGCCCCGTCCGTCCGGTCACAGCTTCGGAGACCGCGGGCGACACGCCGGATCCGACCATCGACACGCCGGATGAGGGCCATGATCTCCGAAGCTGTGCGCGCCGAGGGAGGGCGGCAGGACTCAGACGGCGGCGGCGGCGCGGTCGCCGACGCGCTGACCCACCACGGCCGAGACGCCATCCTGACGCATCGACACGCCGTAGAGCGCGTCGGCGATCTCCATCGTCCGCTTCTGGTGCGTGATGACGAGGAGCTGGGAGCTCTCCCGCAGCTGCTCGAAGACGGTGAGGAGCCGGCCCAGGTTCGCGTCATCGAGGGCGGCCTCGACCTCGTCGAGGATGTAGAACGGGCTGGGACGCGCCTTGAAGATCGCCACCAGGAGCGCCACCGCGGCCAGCGACCGCTCCCCGCCGGACAGCAGCGACAGCCGCTCGATCTTCTTCCCGACGGGGCGGACCGAGACCTCGATCCCCGTCGTCAGCATGTTGTCCGGATCGGTCAGCGAGATGCTGCCGGTGCCGCCGGGGAACAGCAGCGGGAAGACCTGGCCGAACGCCTCCTTGGTGTCCTCGAACGCGCTGGCGAAGATCGTCTGCATGCGCTCGTCGAGGTCGGCGATGATGGTCAGCAGATCCTGCCGGGTCTGCGTCAGGTCCGTGAGCTGCGTGGTGAGGAACGCGTGACGCTGCTCCAGGGCGGCGAACTCCTCCAGTGCCAGCGGGTTGACCCGCCCGAGCTGCGCGAGCTTCCGCTCCGCGTCCGCGAGACGCCGCTGCTGGATGCGGCGGTCGAACGGGATCGCGGTGTCGTCGAGCAGCTCGCCATCGGCCGGCTCCGCCCCGGGATCCCGCGACACGAGCTGGTCCGGCCCATACTCGGCGACGAGCACGTCCTCGTCGAGCGCGAGTTCCGAGGACACGCGCTCCAACAGGCTGTTCAGGTGGAGCTTCTTCTCGTGGATCTGCAGTTCCAGGCCGTGAACGCTCTCCGTGAGCCCGGCCAGACGCTCCCGCAGCGACGACTCCTGGGCGCGCAGCGCGACGAGCTCCTCGTTCTGCGCCGACCGGGCGGCTTCCGCCTCCGCGAGAGCGACGCGGGCTTCGGTCACGGAGCGGTCGAGGGAGTCGAGGATGCGCGGCAGCTCGTCCACGACTCCGGATGCCGCCTCGCGCTGCGCCCGGCGGATGACGGCGCGTCGGGCGGCCTCTGCCGCGGCGTCCCGCTCCTGCTCGCGCTGCCGCTCCAACGCGGTCACCCGGGACTGCGCCGCCCGGACCCGCTCCCGCAGGGTCTCGACCTCCAGACGAGCACGGACCTCGCCCTCGCGGGCGCTCTCCAGTGCCTCCAACAGACCGTCGCGCGCCGAGGCGTCGAGCACCGGACGCGGCGCGGCGACCGCGGAGTCGAGCTCCGCCTTCGCGGCCTCCGCCTTCGCCTCCGCGTCGGCCACGGCGGCCAGCGCCTGGGCGAGTCCGGTCTCCAGGCGATCGCATTCGGCGACAGCGGCCTCGTGACGCACGGTCACCTTGTTGAGCTGCTCCGCGTGCGTCGCGAGGGCGGCGTCGTGCTCGCGCAACGCGCGCAGCGCGTCCTTCGCCTGACGCCGCGTCTCCTCCACGGCCTCGTCGGCGTCGATACGCGCCTCACGGAGGGAGTCGACGACGATCTGGATCTCGGTGAGCCGCTCGGTCGCGGCGTCCCGCTCCGCCGCGAGTTCGAGGCGCGAACGCTCCCCTCCGGAACCCGTGCGCAGGGTCTGAGCGGTGATGACGTCGCCGCCGGTGGTCACGATCGTGGTCGAGGTGTCGCCTCTCGCGTCGAGAATGCGCCGCGCGGCACGCGCCGCATCGAGGTCGTCGGCGATGAGAACGTGCGCCAGGATGCCGAGGATCCCGTCCGGCGCGGTCACCGTCTCCGTCGCGGCGATCACGCCGTCGACGGCCGGGGGTATCGGCTGCTCCCTCGGGGCATCGGCGAGCACGAAGTCGACCACGCCCCGGCGGCGCTCTGCGGCCTCCGCCGCGAGGATGAACGCATCCTCCGCGGAACCGACCAGCACACCCTCGGCCAGCGGACCGAGGACGGCCGCGATCGCGGCTTCGTATCCCGCCCGCACCTGCACGGCATCACCGACGAGACCGCGGACCCCTGGACCCCCCTCGGCGACGATCTCGGCGGCGCCTCCCGACAGCGACAGGGCACTGCTCAGGGCGGCGGCCTTCGCGGTGAGGGCGTCGACCTCGCGCTCGGCGGCATGCAGCCGTTCGCGCAGGCTCTCCCGTTCCGCCTCCGCCGCCGTCGCCGCACGCTGAGCGCTCTCGTAGGCCGCGGCGTACTCGACGGCCGTGCCCTCGGGGGCCTCGGCGTCGCCGATCGCCTCCAGGGCTTCTTCGGCCTCTCGTCGCCGGGCGTGCGCGGCTTCGAGGGCGTTCTCCTGGCGGAGCACGGCGCCGCGGACGGCGGCCAGGGCCGATGCCGCCGCATCGGCGTTCCCGCGGAGCGAGGACAGTCGCATGTCGTACTCGGAGACGAGCGCGCTCTGCTCCGCGATGTCCACGTCGAGCGTGTCGAGCTCGGCGCGGGCGTTCACGACCTCGCGACTCGCCGCAGCCGCGGCGTCCTGCGCATCGCCGAGGCCGGACGAGATCGTCTCGATGTCCTCCTTTGCCTCGTCGATCGTCGCCTGTGTGACGGTCACCGCGGTCACGGCCGCGTCGTCTTCCTCGGACCCGAGAAGCGCGAGGCGCTGGTTGGCGAGAGTGTAGAGCCCGCGCACCCGCTCCTGCACCTGCTCGAGCCCGAAGGCGACGCTGCGCGCCTCGTCGACGGCGATCGAGTTCTGGTTCTTCTCCAGCCGAGCGATCCCGGCGCGCACGGTCTCGGCCTGGTCGGACAGCACCAGGCGCTCGGTGTGCCGCTCCTGCTCGGTCCGGGTGTGGTCGGCGAGGGCTGTGCGCAGCGCAACGACGTCGTCGGCGAAGAGTCGGGCCTTGGCATCGCGGACGACGGCGGCGATGGTCTGCGCCTCGCGCGCGATCTCGGCCTGGCGGCCGAGCGGCTTGAGCTGGCGGCGGATCTCCCCCGCGAGATCGCTCAGACGCGTGAGGTTGGCCTCCATCGCGTCGAGCTTGCGCAGCGTCTTCTCCTTGCGCCGACGGTGCTTGAGGATGCCCGCCGCCTCCTCGATGAAGCCGCGTCGATCCTCCGGCGAGGCCTGGAGCACCGTGTCGAGCCGTCCTTGACCCACGATGACGTGCATCTCGCGGCCGAGGCCGGAGTCGCTGAGCAGCTCTTGCACATCGAGGAGACGGCAGCCCTCCCCATTGATCGCGTATTCGCTGGAGCCGTTGCGGAACAGCGTGCGGCTGATGGTCACCTCGGCGTATTCGATGGGCAGCGCGCCGTCCGCATTGTCGATGGTGAGCTGCACCTCGGCACGCCCGAGGGGGCCGCGGGTCGACGTGCCGGCGAAGATGACGTCCTCCATCTTCCCGCCGCGGAGCGTCTTCGCTCCCTGCTCCCCCATCACCCAGGCGAGGGCGTCGACGACGTTGGACTTGCCGGAGCCGTTCGGTCCGACGATGCACGTGACGCCGGGCTCGAACACGAAGGTCGTCGGCTGTGCGAACGACTTGAACCCCTTGAGCGTCAGGCTCTTCAGGTGCATGGGGCGACCGCTCGTCCGGGGAGATTCACGCCGCTACGCTACCGGAATCCCGCGGAACGGCCGGTATCCCGCGCGGTCGTCACGGACCCCGGCTCGATCGCGACACGCCGGTGCTAGCACGAAATGCTTGACGATCTCCTGTGAGTTTCGCTACGGTGGCCTCCGGATCGCCACACGAAAGGAGGTTACCGATGATGATCACTCAGCACACCGCAGAGGTCTTTGGCCTCGCCGCGCCTGCGCACTCTGCGCCGCGCCACGCGGCATCGGTGACCGCCGGCGTCCGTCACGGCTCGCTCGGCTAGAACCGCAGCCTGGGAACGCAGACCCGATCCGGGTCTTCTCCCGCCTGTTCTGTCGCGTCCCACCCTCTGATCCCCTCGGATCATGGATCCCCGCCTCCGGCCTCCGCATTCCGCGGCTCCACAGGCGCTGCTCTCGTCCGCACCCGTCGCGGCCGACGACTCGGTCCTGACGTGGTGCTTCCGCACCCCATCCCTCCCTTTCGAAGGAACCATCGTGAACATCACGCTGTCACGCAGCACCACCCATCCGCCCGATACCGAGGACCGCGAGGTCCTCCAGATCCCCCGCGACGACGAGCTGCGTCAGCTCGGCATCGCGGACCGCCTCTCGCTCCGGATCGGCCTCTGGCTGTTCCAGCGGGCGCAGCGGCCCCGGCGTCCGCGCCGGTCGTGGACCGTCGATCCCGGCGACCTGTTCCTCGTCGGAGAGCAGCGTCACCGCTCGGCTGCGGAGGCGCACGCCCTCCTCATGCACGACATGCAGCGCGGAATGCGCTGACAGACGATGACGACCGCATCGACGCCGACCCGGCGTCCGTCCGTACAGCTGCGGACGGACGCCGGGCCACCCGGCACCTCCTCCTCCCTCCGACACGAAGGACCCGACATGACGACCGCCGCACTGACGATCACGCCGCTGATCGTCCCGGCCACCCTCGCCGATGCGAACGCCGCGGACTTCCGCGCCTACGGCGCCCTCAATCGACAGATCTGCGACGAGCAGGTCGGCCTCCCCGACCTCGCCCCGGACGCCGCGCAGATGCTGCCCAACTGGCAGGACGACTCCGATGCGCTGGACCTCGGATTCGTGGCGCGCGAGGGGGACGACATCATCGGCATGGTGACGGTGTCCTTCGCACAGGAGGAGGACGCGCACGCCGCCGAGCTCGACCTCCTCGTCCCGGCCGCCCACACCGGGCGTGGTGTCGAGGACGCGCTGCTCGACCGCGCCGAGACCGAGGCCAGGGAGCGCGGCCGGAGCGTCCTGCAGATCTGGACCCTCCACCGCCCCGAGGAGGCCGACCGCATGCTCCAACCGCGCACGGGATGGGGGCGCATCCCGGCGACAGCGCTGAGCGACGTGGTCGAAGCCCGCGGCTTCACGCTGGAGCAGGTGGAGCGCAACAGCGAGCTCGACCTGCGTGCCGACCCGGAGCCCCTGCGCCGCGCGTTGGGCGCGGCGCTCACGGCGGCGGGTCCGGACTACCGCGTGGTCGAGTGGGAGCTGCCCACCCCGCCGGAGTTCCGCGACGGATACGCCGCGGTGCTCGCCCGACTGTCGACCGACGCCCCCAGTGGCGACATGGACTTCGTCGCCGAGGTCTACGACGCCGATCGGGTCGTCCGCCGCGATGCTCGTCTCACGGGCGCCGGCCAGACGGTGTCCGTGGTCGCCGTGGAGCATGTCCCGTCCGGCACCCTCGTCGCGTACAACGAGCTGCTGATCGGTGCGGAGAAGACCGGGACCACCCACCAGTTCGGGACGCTGGTCGCCAAGGACCACCGCGGCCATCGCCTCGGAACGATCGTGAAGTGCGCCAACCTCCTGCGGTGGCGGGAGCTCGTCCCGGATTCGGACGTGGTCTCCACGTTCAACGCGGAGGAGAACCGGCCGATGCTCGACATCAACGAGGCGATCGGCTTCGTCCCCGTGTCGTACGCGGGCGCGTGGCAGAAGAAGATCTGAGGACGAGCGGTAGCCGTCATCCTCTCGGATGACGGCTACCGCTCAGCTTCATCCGCCTGACCGACGACACCGGCACAGGTCTCCGGCGAGGCTGGGAACATGAACACTCCCGTGATCGAGGCCCACGCCCTCGTGAAGACCTACGGCGTCACACACGCCCTCGCCGGAGTCGACCTCACCGTGCACCGCGGCGAGTCCGTCGCCATCATGGGAGCGTCGGGGTCGGGCAAGACCACACTCCTGCACGTGCTGGCGGGCATCACCGCCCCGGACAGCGGGCGCGTGGTCTTCCACCCGTCCACCGGAACGCCCATCGAGGTGACCGCGCTCGGCGAGGCGGCGCGCTCCCGGCTGCGTCGCGAGCGATTCGGGTTCGTCTTCCAGCAGGGACTGCTGATCCCCGAGCTGACGGCAGTGGAGAACGTCGCCCTCGCCTCGATGATCAACGGCGTCGCGAAGAAGGACGCACTCCCCCACGCGGCGTCGTGGCTCGCGGCACTGGGGCTCGGCGGCATGGAGGAACGGCGCATCGGCGAGCTGTCGGGAGGACAGGCCCAGCGCGTGGCCATCGCCAGAGCCCAGGCCACGGGTGCGGACCTCGTCTTCGCCGACGAGCCGACCGGCGCCCTGGACTCGCACACCTCCGCCGAGGTCATGGACGCGCTCCTGTGGTCCACGACCGGACAGGGCCGCACCCTCATCGTCGTCACGCACGACGCCGACGTCGCCGCCCGCTGCACCCGCACGGTCGCTGTCCGGGACGGCCGCATCCTCGGTTCGGCGGTGAACGCGTGAACCTCTCCGTCCTCGGCCTGCTCCTGCGTCCCGCTCCCGGACAGCGGAGCGTTCTCGCGCTCCCGATCGTCGCCTTCGCGGTCGTCACGACCCTCGTCCTCACCGTCGTCGGCGGGGCCCAGGCCTTCTGGACCTGGACCGACGACGAGGCCGTCCTGTACCAGGCGCTCGCCGCCATCGCCCTGGTCCTCCTGGTCGTGCCGCTGGCCTCGCTCGGCGGCGCCGCCGCCCGCTTGTCCGCCCGACGCCGCGACGAACGTCTCTCCACTCTGCGTCTGCTCGGGGTGACTCCGGGCGGGGTGACGACGGCGACCGTCGTCGAGTCCGTCCTCGTCGCCGCCACCGGCGCGATCATCGGTGTCGGCGGCCATCTGGCCCTGAGCCCGCTCATCGGTCTGATCCCGTTCCGTGGCGAGCCGCTCGGCCTGCCTGCGGTCGTGCTCCCTCCGGTGATGATCGCCGCTGTCGTGGCCGGCGTGCTCGTGCTCGCCGCCGGAAGTGCCGTCGTGGGGCTGCGCCGCGTCGTCATCTCGCCACTCGGAGTCCGAACGCGCACGGCGCCGACGAACGTGCACTGGGTCCGGGCCGTCATCGCGGTGGTGGGCATCGCCTTCGCGTTCGTGCTCGTCAAGGTCTTCCCGATGATCGGCGGGATCGTGGCGACGATCGCGGTGCTCGCGGCGACGTTCGCGCTCGCCCTCACGGTCCTGAACGTGCTCGGCCCGTGGGTGCTGAAGGTGTCGGCGGGACGTCAGCTTCGGCGGGCGGAGCGTCCCGAACGTCTGCTGGCCGCACGCCTCGTGCTCGACGCTCCGAAGGCAGCCTGGCGTCAGGTCGGCGGGATCGCGATGGCGAGCTTCATGGCCGTCTTCGCCGGCACCGGCGTCGCCCTCCTCGACACGATCGGGGCCGGTGACGATCCCTCCAGCATCGCGCTCGCGGAGGACATCCGCACCGGGCTCATCATCACCCTCGTCGGCTCGTTCCTCATGGTGGCCGCCTCCGTCGGTGTGAATCAGGCCTCGGACGTGCTCGACAAGAGCGACCTGCACCGGAGCCTGCACCACCTGGGTATGCCCGTCGAGACCGTGGACCGCGCGCGCCGTCGCGCGATCATGTCGCCGCTGCTGGTCACGGCGGTGGGATCCGCACTGTGCGCTGCGGTGCTCGTGTTCCCGCTGGTGGGGATCGCGCTGATCGTCGCGCCCCTCTCGCTGATGACGATCGCGACCGTCGTCGCCGTCGGCATCGGAGTCGTGTGGGCGAGCACCTGGGCGACCCGCCCGCTGCTGGATCGTGCTTTCGCTCCGGCGTGAGGCGGTGGCGGACCGGGTGCGAGCCTCTCCAGGAGGCGTCAGCACCCCGACGAACTCGGTCCGTCAACGACGATGCGGGGCTGCGGGTGACGAGTGTCACCTTCGCCGAGGATGCATTCGACCGATCAAGCGACCTGCAGCCGGCTATCGCCGGCGACGTACTCGACGACGAGGTCTCCGCCGACAGCTTCAATGTACTTTCGAACCGTGCCGATGCGCGCGCTGTCGAGATCGCCATTCTCGATCTTCGAGACCTGACGTTGACCAACGCCGATGCGCTCGGCGAGCTGAGCTTGGCTGAGTCCGAGTCGCTCACGGAGTTCACGCAGCCGGTACGCGCGCACCTCGCCCAGCATCCGTTCCTTATGCGCGTCGACACGTGGACGGTTCGCAGGACGCCTCTCGAGCAGCCGCTCCGGGGTGAGAGCCATCATGATCACTTCCTCTTAACCTTGTCGTTCTCTGTCTTCGTCTTCATCCGGGCCAGATGCTCGGCGAATCGAGCGTCTGCGATCGGGATGTTCTCCCGGTACCACTTCTTCCAGTTGCCGGCCTTGTCACCGGCGACCAACATGATCGCCTGCCGCTGGGGATCGAAGGCGAACAGCACCCGAAGTTCCGACTTGCCGGACGAGCCTGGGCGAAGCTCCTTCATGTTCTTGTACGAAGACCCCTTCACCGTGTCGACGATGGGGCGTCCCAGCTGGGGACCGTGTTCTTGGAGGAGCTCGATGGCAGCGATGACCTGATCGTAGGTGTCGTCATCCAGGTTCATCACCCAATCCTCGATCAACCCAAGATCGACGGTCCACATGCTCCACAGTCTAGACCCTGCATGGTCTATCGGCAACGGGAAGTCACCGCGCATCGGCCCGGGTCAGCGCCTCCGCTGGCAGCGCGGGCAGAAGTGCGAGGAGCGGTTCATGAAGGCGGCACGGGTGATCGGCGTGCCGCAGCGCGGGCAGGGCTTCCCCCCGCGACCGTAGGCGTTCAGCGAGTGCGCGAAGTAGCCGGCCTGCCCGTTGACGTTGACGTACTGGGCATCGAAGCTCGTGCCGCCCTCGGCGAGAGCCTTCTGCAGGACCGACCGCACCTCGGCGAGCAGGCGATTCACGGCCCGGGTCGGCAGAGCGTCGGCCGGTGTCTCCGGATGGATGCGGGCCGCCCACAGCGACTCGTCGGCGTAGATGTTGCCGATGCCGCTCACGACACCCTGGTCCAGCAGCACCCGCTTGATCGCGCTGTGCCGCCGGGCGAGGGCAGCACGGAAGACCGCGTCGTCGAAGAACGGGTCGAGCGGGTCACGCGCGATGTGCGCCACCTGCGTCGGGATCCGGGAGGGACCGTCGGGGACGAGGGCATCGACGGCCAGCGATCCGAAGGTGCGCTGATCGGCGAACACGATCGCGAGCTCGCCGTGTCGCGGGTGCTCAATGCTCAGACGGATCCGCTCGTGCCGCTCGGATGGAGCGTCCGGCGCGCGGAGCAGCATCTGGCCGCTCATGCCCAGATGCGCGATCAGAGCGGAGTCGTCGGAATCGAGCGGCAGCCAGAGGAATTTGCCCCGCCGCGCGGCCGCGGTGAAGCGGCGACCCTCCAGACGATGGACGAAGTCCACGGCTCCGGCGGTATGCCGAGTGAGAGCGCGTTCATCGAACACGCTCACGCCGGTGATGACGGCGTCCACCGCGGCCGGGGCGAGGCCCGAGCGGACGACCTCGACCTCGGGGAGCTCAGGCACGTTCGCTGAGGGTGCGCCAGGCGCTGAGTGCCGCCGCCATCTCCGCCGTCTTCTTGCTGCTGCCGGCACCCGTCATGCGAACGTCGCCGACGGCCACGGTCGCGGTGAAGCGCCGGTCGTGGTCGGGGCCGCTGGCCTCGACCGAGTACTGCGGCGGCGTGGCGCCGAGGCGTGCCGCGAGCTCCTGCAGGCTGGTCTTCGGGTCCATCGCCGCGCCGTACCGCTCGGGGTCGGCGAGCAACGGCTCGGTCAGACGCAGGACGAGCGCCGTCGCGGCCTCGGGCCCGGCGGACAGGTAGGTGGCGCCGATGACGGCCTCCATGGTGTCCGCGAGGATCGAGTCCTTGTCGCGACCACCGGTCTGCTCCTCACCGCGTCCGAGCAGCAGGTGACTGCCCAGATCGATGCCGCGAGCGACCTCCGCCAGGGCGACCGTCGACACGACGCTCGCACGACGCTTCGCCAGCTCCCCCTCGTCGAGCTCGGGGTGCCGTGTGAACAGCATGACCGTGACGGCCTGCCCCAGCACCGAGTCGCCGAGGAACTCGAGACGCTCGTTGTGCGGGATGCCGCCGTGCTCGTACGCGTAGGAGCGGTGGGTGAGGGCCAACTCCAGAAGCTCCGCGTCGATATCGACGCGGAGCTTGTCTGGGAGAGGCCTCGTCCCCCCGGGGACCTCCGTCACGGTTCGCGACTCAGACGTCGGCGACCTTGCGGCCCTTGTACTCGAGGAAGAGCTCGGTGCCCTGCGAGTCGGTGACGACCTTCGCCTGGTGCGGACGGCTGTAGACGACCTTGCCGTTCTCGATGGTCTTGACGAGCGCGGGGGCCTCCGCCTTCCACTGCGCGCGACGCGAGCGGGTGTTCGAACGGGAGACCTTGCGCTTCGGGGGGTTACCAGCCATGACTAGCTCTCTTCTTTCTCGGCGGCACCGCGTTCTGCCGTGCCGTCCTGGTCTGTGATCTGCTGGAGCGCGCTCCACCGAGGATCGATGGGAGCGGCCTGCTCCGTTCCGGTGCTCTCGGTCAGCCTCTCGCCTGTGACCGGGTCGAGCCCGAGGCAATCCGGCTGACACACCGGCTGAAAAGGAAGGGCCAAAACGGCCGCATCCCTGACGAGAGTTTCAAGATCCACGTGGTCGTCTTGAACCTCGAAGTCAGTTTCTTCCTCACCAGGATACGCGAAAAGCTCCTGGAACTCGACTTCGACGGGCCGGGCGATGTCGGTGAGGCATCGACCGCACACGCCGACGTACTCGCCCTCCGCCTCTCCGGTGACGAGGATGCCCTCGTGGACGGACTCCAGGCGCACGTCGAGATCGAGCTCCGAGCCCGCTTCGAAGGAGACGATGCCCTCCCCCCACTGCTCCGTCAGGGGCACCGAGAAGGAGTGCTCGCGCATCTCCCCCGGGCGCCGGACGATGTCACGGACGGGGAGGACGAAAGGGCTGTTGAGTCGGGAACGCACCCCGCCATGCTACCCGGGTCACCGGAGAGGAGGGCCGGGAGACCGCCGGGAGCGGGACGCGGATCAGATCCCGCGCGCGCCGGTGTCGAGGAACGAGGCGACCGCCGGCGGCACGAAAGGCGACACGTCTCCACCGAGGCTCGCGACCTGCCGCACCAGGGAGCTCGAGACCATCGCATGCGCGGGGTCAGGGAGCAGGAAGACGGTCTCGATGTCGGCGAGGTGCCGGTTGACGATCGCCATCGGCGACTCGTACGCCACGTCGACCTGCGAGCGGATCCCCTTCACGAGCACGCCGGCGTTCACATCGCGCGCGTAGTCGACGAGCAGACCCATGCTCCAGGACCCGATGACGATGTCGCCCGCCATGCCGTCCTCGGCGATCGAGCGCTCCAGGAGTGCCAGCCGCTGCGCGATCGGCAGCATCGCCTCCTTGCCCGGGTTGTGCACCACGAGCACGTGCAGCTCGTCGTAGAGGGCGGCCGCACGCCGGATCACGTCGAGGTGACCCAGGGTCGGCGGATCGAAGGAACCCGGGACGACGGCGATCCGGCTGCTCATGGCATCCAGCCTAGGGCACCCGGAACGGCGATCAGTTCTTCGCGAGCGCCGCGCGATCCTCGTCGGTGACGCGCCGTCCGATGGCCTCCCGGAGCCCGGGATGCGCCGCCAGCTCGGGGTCGATGGCGAGGATGTCCTCCGCGAGCTCGCGAGCCCGGGTGATGAGGGCGGCATCCTTGACGACGCGCAGCAGTTTGAGGGACGACCGCACACCGGCCTGTGCCGCGCCGAGCACGTCGCCCTCGCCGCGGAGTTCGAGGTCGACCTCGGCCAGCGCGAAGCCGTCGAGGGTGGCGGCGACCGCGTCGACACGCTCACGGGCCACCGATCCGGCCTCGGCCTCGGTCACAAGCAGGCAGAGTCCCGGGACGCCGCCTCGCCCCACCCGACCGCGGAGCTGGTGCAGCTGGGAGACCCCGAAGCGGTCCGCGTCCAGCACGATCATCGTCGAGGCGTTGGGGACGTCCACGCCCACCTCGATCACGGTCGTCGCGAGGAGGAGGTCGATCTCCCCGCGAGCGAAGGCCTGCATGACGGCGTCCTTCTCCTCGGAGGGCATCTTCCCGTGGAGCACCGCCCGCCGGAGCCCGCCGAGGGTCGGATGGGTGGCCAAGGCCTCGTCGAGCTGGACCACGCCCCAGCGGGGGCCCTTGCCGCCCTCGGGGGCGAGCAGCGCCTGCTCCCCCGCCTCGGCCGTCTTCGCTGCGGTGTCGATGGCCGCGCAGACAGCGAACACCTGCCGGCCCTGCGCGATCTCCTCCGCTGCCCGTTCCCACACCCGGTTGAACCAGCCGGGATGCTCGGCCAACGGCGCGACGTACGACTCGATGCCGGCGCGGCCGGCCGGCATCGTGCGGATGACCGAGGTGTCGAGGTCGCCGAAGACCGTCATCGCGACCGTCCGCGGGATGGGCGTCGCGGTGAGGACGAGCGCGTGCGGGCTGGATCCCTTCGCACGCAGCGCCTCCCGCTGCTCGACCCCGAACCGATGCTGCTCGTCGACCACGACCAGCCCGAGGTCGGCGAACGTGGTCTTCTCCCCGAGGAGCGCATGGGTGCCGACCACGATCAGCGCCTGGCCGGAGGCGACGCGCAGCGCGGCCTTGCGACGGTCGGCAGCCGGCATCTGCCCGGTGAGCAGGGTCGGCATCAGCAGGGGGGCGAGCTGCGGACCGAGCATCTTCGTGATCGAACGCAGATGCTGCCCCGCGAGGACCTCCGTCGGCGCGATCAGAGCCGCCTGTCCCCCGCTCTCGGCGACCTGCAGCATCGCCCGCAGGGCCACCAGCGTCTTTCCCGAACCGACCTCGCCCTGCACCAGTCGGTTCATCGGCCAGGAGCCGACGAGGTCGTCTGCGATCTGTGCACCGACCGTCTCCTGGTCGGGCGTGAGCGTATAGGGCAGGGCGGCGTCGAAGCGTTCCAGGAGGCCGCCTGGGGTCGCCGGCCGCGAGGTGGCGGCCAGAGCCCGCACCGCGTCACGCTGCTGGAGCAGGGCCGTCTGCAGGGTCAGCGCCTCGTGCATGCGCAATGTGCGCACCGCGGGATCGATGTCGTTGCGGGAGCGCGGGCGGTGGATCGCCTCGAGCGCCTCCCGCGCCGTCAGCAGCTCCTCGCGGGTGCGGATCTCCGGGGTCAGCGGGTCCGGCACGGTCCGGAGGTCGTCCAGGACACGACCGACGAGCCGAGCGATCTGCCACGTCTGGATCGCGGAGGTGGCCGGGTAGATCGGGATCGGTACGGCTGCCCTGGCATCGGCACGCCGCCGCGCCGCGTCCTCGTCGTCGAACAGTTCGTACTCCGGGTGGGCGAACTGGGTCATCCCGTTGAACTCGCCGACCTTGCCGGAGAACACGCCACGGCGTCCGACCGCCAGATCCTTGGAGCGCCATTCCGCTGCGCCGACGTTCTTCGCGAAGAAGGTCAGCGACATGCGCCCGACGCCGTCGCCGATGACGACGTCGACCATGGCTCCCGGCCGGTTGCGCATCCGACGGAAGCTCGACGAGAGGACCTCCGCCACGATGGTGACGGTCTCCCCGATGGGGAGGTCGCGGATGGGGGTGAGCTCGCCGGGGTCGGCGTACCGACGCGGATAGTGCGCGAGCAGGTCGCCGACGGTCTTCATGCCGAAGGCGCGGTCGAGCGTCTTGGCCGGCGCCGCACCGAGGGCCTCCTCCAGCGAGGATTCGAGCGTGAGCGACATGCTCCGAGTCTAGGGAACCGCACGGACACGACCGCCCGCGCCCTGTCGTATCGTGAACGGGTGACGAGGATCATCGCCGGAACGGCACGCGGCACCCGGCTCGACGTCCCCGGTGCCGGGACACGGCCGACGAGCGATCGCGTGCGCGAGTCGCTGTTCGGCGCCCTGGAGTCGCTCGACGCGATCGCGGGTGCCAGGGTACTCGACCTCTACGCGGGCTCCGGCGCGCTCGGGCTCGAGGCCCTGAGCCGCGGCGCCCGAAGCGCCGACCTCGTGGAGCGCAACCGGCAGGCGGCAGCCGTCGTACGCCGCAACGTCGCGGCAGTGACGAAGGCATCCGGCGCCGCGTCCGCGAAGGTCCAGGAGGCGACCGTCCGGGCGTTCCTCGGCCGAGCGTCCGGGTCGTACGACCTCGTGTTCACGGATCCGCCGTACGACATCGACGACGAGGCGATGGACGGTGACCTGGCCGCCCTCGCTCCGCTGCTCAGCGACGACGCCGTCGTGGTCGTCGAGCGTGCCCGCCGTTCCCCGACCCCCGACTTCACGGCGGCCGGGCTCCGCGTGTTCCGGGAGAAGACCTACGGCGACACCACCCTCTGGTGGGCCGAGCCGGACCGCGACGAGCCGGCGTCCGCAGCCGTTCAGCCGGAGACGGAGTCCCAGTCCCGGTAGGGATCCCAGCCGCTGACATCCACAGGACGGTCGTCGCAGAGCAGGTCCTCGTCGCCGCGCGACCGCACGACACCGATCGCGCGGAACCCCGGCGGCAGCACGCCGTCCGGGAACGTCGCGAGCAGTGCATGGTCCTCACCGCCCGCGAGCGCCCGCTCCGGGTTCGCGCCGAGCGCCGCGCCGTCCAGCGCGAGGGTGACGCCGGAGGCCTCCGCAAGGCGACGCGCATCGAGGGCGAGGCCGTCCGAGACGTCCATCATCGCGGTCGCGCCGGCGGCCGCCGCGGCGACGCCGAGGCCGATGGGCGGGGATGGTCGCAGCTGCGCGGCGACCGCGGCGCTCTCCCCCGCCGCGAGGGCCGCAGGATCGACCGGCATCGGCGTCTCGCCGTCCCGGAAGCGTCCGAACAGCACCGCCAGTCCGTGCGCGGCATGGCCCAGCTCCCCCGCCACGGCGACGACGTCGCCCGATCGCGCCCCCGCCCTGGTCACCGGCGGGCGGCCTTCGAGGTCGCCCAGTGCCGTCACGGCGACCGTGAGCACCTCGGACACCGTGAGGTCGCCGCCGACGACCGCGCACCCGGGGGCCAGCGCCGCGCAGGCCTCGCGGAAGCCGTCAGCCAGGCGCTCCACGAAGGACAACCGGAGCTCACGCGGCACGGCGAGAGCCACGAGAAGGGCGGTGGGACGCGCGCCCATGGCGGCGATGTCGGCGAGGTTGACCGCCGCCGCCTTCCACCCGAGGTCGTAGCCGCTCGTCCAGGCGAGGCGGAAGTCCGGCCCGTGCACGAGGGTGTCGGTCGTCGCGACGACGGAGGCGGAGGGAGCCGCGATGACGGCGGCGTCGTCACCCGGCCCGAGGAGCGTGTGCGCGCCGGGCGCGGTGCGCTGGAGGATGGCGCGGAGGATGCGGCCCTCCGAGAGATCTCCCAGGCGCGGATCGTCGGAGTCGGGTCGGGAGGGCATGTCGTCAAAGGTAGCCTGGATGCATGCTTCGTTCCCGCCGCCTCGCTGCCGTCGCGGGGTCGATCGCCCTCGCCGCCGGACTCGCCGGATGCTCCACCACCGTGCACCTCGAGCCTGCGGAGGACGCGAACGACCCGGCCTGCGCGAACGTCTCCGTGCTCCTGCCGGACACCGTCGGCGGCTACGAGCGGGTGTGGACCGACGCGCAGGCGACAGGCGCGTGGGGCGATCCCACGGTCGTCCTGCGTTGCGGCGTGGAGCCCCCCGCCCCGTCCGACCTCGTCTGCACCACCCTCGGTGGCGTCGACTGGTTGGTCCTGGAGCAGGAAGACGAGCGCCAGCGCCTCGTCACCTACGGTCGGGAGCCGGCCATCGAGGTCATCATCCGCCGCGGCGAGCAGGTCGACTTCCAGTCGATCGTCGACAGCCTCTCGTCGAACATCCAGTCCGGACTCGCACCGGCCACCGCGCAGTGCACGGACCGGGTGGAGTTCCCCGCGAGCTGAGCGCCTGCGGGGAACGCCGATGTCAGCGGCGCAGACCCGCCTCGACCAGTTCGGTGATGAGATCGCCGTAGCTCAGCCCTGACGCGACCCAGCACTTCGGGAACATCGAGATGGGCGTGAATCCGGGCATGGTGTTGAGCTCGTTGACGACGAGCTCGCCGTCCGGGGTGAGGAACATGTCGACGCGGGCGAGGCCACGACCGTCCACCGCCTGGAAGGCACGCACGCCGGCTTCCTGGACGGCCGCCACCTCCGCCTCGCTCAGCTCCGCGGGGCACACCACATCGACGCCGTCGCCACCGAGGTACTTGCCCTCGAAGTCGTAGAAGCCGCGGTCGGTCAGCACGATCTCCCCCGGAAGGGAGGCGCGGACGCCGTCGGCGGTCTCCAGGACCGCGACCTCGATCTCCCGCCCGGTGATCCCGGCCTCGATGAGGACCTTGTCGTCCTCGGCGAAGGCGATGGCGAGGGCCGCATCGAGCTCCTCCGGAGCCGTCACCTTCGAGACGCCGACGCTCGATCCGGCGCGCGCCGGCTTGACGAAGACGGGCAGGCCGAGCTCGACGGCACGGCGGCGCACGGCCGCAGGGTCGACGTCCCACTCGCGGCGGCGCACGGTCACGCCCGGTGCCACCGAGATGCCGGCGGCCCGCAGCGCGATCTTCATGAAGTGCTTGTCCATGCACAGCGCCGAGTCGAGCACGCCGCCGCCGGCATAGGGCACCTCGAGCGTGTCGAAGTAGCCCTGGATGGTGCCGTCCTCGCCGTGGGGTCCGTGCAGGATCGGCAGCACGACGTCGATCTCGCCGAGCCCCTCGGTCGCGCCGCCGGGGTGCACGACGCGCAGGGTGCGGTCGCCGCCGGGTTCCGGCCAGAGCACCCGGGTGCCGTTGTCCACCACCTCCGGGAGATGCGCGGCGTCGAGCGGGAACTTCGCCGGGTCGTCGTCCTCCAGGACGAAGGCGCCCTCGCGGGTGATCCCCACCGGGATCACGGCATACCGGTCACGATCGATCGCGCCCAGCACTCCCCCCGCCGTTGCGGAACTGATCGAATGCTCGCTGGAGCGCCCTCCGAAGAGCACCACCACCGTCTGCTTGTCCATGGTTGGTCCTCTCCCCCTGCGGGGTGTCGTCGTCCGTCGTCAGATGCGGGGCGATGTCCCGGGGATCCATCTTGCCGTCGAGCACCATCTTCACCTGCTCCACGATCGGCATGTGCACATCGGCTTCGCGGGCGAGCTGCAGCACGGGGGCGACCGAGGCCAGACCCTCCGCGGTCTGCTGCATCTGCTTCACCACATCCTGGAAGCTGTATCCCTGTCCGAGCAGCCGCCCGGCGGTGTTGTTGCGGCTCAGCGGCGACTGACACGTCGCGATGAGGTCGCCGAGCCCCGCCAGTCCCTGCAAGGTCTCCGGCTGGGCACCGTTCGCCACCGCGAAGTCGGTCATCTCGACGAGGCCGCGGGTGATGATCGAGGCCTTCGTGTTCTCGCCGTAGCCCACGCCGTCGACGATCCCGATGGCGACGGCGATGAGGTTCTTGAGCACCCCGCCGAACTCCGTGCCGATGACGTCGGTGTTCACGAACGTGCGGAAGTAGGAGTTGCGCGCGGCGCGGGCCACGACGTCCGCCGTCTCCTGGCTGCGCGACGAGATCACGGCCGCGGTCGGCTGCTCCCGCGCGATCTCCAGCGCGAGGTTGGGGCCGGAGGCGACGGCGACCCGGTCGGGATCGCACTGCAGCTCCTGCTGGATCACCTGACTCATGCGCAGTCCGGTGCCACGCTCGACGCCCTTCATGAGGCTGACGATCTTCGCGTCGCCCGAAGCGATCAGCGGGCGCAGCGCCTTGAGGTTCTCCCGCAGCGACTGACTCGGCACGGACAGGTAGACCTGGTCGACGCCCTCGAGGGCGGTCGCCAGCTCATGCGTGGCCGCCATCGTGCGGGGTAGGTTGATGCCGGGCAGGTAGCGCGAGTTGCGCTTCGCCTCATGGATCTCGTGCGCCAGCTCCGCACGGCGCGCCCACATCGTCACGTGGGCGCCGCCGTCGGCGAGGATCTTGCCGAACGTGGTGCCCCAGCTGCCGGCGCCGATCACGGCGACGCGGGGTCCGGCCGGCGCGGTTCTCTTAGGGGTCAAGGCGTCCGGTCTCCTTCTGGCCGTGGCTCGCCGGATTCCAGCGCTCCGCGGGGGCCTTCTCGCCGCGCACCTGCTCCAGCAGCGCGGTGATCGCGTTCATGAGGCGGTTGGTGGCCTCCGTCAGCGCCGCCGGCTCGCCGGCGCGACCGCGGAGGTCGGACACGTCGACGGGGTCGCCGATGATCACGGTGACGGGCTTCCGGAGCGGCCAGAGGCTCAGCCCCTTCTGGTAGCGGCCCATGATCGCCTGAGTCCCCCACTGGGCCATGGGGATGAGCGGGATGCCGTCGGCGAGGGCGAGCCGCACCGCTCCCGACTTGCCGCGCATCGGCCACATGTCGGGGTCTCGGGTGAGCGTGCCCTCCGGGTACACGATGACACCGCGACCGTGCTCCACGAGAGCCGCCGACTGGGCCATCGTCTGCTTCGCGGAGGACGCCGAGGACGTGCGCGCGACCGGGATCATCCCCGTCTTGCGCAGGAACCATCCGAGGACGGGCACCCGGAAGAGGCTCTCCTTGGCCATGAACCGCGGGGCGCGCCCGATCCGCCAGACCGCCATGGCGACGATCAGCGGATCGAACTCCGAGTAGTGGTTCGGCGCGAGGACGAATGAGCCCTCGCGCGGCAGCTTCTCCGCACCGACGATCCGGATCTTCGCGATCAGCGACACCACCGGGACGACGATCGCCGCGAGCGGCCAGAAGACGCTCGGACGCGTCTTCTCCGGAGACCGGGACGCCATCGGGCTCACCGGATGACGTCGAAGTCGGCGCCGAGCGCGTCGAGCTTGGCGAGGAACTTCTCGTATCCGCGGCTCAGGATGTCGACCCCCGACACCTTCGACTCGCCCGTGGCCGTCAGCGCCGCGATCACGTGGCTGTAGCCGCCGCGCAGATCGGGGACGACGATGTCGGCGCCGTGGAGCGGCGTCGGGCCCGTGATGACGGCGGCCTGCTCCAGGTCACGACGCGGCACGCGCCGCGGGCCGTCCTGCAGCCCGCGCGGGTGCACGACGATGTCGGCGCCCATCTTGACGAGCGCCTCGGTGAAGCCCATGCGGTTCTCGTACACGGTCTCGTGCACGACGGAGCGGCCGTGCGCCTGGGTGAGCGCGACCACGAGCGGCTGCTGCCAGTCGGTCATGAACCCGGGGTGCACGTCGGTCTCGATCACGACCGGCTTGATGTCGCCGTCGCGACGGAAGAGGATGCCGTCCTCCTGGATGTCGAACCAGCCGCCCGCCTTCCGGAAGACGTTGAGGAAGGTGAGCATCTCCTGCTGCTTCGCGCCGCCGACGAAGATCTCGCCGTCGGTGGCCAGAGCGGCCGAGGCCCACGAGGCCGCCTCGTTGCGATCGAAGATCGACCGGTGGTCGTAGCCGCGGAGCTTCTCGACGCCCTCGATGAGGATGACGCGGTTCGGCTCGTAGGAGATGATCGCGCCCATCTTCTGCAGGACGGCGATGAGGTCCATGATCTCGGGCTCGATCGCCGCGTTGCGCAGCTCGGTGATGCCCTCCGCCCGTACAGCGGTGAGGAGCACCTGCTCCGTGGCGCCGACGCTCGGGTACGGGAGGTGGATGTTGGCACCGTGCAGACGGGCCCCGCCGGTCGAGAGGCGGATGCCGCTGGGGAGCTTCTCGACGATCGCGCCGAACTTCCGCAGCGCGTCCAGGTGGAAGTCGATCGGCCGGTCGCCGATGCGGCAGCCGCCGAGGTCGGGGATGAACGCCTGGCCGAGGCGGTGCAGGAGCGGACCGCAGAACAGGATCGGGATCCGGGAGGCGCCCGCATGCGCGTCGATCTCCTCGAAGTGGGCCGACTCGACGTCGCTGGGGTCGAACACCAGGGAGCCGGGCTCGTCACCCTCCGACACGCGGACGCCGTGCACCTCGAGCAGCGAGCGCACCACGGCGACGTCGCTGATGGCCGGCACGTCGCGCAGGACGCTCGTGGTCTCCCCGAGCAGAGACGCGACCATCGCCTTGGTGGCGAGGTTCTTCGCGCCCTTGACGTCGACGCGTCCGCGCAGCGGACGGCCTCCGCGGATGGCGAGGACGTCTCCGGTCAGCGCGGGGACGTCGTCGGAGAGAGCGTCGCGCACGGGTGTCGTCATTCGGGGCCTCACTTCATTCATCGGGGGCGGGGTTACCCCTGGCTCCCCCGCCCCCTCCGTCTCACTGGACGGGGAGGGTCCGCGGCCGCCACGACTCGCGACGGGCCTCGAACTGCGCGATCTTGTCTTCGTTGCGCAGCGTGAGCCCGATGTCATCGAGCCCTTCGAGGAGCCGCCATCTAGTGTAATCGTCGATCCCGATGTCGGCCTGGAAGCGGGCCTCCGCGCCTCCGGTGGGGTCGCCGATGGCGGCGGTGCGCGCCTCGAGGTCGACCGTCATGCGCGCGCCGGGATCGGCGTCCATGATCGCCCAGAACCGCTCCAGATCCGCCTCGGAGATGGTCGCCGCGAGGAGGCCCTGCTTGCCCGCGTTGCCGCGGAAGATGTCGGCGAACCTCGGGCTCAGCACGACCTTGAAGCCGAAGTCGCGAAGGGCCCAGACGGCGTGCTCACGGCTGGAACCGGTACCGAAGTCCGGCCCGGCGACGAGGACGGAGGCCCCCTGATACGGCGCCTGGTTGAGCACGAACTCCGGGTCCTGCCGCCAGCCGTGGAACAGCGCGTCCTCGAAGCCCGTCTTGGTGACGCGCTTGAGGAACACCGCGGGGATGATCTGGTCGGTGTCGACGTTCGACCGCTTCAGCGGCGCGGCGATCCCCGTGTGGGTGGTGAACTTCTCCATGGTCAGGCCTCCAGATCGCTCGGGCTGGACAGGGTGCCGCGGATGGCGGTCGCCGCCGCGACGAGCGGCGACACGAGGTGCGTGCGGCCGCCCTTGCCCTGGCGCCCTTCGAAGTTGCGGTTCGAGGTGGAGGCGCAGCGCTCCCCCGGGGCGAGCTGATCGGGGTTCATGCCCAGACACATCGAGCATCCTGCGAAGCGCCACTCCGCCCCGAAGTCCTTGATGACCTGATCCAGGCCCTCGGCCTCGGCCTCCAGTCGCACGCGGGCGGAACCGGGGACGACCATCACCCGGACGCCGTCGGCCTTCTTCTTGCCCTGGATGATGGAGGCGAAGGCCCGGAGGTCCTCGATGCGGCTGTTCGTGCACGAGCCCATGAACACCGCGTCGACCGGCACCTCCTTCAGGGGCGTGCCCGGCGTCAGGTCCATGTACTCCAGCGCCCGCTCGGCGGCGGCCCGCTCGTTCGGGTCGGCGATCTCCGCCGGGTTCGGCACCGAGGCGGAGAGCGAGCTGCCCTGGCCGGGGTTCGTCCCCCACGTCACGAACGGCTCCAGCTCGTCGGCGTCGATGAAGACCTCGGCATCGAAGGTCGCGCCCTCGTCGGTCGGCAGCGTGCGCCAGTAGGCGACCGCGTCGTCCCAGTCCTGGCCCTTCGGCGCGTGTGGACGCCCCTCGAGGTAGGCGAACGTCGTCTCGTCCGGAGCCACCATGCCGGCGCGGGCCCCCGCCTCGATCGACATGTTGCAGATCGTCATGCGGCCCTCCATGGAGAGCGCGCGGATCGCGCTGCCGCGGTACTCGAGCACGTAGCCCTGACCGCCGCCGGTGCCGATCTTGGCGATCACGGCGAGGATGATGTCCTTCGCCGTGACGCCGGGACGCAGCGTGCCCTCGACGTTGATGGCCATCGTCTTGAACGGCTTCAGCGGCAGCGTCTGGGTCGCCATGACGTGCTCGACCTCGCTGGTGCCGATGCCGAACGCCATCGCGCCGAACGCGCCGTGCGTGGACGTGTGCGAGTCGCCGCAGACCACGGTGATCCCGGGCATGGTGAGGCCGAGCTGCGGGCCGACGACGTGGACGATCCCCTGCTCCGCGTCCCCCAGGGAGTGCAGACGCACGCCGAACTCGGCGGCGTTGCGGCGCAGCGTCTCGATCTGCGTGCGGCTGGTCAGGTCGGCGATGGGCTTGTCGATCTCCCACGTCGGCGTGTTGTGGTCCTCCGTGGCGATGGTCAGGTCGAGCCGGCGGAGCGGCCGTCCCTCGCTGCGGAGGCCGTCGAAGGCCTGCGGGCTGGTGACCTCGTGCACGAGGTGCAGGTCGATGTAGATGAGGTCGGGCTGGCCGTCCTCGCCCTTGACGACGAGGTGGTCGTCCCAGACCTTCTCGGCGAGCGTCCTGGGGCGTGCGGAATCCGCACCGGCGGTGGTGGTCATGGCGTGTCTCCTGTGGATGGCGGTTCGGCCCACGATGGACTCCGCGACGAGGAGGGGCTCAGATCGAGGTCTCGCCGCGGCCGCTAAGAAGGAGCACGGTCCGCATGACGTCAGGTTACCACCGCTCGGACACGCCGAGACACGCCGTGACACTCTGTTGCTCACCCGATCGACCGAGAGGCCCCCGCATGACCGTCGAGACCGCCCGCTTCGCCACCCGCGCCGTCCACGCCGCGAGAGGCCGAGCCGCTGCCGCCTCCCGCGTGACGCCGATCTACCTGACGGCGGGCTTCGAGTTCGACGACTTCGATCACGCCGCCGACCACTTCGGTACCGGCACCGGATTCGGGTACACGCGCACCGGCAACCCCACGGTGCACGCGGTGGAGCGGCAGCTCGCGAGCCTGGAGTCCGGTGCCGACGCCGTGCTCGTGGCCAGCGGACAGGCCGCGGTGACGACCGCCCTGCTCTCGGTCGTGGGGGCGGGCGATCACATCGTGTCCTCGACCCACATCTACGAGGGCACCCGCGGGCTGTTCCTGGACAACCTCGCCAGACTCGGCATCGAGACGACGTTCGTGGACGACATCGCGGACCCGGATGCCTGGCGCGACGCCGTGCGCCCGACGACCAGGGCGCTGTTCGCGGAATCGCTCGCGAACGCGCGGAACGACATCCTCGACGTCGCGGCGGTGAGCGCGGTGGCCGACGAGATCGCCGTTCCGCTGATCGTCGACAACACCCTGGCCACCCCGGCTCTCCTCCGGCCGCTGGAGCACGGCGCGGCCATCGTGGTGCACTCGGCGTCGAAGTTCCTCGCGGGTCAGGGCGCGGTTCTCGGCGGCGTGGTGATCGATGACGGCCGATTCGATGCCGACCGCGCCGGGCACAACGCCCCGCACCTCGTGCTGCCGGGACGGGGCGGCGCCCCCAGCGTCTTCGCCCGGCACGGCGGCCGCGCGCGCATCGGGTACGCCAGAGAGTCGGTGGCTCCGCGGTTCGGTCCCTCGCCCTCGCCCCTCAACGCGTTCCTGATCGGCCAGGGCACCGAGACGCTCGGCCTGCGCGTGGAGCGGCAGTCGCAGAACGCCCTCGCCGTCGCACGCTGGCTCGCCGCGCATGACGCCGTGGAGAGCGTGGACTACGTCGGCCTGCCCACGCACCCGCACCACGAGACCGCGGTGCGTTACCTCGACGGCGGCTTCGGTTCGATCTTCACCTTCACGTTGCGCGGGGGTCTCCCCGCGGCCCGTCGCTTCGTGGAGGAGGTGTCCGTCTTCACGCACATGACCCACATCGGCGACGTGCGGTCGCTCGTGCTGCACCCGGGCACCACCAGCCATGCGCAGCGCACCGACGAGGAGCGCCGGATCCTCGGTGTGGGCCCCGGCACCCTCCGACTGTCGATCGGCATCGAGGACGTGGACGACCTGATCGGCGATCTGGCGCGGGTGCTCGAGAGCGTCCGGGAGACGGTGGCATGAGCCGCCTGCAGCACTTCGGGTGGTTCCTCGCCCGGGGCTTCGGCCCTCAGGGGTGGGGCTATCCATCCCTGGACTGGGACTACGACTGGACACGACCGGAGATCTACCAGGAGGCCGCGCGCACCCTCGAGCAGGCCGGATTCGACCTCGTGATCGTCGAGGACAGCCCCTCCCTCGGCTCAGCGGACACGATCGATCTGCGCGTGCGTCACGCGTTCGGCGGCCCGAAGCACGATCCCCTGCTGCTCGCGCCGTACCTCTTCCAGGCGACCCGTCACCTCGGGGTCGTGCCGACCGTGAATCCGGCGGCCTCGCTGCCGTACACGTCGGCGCGCCAGTTCGCGACGCTGCAGCATCTGAGCGGGCACCGGCTCGGCCTCAACGTGGTCACCGACACCGGCAGCGCCCGTCACTTCTCCGCGGCCCCGCAGCTCGGCCACGACGAGGCGTACGACCGTGCCGAGGAATGGCTCGCCGGCATCCGCGCGCTCTGGCGGAGCTGGGACGAGGGCGCCCTGGTCGCCGACCCCGCCTCCGGCGTCTATGCGGACGGCACCCGCATGCGCCCGGTGCAGCACCGCGGGGCGCACTACGACTTCGACGGCCCCTTGAACGCCCTGCCCTTCACGGACGGGGAGCCGACCATCGTCTCCCCCGGCGGCTCGGGGCGCGGCCTGGCGTTCGCGGGTGCCAACTCGGACGTCCAGCTCGCGCTCGCACCGCTGCACGAGAAGGCGGTACGGGAGTATCGGCAGCGCGTGCACGACGCCGCGATCGCCCGGGGACGCCGTGCCGAGGACGTCAAGATCCTCTTCGCGATCCAGCCCGTGATCACGGCGTCCGCCGAGGAGGCCGACCGGATCGTGGCCGCCTCCGCACGCCCGGACGACGCCGCACTCGCGCAGATCGCCCGGAAGCAGTCGAGTGATCTGGAAACCGATCTCACGGCCCTCGATCTGGACCGTCCCCTCGACCCTTCGGTCTTCGGAGCCCATGTCTCCCGCGGGAGCATCCAGCGGCTGATCGGCGACCGCGGAGAGGATGCCCCGCTCCGCGCGCACCTCACCGCACTCGCCCGCACCGGCCGGCTGCACGACCGCAGCGGTTTCGTGGGCACCGCAGAGGAGTTCGCCGATCTCGTCGAGGAGCTCGGTGAGTGGGGCAACGACGGCGTGCTGCTCTGGGGCGACTTCCACCCCGTGACCCTGCACCGCACGCTCGACGAGCTGGTGCCGATCCTCCGCCGCCGCGGGCTGCTCCGGCGCGAGTACGCGGACGGCGGCCTGCAGGCCAACCTGCAGGCGTTCTGACCCGCTCCGCGCGGACTCAGTCTCCGACGTGAGCGACGCGCTTCTCCGCTCGCTCCTCCCTGGACGACGCGATCAGGCTCGCGATCGTCGCGACCGTCATCGACACGAGGATCACGCCGAGCGACACCATGTTGTCGATGTCGGGCACCCACTCCACGTGCTCGCCGCCGTTGATGAACGGGAGCTCGTTGACGTGCAGCGCGTGCAGGATCAGCTTGATGCCGATGAACCCGAGGATGACGGCGATGCCGTAGTGCAGGTAGCGGAGGCGGTCCAGGAGGTCGCCGAGGAGGAAGTAGAGCTGGCGCAGCCCCATGAGGGCGAAGATGTTCGCGGCGAAGACGAGGAAGCCGTTCGTCGTGATCTCGAAGATCGCGGGGATCGAGTCGATCGCGAAGATGAGGTCCGTGACGCCGATCGTGATGAACACGATGATCATCGGCGTCCACATGCGCGTCCCGTCGACGGTCGTGCGGATCTTCGAGCCGTCGTAGGTCTCGCTGATGTCGATCCGACGGCGGAGCAGCCGGACGATGAAGTTCTCGCGCTTGACGTCGTCCTCGTGCTCGCCCTCCGGCATCGCCTGCCGGATGGCGGTGTAGACGAGGAAGGCGCCGAACAGGTAGAAGATCGGCGAGAAGTTCTCGATGATCGTCACGCCCACGAGGATGAAGAGCCCGCGCAGGACTAGCGCGATGATGATCCCGACCATCAGCACCTGCTGCTGCAGACGTCGCGGCACCGCGAACTGCGCCATGATCAGCACGAAGACGAACAGGTTGTCGACGGAGAGGCTGTACTCCAGCGCCCACCCGGTGATGAAGTCCCCGGCGTTCTGCCATCCGCCCACATTGCCCAGCAGCACCGCGAAGAGCAGCGCGAGGCCCACGTAGAACACGACCCACAGCGTCGACTCCTTGGTGGAGGGGATGTGCGGGCGCAGCCGGATGAGGAGCAGGTCGCCGATCAGGATGATCGTGAGGACGACCATCGACGTGATCTCGAACCAGACGGGGATGTCCACGGGCGCTGTGCACCTTTCGCGAGGGGTCGGGAATGAGTCGAAAGTCTCTCCCCCGCAGATGTGCGGCGCGCGCCCGGAGCAGCGGTGTCGATGCTCGTGATGACGTTACGCGCGGATTCGGGATACTCCCTCTCGCCCGGGCCATGCTACCGGAGGTGGGAGCCGCGCGGACGAGGAAGTCCCCACCCGCTGCGGATCCGATGCCGTGCTGAGACGATGGGTCATCCGCCGACACTCTCGAGGGAGAGACACCGAACGGAACCAGGATGCCCGCGCAGACGAGTGACCAGCGATGGGCCGCCCAGGCGGCGGCCGGCGATCAGAGCGCCTTCCGCGCGCTGTACCGCGCCCACGTGCGCCCCGTGTACTGGATCGCCCACGGGATCCTGGGCTCCCCCGCCGACGCGGAGGACGTGGCGCAGGAGACCTTCGTGGTCGCCTGGCGGAAGCTTCCGGATCTGGAGCTGCAGGGAGAGTCGATCCTCCCCTGGCTCGCGACGATCTGCCGCTTCCAGTCCGCGAACCGGCTGCGCCAGCGCCGTCGCGACCAGGCGCACACGACGGACGCGGCGGACGATCAGCTCCCGGACGTCGTCAGCGTCGAGGAGCAGGTGATCACGGCGGCGCTCGCCGCGAGGATCGCCGCGGAGGTGGGCACCCTGAGCGAGCTCGACCGGGAGATCTTCCGGCTGTGCGCGTCCGAGGGCTACGCGTACCAGGCCGCCGCCGACGAGCTCGGCGTGACGCACGCCGTCGTCCGGAACCGTCTCTCACGCGTGCGCACCCAGCTGCGCGGCGCCGTCAAGGAAGTGAGGGACGCATGAACCACCAGACCCCGCAGGAGAGCCTCCCGCCACTGTCGGACGCGACCGTCGCCCGGATCGAGGAGGCCGTCTTCACCGAGATCCGCAGCGAGCGGCGCCCGCTGTCTCCGCGAACCGAACGCGCCCGGAACCGTCGACGCCGATGGCTCACCGCCGGAGGGATCGCGGCGGCCTTCGTCGTCGGGGTCCTGGTGACCCCGCCGATCCTCGGCGCCGTCGGAGGCGGCGGCTCGTCCGTATCCACAGCGGACGGCACCGCGGGCTGGTCGACCGACGAGGCGGGCTCGTCCGTGCCGGACCGCGCCGTCGAAGGGGCGACCCTTCCCGGCACCGTCGGATCGGACGCCGCGGCGTCTGCCGAGGACGCCCGTGACATCGTCACCACCGCCCAGGCGTCGGTGCAGGTGCGGGACGTCGCCGACGCCGCATCCGCCATCGGCGATCTCGCCGTCGAGCACGGCGGCTACGTCGAGAGCACCGAGGTCGGCCGAGCGGTCTCGTCGGATGCCCCCGCCGAACCGGCTCCCGCGGATTCCGGGTACGGCTGGATCACGATCCGCGTCCCCGCCGACGATCTGACCACGGTGATCGCCGCCCTCGGCGACACCGGTGAGGTGCTGTCGTCCTCCGTCACGAAGCAGGACGTCACCGCCACGACGATTGACCTCCGCGCCCGCGTGGAGTCGACCCGTGCGTCAGTGCAGCGGCTCACGGAGCTCATGGGGCAGTCGGGCACTGTCGCCGATCTCATCGAGGCCGAAGTCGCGCTCACCGATCGCCAGGCGCAGCTCGAGTCGTACGAACAGCAGCTCGCCGCGCTGGAGGACCAGGTGGCCCTGTCGTCGCTCACCGTGGAGCTGTCCCGCAGCGGCACCGCGGCGTCGGCAGACCCCGCCGGCTTCGGCGACGGTCTGCTGGCCGGGTGGAACGGGCTCGTGGTCTCACTCAACGCCCTGGTGATCGCGGTCGGCTTCCTCCTCCCCTGGCTCGCGGTGGTCGCTGTCGTCGTGCTGGTCGTCTGGCTCGTCCGCCGCAGCCGCCGGCGACGGGAAGCGGCGTCCACTTCGCCCCGCACGGAGGAATAGCGCGCAGTTCCGGGGTATACAAGAACTCTTGTGCGCATCCGGGTCGCTGCTTAGCCTTCGGAGCGTGGAAGACATCTCCGTGATCACCGCCGTGCATCACCCGTTGCGGCGCCGCATCTACGACTATCTGCTGCTGTACGGCACCTCGCAGGTGACCGGCCTCGCCCGTGCGCTCGACAGCCAGGTCGGCAGCATCAGCCATCACCTCAGGATGCTCGAGCGGGCCGGGATCGTCGAGCGTGCCGCCGATCCGACCGGCGACCGGCGCACGAGCTGGTGGACCGTCGCCCGGCGCGGCCTCACCTGGTCGGTGGAGGACTTCGTCGACTCCCCCGCCGATGCCCTTCTCGCCCGGGAAGCACAGCGGCAGGGCATCCGCATGCAGATCGACCGCCTCCAGCGCTGGCACCGACGCCGAGGGGAGCCCGCCGTCGCGGCCTACGACGCCTCCAACACGGAGACCACCGCGTGGGCGACCCCGGAGGAACTGCGCGACCTCTCCGCGCGCGTGCTGGACGTGGTGCGGGACTGGCAGGCCTCGATCGACGAAGGCGACGGCCAGGCGCGCACGCCCGTCTTCTTCTTCGCTCACGCGTTCCCCACGGAGCCGTGATGACCGCGCTCACCCCGCCCCTCGAGCTCACCAGTCCTCCTCCGTTCCGGCGTGACCGGATGGTGCACGCGTGGATCGGCGTGAAGGCTCTGTCCGACGCCGGCGACGCCGTGTGGACGATCGCGTTGGCGTGGACGGCCGTGCAGATCGCCTCCCCCGCCGTCGCCGGACTCATCGTCGCCGCCGGCACGGTTCCGCGCGCGATGGTGCTGCTCTTCGGCGGGGTCATCGCGGATCGCGCCGACGCCCGCCGGGTGATGATCGCCTGCAATGCGGTGCGTGTGGGGGTGCTCGTCGCCGCCGCCGTGTGGACGGTCTCGCATGCGCCCACCGTGCCCGTCCTGCTCGCCGCCGCCGTGGCGTTCGGGGTGTGCGACGCGTTCTACGAACCCTCCGCCGGCACCATCGGGCGACAGCTGGTACGCACCGACGATCTCCCCTCCTACGCGGCCGTCATCCAGACGGCGTCGCGCCTCGGCACGATGGGGGGCGCCGCACTGGGCGGCCTGCTCGTCGCCCAAGCCGGTCTCGCGGGGAGCGCATCCGCGAACGCGGTGACCTTCGCCCTGGTCGTCGGGTTCCTGGCGATCGTCCTGCGCCCGCGGTTCCGGCTCGCCCGGGCCCCGCGCACCTCGTCCCTGCGCGCGATCGGCGCGGCGTTCGCCCACCTCGGAGCGAACCCCACGACGCGCACTCTCGTCATCGCCCTCTCCGGACTCAATCTCGCCGTGGGCCCCGCCATCGGCATCGGCCTGGCTCTGCGGGCGCACGACGAGGGTTGGGGGGCTCCCGCGGTCGGCCTCTTCGAGGGCCTCCTCGGCCTCGGCGCCGCCGTGGGGGCTGCCGCGGTCGCGAGATGGCGGCCGCGCCACGAGGCGCGGAGCGGGTTCGGCGCGCTCCTCGTCCAGGGAGCGGGAATCGTCGCGCTCGGGTTCGGCCCCGTCTGGACCGTGGCCGTCGCCGCCACCGTCGTCGGCGCCACCGCGGGCTACGCCTCCGTGCTGCTGAGCGCGACCTTCGCCGCGACGGTGGACACCGCCTTCCTCGGTCGGATGGGGTCCCTCACCCGGCTCGGCGACGACTGCCTGATGCCGCTCGCGATGGCGGGCTTCGGCGCGCTCGCGACGGTCACCGCCGTCTGGGTGCCGTTCGTCGTGGCCGGTGGAGCGATGACGGCGCTCATGCTCGTACCGCTCCGGGCTCGTGCGTTCCGGACCCTGTCGCTGCGCGCGGACGACTGACGCGCACGCTCGGGAACGGCGAAAGCCCCCCGGAGAACCGGAGGGCTTTCGACGTGTTGTGTGACCCCAGCGGGATTCGAACCCGCGTTACCGCCGTGAGAGGGCGGCGTACTAGGCCGCTATACGATGGGGCCGTCTTGCGGAGCTTTTCCGTTCCGCGACAACCGTTCAAGTATGCCACGGCGATTCTCACTGCGCCAAATCGAGGCCAGTCCACCCGAGATCCCGGGCGTGGCGCGCCGATTTCCGTTTGCCGCAGACCCCGGGAAGGAGTTGACTCGTCTCATGCGCGTCACCAAGTTCGAACATGCCACCCTCCGCCTGGACCAGAACGACGACACCCTCCTGATCGATCCGGGATCCTTCACAGCCCCGCTGCACGACCTCAGCGGACTGGTCGCCATCGTGCTCACGCACGAGCACCCCGACCACTGGACGCCGGAGCACCTCGACCGGATCCTCCGCGCGGCCCCCGGGACCCCGATCTTCGGGCCGGAGGGCGTGGCGAAGGCGGCGGAGGGCTACGAGGTCACGGTCGTCTCCCCCGGCGACACCGTGGAGGTCGGCGCCTTCACTCTGCGCTTCTTCGGTGGCACGCACGCAGTGATCCACTCCTCGATCCCGACGATCGACAACGTGGGCGTGCTCGTCAACGACACGTTCTACTACCCCGGCGACTCCTATGCGGTACCGGAAGGCGTCGAGGTCGGCACCCTCGCCGCGCCGCTCGGAGCCCCGTGGCTCAAGATCGGGGACGCCATCGACTACGTCCTGGCCGTGAAGCCCCGACGGGCGTTCGGCACGCACGACATGACCCTGTCCGTGATCGGCAAGAACATGCACCGGCAGCGGCTGCAGTGGGCGACCGAGCAGGGCGGCGGCGAGTTCCTCGTGCTCGAGCCCGGCGACACCGTCGATCTGTGAGCGGACCACGCCGCCTCCTGCCCGCCCCGACCCCGCGACTCGCCTTCCGGGAGATGATCGCGGACGATCTCGACGACATGGCGGCGCTCCTGGGTAATCCGGAGGTCATGGCGTACTACCCCGCGCCCAAGTCGCGAGCGGAAGCCGCCGAGTGGATCGCGCGGATGCAGCAGCGCTACCGCGAGGACGGCCACGGTCTCTGGATCATCGAGACGCACGACGGCGATTTCCTCGGCGACTGCGGCCTCACCTGGCAGTCGGTGAACGGCGCTCCCGTGCTCGAAGTCGGCTACCACGTCCGCGCCGATCGCCAGCGCCGAGGCTATGCCACCGAGGCCGCACGCGCCTGTGTCGACCTCGTCGCGCGGACCTTCGCTCCCACGCTCCTCACCGCCATCATCCACCCCGCGAACGAGGCGTCCCGCGGTGTGGCGGAGAAGCTCGGCATGACCCACATCGATGACGATCGCGCCCATCCGTGGATCGTGCGCACGGTGATGGGCATGACCGTGGAGGCCGCGACCTAGCCCTGAGCGCCACGCACCCGCAGGTCACGCGCGAGGTGGTCGCGCTGCTCGATGAGGAGTCGTCGCAGCGCCGCCGGGGCCTCGGGGCTGGCCGACAGCCAGGAATCGACGAGATCCAGCGACGAACGGGCGGGGAACAGCCCGATCACCAGCCGACGAGCGATCTCGATGCTCCGGTCCGTCCACGCGGTCCCGATCCGCGCGAAGTATTCCTCGTCGTAGGACTCGATGAGGTCACGGCGGCCACCGGCGCGGAAGCCGCCGATCTCGGCATCGAGGTGGTCGTTCGTCAGCGACTGGTCTTCCCACGCGGCGGTCCAGGCGGCCCCGCGTACCGCCGCGTCGGGGACGGAGGCGCGGGCGCGGCGGGCGGCGGTGCGTCCGTCGCCGGTGTCGTCCCTCTCCTCCTCGGCCGCGATGTCCGAGGCGTCGGCGTGACCGGTCGTGACGAGGGCTGTGAGGAGCTGCCAGCGCAGATCGGGATCCACGACGAGGCCCTCCGGCACGTCGCCGTCGAGCAGGGCCCGGACCTCCGCGTGGTGGACGTCATCGAACGCCGAGGCGGCTGCCAGCGCACGCGCCCAGGAGAGCTGGGAGTCGCTGCCGGCGTCCGCCTGCTGCAGTGCCGCCCACGTCGCCTCGGTCCAGGCGCGCTGCTCCGCGGCGCGTCGGTCGTCGGGGACGAAGTGCCGCAGCGCGAACCCGGCGTCGAGGAGGGCCGCAGCCAGCAGACCGCCGTTCGACTCCCGCGGTGCGTGCGCGCTCACGATCGCGACGAAACGGGCGGCATCGAGCTCGCCGTCCCGGGTGGCGTTCCACAACGACGACCACACGAGCGCCCGGGCGAGCGGGTCCTCGATGTCCGAGAGGGATTCCTCGACGGTGCGGAGCGACCGCTCGTCCAGGCGCGCCTTCGCGTACGTGAGGTCGTCGTCGTTGAGCAGCACGAGATCGGCCTCGGGGACCTCGATCTCGACCCGCTCCCCGATCAGATCCAGCTCCCGCTGCTCCCGACGCACGATCCGGCCGTCCACGCGGTCGTACAGTCCGATCCGCAGGCGGTGCGGACGGACGTCGTCCTGGACGAGGTGCTGTGCGCCGTCGGCGTCGGTCTCCACCCAGATGGTCGAGACGCCCGTCGTCTGCAGCCAGGCGCCCGCCCAATCGGTCATGTCCCTGCCGGACACCGCGCTGAGCTCGACGAGGAAGTCATCGAGGGTGGTGTTGCCGAACGCGTTGGCCGCGAAGTACCGCCGGGCGCCTTCGAAGAACGCCTCGTCGCCCACGAACGCGACGAGCTGCTTCAGCACCGAGGCGCCCTTGGCGTAGGTGATGCCGTCGAAGTTCAGCTTCGCGGCCTCCAGGTCGGGGATGTCGGCGACGATGGGGTGCGTCGTCGGCAGCTGGTCCTGCTGATAGGCCCAGGCCTTGCGCCGCATGGCGAACGTCACCCACGCGTCGTGGAACCGGGTGGCCACCGCCGAGGCGTGCGATCCCATGTAGTCGGCGAAGGACTCCTTGAGCCAGAGGTCGTCCCACCACGTCATCGTGACGAGGTCACCGAACCACATGTGCGCCATCTCGTGCAGGATCGTGTTGGCCCTGCCGGCCCGCTGCGCCTCGGTGGCAGCACCACGCGAGAGGTAGCCTTCCGTGAAGGTGACCAGGCCGGGGTTCTCCATCGCGCCGAGGTTGTACTCGGGGACGAAGATCTGGTCGTACTTGCCCCACGGGTAGGGATAGGCGAAGGCGTCGGTGAAGAAGTCGAGCCCCTGCCGGGTGACCTCGAGGATCTCGTCGGCCTCGAGGTGCTCGACGAGCGAGCGGCGGACGAGCACGCCGAGGGCCACTCGCTGCTCGTCTCTGGTCCACTCCCCGTCGACACGGGCGTACGGGCCGGCCGCGACCGCCGTGATGTAGCTGGAGATCGGCAGCGTGGGGGCGAACTGCACGCGCTGGACGCCGACGCCGAGGTCGACGTGGGCCGGCGACTGGTTCGAGAGCACCTCCCACCCGGACGGCGCGTCAATGACGAAGGTGTACTCCGCCTTCATGTCCGGCTGCTCGAAGCAGGCCATCACGCGACGGGAGTCCGCGGGCTCGTACTGCGTGTAGAGGTAGGTGCGGTCGTCAGCCGGGTCGTGGAACCGGTGCAGGCCCTCCCCCGACCGGCTGTAGGCGCCGACCGCTTCGATGCGCACGACGTTCGACGCCGCGAGGTCGTCGATCGTGAGGCGCGCCCCGTCGTAGACGACGTCCCGCTCCTCCCCGTTCACCTCGACGCGCCGGACCTCCTCGCCGATGAAGTCCAGCCACGTGCTCTGGACCGTCGCATCGAACTCCAGGACCGTCGTCGTCGGGAAGCCCGTGCGCGCCCGCTCCGGGGCTCCGGTCAGGTCCAGCTCGACGCGGATGCGGTGCAGGGTGATCGCGGAGGATCGCGCCGCGGTCTCCTCACGGGTCAGGTTCGCGGTGTGCATCCCTCCATCCTGGCATCTTCCCGAGGTCAGCTGGGGAGCTCCCGCGGCCTCATCCGCGCCGCCCGGCACCGCGCCGGTTGACCTTCCGCGACGTCTCGGGCCCGCCCAGCAGCCGCCGGATCGCCGTCTCCGGGGTCACATCGAGGTCGAGCGTCCTCCCCCGGCCGTACTGACGGAACACCCGAGGGTCGATGTAGCTGTTGCGGGCGACGGCAGTCGTGTTGCCCAGGGCGGTCGCCGCCGCCTGCACCGCGAGGCGCTCGGCCTGGTTCCGCTGTCCGCGGCGGTCGAGGACGCCGATGCGCGCCAGGGCGTCTGCGGCGATGATCGTGCCGTGGAGGGTGCGGAAGTCCTTGGCGGAGAAGCTGGCCCCCAGCACGTCCTTGAGGTACGTGTTGACCTCGGCGGGCGTGATCTTCACCCGCCGCCGGCCTTTCCGGTAGGCCAGGAGGAAGGCGGTGGAGGCGCCGCTCGCGAAGTCGGTGAGGGCATCGGCGAGGGATTCGTCGGTGATCTCGATCGCGGCGGTCTGTCCGCTCTTCGCCGGGAAGGACAGGGCGACATCGCCGCCGTCGATGCGGACGTCGCGGCGGCGGAGCGTGGTCAGGCCGCGGCTGCCGTGGCGCGCCAGGTAGCGTTCCGAACCGATCCGCAGCGCGGCGTCGTCGAGCAGGCGGAAGGCGATCGCGAGGGCTCGCTCCTTCGTCTGGCCGTCCTCCTTGAGAGCCTTGGTGACCTGCGCGCGGGCGCTGGGCAGGGCCGCGGCGAGGTCCAGTGCGCGGACGAACTTGCGACGGTCGCGGGAGACCCGCCAGAGCGGGTGGTAGAGGTACTGCTTGCGACCGGCGGTGTCGATCCCCACGGCCTGGATGTGCGCGAGCGGGTCGGCCGCGATCCACACGTCCTGCCACGCCGGCGGGATCACCAGGTCGCTGATGCGTTCGCGATCCGCCTCGGGCGCAGGCTCCCCCATCGGATCGACGTACCGGAATCCCGAGCTCGTCCGCTTCCGCGTGAAGCCCGGGTCCTGACCGGGTACCACTCGCACCAGTCGCGCCATGCGTCTCTCCTCCCGCCGTGCAGCTCCTCCGAGTGTGGAGTGACCCCGGTCTCGGCGGGAAGGGAGTGGCGTCTCACCCCGCCGGCGTGCTATCCGCGTCGGCGTCCTTCGCGAAGACCGCCCGCATGTGGTCGCTGGTGAGGAAGTCAGCGATGCCGATCATGATCAGGCTGAAGACGATCTGCTCGGTGACCATCCAGACGGGATAGAGACCGGGGATCGCCGCCATGACGAGCGTGATGACCGGGAAGATCTGCGCGAACAGCCGCAGTCGGAGGTAGGCCCAACGCCATCCGCGGCGCGCACGCCACGCGAAGTAGAACAGCGTCGCCGTCATCGCCAGCACCACGAGCGTGCGCATCCACACGGCGAAGGGCACGCTGTCCCCGTCCGCGGCGAGCACGAGCGCGACCACGACAGCGCCCACCCCGAGCACCAGCTCGGCGACGAGGAGCCAGAGGATCCAGGTGAAGGCACGGACCGTCCTGGGGTGAGTGCGGCCGGCGTCGCTGATCAGCACGCCGGCCTGCCGCCCACCCGCGATCCGGTCGAGACGGAGGAAGAGCGGTTCGAGGGCCATGCTCGGAGCCTAGACCGGCGGCGTCCGCTCGACCTCGTCCGTTCGATGGACCTCGACGCCGCCGTTGGCCGCTTCCGGGAGCACCCGCTCCAGCACCATCGCCAGCACGCCGACGGCGAGACTGCCCGCCACCATGACCGCGATGAACCACCCGCTGACGCCGACGCCGAGGAGCACCCCCGCGACGAGCGGGCCGAGGATCGCTCCGCCCTGGAAAGCGGCGGAGTTGAGGGCGTTGTAGCGGCCGCGAGTGCGGTCGGTCGCGAAATCGTTGTAGATGGCGGGGATCGTCGGCTGCATCATGGTCTCCCCGAACGCGAAGACGCCCATGAACGCGATCACCGCGATCGCGGCCGTGACCGAGTCGGGGAGCAGACCCGCGGCACCGAGCATGACCCAGGAGACGGCCCAGATGAGCGCCATGACCTGCATGACCCTGGTGCGGCGGCGACCGTTGATGAGGCGGAGGACGGCGAACTGCAGCAGCACGATGACAGCCGTGTTCACCGCGAACGAGATGCCGACCACGGCGGTCGACACCTGGGCGATCTGACGGGCGTAGGCGGGGAAGCCCGCCTCGATCTGTCCGTACCCGATGAAGACGGAGAAGAAGGTCAACAGCGTCATCCACAGCACCGCCGGTCGACGGAGGATCTCCCGGTAGCCGCCCTCGGTGGTCACCGCCGGGTCGGGCTCCGCCTGCGTGCGCACGTGCCGGAGCGGACCCAGGAGCAGTGCCAGCGGGATGAGGCTCGTGGCCGCGTCGATGAGGAAGATCGTGGTGAAGGTCGACGGCTCCGTCACGTCGACGAAGAAGCCGCCGATGATGCCGCCCACGCCGATGCCGAGGTTGACGAGGGCGAAGTTCACGCCGAAGTACTGCTGACGGACCTCGCCGTCGACCACCGAGGCGATGAGCGCGTTGAAGCCGGGCCAGGAGACCCCGAAGTTGACCCCGATGAGCACGACCGCGACGGTCGCGACGGCGGGATGCGTGGCGTAGGCGAGGAGCGTGCACCCCGCGATCATCGAGAGCAGTCCCACGATCAGCACACGGCGGGCGCCGAAGCGGTCGATGAGCGTACCGCCGGGGCCCGTGACGACGAGCCCCGTGATCGCGATGAGGCTCATGAGCGCCCCGGAGAACCCGAGATCGAAGCCGCGGACCTCGTGGAGGTAGATGATCGTGAACGGCAGCGTCATCCCCCGCCCGAGCGTCTGGATCGCCACGGTCGACAGCAGCCAGCGCCCCTCGGTGGGCAACGCGTTCCAGAAAGACCTCATACCGATCACCTCGTCATTGTTCCAGGAGCCGCGGACATCGGATGACCGCCGGGCTCCCGGGAGCAAAGCCGATATTCTGCGAACATGCCCGTGTCGTTCGAAGACTTCCGCTCCGCCCTGCTCCACGCACCGACCCGTGAGGCCTGGGGCCTCGTGCTCACCGATGCCGAGGCGCAGCAGGTCGCCGCGGACGAGCAGGCGAGCCGGGCCTGGTACGACTACTGGCTCGCCACCACGGCGCCGGCGACGCCCGCCCCCGCGGCGGCAGGGCTCGGCGGACACGAACTCCCCAGCGCCGCAGCGCCCGGGTTCGCTGCGGCGCCGCCGCCGGCACCGGCCGCGCAGGGACCCGTCTCCTCCGGTGGGCCGGAGATCGCGTTCCCCGCTTCGGAGAGCACCGGGAGGAAGAGCCGGGTCGGCCTCTGGGTGACGCTGGGCATCGTGGGCGCGCTGCTGCTGATCGCCGCGATCGTCACGGTGTTCGCGTTCACGACCGCACGCCACTGGACCAAGGTCGACGTGCCGGAGAAGCCCGAGACCTTCCACAGCGAGGAGTACGAGACCGGCAAGTACCTCGTCGCCGACGACGGCGTGAGCCCGTGCGCGGTGGACCAGGACTGGACGGACTGCATCGGCCTCATGGAGGCCGAGTACGCGGGCGCCTGCGCCGGGGTCGACCTCGTCCCCGCCGCCGCGGACCTGTGCGCCCAGCACCGCGCCGAGATCGACCGGATGATCGCGGAGGACGCGGACGGGATGTACGTGGCCTCCCTCGGCGATTTCGGACACCTCACCCGGACGCCCGAGACGGCGACGCGCCAGGTCTCGAACGACGATGCCGAGCCGGCCGTCACCCACGAGGCCGTGTGCTATCTGGGGTTCCTCGGGGAGTGCGAGTAGCCGGTTCACCATCCGCGGGTCTCGCCGGGGAGGCCGACCGAGCGTATCGTCGGGCACAGACCTGATCGGGTCGGGGACGAGGTGTCGACATGTGTCGGTGGCTGGCGTATGTGGGAGAACCGCTGCACCCGTCGGAGGTGATCCTCGACGCGCGACATTCGCTCGTGGCGCAGTCCCTGGACTCGCCACTCGGCGCGGAGACCGTGAACGGGGACGGCTTCGGCCTCGGCTGGTATCCGGTGTCGAACCGTGAGGACTCGGGGCAGCCGCCGGGGCCCGCGCTGTTCCGGAGCATGGAGCCCGCCTGGAACGATCTGAACCTGCGCGAGATCTCCCGCATGATCCGCAGCCCGCTGTTCTTCAGCCATGTGAGAGCCGCCGCCGGGCCGCCGGTCCAGCAGACCAACTGCCACCCGTTCCGGCACGCGAACTGGCTCTTCATGCACAACGGCGGCCTGACGGACTTCCTGACAGTGAAACGCGACCTCACTCTCGCCGTCGATCCCTCCCTCTTCCCGGAGATCCAGGGCACCACCGACTCCGAGGTGCTGTTCCACCTCGCCCTGACACTCGGCCTGCAGGACGATCCGATCGCGGGGATGCGGGCGGCCATCCGGGAGGCCGAGCGAGTGGGCCACGAGCATGGCATCCGCTTCCCGGTGCAGGGCACCTTCGCGGTCTCCGACGGCGCCACCGTGTGGGCGATCCGCTATTCGACCGCCGGACGCTCCCGCTCCCTCTTCCACTCCGCCGACATCGAGACTCTTCGTCGGATGTACCCCGATGCGGAACGTCTTCGCGTCTTCGGTCGCCGGGCGCACGTGATCGTCTCCGAGCCGCTGAACGATCTGCCCGGTGCGTTCGAAGAGGTCCCCGAATCCACGGTCTCGATCCTCGACGAGGCCGGCTACCGGTACGAGCCCTTCCTCGAAGCTGCGTGAGCACTGACGTTCCCGCCGGGGGAACGAGAAAACCCCCGCCGGAGCGGGGGTTTTCGAAGTGCTGGGGTACCTGGACTCGAACCAAGAACAACTGAACCAGAATCAGCCGTGTTGCCAATTACACCATACCCCAAGGGCGAAACCGGAGCCTCGCACCGAGAGTCAAGCTTACCCGAGCGGCGACCGATCACCAAAACCACCGGTGCCGTGTCGCCGCTCGGGCGCGTCGCGGATCAGTTCGCGAGGAACGCCGAGAGCGCGCGCAGGCGGCGCAGCGACTCGTCCTTGCCCAGCAGCTCCATCGACTCGAACAGGGGCGGCGAGACGCGGCGGCCGGTGATGGCCACACGCGGCGGCCCGTAGGCGACGCGCGGCTTGAGCTCGAGGTTCTCCACGAGCGCCGTCGACAGCGCCTCCTGGATCTTCTCCGGGGTGAAGTCCGTGACCGGCTCGAGGGCGGTGACACAGGCGTCCAGCACCTCGGCAGCGTTGGCCGGGAGCCCCTTGAGCGCATCCGCGTCGTACGACACCTCGTCGCGGAACAGGAAGCCGAGCATGCCCGGGACCTCGCCCAGCAGCTGCACGCGCTCCTGCACCAGCGGCGCCGCACGGAAGGCGAGGACGAGCTGCTCGTGGGTCGGCTCGTCGAACAGACCGGCCGCGGCGAGGTACGGCACCGTGCGCTCGGCGAAGTCCTTCACGTCGAGCATGCGGATGTGGTCGCCGTTGATCGACTCGGCCTTCTTCTGGTCGAATCGGGCGGGGTTCGGGTTCACGTTCTCGATGTCGAACGCGGCGATGAACTCGTCGAGCGAGAACACGTCGCGGTCCGGGCCGATCGACCAGCCCAGGAGCGCGAGGTAGTTCAGGAGGCCCTCGTGGATGAAGCCGCGCTCCCGGTGCAGGAACAGATCGGCCTGGGGGTCACGCTTGGAGAGCTTCTTGTTGCCGGTCTCCCCCAGCACGAGCGGCATGTGGGCGAACCGCGGCACGAACGTCGTCACACCCGCGTCGATGAGAGCGGCGTAGAGCGAGAGCTGGCGCGCGGTGGACGGCATGAGGTCTTCGCCGCGGAGGACATGGGTGATGCCCATCAGCGCGTCGTCGACGGGGTTCACGAACGTGTACAGCGGCACCCCGTTCGGGCGCACGACGACGAAGTCCGGGAAGGAGCCGGCGGGGAAGGTGACCTCGCCGCGGATCAGGTCCACGTACGTGAGGTCCTCGTCCGGCACGCGCAGGCGGAGGGCGGGCTGACGACCCTCGGCACGGAAGGCCGCCTTCTGCTCGTCCGTCAGGTCACGGTCGAAGTTGTCGTAGCCGAGCTGCTTCGCCCGGCCGTTGGCCTCGTTGCGGGCGTCGATCTCCTCGGCCGTCGAGTAGCTCTCGTAGAGCGCGCCCGTCGCGAGGAGCTTGTCGATCACCTCGCGGTAGATGTCGTGCCGCTCGGACTGCCGGTACGGGGCGTGCGGGCCGCCGACCTCGACACCCTCGTCCCAGTCGATCTTCAGCCACGTGAGCGCGTCGACGAGCTGGCGGAAGCTCTCCTCGCTGTCGCGCGCGGCGTCGGTGTCCTCGATGCGGAACACCATCTTCCCGCCGTTGTGACGGGCATAGGCCCAGTTGTACAGAGCCGTGCGGACCATGCCGACGTGCGGCAGCCCCGTCGGAGAGGGGCAGAAGCGGACGCGGACGTCGGCGCCGGCGGCGGTCGTGGTGAGGGGATGCGGAGTAGCCATAGCCCTTCGATTCTACGGGTGCGGGCGGGTCAGCCCCGGCGCGAGACCGCCACCGCCGCGCAGTGCTCCAGGGGCAGCACTGTTCCCACCCGATGGGCCGCGACCGTCTCCTCGAACCCCGCGCGGAACCGGCGTCGCTCGGCCGTGGAGAGCAGGGCGTACTGGGCGCCGGCGCCGGCCACACCCCCTTCGACGGAGGTCCACAGCGCGCCGGGGTCAGCCTCCCACGTCCAGGTGTGCTCGGTGACCACGACCTCCGGGAGCCCGGCGCCGGTGAGCACGTCCGCGAAGCCGTCCGGGGTGCGTGCGAAGTCTTCTTCGGCGGGGAGCCTCTCCCCCGCGTACGGCGGCAACCCCGCGCGTTCGACGACCTCCGCCCAGAACCACGACGGGGAACGGGTCCAGATCGTCGCGGCGACCGGACCACGCGCGACCCGACCCAGCTCGCGGGCGGCGGTCCGCGGGGAGGAGACGTGGTTCAGCACGAAGTTCGCCACGGCGGCATCGAAGGACCCGTCGCCGAAGGGCAGCGTCGGCGGTCCGCCCTCGACGATGCGCAGCGTCGGGTACTCCCGGTGGGCGACGGCACGCATCGTCGGCTCGGGCTCGCAGGCTGTGACGTCCCATCCCCGGCGTGCGAAGCGGGACGCGAGACGGCCTTCCCCCGCGCCGACGTCCAGCAGGCCACGACCCTCCGCCGGGCCGAGTGCGGCGGTGAGAAACTCGAAGGTCCCGGCGCACAGGGCGGCGTACGAAGCGGCATAGGCCTCTCCGACGCCGTCCCAGGCCTTCACCGCGCGCTGCTCCGGGCGAGCGGTGACAGCGCGACGATCGCGAGAACGAGCACCGAGGCCGCGATGCCGAGTCCGGCGTACTGGAAGTTCGACAGCACGATGCCGGCGAGGACGGACCCGGCGGCGGCGGACAGGCTCATCAGCGAGTCGCTGCGCCCCTGACGACGAGTGCGCACCTCGGGCGCGGAGGCTTCGGTGAGCAGTGCGGCACCCGCGACCGTCGCGGCACTCCAGCCGAGGCCGAGGAGGATGAGGGCGACCATGACGCCCCACGCCTCGGTGCCCGCGAAGACGGCGAAGGCCAGGGCGCCGCCGAGCAGAGCCTGCCCGAGCAGCACCACGCGCAGCCGCCCCCAGCGGTCGGCCAGCACGCCGAACACCGGCGAGAGCGCGTACATGCCGCCGACGTGCAGCGCGATGGTGATGCCGACGAGCGCTGAGACGTCCGCCGGTGTCGCCGCCGCACCGTGAGCGCCGTGGGCCATGTGCGAGAGATGCACCGGGGTCATCGCCATGACCGACGCCATCACCACGTGCGACCCCGCGATGGCGAAGATCGCGTAGCGGGCCACGCGCGGGCGGTCCGCCACGATGGCGCTCGTCGTCGCGGCCGCCGCCTGAGCGAGTCGCTGCGCGGCCAGCAGCGGATCGGGGCGCAGGGCGACGAGGTAGAGCGCGAGCGCCGCGCACTGCGCGACGAACGAGAAGACGTAGGAACCCGTCTGCGGAGGCATCCCGATCGCCTGTCCGACCATCTCCCCCGGGCCGAGCAGCAGCGGTCCCGCCACGCCGCCGATCGTCGTGGACCAGACGACGATCGAGAGGTCACGCCCGCGGTGCTGCGGCGCCGCGAGGTCCGTGGCCGCGAACCGGGATTGCAGGTTGCCCGCGTTCCCCGCACCGATCAGCAGGATGCCGACGAGCAGGAGCGGGAAGACGCGCACCGACGCCGCGAGGATCACCACGGCGATGCCGACGAGGGCGAAGAGATTGCCGAGGGTGAGGGCGCGGCGGCGTCCGAGCCGTGCGGCCATCCGGGCGAGCGGGATCGCGCAGAGCGCGGCGCCCAGGGTCACCGATGCCGTCGCGAGCCCGGAGAGCGCGTCGCTGCCGGAGATGTCCGCGGCGAGCAGCGCACCGAGCGACACGGTGGCGCCGAAGGCGATGCCGCCCAGCACCTGCCCCAGCGACAGCACGAGCACGGTGCGGCGCTGGACCGCCTGCTGCTGCGTCGCCGTGAGGGCGACGTCGGTCATGACGCGGGAGCGGCGTCGCGCACGGGGTTGCGCAGGATGCCGAGTCCGGAGATCTCCACCTCGACGGTGTCGCCCGCCTCGAACGTGCCGACGCCCGCGGGTGTCCCCGTCATGATGACGTCGCCCGGAAGGAGCGTGAACACCGCGGAGGCGTACTCGATGATCGCGGCGACCGAGTGGATCATGTCGGTGAGCGGCGCGTGCTGGCGAACCTCGCCGTTGACCCGCGTCTCGATCGTGGCCTGCGCGGGGTCGAAGTCCGTCTCGATCACGGGTCCGAGCGGGCAGAATGTGTCGAAGCCCTTCGCCCGCGACCACTGCCCGTCCTTGCGCTGCAGGTCGCGTGCGGTGACGTCGTTGCCGATCGTGTAGCCGAGCACGTGGTCGAGGGCGTTCTCCGCCTTCACGTTCTTCGCGATCCGTCCGATCACGACCACGAGCTCGCCCTCGTACTCCGTGCGCTCGGACAGCGCGGTGGGACGCACGATCGCGTCATCCGGGCCGATCACGGCGGTGTTCGGCTTGAGGAACAGCAGCGGCTCCTCGGGGGCCACTCCCCCCATCTCGGCGGCGTGATCGTGGTAGTTCTTGCCGACGCACACGACCTTGGAGCGCGGGATGACGGGCGCGAGCAGCGTGACCTCGGTCAGCGGGACGCGGGCGCCGGTGGTCTCGTACCCGGAGAACATCGGGTCCCCGGCGAGGACCACGAGCTCGCGGTCGTCGATGATCCCGTACATGATGGCGTCGTCGTGGCTGAACCGGGCGATCTTCATGCCTCCAGCCTAGATCCCCTCCTTTATCGTCGAGACCCCGCTTTCTCGTCGAGACCCCGGTTCGCTTGCGCGGGAGAGGCGGGGTCTCGACGGAAGCCCAGGGCCCCGGTGGAACTCATCCGGGAGGACGGATGCCGAACGCGGCGAGCCGTCGTCCGAGGTCCTCGGGGGTGCGGATGTGCCGGGAGCCCCAGCGCACCACCCGCGAGCCGGTCACCCCGCGGATCTCGTCCTCGCGGTGCTTCTCCGCCATCACCGCATCGGCCGCCGTGGGCATCGTCCGCAGCTCCGCATCCCGGTACTTGTCCTCCCCGTCGAACTCTCCGAAGGCCCGGGACCGCGGGAACCCGAAGTCGGCGAAGTACCGCGCGCCGTCGGAGCCCACGATGGGGACCTGCAGATCGATGTCTCGGAACCCGAGTCGATGCAACTGGAGGCGGCTCACGCTCTCGCCGGGAAGCTGGGCCCGCCCGTCCGCGAAGGCTCCGATCCATCGCGCGCGCCGCACACCCCGGAGTCCCGCCACGCACAGGCCTTCGACTTCGGCCCGCCAGGCGGCGACGGCATCCTGGTCCACCTCGTGCCCGTCGACCGAGACCAGCCGCAGTGCCGCATCCCCCGCGGCGACGACGGCCTCCGGTCGCAGCAGTCGGGCGAGATCGAACACGGTGCGGGCCAGCGACGTGCACCGGAGCCCGTGCCGCCGGACGACATCGCCCTCGTCGAGCATCATCTGGTGTCGGACGACCCCGGCCTCGGTCCTGGTGTGCCGACGGCTGCGGATCGCGGTGTGCACGTCGTCCCGGATCGGCCCCACGAGCGGCAGCCCCCAAAGGGCCGCCGCGGAGACATGCGAGAACACGGGACCCCCGCCCGGACTGGCCCTGCGGACGGCGCACACCCGCACGAGCTGCCGCCCCTCCGGCCACAGCTCGTCCCAGACCTCCGTGTCGACGTACGCCCCGCGGTGCACCCGTCGCAGCCTGCCGTGCGCGACCGCCGCCGCCAGCTCCCGTTCCGTGACGCCCGCATCGAGGACCTCCTCCCGCGACCGCACGAGATCCCAGGCATCGGAGAACGAGAGGCGCCGCGACATCCCCCCACTCTCCCCCGCTGATCTCTCCCTCCCAACGTTCTCCACACCCCCCACCCCTCATCCCCCACTCCCCCCGCACTGTGCAGGAACGACCCCGGCGCGCGAGACCCCGGGTACACGCCGAGACCCCGCCTACCACGCGTCGACACGGCGGGGTGTCGGCGGGAAGACGGGGTCTCGGGGAATGGAATCAGGCGTCGAGGCGGAGGAGCCAGCCGTGCTTGTCCTCGCGACGCCCGTACTGGATGTCGGTGAGCTCCTCGCGGAGCGACAGCGCCAGCTCGCCCAGCGGCTGCGGCTCGTCGAAGCCCTCGCCCACGAGCGCGCCGATCGGTGTCACGACCGCGGCCGTGCCACAGGCGAACACCTCGACGATGTCGCCGGAGGCCACGCCCTCGCGCCACTCGTCGATCGAGATCGGTCGCTTCTCGACCGTGTAGCCGCGGTCCTCGGCGAGCTGCAGCAGCGAATCCCGCGTGATGCCCTCGAGGATGCTGTCGGACTCCGGCGTGACGACACGACCGTCCTTGAAGACGAACACGACGTTCATGCCACCGAGCTCCTCGACGTCGCGGTTCTCGTTGAGGAACACGACCTGGTCGCAGCCCTTCGCGCTGGCCTCGGCCTGCGGCAGGAGGCTGGAGGCGTAGTTGCCCCCCGTCTTCGCCTTGCCGGTGCCACCGCGGCCGGCGCGGGCGTAGTCCTCGGAGAGCCAGATGCGCACCGGCTTCACGCCTCCGGTGAAGTAGGCGCCCGCGGGGCTGGCGATCACGTAGTAGGCGACCTTCTGCGCCGCTCGCACGCCGAGGAAGGCCTCCTTGGCGAACATGAACGGACGCAGATACAGGCTCTGGTCGGCACCGGAGGGCACCCACCGGCCGTCGACGGCGATGAGCTCCCGCAGCGACTGGATGAAGTACTCCGTCGGCAGCTCCGGCAGCGCGAGGCGGCGGGCACTGGCCCGCAGGCGCGCGGCGTTGCGGTCGGGACGGAAGGTGTGGATCGAGCCGTCGGCGTGCCGGTAGGCCTTGATGCCCTCGAAGATCTCCTGTGCGTAGTGCAGCACGGACGCCGCGGGGTCGAGCGGGATCGGACCGTAAGGCTGCACGCGCGGACGGTGCCAGCCGCCCTTGGCGGACCAGCAGATGTCGACCATGTGGTCGGTGAAGACGACCCCGAACCCGGGGTTCTCCAGCACTTCGGCGACGCGTGCCGGCGAGGCCGCGTTCAGGTTCTTCGTCACGGCGAACTCCAGGGGAGCCACGCTCGTCTCGGCGTCGATCGTCGTCATGTCGTCATCCAATCCTCGTGGGGTGGGCGCATCCTCGCGCCCTGTCAGCCTACGCCCGCCGTTCAGAGACGGGCAGTGATCGCGGAGCCGATCTCCGCGGTGGTGCGGGCACCGCTGCGGGCGGCGATGTCCGCCTCGACCGCGGCGCTCACACGCGCCGACTCGGCCGTCAGGCCGAGGTGGTCGAGCAGCAGCGCGATGGAGAGGATCGCGGCGGTCGGGTCGGCCTTCTGCTGACCCGCGATGTCCGGAGCCGAGCCGTGCACAGGCTCGAACATCGACGGGAAGTTGCCATCGGGATTGATGTTCCCGGAGGCGGCGAGGCCGATGCCGCCCGTGACGGCGCCGGCGAGGTCGGTGAGGATGTCACCGAAGAGATTGTCCGTCACGATCACGTCGAAGCGCGAGGGATCGGTGACGAGGAAGATGGTGGCGGCGTCGACGTGCAGATAGTCGACGGCGACGTCGGGGTGCTCGGCGGCGACCTCGTTCACGATGCGCTGCCAGATCGCGCCGGCGTGCACGAGCACGTTGGTCTTGTGCACCAGGGTGAGCTTCTGACGGCGGCGCTCCGCGAGGGCGAACGCATAGCGGACGACCCGCTCGACACCGAACGCCGTGTTCACGGAGGTCTCGTTCGCCACCTCCTGCGGCGTCCCCTTCCGGATCGCTCCGCCGTTGCCGACGTAGGGACCTTCCGTCCCCTCGCGGACGACGACGAAGTCGACCTCGCCCGGGTCCGACAGCGGACCGGGAGCTCCGGTGAAGAGCTTCGAGGGACGCAGGTTCACGTAGTGGTCGAGCGTGAACCGGAGCTTCAGCAGCAGCCCGCGCTCGATGTTCGCGTCCTTCAGCCGCGGGTCGCCCGGCGTCCCGCCGACCGCGCCGAGGAGGATCGCGTCGTGTGCGGCGATCGCGGCGAGGTCGTCGTCCGTGAGCGTGTCGCCCGTCTCGAGGTACCGTCCGGCACCGAGCGAGAAGCGGGTCTTGTCGAACGTCACGTCGCTGTCGGCCGTGACGGCGTCGAGCACCTTCTCCGCCTCGGCGATGACCTCGGGACCGATGCCGTCACCCGGGATGACGGCCAGCTTCACGACACGCGACATGAGACTCCTTGCGCACTGCACGGGGGTGGACCGACCGCGGCGCGACCGCGGGTCGAACGGGCCGGTCCCCCCAGCGTAGTGGTCAGTGCGTGGGTGCCTTGCGCAGTGTGACGGCCGCGATGACCGCCGCGACGACGACGAGGCCCGCCCCGATGAGCGAGGTCACGGTGACGCCGGAGCCGAACGCGTCGGCCGCTGCCTGCCACAGGGCGTCGCCGAGCGCGGCCGGGAGCTCGTGGGCGGCGGTGTACGCGCCGGCCAGCGTCTCCTGCGCAGCGCGGGCCACCTCGGCCGGAAGCCCCTCGGGCAGCACCAGCGCGCCGCGGTAGAACGCGGTGATGATGCCGCCCAGGATCGCGGTCCCCAGCACGGCACCGAGCTCGTACGCCGTCTCGGACACCGCGCTCGCGGCACCGGCCTTCGCCGCGGGGGCGCTGGAGAGGATGAGCTCGTTCGAGATGGTCTCGGCCGCGCCGATGCCGATGCCGAGGACGACGAAGGCGAGGATGAGCGGTGCCACGACGTGCTCGTGCGTCGTGAAGGCGACGATGAGGTACCCCGCGACGGAGAACACCAGCGCCGCCGGGATAAGCACGTGCGGCGGCACCCGCCGCGAGATCGGCACCACCGTGAGTCCGGCGACGATCATCGCCGCCATCCCCGGCACGAGCGCGAGGCCCGCGACCATCGGCGAGAGCCCCAGCACGAGCTGCAGGTGCTGCGAGACGAAGTACAGGAACCCGACGAGGGCCACGACGCTGAGCAGGTTCACCAGGATCGCCCCCGAGAACGACCCGCGGCGGAACAGGGCCATGTCGAGCATCGGGGTGTCGGCACGGAGCTGACGGCGCACGAACAACGTCCCCATCACGAGGCCGAGCAGCGCCCATCCCCCGGCGTACAGCGACGGGCCGTCGACCGCGAAGGACTTGATGGCGTAGACGACCGGGATCATCGCGGCCATCGAGAGCACGATGCTGAGCGGGTCGATGCGGCCGGGATTCGGGTCACGGCTCTCCGGCACGAGCAGCGGCGCGGCGATGAGCAGCGGGATGAGGACGGGCACGGCGATGAGGAACACCGAGCCCCACGCGAAGTGCTCGAGGAGGAAGCCGCCGACGATGGGGCCGAGCGCGGATCCGGCGGAGAACGCAGACGCCCAGACCGCGATGGCCATGCGGCGCTGGTCGCGGTTCTGGAAGATCGACCGCAGCAGCGAGAGCGTCGAGGGCATCAGCATGGCGCCGAAGAAGCCGAGCAGGGCGCGGGCGGCGATGAGCAGTCCCGCGGTCGGCGCGAAGGCGGCCAGAGCGGAGACCACGGCGAACCCCGTGGCTCCGATGAGGAGCAGGCGGCGGCGCCCGAAGCGGTCGCCCAGCGTCCCCATGGTCACCAGGAGTCCGGCGAGCACGAGCGGATAGACGTCGATGATCCACAGCTGCTCGGCCCCGCTCGGCGCGAGCGAGATCGAGATCTCGGGCAGCGCGAAGCTCAGCACCGTGTTGTCCACCGACACCAGCAGCACCGGGAGCATGAGGACGACGAGCGCCGCCCACCCCCGAGCCCCGACGCGGGGAGCTTCCGTCTCTGTCGTCGGGATCGACGCAGTACGGGTCATGGAACACCTTTCCTTCCTGTGGACCGCTCGTTACTAAACCGTCCGGCTGGTATAGTAACAGATGCAGCCCTCCCGATCCCGCTCAGAGGATGACCGATGCCCCGCCCTCCCCTCGCCCGTGAGAAGGTCCTCGACGCCTTCGAGGCGATCCTCATCGACGACGGCGAACGCGCCGCGACGCTCGAGGCCACGGCGAAGGCCGCCGGCGTGTCGAAGGGCGGCCTGCTCTACCACTTCCGCTCCAAGGACGACCTGGAGACCGGGCTCCTGGAGCGCCTGGACCACCTGACCACCCTCGACCTGGAGCGCATGCGCGCCGCCGAGGAGGGCCCCGTCGCGTACTACGTCCGGACCTCGGTGATGGAGGACGACGCCCTCGATCGGGCGCTCATCGCCACGACTCGGCTGGCCCAGGGCGGCTCGACCGCCGCGTCCGACATGCTCCGGGATACCCGGCGTCGCTGGGCGGAGACGATCCGTCCGCACGTCCGCGACACCGCCAGCCTCGACCTCGTGATGCTCGTGAGCGACGGCCTCTACTTCAACAACTCGCTCGACGTGCACGGGCCGGAGCGCCTGGTCCCGCGCAGCGACGAGCTCGCCGATCTCATCGCCCTCGTGCTGCGCGCCACCGCCTGACGCCGGACAAGGCTGCGGGTACGGAGAAGGGCGGGAGCCTCGCGCTCCCGCCCTTCTCCCCCGCTCTGCGGTGTCAGACCTCGGTGATCTCGATCTGACGGAAGAGGTCGGCGTCGATGGCACCGCGCACGTCGTCCAGCAGCTCCTCGGACACGGGCGAGTCGAGCGTCAGCACGCTGAGCGCCTGATCGCCCGCCGCGAGCCGCGAGATCTGCATGCCGGCGATGTTGATCCCGGCCTCGCCGAACTTCTGCCCGTAGACGGCGACGATGCCGGGACGGTCGGTGTAGAGCATCACGACGTGGTGCTTCTCGATCGGCAGCTCCAGGGCGTGGTCGTTGATGCCGACGAGCTTCTCGGCCTGCTTCGGTCCGGTCAGCGTGCCCGACACCGAGAGCTGCGTTCCGTCGGACAGCGCCCCCGTGAGGGTGATGACGTTCCGGTACTCCTCGCTCACGTCGTCCTTGAGCAGGCGCACCGCGATGCCGCGCTGCTCCGCCAGGAGGGGCGCGTTCACGTACGACACGGTCTCGCTCACGATGTTCGTGAAGACACCCTTGAGGGCCGCGAGCTTGAGCACGCTCACGTCGTAGTCGTTGAGCTCGCCGTGCACCTCGACGTCGAGGCTCGTGAGCGGCGACGTGGCCAGTGCGGCGAAGATCTGACCGAGCTTCTCCACGAGCGAGATGCCGGGACGCACGTACGGGTCGATGACGCCGCCCGCGACGTTGACCGCATCCGGGACGAGGTCACCGCCGAGCGCGAGCCGCACCGAGCGTGCGACCGAGACGCCGGCCTTCTCCTGTGCCTCTTCCGTGCTCGCACCGAGGTGCGGCGTGACGACGACGTTCGGGAGGTCGAGCAGGGCACGGGCGCTGCCACCCTCGGCCGGGGGCTCGGAGGTGAAGACGTCCAGACCCGCACCGGCGATCTCACCGGCGACGAGAGCTTCGTGCAGCGCCTCCTCGTCGATGAGCCCGCCGCGGGCGACGTTCACGACGAAGGCGGTCGGCTTCATGGCGGCGAACTGCTCGGCGCCGATCATGCCCGTCGTCTCCGGGGTCTTGGGCATGTGGATCGTGAGGAAGTCGGCTTCGGCGACGAGCTCGTCCAGCGAGAGGAGCTGCACGCCGAGCTGCTGGGCGCGCGCCGAGGTGACGTAGGGGTCGTACGCGACGACGCGCATGTCGAAGGCGGCCAGGCGAGCGGCGACGAGAGCGCCGATCCGGCCGAGTCCGACGATGCCGACGGTCTTCTCGAAGAGCTCGGCACCGGTGAAGGAGCTGCGCTTCCACTGGCCGGCGGAGAGCGAGGCGTGCGCGGCCGGGATCCGGCGGGCGAGGCTGAGGATGTGGCCGACCGTCAGCTCGGCGGCGGAGACGATATTCGACGTCGGGGCGTTGACGACCATGACGCCGGCCGCGGTCGCAGCCTTGATGTCGACGTTGTCGAGGCCGACACCGGCCCGCGCGACGACCTTGAGCTTCGGCGCGTGCGACAGCGCCTCCTCGTCGATGCGGGTCGCGGAGCGGATGAGCACCGCGTCCGACTCCGCGAGGGCGGCGAAGAGCGCCTCGCGATCGGTGCCCTCGACGTGGCGGACGTCGAAGTCGGGGCCGAGCGCCTCGATCGTGGCGGGAGAGAGTACTTCGGCGATGAGCACGACAGGCTTCGGCACAGTGGATCCTTCGGGGCAGCGCGACAGGCGGGAGGGGCCGATGCGCCGCACACCGTCGGGGGCGCGATCGCGACAACTCTACCGGAGCGCCGGGACCGCTCCGTGCCGTGTGACGGCGTGACGGATCCGGCTCAGACGCTGGGCAGCGTCAGACTCAGCGCGAGCAGGCTCATCCAGAACACCGCGACGATGCCGAGTCCGGCGAGGAAGGTCAGGGCGAGCTCGCCCACACGACGGCGTCGGCCGATCGCGAAGGCGAACCCGAACACGATCACGGGGAACACGACACCGAACAGCAGCGTCGCCCATCCGGTGCCGGTGAGGCCGGTCTGGGCCATGGTGATGAGGTGCGCGACCGCGTTCCACACCGCATACGCGTAGAAGAGCCCGGCGAGGGCGATGACGGTCCACACGAGCCAGCGCGGCGAACCGGTCGCCACGGCGGACGGTGTCTTCGGAGCGGTCATGCGCCGATCACCCCCACGGTCACGAACGGCCACGGCACGAGCAGCACGACGCCCGCCAGGAGCACCGCGGCGCGGATCCAGGATGCCCGGCCCCGCGTCAGCACCCACGTCGCGAGGAACCAGAGCGCGGGGGCGGCGATCGCCAGCACGAACCAGGGCAGGAACATGAAATCCGCGACGAGGAACGAGGCGAGCGGCTGCAGGCGGAGACCGCCGGCGATCCACCCCACGGTGTAGAGCAGGTAGACGCCCCCGACGACACCGACGAGGACCAGCATCGCATTGCTGAGACCGGAGGGCGCTGCGGTCTCCTCGTCCACCGACGCGGGTGCAGACGCCGAGGGTGCGACGGCCTCGGCCGGGATCGGTTCCGGAGCAGGCGTGGAACGCCGTGCGGCGTCCCGGGGGCGCTGCTCCGCGCTGTCGTCGCCGTCCCAGCTCAGGGCGTCGTCCGAATCGGATGTCATCTCTCCAGAGTAGGACACCCCGACCACTAGGCTCGGGGATGCCTCGGCGGGGTCGCCGGGGACTTTCGGGGGAAAGGACAACCATGGCCGAGAACGAGCCCACGTCGTCTGCTGCGCCGCGTCGTTCCACGGCCGGCGCCACGACCGGCGAACCGCCCGCGGGCTGGACGCCGAGCCCGGAGGCCAAGGCCTCCGCGACGCGCTTCCGCATCATCGCCGCGGTCCTCTGGGCGCTCGCGATCGCGGGCGAGGCCATCGGCATCTTCTGGCTCCTGCGCCAGCGCGAGTTCGTCGATGAGGGCGGCGCGCTGCTCCGCGATCCGGACACCGGCCTCCTGGAAGAGCAGGGAGCGACGGCGCAGTTCCCCCAGTGGGCGTTCGTCGCCCTGCTCGTCCTGCTGTTCGTGATCGCGGCGCTGTCGATCATCGGCTCGATCCTGTGGAAGAAGGCCAACACTCTCGACCCCGCGCGCCGCGCCGACAAGACGCGGTTCTTCGTCCAGAACCAGCTCGGCGCGATCATCGCGGTCGTGGCCTTCCTCCCCCTGGTCATCCTCATCTTCCTGAACAAGGACATGGACAAGCGGCAGAAGGCGACCGCCGGCATCGTCGGCATCGTCCTGGCCGTCCTCGCCGCGATCGTCGGGACGAGCTTCGCCCCGCCGTCCGTCGAGCAGTACACCGCAGACCAGTCGGCCGTGATCCAGCTCCTCGGGGCCGATGAGGTCGTGTGGGTCGACGGCGGCAAGGTCTATCACGTCTGCGATGAGGTGCCCGCGATCCAGACCGGCAGCGAGATCCGCACCGGCACCACCTCCGAGGCCATCGAGGCGGGGAAGATCAGGCTCACCCTGCAGTTCGCGTCCGAGCTGCGCACCTGCGGCCTGGCGGTGCCCGAGAACGCCGACGAGATCACCGAGGCCCTCCGCGCGATCCAGGCCAGTCAGGTCGACACGCCTCTGCCCGCTCCCGTCTGGGCCGACCCGACGGACGCACCCATCGAGATCCAGGACGCCCCGGCCGACGAAGGCTGACGTCAGGAGGCGCTCAGGGCCTCGACGAGACGGTCCTCCGCCGAGGCGAGGTGGGCGCGCAGCACCGCGGCGGCGCGCTCCGCGTCCCCGGCGGCGACAGCCTCGAGCATCTCCGCGTGCTGCGCGGCGATGAGTTCGGCATCGAGGAGACGCCGCCCCTGCACCTGCGCCATGCACAGCCGCACCTCGTCCAGCACGCTCCGGTACATGCGGCTGGTCCGCTCGCTGCCCAGGGCGTCGATGAGCGCCGTGTGGAAACGGAGGTCGGGATCGACCGTCGCGGGATCAGGGCCAGGTGCCATCGCCTGCAGCTCGGCGTTCGCCGCCACGGCGGCCGCCGGCACGGCGGCGCTCTCCGCCAGCTCGCGTAGTGCCGCGCTCTCCAGCCGGATCCGCGTGCGGTAGACGTCGCGGACGGTCTGCGCCTCGATGCCGACCACGCGCGCCGTGCGATGCGCCGTCCGCACGAGCAGCCCGCTGGCCACCAGCTGCTCGATGGCCGCTTTCGCGCTGGGACGTGCGACGCCGTAGGCCTGGGAGACCGCCGCCTCGGTCAGCGGCTCCCCCGAGCGGATCTCGCCGGAGAGGATCCGGCTGCGCAGCTGTCCGGTCACGGCGTCGACCACGCCGACCACGCCGAGGGGGCGCTCCGCGATCGAGGTCATGCGGAACAGTCTAGTGAGGCGTCCGTCGTTCAGTACACTTGTCAGACAATCTTCGAGCGGAGCAGAGGAGCACCGTGCCCACCACCCTCGACCACCCCCTCGATCCCGCACTGCTGGGGACCGAGACGCAGGTCCACGCCCGATCCATCGACCGGTTCGCGCGCGCCCACGACGCCTCCCACTACCTGCTCATCCCGGACGCGGTGCTCTCCCCCGCGGACGCCGAGGGCGTCGCCCGTGCGTTCACGGCGGTCCGGGCGGCCGGACGCACGCTCACGTTCCGCTCCGGCGGCACCAGCCTCTCCGGACAGGGCGTCAGCGGCGATATCCTCGTCGACACGCGCAGCCACTTCCGCGATATACACATCGAGGACGACGGCGCCGCGGTCAGGGTCGGCCCCGGGGCCACCGTCCGGCAGGTGAACACGCGGCTGGCCCGGTATCGCCGCAAGCTCGGGCCGGATCCGGCCAGCGAGATCGCCTGCACGATCGGCGGCGTCGTCGCGAACAACTCCAGCGGCATGGCCTGCGGCATCACGGAGAACTCGTACCAGACGATCACGTCGATGGTCGTCGTGCTGCCCAGCGGCACCGTCCTGGACACCGGACGCGCGGACGCCGCGGACGTGCTCCGCGCCGCGGAACCCTCTCTGTTCGCCGGGCTGTCGTCGCTCCGGGAGCGTCTGCTCGCCTCGCCCGGGAACGTCGCGTTCCTGCGGCAGCAGTTCTCGATGAAGAACACGATGGGCTACGGCCTGAACGCCCTGCTCGACTTCGACGACCCGGTGCGGATCCTGGAGCACCTCCTCATCGGATCGGAAGGGACCCTCGGCTTCGTCGCAGAGGCCCGTTTCCGCACCATCGAGGTGCGCCCCGCGATCGCCACCGGTCTGCTCGTCTTCGAGACGCTGTCGGCGGCGATGACCGCGCTCCCCGCTCTCACGGAGCTCGGACTCGCGACGATCGAACTCCTGGACGCCGCCTCGCTGCGCGTCGCCCAGGGCCTGAGCGACGTCCCGGCCGCGATCTCCGAGATCGACGTCCAGGGCCACGCCGCCCTCCTCGTCGAGGTGCACGCCGTGGATGACGACGCCCTCGCCGTCGCGAGCGCATCAGCGCAGACGCACTTCGATGCCCTCCCCCTCGCCGTCGCCCCACGCATGACGACCGATGCCGCCGAGCGCGCCGCACTGTGGCACGTCCGCAAGGGCCTCTACACCGCTGTCGCCGGGGCGCGGCCGTCCGGGACGACCGCGCTCCTCGAAGACATCGTCGTCCCCGTCCCCCGGCTGCTGGCCACCTGCGAGCGACTGATCGAGCTGTTCGCGCAGCACGGCTACGAGGGTTCCGTGATCTTCGGGCACGCGAAGGACGGGAACGTCCACTTCCTGCTCAACGAGCGCTTCGACGACCCCGAGAGCGTGGCGCGATACCGCCGCTTCACGGACGACCTCGTCGAGCTCGTCCTCGCGCAGGAGGGATCCCTCAAGGCCGAGCACGGTACCGGACGCATCATGGCGCCGTTCGTGCGGCGTCAGTACGGCGACGAGCTCACCGACATGATGTGGGAGATCAAGCGGCTGTTCGATGCGGACGGGATCCTCAACCCCGGCGTCGTGCTGTCCGACGACCCGGACTCGTACCTCCGGGATCTCAAGCGCGTGCCCACGGTGGAGCGCGAGGTGGACCGCTGCGTGGAGTGCGGCTACTGCGAGCCGACCTGCCCGAGCAAGAGCATCACGCTCACCCCGCGGCAGCGCATCGTGCTGCGGCGGGACATGGCCTGGGCCGAGGAGCAGGGCGACACGGCGCTGCTGCGGGACCTGCGCGCGGACTACGACTACGACGGCATGCAGACCTGCGCGGTCGACGGCATGTGCGGCGTCGCGTGTCCGGTGGACATCAACACCGGCGACCTCGTACGCCGCCTCCGGGCCGAGCAGGAGAACGCCGTGGAGGGTGCAGCCTGGGGAACGGCGGCGAAGCACTGGAGCACCGTCACGCGCGCCGGCGGCGTCGCCCTCACGGTCGCCGATGCTCTCCCCGTCCCGCTCGTGCGCGGCGCGACGCGGGTCGGGCGCGCGGTGCTCGGCGCCGACACCGTCCCCCTCTACGACGGCGGCCTCCCCCGCGGCGGCACCGCGCCGCCTCGACCGGTCTCGCCTCCCGACGCCCAGGCCGTCTTCTTCGGCGCCTGCATCGGCACGATGTTCGGTCCGGAGGACGGGGGTCCCGGCTCCCGCGACGCCCTGCGCGCCCTGCTCGACCGCGCCGGGATCCCCGTCGTGGTCCCGGAGGAGAACGGCGGGCTCTGCTGCGGGACGCCGTGGAAGTCCAAGGGACACCTGGACGGCTATCGCCTCATGTCCGACCGGGTGCTGGCCTCGCTCTGGGACGCCAGCCGCCACGGGGAGCTCCCGGTCGTCTGCGACGCGGCCTCCTGCACCGAGGGCCTCGACGTCATGCTCACCCAGGCCGTCGCCGCCCATCCGGAGTACGCCGGTCTGCGCATCGAGGACGCCACCACGTTCGTCGCGCGGGGGGTGCTGCCGCGCCTCTCCGTCGATGCGAAGCTCCCCTCGATCGCCGTGCACCCGACCTGTTCGACGACCGCGCTCGGCGCGACCGGGGCGCTGACGGCGATCGCTGCGGCCGTCGCTGACGAGGTCTTCGTGCCCGACGGCTGGGGCTGCTGCGCGTTCGCCGGTGACCGCGGCATGCTGCACCCCGAGCTCACCGCGAGCGCGACGGCCCAGGAATCGGCCGAAGTCTCCGCGGCCGATACGGCCCGCGGCGGCTTCGACGCCTTCGTGTCGGCCAACCGCACGTGCGAGATCGGCATGACCCGCGCCACCGGCCGCCCGTACCGCCACGTGATCGAGGTTCTCGAGGAGCGCACGCGCCCCTAGCTCAGCGACGAAGGGCCCCCGTCGGATCACCGACGGGGGCCCTTCTGCGGAGCGTGTGTCAGGCGCCGTGCGCGGTGAGCACGGCGACCGGAGCCTCGCGGAGACCGGCCGGGATCACGATGCGGGTCGAACCGCCGTCTGCGGACACCTCCGCCGGGGTCCCGTCGGCCCACGACAGCGCAGCGGCCGTGAGCTCGGACGGCAGCTCGAACTCGCCGTCCGCCGGGTCGAGCGCATGCACGTGCACCGCGTCGGTGGACGTGGTGTAGCGGCGAGGAGCCCCCGTGCGCTCCCCCATCCGCGTCCAGGGCCGCGTGCCGTAGATCGCCGCACCGTTCACGGCCAGCCAGCTGCCGAGCTCCTGCATCGCCTTCCGCTGCAGCGCCGGAATGGATCCGTCCGCCGCGGGGCCGACGTTGATGAGCAGGTTGCCGTTCTTCGCGACCACGTCGACGAGGAGCCGGATCAGGGCCGCGCCGGAGAGCGAGTGGCGCTCGTCCTCCGCCTGGTTGAACCCGAACGAGTAGCCGAGCCCGCGGGTCGACTCCCACGGCTCAGGGATGATGTCCGGGATGTCCGTGTATTCGCGGGTGAGGAACCCGTGGTACGGCACACCCCAGCGGTCGTTGACCACACCGTCCGGGACGGCGTCGAAGTACCGCTGCAGGAGTGCGGCCACGGCGTACTCCTCCGTGCCCTTGCCGCCGTCCGGCCACTCGATGTCGTTCCAGAGCACGTCGGGCGCGAACCGCTCCACGAGCTCCTCGAGCTGCGCGGCGGCGTACCGGGAGAAGTGGGCGTCGTTGCGACGGAACCGGAACAGGTCGGTGTCCGACTCGATCGGCGGGAAGTCGCTGACGTGCCAGTCGAGCGCTCCGGAGTAGTACACGCCGAACTTGGCTCCCGCCCGCCGCGTGGCGTCGTGGAACTCGGAGATGAGGTCACGGCGAGGGCCGCGCGCGACGGCGTTGAATCCGGTCGTGGCGGTGTCCCACAGACAGAACCCCTCGTGGTGCTTGGTCGTGGGCACGACATAGCGCGCTCCGGCCGCGACGAGTTCACCGACGAAGGCCTCGGCATCGAAGGCGTCGGCGTCCCACCGGTCGGCGAGGTCCTCGTACGAGGTCCCAGGACCGTAGGTGCGCTGGTGGCGCTCCCACGTCGGGCTGCCCGGGATGCGCACCGTGTTGCCGTACCACTCCGCGTACTGGTGCCACGCATAGGCATCCTCGGTGGGGATGTTCACGCCCTCCCCGTGCTGCACGGCCCACGCCGGCACGGAGTACAGCCCCCAGTGCACGAAGAAGCCGAGCTTGGCGTCGCGGTACCAGTCCGGCACGCCGTTCGCGGGGTAGACCGGCGACGCCGCACCGAAGTCGGGGCCGGTGCGCTTCTCGAAGTTCATCATGATGCCGTGTCCTCCTCGTCGGCCCCGCGGCGCACGACCACCGCGGTCAGATCGGGGTCGCCTGTCGTGTCGAACGGGAACACCCCGGGGCGCAGGCGATGGTGTCCGAGGCGGAGCAGGTCCTGGTCCACCCCGCCCGGGGTGAGCGCCAGCGTCCATCCCGCCGCCAGCTCGTACAGCTCCGGCTCCAGGTAGCCGATCTTCACGACCACGATGTCGGCCGTCGTCGGCTCGAGCCCCAGCATCCGGAAGTCGGAGAGGTGGTGGAAGGGCTTGCGGCGCTCGGTCACGATGGCGTGCAGCCCGCCGACAGCGATCACCACCTGGGTGCCGGCGTCCGGGTCGCCGTCGGTGACGGAGAACACCGTGCCGGTGATCTCGACCGGTCCGTGGGGCCCGGAATCGACCGCGGCTCCGGCTGACAGCGTGACCGTCGCACCGACGCCCGCCTCCACGGCTTCGGCGACGGCCCGCGGATCGAAGATCGAGGCGACCAGCGTCGTGTGCGTGCCGTCGGTGAGCTCGGGTCGCTGCAGCAGGTGGGCGAGGGTCCAGGTCACATCGCCCGCTCCCCCGGCCGTCGGGTTGTCCCCGGAGTCGGAGATCACGTACGGACGCGGGGCACCGGGGGCCAGCGCCTCCTCCAGCGCGTCGTCGAGGCTTCCCGTCTTCGCGACGAAGACGAAGTCCTTCCGTGCCTCCCAGAACATCCGGGCCACGCGCTCCGCCTCACGGGCGATGACCTCCCTGTCGTCCCCGGTGACGACGACGTACGCCTGGCAGCGCGGCTCGTCGGCCCATGCATAGCCGATCCACACCGACGCGTCCACGACGCCAGGCAGCGCCTCGATCTCCGGCAGCTCGGCGTAGATGCTCCGCGCGGGCTCCAGTCGCGTGCTCGTCTTCTCCCCGGGCAGCAGCACGGGCACGGGCACCCAGGCCGTGAAGGGCCGCCGTGCCTGCACGTCGCTGCCGTGCGGGCCGCGGAGACGGTCGAGCAGGTTCCACACCGCCCGCTCCTTCGTGTTCAGCCAGTCCTCATGCGGCGCCATCCGGTAGCAGGTGAGCAGATCCACCGCGTCGCGCAGAGTCTCCGAGACGTTGCCGTGCAGGTCCATCGATGTGGAGACGAGGGTGTCCGGGCCCAGGGCGTCCCGCACCGCGAGAGCGAGGTCGCCCTCGGCATCGTCCATCCCGACGACGCTCATCGCGCCGTGGATGTCGAAGAAGAATCCGTCGAACGGCCCCTGCGTGCGGAGCCCCTCGACGATCGCGTCCTTCATCCGGCGGTAGGTGTCCGGGTCCACGGCACCGCCGGGCAGCGAACGGCCGTGCGTGAGCGGGACCCACTCCGCCGCCTCGGCGAGCTCGCGTCCGGCGTCGAGGAACGGGTAGTACGCCCGCAGTGCATCGCCGGTGCGGATCGTGAAGGCCTCGTCCCCGGAGATATGCGGGGAGAAGGTGCTCGACTCGATGGAGATGCCGCCGATGCCGATCCGGGGCCGCGCGAGCCCGCCCTCGGCGAGCGGCGGCAGCGGACCCATCCAGATCTCGTGGGCTTCCGGGCGTGCGGTCACGGTGGTGTTCTCCTCTGCGGTCGCAGTCGTGGTCAGGAAACGGGGGCGAGGGCGCGTCGTGCGCTCTCGATGGCGCCGAGCGCGACGGCGTCGGCTCCGAGGACGGCGGGGACGACGCGCAGCGCGATGCCCGACACCGGGGCATCGGTACCGAGCGTCCGCTCGATCGACGGCTCCAGGAGGTCCCAGGCGGCCGTGACCCCGCCGCCGACGATGGCGATCGGCAGGTCGAGGAGCGTCGCGGCACTGGCGCAGGCGAGAGCGAGCGCCCGTCCGGCGGCGTCGAACACGGCGCGGGCGTCGGCGTCGCCGGCCCGTGCGGCCTCCGCGACCTCCCTGGCATCGTTCACCGGACGACCGGTGCGCTCCTCGAACCGCCGGGCGATCGACGTCCCGGACGCCAGGGTCTCCAGGTGACCGGTCTGCCCGCAGGTGCAGACGAGGTCGCTGTAACCGGGCGTGTGCCCGATCTCGCCGGCCGCGCCGTGGGGGCCGTGGTGCAGCTCCCCGCCGATGACCAGCGCGCCGCCGACGCCCGTGCCGAGCATCACACCGAGCACATCGGGAACGCTCGGACCCGCCGCGGCGGCTTCTCCGAGGAGGAAGGCGTTCACGTCGTTCTCGACCCGCACCGGGACGCCGACGCGCTGCGCCAGCTCCGGGCCGAGCGGGAAACCCGCCCAGTCTGCGAACAGGGCGGACGCGGCACGGATGGTGCCGCTCTCATGGTCGATGACGCCCGCGGCACCCACCCCCACCGCGGCGACGGCGACACCGGCCTCGGCCGCCAGCCGCGTGACGAGGTCGGCCGCCGCATCCGCCATGGCCGAGCCGCCGACGCTCGCGGGCGCCGGGACGCTTCCGCGTGCGAGGACGTCTCCGAAGGCGTCCACGACGAGGGCCGCGATCTTCGTGCCCCCGATGTCCACCCCCGCCAGCGCGAAGTCGGACCCGGGGCTCGTGGTCGTTCGTCGAGGGTCGTCCGTCTGCTGCCCGACCGCGCTCATCGTCCGCCCAGTCCGGCCATCGCGATGCCCTTGACCAGGTGCTTCTGCAGCACGATCACGAGCAGGGTGGTCGGGATCATCGAGATGATCGCGGCGGCCATCTGCAGGTCCCACCGGGTGCCGGTGAGACCGGCGAAGCTCGCCAGACCGACCGGCAGCGTGCCGTGCGCGTTGTAGTCGACCGTGACGATGAGGGGCCAGAGGTAGCTGTTCCAGAAGGACAGGAACGTGAAGACCGCGAGTACCGCGACCGCGGACTTCGACAGCGGCAGGATGATCTGCAGGAAGGACCGGACAGGGCCGGCGCCGTCGACACGGGCCGCCTCCTCCAGCTCGTAGGGGATGCCGCGGAAGAACTGCCGCATCAGGAACGTGCCGAAGGCGCCGAACGCGAAGGGCAGGATGAGCGCCTGATAGGTGTCGACCCAGTTGAACCACTGCATGACCTGGAACATGGGAATGACGAGCACCTCGGCGGGCACCATCAGCGTGGCCAGGAAGAGGACGAAGACCGCGTCGCGGCCCTTCCAGCGCAGGCGCCCGAACGCGTATCCGGCGGTCGTGGACACCACGAGCACGACCAGGGTGCCGCCGATCGCCACGATGAACGAGTTCATGATGTACGTGAGGAACGGTCCGTAGGCGAAGACGTCGACGAAGTTGCTCCAGCGGAGCTCGGAGCCCACGAGCGTCGGCGGCATCGAGAACATCTCGGAGTTCGGCTTGAGGGCCGAGAAGAACGCGTAGACGAGCGGCGCGATGAAGATGAGCGCCGCGACGTAGATGGTGACGTGCGCGAGGATCAGTCGGGCGCGCGCGCCCGGCGTGGTCGCCGCACCACGCGCCTTCTCCCGCTCGCGCTGACGCCGCGGGGCGGTGCCGGTGGGCCGGACGAGGGTCTCAGTGCTCATAGTGCACCCACTTCTTCTGTGCGGCGAACTGGATGCCCGTGATCGCGATGATGATCGCGAACAGGATCCACGCGGCGGCGGCGGCGAGTCCGAGATCGCCGAAGGTGAAGCCCTGCTCCCAGATGTACATCACGAGGGGCTTGGTGGCGTTGCCGGGGCCGCCTCCGGTGAGCATCTGCGGCTGGACGAAGACCTGGAGCGAGGTGATCATCGTCATGATCGTCGCGAAGAAGATCGACGGCGAGATCATCGGGATGATGATGCTCCACACACGCCGGATGCCCTGTGCGCCATCGATACTGGCCGCTTCCAGGACGCTCTCCGGGAGCTGCTCGAGGGCGGCGGAGAAGATCAGCATGTTGTAGCCGAGTCCCTGCCAGACGCTCATCACGACGACCATGATCATCGCCCAGTTGGGGTCGGCGAGGAAGTTCGGCAGCTCGATGCCGAACCAGGTGACCGAGAGGCCGTTGAAGAGCCCCTGCGGCTGCAGCATCATCTTCCACACCAGGACGTTCGCGACCATCGGGGTCACGACGGGGATGAAGAAGAGGACGCGCAGGGCACCGCGGCCGCGGATGCGGGGGCCGAGGCCGAGGGCGAGCACGAGCGAGAGAGCGACGCTCAACGGCACGTACAGCAGCGTGTACACCGCCGAGTTGCGCAGCGCGGGCCAGAAGTCCGGGCTGCTGGTGAACAGCTTGACGTAGTTGTCCACCCCGTTGAAGGTGCGTTCGCCGAAGGTCGGCCAGTCGAAGACGCTCATCACGATCGAGAGCCCCACGGGCACGATCGTGAACAGGGCGAGGCCCACCAGGGCTGGGCTTGCGAAACCCAGCGCCTGGCGGCCCTCGACCTTGGCGAGCGATCCTCGACGTCTCGTCGTGATCGTCATCTCGTTGTCTTTCTCTGTTACTGCTGTGCGGGCCGGATCCGGCTCACTCGCCGAACTGCGCCTGGGCGTTCGACAGCAGCTCCTCCATCGTCATCTGGCCGTTGTAGACGCTGACGAGGTTGGGCTGGATGTAGCTGTCGAGCTTCTGCCAGTTCTTGGTCATGTACAGCGGCACCGTGTCGCCGAACGCGGCCTCGAACACCGACTGGACCTGGTCGCGGTACTGTTCGTCGATCGACTCGAAGTACAGCGGCTGCGACGAGATGCGGGCCGGGTAGGAGCGGCCGGACGACGCGATGTAGTCCTGCGCGTCCTCGCCGACGAGGGAGCCGAGCACCTTCAGCGCGGCCTCCGGGTTCTTGCAGTTCTCGGCGATGCCGTAGCCGGAGCCGAGGATGGGACCGGGGTTGCCGTCCACGCCCGCGGGCAGCGGCACCATGCCGGCGGCGAAGCCGGACTCGTTGTTGAGGTAGCTGACGGCGTTCCAGGTGCCGTCGACGGCCATGGCCGCGTTGCCACCCGTGTACTGGTTCTCGCCCCAGCCGGTGTCGGAGGCGGAGGCGACCGGAGCCGCGACCTTCTTCTCCGTGACCAGGCCGGCGTACCAGGACGCGGCGTCGACGAAGTCCTCGTCGTCGATGTGCAGCGTGCCGTCCTCGGAGGCGGGCTGCGTGGCGGAGTACGCGATCGGCATCGACATCCACTGGTAGCCGCCCATGCCCATGCCGAAGCCGTACTTGCCGTCCTTCGTGGCGTCGGCGGCGATCGTGTCGAAGTCGTCGAACGTCCAGCCGATCTCCGGCGTGGCGGCACCGGCGGCGCTGAGCATGTCCTGGTTGTAGTAGACGAGCATCGTGGCGACGTCGAACGGCACGCCGTAGACCTTGCCCTCGAAGCTGAGGATGCCGTCGGCGCTCGGGTTGAACTCCGACCAGTCGATGCCCGCGGTCTTGAGATCCTCGTCGCTGAGCTCGCGGAAGCCGGCCGTGTAGCCGCCGAGCTGCGCGCCGCTCATGCCGGTGATGCACGCCATGTTGCCGCTGGCCATGTTGGTCGTGAGCTTGGTGAAGAAGTCGCTCCACGGCGACGTCTGCAGCTTGATCTTGATGTCCGGGTTCTGCTTCTGCGCGAACTCGATCTGCGCCTCCAGCGCATCGACGTCCGACTCGCTGCCGGCCCACATGTCCACCACGATGGTGTCGCCGTCGGCCGAGCCCCCGGATCCCCCGCTGCTCGCACAGCCGGTCATCGCCACGGCCACGCCCGCGACAGCGGCGACAGCCCCCACACGCAACTTCTTCATTGAATGCCTCCTGAGAAGGGATAGGTTATTTCGAGACTCGAACTAACCAATTAGGATTTCGTATGAAGTTACGCTGTCATAGTTCGCAAGGTGCCGCAAGCTGAACATCCGATGTTTATAGGGTGGTGATAATTCGTCACTCGCCTGAAACACGCGGCACCCCCGCTACGCTGACGATGCCTCGAGACGAAGGGCCTCCATGACGAACCCCGCCGACACCACCGTCGACGACCCGCACACGCGGCGCATCCTCGACTTCGTCGCCCGCGGACAGGCGCGCTCCCGCTCCGAACTCGCCTCCGCCCTCGGCGTGGCCGCGTCGACGGTCGGCCTGCGCGTACAGGCGCTCCTCGATGCCGGCGTGCTGGAGGAGGCGGGGGCCGGCACCTCCCGCGGCGGACGACGGCCGCGCGTGCTGCGGATCGCCGGCGACGGCATCGTGCTGTCCGCCGATCTCGGCGGACGCCATGCCCGCATCGGCCGGCACGACCTCAGCGGCGGCCTGCTCCACTCGGAGACCATCGCGATCGACGTCGCGGACGGCCCGGAAGCGACGCTGGAGAGAGTGTCGGAGGTCTTCGAGCGCCTGCTCGCCGAGACACGGGTCCACGCGATCGGCGTGAGCCTACCCGGCCCCGTCGACGTCGCGACCGGCTCCGTGGATCAGCCCTCACGGATGCCGGGGTGGCCCGGGTTCCGCGTCGGCGAGCACCTCGCGGAGCGCCACGGCGTGCCCGTCGTCGTCGACAACGACGCCAACCTCGCCGCCCTCGGCGAGCACCGTCGCCAGCTCGGGCACACCCAGCACAGCATCACCGTCAAGGCGGGCACCGCGATCGGCAGCGGGATCATCGTGGACGGGCACATCCATCGGGGAGCGACCGCCGCAGCCGGCGACATCACGCACACGCGGATCGACGGCAGCGGCGACATCCCCTGCTCCTGCGGTAACACCGGCTGCCTGGAGACCGTGGCCAGCGGCGCGAGCCTCGTCCGCCAGATGCGCGAGCGCGGCAACACCGAGGTCCGCACCACGGCCGACGTGCTGACACTGGCACGGGACGCGGACCCGCTGGCGACGACGCTCGTCCGCACCGCGGGGACCCACCTGGGTCAGGCGCTTTCCGGGGTCGTGAACTTCTTCAACCCGCACGCCCTGTTCCTCACCGGGAGCATGAGCGCCTCCGAGCCGTTCATCGCCGCGGTGCGCAGCCGGGTCTACGAGGCCTGCCACCCGCTCGCGACCCAGCGTCTGCGGATCGAGGCCGCGGCCACCGGGGCGGACGCGATCCTGCACGGCGCCGCCCGCCTCGCGCTCGAGGGCATGGACATCCCGGTGGCGACGGCCTGAGCCGCCGCCACCGTCAGCCTCACTCCCCCGTGAGGCGCAGTTCGATGACCGGCATCAGCACGTCGGGACGCCGTACCGGAAGATGCACCGTGAGCGTCCCCTCGGCCTCGCCCGCCGGCGTCATCAGGTCGGCCTGCTGGTCCGGGTCGCTGACGCTCGTACGCAGCCAGGACCCGTCGTTCAGCAGGCGCGCATACGAGACCTTGCCCGCAAGACCGGGCAGATGCACGAAGCCCAGCGGCCAGCTGAACAGGCTCAGGTAGAGCCGGTCGCCGCGGAGCGTGTACACGCCCTCACGGGGCGGCGTGAACGGCGCGTGACCGGCCCCGATCACGGCGCGGTCGTGCAGGCGCATCCACTCCCCGATCTCGGCGAGGGTCTCCGCATCCCGGGGCGCGATCGCCCCACGCCCGTCCGGGCCGATGTTCAGGAGCATGTTGCCGCCCATCGACACCGAGTCGACGAGCATCTGCGCGAGCAGCACCGGCGACTTCTGGTCGGTGTTGTCCCGGTGGTACCCCCAGGAGCCGTTGAGCGTCTGGCATGCCTCCCACACGAGGGGCACGCCGTCGCGGACGATGGGAGCCGTCGGCTGATACTGCTCGGGCGTCACGAAGTCCGCGGGGATGCCGAGCCGGTCGTTGACGAGCATCTCCGGCTGCAGCTCCCGACACAACGCGAGCAGCGCCTCGGCGTCCCAGTCCTGCGGCCCCTTCCCCTCCCAGCCGTCCTTGGACTCGGGATAGGTGAAGTCGAAGAACAGGTAGTCGATGTCGCCGTACCCGGTGAGCAGCTCGCGGACCTGACCGTGCAGGTACTCGCGGTAGCGGGCCATGTCGCGCCCCTCGTTCAGGGCGTGCGCGTTCTCGTCGTCGCGTCGCGGGTGGTTCCAGTCCACCGTGAAGTCGGGGTGATGCCAGTCGATGACCGAGTGGTAGAGGCCGACCCGGATCCCCTCGGCACGGAGGGCGTCGACGTACTCGCGCACCAGGTCGCGCCCGACCGCCGCGACGGAGGTGAAGTCGGTCAGCTTCGAGTCCCAGAGGCAGAAGCCGTCGTGGTGCTTCGTCGTCAGCACGACGTAGCCCATCCCCGTCTCCTTGGCGGTCTTCGCCAGGGCCGCGGCATCGAAGAGGTCGGGATCGAAGTTGTCGAAGTACGGGCGGTACTCCTCGTCGGTGAGGCGTTCGTAGTTCTGCACCCACTCGTGCCGCGCGGCCCCGCTGTAGAGGCCGAAGTGGACGAACATGCCGAAGCGGGCGTCATCAAACCATTCCTGTCGCATGCGTCCATCCTGGCACAGACATCGGATGTCTGCGCCGCGGAATGCCGTACGGAACGCCGAACGGGCGCCCCCGGAGGGACGCCCGTTCGTTCGCGAGTCGAATCAGCGCGCGGCGCTACCGTCGACGTAGTCCTCGTCCTGCTGCTTCCAGGCGAAGAGCGAACGCAGCTCCTTGCCGGTCGCCTCGATCGGGTGCTGCTCTTCCTTGGCGCGGAGGGCGAGGAATTCCTCGGCCCCGTTGTCCTGGTCCTCGATGAAGCGCTTCGCGAACGCGCCGGACTGGATGTCGGACAGGACGCCCTTCATGCTCTCCTTGACGCGCTCGTCGATCACGCGCGGGCCGGACACGTAGTCACCGAACTCGGCGGTGTCGGAGATCGACCAGCGCTGCTTGGCGATGCCGCCCTCCCACATGAGGTCGACGATGAGCTTGAGCTCGTGCAGCACCTCGAAGTAGGCGATCTGCGGCTGGTAGCCCGCCTCGACGAGGGTCTCGAAGCCCGCCTGGACGAGGTGGCTCATGCCGCCGCAGAGCACGGCCTGCTCGCCGAACAGGTCGGTCTCGGTCTCCTCGGTGAAGGTCGTCTTGATGACGCCGGCACGGGTGCCGCCGATGGCCTTCGCGTACGACAGCGCGAGGTCCCAGGCCTGGCCGGAGGCGTCACGCTCGACGGCGATGATGTCGGGGATGCCGCGGCCGGCGACGAACTCGCGACGCACCGTGTGGCCGGGAGCCTTCGGGGCGACGAGGATCACGTCGACACCCTCGGGTGCGTCGATGTAGCCGAAGCGGATGTTGAAGCCGTGCGCGAAGGCCAGGGTCTTGCCCGCCGTCAGGTTCGGGGCGATGGACTCGCTGTAGATCGTGCGCTGGTGCTGGTCCGGCGCGAGGATCATGATGACGTCGGCCCACTCGGTCGCCTCGGCGACGGTCTTCACGGGGAAGCCGGCCTCCTCGGCCTTCGCGGCGGACTTCGAGCCCTCCTTGAGGGCGATCGCGACCTCGACACCCGAGTCGCGCAAGTTCTGGGCGTGGGCGTGGCCCTGCGAGCCGTAGCCGACGATCGCGACCTTCTTGCCCTGGATCAGGGACAGGTCGGCGTCGTCGTCGTAGAAGATCTCGGTGCTCACTGGTTTCTCTCCTTGGTTGTGGTTGTGCGGGACGCGCGGTCCCAGAGTCTGTCGAAGGGTCAGCCGCGCAAGACGCGCTCGGTGATGCTCTTGCCGCCGCGGCCGATCGCGAGGAGGCCGGACTGGGCGATCTCCTTGATGCCGAAGGGCTCCAGAGCGCGAAGCAGCGCCTCGACCTTGCCCTTGTCGCCGGTGACCTCGATGACGAGGGCGTCGGCGGCGTAGTCGACGACCGACGCGCGGAAGAGGTTGACGACCTCGATCACGTTCGAGCGGCTGGCGTTGTCCGTGCGCACCTTCACGAGCATGTGCTCGCGCTGCACGGACGACGCCGGGTCGAGCTCGACGATCTTGATGACGTTGATCAGCTTGTTGAGCTGCTTGGTCACCTGCTCGAGCGGCAGTTCCTCCACGTCGACGACGACCGTGATGCGGGAGATCCCCGGCACCTCGGTCACGCCGACGGCGAGGGAGTCGATGTTGAAGCCGCGGCGCGCGAACAGGCCGGCGACGCGGGTCAGAAGGCCGGGGGTGTTCTCCACCAGCAGGCTCAGGACATGGGTCGACATGGCTCAGTCCTCCTCGTCGAACGCGGGCGCGTGGTCGCGCGCGTACTGGACATAGCTGTTGCTGACCCCCTGCGGCACCATCGGCCACACCATGGAGTCGGCGCTCACCACGAAGTCGATCACCACGGGGCGGTCGTTCGTCTCCAGCGCGAGCTGGATGGCGGCGTCGACCTCCTCCTCCTTCTCCACGCGGATCGCGAGGCAGCCGTATGCCTCCGCGAGCTTCACGAAGTCGGGGATGCGGATCGTGCCGTGCCCGGTGTTCAGGTCGGTGTTGGAGTGGCGGCCGTCGTAGAACAGCGTCTGCCACTGCCGGACCATGCCCAGCGACGAGTTGTTGATGATCGCGACCTTGATCGGGATGTTGTTGATCGCGCAGGTGGCGAGCTCCTGATTGGTCATCTGGAAGCAGCCGTCGCCGTCGATCGCCCAGACCTGGCGCTCCGGCTCGGCGACCTTCGCTCCCATGGCCGCCGGCACCGAGTAGCCCATCGTGCCCGCACCGCCGGAGTTCAGCCAGGCGTTCGGACGCTCGTACTTGATGAACTGCGCGGCCCACATCTGGTGCTGCCCCACACCGGAGGCGAAGATGCCCTCCGGTCCGGTGAGCTCGCCGATGCGCTGGATCACGTACTGGGGCGCGAGCAGGCCGTCGGTCGTCGGCGCGTACCCGAGGGGGAACTCGTTCCGGAGGCCGTCGAGGTACGACCACCACTCCTCGATGTCGGGCTTCGTGTCTGCCGTCGCTCCGCGGAAGGCCGCGTCGAGATCGGTGAGCACGTCGCGCACGTCTCCGACGATCGGCACGTCGGCCGTGCGGATCTTGGAGATCTCCGCCGGGTCGATGTCGACGTGCACCACCTTCGCGTGCGGCGCGAACAGTGCCGCCTTGCCCGTGACGCGGTCGTCGAACCGTGCGCCCAGCGAGACGAGGAGGTCGGCCTCCTGCAGCGCCAGCACGGCGGGGACCGTGCCGTGCATGCCCGGCATTCCCAGGTGCTGCGGATGCGAGTCGGGGAAAGCACCTCGCGCCATCAGCGTCGTGACGACGGGCGCACCGGTCGACTCGGCCAGTTCGAGCAGCTCGGCCGCGGCCCGGCCGCGGACGACACCGCCGCCCACGTACAGCACCGGCTTCTTCGCCTCCGCGAGGAGCGCGGCCGCCGCCTGGATCTGCTTGCCGTGCGCCTTCGTCACCGGGCGGTACCCGGGGAGCTCGATCTTCGGCGGCCACACGAAGGGCGCGGTCGCCTGCTGCGCATCCTTGGTGATGTCCACCAGCACCGGACCGGGGCGACCGGTGCCGGCGATCTCATAGGCAGCCGCGATGGCGCCGGGGATGTCCGCGGCGTCCTTCACGAGGAACGAGTGCTTCGTGATCGGCATCGTGATCCCCACGATGTCGGCCTCCTGGAAGGCATCCGTGCCCATCAGCGTCGAGAACACCTGACCGGTGATCGCGAGCAGCGGCACCGAGTCCATGTAGGCGTCGGCGATCGCCGTGACGAGGTTGGTCGCCCCGGGGCCCGAGGTGGCGATGCACACGCCGACCTTGCCGGATGCGGAGGCGTATCCCTCGGCCGCGTGGCCCGCGCCCTGCTCGTGCCGCACGAGGATGTGACGCAGCTGCGACGCATCCATCAGCGGGTCGTAGACCGGGAGGATCGCGCCGCCGGGAAGGCCGAAGACATCCGTGACACCGAGAAGCTCGAGCGAGCGGACGACGGCCTCCGCACCGGTGATCTCCGGAGCGGATGGACGGGCGGGCGGCCTCGGCACGGCCGAGACGGAGTCAGCAGTCATGACTTTCCTTCTGATGAACTGTGCGGGACACCGGCGCTCCGATCGAGCGGTTCCTGAGCCGGTCGATGGATCAGCCGGTCGTCGCTCCCTCGGCGGCGGACCGCACGAGGCGCGAGTACTTGGCAAGAACGCCTCGGGTGTAGCGCGGGGGAAGCGGCTCCCAGCCAGAGCGGCGGGAGGCGAGCTCCGCCTCGTCGACGAGTAGGTCGAGAGAGCGAGCTGCGATATCGACCCGTATCAGATCACCATCGCGCACGAAGGCGATAGGACCTGCGTCCACCGCTTCGGGTGCTATATGTCCGATGCACAGGCCGGTTGTGCCGCCTGAGAATCGTCCGTCCGTCAAGAGTAGTACATCTTTTCCGAGCCCCGCGCCCTTGATGGCCGCGGTGATGGCGAGCATCTCGCGCATACCCGGTCCGCCCTTGGGGCCCTCGTACCGGATGACGATGACCGTCCCCGGCTCGATGGTCCCCGCGGCGACCGCGTCCATGGCGGCGCGCTCGCGCTCGAAGACCCGCGCGGGACCCTCGAAGACGGCCGCGTCGAAGCCGGCGGTCTTGACCACGGCACCCTCCGGAGCGAGCGACCCGTGCAGGATCGTCAGGCCGCCGGTGGCGTGGATGGGGTTGTCGAAGGTGTGGATGACCTCGCCGTCGATCGGCTGCGGGTCGAGCTCGGCGAGGTTCTCGGCGAGCGTCTTGCCCGTGACGGTGAGCGCGTCGCCGTGCAGGAGGCCCTCGTCGAGCATCGCCTTCATGATGACGGGGATGCCGCCGTGCCGGTCGACGTCGTTCATGACGTACTTGCCGAACGGCTTCATGTCGGCCACGTGCGGGACCTTGTCGCCGATGCGGTTGAAGTCGTGCAGGCTCAGCTCGACCTCGGCCTCCCGGGCGATCGCGAGGAGGTGGAGCACGACGTTGGTCGAGCCGCCGAGGGCCATCGCGAGAGCGATCGCGTTCTCGAACGCCTCCTTGGTGAGGATGTCGCGCGTCGTGATGCCCTGACGGAGCAGGTTGACGACGGCCTCGCCCGACCGGTGCGCGAAGTAGTCGCGGCGGCGGTCGGCAGCGGGCGGCGCGGCGGAGCCCGGCAGGCTGAGCCCGAGCGCCTCGGCGACGGAGGCCATGGTGTTGGCGGTGTACATGCCGCCGCACGCGCCCTCACCGGGAGCGATGGCGCACTCGATGCGCTTGAGGTCCTCCTCGCTCATGAGGCCGGCACGGCAGGCGCCGACCGCCTCGAACGAGTCGATGATCGTGACGTCCTTCTCGGTGCCGTCGGAGAGCTTGACCCAGCCCGGCGCGATCGACCCGGCGTAGAGGAAGACGCTCGACAGGTCGAGGCGCGCGCTGGCCATGAGCATGCCGGGGATCGACTTGTCGCAGCCCGCGAGCAGGACGGAGCCGTCGAGGCGCTCGGCCATCATCACGGTCTCGACCGAGTCGGCGATGACCTCGCGCGACACGAGCGAGAAGTGCATCCCCTCGTGGCCCATCGAGATGCCGTCCGAGACGGAGATGGTGCCGAACTGCAGCGGGTAGCCACCGCCGGAGTGCACGCCCTCCTTCGCCCCCTGCGCCAACCGGTCGAGGCTCAGGTTGCAGGGTGTGATCTCGTTCCAGCTGGACGCGATGCCGATCTGCGGCTTGTCCCAGTCGGCGTCCCCCATCCCGACCGCGCGGAGCATGCCGCGGGAGGTCGTGGCCTCGATGCCGTCGGTGACGACGCGACTGCGGGGCTTGATGTCGATGGGCGCGCTGGTGGAGGGATCATGCGAGGACATGACGAGAGTCTATTCCTGCGCGACGGCCCTCTCGTTCGCGAGCGTCTCCAGAAGCGCGGCGATCTGTTGTGGAGAGTCCACACGGAGGGTCGCGGCGCTCTCCCCCGGTCCGACGCGCACGCCGAGGTCGCCTTCCTGCAGCACGCGCATCGCATCCTCGTCGGTCACGTCGTCACCGGCGAAGAGGATGCCCGTCGCGTCGAAGCGCTCCCGGAGGGCGATCATCGCGGCGTCCTTGCCCTCGTTCCGCGACGAGAACTCCAGCACCCGGTGGCCGGCGCGCCGGCGCCACTGCGGGAAGCGCTCGGCGACGAGGGCGTCGATCTCGGCGAAGACTCTCTCCTCCGTCTCCCGGTCCGCGCGCCGGGTGTGCACGCCCATGCCGAAGGTCTTCGGCTCCAGTTCCGCGCCCTCGTAGCGATCGATGATCGGCTGCGCGGCGTCCCACAGCTCCTCGCGCACCCCGGGCTCGGTCGTGTCCCCCGGGGCGTCGGCGGCACCCTCACCGGGGAACCAGTACTGCGCGCCGTGGGAGCCGGCGAGGACGACCACGGAATCGTCGGTGTGCTCGGTGATCTCTCTGAGGTCGTGCATGCTGCGACCGGAGACGTAGGCCACGATCGTGTCGGGCATCGCCGCGAGACGGGCCATCTGCACGGCGACCTCCGGCAGCGCCCGCGCGGCCATCGGGTCCGCGACGAGCGGGGACGCGGTGCCGTCGAAGTCGAGGGCCACGACCAAGCGCGGCGTCGTCGCGAGGGCGGTGAGGTCGGCGTCGGCGGTTCCGGGGATCCAGGGGCGCGTCACGGTGTCTCCGATCGAGAAGAAGGGTGTGCAGGGAGTGCGGTCAGCGGCGGCGGACGTCGGCCAGAGCGTCGAGGAAGGATGACGACCAGGCGTTCACATCGTTGTCCAGCACCCGGCGGCGGAGGGAGCGCATGCGCCGCGCCTGCTCGGCGGGGGACATCTCCACCGCCTCCATGATCGCGTCCTTGAGGCCCGCGATGTCGTGCGGGTTGACGCGCACGACCTGGCGGAGCTCGTCCGCCGCGCCGGTGAACTCGCTGAGCACGAGGACGCCGCGGTTGTCTGTCCGGGTGGCCACGTACTCCTTCGCCACCAGGTTCATGCCGTCACGCAGCGCTGTCACGAGCATGACGTCGGCCGCGAGGTACAGAGCGACCATCTCCTCGCGCGGGTACCCCTGGTGGAGGTAGCGGATGGCGGAGTGACCGACCGTGTCGTGGTCGCCGTTGATGCGGGCCACCGCGAGCTCGATCTCGTCCCGGAGGTGCGCATAGGCGTCCACCCGCTCCCGGCTCGGGCTCGCCACCTGGATGAGGGTGACGTCCTCCACGTCCAGGCGGCCGTCTTCGAGGAGCTCGCCGTATGCCTTGATCCGGTGCCCGATGCCCTTGGTGTAGTCCAGGCGGTCGACGCCGAGGAGGATGCGCTTGGGGTTGCCGAGGCTGGCGCGGATCTCCGCGGCCCGCGCCCTGACGTCTTCGCGGGCGGCGAGTTCGAGGTACGGGGCGGTGTCGATGGAGATCGGGAAGGCCTTGGCGATGGCCGTCCGCGAGCCTCCCTGATCCGGGACCGCGATGCTCGACCCCTTCACCTCGTAGCGCAGCCGGCGCCGGACCGCGGTGAGGAAGTAGGTCGCGTCCTGCGCCCGCTGGAAGCCGATGACGTCGGCGCCGAGCAGTCCGCGCAGCACCTGGTCCCGCCAGGGAAGCTGGGCATAGAGGCCGTGGGCCGGGAAGGGGATGTGGTGGAAGTAGCCGATGGTGACGTCGGGGCGCAGCTCGCGGACCATCTGCGGCACCAGCTGGAGTTGATAGTCGTGCACCCAGACGGTGCCGTCCTGCGCCGCCGCGGCCGCGGCCGCCTCCGCGAAGCGACGGTTCACCCGCACGTAGGCGTCCCACCACTCGCGGTGATACTGCGGCGGCGCGATGACGTCGTGGTACAGCGGCCAGATCGTGTCGTTGGCGAAGCCCTCGTAGTAGTCGGCGACCTCGTCGGAGCTCAACGCCACCGGGATCAGGTGGATGCCGTCGGCGTCGAAGGCCTCGAGCTCCACGTCGGGCTGGCCCGGCCAGCCGACCCAGGCACCGTGTACACGGCGCATCATGGGCTCGAGGGCGGCGACGAGGCCGCCGGGCGACGTCCGCCACGTCTCCTCGCCGTCGGGGCCCACGACCCGGTCCACCGGGAGGCGGTTGGCGACGACGACGAAATCAGCAGCGGTCACAGGGGCACTCCTCGGTCCAGTAGCTTCCAACCTATCGAGGATGCGCGCCGACCGCCGGTCCTCCCTCAGGCCTTGACAGCGGACGCCGCGCGGTGCACACCGCTGAGAGCCCAGTTCCCGAGGCCCGCCGCGAACGCGATGCCGGCCGCGATCATCGGGAGGACGAGCGCAGCGGAGGTGCCGAGGCTCTCAGCGATCTCCCCCGCCACCGCGGCGCCGATCGACTGACCGACGATCACGCCGGAGCCGAGCATCGTCATCACCGTCGCCGACCGGCCACGGGGGCTTCGAGCGGCTCCGAAGCTGTACTGGGTGACGAGGGTCGGACCGATGCCGATGCCCATGATGGCCAGGGCCAGCATCATGCCCCTGGGGGAGTCGACGATGCCGAGGAGCAGCGATCCGGCGAGCAGGATCCCCGAGAACACGAGCCAGCGCGCGCGCAGGGAGAACCGGACGGGGAGCCAGGCGACGCCGAGGGCGAGCACCGCGGAGCCGACGCCCATCACGCCGTACAGCAGCCCCGCCTGCTCCGGGGCTCCGAGGTCGGCCATGAACGAGGTGAGCGAAGTGAGCATGGTGCCGAAGAAGATCCCGACGCCGAGGATGCCGAGGACGACGATGAGGAGCTGCGGACGGAACAGCTCGGACACGGCGGACGGTGCCCGACCGTCGTCGGTGCGGTCCTGGGAGACGTGCCGTCCGCTCGGGTGCAGGGCGAAGGCTCCGACGAACACCAGGGTCAGCGCGGCGGCCCCGACCAGCGGGGCCCACGGCGCGAGCGCCGAGGCGAGCACACCCACGAGGAAGGGCCCGAAGACGAAGACGGTCTCGTCCGCGGCCGACTCGTACGCCATCGTGCCGGAGACGGTGCGCGCGCGGCGCTCCGCGGGCATCCGCTCGCCGATGATCGTCACCAGCCGGGAGCGCGAGAGCGGCGCCACCTGGGGCGCGGTCGCGCCGATGCCGATCGCGGCGAGGAGCACGAACCCGTCAGCGGCCGGGCCGTAGACGACCGCCGTGAAGAGCAGGAGCATCGCCGCGTTGCCCACGGCGAGCGCGAGGAGGACCGTGCGCTGACCGAAGCGGTCGGCGGCGGCGCCCAGGAGCGGTCCGAAGCAGGCGGTACCGAGACCGACCGCAGCCGAAGTGAGTCCGCCGAGGGAGAGCGACCCCCGCGCCGACACGACGACGGTGAGGACCCCGACCACCATCATGGCGAACGGCAGTCGCGCGATGAACGCGATGAGGAAGTACGGCAGGCCGGCGAGGCGGAAGAGGCTCGACTCGGCGGTGTCAGGCGTGGTGCTGGTGTGTGTCATGGCTCTCGCGCGTCGATGACGCGTGTCGGGTGCCGCCGCTGTCCGCCGGAGACGCCGACGGCCGGTAGATACACGGTTTTCTGCGGCCGCGGGTGAACCGCGACCCTCCCATGATATCCGGTGGCCCTGGACGGACGCCCTGCCAGCCTCTCCCCCGGCTTGTCAAGGCTCCGGCCCCCGCGCCCCGGCTGCGGGTACCGTAGGGGCATGCGCTACCTCTTCAGCACCGGACTCGTCGCCGCGATCTCGGCTGGGATCTCGCTGCTGCGCGGCACCCGCAATGAACCCATCACCTGGCGCTCGCTCCTGTCGTGGGTGAGCTGGGGCATCACGATGGCGCTCGCGGTCGGCGCGGTCGTCGACATGCGCCGCGAACGCCACGGCGTGCCGGTGGACGCCGACTCCCCGCAGTCGGTGAAGAAGTCCAAGAAGGCGCAGCGTCTGCAGTTCCGTTCGCAGAAGGCCCTCGCCGATGCGCAGGGGCACGCCCAGGACAAGCGGTCCTGACGCACCCCCGCGCCTCCCGCGTCAACGGGTGAGGATCAGCGCCTCGCCCTGACCGCCGCCGCCGCACAGGCCGACCGCCGCGGTTCCGCCACCCCGGCGGGCCAGCTCGTGCGCGACGTGCACCACGAGACGGTTGCCGGAGGCGCCGATCGGATGACCGATCGCGATGCCGCCGCCGTGCACGTTGACGATGTCGCCGTGCAGCCCGAGCTCGGTCTGCGAGCGGGCGACCACGGCCCCGAACGCCTCGTTGATCTCCACGAGATCCAGATCCTGCGGCGTGATGCCCTGTTTCCGGCACGCCTGCTCGATCGCCCGCGCCGGCTGCGCCTGGAGCGAGTTGTCCGGGCCGGCGGTCTGGCCGCTCGCCCCGACGGTCACGAGCACCGGCCAGCCTTTGGCCTCGGCCGTCCCGCGCGTCGTGACGACGACGGCGGAGGCGCCGTCCGAGATCTGGGACGAGTTGCCTGCGGTGATCGACCCGCCCTCGGCGAAGGCGGCACGCAGTCCCGCGAGGGTCTCCACCGTGGTCTCGGGGCGCACCCCTTCGTCTCGGGTCACCCGCACGGGCTCGCCCCGGCGCTGCGGCACCTCGACGGCGACGATCTCCGCGTCCAGCACCCCGCTCTCCTGGGCGGCGGCGGCCCGCTGATGCGAGAGCGCCGCCACCTGGTCCTGCATCTCTCTGGTGAGCTCGTATCGCGCGTTGTGCCGTTCCGTCGACGCGCCCATGCTCTCCCGGTCGTAGGCGTCCGTCAGCCCGTCGTAGGCCATGTGGTCGAGGACCTCGACGGTGCCGTAGGTCCAGCCGTCGCGCGATCCCATGAGCAGGTGCGGCGCGCGGGTCATGGACTCCATGCCGGCGGCGACGACCACCTCGGCGTCCCCGGTCCGGATCATGCGCGCCGCGTCGATCACCGCGGTGAGCCCGGACAGGCACACCTTGTTCACGGAGTGCGCGGGCACGTCCCAGCCGATCCCTGCGCCGATCGCCGCCTGACGGGCGGCGTTCTGCCCGGATCCGGCGGCGAGCACCTGTCCCACGATCACCGCGTCGACGTCTGCCGGATCCACTCCCCCCTGCTCCAGGGCGCCGCGGATCGCGAACGATCCGAGCTGCGGCGCGGTGAAGGCGGCGAGCTGTCCTTTCAGCCGGCCCTGCGGGGTGCGCGCCGCGGCGACGATGACGACATCGTTCTCACTCATTGCTCGGTCCTTCCGTTCTCCAGTTCCGGGGCGAGGCGGAGGGACGGCTCCGTGGCCTCCCGTACCTGCTGCACCGTGACATCGGGCGCGACCTCGACCAGCACGAGGCCCTCCCGCGTCACGTCGATCACCGCGAGGTCCGTGATGATCCGGTCCACGACGCCGCGGCCGGTCAGCGGCAGCGTGCAGGCGTCGACGATCTTCGCCGAGCCGTCCTTGGCGACGTGCTCCATCAGCACGATCACCCGTCCGGCGCCGTGCACGAGGTCCATGGCGCCCCCGGGGCCCTTGACCATCTTGCCCGGGATCATCCAGTTCGCGAGGTCGCCGGAGGCGGAGACCTGCATCGCCCCGAGGATGGCGGCATCGATCTTCCCGCCGCGGATCATGCCGAAGCTGAGGGCGGAGTCGAAGAACGCCGCTCCGGGGAGCGTGGTCACCGTCTCCTTCCCCGCGTTGATGAGATCCGGGTCGACCTCGTCCTCCCGCGGGTAGGGCCCGACCCCGAGGATGCCGTTCTCCGACTGCAGCACCACGGTCACGTCGGACGGGACGTGGTTCGGGACGAGCGTAGGCAGGCCGATGCCGAGGTTCACGTACGCGCCGTCCGGGAGCTCGACCGCAGCGCGCGCGGCCATCTGATCTCTGGTGAGCGCCATGTCAGGCTCCTTCCGCGGCGACGGTCCGCCGCTCGATGCGCTGGGGGATGTCCTCGCCGACCTCGACGATCCGGTGCACGAAGACCCCGGGCAGGTGGATCGTGTCCGGATCCAGCTCCCCCGGTTCCACGAGCCGCTCCACCTGCGCGATGCACACGCGTCCGGCCATCGCGGCGAGCGGGTTGAAGTTCCGGGCTGCCTTCCGGAACACGAGGTTGCCGTGCCGGTCGCCGCGCGCCGCATGCACCAGGGCGAAGTCGGTGGTGATGGCCTCCTCCAGCACGAACTCGCGGGGCTCGCCGTGCACCGCGAACGTGCGCACGTCCTTGGGCGGTGAGCCCACCGCGATCGATCCGTCGGGGTGATACCGGCGAGGCAGGCCCCCGTCGGCCACCTGGGTGCCCACGCCCGTCTGAGTGTAGAACGCGGCGATCCCGGATCCTCCCGCTCGCAGCTTTTCGGCGAGCGTGCCCTGCGGCGTCAGCTCCAGCTCGAGCTCCCCGGACAGGAACTGCCGCTCGAACTCCTTGTTCTCCCCCACGTACGACGAGGTCATCTTGCGGATGCGCTGCGCGGCGAGCAGCACGCCGAGCCCCCAGTCGTCCACCCCGCAGTTGTTGCTCACCACGCTCAGGTCGGTCGTGCCCTGCGCGAGGAGCGCTTCGATGAGCGCGATCGGGTTCCCGGAGAGTCCGAAGCCTCCGACGGCGAGCGAAGCGCCGTCCGGGATGTCGGCGACGGCGGCCTCCGCGGATTCCCACTGCTTGTCGATCACGTCTGCTCCTTCGGTTCCGTGTCCCCACCAGCCTCCCGCCCCGGCGGAGTCACGGCCAGCACCCTCTTGCGATGTGGACGCCCGCGCCACTAGCGTCCACGATGTGGACACTGCGACGAACCCCGTCCCCGGCACTCAGGCTGTCGCGCGGGCGGCGCGGCTCCTGCGACTGGTGACGGCCGCCGGCACCGACGGCGCCACCCTGCAGGAACTCGCGGGCAGCGCCGGTCTCTCCCGCCCCACGACGCATCGCCTGCTCAGCGCCCTGCGCGTGGAGGGGCTCGTGGACCGGGACGGCGACAGCAGCCGCTGGATGCCGGGACCCGAGCTTTTCCTCATGGGATCCGTGGCCGCCGCTCGATACGACGTGACGGCCCTGGCCCGGGACATCGTGCGGTCGCTCGCCGTGAAGACCGAGGAGAGCGCCTTCTTCTCCGTCCGGCGCGCGGACGAGACGGTCTGCCTGCTGCGGGAGGAGGGCTCGTTCCCCATCCGCTCCTTCGTGCTGAGCGAGGGGGTGCGCTTCCCGCTCGGAGTGGCGAGCGCCGGCCTCGCGATCCTCGCGTTCCTCCCCGACCATGATGTGGATGCCTATCTGGAGCGCCATCCTGAGCTCGTCGAGAGCTGGGGGCGCGCTCATGGCGAGCGCCCGCTGCGGAAGCGCCTCGCCGAGACGAAGGAACGCGGATTCGCCGTCAACCCCGGCCTGATCGTCGAGGGGAGCTGGGGCCTCGGCGCGGCGGTGTTCGACCGTGCAGGGCGCCCGGAGTGGGCGCTCAGCCTCACCGGTGTCGCCTTCCGCTTCGGCCCGGAGCGTCAGGCCGAGCTGGGCCGGATCCTCCTCGCCCACGCCCATCAGCTCTCGGCGAGGATCGCCCACGCCCGGCGGTGACCTCGATACATATCAGTAGGTATATACTTTCTGGTATGAACCGCTCGGAGGTCATCCCGTCGCTCGTCCTGTCGGGGTACGCGCTGGGTCGCATCGCCGCCCAGGACGCGGGGAACGACGCCCCCGCGGCGCAGTGGCGGGTGCTCAGCCTGCTCGATCAGTCCGGTCCCCGCCGTGTCGGCGAGCTCGCCGCAGCAGCTCGCACCACGCAGCCCGGGATGACCCGGCTGCTCGGCACGCTCGAACGCGAGGGTCTCGTGCATCGCTCCCCCGATGCCGACGACTCCCGTGCCACCGTCGTCGCCGTGACCCCGGACGGGACGGCGGCCCTGACTGCCTGGCGCTCCGAGTTCCGGGAGACGATCGCGCCGCGGTTCACCGACCTCGACGACGATGACTGGCACGCCCTCACCCGTGCGGCAGAGATCCTCGCCGCCCGCACCTCCGCAGACCGGACAGGAGAGATCCGTTGAACACCGCCCCCGCATCCCGCACCCCGTCGGTCTGGAAGCAGCCCGCCCAGGTGTGGGCCGTCGCCTTCGCGTGCGTCGTCGCCTTCATGGGCATCGGCCTCGTCGATCCGATCCTCCCGGCTATCGCGGAGTCCCTCGAAGCGACGCCGGTCGAGACGGAGCTCCTCTTCACCAGCTATCTCCTGGTCACCGGCCTCGCGATGCTCGTCACGAGCTGGATCTCCAGCCGGATCGGCGCCAAGGCCACGCTCCTGGTCGGACTCGGACTGATCGTGGTGTTCGCCTTCCTCTGCGCGATCAGCGGCAGCGTCGACGCCGTCATCGGATTCCGGGCCGGCTGGGGTCTGGGCAACGCGCTGTTCATCTCGACCGCGCTGGCCACCATCGTCGGCGCGGCATCCGGCGGCAGCAGCGCGGCGATCGTGCTGTACGAGGCTGCTCTCGGCCTCGGCATCGCCGTGGGCCCGCTGCTCGGCGGCATCCTCGGCGAGCAGAGCTGGCGCGGACCGTTCTTCGGCGTCGTCGCCCTGATGGCCATCGCGTTCATCGCCGTCCTGGTGCTGCTGCGAGGGCCGGGCGAGAAGCGCACCCCCGTGAAGTTCTCCGCCCCCTTCACCGCTCTGCGCCGTCCCGCTCTCGCGATCCTCGCCGTGGCCGCCCTGTTCTACAACATCGGCTTCTTCGTGCTGCTGGCGTTCTCGCCGTTCCCCCTGGGCTTCGGGGCCATGGGCATCGGCCTGACGTTCTTCGGCTGGGGCGTCGCCCTCGCGGTCACCAGCGTGTGGGTCGCGCCCGTGCTGATGCGCCGGATGCCGAGGACCCACGTCATCCTCACCGTGCTGCCGCTGCTCGCCGTCGACCTCGTCGTCGCGGGGCTGGTGGTCGCCGAACCTGCCGCTCTCGTCGTGTGCATCATCGTGGGCGGCCTGCTCCTCGGCGTCATGAACACCGTGCTGACCGAAGCCGTGATGGAGGCGACCGACCTCCCCCGCTCCGTCGCCTCCTCGGCCTACTCCGCGGTCCGCTTCCTCGGCGGCGCGATGGCCCCGCCGATCGCGGCGCTCCTGTGGCACCTGTTCAGCGCGACCGTGCCGTACCTCTTCGCCGCCGCCGCCGTCCTTCTGGCAGCACTGACGATCCTCCTCGGCCGGAAGGTCCTCGCGCACATCGACGACGAACCTGCCGACGCGACCGCGGAGGACGCGGCGGCGATCCTCGTCGGTGACGCCGGCTGACACGCTCGACTACCGTGGGGGCATGAGCGACCCCTCTTCCCTCCCCGAGCGCAGCCGACGGGTGCAGGAGCACCTCCTTGCGGCCGGTGTCGAGACCGAGATCCGGGTCCTGCCGGACTCGGCACGCACCGCTGAGGAGGCGGCCGCCGCCATCGACTGCGACGTCGCCGCGATCGCCAACAGTCTCGTCTTCCTCGCCGACGGCCGCCCCGTCCTCGTCATGACCAGCGGCGGGCACCGGGCGGATCTCGCCGTTCTCGCGCGGAGCATCGGGGCGCGTGCGGTGGCCATGGCGCCACCCGCCGTCGTCCGTGAGGCCACAGGACAGGCGATCGGCGGAGTGGCGCCCGTCGGCCATCCCGCACCCCTCCCCACCTTCATCGACCGCGCCCTGCAGCAGCACGACGCGATCTGGGCCGCGGCGGGCCATCCGCACACCGTCATGCCGCTGACCTTCGCCCAGCTGTCGAGCCTCACCGCCGGCACGGTGATCGAGGTCGTCTGACCGGATGTCCGCCCCATGCCCCATGATGGAGGCGATACCGGCCGCGGTCGGGTGACCGACGACAGGGAGGCGACGACATGTGCGGACGATTCGCGAACGACGCGACGACGGACGAGCTGATCCGGGAGTTCGTCGCCGAGGGCGGCCGACCGGAGGACTGGTGGAAGTCCTGGCACGGCGCCTACTCGATCGCGCCCACCGAGAGCGCCCCCATCGTCCGGGACCGGGGTGAGGGCCGCATCCTCGAACTCGTGCGGTGGGACTGGCAGAGTCCCCCCAACCGTCCCCAGCGCGCCCCGCTGATCAATGCACGGATGGAGAAGCTCGCCGCCGGATTCTGGGCGCCGGCGTTTTCTGCGGCCCGCTGCCTCGTCCCGATGCGCGGGTACTTCGAGTGGACAGGTGAGAAGGGGCACAAGACGCCGCATTTCCTCCACGGGGACGGCCTGCTCGCCGCCGCCGGCCTCACCTGGTCGATGGAGCACGAGGGCGAGAAGGTGCGCTGCTTCGTCGTCGTCACCAGGGAGGCGCGCGACGCCGGCGGCGAGGTGCACGACCGGATGCCCGCCTTCCTGACCCCCGACACGTGGGACGCCTGGCTCACACCGGAGAAGCTCACCGGGCAGACCAAGTTGGACACGCTGGCAATGCTCGATCACACCTCCGCCGACGTCGCGGCGACGCTCCGCGGCCACGTCGTGGACCGCAAGGTGAGCAACACCCGCACCGTCGACCCGTCCGATCCCACGCTTCTCGATCCGGTGGCCTGAAACGGGGAGACACGCGACGACGCACGACACCCCGGTCGGGTAGGAGAACGGGCAGAAGTGTGAAACGCTGAGCACACCCCACACCAGCGGTCATCGCGTCCGCGCCTCTTGGCACAGGTTCCCGTGGCGAGAAGGGAATCTTGCAATGGGCAAGTTCATCTACGAGAACAGCGTCAAGGTCGACATCGAAGACCGCGCTCTCACTCACATCCAGCTGGTCATGACCGCGAAGCTCCGCCGTGGCGAGCCTTTCGGCTTCACGTGGAAGGACGACGTCAGCATGGGCGGCGGCCGGACGACGGTCTGGATCCATGCCGGCAGCTCGCTCGTGTACAAGTACCACGGCAGCCGTCAGCCCAGCGTGAACCGCGCCTGGATCGAGGCTCTCGCATTCACAGCGAACGCCCCGAGCGGGCTGTATCTCGTCCCCGAGCCCGCGGAGCAGCAGCAGCCGGACGAGCGCGAGAGCGCTCTCACGCGCTCCTAACACGCCGACGGAGCGGGTTCAACCCCCCTTCGTGTCGGCCCTGTCCCTTCGTACCGTGGAGCCATGGGGAACCATACGGGAATGACGACGACGCACATCGAGATCGATGGGCACGACTTCCTCCTGCCTCGCAGCACGGACGTCGCGGACCTCATGTCTCGGATCGAAGCGGCCGCCCGCTCGCAACCGACCTTCATCGACTTGGCGACGGGCGATGCGCTGACGAGCGTGCTCATCACCGCCCAATCCCGGGTGGTCGTCTACCTGATCCGCGAGGACACGGGGCAGGATGCCCCCATCGACGTCCGTTCGACGCTCGACTGGGATCTCTGAGGAGCACGGCCCGCTCGTAGACTGGACCGATGCTCGTCGCTCTCATCCGCCCCCGAGGATCCATGACCGTCGACGTCACCGGGACATCCCTCGAAGACGTCCACACGCAGCTCGATGCTCATCGTGAGCCGGGCTACGCGCTCACGTCCGCCCCGGTGCGCATGCTCAAGGGCGAGGCGAAGATGGAGGCGACGGGAACGTTCCATCGCATCGACGGCGTCGAGCAGATCGAGGCCGACGACATGGCAGGCATCGAGGCCAAAGTGCCCGAGGGCTGGCAGTTGCTGTCCGTCCGTCGCGCCTGACGCGCGAACCGCCCACCCGAGCGCACGTTTCCCCCCTCGCGCAGGTCGACGACCCGCACGCTCCGTGCGGGCTCGAAAAGGCTTGCCGTGGGAGGCGTGTATCAGTCCGAGGTAGGATCAGCGTCAGCAGAACTATGGGACGTGGCCAGAGGCGGGTAACGTCTCGGGTTCTGCGACTCAGGTTCACGTGGCGGCGTTGCGGCGGGACCGCGTCAACCAATCATGTCCGGCGCGAGCTAGCCTGTCCGTTCCCAGTACCCCTCCGTCGTCGAGACAGGAAGAACGACCGTGGGTTCACTCGCGGTCTCCGTGACCGCAGCTATTGTCGTGACGCCGTCCAGGTAAGCCCTCTCTTCCTCGCCAAGGCCGGGTAGGGAGAGCGAGCCGTCGCCCTTGACTACTCCGATCAGGGCGCCATTCCGAGCGACCGGGTAAGCCGGAGCAGGCTCGAATCGCCCAGGTTCGTCGAGGACTGCGAATATCCGCTGACCCTGGAATCCCTTGCGAACCACTTCAGGGTTAGTTGTCCCGTCCAGCCACAGGGCCACTTCGATCTTCGACGACAGTTCGGTCTTGGGGTCGAAGTCGTTCAGAACCTCGACACTAAGGATCACGGTGCGCCAGGTTGCGTTCGTGTCGTCGAACTCAAGGTTTTCACGGACAATTGTGTCGTCACCGCTGACACCGTCGCGGTGGCTCGTTCCCGGCCGAACGTCCAGGACTCGCCCTTCTACTGTGGCATCGAACATCCGCACCCCAGGGTCGCCGTCCAACGAGACCTTGAAGTTGGGAAGCGTCTCCTCGAGGGTACGGTCGAACCACTCAGCATCTCCCGCACCGCTCTGGCGGGCCAACGCATCGTTGAGGCGTTCGACGTCTTCAGCGGAGGCCACAGCGCGCGTCGATGCGGGGGCGGCGGCATCGACCGTGCTGGTTCGGATAGCGCCGGTCACAATGAACCCTACGGCGAGGCCAGCAACGGCAGTCGCGGAGACGATGGCGAAGCGTGTCGTGCGCATCAGGTTTCCTCTTGACTCTCAGTACGCGGCGTTCAGGTGGGCCCAGTCGTGGGAATCGCTCTCAGCCGTGGTCAACCCATTGCAACCGGCGTACGACGTCGCGCCCGACCAACGTTGAGTAGTGCCCGAAGCGAGGACCTCGAGAAGTATTCGTCGACTGCTAGAGCGATTTGACTGATGTCGTCAAGGCGTTCACTTCGGTGGGCATCTCCCAGGGTGACCATACAGCCCAGCATCCCGCCTGTCTGTCGGCTGTTCGGGGGACGGCTGTCATGTTCGAGCCCCTCCGTAGAAGACGAGCCGGCCACGCTTCACGAAGCCTGGGCCGGTGCCGGGCGTCATGCGCCACGCAGCCAGGGTGTTCTTCGCCCGGAGGAGAAATTCTTCCTCATCGGGCGTCGGGAGACGTTGCGGCCGCCTCTCGAGACTTGCTGCGCATGTAGGCGGGGCGTTGCGTGCGTCCGCCCCAGATTGAGGGACGTTGAGTTGCGCGTGGGTTGCACGCCCGGGTGCACAACGGTGCTTCGCGAACCGGAGATGCTGCGACTGCACCCGCCCCCCGAAAGCAGAAAAGCCCTGTCCAGACTGGCGAGAGTCTAAACAAGGCTGTTCCGTGCACCCCCAGGGACTTGAACCCTGAACCCACTGATTAAGAGTCAGTTGCTCTGCCGATTGAGCTAGAGGTGCGTGGCCCGGGATAACCCCGACCGAGGAATTACATTACCAGCGGTTGGCGTCGAGACGAAATCCACGGCGACCCGGGCGTGGCTCGGGCGTTTCGCCCGCGATCCTGGCCGATGGTCTCTGCGGCTGCGTCGATGACGGCGACTATTCTGAGAGCGTGACCGCCACTTCCGACGCCGCTGACCTGCGCGCCGATCTCCAGCTCGCCCTTCGCCTCGCCGACGCCGCGGACGCGCAGTCGCTCCCCCGGTTCGACGCTGCGGATCTGGAGATCTCCACGAAGGCGGATCACTCCCACGTGACCGACGCCGACCTCGCCACGGAGCGCGCGATCCGCCGACTCCTCGAGGAGGAACGTCCCGACGACGGCATCTTCGGCGAGGAGTTCGGCGCCCAGGGCAGCACCGTCCGGCAGTGGATCATCGATCCGATCGACGGCACGGCGAACTTCCTCCGGGGCGTCCCGCTGTGGGGCACGATGATCGCTCTCGCGATCGACGGTGTGCCACGGGTCGGCGTGGTCAGCATGCCGGCGCTCGGTCGACGGTGGTGGGCGGCGACGGGACACGGCGCCTGGACCGTCGATGACCGCACGGAGCGACGCCTCGCCACCTCCTCCGTCTCGGCGCTGGATGAGGCCAGCGTGAGTTTCCAGAGCATCGCCCAGTGGCGCGACGCCGGGCAGCTGGACGCCCTGCTGCGTCTGAGCGAGCACGTCTGGCGCGATCGGGCGTACGGCGATGTCTATGCGTACATGCTCCTGGCGGAGGGACGATTGGAAGCCGTCGCCGAGTTCGATGTGAAGGAATACGACATCGCCGCCGCCGTGGCCATCGTCACCGAGGCGGGTGGGCGCATGACGGCTTTCGACGGTTCCGAGACGATCTCGGCGCGCTCGACACTCGCCACCAACGGCATCCTTCACGATGACTTCCTCCGCCTTCTGCACGACTGATACCCCGAGGCACCATGAACCCCCGACGACTCGCGGCTCTGACCGGCCTCGTACTGATCGGGGCGCTCCTCACGGCGTGTACCGACGACGGCGCCCCCGACCCGTCGCCCTCGCAGGAGCCCACGTCCGCCGCGGGTGACGCGGGGGCGACGCCGGCGGCCACGGATGAGCTGACGTGCGAGTCGATGATCTCGGAGGGCACGGTCGCCGCCCTCACCGAAGCCGGGTGGACCGCCGAGCCGCGGGAGTTCCGCGTCGGCGGCGTCGAGCTCTCGGAGGGACTCCTGTGCTTCTGGGCGGACTTCACCGTCCCGTCCGATCACGGTCAGATGTACGGCTGGTCTGCGCTCTCCCCCGCCGACGCCGAACGGGCGCGGGAGGGCCTCGAGGACGAGGGCTGGCGGAGCGAGGAGAGCGCCCAGGGCGTCTACGTCACGGAGGATCCTCAGTACGCGATGAGCACCGACGAGGACGGCTACGGCATGACGTACCTCTTCGGCGACGGCTGGGTGAAGGTCGCCGACACCAAACAGGGGCTGCTTCTGGTCGAAGGCCGGGACTGAGCAGCGCATCATCCCGACGACGTTGTCAAGCGTCTGGGCTCGACGCTGCCAAGAGAGCATGCTGGAGGTATTCGTCGAGGAAAGGAACGCGCATGGCTAACGACAGCGACCGCAACGACATCAGCACCGAGCCCTCCCCCGGCCCGGAGGAGAACGACAACCTCGGCGCCGAGGACAACAAGGGCGAGCCGCGAACGGTTCCGCCCACGGATGGGTCCGACGATGACGGGGACGACGTCCTCGCGGAGGATCCGGACCGCTCGCACTGAGCCTGTCGAACACAGGAGCCCCGCCTCATGACGAGGCGGGGCTCCTGTCGTCTCGTCCGGGCGTCGACCCCTGGACGATCTCGTCGACGAGGTGGATCCCCCCAGTCGAGTTGGCCGACTGCATCAGATCCTCGATCCACTGCGGATTCAGTTTCGGCGGCTCCCGACCTTCGAACGTGAAGCGCAGCGGGATCGCCGGATGCAGCCAGATCGTAGAGCGACCGTAGGCCTCTCCCTCGGGGTGGGTCCAGGACACCGTGAAGCTCTCGTTGCGTCGGAGCTTCGTCGCGATCACGACCTTGAGGTGCGCGAGCGCTCGGTCTTCGATGTGGAGCTGGCTCGTGCCGTCGTACATGATGAACCCCATGTGCGAATCGTAGGCCCGCGTTCCATCCGTCACCAGAGGCAGTCAGGTCCTCTGGAGTTCATGGCCGCCGGGATCTGAGCGCGAGCATGTCTGTATGAGCGCCCACCGCTGAGTGACGTCCCCCGAAGAGGGGACAGACGGCTCCTGGCATACGTCGATACTCTGGCCGGATCAGGGGACTCGTGCGAGATACGAGAGGTGCGAGCGTCGATGGCCGGTCACGCCGATCATCGCCCGGCGCTCATGATCGGAAGGACTTCTCATGACGATCGATGTCGTTGCGGAGCCGCTGGTGGCAGCAGTCCGCGAGGCGTGGGCCAGGGCGCGGGGAACGATCCTCGTGCCCTCGGGATTCCAGCTGACGGAGGTGACGGTCGATGCCGGATCGTTGACTGCTCAGGTGGCCGACCCCGCCGGCTCGCGATTCGGCATGCGCGTGGCGCTTCCGAATGCCGCGCGGTGGGAGGGTCGTGTCCAGGGCGGAGAGGGGACAACAGAGCACTGGGCGCTGTGGAGCGTCATCGTCCCCCTCATGGAGGAGCTGGAGACGGACGCCGCGCACCGCTTCCGTCCGGACGCCGACGGCGTCCGCTGGGTGACCTCATAGGAGAAGCCCCGGTGTCCCGGACGAGAGTCCGAGCCACCGGGGCTTCTTTCTGGTGACAGCGACCTGGTGGAGCTGGGGGGAATCGAACCCCCGTCCAACGCTGAGTCTCCACGCCTTCTCCGGGCGCAGTCTGTGGAAGCGTTCTGCTCGGCTCCGACCTTTGTCACAGACACCTAAGTCGACGAGCCCAGCCTGGGAAGAGTCCCACGTGACGTCCAGACGCCGTCACGCAGCAAGATTCCTAGATGACGCCAGGATCCGTATCGGAATCACATACGGTCTGACGGACTATCGGGCTCGCTTAGGCAGCGAGGGCGAAGTCGTTGCGCTTGGTTTCGGCAACTATTGTTTTGCAGAGAGCGTTTACGAGATAACTCTGCATCCTCGGCCCGCTTCTCGTGGATTCACAGGCGCTGTCGAAACCGATCAGCCCCGTGGTCCTTCTCTCGAAGGAGCCGCTGTCACACTGTGGAATTGTCACTCCCGGGCGACGAGCACCCGAGCATCTCAGACTACAACGTTCGCGTCTCGGCCGCCATTCCCCGCCGCCGATGCCGGTCGCGTAGAGTCGGCCCATGAGCGATGTGACAGTCACCGTCCGCGGCGAACACGAGGCGCGTCTGTCGCCGGAACGGGCGACCATCCGCGTCACGGTTCGCGCAGAGGGTCCGGAGCGCGCGACCGTCGTCGACCACGTCCTGCGTCTGACCGAACCCGTCCGCAGCAGCATCGTGGGACGTGTGGATGCCGGCACCGCCCTCGACTGGAGCAGCACGCGACTCTCGGTGCGTGCCGAGCGCCCGTGGAACGCCGAGGGGAAGCGTCTCGCCCCGGTGTACTACGCGAGCATCGACGTGACCGCGACCTTCGCGGAGGCCTCGGAGCTTTCCCTCTGGATCTCCGACATCTCCGCGTGGGACGGTGTCGAGATCGGTTGGGTCGACTGGCATCTCACCCCGGAGACCCGCGTCCGCGTGGAACGAGAGGTCGCCGCACAGGCCGTCGGCGTGGCCGTGACGAGGGCCGAGGCCTACGCCGCTGCTCTCGGTCTCGCCCAGGTGACTCCCGTGGAGATCGCTGACACCGGCCTGCTCTCCTCCACGACGCCGGCGCCGGGCGCTCCGCTCGGGAAGGCACGCGGCGCCGTCGCCTTCGCGGCCGATGCCGCCCCGGCCATGGAGTACGAGCCGCAGGATATCGTGCTCACGGCAACCGTCGAGGCGCGGTTCCTCGCTCGCTGACCCGCGCCCTCAGTCGGCGACGACGAAGGGGGCGAGGTCGGCGGCGAGGCGCTCCGACACGTGCGCGTGGACGGCGGTACCCGCCTCCTCGTGCTCGACCGACAGCAGCATCCCGGTCTCGTGGATCGCGGCGACAAGGTCTCCACGGTCGTAAGGGATCACGGCGTGGAGCTCGACCGCGGGCTTCGGCAGGGCCTCCTCGATCGCTGCACGGAGTTCGGCGATGCCCTCACCCGACCGCGACGACACGAAGTGCGCCCGCGGCTCCAGGCCGCGGAGAACCAGCCGCTCGTCTTCGGGGATCAGATCGGCCTTGTTGAAGACGACGAGCTCCGGCATGTCACGCACACCGACGTCGCCCATCACGTCACGCACGGTCTGCAGCTGTCCGGCCGGATCGGGGTGCGAGCCGTCGACCACGTGGAGGACGACGTCTGCGTCCCCGACCTCCTCCAGCGTCGAACGGAAGGCTTCGACGAGCTGGTGCGGCAGGTTGCGCACGAAGCCGACGGTGTCGGTCAGCGTGTACACGCGGCCGTCCTCGGTCTCCGAGCGCCGCACGGTCGCGTCGAGGGTGGCGAACAGCGCGTTCTCCACGAGGACGCCCGCGCTCGTCAGCGCATTGAGCAGACTGGACTTTCCGGCGTTCGTGTATCCGGCGATGGCGACAGACGGGATCGTGTTCCGCTTGCGCTCGGCGCGCTTCGCCTCACGTGCCGGGGCGAAGTCGCGGATCTGCTTGCGCAGCAGCGCCATCTTCGTCCGGATGCGTCGACGGTCGAGCTCGATCTTCGTCTCACCAGGACCGCGCGAACCCATACCGGCGCCGCCGGCGCCGACCTGTCCACCGGCCTGACGGCTCATCGATTCACCCCAACCACGCAGGCGCGGCAGCAGGTACTCGAGCTGTGCGAGCTCGACCTGGGCCTTGCCCTCCCGGCTTTTGGCATGCTGGCTGAAGATGTCGAGGATCACAGTGGTCCGGTCGATCACCTTGACCTTCACGACGTCCTCGAGCGCTCGTCGCTGGCTGGGCGCCAGCTCGGTGTCGGCGATGACCGTGTCGGCGCCGACCGCCGCGACGATGTCCTTCAGCTCCTGGGCCTTGCCTCGCCCGAGGTAGGTGGCGGCATCCGGGTGCGGGCGGCGCTGCAGCACGCCGTCGAGCACGACCGCGCCCGCTGTCTCCGCGAGCGCCGCGAGTTCGCGCAGCGAATTCTCCGCGTCCTCCTGGGCACCCTGCGGGTACACCCCGACGAGCACGACGTTCTCCAGCCGGAGCTGGCGGTACTCGACCTCGGTGACGTCCTCGAGTTCGGTGGACAGACCACCCACGCGCCGCAGCGCGTGCCGATCTTCGAGGTCCCACTGTTCGCCGTCGGCCGTCGAATGCGCGGCCGTCGCTTCGTCCTGGAGTGCCTGCGCGGCGCCGAACGTGCGCACCTCGGAGCGCTTCTCTGCGTTCGCCAGCACGCGGTCGACCGTCTGGTCGTCGGTGGAGGGTGTCTTCGTCTCCGTCATCCGTTCCTGTCTCTGGTTTCCTCGCGAGCCTTAACCTTAGCCCGCGCTGTCCGGTACGCTCACCGTATGGGGTCCGACCACTATTTCACTGCGGCCCCGGCTAGCCCCGAGAACCTGCGCAAGATCCGCGTATCCCTTGCAGGCCGTGAGCTCGAAGTGACCACCGCGGGTGGTGTCTTCAGCCCGGATCGACTCGACGCCGGCACCGCAGTGCTCCTCGCCAACATGCCTCCCGTTCCTCCCGGAGGTCATCTTCTCGACCTCGGGAGCGGTTGGGGGCCGATCTCCCTGTCGATGGCACTGGCCTCGCCGCACGCGACCGTCTGGGCGGTGGACGTGAACGAGCGGGCCTTGGATCTCGTACGTCGCAACGCGGCTGCCCTTGGCCTCACCAATATCAACGCCTCCCTGCCCGAAGATGTTCCCGACGACGTGACCTTCCGCACGATCCGGTCCAATCCGCCGATCCGCGTCGGGAAGAACGAACTGCACGGGCTGCTGGAGAAGTGGATCCCGCGGCTCGACGAACGCAGCGACGCGTGGCTCGTCGTCCAGCGCAATCTCGGCGCCGACTCTCTGCAGCGCTGGATCGCTGCGACCTTCCACCCCGGTTTCAGCGTCTTCCGCACGGCGACGGGCAAGGGCTACCGCATCCTCAAGGTGAGGAAGCACGGGACGCCGCCGACGGAACCGATCGACGTCGTCTGAGACTCCCCCTCACCCCTCAGACCAGATCAACTTCGCCCTGGTAGACGAGCTGAGCAGGTCCGGACAGCGCGACGTGCTCCCCGTCCTCGGCGGGGAACATCCGGACTCCGAGCGTGCCACCCGGGACCTCGACCTTCCAGTTGTCAGGCGCCTGGGCACCGGCCCAGTAACGCACGGCGAGTGCGGTGGCGGCCACGCCCGTGCCGCAGCTCAGGGTCTCGCCGACGCCGCGTTCGAACACACGCATCCGCACGTGGCCGACGCCGTCGCGCACGAGGGGCTCGCCGGGCACCACGAACTCGACGTTCGCCCCGGCGGGCGGAGCCGGTTCCAACTCGGGCGCGCGCGTGAGTTCCAGCAGGCCGAGCTCCGCGTCGGAGGCGAGCGCCACCACGACGTGCGGGTTCCCGACGTCGATGCCCAGTCCGGGCCGGGTCACGGTCAGCCCGTCCGCGCGCACCAGCGGGTCGACGCCCGACAGGCGCCACGCGCCCAGGTCGACCTGGTAACCGCTCACGCCGCGCGTGACGTCACGGACGCCAGCCCTGGTGCCGATGGGGAGAGTACTGCCGGCCTCGATGTCGGCGAGACCGGAGCGCACGAGGTAGTGCGCGAAGACCCGGATCCCGTTGCCGCACATCTCGGCGACCGAGCCGTCCGCGTTGCGGTAGTCCATGAACCACTCGGCATCCGGCTCCTCCGCCAGGGCCGCTGCCCCCTCCGCGATCGCGGACGAACGCACGACTCGGAGAACGCCGTCGGCCCCGATGCCGAAATGGCGATCGCAGAGCACCGCGACCTGCTCCGCGGTCAGCTCCAGCTGGCCGTCGGGATCGGCGATGATGATGAAGTCGTTGCCGGTACCGTGCCCCTTGGTGAATGCGACCATGGGACCAGTCTAGGGAGCCGTCGAGCCGGCGCTCCGCCCCGCGACGCGGTAACGCCCGCAGAGGAAGCTGCGGTTGCGGGCCACCTCGATCAGATCCAGGTCGAGACGCCGGGGCAACAGTGGGGCACCGCCCCCGAGGGTCACCGGGGCGTATTGGACCCAGACCTCGTCCAGGAGGCCCGCGTCTGCGAACTGTCCTGCCACGTCTCCCCCGCCGACGACCCAGAGGTCCTTTCCTTCCGCCGCCTCGTGCATCGCGGCATGGACGTCGGGGATCGCCGCGCTCGTCACACGGACGTCCGCCTCGGTCGGCACGGCGAGCTCACGATGCGAGAGCACCCACGTGGGCTGCTCATACGCCCACCGGCCCTCCTCGCGGCGCATGACCCATTCGTACGTCGATGACCCCATCACGAGCGCCCCGATACTCTTCTCGAACGCCGGATAGGCCATGGGACCTTCCATGTCGATGTCCTGCGTCAGAAGCCAATCCAACGAATGCTCCGTCGTGGCGATGTACCCGTCAAGGCTGGACGCGGTGAAGTAATGAGTGGCCATGCGCGCATCGTCGCACGGGCCACCGACATCAGGTCAGGGCGCCAGCAGGTCGGCGACGGCCACCGGCGGCGCCATCCCTTCGAGCTCCGGATAGCGCTTGAACCACGACACCTGACGACGCGCGTAGCGCCGGGTGAGTGCCTGCGTCTCAGCGATCGCCTCCTCGGCGGTGGAGCGTCCCTCCAGCTGTGCGAGCGCCTGCGCGTACCCGATGGCCCGGGGAGCCGTCGTCCCGCGCTCCAGACCCTCGTCGCGCAGCCGCGCGACCTCGGCCACGAGGCCGTGCTCCCACATCCGCCGGACACGAGCATCCAGCCGGGCGACGAGATCGGAGCGATCCACGTGCAGACCGATCAGCCGGGTGCGCGGATGCCAGAGCGTCGGCTTCACGGGCAGTGTCGCGCCGTGCGTCGCGCTCCCCTGTTCGACGACTTCGAGAGCACGGATCACTCGTCTGCCGTTGCGCGGGTCCACCCTGGCTGCGGCTTCCGGATCGCGCACACGCAGCCGCTGCAGGAGAGACTCGACGCCGTCCCGATCCAGCTCCTGCTCGAGACGTTCGCGGATCACGGGGTCTCGAGGCGGGAAGTGGAACTCGTAGACGACACCGGACACGTAGAGTCCGGATCCGCCGACGAGGATGGCGTCGCCGCCCCCCGCGTGAATCCTCTGCACGGCCTCGCGTGCGAGCGGCTGATACCAGGCCACAGCGGCATCCTGCGTCACCTCTCGCACGTCGAAGAGATGGTGCGGAATGCCGCGTCGTTCGGAGACGGGCAGCTTGGCCGTTCCGATGTCCATGCCGCGGTAGAGCTGCATCGCATCCGCGTTGACGATCTCCGCCGGGTTGCCGCGACGCCGGAGCTCCTCCGCGAGATCGAGCGCCAGATCGCTCTTCCCGGTACCTGTCGCGCCGACGACGGCCCAGAGCCGAGGTGTGGTCACACTCCGACGCGGAGGGTCGGCAGGCCGAGGGAGACGGCGCGCGATGCCCCGTCGCTCGGAGCCGGCACGGCGCACGACTCCGCCTGTCCCCGATCCCAGGCATCTCCACCGCGCGTACGGCGGATGCGCAGCGGCGCGCCGGTCGGATCGTCGGCGAGGAGGTGGAACGGTGCGGCATGGGTCACCCTCACGGTGACGACGTCACCCGGACGCGGCAGCTCCGAACCCGGGGTCACCTCGAAGTGCACGAGCCGGTTGTCCTGAGCTCGTCCGGTCAGTCGACGGGTCTCCGTGTCCTTCTTGCCTTCACCCGTGGAGACGAGCACCTCGACCTCCCGGCCGACCTGCTTCTGGTTCTCCTCCAACGAGATGCGCTCCTGGAGCGCGATCAGCCGGTCGTAGCGGGCCTGCACGACCTCCTTGGGCACCTGATCCGGCATGGTGGCCGCGGGGGTCCCTTCGCGGATCGAGTACTGGAAGGTGAAGGCTCCGGAGAATCGGGACTGCTCGACGACGCGCATCGTGTCCTCGAAGTCCTCCTCGGTCTCGCCGGGGAAGCCCACGATGATGTCGGTCGTGATGGCCGCGTGCGGGATGCGTTCCCGAACGCGGTCCAGGATGCCGAGGAAGCGCTCGCTGCGGTACGAGCGCCGCATCGCCTTGAGGATCCGATCGCTTCCGGACTGCAGCGGCATGTGGAGCTGCGGCATGACCGCGGGGGTCTCCGCCATCGCGTCGATCACGTCGTCGGTGAAGGCAGCGGGGTGCGGGCTCGTGAAGCGGATGCGCTCGAGGCCCTCGATCTCACCGGCGGCACGGAGAAGCTTGCCGAACGCCTGACGATCCCCGAACTCCACCCCGTAGGAGTTGACGTTCTGCCCGAGGAGGGTGACCTCGATGGCTCCGTCCTCGACGAGAAGACGGATCTCGTTGAGGATGTCGCCCGGTCGACGGTCCTTCTCCTTGCCGCGGAGACTGGGGACGATGCAGAACGTGCAGGTGTTGTTGCAGCCGACGGAGATCGACACCCAGCCGCTGTGCGCGGAGTCGCGCTTGGTGGGAAGCGTCGAGGGGAACACCTCGAGTGATTCGAGGATCTCGAGCTCCGCGTCGCCGTTGTGACGGGCGCGCTCGAGCAGACCGGGCAAGGAGCCCATGTTGTGGGTACCGAAGACCACGTCGACCCAGGGCGCCTTGTCGAGCACGGCCTGCTTGTCCATCTGCGCGAGGCAGCCGCCGACCGCGATCTGCATACCGGCCTTGCGCCGCTTCACGGCGGCCAGATGGCCGAGCGTTCCGTAGAGTTTGCCGGCAGCGTTGTCCCGCACGGCGCAGGTGTTGATGATCACCACGTCGGCCTCGGTCCCGGCGTCGGCACGGATGTAGCCGGCACTCTCCAGAGACCCTGACAGGCGCTCGGAGTCGTGCACGTTCATCTGACAACCGAACGTGCGCACTTCGTACGATCGCTGGCGCCCGTCATCGTCGACGGCCGCTGACGACGCGCTGATGATCGTCGGTTCGCTGCGGGGGATAGTCATGATGTTCCCATTGTACGAGCGTCACCGAGAGGCGACCGCGTGCGGCTGTCAGTCGGAATCCACGAACCGGACGCCGGAGACGCCGCTACCGAAAGACGCCTCCCGCAGCGCCGTCTTCGCGGCGTTCATGGCGACGGAACCGGCGTATCCGCGGCGCGACAGCTGCCCGACCAATCGCCGTAGTGCCGCGTCGGGATCGAGGCGGCTCATCGAGCGCGCTTTGGTCCGTGCGAACTCCAGCGCCCGCTCCGCGTCATCGTCCGGGAGCTCGTCGAGAGCGGCATCGATGACCTCGCGAGGGATGCCCCGCTGTGCCAGCGCCCGGGACAGCGCGATCCGGCCCTGGCCCTTGCGCTCGACCCCGGCCGTGACGAGGAGCTCGGCGAGTACCGCATCGTCGAGATAGCCTCGCCGCATGAAGTCGTCGATGACGTCTTCGATCGCGTCTGCGGCGAGCCCATGGCCCTTCAGCACCAGCCGCGCTTCGGAGACGGACAGCGATCGCGTACGGAGCTTCCGCACCAACGACTCCTCCGCCGTGGTGCGGACCTCCTCCGCGGAGGGCGGGCTCTCGCCGGCCTCTCCCCCACCGTCCGACCGGGACGTGTCACCCACTGCACGCAGCCTGGTCTTCTTCGCACCCGCGGTCCCGCGTGCGGGATGACGTGCGCTGGGAGAACCGTCGTCGTCAGCAGTCCGCTTCCCGGCTGTCGCGGGATCGTCCCAGGTCGACCGCCAGAGTCCCGCAGCGTCCGTAGACGGCGCCGACCGGCCGTGCCGACCGGGCGACGCGCCGCTCGCACCGTCATCCGCCGGGCGCTCGGCACGCGCGGGGCCGCCGAAGAGAGGGATGATGGGGGCGATCCGCTCGGAATCGCCCCCACGCTGATCACTCATCAGGCCGGGCGACGCTCGGCCAGCTCATCAGCACCCGGAGCCGCGGCCGGGCCGCCGATACCGAGCTTCTGCTTGATCTGGCTCTCGATCGCCAACGCGATGTCCGCGTTGTTGAGCAGGAACGTCCGCGCGTTCTCCTTGCCCTGGCCCAGCTGATCGCCGTCGTAGGTGTACCACGACCCGGACTTCTTGACGATGCCGTGCTCGACGCCGAAGTCGATCAGACTGCCCTCGCGGGAGATGCCGACGCCGTAGAGGATGTCGAACTCCGCCTGCTTGAAGGGCGGGGCCATCTTGTTCTTCACGACCTTGACCCTGGTGCGGTTTCCGACGGCGTCGGTTCCGTCCTTCAGCGTCTCGATACGACGGATGTCCATGCGGACCGACGCGTAGAACTTCAGCGCCTTACCACCGGCGGTGGTCTCGGGAGAACCGAAGAAGACGCCGATCTTCTCGCGCAGCTGGTTGATGAAGATCATGGTGGTGTTGGTCTGGTTCAGCCCACCGGTGAGCTTACGAAGGGCCTGCGACATGAGTCGCGCCTGCAGACCCACGTGCGAGTCACCCATCTCGCCCTCGATCTCGGCACGGGGCACGAGCGCTGCCACTGAGTCGATGACGATGAGGTCGATGGCTCCGGAGCGCACCAGCATGTCGGCGATCTCCAGCGCCTGCTCACCCGTGTCGGGCTGCGAGACGAGAAGGGCGTCGATGTCGACGCCGAGCTTCGCGGCGTAGTCGGGGTCGAGGGCGTGCTCGGCGTCGATGAACGCCGCGATGCCGCCGGCCCGCTGGGCGTTCGCGATGGCGTGCAGCGTCAGCGTCGTCTTACCCGAGGACTCCGGGCCGTAGATCTCGACGATGCGTCCACGCGGCAGACCTCCCACGCCGAGAGCGACGTCAAGGGCGATGGAGCCGGTGGGGATGACGGCCACAGGGGCGCGCTCATCGCTGCCCAGCCGCATGACCGAGCCCTTTCCGAACTGGCGGTCGATCTGAGCGAGGGCTGTCTCGAGGGACTTCTCGCGGTCGGCGGGTGATGGCATGGTGTGCTCCTTCTGCGCGTGTGCTGCCGCCTGTAGGCTGTCGCGGCTCTTCCGGCTGGAAGGAACTCTCCGACAAGGCGTATGGCTTTTCAGCCTGGCCCTCACGGTACGGCGGGCCTCCGACATTCGGTCGCAGGAGCCGGGGATCGTGGGGATCAGATCCGTCTGACCACTTGTGCAGAAGACTACGCCCGCTTCGAACAGATTTTCGACACCACGCCGGGATCGGCGTGTCGGACATCCGCACACCGGGACGTGACCGTCATCGCCCTCGCGGCTCCAGGCGTCCGACGCCATGACGGCGGGACTCCGGGACGTCCATGTCCGCGCAGAGCGCCAACCAGATGTCCCGCGGCGGCACCCCGGCGTCCAGCGCTTCGAGCGCGGTGCGCCCGTCCATCCCGGACAGCACGAGGTCGTTCACCAGAGATGATGCTCGGGCGTGGAACTCGGCATCGACGGCGCGCAGGAACTCACTGCGTCGCATAGAAGGGATCTCCGGGACTCAGCGGAGCGAGAGCTCGGGTTCCACGGACGCGACCAGGTCGTCCGGAACGACGTCCGGGAAGACCTGGATACCCTCGAGGACCGAAATGCGGTCCCCGACCTCGCGCATGATCGTGGAGATGGGGACGTCGAGCGCCTCCGCCACCGAGGCGAGGATCTCGCTCGAGGCCTCCTTCTGACCGCGCTCGACCTCACTGAGGTAACCGAGGGCGACCGAAGCCTTGCTCGCGACCTGGCGGAGCGTCCGCCCCTTCTGCAGACGGAAGTCCCTCAGCACGTCGCCGATCTCCTGTCGTACAAGAATCATCGGAACCTCCTCCGCAGTTCATGGATCGGGGTCTCCCCCGAAGAGACGGCCAGTCTAGTCCTCCTGGCTTGCACAGAATCTACCCTTGCACTCTGTGGTTTGAATGTGAGCACATCCGTATCAACATGACGCTGCACGTCCCTATTCCCGCAGTGCGGCGGCCATCACGTCGAGGGTGGCCGCGACCGTCTGCGCCCGCACCGCGTCGCGGTCGCCTTCGAAGCGGAACTGCTCGGTGCGACTCAGGGTCGGCGTCACCACTCCGATGTGGACGGTACCCACAGGCTGGCCGTCCGGGGACTCCGGTCCCGCGATCCCGGTGGTGGACATTCCGACGTCGGCCGGGCGCCCGTCGACCGCGACAGCCTCTCGCACACCGGCGGCCATCTGCCGCGCGACCTCCGCGTGCACCGGCCCGTATCGTTCCAGAAGCTCGGCATCGACCGCGAGCAGGGTGTGCTTGACCGGGGTCGCGTAGGCGACGACGCCGCCGAGAAGCACCGCCGAGGCGCCGGGGACCGCGACGAGCGCCGCAGACACCGCCCCGCCGGTGAGGGACTCCGCGACGCCGAGCGTCCAGCCCCGCCCCCGCAGAGCGGTCAGCGCCTCGGTCGGCGTCGTACCGCTCATCGGCTCTGACGGGCGCCGCGGACCTGCGCGACGATGTAGTCGATGCCGCTGACCACGGTGAGCACCAGAACGATGACCATCAGGACGGTGGTCACGACGGTCCAGGGCCCGAGACCGATGAACACATGCAACGGCAGGAGGGCCCACCCGAGAGCGACGCCCTGGAACGCTGTCTTGATCTTGCCCATCCAGGCGGCCGCCACCACGTGCTCGCTCGCGACGACCAGGCGATGGATGGTGATCCCCCACTCGCGGACGAGGATGACCGCGACGATCCACCAGGAGACCTCGCCGAGGATCGCCAGCCCTACGAATCCCGCGCCGGTGAGGAGCTTGTCCGCGATCGGATCCCACAGCTTCCCGAAGTCGCTGACGATGTCGTACCGGCGGGCGAGATAGCCGTCGACCCAGTCGGTGGAGATGGCCACGATGAAGAGGACGGCGGCGATCCAGCGCACGGTGAGGTCGGTGAGACCGTATGTCCCGCCGACGAGCAGGAGGACGAAGAACACCACGGCGAGCGGGATGCGCGCCACGGTGATCGCGTTGGGGAGCTGTCGGGGAATCGCCATCAGTCGCGTCCCGTCAGGCCCCAGGCGTCTTCGTCGCCCTCTACTTCGACGACCGGCAGGCCGTCGTACTGCGCCTCAAGCGGATCGCGTTCGGCCGGTGGCGCCGCGGCGGCGGGCGCAGCCGGTGCCGCGGGAGCCGACGGCACGTCCTCGCCACGGAGCTTCGCCATGACCTGCGGCAGCTGCTCGGGGGTCGCGAGCACATCCCGGGCCTTCGATCCCTCCGAGGGGCCGACGACCTCTCGCGACTCGAGGAGATCCATCAGGCGTCCGGCCTTGGCGAACCCGACCCGCAGTTTGCGCTGGAGCATGGACGTCGATCCGAACTGCGAGGAGACGATGAGCTCGGCCGCCGCGAGCAGGAGCTCGAGGTCGTCGCCGATGTCCTCGTCGACCTCCTTCTTCTTCGCCGGCTCCATCGCCTCCTGGACGTCCGCGCGGTACTCGGGACGCGCCTGACGCGTGACGTGCTTGACGACCGCGTCGATCTCCTTCTCGTCGACCCACGCGCCCTGCAGGCGGAACGGCTTCGACGATCCCATAGGCGAGAACAGGGCATCACCCTGGCCGATGAGCTTGTCGGCGCCGGGGCTGTCGAGGATCACGCGGCTGTCCGTGACGCTCGTCACCGCGAACGCGAGGCGGGACGGCACGTTCGCCTTGATGAGGCCGGTGACCACGTCGACGCTCGGGCGCTGCGTGGCGAGCACCAGGTGGATGCCGGAGGCACGGGCGAGCTGCGTGATGCGGACGATCGAGTCCTCGACGTCCCGCGGCGCGACCATCATGAGGTCCGCGAGCTCGTCGACCACGACGAGGAGGTACGGGTACGGCTTGAGCACGCGCTCGCTGCCCGGGGGCACCTCCACCTCCCCCGCTCGCACGGCGCGGTTGAAGTCGTCGATGTGGCGGAAGCCGAACGACGCGAGGTCGTCGTACCGCATGTCCATCTCCTTCACGACCCACTGCAGCGCCTCTGCGGCCTTCTTCGGGTTCGTGATGATGGGGGTGATCAGGTGCGGGACACCCGCGTAGCTGGTGAGCTCCACGCGCTTCGGGTCGATGAGGACCATGCGCACGTCGGAGGGGCGGGCCCGCATGAGGAGGCTCGTGATCATCGAGTTCACGAAGCTCGACTTACCGGACCCCGTCGAGCCCGCCACCAGGAGGTGCGGCATCTTCGCGAGGTTGGCGACGACGAAGTTGCCGCCCACGTCCTTGCCGACGCCGATCGTGAGCGGGTGCGTGCTCTTCTGCGCTGCACCTGAGCGCAGCACGTCGCCGAGGGCGACCGTCTCGCGGTCGGTGTTCGGGATCTCGATGCCGATCGCACTCTTGCCGGGGATCGGCGAGAGGATGCGCACGTCGTTGGAAGCGACGGCATAGGCGAAGTTGTTGCTCAGCTGCAGGATCTTCTCGACCTTGACGCCGTGGCCGACCTCCACCTCGTACTGCGTGACCGTCGGGCCGCGGGAGAAACCGGTGACCTTGGCATCGACCTTGAACTGGTCCAGGACGCTGGTGATCTGCTCGACGATGCGGTCGTTCGCCTCGGACCGCGCGACCGAGGGCGGACCCTCGGACAGCACTCCCGGCGACGGGAGGATGTACGGGGCCACCGGCGCCTGCGGACCGCGGTCGCCGGGTCCCTCGGTGCCGAACCCGTCGAGCCCGGGGAGCTCCGGCATCTCGCCGGTGTCGGACTCATCGTCCAGCAGCGCGGTCGTCTGCTGCTCCGCGAGCGTGTCGGTGACGGAGCGGACGTCGCTCAGCACCTCGGTCGCGGCATCGTACGGGTTCGCCACCGTCACCGCCTGGTCGTACGCCGGGGTGGCCTCCGTGGTGGACAGGAGCGCCGTGATGTCGTCGGACGCGAGCGTGCCCTCGTCAGGATCTTCCTCGCGGCCGGTCTTGTTGCGCCGCCACCAGGGCAGCACGTCGGGGTCGTCGACCTTGTCGGCCTCGTTGACCGTGGCCGAGGCGTCCTTCGCCGGCTTCTCCGGGTGCTCGGCGTCGAACATCCAGGCGTAGAGGTCTCCGAGCCGCGCACCGATGCGGTTCGGCGGTGTCTTCGTGAGGATCAGGATGCTGAGGGCGGCGAGGAGCCCGAGGACGATGTAGGCGGGGATGTCGGTGAGGTACGTGAGCGGCTGCCCCACAAGCCAGCCGAGCAGACCGCCGGACTCGCTCAGCGCGGGCATGCCCTGGTTGGGGTGGGGACGGGGACCGGCGACGTGGAAGATCCCCGCGAGGGCGAGGACGAACATGCCGAAGCCGATCCCGATGCGGCCGTTGTCGTGCACCGACGACGGGTGCCGGAACAGCCAGCCCGCCAAGAGCAGCAGAAGCACCGGCATGATGAACGCCACGCGGCCCACGAACAGCCCCACGGAGTAGGCACTGATGTTCGCCGCGACCTCGTTGCCGATGAAGAACCACTCGTTGACGGCGCCGAGGGCCGCCAGGATCACCAGGAGGAACGGGAATCCGTCCCTCCGGTCGTCCTTCTGCAGCGTCTCCGGTCCGAATGCGCGGAAGAGTCCGCCGACGCCGTGCGCGAGCCCGGTCCAGGCGCGCGCGGCGACAGACGGCTTGTCCGCCTCATCGATGTGCTTCTTGGGGGCGGGCTGCGCCTTGGGAGCCGCCTGCCGCTTGGGGCGCGACGGCGCGCTCGTCGAGGCGCGCTCGGTCTTGGTGCTGCTCCTGGCCATGCCTCCACGGTACGACCCGCGACCGACATCTCCGCGTCACCACGCGGAATTCGCCGATACGGCGCGCGACAGCACGCCGTATCGGAGGGTCAGGCCTCGATGACGAGAGGCACGATCATCGGACGGCGGCGCAGCTTCTGGTTCACCCAACGACCGATCGTCCGGCGGACGACCTGGGACAGCGCATGCGTGTCACGCACCCCGTTGCCCGACGCCTCCTTGAGCGCGGCGACGATCTTCGGCGCGACGTCGTCGAAGACCGCGTCGTCCTCCGCCACACCTCGGGCGTGGATCTCGGGACCCGAGATGATGCGTCCGGTCGTGGCGTCCACGACGACGATGACCGAGATGAAGCCCTCTTCTCCGAGGATGCGGCGGTCCTTGAGGTCGGCATCGGTGATCTCGCCGACGGTCGAGCCGTCGACGTAGACGAAGCCGAGGTCGAGCTGGCCCGCGACCTTCGCGATGCCGCCTTTGAGGTCGATCACGGTGCCGTTCGAGGCGATGATCGTGTTGTCCTCCGGCACCCCGGTGTCCTGTGCAAGCTTGGCATTGGCGATGAGGTGCCGGTACTCGCCGTGGACCGGCAGGACGTTCTTCGGCTTGAGGATGTTGTAGCAGTAGATGAGCTCACCCGCGGCGGCGTGTCCGGAGACATGCACCTTCGCGTTCGCCTTGTGCACGACGTTGGCGCCGAGCTTGGTCAAGCCGTCGATGACGCGGTAGACCGCGTTCTCGTTGCCCGGGATGAGGCTGGAGGCGAGGATGACGGTGTCGCCCTCGCTGATCTCGATCGCGTGGTCCATGTTCGCCATCCGGCTCAGCACGGCCATCGGCTCGCCCTGCGACCCTGTCGACATGTAGACGATCTGCTCGTCCGGGAGGTCGCGTGCCTTCTTGAAGTCGATCAGCACGCCCGACGGCACCTTCAGATAGCCGAGCTGCTCGGCGATCGTCATGTTCCGCACCATGCTGCGTCCGAGGAACGCGACGCGGCGCCCGTTGGCGTGTGCGGCATCGATCACCTGCTGCACGCGATGGACGTGGCTGGAGAAGCTCGCGACGATGACGCGACGCGGCGCCTTCGCGATGACCTGGTCGAGCACGGGGCCGATGGAGCGTTCCGTCGGGGTGAAACCGGGAACGTCGGCGTTGGTCGAGTCGACGAGGAACAGGTCGACGCCCTCTTCCCCGAGGCGGGCGAACGCGCGCAGGTCGGTGATCCGACCGTCCAGCGGCAGCTGGTCCATCTTGAAGTCGCCGGTGGCGAGGACCATGCCGGCAGGGGTGCGGATGGCCACCGCCAAGGCGTCCGGGATGGAGTGGTTGACCGCGACGAACTCCAGGTCGAACGGACCGACCCGCTCCTCCTGACCCTCCTTCACGGTGAGGGTGAAGGCCTTGATGCGGTGCTCCTTGAGCTTCGCCTCGACCAGCGCGAGCGTGAGCCCGGAGCCGATCAGGGGGATGTCGCTCTTCAGACGCAGGAGGTAGGGCACGGCACCGATGTGGTCCTCGTGACCGTGTGTGAGCACCACGCCGACGATGTCATCGAGGCGATCACGGATCGGCTCGAAGTCCGGGAGGATCAGGTCGACCCCCGGCTGGTGCTCCTCCGGGAAGAGCACGCCGCAGTCGACGATCAGGATCTTCCCGTCGTACTCGAACATGGTCATGTTGCGACCGATCTCCCCCAGGCCGCCGATCGGGATGACCCGGAGCGTCCCTTCGTCGAGAGCGGACGGTTCGGCCAGGGGAATGGACATGCTGTCTCCTCAGTCGGACACTCCACGCGTCCGTTCGTTCATGGTGACGCGGCTCAGCGCGTCGTGCCGTGCACCTTCGGCAGGGCGCCGCCCGCGGCCGCGTTGCGGTCGGGCCGGAAGTTCGAGAAGTCCGCCCCCGGCACGCCGCTGACGAGGTCGAGCTCGTCCTCGATGAGGGCGGCCTCCCACTCTTCCGGGCCGACGAGGGGAAGGCGGACGCGCGGGCTGGAGATGCGACCCAGCCCGTGCAGGATGTACTTCGCGGCGACGGTGCCGGGGACGTGCGTCATGACAGCGCGGACCAGCGGCTCCAGGCGCTTGTGCTCCGCAGTCGCCGTGGCGAGGTCGCCGCGGTTCACGGCGTCGATGATCGTGCGGTAGGGCGCGGACGCCACGTTCGCGGTCACGCCGATGAGGCCGGTCGCACCGATCGACAGGTGCGGAAGCACATTCGCGTCATCACCGGAGAAGTACATGAGGTCGGTCTGATTGAGCACGCGGCTCACCTCGGAGAAGTCGCCCTTGGCGTCCTTCACCGCGAGGATGTTCGGGTGCTTGGCGAGCCGGAGGATCGTCTCGTACTTGATCGGCACACCGGTGCGCCCGGGGATGTCGTACAGGATGACCGGCAGATCGGTCGCGTCGGCGACGAGCCGGAAGTGGGTGAGGATGCCGGCCTGCGTCGGCTTGTTGTAGTACGGCGTGACGATCATGATGCCGTCGGCGCCGGCCTTCTCGCTGGCCTTGTACAGCTCGATGGCGTGCGCGGTCTCGTTCGATCCGCCGCCCGTGATGATCTTCGCCCGGCCGGCGGAGACGGACTTCCCGACCTCGACGAGCTTGAGCTTCTCGGGGTCCGTCAGGGTCGAGGTCTCGCCGGTCGTTCCCGTCACGACGATGCCGTCCGCGCCTGCGGTGATCACGTCATCGATGTGCTTCTCGACGGCGGGCCAGTCGACTTCGCCGTCGGCCGTCATCGGAGTGACGAGCGCGACGAGAACCTGTCCGAAAGGGTTGCCCGAGTGCGTCATGCGTCCAGCGTATCGGGTCGGATGCCGCTGCCGCGGACGGTGACGGGAACCGTCAGACCCGACCCCGACGCGCGACCGCCGCGGTGAGGGATCGGGGCAGCACCTTCGTCACGGCGACGACGGCCTTGTAACGCAGCGAGGGGATGGACACGGACTTCCCGCGCGCGGCGTCCCGGAGGCCTTCGCGCACGACGTCTCGGGCATCGAGCCACAGGAACGACGGCACGCCCTCCTCGCCGACCGCGAGACCCATCCGCTCGTGGAACGACGTGTGCGTGAAGCCGGGGCAGAGCGCGGTGACGCTCACGCCGTCCGGACCGTAGGCCGTGTTCGCCCAGCGGCTGAAGTCGATGAGCCAGGCCTTGCACGCGGAGTACGTCGATCGAGAGATGAAACCTGCGACCGAGGCGACGTTGATGATCCGGCCGCCCCGCCCCCGCATGGTCTGCAGGGCCGCGTGCATGAGGCGCATGGAGGCCTCGACGTGCAGGCGCAGATGCCGCACCTCGTCCTCGATGTCATTGTCGGCGAACTGCAGCGGCAGCCCGAAGCCGGCGTTGTTCACGAGCAGGTCGATCGGGTCGTCCCGGTCGCGGAGCCGTGCCGCGACGCGTTCGACGCCGTCCTCCTCGGACAGGTCGGCCGGAAGCACCTCGACGGCCACTCCCCACTCGCCGCGCAGCTCCGTCGCAAGAGCCGACAGCGACTCCTCCGAGCGGGCCACGAGCACGAGATCGGCGCGCCGACGAGCCAGCTGACGGGCGAACTCGGCTCCCAGCCCGGCGCTGGCTCCGGTGATCAGTGCGGTGGGCATCAGCGCTCGTACCTCACGAAGCGATACCGGACGCCGGTACGGGACGTCAGCCAGTCCCCCTCGTCGACCACGCGCCACCCGGTCTTGGGCGGAGCGAACGTGTCGCCGGCGACCTCGAGGTCGAGCTCGGTGACCTCGAGCCGGTCAGCGTCGGCGATCACCTGACGGAAGATCTCCGCCCCGCCGATGATCCACACCTTCTCCTGGCCGCGGACGGCCTCGGACACCGTGGCCGCACGGCGGGCGCCGTCGGCCGCCCAGTCCTGCTGGCGGGTCACGACGATGTTGTCGCGCCCGGGGAGCGGCCGGAACCGTTCCGGCAGCGAATCCCAGGTCTTCCGTCCCATGACGACAGGTGCGCCCTGCGTGGTCTCCTTGAAGTGCGCCAGGTCCTCCGGCACATACCAGGGCATACCGCCCTCAGCACCGATGACGCCTCCGGCGGCCTCGGCCCAGATGAGTCCCACCCAGGTCATACCGCCACCGCCGCCCGGATCGGTGCATGGTGCTGGTAGTCCTCGACGACGAAGTCCTCGAACCGGTAGTCGAAGATCGAGTCCGGCTTCCGCGCGAACCGCAGCGTCGGGTACGGGTAGGCCTCTCGCGTGAGCTGCTCACGCACCTGCTCGACGTGGTTGTCGTAGACGTGGCAGTCCCCGCCGGTCCAGACGAAGTCGCCCGGCTCCAGCCCCACCTGCTGCGCGATCATCATCGTCAGCAACGCGTAGGAGGCGATGTTGAAGGGCACGCCGAGGAACATGTCCGCGCTGCGCTGGTAGAGCTGACAGGAGAGCTTGCCGTCGGCGACGTAGAACTGGAACAGCGCGTGGCACGGTGCGAGGGCCATGTCCGGGATGTCCGCGGGGTTCCAGGCAGACACGAGAAGGCGCCGCGAGTCCGGCGACGTCCGGATCTGCTCGATGACCTCGGCCAGCTGATCGATGCTGCCGCCGTCGGGAGTCGGCCAGGATCGCCACTGGACGCCGTACACGGGGCCGAGGTCGCCGTCCTCGTCCGCCCACTCGTCCCAGATCGAGACGCCGTTCTCCTGCAGCCAGCGGACATTGGAATCGCCGCGCAGGAACCAGAGCAGCTCATACGCGATGGACTTGAAGTGGACGCGCTTCGTGGTGATGAGCGGGAAGCCCTCCGCGAGATCGAAGCGGATCTGCCGCCCGAACACGCTCGTGGTCCCGGTCCCTGTGCGATCGCTCTTGTGCGTGCCCGTCTCGAGCACGTCGCGGAGCAGGTCTTCGTACGGAGTCGGGACAGCGGCGCTCATGGTTGTCAGGATACCCGCCTCGGTCGCCCCGAAGGCGGTGTCATCGGCGCGATGTTCTCGTCACGGATGGACACATCGCGGCACCCCTGGTCCTCCGGCCGTACGCTCGACGTGTGTCCCCCGCACTCGCCCTCGCCGCCGTGGCCGCGCTTCTCGCACTCGCCACCCTCGTCGGTCTCGCGCTTCGTCGGCGTGAGGGTCGTCGACGCAACGGCGGCGACCTGAGGTTCGAGCCGGCGGATGCGGCGGGCGCAGCCTTCGGCGCGAGCGCGACCCTCGTGCAGTTCAGCACCGAGATGTGCACCCGGTGTCCGCAGGTGCGCCGGCTGCTCGGCGCGTACGCTGCCGAGACGACAGGGCTCGCACACATCGAGGTCGACCTCACGCACCGACCCGACCTCTCCGCCCGGTACCGGGTGTTGCAGACCCCCACCACGTTCCTCGTCGACGCCTCGGGTGTCGTCCGAGCCCGATTCGGGGGCGTGCCCGCCCGGGATGCCCTGGCCACAGCCGTCGCCACCCTCGTCTGAAGCGCAGTCTGGAGAACCCGATGACGACATCCGCTGGGATCGACCCGCGAGGCCCCCGTTTCGCCGCCGCGATCACCGCATTCCTCCTCGCCGTTGCGACGTTCCTCGCACTCATCGGCATCTCCACGACTCCCGCCGGCGCAGAGCGCGCCGGCTGGTTCGCCGTCCAGCCGCAGAGCGGCTCCGTCTTCGTACCGGGGGGCGCGTGGGCACTGCCGTCAGTAGAGCCCGTCGCGCGCGTGCTCGACCCGGGCTTCCTCCTTGCGACGCTGATCGCGCTGCTGTTCCTCTGGGGAGTGGTCTCGCCGGCCACCGCACCGTGGGGCGTGCTCTACCGCCGCCTCGTCCGTCCGCGCCTGGCGCCGCCCGTCGAACTGGAGGATCCCCGCCCCCCGCGGTTCGCCCAAGGCGTGGGCCTCGTCGTGGTGGGGCTCGGCCTCCTGCTCCACCTCGCCGGCGTGCCGTGGGCCCTTCCGATCGCCACCGCCGCAGCGTTCCTCGCCGCTTTCCTCAACGCCGTGTTCGCATTCTGTCTCGGCTGCCAGCTCTACCTCCTGCTGCAGCGCGTCGGGCTGACCGGGAGAACGCGCCGCACCGCGTGATCCCGGTTTCCGACGGCCGGGTCGCTCGGTAGGCTGGCGACCAAGCGACGCCGCTCCCCCGGTGGCGTCAGAACCGGAGGAATCATGCCCGTCACCAGTGAAGCCGCCGCCACCTGGACCGGATCGCTCATGGAGGGTTCCGGCACGGTCGCCTTCTCCTCCTCGCATCTGGGGACGTTCCCGATCGACTGGAAGTCCCGCAGCGAGGGCAGCGACACCACCACGACGCCGGAAGAGCTCATCGCCGCGGCCCACGCCTCCTGCTTCAGCATGGCGCTCTCGCACGCCCTCGCCGAGAACGGCACCCCGCCGGAGCGCGTCGACACCAGCGCCTCGGTCACTTTCAAGCCAGGCGTCGGCATCACCGGCAGCCACCTCAACGTCAACGCCACGGTTCCGGGTCTGACTCCGGAGAAGTTCCAGGAGATCGCCGAGGGCGCCAAGACCGGGTGCCCGGTGTCCCAGGCTCTCGCAGGCATCGAGATCACCCTCGAGGCGACGCTCGCCTGAGCTCCGTGGACGTCAGGCGCGGGACAGGCTGATCGCCTGCCGGATGCTCGCCCTGGCGTCCTTCCTGCGCCCCGCGGCATCCTGCACGACGCCGAGCCGGTAGCGCGCACGCCAGTCCGTGGGTGCCGCCTCCGCTTCCGCCGTGTAGCGCGCGACGAGCGCGTCCGCGTCCTTCCTGGCGATGCGGCCACTGGGCGTGAGCTCGGTCTCGACCGGCGGCATTCCGCCTTCGGCGTCGAGCAGACGCCCCAGACGATCCGCTCCGAAACCGAAGAGCATCTCGCGAGCCAGGGCCCATCCGCCGACGGGGGCGAGCACGAGGAGGGTGACGCCCATCCCGATGGAGACCGGCGTCCCGACGGCCAGGAACATGACCGCGAGCCAGCCCGCGACCGCGAGGTACAGCAGGAGGGCCGCCGCCATCAGTGCGACCCCGATCCGCGACATCACGAGCGGATGCCGATGTCGAGCATGTTCTCCAGACCGACCACGACTCCGGACGCGGTGGCCGCATACGGCACAGCCAGCCGGATCCCCGGCGCGTAGGCCAGCGCCGGGTCGGTGGTGTCATGCGTGAACGTGAGCGACTCCCCCGGTCCGGACAGGATCACCTCCTGTTTCGCGATCACCCCGGGCCGCCGGAGGGAGTGGATGGGCACGCTGCCGACCTGCTGACCCCGCGCGCGCTGATCCGCATGCGGGGCGCTGACGGGGCCTTGGGACGCCCTCGCGGCGGCGATCAACTCCGCCGTGCGGACGGCGGTACCGCTCGGGGAGTCGACCTTGGTCTCCCGATGCGCCTCGACGATCTCCGCGGAGCCGAAGTAGGGCGCGGCGGCCGCGGCGAGGGCCGAACCGAGCACGGAGCCGAGGGAGAAGTTGGGGATGAAGACCGCTCCGGTGTCAGCGGCCTCGACCAGCGGCCGCACGAGCGCGATCCGCTCGGCCGACCAGCCGGAGGTGGCGACGAGGATGTTGAGGCCGTGCTCGACGGCGGTGCGGACCACATCGATGCTGATCTGCGGAGTGGACGCGTCGATCACGAGGTCCGCTCCCGCGAGCTCCGAGAGGTCACTCGCCGAGGTCAGCACCCGGCTCACCTCGAAGCCTTCCAGCTCGCCGATCACCGCGCCGATGATCGTTCCGAGCTTTCCGGTCCCGCCGACGAGGGCTACCTTCGTGGTCATGCGTCCAGTCTATTTTCCGGGCGTCGAGCGGAGGCCGCGGCGCGCGGATACGGTGATCACACCAACAGCGCGTCGGGAATCCCCGTCCGCAACTCCATCGGGAGGTGGCCGGTGTCGTTGTGCGTGAGCAGGGTCCACGGCCGACCCTGCTTCTGGGCGATCACGGTCAGTCCGCAGTGCGACTGGTTCAGCGTCATCCACCGCCAGTCGGGTGCGGCGAGCACCTCGCGCACGAACCACGAGATCACGAAGTTGTGTGTGATGAGCACCTCGTGCACGTCTCCGGTCTTCCGCACGAGGAACTCGTTGACGGCGTCGGACATCTGGGCGCGACCGGCCTCGATCTCGGCTTCGGTCACCGAGCCGAAGAAGGGTTCGAACACCGCCGGGGTCTCCTCTGTCATCCCCGTGGGGACGCAGTCGAACAGCAGAGCGGACGGCGCGGGGTCCACGGACGGGAGGCGACCGGCGATCGATCGCGCCGTCTCGGCCGCGCGGAGCAGCGGCGAATGCCACACGGCGTCGAGCGGGAGCCCGGACAGCCGATCCGCGATCAGCTCCGCCTGCCGCTGGCCGCGCGGCGAAAGGGGTCCGTCGGCGAGACCGTGCTCGGCATCCTGATGTTCACCGTGTCTGACCAGATATATGTAGTGCGTCACAACTCGCTCGCTCGCCTCATCGCCAGCATCCGCCGGTCTTCCTCTTCCACCCTATGTCACGGGCAGCGGAAGCTCAGGCGCCCGCGCGGGTGAGGTCGGCCACCTGCGCCCGGGACAGCGTCACACCGGCGCCCTGCATGAGCTCGTCGACATGGTCGGTCGCGAATGTGTTCACGATCGGCGCGGCGACCGTGCGCTGCGCGAGCAGCCAGGCGATGGACACAGCGGCCACCGGCACTGCCAGTTCGGCGGCCACCTGATCCAGCGCGCGCAGCACCTTCGTACCGCGGCGGTTGAGATTCCCTCGCAACTGCTCTCCGCGGACGCCTCGTGACGCGAGCGCCTTGGTGCGGTGGCGCCCGGACAGGAACCCGTGCTCCAGCGCATGGGAGGGCGTGACCGCGAGGTTCTGCGCGCCGGCCACGAGCCGCAGATCGCCTTCGAACGGCTGCCGCCGCACGAGGTTGTAGGGCGTGTCGATCACAGTGATCCGCGGGTACCCTGCGGACGCGAGGATGCGGGCCTCCACCAGCCGCTCCGGGGTGAAGCCGTACGCGCCGAGCGCGCCGATCTTTCCGGCCTCGACGAGCCACTCGACCGTGGCCAGCGTGTCTTCGAGGTTGGTGGTCGCATCCAGCGTGGCGTCCAGGTACAGCACGTCGATGCGCTCGACGCCGAGCCGGGTGAGCGACCCCTCGACGGCGCGGACGAGGTTGACCGACCCCAGACCGGGGTTGTCGGCATGCGCTCCGATGCGGACGCTGAGGACGACGCGCTCCCGTTGGTCGCGCGACCGCAGCCACTGCCCGAGGATGTGCTCGCTCCGACCGCCGGAGAATCCGTCCGCCGTATGGATGGCGTTGCCGCCGAACTCCACGTAGCGATCGAGGATGCCGTGGCTCGTCTCGAGATCGACGTTCCACCCGAACTCCGCGGCGCCGAGCATCAACGGGAACGTCTCGTATCCGGTCTCGCCGATGGCGGTGCGGATGGACTCCCCCACACCGGGGCCGACGATGGGGATCGGGGCGGAGGGATGATCCTCGTGCTCGAGCGCGACGCGTTCCGCGTCGGGACCTGCGCCTACGCCGAACAACCGCATACTCTCACCCCCGCTGCGATCGGCTGGACCGATCGACATCACTGCTTCTCCGGCACCCCCCGGTGCGTACTTCGAGGGTATGCGACGCGCGCGAGCGTCCCGGCCAATCCGGGGAACGGCGCGCAAACTTCCCATAACGTTTCGATCACGGATCAGACGACGGAACCCGGGCCCCTCCCGACGGAGGGACCCGGGTTCCGTGCCGACCGTGTCCTACTCGGCGGCGGCGTCCTCGGCCGGAGCCTCGTCCGCGGCGGGTGCGTCGTCGAGCACGGGCTCGAGCGACAGCTTGCCGCGGTCGTCGATCTTCGTGATCTTGACGAGGATCTTCTGGCCGACGGAGAGCACGTCCTCGACGTTCTCCACACGCTTGCCACCGGCGAGCTTGCGCACCTCGGTGACGTGCAGCAGGCCGTCCTTGCCCGGCAGCAGCGAGATGAAGGCGCCGAAGGTGGCGATCTTCACGACGGTGCCGAGGAACTGCTCGCCGACCTCCGGGTTGGTCGGGTTGGCGATCGCGTTGACCTGGGCGCGGGCGGCCTCGGCCGAGGGGCCGTCGGTCGCGCCGATGTAGACGGTGCCGTCCTCCTCGATGGAGATCTGCGCACCGGTCTCGTCCTGGATCGCGTTGATCGTCTTGCCCTTCGGGCCGATCAGCTCACCGATCTTGTCGACCGGGATCTGGACGCTGATGACGCGCGGCGCGGTGGGCGCCATCTCGTCAGGCGCGTCGATCGCGGCGTTGAGGACGTTGAGGATGGTCAGACGAGCATCCTTGGCCTGGGTCAGCGCGCCCGCGAGCACCGACGACGGGATGCCGTCGAGCTTCGTGTCGAGCTGGATGGCGGTGACGAACTCGCTGGTACCGGCGACCTTGAAGTCCATGTCACCCAGCGCGTCCTCGGCACCCAGGATGTCGGTCAGCGCCGCGTAACGGGTCTCGCCGTTCACCTCGTCGGAGACCAGACCCATCGCGATGCCGGCGACGGGAGCGCGCAGCGGCACACCCGCGTTCAGCAGCGACAGGGTCGAGGCGCACACCGAACCCATCGACGTGGAGCCGTTGGAGCTGAGCGCCTCGGACACCTGACGGATCGCGTACGGGAACTCCTCGCGGCTCGGCAGCACCGGCACGAGCGCGCGCTCGGCGAGGAAGCCGTGCCCGATCTCGCGACGCTTCGGCGAACCCACGCGGCCGGTCTCACCGGTCGAGTAGGGCGGGAAGTTGTAGTGGTGCATGTAGCGCTTGCTCGTCGTGGGCGACAGCGAGTCGATCTGCTGCTCCATCTTGAGCATGTTCAGCGTGGTGACGCCCAGGATCTGGGTCTCGCCGCGCTGGAAGATCGCGGAGCCGTGCACGCGCGGGATGACCTGCACCTCGGCGTCGAGCGGACGGATGTCCGCCAGGCCGCGGCCGTCGATGCGGGTGCCCTCGGTGAGGATGCGACCGCGGACGATCTTCTTCGTGACGGACTTGTACGCCGCGGAGAACTCCAGCGGTGCCGCAGCCGGGAGCGAGCCCGCCTCGGTGGCCTCGATGAGCTCGGCCTTGACGCGATCCTTGATCGCGTCGTCGGCGTTCTGACGCTCGCTCTTGTCGGCGATCTGGTACACGTCGCTCAGCTCGGCGAAGGCACGCTCGGACACGAAGTCATAGACCTCGTCGCTGTACGCGGGGAAGACCGGGTAGACGCCCGGCTCCTTCGACGCGGTGGCGGCGAGCTCGGCCTGCGCCTTGACGAGCTGGGCGATGAAGGGCTTCGAGGCCTCGAGGCCCTGGGCCACGATGGTCTCGTCGGGCTTGGTGGCGCCGGCCTTGATCAGGTTCCAGCTGCCCTCGGTCGCCTCGGCCTCGACCATCATGATCGCGACGTCTTCGGAGCCGTCGGCCTTGGTGACCACGCGACCGGCGACGATCAGGTCGAACACGGCCTCGGAGACCTGCTCGGCGGTCGGGAACGCGACCCACTGGTCCTCGTGCTGGCCGTGACCGGGGATGAACGCGAGGCGCACACCGGCGACGGGGCCCGAGAACGGCAGACCCGAGATCTGCGTCGACGCGGAGGCGGCGTTGATTGCGAGGGCGTCGTAGAACTCGCCCGGGGCGATCGAGAGGACCGTGATGACGATCTGGACCTCGTTGCGCAGACCGTCGACGAACGACGGACGCAGCGGACGGTCGATCAGACGGCAGACCAGGATCGCCTCGGTCGAGGGGCGACCCTCACGACGGAAGAACGAGCCGGGGATCTTGCCGGCGGCGTAGGAGCGCTCCTCGACGTCGACCGTCAGCGGGAAGAAGTCGAAGCCCTCACGCGGGTGCTTGCCCGCGCTCGTGGCCGAGAGCAGCATGGTCTCGCCGTCCAGGTAGGCGGCGACGGCGCCCTGAGCCTGCTGCGCGAGGCGGCCGGTCTCGAAGCGGATGGTGCGGGTGCCGAAGCGGCCGTTGTCGAGAACGGCCTCGGTGGCGGTGATTTCAGGACCTTCCAAGAGGTCTCTCCTTCTTTGTTTAGACTCGCGAATCCGTGTGACGCGCGAGCATGTTCAAAGGAGCGGAACGGAAGGGTTCGGGCGCGCGGGCACTCCCGCGAATCTCGCCTGCGCTGGCCACCAGTAGAAAGCCACCCGACGTGTGCCGAGGAACCCACCACAGGGGACCAGCTTCTCCGCCGATCGCTCCATGAGTCGATGTGAAATTGTCGGATGACCGGGGTCACCCTCGACCACACTACCAGCGTGCGCCCTCAGTCCCGAGGGTTCCCCACGCGGTTCGGTCACGACACCGCACGGTCACCCGACGTTCACCGCCCGTCCGCCGGGGCGAGGGACGGGTCGGCTGTGCTGGGCGCATGCGGATGTCGGTGATCGGTTGCGGGTATCTGGGAGCGGTGCACGCTGCGGCGATGGCCTCGCTCGGTCACGACGTCGTGGGCATCGACGTGGACGAGCGCAAGGTGGCCGACCTCGCCGCAGGCGCCGCGCCCTTCTTCGAGCCGGGCCTCGACGAGCTCCTCGACGCGGGGCTGCGATCCGGGCGGTTGCGCTTCGCCTCGGATGCGGCGGCCGCTTCCGGGGCGGATGTGCACTTCCTCGCCGTCGGCACCCCGCAGTCCGCCTCCGGTCCCGCGGCCGACCTCCGCTACATCGACGCGGCGATCGACGGGCTGCTCCCCCACCTGCGGCCGGGCGCGGTGGTGGCCGGGAAGTCGACGGTCCCCGTGGGCACGGCCGCGCGCCTCGCCCGTCGGATCGAGCAGACCGGGGCGACGCTCGCCTGGAACCCCGAGTTCCTCCGGGAAGGCTGGGCCGTCCACGACACGCTCACCCCCGACCGCCTGGTGGTGGGGGCCGATGACACCCCGGAGGGTGCCGCCGCCGTCGACCTGCTCCGCCGCGTATACGCCGCGGCGATCGATGCGGGCTCCCCGTTCCTGGTCACGGACCTCGCCACCGCGGAGCTCGTCAAGGGTGCCGCCAACGCTTTCCTCGCGACGAAGATCTCCTTCATCAACGCCATGGCCGAGGTCGCCGAAGCGGCCGGTGCCGACGTCACCCTCCTCGCCGAAGCCCTCGGCCACGACTCACGCATCGGCCGCCGCTATCTCGGCTCCGGGATCGGGTTCGGAGGCGGCTGCCTCCCGAAGGACATCCGCGCGTTCGCCGCCCGCGCCGAGGAGCTCGGCCGCGGCGAGGCCGTCGCCTTCCTGCACGAGGTGGACGCCATCAATCTCCGCCGGCGTGATCGCGCCGTGCGTCTGGTCGTCGATGCCCTGGACGGCCTGGTCTTCGGGCGGAGGATCGCCGTGCTCGGCGCGGCCTTCAAACCCTTCAGCGACGACGTCCGCGATTCTCCCGCGCTGGAGGTGGCCGTGCGGCTGCGCGGACTCGGCGCGGATGTCGTGGTGACGGACCCGGCGGCGATCGAGAACGCCCGTGCGCGGCATCCGCAGCTCGGATACACGTCGTCCAGGGATGAGGCCCTGCGGGACGCGGACGCCGTCGTCGTCGTCACGGAGTGGGACGAGTACCGCCGCGAGCTCAGTCCGCAGCACGCCGGCGGGCTCGTGCGGGGCCGGATCGTGATCGACGGACGGAACTGTCTGGACGCCGCCGCCTGGCGAGCCGCCGGCTGGACGTACCGCGGGATGGGGCGACGCTGAGGGCTGCCGTCCCTCAGACCACGCTGGCGTCACGCTCGACGGAGGAGCGCCCCACGTAGACGTAGTCGTCGTGCTTCGCCCGACGGCCGTCTCCCGCGGCACGGCCGTGGAGTCGCCGCCACACCCACGGCAGCGCGTGCCGCCGCCACCAGGCCGCGCGGCCGATCGGCTCGTTCTCGTGCAGGGCCGCATCCAGCAGCCCGAGCGCGTCCGCGTGCGGCACCCCGAGCACCTCGGCGACCCGATAGGCGAGGAAGCGGTGTCCGCGACTGCTGAGGTGCACCAGGTCCTCGCCCCAGTGCTGCCGCTCCGCCAGCACCGGATGCAGATCCGTGTCGATGAGGATCGCACCGGTCCGCGCCGCGATCCCCGCGAGGGCCGTGGCGAAGGCGGAGAAGCGCCGGGTGTACAGCGCCGCCGCGCGTCGGTCCGGGAGGAACGGGGTGACCAGGACCACGTCGGCGCCGGTCGCGCGCACTCGCCGCACGGCGGCCTCCAGACTCGCGGCGAGCGCCGGCACGGCGGCACGGTGCTTCACGAGATCGTTGGCGCCCACCAGCACGGTGACCAGATCGGGTCGGAGCTCCAGTGCGCGCTCCAGTTGCGGGCCGCACACGTCGGCCACGCGCTTCGAGCGGACCGCGAGGTTGGCGTAGTGGAGGCCGCCCCGCGCGGCGAGGAGCAGGGCGAGCCGGTCCGCCCACCCGCGGAGAGCACCGTCCGGCCCGGGGTCGCACAGTCCCTCGGTCAAGGAGTCGCCGAGCGCGACCACCCGCCGCCACCGTCGCGACGGGGCGGGCGCGGCGGGTTCCGGTCGGACGAGGCGGCGAGCGCGCAGACGGCTGTCCACGGCGTGCAGCGCCCGCGCCTCCTCGAAGTGCCCCAGGAGCTGATCCCCGAGGTGCTCCCAGCTTCGTCCCTGCACAGCGCTCCAGCCCGCGTGCCCGAACGCTCGGCGGGTGTGCTCGTCCCCGGCGAGAGCGGTCACGCGTCGGCGGAGGTCGGCGAGGTCCCCGGGGCGGTAGAGCCAGCCGTCCACGCCGGCCCTCACCAGATCGAGCGGCCCTCCGCGACCGGTGGCGACCACGGGCACCCCGCTCGCGTGGGCCTCCTGCAGCGTCTGGCCGAACGTCTCGCTCTCTCCCGGATGCACGAACACGTCGAAGGAGGCCAGCGCGGTGGCGAGCGCATCCCCGTCGAGCCTCCCGAGGAACAGAGCGTCGGGAAGCTGTTCCTGCAGCCGGTCCCGCCGTGGCCCGTCGCCGACGATGACCAGACGGGCGCCGGGGATGCCGTGCAGCGCGGCGAGATCCTCCACCTGCTTCTCGGCGGCGAGGCGTCCGACGTAGCCGATGACGATCTCCGCTCCCCATTCCGCTCGGAGCGCGTCGCTGCGCCGGGAGGGGTGGAAGCGCTCCGCGTCCACCCCTCTCCCCCAGGATCGGAGTCGGTCGACGCCGAGGTGACCCAGCTGCTGCGCGGATTCGGTGGACGGCGCGAGCGTGAGGGTCGCTCGCCGGTGGAGCCGTGCGATGTGGGCGTGAGCCATACCGGTCGTCGCGGCGACGCGATACCTCTCCGTGTATGCGGCCACATCGGTCTGGTAGGCCGCGACCGTCCCGATGCCGCCGCGTTCTGCGGCGAGCAGCCCGCGCCACCCGAGGGCGAACGGCGACGCGAGGTGGACGACATCGGGGCGGAAGCGGCCGAGCTCCGTTCCGATCCGACGGGTCGTCGCCGCGCCGACGCGGACATCCCGGTATCCGGGGAGCGGCACGCTGCGGATCGCCGTGACGGGGGCACCGTGCAACCGCTCCGGGATGCCCGTGGCGGCGGGAGCGAGCACACAGGCCTCGTGCCCTCGGCGCTTCAGATGGCGGAGGATCTGCATCACGGATCCGGTCACGCCGTTCATGTGCGGAAGGAAGGACTCGGTGACGATCGCGACTCTCACCCCCTCAGGATGACGGTGCACCTCGCCCCCGCTGCGAGAAACCGGCGTCGAGCACCGGATGTTCACCGGATGCTGGATCACGGGTCACCGGCTATCCGCGCGTTGGTTCCCGTTCACCGTCTCAGGGCAGGGTGGCGGGGTGTCGACAGACCTGCTCGCTGACGTCCTCGCCGGTCCCTGGAGCCTGGCCGCGATGAGCCTGCTCGTGCTCGGGGACGCGTTCTTCGTCGTCGTCCCCGGGGAGATCGCCGTGACAGCCCTCGGCGCGGTCGCGATGACGACCGGAACGCCCGCGCTCTGGGCGGTGGTGCTCTGCGCGGCGGGGGCGGCAGCGCTCGGTGACACCTGCTGCTATCTGATCGGGTGCGTCGTCGGCACCGAGCGCTGGGGCTGGATGAGAGGCCGCCGCATGCGGCAGGCCCTCGGCTGGGCACGCGACCGGCTGGACCGCGGCACGGCCACGGTGCTGTTCACCGCTCGTTTCGTCCCGTTCGCCCGGCTCGCCGTGAACCTCGTGGCGGGCGCCTCCCGGATCCAACCGCCCCGCTATCTGGCTCTCGTGACGCTCGCCGCGACCGGATGGGCGGCATACCAGGCCGCGATCGGCGCGCTCGTCGCCGCGGTGCTGCCCGGCGGCCCCCTCGTCGCGGTCCCGGTGTCGGTCGCCCTGGCCGTCGGTATCGGGCTCGGGGTCGACCGGCTCACGCGAGGGCGGGAGCGGTGACACTCGCCGCTGCTCCTGCCGTGCCCTAGGCTCGGGAGCATGAGCACCGAAGAAGGCGCCGGCTCCTCCTCGGAGGACATGAAGCGCAAGTTCAAGGAAGCGCTCGAGAAGAAGAACGCGCACCACCGGCAGGGCGAGGCCCACCTCGACGGCGATTCCGCCGTGCACGCCGCCAACGCCCCGCAGACGCGGCGCGAGTTCCGACGCAAGAGCGGTTGACCGTGCGGATGCGGGAGCCGGTCCACGGCTCCCGCATCCCTCTCCGCAGACACGGACATGCCCCGCGCCGAAAGGCACGGGGCATGTCGCTCTCGAGAGGCTCCCTGTCATTCTCCGGCGAGACCGCCGAGCATGTGGCCGAACGAGCGCCCCTCACCCAGGTAGGTCGCGGGATCGAAAGGGTCGACGACGGTGGCAGCCTCCCGGCGCGCGACCGCCTCGGCGAGTTCCCTCGCCCCCTTCTCGACGCGCTTCGCCAACGGTGCGACATCGTCTCCGGCGCCGCCCCAGTCGCTCGACGCCGCGAAGACCCCTGTGGAGACGGCCTCGGCGTGCAGGTAGGCGAACAGCGGACGGATCGCGTAGTCGATCGCGAGCGAGTGCCGCGGTGTCCCCGCGTTCGCCCCGATCAGCACGGGCTTCCCCGTGAGCGCGTCCGGGTCGAGCACATCGATGAACGACTTGAACAACCCGGAGTAGCTCGTGGAGAAGATCGGCGTCACCGCGATCAGCGCGTCGGCCGAGACGACGGTGTTGATCGCCGTCTCGAGTGCAGGCGGCGCGAAGCCCGTCAGCATGTTGTTCGTGATGTCGTGCGCGTGGTCGCGCAGCTCGATCACGTCGACCGTGGCCTCGATGTCGCGCTCCGCGAGCGCCTTCACGGTCTCCGCCGCCAGTCGGTCGGCGAGCATCCGGGTGGACGACGGGTTGGAGAGACCCGCCGAGACGACGGCGATGCGACGCGTGGTCATGTCAGGCCTCCTTCCGGCCGAGTCCGAACGCGGCTCCCGCGGGAGCCGGCGTGTCCTGGTAGGGCGAGTCCCCGGTGAGGTTGTCGCCGCGGTTCGCGCCGGGACGCGCCTGCCGGGTGGGTCCGTCTCCGTAGGTCGCCTGCACGCGCGCGGCGTGGGTCGGCGCGTCGGGCACCGTGGACGGGCGGTCCTTCGCCAGCTCCTTGCGGAGCACCGGCACGACCTCGGAACCGAGGATGTCCAGCTGCTCGAGCACCGTCTTCAGAGGCAGGCCGGCGTGGTCGATGAGGAACAGCTGACGCTGGTAGTCGCCGTAGTGCTCGCGCATCGCCGCGTACCGGTCGATCACCTGCTGCGGCGATCCCACCGTCAGCGGGGTCATCTCGGTGAAGTCCTCCATGCTGGGACCGTGACCGTAGACCGGGGCGTTGTCGAAGTACGGGCGGAACTGGTTCACCGCGTCCTGCGACTTCGCCGCCATGAACACCTGGCCGCCGGGACCGACGATCGCCTGCTCCCGCGTGCCGTGACCGTAGTGCTCGAAGCGCTGACGGTACAGCTCGATGAGGCGCTGGTAGTGCTCCTTCGGCCAGAAGATGTTGTTCGCGAAGAACCCGTCACCGTAGTAGGCGGCCTGCTCGGCGATCTCCGGTGTGCGGATGGAGCCGTGCCACACGAACGGCGCGATGCCGTCGAGGGGACGCGGGGTCGAGGTGAAGCCCTGCAGCGGGGTGCGGAACTTGCCCTCCCAGTCCACGACGTCCTCGCGCCACAGCTTGTGCAGGAGCGCGTAGTTCTCGATCGCCAGCGGAAGCCCCTGGCGGATGTCCTGGCCGAACCAGGGGTACACCGGACCGGTGTTGCCACGACCGAGCATGAGGTCCATGCGGCCGTCCGAGACGTGCTGCAGCATCGCGTACTCCTCCGCGATGCGCACCGGGTCGTTCGTCGTGATCAGCGTCGTCGAGGTCGAGACAATGAGCCGCTCGGTCTGTGCGGCGAGCGCGGCGAGGAACGTGGTGGGACTGGACGACCAGAACGGCGGGTTGTGGTGCTCGCCGATCGCGAAGACGTCGAGTCCGACCTCCTCGGCATGCGTCGCGATGGCCAGCGTCGCCTTGATCCGCTCCTGCTCGCTGGGGGTGACTCCCGTGGTGGGGTCGCGGGTGATGTCGCTGACCGACATGATGCCGAACTGCATCGCCTGCGCGCCTGACTGCTCGCTCATGATTGCTCCGTGTTCTCCGAATCGGATGCTCGACATCCGGTTCTATTCATTTGAATGTAATTGGGTCAACGCGTGCAGGGCAACTTTATTCCCGGCCGGTAGCCTCGGAGAATGAGCACCACCGGAGTCGGGACGACGGGGTCCAGCACAGGGCCGGTCGACCGCAAACGCCGACGCGTGCCCTTCTGGGACAACGCGCGGTACGCCTGCATCGTCCTCGTGGTCCTGGGGCACGCGATCCAGCGCCTCATCTACGACTCGGACATCGCCTTCGCCCTCTACCTGGCGCTGTACGCCTTCCACATGCCGGCGTTCGCGATCATCTCGGGCTACTTCTCCAAATCGGGCTCCCCCACCCGGACGCAGATGGCCCGCGTCATCACCGACATCATCCTCCCCTACGTCATCTTCGAGGCCCTCTGGACGCTCACCAAGTGGCTCGTGGAGGGAGAGACCACCCCGAACCCCACTCAGCCCAGCTGGACGCTCTGGTTCCTGCTCGCGCTCGGGATCTTCCGCCTCGTCCTCCCCTACCTCGCCCTGCTGCGCTGGCCGTTGCTGTGGACGGTGGTCATCTCCGTCGGCGCGGGCTATCTCCCGAACGTCGACAGCACCTTCTCGCTCTCGCGCACCCTGGGCCTGCTGCCTTTCTTCGCCCTCGGCTGGTGGCTCAGGGAGCGGAACATCGTCGACCGCCTGCGCCTCCTCGACTTCCGACCGTGGTGGGTCCGGATCACCGCCGTCGCCGTCCTCGGCACCGCCGGGTGGGCTGCGTGGAACTGGCTCCCCGTCTGGCAGGCCACCGATCTGCGGCATTGGCTGTTCTACGAGGCCTCCTACTCCGACCTCGTCGGGGACCAGTGGTGGGCCGGCGGCATCCGTTTCGCGCTCCTGCTCCTCGCCGTCGTCCTCTGCGCCGCGTTCTTCGTCCTCATCCCCCGCGGGTCCTACTGGTGGACCACCTTCGGCCAGTACACGATGTACGTCTATCTCCTGCACTCGTTCGTGCTCTACCCGTTCCGCGAGAGCGGCGTGCTGCGCGACCTCGAGCCGACCTGGTTCTGGCTCCCTGCGGTCACGGCGCTCTCGGTGGTCCTCGCACTGCTGCTCGCGACCACGCCCGTGCGGCGGGTGTTCCGTCCGCTCGTGGAGCCGCGGCCGCGGTGGCTGTTCGCCGATCCCGAGCTCGCGTCGCGGGAAGGCCGCCGCAACGATCCGACCGGGTCCCGGCGTCCGCGATGACAGCCGCCCACCCCGCGTCCGAGGTCAGGGATCGGCTCGTCGCCATCACCGACTCCCAGGGTTTCGCCGCGCACGGGCTCCACGTGCGCATCGGCGAGGACACCGCAGGTCACCGCTGGGCACCCGACGTCCGGGAGGACGTGCACTCGATCGCGAAGGGCGTCTGCGTGCTGGCCACGGCCCTCGCCGCCGACGACGGACTGATCCGCCTGGACGACACCGTCGCCACCCTCCTCCCGGACCACGAGCTCGGCGACGGTGTCGCTCAGGTCACCCTGCGTCACCTGCTGTCGATGTCGAGCGGCATCGACCTTCCGTGGTCCGAGACACTGATGATGGACTGGCCGGATCTGGCCCGCGAGTTCCTGCGACGGCCCTCGCGCGGGCGTGTGTTCCAGTACTCCAACGCGAGCACCTATACCGCGATGACCGCCCTCGCGACCCGCGTGGGCGACATCGGCGACTACCTCTCGACGCACCTCTTCGCCCCGCTCGGCATCGAGGACGTGGTCTGGTCGCGATGCCCGAACGGACGCATCGAGGCGGGTGGCGGCCTGCCGCTCCGCACCGAGGAGGTCGCGCGCCTGGGGCTGCTCATCCGCGATCGCGGCTCCTGGCAGGGTCGTCGACTGGTCGCCCCGGAGTGGATCGACGCCATGCACGAGGACGGCGTCGTCGCGGGCGTCAACCCGGGCTACGACCGCTATGCGCTCGCGGGCTGGCAGGGTCCGGGGCGGGCGTGGCGGCTGCACGGGGCCCACGGCCAGCTGCTGCTGTTCCTCGGCGACGCGGTGGTGACGGTGACCGCTCACGATCACGCCGGAGCGGATGCGTTCGCCGCGGACGCCGTCGCCGTCCTCGAAGACGTCGCCGCCGGCTGAGTCCTGCTCAGGCGAACAGCTCCGCCCCCACGTACGAACCCGGTCGCGCGCCCGGCGGGATCGCCCAGATGCCTGAGCCCACGTGACGGATGTACTCGTTGAGACGGTCGGTCGACAGTCGGCGCTGCAGGCTGATGAACTGGGCGGGATTACGCTGGTAGGACAGGAAGAACAGCCCGGCGTCGAGTCGCCCGAGGGCGTTGTTGCCGTCGACGTAGTTGTACCCACGGCGCAGGATGCGGATGCCGTCGTTCTGCTCGGGATGCGCGAGCCGGACGTGACTGTTCGCATCGATCTTCGTGCCGCGGAAGTCCGGGGCCGTGAACTCGTCACCGCCGGAGAGCGGCGCCCCCACGCCCTTGTCCCGTCCGATGATCGTGTCCTGCTCGGCCAGCCGCACCCGGTCCCAGGTCTCGATGAGCATGGCGATCTTCCGCGCGACGAGGTACGAACCGCCGGCCATCCAGGACGGCTCGTCGTCGGTCGAGACCCAGACGTGGTCCGCGAGCGCCGTGGCGTCGTCGGCGAGGATGTTGGCCGTGCCGTCCTTGAAGCCGAAGAGGTTGCGCGGCGTCGCCTGGCCGGCCGTGGTACGAGAGGTCTTACCGAATCCGAGCTGCGACCAGCGCAGGCGCGCCCGCCCGAACGCGATGCGGCTGAGGTTGCGGATCGCGTGAACCGCGACCTGGGGGTCGTCGGCACAGGCCTGGATGCACAGGTCGCCGTGCGACGCCGCGGGATCGAGGTCGTCCCCGAGGAAGGCCGGAAGCCGCTCGAGACCGGGTGGCCGCTGGGCGGCGAGACCGTAGCGATCGCCGTCCTCGTTCTCGAACAGTCCAGGACCGAACCCGAACGTGAGGGTCAGGCCCGCGGCGGGGAGCCCCAGCGCCTCCCCCGTGTCATCCGGGGGCGCTTCGGCGGGACCGTTCACCGCGCCGCTCGCACTCACCTCCAGGCCCTGCGTCATCCGTGCCGCGGCGTACGACCAGTCCTGCAACAGGGAGATGAGGTCGTCCCGGTCGGTGCGGGGCATCATGTCGAAGCTCGCGAAGTGCAGGTGGTCCTGCACGGGCGTCGTGATGCCCGCCTGGTGCGCGCCGAAGAACTCGTACCGCGACTCGGCGTCTTCCGCGGCTCGTGCGCGTCCGAGCGCCACGCCGCCGGCCGTCCCGGCCCCGAGGCCGACGGCCAGGCCCGCGACCCCGCCGCCGACGGCCAGCCCGAGCAGCCCGCGGCGGCTGAGACCGCCGCCGGAGGGCGCAGTAGGCACCCCCGCTGATGCCTCGTGGGCCTCCGGTTCCGACTCGTTCACGTCCACGCCTACCCGTGCACCGTCGTCAGTCGAGCACCGTGCCGGTGAGCTGCGAGAGCGGCTCCGCCAGGGCGTTGATGAGATCGGTGAACTCCCGCTTGTCCGCTTCGGTCAGCTCGCCGTACCCCACGAAGCCCTCTGCGAGCGAGCCGTGCGCGGCGAGGGACTCCTCGAGGGCGGTGTATCCGGTCTCGATCTCGGAGACGAGGGCCTCGCCGTCGTCTCCCTGCGCCGCGGCGAAGTCCTGCACCAGCGAGAAGGCCATCTTGGAGCCCTCGACGTTCGCGGCGAAGTCGAAGAGATCCGTGCCGGACCACCAGTCCTCCTCGCCGGAGATCTTGCCGGTGGCCACCTCGTCGAGCAGTGCGATCGCGCCGTTGGAGATGCCGCCGATCCCCTGGTCGTCCAGTGCGGTGGTGAAGTCGTCCGAGTGCACGTAGTCGTACAGCTCCTGCACGTCGGCCAGGAGCAGGTCGCCGTAATCGGCGCGCTCCGCGGGCGTGGACGGCGCCCAGTCCTGCCATGCCGGGGTCTCTCCGTCGGCGTTCAGCGCGTCCTCCGCCGGCACCCAGAGGTCCTTCTCGATGCGGTGGAAGCCGGTCCAGTCCAGGCCCTCGGCCACCGCATCGACCTCTCGATAGTCGATCCGCGGGTCGAGGTCCCCGAGCGCCTCGGCGACGGGCTCGATGCGCTCGTAGAACGCCCTCGTCTGTGGGAAGAGCGTGCGGGCGGTCTCATCGTCGCCGGACTCGTAGGCGGCCACGAGGTCTTCCACGGCCGGCACGAGCTGCCCGACCTGATCCTTCACGAACGCCCCGTAGAGATCGACGGCCTTCTGCTTCTGCTCGGCGTCGGGGCCGTCCACCGCCACGCGGTCTCCGGTCACCGTGAACGAGGCCCGGCCGACACCGTCGCCGACCATGCCCGGCTTGCAGAGCGTGAAGTACTCGCCCGGCTGGGCGACCACCGTGAGGGTGCGGGACGCAGCCGGGGCGATGTTCTCGACCTCGCCGACGATCCGCAGACCGTCCTCGGCCAGCAGGTAGAACTCGGAGATCTGGTCGGTGTCGTTCTTCACATCGAACGTCAGCGTCCCGCTCTTCGCGGTGGACGCGGAGACGGCGCAGTCCGTGGCGGTGGATGAGACGTCGAACGCCGCCGTCGCCTGGGCATCGCTCTTCGCGACGCAGCCGCTGAGGAGGAGGACGGCGGTGCCCGCGGCGGCTGCCGCGGCGAGGACCCGGTGCGAGGTGATCATGCTGCTCCTTGCTGTGTGAGGGAGGACGTCGGGGTGGCGGCGGAGGCGCCGCGCGTCGAAGGGCGTGCCGAGCGGGGGCCGCGGAGGTAGAGCCCGCCCACGACGAGGATGTAGAGACCCCAGGCGAGCACCTGCAGCCAGGTCATGGCGGGCATGAAGCCGACCGTGGCCTGCAGGACGGAGGCCAGCGCGCCGCCGGGAGTGATCGCCGCCGACACGTCGAACGCCCAGCCGAACGGGAAGCCGGCCGCGCCCACGGCGACGGCGCCGGTGGCCGGGTCGAGCGGAGCGGCGGCGGTGAAGGGACCGGGAAGTGCTCCCGCCTCCTGCAGATCCATCAGAGCGTAGGCGAGGACACCGGCCGCGACGATCACGAGGAAGCCACCCGTACAGGCGAAGAACCGCCGCAGGTCCAGGCGCAGCGCCCCGCGGGAGATGAGCCAGCCGAGCAGGACGGCCACGGAGAGTCCCAGGAGCGCGCCGAGGAGGGCCGAGGGGGCATCGCCGAAGGACTGCACCATCGACCACAGCAGCAGCGTGGTCTCGATCCCCTCCCGGGCGACGGAGACGAAGCCGATCGCGATGAGCGCCCAGAGACCGCCCACCGTCAGCGCGCGGTCGATGCCGCCCTCGAGGGTCGCCTTCATGGTGCGGCCGGCACGCTGCATCCAGAAGATCATCCACGTCACCATCGCCACCGCGACGAGGGACAGCCCGCCGCCGATCAGCTCCTGCGCCTGGAACGTGAGTTCGTAGGCCCCGAAGGTGAGGATCGCGCCGATGCCCAGAGCGAGGGCGACCGCAAGGCCGACCCCGGCCCACATCTTCGGCAGCGCGTCACGGCGACCGAGACGGCGGAGGTAAGCGACGAGGATGCCGACGACGAGCGCGGCTTCGAGACCCTCGCGGAGTCCGATGAGGAAGGTGGCGAGCACGGGAGACACTCTCTGGCAGGCGACTGAGGTAAGGCATCCCTTACCGACGAGACTCTAGCACCGTGCTCGGCGCCCGCCCGACACCGGCCACCGAAGTAATGGAGTGCAACAGAGCATCCTCGGGCCTCATCCGCGACATAGCCTCGGTCCATGGCTGAACTCTCGCTCCCCATCCTCGACCTGTCCCAGCTCGACGACGGCCCCGAGGCCGCGGCGCGTTTCCGCGACGACCTCCGCGCGGCCACGCACGATGTCGGCTTCTTCTACCTGACCGGCACCGGCATCTCTCCCGAACTGGAAGCGCGGCTGCATCAGGCCGCCCTCGACTTCTTCGCTCTGCCGGAGGAGGACAAGCTCGCGATCGAGAACGTCAACAGCCCGCACTTCCGCGGCTACACCCGGGTCGGCGGGGAGCGGACGCAGGGCAAGGTCGACTGGCGCGAGCAGATCGACATCGGCCCCGAACGCGAGCCGGTCGAAGGGGGCCCCGCCTTCAACCGCCTCACCGGACCGAACCTCTGGCCCGCCGCGCAGCCGGAGCTCAAGGAGGTCGTCACGGAGTGGCACGACACCCTCACGGAGATCGCCCGCAAGCTCCTGCGCGCCTGGGCCCTCACCCTCGGTGCGGAGGAGAACTACTTCGACGAGCCGTTCCGCGATCCGTCCACCCTGATCAAGATCGTGCGATACCCGGGAACGAACGAGCCGGAACCGCAGCAGGGTGTCGGTGCGCACAAGGATTCCGGCGTGCTGACGTTGCTCTGGGTGGAGCCGGGCAAGGGCGGACTCCAGGTCGAGCGTGACGGCGAGTGGGTGTCGGCTCCCCCGGTGCCGGGCGCCTTCGTCGTCAACATCGGCGAGCTGCTCGAGTACGCCACCGGCGGCTACCTCAAGGCGACGAACCACCGGGTGATCTCGCCACGGGCGCCGGAGGAGCGCATCTCGATTCCGTTCTTCTTCAACCCGGCGCTCGATCAGCAGCTCCCGTTGCTCGAGCTCCCTGCCGACCTCGCCGCCGAGGCGACCGGAGTCACCGAGGACCCGAGCAATCCGATCCACGCGACCTACGGCGAGAACGCCATGAAGTCTCGACTGCGCGCACACCCCGACGTGGCGGCCATCCACCACCCTGATCTCGTGGGTGCCACCGCCTGACGGGGTCTCAGAACGACGTCTTGCCGCCCAGGGCGACGATCTCCCGCAGCGCCTGGAGGTGCGCTGCGAAGGCGTCTCGGCCCGTGCTCGTCAACCGCACCCACGTGCGCGAGCGCCCGCCGACGGTCCCCTTGCGCGCGGTCACGTATCCCGCCGCCTGCAGATGGGTGATCGCCTTGCTCAGGGGCGAGTCGCCACACTGCAGCATCTCGCGCAGCGCCGCGAAGTCGAGTTCCATCCCGTCTCCCAAGCCCGCCATGAGCGAGAAGCGGATCGGGGACGCGAAGTTGTCATCCAACCGCGTTCGCGGGTGCGGGACGGCATGGGAGTCAGTCACGTTCCGCACGTCCCGGGATGCAGGTGACCACCGCGAAGCACACGATCACGGCAACCCCACCCCAGACTCCGGCCCACCCCGCATCGCCGAGCACTCCCGCACCCAAGACGAGGGTCACCGGAACGCACGCGGCGAGCAAGAAGACGAGCACATGCGGCCACCGCCACGACGCGCCGATCGCCGGCAGCCCGACCTCCGAGGTCGAGACCGCTATCCACGCCACCAGGCAGAGCATCACGAGCAGCGAGATCGCGCTTCGCAGCACATCGTCCGGCGATCCCGCCAGCATGGTCAGCACTCCGATCGCGATGCCGACCAGGGCGGTGCCCCAACGACGTGGGCCCTTAAGAGCGACGGGACCCGGGCGGGAACGGTGCGAGTCGTTCGACGCTCGGAGGAGCTGCACGACTCCGTGCCCCCCGATGCCGACGAGCACCACGGCGGCGGGAAGGAGTACCACGGCTTCGGGGAGCCGCGTGTCCAGGGCGGCGAAGCCGAACACCACGAGTGCGCCGATGAGAACCGCTCCCCCTCCGAGCAGGAACGGCAATCGTGAACGCGTCATCCGCCACTGCAGCCCGGTGCGCTGCGCCATCCCGCTGGACAACTGCCCCCACACGAGGAAGGTGAACAGGACGATCTGCGACGCCAGCACATCGCCGCGCCGGAGAACGAGTGCGAAGGCGACGAGGTAGGCGGCCGTCACCACCGCGTTGCCGATCTCCAGCCGCGCGAGGGCAGGCCGGTCGACCGCGCGATCGCGGCGCTCGACCACCGCCTGGGCCGCTGCCAGGTACTGACTGGCGGTCTCGGAGTCCGGCGGGGCCAGAGGGTCCTGACCAGCGATCGGTTTCTGCTCCATCGTGGCCTCCCCGACTTTCCTGGTGGAAAGCTCTAGAACTTTCCTACCGGAAAGTGATGGCCAGGACAAGTCCGGACATGACGAAGGCCGCCCCACACCGTGGGGCGGCCTTCTCAAGAATGTTCTGCGCGATTGAACGCTGGGTCCGTGGTGCCTTATCGGCGAAGACCAAGGCGTGCGATCAGCGAGCGGTAGCGCTCGATGTCGACGCTCTGGAGGTAGCCGAGCAGACGACGGCGCTGACCCACGAGCAGGAACAGACCACGACGCGAGTGGTGGTCGTGCTTGTGCTCCTTCAGGTGCTCGGTGAGGTCCTTGATGCGCTGCGTCAGCATCGCGGCCTGCACCTCGGGGGATCCGGTGTCACCGGGGTGCGTCGCGTACTCTTCGATGATCGCCTTCTTGACGTCTGCTTCCAGTGCCATAGATTCGATCCCCTCTCTGCTTGTTGCGCGGCGCCCGACGCCTGATGCGTGAGCTCTCTTTATCCGCGGCCGATCGAACGGCAACCTGACGAGTCTACCAGCCCGGACGACGAGCGCGGGACACCGCCTCCCGATCGGTCGGCCGCGGTCGACTAGGCTCGAGAGGTGCAGAAGAAGATCGCCCCGTGAGCTCCCGACGCGGCCATCTGATCGACCTCACCCCGCTGAAGGCGAGCCCGGCCTTCGCCCGGATGTGGATCGGCTCGACGCTCGCCGGGATCGGCGGTCAGCTCACCATCGTGACCGTGATGCTGCACGTGTTCGAACTGACCGCGAGCACGTTCGCCGTCTCGATGATCGCCGTCGCCGGCCTTCTCCCGATGGTTCTCGCAGGCCTCTACGGCGGCATGCTCGCCGACGCGTTCGACCGCCGGCGGGTCGCGCTGATCGCGGCCACCGTGACCTTCGCCTCCACCGCGCTCCTCGCCGCGCTCACGTGGACCGGGACGGAGACGATCTGGTGGCTGTACGCGCTGAGCATCGTGAACTCGGCGGCGAACTCCGTCGGGATGGCCACGCGGACGGCGATCGTCCCCCGACTCATCCCCCGCCGCATGCTCGCCGCCGCGTCCGCGCTCAACGGCGTCGCCTTCGGACTCACGGTCATGGCCGGCCCCGCCCTGGCCGGACTCCTCGTGGCCCTCACCGGATACGGCTGGACGTACACGATCGACGTCGTGCTCATGCTGTCGATGTTCCTCGGACTGTGGACCCTTCCCGCATTGCGCCCCGAAGGCGACATCGTGCGCCCCGGCCTCGCCTCGCTCGTCGACGGCTGGCGCTTCCTCCGCCGGGCGGGCAACATCCGCATGCAGTACGTGATGGACATCATCGCGATGACGTTCGGACAGCCGCTCGTGCTCTTCCCGGCACTCGGCACGGTCATCCTCGGCGGCGGGGCCTTCACCACCGGCATCCTCACGGCGGCGGTCGCCGTCGGCACCTTCTCCTCGAGCCTGTTCTCCGGGCGCGTGGTGCAGTACCGGTGGCACGGCCGCGGCATCGCCCGCGCGGTGGAGGCCTACGGCGCCGCCATCGCGCTGTTCGGCCTCGTCCTCCTGATCGGCGCGTTCTCCGCGACGCCTGCCGGAGAGGACCGACCGCACGTCGCACTGATCGTCGCCGCCTGCGTGGCGCTGGCCCTCTCCGGCGCGTCGGACAACGTCAGCTCGATCTACCGCAACACCATGATGCAGGCGGCGGTGCCGGACGCCATGCGCGGACGCCTGCAGGGCCTGTTCGTCGTGGTGGTGACCGGCGGTCCCCGTGTCGGTGCCCTCTACGCCGGGACGCTCGCGACGCTGACGTCACTGTGGTTCCCGCCGCTGCTCGGAGGGATCATCGTGATCGCCCTCGTCGCGGTCCTCGCCCGGCGGCATCCTCGTTTCCGCGGCTACGACGCAGAGAACCCCGAGCCCTGACGGGCCCGGGGTTCACAGAGTCTGCGCGTCAGTCCTGCTGCAGCGCACCCTGGAGGTCGAGCGTGATCGTGACGTCCTTGCCGACGAGCACGCCGCCGGTCTCCAGCGCGGCGTTCCAGGTGAGGCCGAAGTCCTCGCGGTTGATGACGGTCTTGGCGGAGGCGCCGGCCTTGTAGTTGCCCCACGGGTCGCTGCCGAAGCCGCCGAAGTCGAGCTCGAAGGTGACCGGCTTCGTGATGCCGCGGATGGTGAGGTCGCCGTCGACGAGGAAGTCGCCGCCCTCGACGCGGGCGCCGGTCGAGACGAACTCCATGGTCGGGAAGTTCTCGGTGTCGAAGAAGTCGGCGGAGCGGAGGTGCTGGTCGCGACCCTCGTCCTTGGTGTCGACGGAGGTCACGTCGACGGAGGCCTCGACCTTGGCTTCGAGGGGGTTCTCCGGAGCCACGAGCGTCGCGCTCTTCACACCGAAGGTGCCGCGCACCTTCGAGATCATCATGTGGCGGACGCTGAACGTCACCTCGCTGTGGGACGGGTCGAGGACCCAGGTGCCGGGGCGGTAACCGGGGATGTCGATGCTGCTCATGATTGCTCCTCAGGAGACGTCGGCCGCGGCGGCGGCGAAGGGATGGCACCGCGATCGTCCGCGGCACCCTTCCGACAACATACATTCACTCGCATGTATTCCCGTGACGAACAGAAATGTCTCGACATGCAGAAGCGCCCCGCACCACGGGGTGCAGGGCGCTTCGGAGCGACGAAGTCAGCCGACGGCGACGAGATCGATGATGAAGATCAGCGTCTTGCCGGAGAGGAAGTGTCCTCCCCCGGCCGGGCCGTACGCGAGGTGCGGCGGGATGATCAGCTCGCGGCGGCCACCGACCTTCATTCCGGGGATGCCGTCCTGCCAGCCCTGGATCAGGCCGCGGAGCGGGAACTGGATGGTCTCCCCGCGACCCCACGACGAGTCGAACTCCTCGCCGGACTCGAACTCCACACCGGCGTAGTGGACGGTCACGGTGTCGCCGGGCTTGGCCTCGGCGCCGTCACCCTCGATGATGTCGCGGATGACCAGTTCTGCGGGGGCAGGGCCGGTCGGGGCGTCGAACTCGGGCTTTGTGCGATCAGTCATGGCTCCATCCAACCCGACCGTCGCGCGGCCGGTCAACGCGACGGCACCTGCTCACAGCGAACACCTCGCCGAGGGACTCCGCTCCGAAGTCCCCCGGGGCTCTTGACAGTTCGCGGGACGCGGGTGCACCCTGGTGGCAGATCAACTCAGCGCCCGGGAGACATGCAGGCATCGCCGCAGCACCGGGCGCTGAGTCTGTCTGCGGGGGCGCCGCTCAGTAGGCCAGCAGCGCGGCGCGTGCCGCCCTGGTCCGGATCAACAGGGCACGCTCGTCCTCGACGGCGAGCGGGTCTCGTCCGGTGATCGCCCGCTGGCGGACCGCGGCCAGAGCCGTCGCATCCTTGATGAATTCGCGCATCAGCGGCCGGCGGTCGCCGCGCAGCTGCGCGGCCCAGGCGAGCCCCACCTTGCGCCCGGCCGGCGTGGCCAGCATCGTGACCTCCTCCGGCGTGAACCAGCCGGCGGCCGCATACTCGGCCAGGCGGGCCCGGGTGAGCCGCGCCTCCTCCCTGCGCAAGGCGATGATCCCGAGGATGAAGCCGATGAACAGCGGCACCTGCAGGGTGAAGTAGAGGCCGAAGAAGTCCGCGAATGTGGCCGATCCGTTCCACAGCGCGTGCAGGAGGATCGCCCCGACCATGCCGAGCAGGCCGGCCCCGGCGGCCGCTCCGGCGGAGGCGTGCCGGCGGGCCACGAGGCCGATCGCGAATCCGGTCAGCGAGGTGAACATCGCGTGCGCGAACGGCGACAGCACCGCCCGCACGATGAACGTGACGCCGAGCTGCTCTCCGCCGCCCTCGATGAGGCTGATGGCGAAGTACTGGATGTTCTCGGTGAACGCGAAGCCTGCGCCGACGAGCGCCCCGTAGACGACGCCGTCGACCGGCCCGTCGAAGGACCGCCGCGCGAGCAGGAAGATGAGGAAGACCCCGAGGCCCTTCCAGAACTCCTCGACGATGGGGGCCTGGACCACCGCCGAGAACTCCTCGGACCGGATGCCCAGCAGCATCGTGAGCCCGATGTCGACGAGGAGCGTGAGGCCGACGGCGGCGACCGCACCCCAGGCGATGGCGAACGCGACGAGGCGCTTGGGCTCGGGCTCCCAACGGTCGATCATGCGCACGCCGAGGAAGACGATCGTGAGCGGGATCACAGCCAGGACGAGCCCGATCACCGAGGCGGTCGGGCCGAGGGCCCAGCCGAAGTAGCCGATGAGTGCGAGCAGGAGGAAGCCGAGGAAGCCGAAGAGCCACAGCGAGATCGTGCGGCCCTTCTTGTTCGGCACCGGGAGAGCCGGCAGCGACTCCGCGGGCGACGGCGCCACCGGCGCCGGCGGTGTGTAGGGCGTGGGTTGCGCGAGAGCCGACGCATAGCCCGGCTGCTGTCCGTAGGACGGCGGCAGGTAGGGCGATTGCGCGTACTGCGCGGCGGAGTACGCCGAGGGCTGTGGCGGTGTCCCCGCCGGGGGCGTGTATCGCGCGGGCTGCTGGGGGTCGGACGGTCCTCCGAAGGTCATGGTCAAAGCTTATGGGGCACAAGCATCCGCGCCGGGCTCTGGGGGCTTCCTCCACCCGACCGGCCGCAGGCACCCGGTAGCGTAGAACCATGCGGTTCGCTCACCTGCGCCGTCCAGACTCCTCCCGTGCGGTTCTCGCCGTGGTGGAGGGCTCGGACGCCATCCTCGTCTCCGATCTCCTGTCCGACGCGCCTGCCACCCTGCAGCAGCTGATCGAGCGAGGGGACGCCGGACTCGACGAGCTCCGCGCCGCCCTCCGCGACGGCACGGCCCCGCGCCACCCGCTGACCGACTGGGGTTTCGCCTCCGCGGTCATCGCGCCGCCGGCGGTGCTCGCCGTCGGGCTCAACTATGCCGCCCACTCCAGCGAGCTCGGCCTCAAGACCGACGCCGCGCCGACCGTGTTCACCCTGTGGCCCAACTCGCTCACCGGTCACGATCAGACCACCTCCTGGCCGCGGAGCCTCAGCGAGGCCGTCGACTACGAGGCCGAGCTGGGCGTGCTCATCGGCACCCCCGCGAAGGACGTCCCGGAGGCGGACGCCCTCGCGCACGTCTGGGGTTATACCGTGGTCAACGACATCACCGCCCGGAACATCCAGTTCTCCGAGGCGCAGTGGTCCCGTTGCAAGTCGTTCGACGGCTTCACCCCCACCGGCCCGTTCGCGGTGACCGCCGACGAGATCGCCGACCCGCAGGACCTCCACATCTGGACCGTCGTCGACGGGCACACCGTGCAGGACGCCAGCACCGACCAGATGGTGCGTTCGGTGGCGAAGCTCATCGCGCACCTCTCCCAGTCGCTCACGCTGCTGCCCGGCACCCTGATCTCGACGGGCAGCCCGGGTGGCGCCGGCTACTCCCGCGACCCGCAGATCTTCCTCCGCGACCGCTCGACCGTCACGGTCGGCATCGACGGGATCGGCGAGCTCACGACGCACTGCCGCATCCTCGACTGACTCGGACGCGACGAAGGGGACGGGAGCTGCGAGCTCCCGTCCCCTTCCCGTATCCGGTCGACGCTCAGATCTGGATGAGGTCGTCCGGGGTGACGATCGGGATGGCCGCGGTGACCGCCTCCAGGCCCGACAGGCGGGCAGGAGAGAGCTGCTTGGTCACCTCGTCGCGGGACATGAGCCCGGCCTCGACCACCAGGTCGGCGACGTTGCGGTTGGTCAGCAGAGCCGTCTTGGCCAGAGCCGCGGCCGCCGCGTAGCCGATGAAGGGCGTGAGCGCCGTGATGACGCCGACCGACGCGCCGACCATCGCGCCCAGCCGGTCGCGGTTGGCGGTGATGCCCTCGACGCAGTTCACGCGCAGCGTCCACATGGCCTGACGCATCCAGGTGATCGACTGGAAGATCGAGTGCGCGATGACGGGCTCGAAGGCGTTGAGCTGGAGCTGACCGCCCTCGACGGCCATGGTCACCGTCATGTCGGCGCCGACGACCGCGAAGGCCACCTGGTTCACGACCTCCGGGATCACCGGGTTGACCTTGCCGGGCATGATGCTGGAACCGGCCTGCCGTGCGGGCAGGTTGATCTCGCCGAGGCCCGCCTGCGGACCGGACGACAGCAGCCGCAGGTCGTTGCAGATCTTCGAGAGCTTGATGGCGTTGCGCTTGAGCGACGACGAGAACGACATGAAGGCGCCCGTGTCGCTCGTGGACTCGACGAGGTCGGTGGCCGTCTCGAGGTCGAGCCCCGTGATCTCGCGCAGGTGCTTCAGCACGGCCGGCGCGTAGTCGGGGTGGGTGGTGATGCCGGTGCCGATGGCGGTCGCGCCCATGTTGATCTCGAACATGAGCGAGGCGTTCTCGGTGAGGCGGCTGTGATCCTCGCCCAGGGTCGTGGCGAAGCCATGGAACTCCTGGCCGAGAGTCATGGGCACCGCGTCCTGGAGCTGGGTCCGGCCGACCTTGAGGATGTCGTGGAACTCCCCCGCCTTGCCGAGGAACGCCACGCGCAGGGCGTCCAGTTCGTCGAGCAGCGAGCGCAGCGTCAGCGAGAGGCCGATCTTGACCGCGGTCGGGTAGACGTCGTTGGTCGACTGGCTGCGGTTCGTGTGGTCGATCGGAGAGAGGAAGGCGTAGTCGCCCTTCTCGCGTCCGGCCATCTCGAGCGCGATGTTGGTGATGACCTCGTTCGCGTTCATGTTCGTCGAGGTGCCGGCACCACCCTGGATGACGCCGACCGTGAACTGATCGTGGAACTCGCCGTCGATGACGCGCTGCGCCGCGCGGTCGATGAGGTCGGCGCGCTCGGCGTCGAGGACCCCGATCTCCTTGTTGGCCCTCGCGCTGGCCTGCTTCACCATCGCGAGCGCGATCACCAGTTCGGGGTACACCGAGATGGGGCGCTTCGTGATCGGGAAGTTCGCGTCGGCGCGGGCGGTGTGGATCCCCCAGTACGCCTCGGCGGGAATCTCCATGCTCCCCAGCGAATCGGTCTCGGTACGGGTATTGGCGGGCGCGGCAGAAGCCATGTCACATCCTCGTGGGTCGTGGCGAACGGAAAGGTCGGGGGATGCGTCCAGTCTACGCCGGTCCCTGCGGGGGTTTTCTGGAGAACGCCTCCAGGCGCCCTTCCGGCGTCAGCGCCGCCATGCGGGCGACCCACTCCTCGGAGAAGTAGTCGCCGGTCGGCGCATCGACCACCGGGACGACGGTGTGCGTGATGGTCTCCGGCCGCACGTGCACGAGCTGGAACGCCTGGGCGGCGTCCATGCCGTTCACCTCAGACGCGGGGCGCGCGACGTTCATCGTGTAGCAGGTGGCGGACGCCACGCTCACCGGGACGCCGGCGAACAGCCCGTGCGAGGAGTAGTGCAGGTGACCGGCGAGGATGCCGCGGACGTCGGTGCCCCGGATGACGGCGGCTAGCTCGTCCTGATGCCGCAGCTCGAGGATGTCGAACAGCGGCAGATGGCTGGGCAGCGGCGGGTGGTGCATCGCCAGGAGCGTGCCGTGCGGCGCCGGCTCGGCGAGGACCTCGGCGAGCCACGCGAGCTGCGCCGGGTCGAGGTCGCCGTGATGCCACCCGGGAACGCTCGTGTCGAGGGCCACCAGACGCAGCCCGTCGAGATCCCACACCCCGGTGACCGGCTCTTCCGTGGGCTCGGCATCGAGGAGGACCTCGCGCAGCACCGGGCGCTCGTCATGGTTGCCCGCGACCCAGACCACGGGAGCGCCGAGTTCGGCGGCGACCGGCTCGATCGCCGCACGCAGCCGGCGGTACGCATCCGGCTCGCCGAGGTCTGCGAGGTCCCCGGTGATCACGATGGCGGCGGGAGCGGGATGCACGGCGCGGATCGCCTCGAGCGTCCGCGCGAACGTGCGCTCGACGTCGTACCGTCCCCCCAGCGCCGCACCTCCGGCGAGGAAGTGCGGATCGCTCACATGGATCAGGACGTGGGAGGCGGGGGCGTACCGACCGAAGACCGGTGGTGTTCCCTTCGCTGCGGACATGTCCTCAGCCTACGGCCGGTCACCGACGCACCCGGCGCACCGCGGACTCAGTGGCCGATGACGATCAGGAGGATGCCGGCGATGACTGCGGCGGCGCAGAGCACGAAGCAGCCGTAGGCGCCCACGAGCGCGAGGGTCTTCTGTCCTTCGGTGAGCGGACTCTTCTTCGCTGCCTTCGCCGCCTGCTTGGCGGCCCGCTTGAGCTCCTTCTCCGAGATCACCGTGATGGCGTCGGTGAACTCCGCGGGGCTCACGACGGGCGCCCGCCCGCTGCGCACGAGCAGACGCAGGCCCAGGGCGTAGAAGGTGACGATGGCGGCGGCGCCGATGAGCGCGGCGGCGAACACCTGCAGGAAGGCGATCCAGTCGATCGTGACGTTCATGCCGAGTCCCCGTTCTGCGACGCGTCGGACGACGAGGCGCTGCCGGTCTTCGCGGCCTTCGCGTCCGCCTTGGCCTTGGCCTTCTTCTTCGCCTTGTCCTTCGCCTCGGCCTTCGCCTTCTCCTTGGCCTCGGCACGGGCCTTCGCCTCCGCCTTCGCCTGGGCGATGCGCTGCTGGCGACGCGTGGGCGGCGGGGTGTCGGGAACCTCGACGGCGAGGTGGGATTCGGCGACGTCGCTCATGGCGTTGGCCGGCGTGACGGCGTTGCGCCGAGAGCGCATGTACAGCCCGAGGATGATCGCCACCGCGAGGACGGCGTCGATGGCGACGCCCCACGGGCCGAGCCACACGACGAGCAGTGCCGCCAGGGCGCCGACGCCTCCGGCCGCGGGCAGGGTCAGCAGCCAGCCGACGCCGATGCGACCTGCCGTCCGCCAGCGGACCGTGGACCCGCGGCGACCGAGGCCCGATCCGATGACCGATCCCGAGGCCACCTGGGTGGTGGAGAGCGCGAATCCGAGGGCGCTGGAGGCGAGGATCGTCGCGGCCGTCGAGCTCTCCGCCGCGAAGCCCTGAGCCGGCTTGACGTCGGTCAGGCCCTTGCCCAGCGTGCGGATGATGCGCCAGCCGCCGAGGTACGTGCCGAGGGCGATCGTGAGCGCACAGGCGATGATGACCCAGAGCTCGGGCTCGTGGTGCGCACCGGACTGCCAGCCGACGGTGATCATGGCGAGCGTGATGACGCCCATCGTCTTCTGCGCGTCATTCGTGCCGTGTGCGAGGGCGACGAGGGAGGACGTGAAGATCTGACCCCAGCGGAATCCGTCCCGTCCGTCCGGCTTGCCGTCGTAGCGACGAGTGACCGAGTAGGCGATCTTCGTCGCGACGTACGCGATGATGCCGGCCGTGATGGGGGCGATGAGGGCGGGGAGGACGATCTTCGACAGCACGGCGCCGAAGTCGATGCCGCCGAGACCGGCGCCGACGAGCGTCGCGCCGATCAGTCCGCCGAAGAGCGCGTGGGACGAGCTCGACGGCAGGCCGAGCAGCCACGTCAGCATGTTCCAGGTGATGGCGCCGATGAGCCCGGCGAAGATCAACGAGAGGAACAGCTCCGCTCCCGCGGCGATGATTGCATCCTCCTGGATGATGCCGCCGGAGATGGTCTTGGACACCTCGGTCGACAGGAAGGCGCCGACGAGGTTGAGGAGAGCGGCCAGGAGGACCGCTGTCTTGGGCTTGAGCGCTCCGGTCGCGATGGGCGTGGCCATCGCGTTCGCGGTGTCGTGAAACCCGTTCGTGAAATCGAAGAAGAGTGCCAGCGCGATGACGAGCACGACGATGAGGGCTGCGGTTTCCACCGTTCGCTTTCGGTCTTGAGGAAGAGGGAGATGTCGACGGGATCGACGTGACGAACGAAGAGTTCACCGTGGGTTTGACTTCCGTTTACCGGCCCCGGTAAATCCTGCCACCGTCCCCCGTGCCGGTCAACTCGACCTGGGATAGCGTGGGACGGTGACTGACGCCCCGATCGCCGCCCGCCGTTCCACCCTCCGCACGCATCACGGCGACACGGTCGACGACCCGTACGAGTGGCTGCGCGCCAAGGACTCCCCCGAGGTCATCGCACACCTGGAGGCGGAGAACGCGCACACCGAGGCCGAGACCGCGCACCTCGCCGCGCTCCGCGAGACGCTGTTCCAGGAGATCAAGGGACGGGTTCAGGAGACCGACCTCTCGGTGCCGACACGGCGTGGAGACTGGTGGTACTACAGCCGCACCGAGGAAGGCGCGCAGTACGGCATCCACTGTCGCGCCGCCGCCGCCGAGGGCGATTGGACGCCGCCGCGTCTCGAGCCGGGGGTGCCCGTCCCCGGTGAGGTGGTGCTGCTGGACGGCAACGTCGAGGCGGAGGGGCACGAGTTCTTCTCCCTCGGCGCGTTCGACACCTCCGACGACGCGACGAAGCTGCTGTGGTCGATGGACTTCGAGGGCGACGAGCTCTATACGGTCCGCGTCCGCGATCTGGAGACGGGCCTCACCCTGGACGATGAGATCCCGAACACCGGAGGCGCGTTCTTCACCCCGGACGGCACCGGGGTCCTCTACACGACCCGCGACGATGCGTGGCGCCCCGACACCCTGTGGCTGCACCGGCTCGGGACCCCGGTGTCGGACGACATCACGCTCTTCCACGAGCCCGACGAGAAGTTCTGGCTCGGCGCCGGGATCACGCGGAGCCGGCGCTACCTCGTGATCGGTGTGGGCTCCAGCATCACGAGCGAGGAGTACCTCGTCGACCTCGCCGGCGACATCACCGCGGAGCCGCGCACGGTGTGGCCGCGGCGCGAAGGCGTGGAGTACTCGCTCGAGCACGCGGTGGTGGACGGTGAGGACCGGCTCCTCATCCTGCACAACGACGACGCCCTGGACTTCGAACTCGTCTCCGTAGCGGCGGACGACCCGCAGGGCGAGCGCCGCGTCGTCGTCGCCCATCAGCCAGGACGGCGACTGCTCGGAGTGGACGCCTTCCGCGACTTCGCCACGGTGGAGTATCGCAGCGAGGGCCTCGAGCGCGTGGGCCTCCTGGACTACGCGACCGACACGGTGGAGGAGCTGCGGTTCGACGAGCCCCTCTACTCCGCGGGGGTCAGCGGCAACCCGGAGTGGCACTCCCCCTTCCTGCGACTCGGGTACACGTCGTTCGTCACGCCGGGCACGGTGTACGAGCTCGACCTCGCGACGCGGGAACTCGTGTTGCGCAAGCAGGTGACGGTGCTCGGCGGCTACGACCCCGCCGACTACGGACAGCGTCGGGAGTGGGCCACCGCGGAGGACGGCACCCGCGTGCCGATCTCCCTCGTGTGGAAGCGCTCCTTCGGCGAGCCCGGTGCGACCACGCGTCCCGTCCACCTCTACGGCTACGGCTCGTACGAGCACTCCATCGACCCGGGCTTCTCGGTCGCACGGCTCTCGGAGCTGGACCGCGGAGTCGTGTTCGCCGTGGCGCATGTGCGCGGAGGCGGCGAGATGGGTCGGCAGTGGTACGAAGAGGGCAAGCTCCTGCACAAGCGGAACACCTTCACGGACTTCGTCGCCTGCGCCCGGCACCTCGTCGACGAGGGGACGACCACCCCGGCCCAGCTCGTCGCCGAGGGCGGCAGTGCCGGGGGCCTGCTGATGGGCGCGGTCGCCAACCTCGCCCCGGAGCTCTTCGCCGGCATCCTCGCGGGTGTGCCGTTCGTCGACGCGCTGACGACGATCCTCGACCCGTCGCTCCCCCTCACCGTGATCGAGTGGGACGAATGGGGCGACCCGCTGCACGACCCCGAGGTCTACGCGTACATGAAGTCGTACACGCCGTACGAGAACGTGCGCGACGGCGTGGAGTATCCGCGGATCCTCGCGGTGACCTCGCTGAACGACACCCGGGTGCTCTACGTCGAGCCGGCGAAGTGGGTCGCCCGGCTGCGGGAGGCCGGCGCGAAGGACGTGCTGCTGAAGTGCGAGATGGTCGCGGGGCACGGGGGCGTGAGCGGACGGTACAACTCCTGGCGCGAGCGGGCGTTCGAGATCGCCTGGCTTCTGGACACCCTCCACCTCGCCTGACCCGCGACATCAGGCGCTCGCGCGACATCAGGCGCCTGCGCGCTGACCTGGCCTGAACTCGCGCGCGCGCCTGTGCTCACGGGGCGCGACGCCGGCACAGGCATCGGCGCGGAGTCAGGCACGCGCGGGGCGTCAGGCGCCCATGCCTGTCCTGGCCTGAACTCGCGTGATGGCCTGTGCTCACGACCGAGCACTGCTCCTGCACAGGCAGAGAGTTCCGGGAAGCGCCTCCCCATCCGCGGTGGCGTGGTGAAGCGCGGCAGCGGGAGCCCGCAGGGTGGAGGGGTGACACGCACACGGGTGGAGAGCTGGGTCCGGGAGCAGGGAGGATCCGCGCATTCGTCGCGCGTGCGCGAGGCGGACTTCACCGAGTACCAGATGCGTCGGGCGGTGCGGGAAGGGACGCTCGAGCGCGTGCGCCGGTCGTGGCTGCTCGTCCCTGAGGTCGATCCACGGCGCAGGGCCGCAGCATCCGTGGGCGGAAGGGTCACCTGCGTGAGCGCGGCGGCCCTCGCCGGATGGTGGGATGTCGGGGCCGCGGAGGTGCACGTCGCCCTCCCCCGCACCGCCTCTCGATTCGATCGCGTCGGCGTCCAGGTGCACTGCGCACAGGGGCCCGTTCCGGTGCATCCGCGGGCGGCGGTCGATCCTGTCCTAGGCGTCCTGTTCCAGGTCGCGCGATGCCGGCCGTTGATCGAGGCCCGCGCGATCTGGGAATCCGCGCTCCGCCACGGGGCCGTGGAACTGGACACGCTCGTGCGAGTGCGGTGGCGGTGCGACGCCGCGAACCGCCTCGCTCGAGCCGTCCGCGGCCGGTCGGACTCCGGTCCCGAGACGGTCTTCGTCGAGCGGATGCGGGCGATCGGCATCGATGTGCGGCAGCAGGTGTGGGTGGACGGCCATCCGCTCGACGGCGTAATCGGCGAGCGTCTTGCCATCCAGATCGACGGCTTCCGCCACCATAGCGCCGCGGGCGACCGGCGGCGCGACCTCGCTGCTGACGCAAGGCTCGCACTCCGCGGCTACACGGTCCTCCGCTTCGACTATCACCAGGTCATGGTCGACGACCGTCATGTCGAGGACACCGTCCTGGCCGCGCTCGCGCAGGGGCTCCATCGCGCAGACCATCGAGCGACGGGTCGCGGGTAGCAGGCCGAACACAAGCACAGGCCCTCACGCGAGTTCAGGCGAGAAAGACAGCACGATGCCTGAAGCGGCGCGAGAGCCTGACACGGCGTGAGGCCGTGAGAACAGGCGGCCACGCGGACACAGGCTCTCACGCAAGTTCAGGCAAGAAAGACAGCAAGACGCCTGAAGCCGCGCGAGGGGCTGAAGCCGGGCGGAGGTCAGCCGAAGAGGGCGGCGGCCTCGTCGTAGCGGTAGCGCGGCACCGTGTTCAGCTCGCCGAGAGCATCGGCGAACGGGACGCGGACGATGTCGGTGCCCTGCATCGCGACCATCTGCCCCCAGGCGCCGTCAACGATGGCGTCTGCGGCGTGCAGGCCGAGGCGGGTCGCGAGGACGCGGTCGAAGGCCGACGGCGAGCCGCCGCGCTGGATGTGGCCGAGGATCGTGGCGCGGGTCTCGATGCCCGTGATCCGCTCGATCTCGGGGGCGAGCAGGTCGCCGATGCCGCCGAGCCGCGGTCGGTTGAACGCATCCAGGCCCTTGTCGCTGTAGGCCTCGTCCATGCCGGCGAGCTTGAAGCCCTCGGAGACGACGACGAGCGGTGCGCGACCGCGATCGTGGGCGCTCGTGACGAGAGCGGTGATCTCGTCCAGCGACATCGGCACCTCGGGGATGCAGATGACGTGGGCCCCGGCGGCCATCCCGGCATGCAGCGCGATCCAGCCGACGTGACGACCCATGACCTCGGCGACCATGCAGCGCTGGTGGGAGTCACCCGTGGTGCGGAGCCGGTCCATGGCGTCCGTGGCGATGTTCACGGCGGTGTCGAAGCCGAAGGAGTAATCCGTGGCCCGGAGGTCGTTGTCGATCGTCTTCGGAACGCCGAGCACCTTGATGCCGTCCTTGGCGAGGCGGTCCGCCGCCGCGAGGGTGCCTTCGCCGCCGATCGCGACGATGCCGTCGATCTTGTGGCCGTAGAGCGTCTTCGCGATGTTCTCCGCACCGCCGCGCTCCCCCTCGTACGGGTTGGTGCGGCTGGTGCCGAGGATCGTGCCACCCACCTTGGACAGGCCCTTCACCTCGTGCCGGGTCAGGGGCATGAAGTCACCCTCGACGACGCCGCGCCATCCGTCGCGGATGCCGACGAACTCGAGGTCGTAGGTCGTGGTGCCCTTGAGCACGATGCCGCGGATGACCGCGTTGAGTCCGGGGCAGTCGCCGCCGCTCGTCAGGATGCCGATTTTCATGCTGCTGCCTTCGGAGGTCGAGGGATGGGGGTGAGGCGACAGTGCCTGCGATCGACACTAGCGCGCCGCCCCCTCGCGTGGCCATTCGAGCGCGTCGAAAACCCGCGATCTTGACGGCCGCAGCGACCGATGCCGACGAAGTTCGCGCCGCGACAGGAACTTCCGCCTGCAGCAGCGTTAAGAACTCTTGTTCTTGACGCTCGCTCAGCGGCCGCCGAGAGCCTCGCGCAGAAGATGCATCAGCGCGGCCAGCTGCACCGACTCGCTGGCGGTCTCCTCCGTCGCCTCGCCGTCCAGCGCGCGGGCCGCGAGCCCCTGCTTCTGGTCGATGAGCTCCGCGATCTTCGTGTCGATCGTGTGGGCGGCGATGATCCGCCACGCCGTGACGGGCTCGTCCTGTCCGATGCGGTGCACGCGGTCGATGGCCTGCGTCTGCTCGGCCGCGGTCCACGACAGCTCCGCGAGCACGACGTTCGACGCCGCCTGCAGGTTGAGGCCGACGCCGGCCGCCGTGAGCGAGCACACCGCGATGCCGACCTCGGGGTCGCCGTTGAAGTCGTCGATGGCCTGCTGCCGTGCTGTGTTCGTCTGGTCACCGCGGATGGACACCGCGCGGATGCCGGCAGAAGCGAAGTGCGCCTCCGCCTGGTCCATGACGTCGATGTGCTTCGCGAAGAACACGACCTTGCCGACCGAACGCTGCAGCTGCGCGGCGTAGTCCGCCGCGAGGAGAGCCTTCGCCTGACCGATGCGGCGCACCATCGTGAAGACGTTGTCTCCCCCGGTGCCGGCCGCCTTCGACTCCTCGAGCTCGTTCTGCGCGACGAGACGGACGATGTCGTCGTCGATCTCGCCCGGCGCGAGGCCGCGGTCGCCGCGTGCCTCGATGATGCGACGGTAACGGGCGGCCAGCCGCTCCCCCAGCTCGCGCTCGGCCTGGCGGATGCTGCGGCCGAACTCGTCGTCGAGCTGCACGGGCAGATCGGCGATCAGCTTGTCGGGCAGATCGGCGGCGACGTCCTTCTTCTTCCGTCGCACGATGCCCATCGAGATCACCGCGTCGCGGGCCTCCGGGTAGAAGGCCTTGTCGGCAGGCGTCAGTCCCGTCGCGTCGAGCTTCTCCATGAGCTCCGGTCCGGGCTTCTCGCCGTTCGTCCAGCCGAGGAAACGCCAGATGGCGTCGAAGTCCTCGACGTCGTTGATGAGCGGGGTACCGGTGAGCGCGAGCATGAGCGGATCGTGCCCCGGCGTGCGCTCGCGCACTTGCGCGGCGAGCGAGAGCACGTTCTGCGAGCGCTGCGACGAGAGGTTCTTGATGAAGTGCGCCTCATCGACGACCATGCCGCGCAGGCCAATCGACGCCAGCCACGACATGTGACGGTCGAGGATCTCGTAGTTCACGATGAACACGTCGGCGAAGGCGTCGATGTCATCGCCGTCGCCCTGGATGACCGTGGCACGACGCTGCGGCGTCCACCGCTCGACCTCGCGCGCCCAGTTCATCTTCACGACGTTGGGCACGACGACCAGCAGCGGATAGGCGCCGGCGACGGAGGCCGCGAGCACCGACTGCGCCGTCTTGCCGAGGCCCGGCTCGTCGGCGAGCAGGAAGCTGCGGTGCCCGGCGCGGACGGCCTCGAGGAAGCGCGACTGGTGCACCATGATCTCGCGGCCCTTGGGCGAGAGGTGATCGAACTCGGGGGCCGGGGGAAGCTCCATCGACGCCGCGGCACCGCCCGCACCCGTCTCGAATGCCTTGTACAGCGGCCCCATGAGCTCCCAGCCGTCGAGACGGCGGCGCGGCGTGCTGGCCGGACGCGGCGTCAGGTCGGGCGCCAGGAAAGGGTTGGCGAGCTGGCGGGCCTCGACCGACGGCGGGGTGACCTGACGCTCCGCGATGGCCGCCGGCACCACCGACACCTGTACGGGCGCGGGGTCGGCGATGATGAGCTCCTCGGGGGGAAGCTCGGCACCGGACTCGAGCAGCCAGTCGCGACGCATCCGCTTGGCGACCGGCGAGGTGGCCTGGTCGGCCTCGAGCAGCTGGATGAGCGAGGTGTCCCGAGCGGCCGTCTTCGCGAGGATCGTCGCGACGCCGTCGAGCCGCTTGAGCAGCTCGGCGCGGGCCGCATCGGTGATCTCGGTGTCGGCCTTGACCCTGGCGCGCTCCTCGCGCACCAGGAACGCGATCACCTGGAACTTCGTGCGGTTCGTGGGGCCCAGCTTGCCGCGCTGGGACTTCGCCTCGATCTCGCGCACCTTGCGCGCGAGGATCGGGATGAGGGGTGCCTCGTCATCGCGACGGGACGTCTTCTTGCGCCGCGGGGCGGCGGTTGCCGTGGTCGGCATGCTCCTCCTGAGCCTGAAGGGCTCCGGCTCCCTCAGGGAGCAGTGAGCCGTTCTCGTCGTCCGCGTGTGGCGTGAGCCAGGACCGTGCGGACTGTGGATCGGTGTTCCCGCCGGAGCACGCGATACGTGCGGGACCGGTGGGAGCCTGATGCCATTCTATGCCATCCCGGCCCCCGGCCGCGGAAGCAGGGTGCCGCCGTGTTACACGGGTTCGTCGAGGATGGCCGCGGCCTGCGCGACGTCGGCGGCCATCTGCGTCATCAGCTTCTCGATGCCCTCGAACGCGACCATGCCGCGCAGCCGCTCGACGAACTCGACCGTCACGTCATGACCGTAGAGGTCGAGACCGGTCTCCCCCAGCACATGGGCCTCGACCTGACGCACGAGCACGTCGTCGAAGGTGGGGTTCGTTCCCACCGAGATCGCCGACGGATGCCGGATCCCCGTGTCGTGGTCGACGAGCCATCCGGCGTAGACGCCGTCGGCGGGCACGAACGCGTCGACGATCGTGGAGAGGTTCGCGGTCGGGAAGCCGAGCTCGCGTCCGCGCTTCAGACCGTGGACCACGACGCCGCGCACGTCGGGATACCGTCCGAGCGCGCGAGTGGCCTCGGCGACATCCCCCGCCATCAACAGCTCGCGGATCCAGCTCGACGAGACCCGTCGGCTGGAACCCGGAAGGTAGACGTCGTCCACGACCTCGACCGTGAAGCCGTAGCGGGGGCCGAGTGCGCGCAGCAGCTCGGGCGTTCCTGCACCCCGGTGCCCGAAACGGAAGTCGGCACCGACGAGCACGGTGGACACGTGCAGCGCGCCGACGAGGATGTCGACGACGAAGTCCTCGGCGCTGCGGGCGGCGAGCGTCTCGTCGAACGTGAGCACGAGCGTCGCGTCGAGTCCGAGCTCGCTGAGGAGTTCCAGCTTGCGGTCGACGGTCACGACGTTCTCGGGGCACCGGTCCGGACGGATCACGGCGAGCGGGTTGCGGTCGAACGTCACCGCGACGGCGCGGCTCCCCGAGGCCGCGGCGGCCTCCTCCAGACGGCGGATGACCGCCCGGTGCCCCTCGTGCACCCCGTCGAACTTCCCGATGGCGACGGCGCTGGGGCCGTAGCCGTCCGGCACCTCGTCCGGATTCCGGAACACGATCACGCGGCGACCTCGACCGGACGCGTGGCCTCGATGGGCCGGTGCGTGCGGAGCCACCAGATCCCGAAGATCGGGAGGACGAGAGGGATGAAGAGGTAGCCGCGCCCGAACACCGACCACACGGTCTCGTGCTGGAAGAGCTCGGGGAGGACGAGGCTGAGGACGCCGACGACCAGGACACCGGTGAGCTCGAAAACGATCGCGACCCAGGCGACGGTGTACCAGCCCCGACGCCGCGCGAAGACGAGCGCCAGCGTCGCCAGGACGTACACGACCGCGGCCAGGGCAGACAGCGTGTAGGCCAGCGGGGCCTCGTCGAATCGACGGACGATCTGCACGAAGCTGCGCCCGGTGGCCGCCAGCGCCATCACGGCGTAGACGATCACGAGGACACGACCGATGCCGGTCATCCGGGTGGAGGGGGCGGTGGAGCTCATAGCGCATTCCATCCTAGAGCCGGGTGAGCCGCCCGGCGTCCGCTCCCGGTCCGCGCTCAGGCGACCTGGATCGTCCAGATGACCTGCATGCGCCACAGCATGATCGCGATCGCGAGGGCGGCCACGCCGAGAACGACAGTGCTCCACCGGCTGCGCTCCATGAGGGCCCAGAGCACCGCACCGATCGGGAGCAGAGCCGCCGAAACGAGATACACCCAGAACTCCAGCAGGTCCCCGGTCGGCGGATTCCCCGCGAGGGGCGCGACGATGGCGACGACGACCTGCGCGAGCAGCAGCACCTCGACGAGCGCGAGTGCGCCCACCGAGAAGTCGCTGGGGCGCCGACCGGCGAACCCGGCCCCGAGGCAGAAGAGCCCGGCGGCGACGGCGACGACGATCTGCACGATCGTGAACCACAGGATCATCGGGAGACCTCCGGCATGTTCATGGCGCTCTTCACATCGGCGCCGCGCTTCTCGACGATCCCCACCAGCACGCCGTCGTCCTCGATGGCCGCGGCGAGCGGACCGTCCAGGCGCATCGCCTGCCCCGCCAGACGCTTGCCGTGGCGCAGATCGCGGGCCTCGTCCGCCGTGACGGGGAGGACGGGGAGGACGCGAGCGGCGGCCTCGCCGGGGGTGAGCACGGGAGCGGTGTCGAGCGCGTCGATCGACACCGCGTCGCGCACGTCGAACGGGCCGACGCGGGTGCGGCGGAGCGCCGTCAGGTGACCGCCGATGCCGAGGGCAGCGCCCAGGTCGCGGGCGAGCGAGCGGATGTAGGTGCCGGACGAGCAGTCCACGACGACATCGAGGTCGAGGGCGTGGTCGTCGCGGCGACGGGCGAGGACATCGAACCGGGAGACGACGACCTCCCGCGGCTCGAGGACGACCTCCTCCCCCGCACGGACCCGGTCGTACGCGCGACGACCGTCGACCTTGATCGCCGACACCGCGCTCGGGACCTGGGAGATCGCGCCCGTCAGCGCGGCCACCCCGGCATCGATCGCCGGGTCCTCGACCGCGACGAGGGCGGCGGGGTCCGCAGTGTGGAGGATCTCGCCCTCCGCGTCGTCCGTGGAGGTGACGGCACCGAGCCGGATGGTCGCCTCGTAGGTCTTGTCGGCGCCCACGATGTACGTGAGGAGGCGGGTCGCGCCCTCGATGCCAATGACGAGCAGCCCCGTGGCCATCGGGTCGAGAGTCCCGGCGTGGCCGACCTTGCGGGTCCCGAAGGCCCGGCGGGTGCGGGCGACCACGTCGTGACTGGTCAGCCCGCCGGGCTTGTCGACGAGGAGGATACCGGGGGTCGCCATCCCTCCAGCCTACCGAGGCCGAGAGCGGCGACCGCTCGCCTAGGCTGGAGGGATGGCCGCGCCCGCACCGTCCCCTGCGACGTTGACGCCCCTGCTCGGCTGGTACGCCGAGGCGGCGCGCGACCTCCCGTGGCGCCGGCCGGACTTCCATGCGACGTTCGGCGCCTGGGGCGTCCTGGTGAGTGAGTTCATGCTGCAGCAGACGCCCGTGACCCGGGTGATCCCGCATCTCGACGCGTGGCTGACACGGTGGCCCACGCCCCGCGCGATGGCGACAGCGTCCACGGCGGACGTCGTGCACCAGTGGGCGAACCTCGGCTATCCGCGGCGGGCCCTGTGGCTGCACCGGGCCGCCATCGAGGTGGTCGAACGGCACGGAGGCGTCGTGCCGCGCGACGTCGACGCCCTCCTCGCCCTCTCCGGCATCGGCGACTACACCGCCCGTGCCGTGGCCGTCTTCGCGTACGGCGACCGACATCCCGTCGTCGACACCAATACACGGCGCGTCCTGGCACGAGCCGTCGATGGACGGGCACAACCGGGGCCACCATCCCGCCGCGACCTCGCTCTCATGTCCTCCCTGCTTCCCGAGGGGGTGACTGAGGCGAGCGTCCTCAACGCCGCGGCGATGGAACTCGGCGCGACGATCTGCACGTCGCGCGCGCCCCGGTGCGAGCGCTGCCCGCTGGCTGACACCTGCGCGTGGCTCGCAGCCGGCCGACCCGATACCGGAGACGAGCGACGGCGACAGGCCACGTTCGAGGGGTCGGACCGGCAGGCCCGCGGCGCCGTGCTCCGGCTCCTGCGCGACGCGGCCCCCGAGCCGGTTCCCCTCGCGGCGGTCCTCCCGGCATGGCCCGACCTGCGTCAGCGGGATCGGGCGATCGATTCCCTGATCGCAGACGGACTCGCGGAAGCGGACGGGGAGGGCCTCTCGCTGCCGCGGTGAGCGCTGCTCAGAGGTACTGCTCGGTCCGGTGCGCCAACACGGTCAGCTCGACACGATTGCGCACGTGCAGCTTCGCGAACACGCGTCCGAGATGCACCTCGACCGTCCGGATCGACACCGACAGGCGCTCCGCGATCGCGCGGTTCCCCGTGCCTTCGACGGCGAGCATCGCGACCTCCAGCTCCCGCGACGTCAGCCGCTGCGCCCAGGCGCTCCGGCACACGGGGAGATGCGCGCCGCCCGTGACGTGCGGGTCGCTCTCCAGCCGCTGCAGACGCCGGCGGACGGCACGCCCCCACGCGCTCGCCCCGGCGGCCTCGAACAGTCTCTCGGCCTGCGCAAGGTGACTGCGGGCCGCGATCGGATCCCCGTGCAGCCCGGACCTGACCCCGAGCAGCGTCTCGACGCGGCCGCGGGCGAAGGGCGACCGAAGCCGTCGTGCCGCCTCTCGCAGGGTCTCCTGCTCCGTGCGCCAGGCACCGTCGCCGGACGGCGCGACGGCGTGACGCAGGGCGTCGGCGAACTCCGTCTCCGGTGGGCGCACCGCCGGTGACGCCCGTCCGGCCTCGGGGACGAGCACGACCTCCTCCACCCCCGGCACCGCGAAGCGCGCCTGCGGCTCCCCGCGATCCCGCCACAGCCCGATCGCACCGGCGGCCGCCTCGAAGGAGCCGTTCAGGAACGCCTCGACAGCGCGGTCCACCAGTACGTCCATGTCTGCGGCCGGAGGGAGCACGGCGGTGAGAGCCCTGGCGATCGGGCTGAAAGCGCCGAGGACCGCGAGATCGAGCCGCCGAGCCAGCACCACGCCGAGTCCCGCGAACGGGATCGCGACGGGGAGCTCGACCGCTGCCTGCCGCAGCAGCAGCCTGGCGCGACCGATGTCTCCCCGCCAGACCAGAAGCAGCACCTCGGTGACGGCCCGGTAGGCCCGGCCCAGTGGGCTGTGCTCGAAACCGGGGATCATCGGATCGCGCTCCCCCACCCCGGGGAGATCCGCGGTCTGCAGCAGCCGCAGGCCCTCGTCGATGTCGCCGCCGCACGCGGCATGCAGCGCCCCCGACACGGCGCCCAGCAGCCCGCCGGTTCCTGGCACGTCACCCGTGACGACCTCCCCGGCGAGAAGGCCGCACAGCGACTCGACCGCGTCCCGCAGGACGCCGTCTCCGCCGACGCGCGAGGCCCCGTCACGGACATCGGCGAGCCAGCGGCGCCCCGCCCTGCGGTCGCCGCGCTCCGCGCACAGGATCGCCAGGAGCGCCGCGGACCGCGCCCAGGAGTCGCCGTCCGCCGTACGCAGCGGAGCGAGCCGCTGCGGATCGACGGCCGGCACCGCTCCGTACCGGAACGTGCGGGCGACGAGGAACGGTCCGAGCGCTCGCCCCCGACGGTGCTCGGCGGCACCGCAGACGAGGCTTCCCAACCATTCCTCGGCATCCGCCGCATGGCCGCATGCGAGCGCCGCGCACCCGGCGAGCATTCGCGCTTCCTCGCCGATGTCGCCGGCCGCGTGCTTCGCGGCCTCGGCGGCGAGCAGCAGCACGCGTTCCGTGCGTCCCTCTGCGGCCGCGGCGCGGGCACCCGCCGTCAACGCCGCCGCGGACAGACGATCGCGGGCGGCGCCTCCACGGGCGCGATGCCAGGCCGCAGCCACCCGATCTCGCCGCCGGACGGCGACCGCGGCGAGGCGCGCGTGCGTATGCGCGACCTCAGCCGCCGACGCGGTCGCGTGCACTCGCGTCTCCATCCGGGGATCGGCGAACCGGACGCGTCCCGCGTGGATCACCAGGTAAGGCGAGGCGCCGCTCGCCCGCACCTCCTCCACGCCGCGCCCGTCCACCGCGAGAACCGGATCGAGGTCATCCTCGAACGTCAACGCCACGGTGAGCAGCAGCAGCCGGTCCGGGGTCGACAGCATGCCGGGAGGGACGGCATCGGCGGCGGACGGCAGCGGCCACGGCAGCCGGCCGAGACCTCGCCGCTGCTCCGGTGTGAGGCGGGCCGCCACCGCCATGACGGTAGCCGGGTCCTCCGGAAGCGCGGCGACGAGCCGCGCGGCCACGTGCGGGGCGCACGCGAGCTCCCGAGCCCGAAGCTCGTCCAGCAGCGCCTCGACGTCGCCGGGCGCGACGGACGACCCCGCAGGCGCGTTCCGAGACTCGATGTCGATCCCCCCAGATCCACCGGTTGTCCCGCCGCGGACCTGAGGGTATCAGACGGGATCAGTCCTCGTCGTCGTCCGCACGGTAGGGGTCGGCCTCACCGGCGTGGGTCGCGGAAGAGGCCAGCTTGGCGACCTCCGCGTCCCGCTCCTGCGCCTCACGGAGCAGGGCGGTGATGTGATCCGCGTTCTCCGGGAGGGCGTCCGGGATGAACTCGAGCGTGGGGACGAGTCGCGTGCTGAGCTGTCGACCGACCTCGCTGCGCAGCATTCCGGTCGCGGACGTGAGCGCGGCGCCGCTGGCGAGGCGCTCCTCTTCCGTACCGAGCACCGTGTAGAACACGGAAGCGTGCTGCAGGTCGCCGCTCACGCGGACGTCGGTGATGGTCACGAAGCCGAGACGCGGGTCGCGCAGCCCCTTCTCCAAGCGCTCGGCGAGGATCACGCGGATGCGATCCGCGAGTCGGGCCTGTCGTTCACCAGCCATTGTTCCTTCTCCCACCTCTGTGCATCGCGGTTCCCAGCGAACCGCGGAGGCGGCTGCCCCCTCCCCCGTCATGGGAGGAGGAGGCAGCCGCCGGAGCCGTGCGGGTCAGCCGCGCGGCTTCTCCACCATCTCGGTCGTCTCGATCTCGTCGCCGATCTGGATGTCGTTGTACTTGCCGAGGCCGATACCGGCCTCGTAGTCCGTCCGCACCTCGGTGACGTCGTCCTTGAACCGGCGCAGCGACTCGATGGCGAGGCCATCGGCGATGACGACGCCGTCTCGGATGACACGGGCCTTCGCGTTGCGCGTGATCGTCCCGGACCGCACGATGACACCGGCGATGTTGCCGAACTTCGAGGAGCGGAACACCTCGCGGATCTCGGCGACACCCGACTGGACCTCTTCGTACTCCGGCTTGAGCATGCCCTTGAGCGAGCTCTCGATCTCGTCGATCGCGTTGTAGATGACGGAGTAGAAGCGGATGTCCACGCCCTCACGCTGAGCACGCTCGCGCGCCTTCGTGTCGGGGCGGACGTTGAAGCCCACGATGATCGCGTTGTCGATCGTCGCCAGGTTCACGTCGGACTCAGTGATCGCACCGACACCGCGGTGGATGATGCGCAGCTGCACCGAATCGTCGACCTCGATCTTGAGGAGGGACTCCTCCAGCGCCTCGACGGCACCGGAGACGTCACCCTTGATGATGAGGTTGAGCGACTCGACCTTGCCCTCTTCGAGAGCACGGGTGAAGTCCTCGAGCGAGATGCGCTTGCGGGCCTTGGCCAGCTGGGCGTTGCGCTCGACGGCTTCGCGCTTCTCCGCGATCTGACGCGCCATGCGGTCTTCCTCGGTGACGATGAAGACGTCGCCGGCGCGCGGCACGGAGTTCAGACCCTGCACCTGGACCGGTCGGGACGGCGCAGCCGCCTCGACGACCTCGCCGTTCTCGTCGATCATCGCGCGGACACGGCCGTAGGCGGTGCCCGCCACGATCGCATCGCCGACCCGGAGGGTTCCGGACTGGATCAGCACCGTCGCGACCGAACCGCGGCCCTTGTCGAGCTTCGCCTCGATGGCGACACCGCGAGCGGCCTTGTTCGGGTTGGCAGTGAGGTCGAGTCCCGCGTCGGCGGTGAGCAGCACCGCGTCCAGGAGCTCCTGGATGCCGGTGTTGGCACGGGCCGACACGTCGACGAACATGACGTCGCCGCCGTACTCCTCGGCCACCAGACCGTATTCGGTGAGCTGCTGACGCACCTTGGCCGGGTTGGCCTCCGGCTTGTCGACCTTGTTCACCGCGACCACGATCGGCACGTTCGCCGCCTGGGCGTGGTTCAGCGCCTCGACCGTCTGCGGCATGATGCCGTCGTCGGCCGCGACCACGAGGATCGCGAGGTCGGTGACCTGCGCACCACGGGCACGCATGGCGGTGAACGCCTCGTGACCCGGGGTGTCGATGAACGTGATCGCCCGCTCGATGCCGTCGTGCTCGGTCCAGACCTGGTAGGCACCGATGTGCTGGGTGATGCCGCCGGCCTCACCCTCGATGACGTTGGTCTGACGGATCGCGTCGAGGAGGCGCGTCTTACCGTGGTCGACGTGACCCATGACGGTGACGACCGGGGGACGGATCTCGAGGTCGTCCTCGCTCTCCTCCTCGAGCTCCTTCTCGAGGTCGAGACCGAAGCCTTCGAGGAGCTCCTTGTCCTCGTCCTCGGGCGAGACCATCTGGACCTTGTAGCCCAGCTCCTCACCGAGGACCTCGAACGTGGCCTCATCCAGCGACTCGGTGGCCGTGGCCATCTCGCCGAGGTTGAAGAGGATCGTGACGAGGGTGCCCGGCTGCACCGTGTAGCCGGTCAGGGCCTCGATCTTGTCGGCGAAGTCCGCGATGGACGCACCGCGACGCATGCGGATGATCTCCCCGTTGCCGCGGGTGACGTTGACGCCACCGACGACCGGGGCGCTCCGCATCTCGAACTCTTGCCGCTTCGCCCGCCGCGACTTGCGCTGCTTGCTCTTGCCGCCGCCCTTACCGAAGGCACCGGCGGTACCACCACCGGGACCACGGCCACGGCCACCGCCGCCACCCGGACGACCGGCGAAACCGCCACCGGGACGGGGACCCGCACCGGGACCGCCACCGCCGCCGGGGCGACCTGGACCGCCCGTACGCTGCTGGAACGGAGCACCGGGACGACCACCCTGGCCGCCGCGCGGAGCACCGGGACGCGGCGAGCCGGGACGCGGGGCACCCGGGCGCGGAGCACCGGGGCGCGGCGCCTGCGGACGCGGGATGTTGCCGGGGGTCGGCCGCTGACCCATCCCCTGCGCCGAGGCGAAGGGGTTGTTGCCGGGACGAGGGCCGGCGGGACGCTGGCCCATGCCCTGAGCGGACGAGAACGGGTTGTTGCCGGGACGGGGCGCGCCGGGCTTCGGCGCGTTGCCGTCACCGGAGGACGGCGCGGCCGGGGCCGGAGCCGCGGGCTTCGCGGGCGCCGACGGTGCCGGAGCCTTCTCCGCCTCGGGGGCGGGCGCCGGTGCCGGGGCGGCCGGAGCCGCAGGACCCGGCTTGGGTCCGGGCTTCGGGCCAGGGGTGGGCGCCGAGGACTTCGGTACCGGCTTCGCGGCGGGCTTCGCCGCAGCGGGCTCGGACCCGGCCTTGAGGGACGGGTCGGCCTCGATCGCGGCGCGCAGCTTGCGCGCCACCGGGGGCTCGACCGTCGAAGACGGGCTCTTCACGAACTCGCCGAGTTCCTTGAGCTTCGCAAGTGCGACCTTGCTGTCGACGCCGAGTTCGGCGGCGATCTCATGTACGCGTGGTTTACCAGCCACAATTCTCCTGTCTGGGTCGGTCTGCCCAGACAGGGCAGACCACTAGTCGCGGACGGGTCTCATTTCGAGCCGTTCACTTTGTTTCCATAGCTGTTCAGCCTTTGTTTCTTGGTGGGTGCTGTTCGAAGGTCCGTGTGTCCAGCTGAGTGGTCACACGCAGTGCTCTTCCGAAAGCTCGACGCCGCAGAGCGGCTTCCATGCACTCGGGTGTCGGATGCACCCACGCGCCGCGCCCCGGCAGGACAGCACGCTCATCGGGGATGAGGGTGTCGTTCTGGGCAACCACCCTGAGCAGAGTGGAGCGGGGAGCACGCGTGCGGCAACCGACGCACGTTCGTACGGGTTCCATCTTACACCTGCGTTCCGTCCGTCCTCGCCGCCACCGGGCGTGGCGTCGAGGACGGACCGGGATCAGTCGAGGACGCTGTCCGGCTGGATGTCGATCTTCGCACCCGTGAGCTTGGCGGCCAGACGCGCGTTCTGACCCTCCTTGCCGATCGCGAGCGACAGCTGGTAGTCGGGCACGAGGGCGCGGACGGCCTTGGTGCTCGCGTCGAGGACGAACGAGCTCGTGACCTTGGCGGGCGACAGCGCGTGCGCCACGAACGTCGGCAGGTCGGCGTCGTAGTCGACGATGTCGATCTTCTCCCCCGCCAGCTCCTCCGTGACGGCTCGCACACGGCGCCCCATCTCACCGATGCACGCCCCCTTGGCGTTGATCGCCGGGTCGTTGGCCTTCACCGCGATCTTGGTGCGGTGGCCCGCCTCACGCGCGAGCGCGACGATCTCGACGAGTCCGGCGGCGATCTCCGGCACCTCGAGGGCGAAGAGCTTGCGGACGAGGCCGGGGTGCGTGCGCGACACGGTGATCTGCGGACCCTTGAGCCCCTTGGCGACGCTGGTGACGTAGACGCGCAGACGGGACCCGTGCGTGTACTCCTCGCCGGGCACCTGCTCCTCGGGCGGGAGGATCGCCTCGACGGAGCCGAGGTCGACGTGGATCATGCGCGGGTTGGGCCCCTGCTGGATCACGCCGGCGACGATGTCGCCCTCCTTGCCCTTGAACTCGCCGAGGACGGCGTCGTCGGCGATGTCCCGGAGGCGCTGGCTGATGACCTGCTTGGCGGCGAACGCGGCGATGCGCCCGAAGTCGTCGGGCGTCGCCTCCTCTTCGCCGATGATCGCACCCTCGTCGTCGCGGACGACCTGGAGGACGGCGACGTGGCCGGTCTTGCGGTCGAGGTGCACGCGGACGCCCTCCGGCGCGGCGCCCTCGGGCGAGACGTGCTTGGAGTACGCGGTCAGGATCGCCTGCTCGATGATCGCGACGAGCTCGTCGAACGGGATCGCCTTCTCCTTCTCGATCCCTCGCAGCAGACTCAGTTCGATGTCCATGACGGCCTCCCTATTCAGCTCTCGTCGCGCCCGAATGCACGCGCGACATCCGTACCACGATACCGTGTGCCGCGCCCCCGGGCCATCCGCGCCCGGGCACAGGCATTCGCGCGGCAGCAGGCGCCCACCGCGGGAACAGCCTGACTCCGCGTGGGAGCCTGTTGCGTCGTGGGATGCGTCGCGGGGTCAGACCTTCGGCGCGGACGGGAGCGCGTTGAGGGCCCCGATCAGGCGGAAGAGATTGCCCACCTGACGCTGATTCAGGTGCAGGGCGAGGCGCGGGAGGTCGAGCCGGTCGTCGTCGGCGACCTCCGGGGACCGCGGAGCCGTGCGCTCGATGCGCCCGGTGGACAGCAGCCCTGCGAAGCCGGCGTTGAGCTCCTCGATCTCGGCGTCCGTCGGCTCGGCCTTGAGGCGCAGCACCAGGGTGTCGCCGACCCACCGCAGCGAATCGTAGTTGCGCCAGAACCCCGTGATCTCGGCGCGAGCCTCCTCCACGGAATCGGTGACGACGACCCGATCGAAGTCACCGGGGGAGATCACCCCCATCGGCGCGAGGTGCTCGTCGACGAAGCGCCGCATGCCCTGCCAGAACGATCCGCCCTTCTCGTCGAGCAGCACGATCGGCGTGGGCTCGGCCTTGCCCGTCTGCTGGAGGGTGAGCAGCTCGAACATCTCATCCAGCGTGCCGAATCCGCCGGGGAGGCAGATGAAGCCGCTCGACTCCTTGATGAGCATGAGCTTGCGGGTGAAGAAGTACTTCATCGCGACGACCTGATCGCTTCCCGCGACCAGGCTGTTCGCCTTCTCCTCGAAGGGGAGACGGATGGAGACACCGAGCGACAGCGCGGGCCCGGCTCCTTCGGCCGCGGCCTGCATGATCCCCGGCCCGGCGCCCGTGACCACCATCCAGCCGTCGCTCGCGAGGGCCGCGGCGACATCACGCGCCTGCAGGTACAGCGGGTCGTCGTGGAGGGTGCGGGCGGACCCGAACACCGTCACCTTCGGCACCCCGCGGAAGGGCGCGAACAGGCGGAACGCGTCCCGCATCTCGGCCAGGGCGGCGGAAGCGATCTTGAGGTCGAGGCGGTCGGTGCCGTCCTCCCCCAGCAGCAGCGCGGTGCGGAGCATCCGCATCACGAGGCGACGGTCCGTGGCCACACCCGCCTCGTCCAGCACACGGTTGATCTCGTCGCTCAGGGCTGCCGGCAGCGGTTCCTCGGTCATGCCCCCAGCGTCCCACGCGGCATCCGGTCGGCGGGACGCAACGCCGAGGGACCGTACCCCGGGGCTCCGGAGCACGGAGAAGGAGCGGTGTCAACACCCGTGCCCGCCGCCGGGGAAGGCGTCACCATGGCGACATGACAGAGATCACCGGTCCCGAAGCCCTCGCCCGCGTCGCCGAACTCGTGGAGGACATCGACTTCACCATGCTCACGACCACCGACCCGGACGGGAACCTCGTCAGCCGCCCCATGTCGACCAGGCAGATGGACGATGCCGGCGCCATCTGGTTCTTCACCGCGGAGGACACCGAGAAGGTCGAGGAGGCCCGTCGTCATCACGACGTGGGGCTGGCCTACTGCGACGCCAAGGGGATGCGCTACGTGTCGGTCGCCGGCACCGCGGAGATCGTCCACGACCGCGCGAAGATGGAGGAACTCTACTCCCCCTCCCTCGACATCTGGTTCGAGGACGGCCTGGGGACCCCGGGCATCGCGCTGCTCAAAGTCACTCCGGTCGTCGCCGAGTTCTGGGAGCCCGCGAAGGGCAAGGTCGCGATGGCCGCCGGGGCGCTCAAGGCGCTCGTGACCCGAGACACCCCGGACGACGACATCATGAACCACGGCCGCATCACCTGCTGAGCGGCCCGCTCCGAGCGCCGGCTCAGCGCGCGGCGGAGAGCCGCTCCACCGCTTCGGCGACCGAGACGGCCTCACGCTCGCCCGTCCGACGGTCCCAGAACTCCACCTGCCCGTCGGCGGCTCCCCGGCCGACGATGACGATCTTCGGGACGCCGACGAGCTCGGCATCGCCGAACTTGACCCCGGGCGACACCTTCGGGCGGTCGTCGTAGAGCACGTCGAGGCCGGCCGCCTCCAGCTGCGCGGACAGGCCCTCCGCGACATCGAAGGCGACCTGGTCACGGCCGGCGGCGACGACCTGCACGTCGAACGGCGCGACCGAGGCCGGCCAGATGAGGCCCTTGTCGTCGTTGTTGAGCTCGGCGATGATCGCCAGGATCCGCGTCACGCCGATGCCGTACGACCCCATGGTGACCGTGACGAGCTTGCCGTTCTCGTTGAGGACCTTGAGGCCGAGCGCCTCCGCGTACTTCCGCCCGAGCTGGAAGACGTGACCGATCTCCATGCCGCGGGCGAGCTCGACCGGACCGGAGCCGTCGGGCGCCGGGTCGCCGGCGCGCACGTTCGCGATCTCCACGATGCCGTCCGCCTCGAAGTCGCGCCCGGCGACGACCGAGTGCGCGTGCTTCTGGTCGATGTTCGCGCCGGTGACCCAGCTCGTCCCCTCGCTCACGCGGGGGTCGACGAGGTAGCGGATGCCCGTGGCGGACTCCTCGCCGAGCACCGCACCCGTAGGCGACCAGGGACCGATGTACCCCTTCACCAGGAGCGGGTTGTTCTCGAAGTCGTCCGCGGTCGCGGTCTCCACATCGGCAGGGGCGAAGGCCACCTCGGCACGCTTCTCGTCCACCTCGCGGTCGCCGGGGATGCCGACGATCACGAGCTCACGGGTGCCGTCGAGGTGCTTCAGGGCGAGCACGACGTTCTTGAGCGTGTCGGCGGCGGTGTACTCGCCGTCGAGCTCTCGGTTGCAGTGCGCGACAAGGGTCTCGATGGTGGGCGTGTCGGGCGAATCGAAGATCACCGGAGCGCCATCGGCGTCGAACGGGACCGGAGCGGGCACGGGCGTGCTGAAGGCCTCGACGTTGGCCGCGTACCCCCCGGCGCTGCGGACGAAGGTGTCCTCCCCGACGGGCGTCGGGTGCAGGAACTCCTCGCTCCGCGAACCGCCCATCGCGCCGGCGTCGGCCTGCACGATCGCGTACTCGAGGCCCAGCCGCTGGAAGATGCGCTCGTAGGCGTCCCGCTGCGCCTGGTAGCTCACGTCCAGCCCCTCGTCCGAGGCGTCGAAGGAGTAGGCGTCCTTCATCGTGAACTCGCGCCCGCGGAGGAGACCGGCGCGCGGCCGGGCCTCGTCGCGGTACTTGTCCTGGATCTGGAAGATCGTCAGCGGCAGATCCTTGTACGACGAGTACAGGTCCTTAACCAGCAGCGTGAAGGCCTCCTCGTGCGTCGGCGCCAGGAGGTAATCGCCGCCCTTGCGGTCCTGGAGCCGGAACAGCAGATCGCCGTACTCGTCCCAGCGCCCGGTCGCCTCGTACGCCTCGCGCGGCATCAGTGCGGGGAAGTGCACCTCCTGGGCACCGGCGGCGGCCATCTCCTCGCGGATGACGGTCTCGATCTTCGCCTTGACGCGCAGCCCGAGCGGCAGCCACGCGAAGATGCCTGCTGCCTGCGGTCGGATGTACCCGGCGCGGATCAGCAGCTTGTGACTGGCGACCTCGGCACCGGCAGGATCTTCGCGGAGCGTACGGAGGAAGAAGTTCGAAAGACGAGTGACCACGGCTCAAGTGTAGTGAGCCGCGGTCACCCGCCTCGTCGCTCAGTTGAGGGCCGGCAGCCCCTGTGGCACGACGCCGCCGCGGTAGAGGCTCTCGGCGAGCTCCTGCAGCGCGGTCAGCGCGACCCGCTGCGGCAGCGGACCGTAGGAGATGCGGGCCACGCCGAGCTTCTCGTACTCGGATGCGGCGAGCGCCCCGGGGATCCCGATCACGCTGACCTTGCGCTCCCCGATGCCCTCGACCAGCTGTCGCGTGACGTTCGCATCGAGGATGCCGGGGACGAACACCGCGGTGGCACCGGCGTCGAGGAAGGCGCGGCCGCGCTGGATGGCATCCGCGATGCTCTGCTCCACGGGCCGCGACCCGGCACGCACGAACGCATCGGTGCGGGCGTTCAGGGCGAAGGGCACGCCCTCGGCCTCCGCAGCCTTCACGATGGACTCGACGACGGCGACCGATTCGTCGAGCGGCTTGAGGCGGTCCTCGACGTTCGCGCCGACGACGCCGGCCGCGATCGCGAGGCGGGTGGTCTCCCCGGCGTCCCCGTATCCGTCGTCCAGGTCGGCGGTGACGGGAACGGACACGGCCGCGGCGATCCGTCCGACCATGTCGATCATGACGTCGCGCGGGGTGCCCCCGTCGTCGTAGCCGAACGACGCCGCGATGCCGTGACCGGCGGTCGCGATCGCCGTGGTCTCCGGCAGTGCGGCGACGGCACGCGCGGAGACGACGTCCCACACGTTCACCACGCGGAGGATCTCCGGGGCGTCATAGAGTCCGACGAGGGTCTGGGCCTTGGCAGCAGTGGTCATGTCCCCACGCTAGCGGCCGGTGCGGGCACGCGGGCCGGATGCCCGGGTTCCCTGCGGCGGTCGACCTAGGCTGGCAGCATGCCCCAGCGCCGCTCGCATGTCGCCCCCTCCGCCGCCCAGACCGAGCTCGCCGCGGCGCTCTCGGCCCTTCGGGAGGATCTGGACGCGTCGACGGAGTTCCCCGCCGACGTACTCGCGGAGGCGGAAGCCGCCACGGCGACTCTCCCCGACCTCGACCTCACGGATGTGCCGTTCGCGACCCTCGATCCGGCCGGTGCCCGCGACCTCGACCAGGCGTTCCACCTGGAACGGGACGGCGACGGCTATCGGGTGCGTTACGCGATCGCGGACGTGCCGGGTTTCGTCACCCCCGGTGGTGCCGTGGACGCGGAGGCCCGCCGGCGCGGACAGACCCTGTACGCCGCGGACGGCTCGATCCCGCTGCACCCACCCGTGCTGAGCGAGGACCGTGCCTCCCTGCTCCCCGACGTCGACCGCTCCGCCCTGGTGTGGACGTTCCACCTGGATGCGGCCGGATCCGTGATCGACTTCCGGTTGGAGCGCGCCCTCATCCGTTCCCGGGCCCAGCTCGACTACGCCTCCACCCAGGAGGCGCTCGACCGGGGCGACGGCGGTCACGCGGCCCTGCTGCCGGAGATCGGCTCCCTCCGTCTGGAGCAGGAGCGCCGCCGCGGTGGCGCCAGCCTGAACATGCCGGACGAGGAGGTCGTGCGCACCGACGACGGCTCCTATGCGATCGAGCGCCGCAGCCCGCTGCCCGTCGAGGAGTGGAACGCGCAGCTGTCGCTCATGACGGGGATGGCGGCCGCCGCGCTCATGATCGACGCGGGCGTCGGCATCCTCCGCACGATGCCGGAACCCGACGAGGCGGCCTTCACTGCCTTCCGGCACCAGACGGAGGCACTCGGGCGCCCGTGGACCGACGGCACCTACGGCGAGTACCTCCGGGGCCTCGACCGCTCCGACCCGATGACGCTCCCGGTGCTGGAGGCCGCCGCCTCGCTGTTCCGCGGCGCGGGGTACCTGGTGTTCGACGGCGAACCACCCGCCGACGCCGTGCAGGCCGCGATCGGAGCACCGTACGCGCACGCGACCGCACCCCTGCGCCGACTGGTCGACCGCTGGGTGCTCGCCATCTGCCTCGCCGTGTCGACCGGGCAGCCGGTGCCGGGATGGGTCCGCTCCTCCCTCGGAGAGCTCCCCGCGCTCATGCAGGAATCGGGTCGGCGGGCGTCGCAGTTGGACGCGGACACCGTGAACCGCGTCGAGGCCGCGCTGCTCACTCCGCTTGTCGGACAGACCATCGAGGCCACGGTGATCGAGCTCCGGGGCGAGCGGGCCGCCGTCCAGATCGCGGACCCTGCAGTGACCACGACCGCGCCGGTGGCCCCCGACACCAAGCCCGGCGATGTGGTGCAGGTGCGCGTCGTGCGCGTGGACATCGGGACGGGTGAGATCGAGCTCGCCCTCTGAGCCCGCCGCCGGGGATCAGGCGAAGACGTCGAATCAGGCGCTCCCGGGCAGGACTGCCTGTACCGCAGCGGCCGCCTGCGTCCGCGCCGGATACCCTGTCGAGATGGATCAGGCAGAGCGCATCGAGCGCTTCCTCGTGGCGCGGTATCCGCGTGCAGGGATCGCGATCGTCGCCGGGAGCACGGCCCGTGGGGAGCGCACGCCCACCAGTGACATCGACCTCCTCCTCATCGACGACGACCTCTTCGCCGACGTGTCACAGGTGAGCGAGGCCGCCACCCACGCGTTCGAGGACGAGATCTTCGAGGTGTTCGCGTACACGGTGGAAGGGTTCCGGGAGTGGGCGGACCGCGGCGTGGCCCAGCACCGCCCCGTCATCGCGCACATGCTCGTGGAAGGAGCCGCGATCCGGTCGACGCCCGCGCTCGCGGAACTGCGGACGCGGTGGTCCGCTGTGCTCGCTCTCGGCTCTGTGCTGAGTGAGACGGAGTCGCGGATCCGGCGGTACGTGATCACCGATCTCCTCGACGACCTCCAGGACGCGACGGACCCTCTCGAGCAGCGCGTCGTCGCCGGCCTGCTGTTCGAGCGCATGGCCGAGCTGATGCTGCTGGCCAGCGGGCAGTGGATCGGATCCGGGAAGTGGCTCCCCCGACGTCTGCGCGCGTGGAGCCCCGAGCGCGCGGACCAGCTCAGCACTCCGCTGCTCGCTGGAGACTTCCCCGGCTTCGCGGCGCGGGTCGATGAGGAACTGACGATGGCGGGTGGTCGAGTGCAGGCGGGGTTCGTGCGCTGACCTCACTCGTTCACAGGCAATCGCGCGACAGCAGGCGACACCGGCGGCTGGCGCCTGTCCTCGCGCGAAGGCCTGAGGCGGGCGAGGGCTCAGGAGGCGGGGGTCGCAGTCGTCGTCATCACGAGCAGCTGAGGGTCGGACAGGTCCAGGGCCACCGTGATGGCGGCGAATTCCGCGAGGGAACGGACGTGGGTGCCGCCACAGAGGATGACGGCCTCGCCCTCCGGGAGCTCGCAGTGCCAGCGCCGCCGGTCCACGATCGTCGGTCCGTCCACCTCGATGCGGCTCGCGGCAGCCGAGGCGACCCACGCGGTGAGCTGCGTATTGATGCGGTGCTCGCGGTCAGACAACGTCGCCGCGAACGTCTCGGTGTCGAATCCCGCGCGGCGCAGGCTCTTGCCCAGGCGGTACTCGTCGACGGCGCCGTCCTCGTGGATGCGGCTGGACTGGTTCGCCCGTCCCTCGAAGTCCGGGTTTCCCAGCGCATCCTCCCCCGGGTCCTTGCGCCAAAGGTCCGAGACGGCGATATCGAGAGCGAGGGAGGCGAGATGGCACGCGGTGTGACCGCGGCTGAGGCCGGCACGGTGCGCCTCGTCGACCGAGAGGGCCACGCGCGTCCCCTCCGCGAGCCAGGCGGGCGCGGCACCATCGAGCCGCTGGCCCACCAGCCAGGTCCACCCCTCGGTCCCACGCTTGACGGGGATCGCACTCCCCACCGCGAACGCGCCGTCATCCGAGACCGCCGCCATGAGCGCCTCGGTCACGTGGACGGCTCCGTCCTCGCCGGAGATCTCGCCGGTATCGCCGGGCTGATCGGGCCAGGTGTGATCGACGGGGTGGAACGGCGTGGCGTCGACGACGACCACGGCTCCGTCGGCATCGTCCGCCACGCGGGTCACGACGGCGTCTCCGCGGAGGCTGCCGTCCGGGAAGGTGACGATCGTGGGCGTGGTCATGGGGCTCCTCGGAGAGACGACGGAACGATGGTGCCGATCAGGCACGGGGTGTCAGTGGGACGGTGGGATCGTGAAGCTGGCGAGCCGGTCGCCGTCGACGACGAAGATCCCATCGGACTCGCCGTTGAAGACGCGACTGCTCCACCCGAAGCGGATGCGCGTCATGTCGCCGTCCGTGGTGGCGGAGAGCACGGTCATCCGTGCCCCGGCGCCGATCGCGTCGCTGTCCGCCCAGCCGCGCACGCCGTCGGCACCGGCTTTCACGGTGCCCCAGTCGCTCACGAAGCCGTCCGCGGTGAACGCGGCGACGAAGGCCTCGGTGTCTCCGGCATTGATCGCGTCGATCATCGTCTGGACCGGCGCGGGCAACAGGAAGTCGGACACAGGCGCTCCTCGAGTCAGGCCGTGACGACCTGGGCGGTGCCGAGCGGAGCGTCCGGGCCCATCTCGGCGGCGATGCGGTTCGCCTCCTCGATGAGGGTGGCGACGATGTCAGCCTCCGGGACGGTCTTGATGACCTCGCCCTTGACGAAGATCTGGCCCTTGCCGTTGCCGGACGCGACGCCGAGGTCGGCCTCGCGTGCCTCACCCGGGCCGTTCACGACGCAGCCCATGACGGCGACGCGCAGCGGCACCGTCATCTCCTTGAGCCCCTCGGTGACGTCTTCCGCGAGCGTGTAGACGTCGACCTGAGCCCGACCGCACGAGGGGCACGAGACGATCTCGAGCTTGCGCTCCCGGAGGTTGAGGGACTGGAGGATCTGGTGACCGACCTTGACCTCCTCGGCCGGCGGCGCGGACAGCGAGACGCGGATGGTGTCGCCGATGCCCTCCCCCAGCAGGATGCCGAAGGCGGTCGCGCTCTTGATCGTGCCCTGGAAGGCCGGTCCCGCCTCGGTCACGCCGAGGTGCAGCGGCCAGTCGCCCCGCTCGGCGAGCTGACGGTAGGCCTTGACCATGACGACGGGGTCGTTGTGCTTCACCGAGATCTTGAAGTCGTGGAAGTCGTGCTCCTCGAACAGCGACGCCTCCCAGACAGCGCTCTCGACGAGGGCCTCCGGAGTGGCCTTGCCGTACTTCTCGAGCAGGCGACGGTCGAGGGAGCCCGCGTTGACGCCGATACGGAGCGAGACACCCGCGTCCTTCGCTGCCTTGGCGATCTCGCCGACCTGGTCGTCGAACTTGCGGATGTTGCCCGGGTTGACCCGCACGGCGGCGCAGCCGGCGTCGATCGCCTGGAAGACGTACTTCGGCTGGAAGTGGATGTCCGCGATGACCGGGATCTGGCTCTTCTTCGCGATGATGTGCAGCACGTCGGCGTCGTCCTGCGAGGGCACGGCGACCCGGACGATCTCACAGCCGGAGGCGGTGAGCTCCGCGATCTGCTGCAGAGTCCCGTTGATGTCGGTGGTCTTCGTCGTCGTCATCGACTGCACGCTGACGGGCGCATCGCCGCCGACGAGCACCTTGCCCACCTTGATCTGACGGGACTTGCGACGCGGGGCGAGGACTTCGGGGACCTTCGGCATCCCAAGATTCACTGCTGGCACGATCCCAGCCTACGCCGCCAGGATGCGGAAGGGCTGGATGCGGCGGGTGTGGTAGTTTCGCCCCATGATCGCGCACATCACCTGGTGGCCCGCCTCCTAGGCGGTGTGTTCGCGTTCCCTCGAATCCAGACCGCCTCCGGGGCGGTCTTTTCGTTGCGCCGAGCCGGAGCCCTCGCACAGGAGACATCGATGACCCTCTCTCGCCTCGACGAGCTCAGCGCCGATCCCACCGCGTCCTTCGTGCTGATCGCCCGTGACGGCGCGGACACCGTGGAGCTGCTCACCGGCGCCGTGACCGATGTCGAGCTGCTCTCCGACATCCCTCTGACGTCCGAGGGAGAGCCCCGGGAGGTCTTCGCCCTCGTCCCCTACCGGCAGGTCCGAGAGCGCGGATTCGTCGCGCAGGACGACGGGGCGCCGCTGCGCTGCATCGTCGTGGACGAGCACCTCCATCTGCCGACCGCGGCTGTGCTCGATGCGCTTCCCACCGCGCCGATCCCACTGCGCGACGAGGGCTTCGACATCGCCGACGAGGAGTACGCCGCCATCGTCGAGACCGTGATCGCCGACGAGATCGGCCGCGGCGAGGGGGCGAACTTCGTCATCCGTCGCGACTTCACGGCGACCGTCGAGGCGGACGAACGGCAGGCGGCCCTCACCTGGTTCCGGGCTCTTCTCGCCCATGAGCGCGGGGCCTACTGGACGTTCGCGGTCTTCACCCCCGGCCACATCGCGGTGGGGGCGAGCCCGGAGGCGCACGTCGTGGCCCGCGGTGGCGTCGTCACCATGAACCCCATCTCGGGGACCTTCCGGCATCCGGCGGGCGGCGCGACGAAGGAGACGCTGACCGACTTCCTGGCCTCGACCAAGGAGACCGAGGAGCTGTTCATGGTCGTGGACGAGGAGCTCAAGATGATGAGCGCCGTCTGTGCCGATGGCGGACGCATCACGGGCCCGCATCTGAAGGAGATGTCGCGGCTGACGCACACGGAGTACATGCTGCGCGGTCGAAGCGCTCTGGACCCCCGGGACATCCTCCGCGAGACGATGTTCGCCCCGACCGTCACCGGCTCCCCCATGCAGAACGCCTGCGCCGTGATCCGGCGGCACGAGCGCAAGCCGCGGGGCTACTACTCCGGCGTCGCCGCGCTCTTCACCCCCAACGCCGACGGCGGCCACGACCTCGACGCGCCGATCCTCATCCGCACGGTGTATCTGCAGGACGGCGAGCTGAGCGTTCCCGTCGGCGCCACCCTCGTCCGCCACTCCGACCCGCACGGCGAGGTCTCCGAGACGCACGGCAAGGCAGCGGGTGTGCTCGGCGCCATCGGCGCGATCGACCGGGACCGTGTGGCGGAGGCCCGCAGCGACGCCGACGCCCCCGGTGAGCCCCGGCGTCTCGCCGACGACCCGGACGTCGCCGCGCTCCTCTCCTCGCGCAACGCCCGCCTCGCCGAGTTCTGGCTGAACCCGCAGGGTGAGGACTTCACGGGGCCGTTCTCCGGCCGCTCCGCCCTCGTGGTCGACGCCGAGGACCGCTTCACGACGATGCTCGCGCATCAGCTGCGGCACCTCGGGCTCGACGTGACCATCGCGTCCTGGGACGACGTGGACGACGAGGCGGTCGAGACGGCGGATCTCGTCGTCGCCGGTCCCGGCCCCGGCGACCCCCGAGGCGACGCGAGCCCGCGCATCGCCCGGATGCGCGAGGTCGTGGCGGCCCGCCTGCAGGCGCATGCCCCGCTGCTCGCGGTCTGCCTGAGCCACCAGATCCTGGCGGACCGGATGGGGATCGCGCTGACGCCCCTCGACGCTCCGCACCAGGGGCTGCAGAAGGCCGTGCCGGTGTTCGGCGAGGACGCCTCGATCGGGTTCTACAACACCTTCACGGCACGGGTCGACCCCGGAGTGACGACGGTGGGCGCGGCCGAGGTCTCCGCGGATCCGGCGACCGGAGACGTCTACGCCCTCCGCGGCGATGGGTTCGCATCGGTGCAGGGCCACCTCGAGTCGATCCTGTCCCGCGACGGCATCCGCACGCTGGAGCGTCTGGTCGCGCACGCCCTGCGCTGAGTGCGTCCCGGTCGCTCAGCCCAGCAGCTTGACCGGGTTGAAGAGGTCGGCCACCAGCAGCAGAGCTCCCATCGCGATCAGCAGCGTCGCGACGACGACGGTCAGCGGGACGAGTTTCGTGGCGTCGACCGGAGCCGGCGGCGGCCGCCGGAAGAGCTTCGCCCACGCCCGCTTGATCCCTTCCCAGAGCGCGACGACGATGTGTCCGCCGTCGAGGGGCAGCAGCGGGATGAGGTTGAACACGAAGAGCGCGACGTTGAGCGACCCGAGGAGGCCGAGCAGCACGGCGAAGCGGTTGAGGACCGGCGCGTCCGTCGCGGCCACCTCGCCCGCCAGACGCCCGACACCGACGACGCTCAGCGGCCCGTTCGGATCGCGTTCCCCACCCGTCACCAACGACACGCCCACGTCCCACAGCCGCACGGGCAGCGTGACGATCAGCGAGCCGACCCGTGCGACCGTGTCCGCCGCCATCTGCGGTCCGGCGGTGAGCGGCTGCTGCACGTAGCCCATCTGCGCGATCATGCCCGCGTAGCCGACCTCCTTCACGACGGGTTCGCCGTCGTCGTCGAGCACCGGCTGCCCGCTCGCATCCGTGATGGTGCGCTCCGCGGCGATCGGCGTGAGGGTGAGCGTCTGCTCCGTGCCGTCCCGGCGCACGACGAGATCGAGGGGCTGCCCCGGCGAGGCCTGCACGATCGCAGTCGCCTCGGCGAAGGTCGCCACCGGTGTCCCGTCGATCGACACGAGGACGTCGCCGGGCTGCACGTCGGCCGCCGCCGCCGGAGACTCCGGATCGTCGGCACCGCATTCGGTCGCCGACGATGAGGCAGGGACCACGCATTCGTTCACCGCCGCGACCGTCGTGGTGCCCTGCTGCACGCCGATTCCGCTGACGAGGACGGTGAAGATGACCACGGCCAGCACGAGGTTCATGAGCGGTCCCCCGAGCATGACGATCACGCGCTTCCAGACCGGCAGCTTGTAGAAGACCCGATCCTCGGCGCCCTCGGCGATCGTCTCATCGTTGGCCGAGCGCGCATCCTGGATGAGCGTGCGGAACGCGCCGGACGCGGGTCCGCTGTCCTTCGACGACGGGTACATCCCCGACATCGAGATGAAGCCGCCGAGAGGCAGGAGCTTGAAGCCGTACTCCGTCTCGCCGATCCGCTTCGACCACAGGCGCGGCCCGAAGCCGATCATGTACTGGCCGACACGCACGCCGAAGAGCTTCGCAGGGACGAGGTGACCGACCTCGTGCAGACCGATCGACAACCCGAGGCCGATCAGCATGAACACGATGCCGCCCAGATAGAGCAGGAATTCCACGTGCCCACGCTACTGCCCACCGCCTAGGAATCCGCCCGGCTCGCACAGCATGGCTAGGCTGGCGGGATGACGTCCCGGCAGCTGCGCTTCCTCCGCGCCGCCGCCGTGTCCGCGATCGCCACGCTCCTCGCAGCCGTGTCGCACACGCTCGCCGGCGGCGCCGCTCCGCACCCCCTGCTCATCGCCGCCGTCGCGGTGCTCTTCGTCCCGCTCTCCGCCGCGGTGGCCGGAGGTCGGCCGTCACGCGCACGGGTCGCCGTGGCCGTGCTCCTGGCGCAGGCCGCGTTCCACCTGCTCTTCCAGCTTCTGGGTGCGCCCACAGCGGGGGGCGCGTCCGTCATCGGCACGCACGCGCATCACCTCGACCTGGGCGCGCTCGCACCGCTGTCCTCGGCTCCCGGCCCGGACACGCTGATGCTGTCTGCGCACCTCGCCTGCGCGGTGCTGACCACGCTGCTGCTGTGGCACGGCGAGAGCGTGTTGCGCGCGATCGCCCGCTGGTTCCAGGCCGCGCTCCGGCGCGCGGCGACTCCCGCCTCCGCGCCTCCCGCACCGCCGCGTCCGCTGCGCTCCGCTCGCCGCTCTCCGCTCGATGCCGCGATGACCGTGGTGGTGTCGCGGCGCGGTCCGCCGGTGCCCGTCGGCGGCTGAGCCGCCCCGCCGACCCTGCCGTCCTCGAGAGACGGCCCCTTCGGGCCGCGCTGTTCCCGCGCGCCCCCACACGAGCATCTGGAGACCCCATGTCGAACCCCACCATCCGCCCCCGCCGTCCGCGCCGCGCCCTCCTCGGAGCCACCGGCATCATCGGCGGACTCGCCCTCGCCCTCGCCGTCCCGGCGATGGCCGGCGCCCACGTCACCGTCAGCCCTGACGAGCTCGCCGCCGGCGACCACGGCGTGCTGACCTTCTCCTTCTCGCACGGGTGCGGCACCTCGCCCACCACAGCCCTGCGCGTCACCATGCCGGAGGGCCTCGCCTCCGTCGCCCCGACGCTCGACGGCGACTGGAGCATCCAGGTGGAACGCGGCGACGACGGTCTCGTGAGCGCGGTCACCTACACCGCCCTCACGCCCGTGCCGACCGACCTCCGCGGCGCCGTCAGCATGTCGGTGGGACTGGACGAGGACACGCCAGGGACGCTCGCCTTCCCGGTGGTCCAGCAGTGCGTCGACGGGGCGACGGAGTGGACGCAGCTCGCCGAGAAGGGTGAGGATCCGCACGACCTCGACTCCCCCGCTCCCGTCGTGACGGTGACGGACAACGTCGAGGGCGGTCACGGCACGAGCACCGCACCGCAGCCCGCGACGGCCGACACCGGCGACGACGCCCTGGTCATCGCGCTGGGCGCCGGTGGCCTCCTCGCCGGGGTCGCGGCGCTCGTGGTCGCCGTGCTCGCGTTCCGCCGCCGCGCCTGAGCGTCCCGGGTCCGCCGCGCCCTGCTCCGGCGCGCGGCGGACCGACCCGCCCGGGGCGACACCGCCGTCATGAGAACATGGAGACGACATGTCGATGGAACAACAGCCGACCCTGCCCCCCGTGCTCCGCCCCGCGAACCCGCCCCGGCGCGAGCTGTCCGAACTCGCCTCCCGATTCGCCCGCTCCGTGCGCGGCGACGTGGAGGGCGTCGCTCTCAGTGGCATCACCCTCGCCACGGCGGACCTGCGTCCCGGCGAGGCGTTCGTCGCGATCCGCGGCGTGAACCGCCACGGCGCGGACTTCGCCAAGACCGCTGCCGAGAAGGGGGCGGTCGCCGTGATCACGGACCAGGCGGGCGCCGACATCGCCGCGGACGCCGGCCTCCCGATCCTCATCGTCGACGACCCCCGCGGCGTGCTCGGCGCGCTGAGCGCCTGGGTGTACGGCACGGGAGCGGAGGACCCGCTTCCCCTCCTCTTCGCGACCACCGGGACGAACGGCAAGACGAGCGTCTCGCACCTCCTCGAGGGCATCCTCGAACAGATGGGCGTCGTCACCGGGCTCTCCTCCACGGCCGAACGACACATCGCGGGCGAGGTCATCGTCTCGCGGCTCACCACCCCTGAGGCGTCGGAGATGCACGCCCTGCTCGCGCTGATGCGGGAGCGCGAGGTCGAGGCCGTCGCGGTCGAGGTCAGCGCCCAGGCCCTCTCCCGGCACCGTGTCGACGGCATCCGGTTCGACGTCGCGGGATTCACGAACCTCAGCCACGACCACCTCGACGACTACGCCGACATGGAGGAGTACTTCGAGGCGAAGCTGCCGCTCTTCCGGCCCGATCGCGCCGTCCGCGGCGTCGTGTGCCTCGACTCCGCCTCCGGGGCCCTGGTCGTGGAGCGCTCCGAGATCCCCGTCATCACCGTCGGGACGCCCTCCATCGCCGCCGACGCCGATCAGGCATCGCGAGCGGACTGGGTGGTCGTCATCGACGACGAGCGGACGACCGGAACGACGTTCACGATGACGGGACCGGCTGGCACGCTCACCACGACCGTCCCGGTGATCGGCCCCCACATGGCCGCGAACGCGGCGCTCGCGATCGTCATGTTGCTCGAGGGCGGCTATGCCTGGGAGCGGATCGTCGAGGCCCTGCAGCGCGACGGCGGCATCCACGCCTACCTGCCAGGGCGCACGCAGCTCGTCTCAGGCGCGCGGGGGCCGGCCGTCTTCGTCGACTTCGGCCACTCGCCCGACGCCTTCGAGAAGACCCTGGCCGCCGTGCGGCGGGTCACTCCCGGCAAGGTGCTCATGCTCTTCGGCGCCGACGGCGACCGGGACGCCAGCAAGCGCTTCGACATGGCCCGCACCGCGGTGGAGGGCAGCGACATCCTCGTCGTGACGGATCACCACCCGCGATTCGAAGACCCGGCGTCGATCCGCGCGACGCTCGTCGAGGGCGCGCGTCGCGCCCGTCCCGACGCCGAGATCCACGAGTACTCCCCGCCGGAGGCCGCGATCGTGGCCGCCGTCGGACTCGTCGGCGACGGCGACGCGATCCTCTGGGCCGGCCCCGGGCACCAGGACTACCGCGACATCCGAGGGGTGCGGACGCCGTACTCGGCCCGCGAGCTCTCCCGGCGTGCGTTGAAGGCCGCCGGCTGGCCGGTGCCGGAGCCGCGCTGGCCCGTGCCGTACCCGGACGAGGACTGAGCCCGCGCCGCGTCAGACGGCGGCGATGAGCTGGTCGGCCTTCCGCCGCGCCCAGTCCTCGGCCGCCGCGAGCGATTCCACGGTCAACGCGTCCGGAGCGTCGTGCGCGTCGACGACCCGCTGCACGGTGTCGACGATGCCGAGGAACGGCAGGCGCCCTTCGTGGAACGCGTCCACGGCCTGCTCGTTGGCGGCGTTGTAGACGGCGGGGAAAGTGCCTCCGGCGCGCCCGACGGCCTTTGCGAGCGCCACCGCGGGGAAGGCGTCGTCGTCGAGCGGCTCGAAGGTCCAGGACGTCGCCGTGGTCCAGTCCAGCGGACGGCCCACACCGCCCACGCGGTGCGGCCAGTCCAGGCCCAGCGAGATCGGCAGACGCATGTCCGGCGGCGAGGCCTGCGCGATGGTCGAGCCGTCGACGAACTCCACCATGGAGTGGACGATCGACTGCGGGTGCACGACGACGTCGATGTCGTCGTAGGGCACATCGAACAGCAGGTGCGCCTCGATGACCTCAAGCCCCTTGTTGACCAGGGTCGCCGAATTCGTGGTGACCGTGCGACCCATGTTCCACGTCGGATGCGCCAGCGCCTGTTCCGGGGTCACTCCGGTGAGCTCGTCGCGCGACCTGCCGCGGAACGGGCCACCCGAGGCCGTGACCACCAGACGGCGGATCTCATCGTGTGTGCCGGAGCGCAGGGCCTGGGCGAGCGCGGAGTGCTCGGAGTCCACGGGGACGATCTGCCCGGGTGCCGCGGCGGCGAGCACGAGATCACCGCCGACGATCAGCGACTCCTTGTTCGCCAGCGCGAGGGTCCGCCCCTCCTCCAGCGCAGCGAGCGTCGAGCCGAGACCGATCGAGCCGGTGATGGCGTTCAGCACCACATCGGCTTCGACGTCGCGGACCAGCTGCTCAGCCTCGACCGCGCCGAGAGCCGTGTGCTCCACCTGGAACTGCGCCGCCTGCTCGGCCACCATCGTGGCGTTCGACCCCGCGGCGAGACCGACGAGCTCGAAGCGTCGCGGATTGGCGCGGATCACATCCAGCGCCTGCGTGCCGATGGAACCGGTGGAGCCGAGGATGATGACGCGACGCATGACGCCAGCCTAGGACACGCCGCCGGCTCTCCCGGGCCGCGGCTACTGCTGCGGCTGGACCGGAGTCGTGGCGAGGATGTCGACGACGAACACGAGGCTCTCGTCCTGCAGCTCGTGCCCCTCGCTCGCGCCGTAGCCATCGGACGGCGGCATGACGACGAGAACCTGCGAACCGACCTTCTGACCCTCGAGCGCCTTCTGGAACCCGGCGACGACTCCCGTCGTCTGGAACTGGGCGGGGGCCGCATCGCGGCTCCAGCTGGAGTCGAACTCTTCGCCGTCGGACCACTTCACCCCGAGGTACTGGACCACGACGAGGTCGCCGGACGCCACCGTTGCGCCGTCGCCCTGCTTGAGGACGGAGACCTTCGTCTCGGTCGGCGCATCGCCGTCCGGGATCGTGACGGACGGCTTGCCATCGTCGTCGAGCTCGACCTCGGGCATGCCGGCGGTCGGCTCGACCTCCTTGCCGGAGGCGACCTCGGGGAGCCGGTCGACGGCCTCCGCGTAGACGACGATGTTGCTCTGCCCCTCACCGAGCGCGCTGCCGGGGATGGCGAGGACGACGCGGGATCCGACCGGCTCGCACTCGAGCGCGGCGACGAACAGCGACGACTGGTTCGGGTCGAGGAGCACGGGGAGCGTGCCGTCCTCGCCGCGCGCCGACGAGTCGACCACGTCGCCGCTGGCGGCATCGACGATCTGATACTGGACGGAGACGAGGTCGTTCGCCGCGAGGTCGTCTCCCTCGCCCTCGGACACGACGGTCCGCTCGACGTTCGCGAACTCCGCATCGGCGGGAACCGTGATCTTGGCGTCGAGACCTTCGCCGTCCACCTCGATGGCGTCCGAGGTGTCGCCGGCCTTCGCGTTCACGAGGCACTGGCTCGACCCGGAGGCGTCCGGAGAGGAGGTGCTCTGCGGATCGCCGTTCCCGGAGCATCCCGCCAGCAGCAGGGTCGCCGCAGCGACGGTGGACAGGACGAGCAGCGGACGGGTGCGCACAGGAAGACCTCACGATCGCGGGCGGGAGCTTCCATCCTGCCTCATCGCCCTTTGCTCGCGCTGGGAAGCGGCGGCGCGAGTCTTCATTCCCACGTCGGCATGGATCCGGGAGTAGCCTGCTCTGATGAGCTCTGAGCAGTCCGTGGACCCCGAAACCCCCTCAGAGGACTCCCCGAAGCCCCGGCACGCCGGCTTCACCTACACGCTGGGCCGCAGCCTCATCGCCCCGCTCGCCCGGCTCGTCTACCGGCCGCGCATCGAAGGACGTGAGCACGTCCCCACCGCAGGCCCGGTGATCTTCGCCAGCAACCACCTGTCGTTCATCGACTCCATCGCCATCCCGGTGGCGGCTCCGCGTCCCGTGCACTTCCTCGCCAAGTCGAGCTACTTCGAGGGCACCGGCATGAAGGGCTGGGCGTCCAAGACGTTCTTCGAGGCGATCGGTGCGATCCCGGTCCGCCGCGGCGCCGGCCAGGCGGCGCTGGACGCCCTAGACCTGCAGCGTCAGCTCCTCGACGAGGGCCTCGCCGTCGCGCTCTACCCTGAGGGCACCCGCTCCACCGACGGCCGGTTGTACAAGGGCCGCACGGGCGTGGCCTTCCTCGCTCTGCAGACGGGAGCACCCGTCGTCCCCGTGGGACTTATCGGTACCGACAAGGTGATGCCGGTCGGCGCCAAGATGCCCACGCTGTCCGAGCGGATCACCGTGCGCTTCGGCGAGCCCCTGGATCTGTCGCCGCACGGACCGGCCACGAGCGGCCGCGCGCGCCGGCTCGCGACCGACGAGATCATGGCCGCGATCCACGCGCTCTCCGGACAGGAGCTCGCGGGCACCTACAACGAGGCGCCGGCTCAGAAGACGATCGAGAAGATCAAGCAGGCGCTCCCGCACGAACGCCGCTGAGGAGTCCGTTCAGCCGGCGGCCGTCACCGTCGCTTCGTGCCGGACGGGGAAGTTGACCGAGTTGGCGATGAAGCACCACTCGTTCGCCTGAGCGTGCGCGCGCTCGGCCGCCTCGATCATCGAGGCCTCGGCGACGACGACCTCCGGGCGCAGCAGCACCTCGACGAAGGAACCGCCGCCGGCGCCGTTCTCGCGCATCAGGCCGCTCGCGGTGTCCCGGTAGGACACGACCACCACTCCGGCCGTCACGCAGGCGTGCAGGTACGACAGGAGATGGCACTCGGAGAGCGAGGCCAGCAGCAGATCCTCCGGATTCCACCGCGCCGGATCGCCGCGGAACGGCTTGTCGGAGGAGGCGAGCAGCTCGGGCTTGCCCGCGACTTCGATCGTGACATCGCGGCGGTAGTCCCGGTAGCCGCTCGTGCCGGATCCGGTGTTGCCGGTCCAGGTGGAGGTGAGGGCGTAGCGGTGCTCGCCGAGGGACCGCGGAGTCGTCTGCTCTGGCATGCGCTCAGTCTGCCAGGTGCGGCCGACACGGCGCCGACTCGGCACCCGACCAGGCTGGGCCGGACCCGCCGGTAGAGTTGTCGGGTGCTGGAGACTCTCACCGTTCAGGATTCCGTCGAGCTCGCCGTCGTGGAGCGGAGCGGCTTCATCGAGTCGCGTCACGCCGGGGCGGCCGTGGTGCTCTCGCCCGAGGGTGAGGTGGTCGCGCGGCACGGGAATGCGGATGCGCTGATCCTCCCCCGTTCCAGCCTGAAGCCCCTGCAGGCGGTCGCCTGCCTCACCGCCGGTGCGGTACTCGAGGGCGAGCAGCTGGCGCTGTCGACGGCGAGCCATTCCGGCACCGATCGGCACGCCGAGGTCGTGCGCGAGATGCTCACCGCGGGCGGCCTCAACGAGGACGACCTCGCGTGTCCTCCCGCCTGGCCGAGCGACTCCGCGACCCGCGATGAGATGGTGCGCGAGCACGGCCAGGAGGCGCGCATCCGCATGAACTGCTCGGGCAAGCACGCCGCGATGCTCCGCGCCTGCGTCGCGACGGGCTGGCCGACCGACGGCTACCTCGACCCCTCGCATCCGCTCCAGGCGCACATCCGCGATGTGATCGCCCGGCTGACCGGCGAGAAGATGGCCCACACCGCGATCGACGGCTGCGGTGCCCCCGTGTACGCGCTCAGCCTCACCGGACTGGCCCGCGCGATCCACCGCATCGGAACCGCCTCCGAGCGCTCCCCCTTCGCGCTGCACCGCGTGGCGGGCTCGTTGGTGAAGGCGGTGCGCGAGAACCCCTGGACCATCGACGGCCCCGGGCGCCCTGACACGATCGCGATCGAACGGCTCGGGGTCTTCGCCAAGGGCGGCGCGGAGGGTGTCATGGTGATGGTCGCCCCGAACGGGACCACGGTGGCGCTGAAGATGCTCGACGGCGGCGCACGCGCGTCCACGATCGTGGCCGCCACGCTGCTGGCACGCGCGGGCGGGCTCAGCGACGCCGACGTGACCGGACTGGCCGACTCCCTGCCGCTCACGGTGCTCGGAGGCGGCGCGAACGTCGGCGCGATCCGTCCGGGTGCGGGCATCTGACCCGACCTCGTCGTCCCCGTGCCGCTGACCGTCATCGCCGGTCCAGCGCCGGGAGGACCACCCGCCGGGGAGGGCGGTCTCCGATCACGGACCAGGCCCGCCCGGCGTCCGGTCGCGCGTACGGCGGCTGAGCGCGGATGCCGACGAGCTGGCGGAGCTCGCCGGGCCGCTCCGCCCGGATGAGCACCTCCCCCTGCGATCGCACCCGCTGCCACAGTGCCCACTGACGCTGCCAGTTCTCGGCATCGCCCACCAGCACGAGCGGTCGCCCCGTTCCGCTCACCTCCGGACCCACCGCCTGTACGTCGCAGTCGGGATGCGCGGCCGCCAACGCCGCGACGACGCCGACGACGCCCGGGGTGACCAACGCCGTGATCTCCGCCTGCGGCACCCACACCGGCGTGCTCCCCCGCAGCTCTCCGGAGCGCGACTCCACCCCGGGACCCTCCACCCAGGCGAACTGCATCTCCCGCTCTCCGCACACGGCCCTCCCCGGCGGACGATCGCGTCGGAAGTGAGCGACCTCGCCGCCCGCGGCGATGTGCTCGACGCGGGTTGGCATCCGCAGCAGGGCCCGACGCGGGAGTGCCTCCAGCACGCGGGCCAGCGGACCCGTCGCCCGACCGGCCGCGAGCACCCAGGTGACGGTGGCCGATGATCGCACCAGCTGCTCCCACCGCTGGACGAACTCGTGGCCGACGTCGAGAGGCAGGCGCGCGTGGAGCAGATCGAGATCATCCGCGAGCACGACGTCGGGTGGCGCCGTGCCGCCCTCGACCCACGCGGCAAGCAGGTCGACGGCCGCTTCGGGATCATCCGGGAACCACGCGCTGTGGCGATGCTGCGCTGCGATCACACGCAAGGCTGTCGTCCGCCCCGTTCCCGGGGCGCCGAGGACCACGAGCCCGCGGTCGCGGCCAGGATGCAGAATCTCCAGCGGCTGCGCCTGATTCTCGGGCTCGTCAGCGCGTCCGAGCACCAGGGAGGGCCCGGCTTCCGAAGGCGCGGACCCTGCCCGAGCGGTCAGCAGCGCGTCGAGCGGCAGGCGCGTCGGGAGAGCGGGTCGCCACGGAGGTGGAGACGTCGGCGCTCCCGCCCATCGCTGCGCGATCCGTCGGATGACGTCGTCATCGGTGAGGGCGATGCGCACCGGCAGCGGCTCGTCGTCCTGCGGGCGACGGAGGAGCGCACGGCCTCGGCCCTCCGCTCCGCCGGGAAGCTCGGCGGCGCCGGAGGTGCCGAGCATCGCCCTGCTGTCAGAAGTCTCGGCGACGCGCAGGCTCAGCCGCAGCGGGCAGTTCGTCGCGAGCGCATCGCGAATGACCCCGGCGGCGCGCTGCGTGCCGAGGACCAGGTGCATGCCCAGGGCGCGCCCCCGCGCCGCGACGTCGGTGAACACCGCCGCCAGCTCTGTGTGCTCCTGCAGCAGGGCGGCGAACTCGTCGACGACGATCAGGAGTCTGGGAAGGTCGGTCTCACGCACGTCGCGCGCCTGCGCCGCCGCGAGGGCACCCTCACGGCGGCGCATCTCTGCAGCCAGGCTGGCGACGCCGCGCCGCGCCTCCGTCTCGTCGAGGTCCGTGAGGACGCCGACGACCTGCGGCAGCTCACGCAGGCGATCGAAGGCCGTCCCTCCTTTGAAGTCCGCGAGGAGGACACTCACCCGCTCCGGCCCGTACCCCGCGCAGACGGCGGCGACCCATGTGATGAGGAGTTCGCTCTTGCCTGTCCCCGTCATCCCCGTCACGATCGCGTGCGGGCCGTCCTCGACGATGTCGGCCATCACCGGGGCATCGTGTGCTCCGCGACCGAGCGCCACGAGGAGGCCTGGGCCCACCGGTGGCTGCGGAAGGTCCCGGAGCGCCACCGCCGCCCCGGTCGCCTCCGTCGCGGACCCTTTCCCGCCGCACAGCTCGGCGGCCGCCGTCGCCTGCGCCGACGACAGGTACTCGACGTCCACCCCGTCCTCGCCGTCCGGGGTGCGCAGAGTCGCCGCACCGGGTTCCACGATGTCGACCACCGTCGTGATGCCGTCCGGAACGTCCGCACCGGTCGGCAGGGTCCAGATCACCGCATCGGCGCTCGGGGCCGATGCGGCCTCCTCTGCGAGGGCGAGCCGGAAACCACCGCGTCGCGCCTGCTGCATGTGCGGGAAGCCCGCCAGCGCCCCGTCCCGCGCCGGGTCGCCGACGAGGGAGAGCACACTCGGGGAGAAGCGGAGACAGAGCTGGACGACGAGCGCACGTGCGGCGGCCCTGGCGAGCGGCTGCGGGCCCCGCAGGCATACTCCTCGACCGAGGAGGACGACCCGCGGCGCGTCTTCCAGGACACCGCACCGGCGGCGGAACGCAGCGGCGCGCTCGTCGTCACCGCCCTCGCAGCGCACGGTGCTGACCCGGGATCCGCGTCCCACGACGAGCGGAGTGTCGTGGTCGGGCGGCCGGGCATCCTGCAACGGGCGGCTGCGCAGACACGAGGCGGCATCCGGGTGACGACGTTCCTCGTCTGCGCGCTCCTCCGCGTGGCGGCGGTGCAGCTGGGCTTCGACCTCTGCCCATGCGGCGTCCATCCGGAGCACCTCGGCTCGCCGTTCGCGACGACGTCCGCGGGCTGCGTCGAGGAGCGACGCGCCCAGCATCAGCGGCCCGAGAGCCGCGAACCAGAGCGCATGCAGCGCACCGGTCGTGAACCAGAGAGCCAGACCGACTCCCACGGGGACGACGGCGGCGATGAGGGGAAGCGGGCGCCGCCGGGCCGGCGCCATGGCGGACGGGAGGACCAGGGGCGAGGAGTGCATGCCTCCAGTGGAGCTCACCGCCGGGGCGGATAGGGCCCCTCCACAGGGTCCGGAGCGCTACTCCCCCGAGTCCGCGGGTGGGGAGGAAGGATCCTCGGGATCGTCGACCTGCAGCACGATCACGGTGACGTTGTCGCGCCCTCCGTTGTCGAGGGCCGCCGCGAGCATCGCGTCGACGCTCTCCGCGGGGTCGGCATGAGCGCGGAGGAAGTGCTGGATGCCGTAGTCCGTGAGCTCCTTCGTGAGACCGTCGGAGCAGATGACGAAACGGTCGCCCGGCCGCACGTCGATGGTGACGTAGTCCGGCGCCGTGAGCTCGCTCGCACCGACCGCGCGGGTGATCACGTTGCTGTACGGGTGGCCCTCCGCCTCTTCGGGACTGAGCTTGCCGGCGGTGATGAGCTCCTGCACGACGGAGTGATCGGTCGTGACCTGCAGCAGCCGGTCGTCGCGCAGCAGGTACACGCGCGAGTCACCGATGTTCAGCGCCACCCAGTGCGGCCCGTCTCCCTGTTCGTCCAGGTAGACGCCGGTGAGCGTGGTGCCGGTCCCCTCGTCGGTGGTGTCCGGGTGCTCGGCGATGTCGTCCACCGCGAGCGCGAGAGCCTTCTCGATCGCGGAGGGGGTGACGTCGTCGGCATCGACCATCGCCCGCAGGCGCGCGACCGTGCTCTGGCTGGCGATCTCGCCGCCGGCATGACCTCCCATGCCGTCCGCGACGATGAAGAGCGGGTACTCGGCGAGGAGGGCGTCCTGATTCGTCTCCCGGCGGCGCCCCTGGTCGGTGACGCCGGCCCAGGACAGCCGCAACGGACGATGCGCAACCGTGAGGGTGTGCGTCTTGGTCTCAGCCACGAACTGCCTCCGATGGACCTGCGGCGGATGGGGCGGGCGCAGGATACTCACACATCGTAGTGGAACTCGCTCCTCGGGACCGCACCGGGATGGCGGTGGACGGGGCGCGGGGCGACGGGAGGAGGGACGACTTCCCTCCGCTGCGACGAGTCCATGTCTCCACGTTAGCGGCATGTGGGGACACGGAGGAGCCACGGACGCGAAGAACCCCCGATCCGAAGACCGGGGGTTCTCCTCACGTCGTCACGCAGGCGGCTGCGTGGGATCGTTCGGTGTGGTCGGCGGCGCCGGAGGAGCGGCGGGAGGAGCCGCGGGCGGGGCCGGAGGCGTCGTGGGCGGAGCCGCGGGAGGCGCCGGAGGCGTGGTGGGCGGCACCGGAGGGATCGGCGCACCCGTCGCCGGGGCGGCGGGGCCGGCGGGCGGCGCGTAGCCGGGTGCCGAAGGCGGCGTGTACGCCTGCGTCGGCGGCGCGTAGCCCTGCGGCGGGGTGCCGTAGCCCTGCGGTGCCCCATATCCCTGCGGCGCACCGTAGCCCTGCTGCGGGGCGGCCGCTGCCGGCTGGACGGGAATGCCGTCCCACACCGTGCGGTCGCCGAGGAAGCCGTTACCAGCCCAGGAGGCCGGCTGGATGTTCGGGTTCCAGCGCGACTTGTCGAACGCGTTGATACCGAGCCAGACGACGGAGAGGAAGACGTAGAGGACGACCCAGACGGCGTCCTTCTGGAGCTTGAGGCCCACGCGCCACGCGGCGATGACCGAGAGCACCGAGAGCGCGAGCGAGAACAGGAAGCCGATGCCGATCCAGCTCAGCAGGGCCGTGCCGGCGATGCCGTACAGGACGAGCCACGGGCTCAGGTCACCGAGCTTGAAGAAGATCATCATGTTGTAGACGGGCACCCAGGCACGCCAGTTGCCCTGCACGCCGGCCTTCTGGAAGATCTTCATGTAGAAGAGCGACACCAGGACGTACCCGGCGACCGCGATCAGCAGAATGACGAAGAAGTAGGCGAAGAGCAGGCCGAGATAGCCCGCTCCGTAGTCGTCGTAACCCATGAGGCTCACATTCTCTGGTCAGGGGAGACGACTCTCGTCCCCCGCCACGAGACTCCCCGCCTCGCATTGGACATGGTAGCGGTGCGCCCAGGGGGCGGCAACGACCGCCGGGGGCGATTCGCCGGCCTCGGGACCGTCAGTCGGCGACGACCAGCTCGATCTCCCCCGGTGCGGCGCCGTCCCGCAGAACGACGTCGTGCGCCTGTGCCCACCGGTGCAGCCCACGGAGCGAGCCGAGACGCGGCCGGTCCTCGGCAAGTGCCCGGACGAGCAGCCCCTTGGACTTCTTGTTGAAGTGGTTCAGCGCCCTCCCCTGCGCCGTGACGACCCGCACGTACACGGACGGCACCCCGGCCGGCACGGGTCCGAGTGCCGCGTACGCCTCGCTGCGCAGATCGAGCACGAAAGCCGGGGCATCGGCCGCGATCGCCGCCGCCGTCGGATCGGCCCAGTGGCGACGCAGCGGCGGCATCCCCGGAAGCGTGGTGCCGGCTGCCAGGCGATAGGTCGGGATCGCGTCCAGGGCCGCGACGGGGCCGAACGGAGCGCTGTGAATCCACACGTGGGCGTCCAGCCAGCGACGGGAGGCGGTCGAGAGCGACGCCGCGTCGAGGGCGTCGAACAGTACACCGGTGTAGCGGTCCACCGCGGGCATCGTGGGCGCGCTCCTCATGACACGGTTGTGCGCGATGTCCCCCCGCTGCCGATCGCTCAGCTTCAGCACGCGCCGGCTCGCGTCCTCATCGGCGGCGAGAGCGACGAGAGCGTCGATCACGGCGGTCCGCTGCGGTGTGAGGTCCGGGAGTGCCAGCGCGGGCACATCCAGCGGACCGCCGTCACCGCCCTCGCGCTTGGTCTCGGACGGCGGAAGCAGGATCTTCATGGGACCTCAGGGGAAAGAGACGCGTCCGCCTCGACACCCGGGCGGGTGTCGAGGCGGACGCGATGTACAGGACTGTCAGGAGATGAGTGCCGCGTTGCCGGCCACGATCGTCAGGACGTCGCCCTCCATGGAGAGGAAGCCGTCCTGCGCGTTCGCCAGCACCTTGGCGCCATCCGTCTGGGTGATCCGGACCTGACCCTCGGCGAGGATGGCCAGCACCGGCTCGTGACCGGACATGAAGCCGATCTCGCCCTCGACGGTCTTGGCGACGACGAGGCTCGCCTCTCCCGTCCAGACCTCCGCGTCGGCGGAGACGAGGCTGACATGCAGCGCCATGGTCAGGCGTTCTCCTTCTGGATCTGCGCCCAGCGCTCCTCCACGTCGGAGATGCCACCGACGTTGAAGAAGGCCTGCTCGGCGACGTGGTCGAAGTCACCCCGGGTGATCGCATCGAACGACTCGATGGTCTCCTTCAGCGGCACGGTCGAGCCCTCGACGCCCGTGAACTTCTTCGCCATGTAGGTGTTCTGCGAGAGGAACTGCTGGATGCGACGTGCACGAGACACGACGATCTTGTCTTCCTCGGAGAGCTCGTCGACACCGAGGATGGCGATGATCTCCTGCAGCTCCTTGTTCTTCTGGAGGATCTGCTTCACCGTCGTGGCCACGCGGTAGTGGTCCTCGCCCAAGTAGCGGGGGTCCATGATGCGCGACGTCGAGGTCAGCGGGTCGATGGCCGGGTACAGACCCTTCGACGCGATCTCACGGGAGAGCTCGGTCGTCGCGTCGAGGTGCGCGAAGGTCGTGGCCGGGGCCGGGTCGGTGTAGTCGTCGGCCGGCACGTAGATCGCCTGCAGCGAGGTGATCGAGTGACCGCGCGTCGAGGTGATGCGCTCCTGCAGGAGGCCCATCTCGTCGGCGAGGTTCGGCTGGTAACCCACGGCGGAGGGCATGCGGCCCAGCAGCGTGGAGACCTCGGAACCGGCCTGCGTGAAGCGGAAGATGTTGTCGATGAAGAGCAGCACATCCTGCTTCTGCACGTCACGGAAGTACTCCGCCATCGTCAGAGCCGACAGGGCGACGCGCAGACGCGTCCCCGGCGGCTCGTCCATCTGGCCGAAGACGAGGGCGGTCTTGTCGAAGACGCCCGCCTCCTCCATCTCGTGGATGAGGTCGTTGCCCTCACGGGTGCGCTCACCGACACCGGCGAACACCGACACACCACCGTGGTCCTGCGCGACGCGCTGGATCATCTCCTGGATGAGGACGGTCTTGCCGACACCGGCACCACCGAAGAGACCGATCTTGCCACCCAGCACGTACGGGGTGAGGAGGTCGATCGACTTGATGCCCGTCTCGAACATCTGCGTCTTCGACTCGAGCTGGTCGAAGTTCGGGGCCTTGCGGTGGATCGGCCAGCGCTCGGTGACCTCGATGGTCTCGCCGGGCTCGAGGTTCAGCACCTCGCCGATCACGTTGAAGACCTTGCCCTTGGTCACGTCGCCGACGGGGACCGAGATGGCCTCACCGGTGTCGCGCACCTCCTGACCGCGGACGATGCCGTCGGTCGGCTTCAGGGCGATGGCGCGGACCAGGTCGTCGCCGAGGTGCTGCGCGACCTCGAGCGTGATCTCGGTGGACTCCTCGCCCATCACGATGGTGGTCTTCAGGGCGTTGTAGATGTCGGGGATCGAGTCGTGCGGGAACTCGATGTCGACAACCGGACCGTTGACGCGGGCGACGCGCCCGACGACCGCGGTCGCCGGCTGCTCAGCCGTGGCGGTGGTGGTCATTTCTTCGTCTCTTTCCTGAGGGTCTGTCAGCTCGATGCGAGAGCGTCGGCGCCACCGACGATCTCGGCGATCTGCTGGGTGATCTCGGCCTGACGCGCGTTGTTGCGCAGGCGGGTGTAGTCGGTGATGAGCTTGTCGGCGTTGTCGCTGGCCGACTTCATCGCCTTCTGCGTCGCGGCCTGCTTGGCGGCGGACGACTGCAGGAGGGCGTTGAAGACGCGGCTCTGGATGTACACCGGCAGGATCGCGTCGAGCACCGTCTCGGCGTCGGGCTCGAACTCGTACAGCGGGTAGACGGTGCTGCCCGCCTCCGAGTCGTCGGCCTCCGCGATCTCCAGCGGCAGCAGGCGCACGGACTCCGGCGACTGCGTCATCATGCTGACGAAGCGGTTGTACACGAGGTGGATCTCGTCGACGCCGCCGTCCTCGCCGCCACGGTTGAAGGCCTCGAGAAGCGTCTGCGAGATCTCCTCCGCCGTGTGGAACGAGGGGGTGTCGGTGTCGCCGGTCCACTCTGCAGCGGCCGCGATGCGACGGAACTGGAAGTACCCGACGGCCTTGCGGCCCACGAGGTAGAACACCGGCTCCTTGCCCTGCTCGCGCAGGAGCTCCGCCACCTCGAGACCCTCACGGAGGATCTGCGAGTTGAAGGCTCCGGCGAGACCGCGGTCCGACGAGAAGATCACGACCGCGGAGCGGCGGATCGTCTCGGGCTCGCGGGTGAGCGGGTGGTCGACGTTCGAGTGCGTCGCGACGGCGGACACGGCCCTCGTCACGGCCCGCGCGAAGGGGGTGGACGCCTTGACGCGTGCCATCGCCTTCTGGATGCGCGAAGCCGCGATGAGTTCCATCGCCTTCGTGATCTTCTTGGTCGTCTGAGCAGAAGAGATCTTCTGCTTGTAGACCCTGAGTTGAGCGCCCATGAATCAGTACCTCACGCGGTTACGCGCGACGACCCTTGACGATCTTCTCCTGGTTGACGTCCTCGGCCTCGGCCGCAGCGTGCTCCTCGTGGCCAGGGGCGCCGATGGCGTGGCCCTTGCCGCCCTGGAACTCCAGGAGGAAGTTGTCGGTCTGCTTGTCGAGCTCGGCGACGGTGGCGTCGTCCAGCACGTTGGTCTCCCGCAGCGTGTCGAGCACCTTCGTGTTGCGACGCAGGTAGTCGAGCAGCTCGCGCTCGAACCGCAGCACGTCCTCGACCTCGATCGAGTCGAGCTTGCCATTGGTGCCGGCCCAGATCGAGACGACCTGCTCCTCCACCGGGTACGGCGAGTACTGCGGCTGCTTGAGCAGCTCGGTCAGACGGGCACCGCGCGAGAGCTGACGACGCGAAGCGGCGTCGAGGTCCGATGCGAACATCGCGAACGCCTCGAGCGAGCGGTACTGCGCCAGCTCCAGCTTCAACGTTCCGGAGACCTTCTTGATCGACTTCACCTGAGCGTCACCACCGACACGCGACACCGAGATACCCACGTCGACCGCAGGACGCTGGTTGGCGTTGAAGAGGTCGGACTGCAGGAAGATCTGGCCGTCGGTGATCGAGATCACGTTGGTCGGGATGTACGCCGAGACGTCGTTCGCCTTGGTCTCGATGATCGGAAGACCGGTCATCGAACCCGCACCGAGCTCGTCGGACAGCTTCGCGCACCGCTCGAGCAGACGGGAGTGCAGGTAGAAGACGTCGCCAGGGTAGGCCTCGCGGCCCGGCGGGCGGCGCAGCAGCAGGGAGACGGCACGGTAGGCCTCGGCCTGCTTCGACAGGTCGTCGAAGATGATGAGGACGTGCTTGCCGCCGTACATCCAGTGCTGGCCGATGGCCGAACCGGTGTACGGAGCGAGGTACTTGAAGCCGGCGGGGTCGGACGCCGGAGCCGCCACGATGGTGGTGTACTCCAGAGCGCCGGCCTCCTCGAGCGCGCCCTTCACCGAAGCGATGGTCGAGCCCTTCTGACCGATGGCGACGTAGATGCAGCGGACCTGCTTGTTGACGTCGCCCGACTCCCAGTTGGCCTTCTGGTTGATGATCGTGTCGATCGCGATGGCCGTCTTGCCGGTCTGGCGGTCGCCGATGATGAGCTGGCGCTGGCCGCGGCCGACCGGGATCATCGCGTCGATCGCCTTGATGCCGGTCTGCATGGGCTCGTGCACCGACTTGCGCTGCATGACGCCGGGGGCCTGGAGCTCGAGCTCGCGGACACCCTCGGTCGCGATCGCGCCGAGGCCGTCGATCGGGTTGCCGAGCGGGTCGACGACACGGCCGAGGTAGCCGTCGCCGACCGGGACGGAGAGGACCTCACCCGTGCGGGTGACTTCCTGACCGGCCTCGATGCCGGTGAAGTCGCCGAGGACGACGACACCGATCTCGTGCTCGTCGAGGTTCAGCGCGAGACCCTTGGTGCCGTCGGCGAAGGTCACGAGCTCGTTCGCCATCACGCCGGGAAGTCCCTCGACGTGAGCGATGCCGTCGGCGGCGTCGATGACGGTGCCGACCTCGGTCGCCGCGGCCCCGGTGGGCTCGTACGCGGCGGCGAAATCCTTCAGCGCGTCACGGATGACGTCGGGGCTGATCGATAGTTCTGCCATTGTCTTCCCTTTGTATCTGGGTGCGCGGTTCCCCGCGCGAAGTCGTGTTAGCCCGCGAGCTTCTGGCGAAGGTCGGCGAGTCGTGCGGAGATGCTGCCGTCGATGACGTCATCGGCGATCTGCACGCGCAGGCCTCCGACGACGCTGGGGTCGATGACGACGTTGAGGGACACCTGGCCGCCGTATCGCTGCGAGAGCGTCTGGCCGAGTCGCGTGCGCTGCGCGTCGCTGAGCTCGGTCGCCGTGTGCACCGTGGCCACGAGGCGACCGCGCTGGTTCGAGACGATACGCATCGCCCGGCTCAGCAGCTGCCGCACCCGGCGCTCGCGCGGCTGACGCACGAGGGACGTGACGATGAAGGCCGTCGGAGCGCTGGCGGAGGCATCGACGAGGAGACGCTCGACCAGGGCGGCCTTGGCGTCCTCTCCCCCGAGCCGGCTGCCGAGCGCGAGCTCGAGCTCCGGGTTCGCCGCGATCACCCGCGAGAAGCCGAAGAGCTCGCCCTCGATGTCCGCGCCGGGCTCGGCGATGGTCGCCGCCCGGATCGCGAGCTCCTCGAGACCGTCGATCAGCTCGGAGGCGTTCGACCAGCGTTCGGCGACAGCGGTGCGCAGGACATCCTGCGCCGCGGAGCCGTACTGCCCGAACACCGCGGACACGACGTTCTGCCGCGCCGAGGTCGGAGCCGAGGGGTCAGCCAGCGCGCCGCTCAGCTGAGACGATTCGCCCACGGCCCGCGCGGCCGCGAACAGCTCGCGCGCGGTCTCGAGGGTGACGTCCTTCGCTGCGGCAAGCGTCTGAGTGGATGCCGCGAGTGCCTGAGCGGTCGCGCTGCCCATTACGACTGCCCGCCCGGGACCTGAGCCTGTCGAAGGTCGGATGCTTCGAGATCGGCGAGGAAGCGGTCGACCACGGCGGCCGCGCGGGCGTCGTCGGAGAGCGTCTCGCCGACCACGCCGCCGGCGAGGTCCAGAGCGAGCGAGCCGACCTCGCTGCGCAGGGAGACGAGAGCCGTCTGGCGCTCTGCCTCGATCTGCGTGTGCGCGGTGGCGGTCAGACGCGCGGCCTCGCTGGCTGCGGTCTCCTTCGCCTCGGCGATGATCTTCTTGCCGTCCTCACGGGCGGCCTCACGGATCTCACCGGCCTCGGTGCGTGCCTCGGCCAGCTGTCGGGTGTACTCCTCGAGAGCCGCTTCCGCCTGCTTCTGCGCCTCATCGGCCTTGGCGATGTTGCCCTCGATGGCGGCGGACCGCTCGTCGAGCATCTTCGTCAGACGAGGAAGGGCGACCTTCCACACGACGGCGAGGATGATGAGGAACCAGAAGCCCGACCAGATGATGTCGTACCACGCGGGGATCAGCGGGTTGTTCGCCGCTTCACCCTCAGCCGCGAGGTTCGTGACAAGAGCGTTCAGCATCCTGTCTCCTTCAGAAGTCGGTGGGGATTACGGGAAGGGGATGAATCCGACGGCGATGCCGACGAACGCAAGCGCCTCGGTGAAGGCGATACCGATCCACATGAGGACCTGCAGGCGACCGGCCAGCTCGGGCTGACGGGCGACGCCCTCGATGGTCTTGCCGACCACGATGCCCACACCGATGGCCGGGCCGATGGCCGCGAGGCCGTAGCCGACCGCCGCGAGGTGGCCGTTGATTTCAGCGAGAACCGTAGTTGCGTCCACGGGTTTTTCCTTTCGTTGGGTGGGAGGGCTGTTGCCCGCCCGCTCAGTGCTCTTCTGCGACCGCGAGCTGGATGTAGACCGCGGTGAGGACGGTGAAGACGTAGGCCTGCAGGACGGCGACCAGGATCTCGAAGAGAGTGAAGGCACCGCCGAAGGCGAGGGTTCCGATACCGAGGGCAGCCCAGCCGCCGCCCGCGGTGAAGAAGAAGAACTGGGTCGCCGCGAAGCAGAGGACCAGGATCATGTGGCCGACGACGAGGTTCATCAGCAGTCGCAGGGTGAGGGTCACCGGGCGGATGATGAACGTCGAGATGAGCTCGATCGGCGTGACGATGAAGTAGACCGGCCACGGCACGCCGGACGGGAAGAGCGCGTTCTTGAAGAAGTTCTTCGGGCTCTTCTTGATGCCGGCGTAGATGAACGTGACGTAGCTGACCACGGCGAGCGTGAGCGGCACCGCGATGATCGCCGTTCCCGGCATGTTCAGGAACGGGATGATGCCCGTCACGTTCATGAACAGCACCATGAAGAAGATCGTGGTGAGGATCGGCAGGAAGCGGTCGCCGTCCTTGCGGCCGAGCAGGTCGTGCGCGATGCCGCCGCGGACGAAGCCGAGGCCCATCTCGACGAGGCTCTGGAACCGGCCGGGCACGACCTTCATGCGGCGGGTGCCGAGCCAGAGGATCAGGACGACGGCGATCACCGAGAGCAACTGGATCAGGTGGATCCGGTTGACCGGGATGGGTCCGACGTGGAAGAGGATCTCCGGGAAGAACTCATCGATCGAAGGGCCGTGGAACTCGCCATCAGAGGACGCGAGTCGGGGGGTCAGGGTCGCAGCAAGATTAAACAGCGCGGGCTCCAGCTTCGGGGCACCGGTCAGAACCGGGGCGACGATGGTCGGTGTGCTACACAGCGCAAGCGCTCGCGGGCGAGCGGCGGGCACTCCTCAACACTATCAGAATCCAAGGGTGCCCTAAGACCGCGGGGCCGCGTCCGCAGGGCCGTCGGAGGCATCGTTCACCGCTCCGGGGGCGCGGTCCTCCGGCACCTCGGTGGGGAGCGTGGTGTCGCTGACGTTCGGCAGCCGCATCTGGGTGAGAACGACGACGTCGATGATGAGGGACATGAGCACCCCCGCGACGATCGACAGGAAGAACACCATCGGCTCGATCCACGGCTGTCCGGCGAGCAGGATCATCACGACGACGAAGACCCCGAGCTTCAGCAGCCACCCGCCCAGCACGATCGCGAAGAAGAGCTGCACGTACAGCGGATCGCCGTACCACCGGTTGGCGATGAGGATGCTCAGCCCGGTGATCCCGAGGAACAGCGCGGCGAGGAGGACACCGAGGAGACCGCTGACCAGCCCCTCCCCCTGCGCGACGGCGAAGCCGATCCCGCCGGCGACGAGCGCCAGCACGACGGTGGCCACCGCCGACCAGACGAGGGTGCGACGCAGGATCGGGGTGCTGGAAACGGGGCTCGGACTCATCGGGGCTCCAGGGGGATCGGGTCGGGCGCGACGCCCGCGGCGGTCTTGCGTCGGCGGGTGGGACTCAGGGTGATGACGAGGCATGCGGCGATGCCGACGACCCCGAACGCGACACCCGGAAGGTACTGGCCGGGCCAGTCCTCTCGGGCGCCGACGTACATCAGGAGGACGGCGAGGGAGATGACGGCCGTCCAGGCGTAGAAGATCAGGACCGCGTCGCGGTCGCGGTGGCCGAGGTCGAGCATCCGGTGATGCAGGTGCTTGCGGTCCGGCGAGAACGGCGATCGCCCCGCGCTCATCCGACGCAGCACGGCGAGGCCGAAGTCCAGCAGCGGGAGGAGCACGACCAGCAACGGGAGCAGGATGGGCAGGAAGGCGCCGACCAGCTGCGAACGCCCCAGGCGCTCCGGGTCCAGGGCGGACGGATCCATCTGCCCGGTGATCGCGATGGCCGAGGTCGCCATGAGCAGACCGATCACGAGAGCACCGGAGTCGCCCATGAACAGCTTCGCCGGGCTCCAGTTCAGCGGAAGGAAACCGAGGCAGGCGCCGATGAGGACCGCGGCGAGGAACGTGGAGAGGTTGAAGTAGCTCGACGCCCCCGAGTCCCGCGTGAAGATGTACGAGTACGCGAAGAAGACGCCGTTCGAGATCAGGCAGACGCCGGCGACGAGACCGTCGAGACCGTCGATGAAGTTCACGGCGTTCATGACGATCACGATCGCGAACATGGTGATCGTGATGCTCAGCCAGCTCGACACGACGATCAGGTCGCCGAACGGCAGGGAGAGGATCTGCAGGCCGCCGCCCACCGTGATGATGCCGGCGGCGAGGAACTGCGCTCCCAGCTTGATCATCCAGTCGATGTCCCAGAGGTCGTCCATGACCCCGATCACGGCGATGAGCAGGGCTGCCGCGAGGATCGACCACATGGTCTGCGGCGGCGTCCAGATGCTCTGGAAGAACGGGTTGGCGGCTGAGACCGCGAAGGCGGCGACGATGCCGAGGAAGATCGCGACGCCGCCGAGTCGGGGCGTGGGGGTGGTGTGCACGTCGCGTTCGCGGATGCCGGGATACAGCTTGAAGCGGAGGCTCAGCCGCCACACCGCCCAGGTCAGCACGAAGGTGATCGCGGCGGTGACGATGATCGTGAAGAGGTACTGCTTCACGAATCCTCGTCCTGCGGGTCCGGCTCGAGCAGGTCGCCCAGGACCTCGCGCAGCTGCTCCCTGGTCACGACGCCGTCCCGCAGGATCCGGACGACGCCCTGCTCGGCGTCACCCGCACGGCGGACGAGCGAGGTCGCATCGATGATCGTGGACGCGACGCCGTCCTTGCTCATGCCGTCGTCCAGATACACCGCGACGCTGTCGCCCAGCATCTTCTCCGCGTCGAGCGCGGAGATCGCTGCCGCCTTGCCGGTGAGATTGGCACTGGACACCGCGAGCGGTCCGGTCTCGGCCAGCAGCTCGAGCACCACCCGCCCCTCGGGCATGCGGACGGCGACCGTGCCCTTGGTCTCCCCCAGATCCCACACCAGCGAGGGCTGCGCCGGCAGCACGATCGTGAGCCCCCCGGGCCAGAACGCGTCGACGAGACGCTGGACGGGCTCCGGAACAGCCTCCGCGAGGGCCGTCAGCGTCTCCTTCGTGCCGACGAGCACGGGCGGCGGCTGATTGCGGCCGCGACCCTTGGCGTCCAGGAGGCGCTGCACCGCGGGCGGCGAGAAGGCGTCGGCGGCGACGCCGTAGACGGTGTCGGTGGGGATGACGATGAGGTCGCCGCGGCCGATCGCCTGGCGCGCATTGCGCATCCCGGCGAGCAGCTGCGCCTCGTCGCTGCAGTCGAAGATGGGGGACATGACGGTTCGATTCTACGCGGGGCGGGTTCGGGACGAGCTCGACGTCTGCTGATCAGGGGCGGACGGCGGTGGTGGCGCGGTCGCGCAGCGTCAGATCGCGATGGGTGGCTGCGGCCCGCCATCCGTCAGCTGCGAGCAGCTCGCGGATCGGGGAGCCCTGCAGTTCTCCGTGCTCGATCACCAGCGTGCCCCCCGGCCGCAGCAGACGCAGAGCCCTGGTGCTGAGCACACGGACGACGTCCAGCCCGTCCTCTCCGCCGTAGAGCGCGAGGGCGGGGTCGAACAGCCGGACCTCGGGGTCGCGCGGGATCGCCTGAGCGGGGACGTACGGAGGGTTCGAGATGACGACCGCGGCTGTGCCGTCCAGTTCGGGGAAGGCATCGGCGAGATCGGACAGCACGAGCGTGAGGTTCTCGACACCCTCGACGTTGCGACGGGCCCAGACATGGGCCTCCGGGGAGATCTCCGCGGCGTACACCCGGGCGTGCGGCACCTCGGTCGCCATCGCGAGCGCGATCGCCCCGCTGCCCGTGCCGAGATCGACGCCGATGGGGGACGGATCGCCCGATCCCAGAAGGGCGTCGATCGCATACTGCGCCACGGTCTCCGTCTCGGGCCGGGGGACGAAGACACCAGGGCCCACGGCGAGCTCCAGATGCCGGAACGGTGCGGTGCCGGTGAGATGCTGCAGGGGCTCACGGCCTGCGCGTCGGGCGACGAGCGCGTCCAAGGCGGTCGCGTCGTCGTCGTCGAGCCTGTCGCCCCGGACGATGGCCGCCTGCACCTCCCCGCGGCGCTGTCCTCGGACGTGTCCGGCGAGCAGCTCGGCGTCGACGAGGGGGTCGGGCACGCCGGCGTCGGCGAGACGCTGCTCCGCGGCGCGCACGGCCGCAGCGAGGGAGAGGTCGGGCATGGCTCCAGCGTAGAGTGCGCGCACGTCACAATGCCCCGTCCCCCCTCGGGCTCGCCTAGGCTGGATCGGCAGCGCACCCGCACAGGAAGGGCTCCCCCATGTCCGGCATCCACCCCGACATCACCACCGCTTTCGGCAACACGCCGCTCGTCCGCCTCAACCGCGTGACCGAGGGCCTCGGCGCCACCGTGCTCGCCAAGCTCGAGTACTACAACCCTGCGTCCAGCGTGAAGGACCGCATCGGCATCGCCATGATCAATGCGGCGGAGGCCGCGGGTGAGCTCTCCCCCGGCGGCACCATCGTGGAGTCCACGAGCGGCAACACCGGCATCGCCCTCGCCATGGTCGGCGCCGCCCGCGGCTACCGTGTCATCCTCACGATGCCCGCCTCGATGTCGAAGGAGCGCCGTGTGCTGCTCAAGGCGTTCGGCGCGGAGATCGTCCTCACCGACCCCACCAAGGGCATGAAGGGCGCGATCGAGGAGGTCAAGCGCATCGTCGACGAGACCCCTGGCGCGGTCTGGATCCGCCAGTTCGAGAACGCGGCGAATCCGCAGATCCACCGCGAGACCACGGCGCAGGAGATCCTCCGGGACACCGACGGCGCGGTCGACATCTTCATCGCCGGCGTCGGCACGGGCGGGACGGTCACCGGCACCGGCCAGGCGCTGAAGGCGGCGAAGCCCGAGGTCCAGGTCATCGCCGTCGAGCCGAAGGACTCCCCCGTCCTCACCGAGGGGCACCCCGGACCGCACAAGATCCAGGGCATCGGCCCGAACTTCGTACCCGACGTGCTCGACCGCGAGGTGCTCGACGAGATCATCACGGCGGAGTTCGAGGACTCGCTGCGCGTGGCCCGCGAGCTCGCGGCGAAGGAGGGTCTGCTGGTCGGCATGTCGTCCGGTGCCGCCATGTCGGCGGCCCTGACCGTCGCCGCGCGCCCGGAGAACGCCGGCAAGACCATCGTCGTGATCATCCCGGACACCGGCGAGCGGTACCTCTCCACCGCCCTGTTCGAGGACCTGCGCGAGGACTGAGGTCGTCGATGGGCATGATCGGGCGAATGCGCGAGGACATCGCCGCCGCGCGCCTTCGCGATCCGGCCGCGCGCACGGCGATCGAGGTGGCACTGCTCTACCCCGGCCTGCACGCCATCTGGGCGCACCGCGTCTCGCACGCGCTGTGGCGGCGGCGCCTCCGGCTCCTCGCGCGCGCCGGGTCGCAGATCTCCCGGTGGCTGACCGGCGTCGAGATCCACCCCGGAGCCCGGATCGGCCGGCGCTTCTTCATCGACCACGGCATGGGCGTCGTCATCGGCGAGACAGCGGAGATCGGCGATGACGTGCTGATGTACCACGGCGTGACGCTCGGGGGCCGGACACGGGACATCGGCAAGCGGCACCCCACCCTGCAGGACGGCGTCGCCGTGGGCGCAGGGGCGAAGATCCTCGGCGCCGTCACGGTCGGAGCCCGTTCCGTCGTGGGCGCCAACGCCGTGGTCACCAAGGACGCACCCGCCGACAGCGTGCTCGTCGGCGTTCCCGCGAAGCCGCGCCAGCGGACCGCCGGAGAGGACACCAGGGCCCTGCTGACCGCCCCGGACTACTCCATCTGACGCTCGCCCCGCGGCCGGCGACCTTCGTCACTGCGCGACGAAGAACGGGACGGCGCCGACCAGGATGCCGATCCCCAGCATCACGAGCGACACGATGACCGCGCGCCACAGCACCTTCCGGTGGTGGTCTCCGAGGTTCACCCCGGCGAGCGAGACCAGCAGCAGGATCGCGGGGACCAGCGGACTCTGCAGATGCACCGGCTGCCCGGTGATCGAGGCCCTGGCCATCTCGACCGGATCGATGCCGAAGTTCGCGGCGCTCTGTGCGAGCACGGGGAGGATGCCGAAGTAGAAGGCGTCGTTCGACATGAAGAACGTGAACGGGATGGACAGCACACCCGTGATCGGGGCGAGGAACGGTCCGAGCGCGGGTGGCAGCACGGTGGTGATCCAGGTCGCCATCGCGTCGACCATTCCGGTGCCGGAGAGGACTCCCACGAGGACGCCGGCCGCGATGACCATCGATACGACGCCGACGATGCTCGGGGCGTGCGCGACGATCTCCGCCGCCTGATCCTTGATGCCGCGGAAGTTGACGACGAGGGCGACGCCGGCCCCGACCATGAACACGTAGGGCAGCGGAAGGATGTCGACGACAAGGAGCACCATGACGGCGACGGTCAGCAGGAGGTTGAACCAGATCAGCCGCGGGCGCAGGGTGGGGCGGGCCGGATCGAGCATGGTGTCGGCCATCGCCGTGTCCGCGGGGTCGACGCTCCCGGCCGCGACCGGGGCGTGCCCGCCGGCGACGACGATGAGGTTGCCGGTGCGCAGCGAGGCGCGCGCGCCCGGCTTGAGCTCGGCGCCGCGGAAGATGCGGGGCACAGAGGCGAGCACACCGCCGTCGGCTCCGGTGAGCCGCCCGTCCGCATCGATCCGCCCCAGACGACGCCGCTCCCCCAGGCCGAGCAGCCAGGCGAAGCCGAGCGTCACGACGATGCCCGCGCCCAGCGCGGGAAGCATCGGCACGAAGATCTCCGTCGGCTGCACGCCGAGCGCGGTCGCGGCGCGCACGGTCGGTCCGCCCCAGGGGACGATGTTGAGCGTGCCGTTCATGAGGCCGGCGACGCAGGTGAGGACGACGGGGCTCATGCCGAGGCGCAGGTAGATGGGCAGCATCGCGGAGGTCGTGATGATGAAGGTCGTCGAGCCGTCGCCGTCGAGGGACACGGCGCCGGCGAGGATCGCGGTCCCGAGCACCACCTTCGCCGGGTCATCGCCGAGCAACCGCGTGATCAACCGGATGAGCGGGTCGAAGAGGCCGACGTCGATCATGATGCCGAAGAACATGATGGCGAACATCAGCAGCGCCGCCGTGGGCGCCATGGTGCCGATCGAGTCGAGGATCATGTCGCCCAGGCCGAGACCCGCCCCCGCGAACAGCCCGAAGACGGTGGGCACCAGGATCAGCGCCACCATGGGCGTGAGGCGCTTGGTCATGATCAGCGTCATGAACACGAGGACCATCGTGAAGCCGAGGATGACGAGCACCCCCTCCGGCGGCACGAAGGCCACGTCGTAGGTGGGTGCCTCCTCGGCGGCAGCGATCAGCGCGGTCGATGCGTGGAACATGCGTGACTCCTTCGTCGTCGCTCCGTCATCGCTGACGGATCCTGACGAGGCTAGGCAATCCGGAGACGCGGAGCGCGGTATGCCGCATTCCCGGCTGTTGTGCGCGTACCGTGACTTCTGCGCATATTGCGCGTCGGGAGCGAGGTGACGATGTCCACGGAGAAGCGGGTCCGGTTCGCGACCCGCGCCCTGTTGCTGCATCTCGCCGCCGTCGCCCTCGTCGTGACGCTGTGCACGGGCGTGTATCTCGCGCTCGCGGTCCAGCAGCTGCGCGCCGAGGCGGAGTCGACGGCACTCGGCATCGCCAGGACCCTGGCGGAGGACGCGCAGGTGCGGGAGACGGTGACCGCCATCTCCGCGTCGGACGACGAGCCGGATGCGGCCGCGCTGCGCGACGGGGAGCTGCAGCAGATCTCCGCCGCCGTCATGGCGCGCACCGGGGCTCTGTTCGTGGTGATCACGGACGACCACGGCATCCGCCTCGCCCACCCCCTGCCGTCGCGGATCGGCGAAGTGGTGAGCACCCCGTTCGCCGAGGTGCTGGCGGGCCACGAGGTGGTCGACTGGCAGACCGGCACGCTCGGCGAGTCGGCACGCGCGAAGGTGCCGGTGCGGGACGATACCGGCACGCCAGTCGGCGAGATCAGCGTCGGGTTCGAGCGCACCGGGGTCTTCGACGACCTCCCGCCCGTGCTCGCCGCGATCGGGCTGACGGCCGCCGGCGCGCTCGCGCTCGCGCTCGCGACCTTCCTTCTCCTCCGCCGCCGCTGGGAGCGGTTGACCCTCGGCGTGCAGCCCGAGGAGCTGGTCGCCCTCGTGCAGAACCAGACGGCAGTGCTGAACGGTGTCGGCGACGGCGTTCTCGCGGTCGACAAGGACGGCGTCGTGCGGGTGAGCAATGCCGCGTCGGATCGGCTCCTCGGGCTCCACGACCCGGTCGGCCGCCGCGTGGGCGAGCTCCCGCTGCCACCCGTCGTACGGGACACGGCCACGGGAGCCCGCGAGCGTGCGGAGGCGGTCGTCGGCGACCGGATGCTCTATCTCGAGTCGAGCGCGGTGCGGCGCGACGGGCAGGAACTCGGTGACGTGCTGATCGTGCGCGACCGCACCGACCTCATCGCCCTCACCGAGCGGCTGGAGGCCGTGCGCACGATGACCTCAGCACTGCGCGTCCAGCGCCACGAGTTCGCCAACCGCCTGCACGTGGCTGCCGGCCTCATCGACGCCGGCCGTGTCGCCGACGCGCGCGCCTTCCTCGACGAGCTGGTGAGCCGTGGTCCCGTGTCGTTCCCCGTCGCCGGCCTCGACCTCGTGGGCGATCCGTTCCTGCACGCCTTCCTGGGAGCCAAGGGCGTGGAGGCCGCCGAACGGGGCGTCGCCCTGCGGATCGCGGAGGACACGCAGCTGATCGGCACCGTGCGTCGGGCGGAGGACGTGGCGAGCGTGCTCGGCAATCTCGTCGACAACGCGATCGCCGCCGCCGTCACGGGCACGAGGGACCCGCGGTGGGTCGAGGTCTCCGCGCTGAGCGATGGCGGCGCGCTCGTCGTCACCGTCTCCGACTCCGGCGCCGGTATCCGGGAGCCCGACCTCCGAGCGCCCGCCGACGACGCGGGAAGCGAGGATCGCGTGCACGGGCACGGTATCGGCCTGCCCCTGGCCACGGAGATCGCCCGCCGGAGCGGCGGCGACCTCTGGATCATCGACCCCGGCGGCACCGACCACGGCGCGGTGTTCGCCGCCCGCATCGGAGATGCCGTCGACCCCACTCCGCATCTCTCGAAGGAGGACCTGTGACGGAACCGCTGCGTGCGCTCATCCTCGACGACGACTTCCGGGTGGCCGACCTGCATCGGGCGGTCGTGGACGACCATCCCGGATACACCGTGACCGGAACCGCGCGCTCCTGTGGCGAGGCTCGCGACCTCGTGCGCTCGACACGCCCCGACCTGCTGCTCGCCGACGTCTACCTCCCCGACGGCGACGGCATCGGACTCGTCCGCGAGGTCGGGGTGGACGCGATCCTCATCTCCGCCGCGGACGACGCGCCCACCGTGCGACGAGCCCTGCGGGCCGGCGCGATCGGCTATCTCGTGAAACCGTTCGACCGTCGCGGACTGACCGGCCTCCTCGACCGGTACCTGCGCTATCGCAACCTGCTCGCGGGTGAGCGTCCCCTCACGCAGGAGGACGTGGACCGGGCGCTCGCGATCCTGCACGGCGGCGGCGAGCCGGTGTCCCTTTCGCGCTCGGCCACCGAGCAGCGCGTGCTCGCAGCGCTCGGAGACGGCGAGTCCTCGGCCGCGGAGGTCGCCGAGCGGGTCGGCATCTCACGGGCCACCGCGCAACGGCACCTCGCGGCTCTCGCCGCACGGACGATCGTCGAGGTGCGGTTGCGGTACGGATCGACCGGACGGCCCGAGCACCGGTACGCGACGCGCACGTGACGCGGTGGGCGGCCGCTCAGCCCTCGGAGCCGACGGCGGCGAGGCGCGCTTCTTCGTCGGCGGCGATGGCGCTCTCGATGATGGGGTCGAGCGCACCGTCCATGACCTGATCGAGGTTGTACGCCTTGAACCCGGTCCGGTGATCCGCGATCCGGTTCTCCGGGAAGTTGTAGGTACGGATGCGCTCCGAGCGGTCCATGCCGCGGATCTGCGACTTGCGCGCGTCGGAGGCTGCCGCGTCGAGCTCCTCCTGCTGCTTGGCGAGCAGTCGGGCGCGCAGCACGCGCATCGCAGCCTCACGGTTCTGCAACTGCGACTTCTCGTTCTGCATCGACACGACGATGCCGGTGGGCACGTGGGTGATCCGGACCGCGGAGTCGGTGGTGTTCACCGACTGGCCGCCGGGGCCCGATGAACGGAACACGTCGATCTTCAGATCGTTCTGATCGATCTGGATCTCCTCGGGCTCGTCCACCTCGGGGAACACGAGCACGCCGGTCGTGGACGTGTGGATGCGTCCCTGCGACTCCGTGGCCGGCACCCGCTGCACGCGGTGCACGCCGCCCTCGTACTTCAGGTGCGCCCAGACGCCCTGTGCAGGGTCGGACGAGGAGCCTTTGATGGCGACCTGGACGTCCTTGTAGCCGCCGAGGTCGGACTCGTTGCGCTCGAGCAGCTCGGTCTTCCACCCCTTGGACGCGGCGTACTGCACGTACATGCGCAGCAGATCCGCCGCGAACAACGCCGACTCGGCGCCGCCCTCCCCCGCCTTGATCTCCATGATCACGTCGCGGGCGTCGTCGGGGTCGCGCGGGATGAGGAGTCGTCGGAGGCGCTCCTGCGCGGTCTGCACGCCCTCCTCCAGCGCGGGGACCTCGGCGGCGAACGCCTCGTCCTCCCTGGCGAGCTCGCGCGCCGCCTCCAGATCATCGACGGCGCCCGTCCACGCCTCGTGCGCCGCGACGATGCGCGACAGCTCGGCGTACCGACGGTTGACACGCTTGGCGCGGGCCGCGTCGGCGTGCACCGCCGGGTCGGAGAGCTCCTCCTGGACCCGGCGATGCTCGTCGATCAGAGTCTGGACGGACTCGAACACGTCGGGCCTCAGCGGATGTTGTTGTCGTGCCCGTGGGCGCCCGAGGGCAGCGTCGGGATCGACTTCTGCATCTGAACGAGGAACTCCACGTTGGAGTGGGTCTCCTTGAGCTTGCCGAGCACGACCTCCAGCGCCTGCTGCGGGTCGAGGCCGGCGAGAGCGCGGCGCAGCTTCCAGGTGATCTTGACCTCGTCGGCGGAGAGGAGCATCTCCTCGCGGCGGGTGCTGGACGCGTTCACGTCCACCGCCGGGAAGATGCGCTTGTCGGCGAGCTGGCGGGACAGGCGCAGCTCGCTGTTGCCGGTGCCCTTGAACTCCTCGAAGATGACCTCGTCCATCTTGGAGCCGGTCTCGACGAGCGCGGTGGCGAGGATCGTGAGGGATCCGCCGTTCTCGATGTTGCGGGCGGCACCGAAGAAGCGCTTCGGCGGGTAGAGCGCGGATGCGTCGACGCCACCGGTGAGGACGCGGCCGGACGCCGGAGCGGCCAGGTTGTACGCGCGTCCGAGGCGGGTGATCGAGTCGAGCAGCACGACCACGTCGCGGCCCAGCTCGACGAGGCGCTTGGCGCGCTCGATCGCGAGCTCGGCGACCGTCGTGTGGTCTTCGGCTGGCCGGTCGAAGGTGGAGGCGATGACCTCGCCCTTCACCGTGCGCTCCATGTCGGTGACCTCTTCGGGGCGCTCGTCGACGAGCACGACCATGAGGTGCACCTCGGGGTTGTTCTGCGCGATCGCGTTGGCGATCTGCTGCAGGACGATCGTCTTGCCGGCCTTGGGGGGCGCGACGATGAGACCGCGCTGGCCCTTGCCGATCGGCGCGACGAGGTCGATGATGCGCTGCGTCAGCTTCTCCGGAGCCGTCTCCAGGCGCAGACGCTCCTGCGGGTAGAGCGGCGTGAGCTTGCCGAACTCCACGCGGGTGGCCGCGTCGTCGACCGAGAGGCCGTTGATGGAGTCGACCTTGACGAGGGCGTTGTACTTCTGGCGGCCCTGCTGCTCGCCTTCGCGCGGCTGCTTGATGGAGCCGACGACCGCGTCGCCCTTGCGGAGGTTGTACTTCTTGACCTGGCCGAGCGAGACGTAGACGTCGCTGGGCCCGGCGAGGTAGCCGGTGGTGCGCACGAAGGCGTAGTTGTCGAGCACGTCGAGGATGCCGGCGATCGGGATGAGGACGTCGTCCTCGGTGATCTCGGTCTCGAACTCGTCGACAGGGCCGGCACCGCGACGCTTGTTGCGCTGACGGTTGCGCCCGTTGCCGTTGCCGGACTGGTCGTCGTCGGCCGGTGCGTTCTGCGCCTGCTCCTGACCGCCGCCCTGCCCGCGGCCGCGGTTGCGGTTGCGGTTGCGACTGCGGCCTCGACCACCCTGCTCGTCGCCGTTGTCTCCCTCGCCGGACGCGTCCTTCGCGGGGGCGTCCGTCTCGGCCTCGTTCTTCGCGGCAGCGCCGTCGTTCTTCGGCTCGTTCTTCGCCGCGTCGTTCTTGGTGCGGCCGCCCTGGGCGGTGCCCGCGTCGGCCGTCTCGGTCGCGCCGTCGGCCGGTGCCGCCTCGGCCTTCTCGGTCTTCGCCTCGGGGGCCTCGGCGTCCGCCTTCTTCGTGCGACGGCCGCGTCCGGACTTCGGGGCCTCGGCCGGTGCCTCGGCGGCCTCGGCAGCAGGCGCCGGCTCGGCGGCGGCGGTCTCGGCGGGGGCCTCGGCGTCCGCCTTCTTCGCGCGGGTGCGGCGCGGAGCCTTCGCCTTGGGCGCGGCTTCTGCCCCCTCGGCGGAGTCGCCGGCAGCGGCGGGAGCATCGGCGGTGCCGGACTCCTCCGCCTTGGCGGCCTTGGCAGCGGCCGTCGCGGTGCTCGCCCGGCGCGGCGCGCGCTTCTTGGCCGGAGCGGACTCGGTCGCCTGCGCGGCGACGGGGGCGTCGGCGGTCGGAGCCGCCTGATCGTTCTGGGTCTCGGAGAGGTTCTCCACGAGTACTCCCTTATAGGTCATGGGAAATGAGCGTGAACGCGCACAACGGGTGCTGCGCACGATCGCACGGGCTGACGCTCGGCGTCAGCCAGCCTCGGCACTTGGGCCTCAGGGGTTTGCGTGCGGGTCTTGCAAGAGATGCAATGGGGCCAGATTCACGAATGCTACGTGGAGCCCTCCGCTCGATCCCCCACTGTACCACCACGGACGTCGACGGCGAGCAGGAGCGCCTCCCACGGGGTGTCGGTCACCCGATTGGCCACCTCGACGGCGTCCAGGCGACTGCCCGGACCGTCCGCGAGGACGAGCACACTGGGGCCGGCGCCGGAGACGACGGCGGCGAATCCGGCGGCCCGCAGCGCCTGCACGAGGCGCTGCGTCTCGGGCATGGCGCCGGCGCGGTAGTCCTGGTGCAGGCGGTCGGCGGTCGCGTCCAGCAGCAGCTCCGGGCTCTGCATCAGCGCCGCGATGAGCAGAGCCGACCGGGACACGTTGAACACGGCGTCGGCCGTGGAGACGTGCGGCGGCTGCAGCGAGCGGGCCTGCGAAGTCGACATCGTGTAGGCCGGGACGAGGACCAGGGGCGAGACGCCCCGATGCACGAGGAGCTTCTTGTGCTGCGGACCCCGCTCCCCCATCCACGCGATCGTGAGCCCGCCGAACAGCGCGGGCGCCACGTTGTCCGGGTGGCCCTCCAGCTCGGTCGCGAGGCGCAGCAGATCGGTGTCGGAGAGGTCGACGTCGCCGGCCAGCAGACCCTTCGCCGCGAGCACGCCGGCAGCGACGGCCGCACCGGAGGACCCCAGGCCGCGGCCGTGCGGGACCGCGTTCTCGGCCACGATGCGCAGGCCGGGCATCGGCCTGCCGACGTCCGCGAAGACGTAGGCGATCGTCCGGACGATGAGGTTGGACGCATCCCGGGGGATGTCGGCGGCGCCCGAACCGGAGACCTCGATCTCGAGCTCCCCTTCCGGCAGAGCGGTCACCTCGAGACGGTCGTAGATGCTCAGGGCCAGGCCGAGCGTGTCGAAGCCGGGGCCGAGGTTGGCGCTCGTCGCCGGCACCGTCACCTCGACCGTGCGGCCGATGCGGGCGCCGTGCTCCTCGGGAGCGGGAGCCGTAGCCGTCACCGTGGTCACTCGCCTTCCACCCGGAGGACGGAGACCACGCGGGCGACGACATCGCTGTCGGCCAGCACGTCCACCGTGTCGCTGAGGGCCTGCTCGGTCGCACGGTGCGTGCCGATGATGAGGCGAGCGGTCGGCTCGTCCTCGCCCTCGACGGTCTGGACGACGGTCGCGACGGACACTCCGCCGTCGCTGAGGATGCCCGCCACGGTCGCGAGCACGCCGGGGGCGTCGGAGACCTCGAGGGTGATCTGGTACCGCGTGGTGACGTGGCCGATGGGCACGACCGGGAGATTCGCCCGGGTGGACTCGCCCACGCCGACGCCGCCCGCGATATGCCGACGCGCAGCGGAGACGACGTCGCCGAGGACGGCCGAGGCCGTCTGCACGCCGCCGGCGCCCGCCCCGTAGAACATGAGAGAGCCGGCGGCCTCCGCCTCGACGAAGACGGCGTTGTTGGCACCGTGCACGGAGGCGAGCGGGTGGGACACGGGGACGAGGGCCGGGTAGACCCGCACCGAGATGGACTCGGCGCCGTTCGCCTCGATCCGCTCGCAGACGGCGAGCAGCTTGATGACGAAGCCGGCCGCGCGGGCCTCCTCGATCATCGACGCGGTGATCGAGGTGATGCCCTCGCGATGCACCGCCTCCAGCGGCACCGCGGTGTGGAAAGCGAGGCTGGCGAGGATCGCGGCCTTCTGCGCGGCGTCGTAGCCCTCCACGTCGGCGGTGGGGTCGGCCTCCGCATACCCCAGGCGCTGCGCGTCGGCGAGCACGTCGGCGAAGTCGGCGCCCTCGGTGTCCATCCGGTCGAGGATGTAGTTCGTGGTGCCGTTGACGATGCCCATGATGCGCACGACGCGGTCGCCGGCGAGCGAGTCGCGCAGCGGACGGATGATCGGGATGGCGCCGGCGGCCGCCGCCTCGTAGTACACCGATGCGCCGACGCGATCCGCGGCCTCGAACAGCTCCGGCCCGTGGGTCGCCAGCAGCGCCTTGTTGGCGGTGACCACGTCGGCGCCGGAGCCGATGGCCTGGAGGATGTTGGTGCGGGCGGGCTCGATCCCGCCGATCAGCTCGATCACGATGTCGGCGCCGAGGATGAGCGACTCGGCATCGGTCGTGAAGAGCTCCTTCGGCAGCTCGACGTCGCGGGGCGCGTCGAGGTTGCGCACCGCGATGCCCGCCAGCTCCAGCGCGGCACCCGCGCGGTCGGCCAGCTCGTCGCCGTGGCGGAGCAGGAGGGCCGCCACCTGGGAGCCGACGGCTCCGGCGCCCAGCAGCGCCACGCGAAGTCGTCTGTAGTCAGTCATGGGTGCTCCTTCTGGGGTGGGTCATCGTGCTCCCTCGGGGGCGTGCGCCCCGTCGATGCCCGCGTCGCGGGCCAGCAGGTCGTGGACGGTCTCGCCGCGGACGATCACCCGCGAGCGACCCTCGCGCACCGCCACGATCGGCGGCCGCGGGACGTGGTTGTAGTTGCTCGCGAGAGAGGCGCAGTACGCGCCCGTCGCGGGCACCGCGAGCAGGTCCCCCGGGGTGACGTCGCCGGGCAGATATTCGTGATCGACGACGATGTCGCCGGACTCGCAGTGCTTGCCGACCACCCGGCTCAACTGCGGGTCGCCCGTGCCCGCGCGCGAGGCCAGGCGGGCGGAGTAGCTGGCGCCGTAGAGAGCCGTGCGGGCGTTGTCACTCATCCCGCCGTCGACGCTGACGTAACGCCGGGTCGCCCCCGAGGCGACCGTGACGTCCTTCGTCGTGCCGACCTCGTAGAGCGTCACGCCCGCAGTGCCGACGATCGCACGCCCGGGCTCGAACGACAGCGCCGGCACGGGGATGCCGCGCGCCGCGCAGCCCTCGGCCACCGCCGCGACGATGCCGCCGGCGAGCTCGTCGATGGGGGTGGGGTCGTCGATGCGGGTGTAGGCGATGCCGAACCCGCCGCCGAGGTTCAGCTGCGGCACGGGGCCGTCCTCGAGGAGGGCGGCGTGCAGTTCGAGCACGCGGGAGGCGGACTCGCGGAAGCCGGCCACGCCGAAGATCTGGGAGCCGATGTGGCAGTGCAGTCCGGCGAACTCCAGCCCGGGGATCTCGCGGATCCGTGCCACGGCGACCTCCGCCTCGGCGAGCGGGAAGCCGAACTTCTGGTCCTCGTGCGCCGTGGCGAGGAAGTCGTGGGTCTCGGCGTGGACGCCGCTGATGACCCGGACCATGACGCGCTGCACGGCGTCGGTGCGGGCGGTGATGGCGGCCAGGCGCTCGATCTCGATCGCGCTGTCGACGACGATCGTCCCCACGCCGAGGGCGACCGCGCGCTCGAGCTCGGCGACCGACTTGTTGTTGCCGTGGAAGCCGAGCGAGGCCGGAGCGACCCCCGCGGAGAGGGCGACTTCGAGCTCGCCGCCGGTGCACACGTCGATGCGGAGCCCCTCGTCGACGACCCACCGGGCGACCGTCGTGCACAGGAACGCCTTGCCCGCGTAGTACACCTGCGCGGTCGTGCCGTGGGCGGAGGCGGCGCGGTCGAAAGCGTCGCGGAAGGCCCTGGCGCGGCGGCGCACCTCGTCTTCGTCGAGCACGAGGAGCGGCGTGCCGTAGGCCCGGACCAGCTCCGGCGCCGTCACACCCGCCAGCACGAGGGCTCCGTCCTCGTCGCGCTCCGTGGAGGACGGCCAGACCCCGACCGCGAGATCGTTCGGGTCGTCGGGGACGACGAGCCAATCCGGAGCGAGCGTGGCGGCAGAGTCGAGCACGGAACACCAATCGTGGGACGGATCTCGGGCGGAGGCGCACATCGAGTTGCCCCGATTCTAGGGCACCCCCTGTCCCCGCCTGGTCATGGTGACACGCCGCGTCAACCCCCTGGGGAGGGGTGCCGAGCGGCTCATAGGGTGGGGGCGTGGCAGACACCGACACGCGAGACTCCGAGAACCGTTCCGCAGCCCCGGCCCGACCGGGACTCGTCGCCCGCATCACGGGACCGGTGATCGCTTGGGCCCTGGCCCGGCGCCCGGTCAGGGCGGTGCTGCTGTACTCCGAGCGCCGCGGTCCGATGCTCGCCGACAGCGTGACCTACCGGGCCCTGTTCAGCGTCTTCGCCGGCGTGCTCCTCGGCTTCTCCCTCGCGGCCCTCTGGCTCTCCGGAAACCCGGAGGCCTGGCGCGCGATCATCGACGCCGTGCAGTCCGCGGTCCCCGGGCTCATCGGCGAGGGCGGTGTCATCAATACGAAGGACCTCCGGACTCCGGCGTCGTTCTCGATCGCCGGCATCATCTCCCTCGTCGCGCTGGTCGGTGCCGCGCTCGGCGCCATCGGCTCGCTCCGCACGGCCATCCGGACCATCGCCGGCACGATCCAGGCGGACATCCTGTGGATCTGGGTCATCGTCCGCAACCTGCTTCTCGGCATCGGCATCGGCCTCGCGTTCGTGCTCGCCGCCGGGATCACCTTCATCGGACAGCTCGGGGTGACCTGGATCGGCGACCTGCTCGGGGTGCCGTCGGATTCGCCTCTGCTCGCCTGGACGGTCCGGATCCTGTCGCTCCTCGTGGTGTTCATCCTCGACGCGGCTCTGATCGTGGGGGCCTTCCTCCTGCTGTCCGGCGTCCGACCCGCTGCGCGGTCGTTGTGGAGCGGCGCCTTCCTCGGCGCCTTCGGTCTGATCGTGCTGCAGCAGCTCTCCGGGCTCTTCGTCGGCGGTGCGACGAGCAACCCCCTGCTCGCCTCGTTCGCCTCGCTCCTGGCGCTGCTGATCTGGCTCCAGCTGTCCACCCAGGTCATCCTCGTCTCGTGCGCCTACATCGTCACGGCCGAGGAGGAGCGCGGCGACCGCCTGCACGAGCGGTTCGGCGCACGGACGTTCGTCCAACGGCGGATGCAGCGCGCCGAGGTGGACGTCAAGATCGCCACAGCCGAGCTGCGTGACGCCCAGCGTGCGGCGGCCGAGGAGAACGGCACCGCCGAGAAGGCGACCGAGAAAGACTGACCATCCTCGTTGTGACCGCCGTCGATATGGTGGTCACAACGAGAGGGGACGCATGTCCGCACCACGACGGCACACGGTCACCGTTCCCGGCGCGCGGGTGTCGGTCGCGGAATGGTGCCCCGCGGCGGAGACGCAGCCGCCCGCGCTCCTTCTGCACGGCGGCGGCGCCGACAGTGCAGAACTCTCCTGGGGCGAGGTCGGACCGGCGTTGGCGGCCGCCGGACACCGCGTCGTGGCACCGGACCACCCCGGGTTCGGGCGCAGTCCGCGCCTCGAAGCGCCGCTGACGCAGGAGCGCCTGGTGCAGTACGTCGGCGACCTCGTCGATGCCCTCGACCTGCAGGCCTACGTCGTCGGCGGACTCTCCCTGGGTGCCGGGTTGGCGTTGGGCCACCTCCTCGACCGCCCGGACGCTGCGCTCTCCGCCGCCCTCCTCGGCAGCTACGGGCTGATGCCACGGCTGACGGACGGACGCCTCGGTGCCCTCTCGCACCTGTCGACATTCCTGCTCCTGCGTTCGGGGCTGCTCGGCGCCATGACACGCGCCTACGCGCGCGACCGTAAGGCGATGATGCGCGGCCTCCAGGATCTCGTGCGCTCCCCGGACGCCCGCAACCCGGCTCTCGTCGATGCGGTGCTCGCCGAGGCAGCGACCGGATCGGGTCTCACGACGTTCGGCGACTGGCAGCGGGATCAGGTGCGACCGCTGCGACTCCGCACCGACTACCGCGACCGGCTCGCCGAGATCCGGGTCCCCGTCCTGCTCGTGCACGGCGACCGGGATTCCGGCGTGCCTCTTCGGAGGATCGAGGAGGCGGCGGACGCGCTGCCGGCCGGCCGGCTCCTGGTGGCACCGGGAGCCGGACACTGGGTGCAACGCGACCGCCCCGACCTCGTGATCCCCGCCCTCCGGGACTGGTTCGCCCGAGGCTCCGATGCCTAGGCCGCTCGTGCCCGACCGGCGCGCTCGCATCCTCGATGCCGCGGAGCGGATGGTGCTGACCGACGGGTTCGATGCCATGAGCGTCGCCGCGATCGCACGCGCGGCCGGCATCGGCAAGGGCGCGGTCTACCTGGAGTTCGCGGCGAAGCGCGACATCCTTGACGCGCTGCTCCAGCGCGGCACGTCTCGGATCGCCGATGCGGTCGCCCGTACCGCAGGACCGCAGCCCTCGCTCAGTGCCCTCTACCGCGCCACAGCTGCTGCCCTGCTCGGCGACGAGCTCATGACGGCCGCGTTCCTCGACGACGCGGGAATGCTCGGTGCGCACGTCGCCGCGCAGCCACCCGCCCGGTACCGGAGGCGTCACGAACAGGTCGTCGCCGGGATCCGTGAGCTGCAGGAGCAGGGCCGGATCGTGCCGGACGTGGAGCCCGAGGCCCTGGCTCTCGCGTTGTCCAGTGCCACGCTCGGCCTGCTCTCCGCGGCCCGCACCCTGGGGCCCCTCGATCGCGCGACGCTGGAGAGCGCCATCGACACGGTCGGCCGCATGGCCGCGAGCTTCGAGACGGAGTGACATGCATCACGAGACGACAGGCTCCGCAGGAACCCCTCCCCTCCTCCTGCTGCACGGGGGCGGGGTCGCCGGCTGGATGTGGGAGCCGCTGCGCAGTCACCTCGACCCCGCACGGCGGGTCATCCTCCCGGATCTTCCGGGACACGGTGGCAGCGCGACAGCGGACTACGTGTCGCACGAGGAGACGGTCGCGGCGCTCGTCCCGCTGCTGGAGCAGGAGACGCAACCGGCGACCGTCGTCGGGTTCTCCCTCGGCGCCCAGCTCGCCGTCCTGCTCGCGGCACGACGACCGGACCTCGTCGCCGACGCCGTGGTCATCAGCGCTCAGGCGGAACCGCTGCGCGCCGTCGGCCCGACCCTCGCGCTGCTCCGCCTCACGGCAGGGCTCGCCAGGAACGAGCGCTTCGCCCGCCTTCAGGCCCGCGAGCTGTTCATTCCCGACGCGCTGCTCCCCCGCTATCTGGAGACCTCCGCGGCCATCTCGCGCACGACCCTGCTGCGCGCGGTAGAGGAGAACCTCCGTTTCACGCCTCCGCCCGCGTGGCGCGCGCATCCCGGCACCGCCCTGATCCTGGTCGGTGCGGAGGAGAAGCCGATGATGCGCCGCTCCGCCGCGCTGCTGGACCGGGTGCATCCCCGCAGCACCCTCGAGGTCGCCGAGGGGTGCGGACACGGCATCCCCCTGCAACGGCCGGCGGAGCTCGCCGCGCGTCTGGAGGAGCGCCTGGCCACCTGACCGGTGCGTGACCGCTCAGCGGTCGCAGGTCCCCTTCTCCTGGAGCGTCTCGTCCGTGACGATCGCCCCGTCCACGTCGATGTCGATCACGGCCTGGTCCTCGACGATCTCGATTCCCGTCAGGGTGAGGCCGGCCGGCAGCTGGTCCGCGATGCAGACGCGCCGCGGTTCGGTGATCCCCTCGCCGAGGGATCCGAGGGACGAGCCCACACGATCGAGATCGATGTCGACGCCGCCGATGCTCGCCGCCACCGGAGTGAGTTCGAGGTCGCCCTCGACAGCCCCGGGGGTCAGGGTCACGGATACCGGCACCGCGGTGCCGAGCACGTCGAACGAGCCGCCGAGGGTCGCGTTCGGCGCCACGAACTCCACGGTGTCGACAGGGAGTTCCGAGTCGGCGAGCAGAGCGGTGAACTGCTCCTGGTCGATGCGGATGGTGCCGTCCGCGCCGTCGAGGTCGCCGCCCCGCAGCGGAACGCCCGTCGCCGTGACGTCGGCGGCACCGGTGATGCCCTGCAGCGTGACGGCCTCCGTCGACAGGCGCAGGGTGTCGAGACGACCGGCGAGGAGCTGTGGGAGGAGGATCCCCTCGGTCTCGACGTCCAGCTGCTGGTCGGCAGGGAGGTCGAGCTGCTCGATGACGATCGATCGGACGACACCGGGCAGCACCGCACGGGCGACGAACTCGGCCGCGACCACGAGGGCGGCGAGCACGACCACGACGATGAGCACGACCCACGGCCACCGCCGGCGACGACGTGCGGCGCCGCCCCGACCGTCCGCCGCGTCCGGGACCACGAGCGTCGGGTGCTCGTCCGAGGGCTTCGGATACGGGAGGGTGTGGTTGTCGTCGCTCATGGCGCTCCTACATGCGCTCGGGCGCGGACACGCCGAGCAGGTCGAGTCCGTTGCGGAAGACCTGGCCGGCGGCATCGTTCAGCCACAGGCGCGTGCGGTGCACGTCCTCCACCGGGGCCTCGCTCAGCGGGATCACCCGGCAGTTGTCGTACCAGCGGTGGTACAGGCCGGCGAGCTCCTCCAGATAGCGCGCGACGCGGTGCGGCTCCCGCACCTCGGCCGCGAACGCCACGATGCGGGGGAACTCCTGGAGCGCGCCCAGCAGCGCCGCCTCGGTCTCGTGCGTGAGCGTCTCCGGGGCGAAGACGGAGCGGTCGACGCCGGAGTCGGCGGCATTGCGCGCGACGTTGTGGGTACGGGCGTGTGCGTACTGCACGTAGAACACCGGGTTGTCGTTCGTGCGCTTCTGCAGCAGCTCCGGGTCGAGGTCGAGCGGCGAGTCGGCGGGCGAGCGCTCCAGCGAGTAGCGCAGCGCGTCCGTGCCGAGCCAGTCGAGCAGGTCGTCCATCTCGATGATGTTGCCGGCACGCTTGCTGAGGCGGGCGCCGTTGATCGAGACCATCTGGCCGATCAGCACCTGGATGTTCTTCGCGGGGTCGTCCCCCGCCGCCCCCGCGACCGCCTTGAGACGGTGCACGTAGCCGTGGTGGTCGGCGCCCAGAAGGTAGATCTTGTCGCGGAAGCCGCGGTCGCCCTTGTTCAGGTAGTAGGCGGCGTCGGCGGCGAAGTACGTGTACTCGCCGTTCGAGCGGCGGATCACACGGTCCTTGTCATCGCCGAAGTCCGTCGTGCGCACCCAGACGGCGCCGTCCTCGTCGAACACGTGCCCCTGCTCGCGCAGACGGTCGACGGCCTGGTCGATCAGGCTCGACCCCGAGGCGTCCTTCGCGTGGAGGGTGCGCTCGGAGAACCACACGTCGAACGGCACGTTGAAGCGCTCGAGCGAGTTCTTGATCTCCGCGAGCTGGTACTCGTAGCCGAGCTCGCGGGCGACCGTGAGCTGCTCCTCCTCCGGGAGATCGAGCAGGTCGGGACGCGCGTCGAGCACGCGACCGGCGAGCGTCGCGATGTACTGCCCCGGGTAGCCGCCCTCCGGCGTGGGCTCCCCCTTGGCCGCGGCCAGCACGGACGCGGCGAAGCGGTCCATCTGCACGCCCGCGTCGTTGATGTAGTACTCACGCACCGCGCGGGCACCGCTCGCGAGGAGCAGGCGCACGATCGCGTCGCCGAGGGCGGCCCAGCGCGTGTGCGCGATGTGGAGAGGACCGGTGGGGTTGGCCGAGACGAACTCGACGTTCACGCTGACGCCCTCCTGCGAGGAGTTCGTCCCGTAGGCGGGACCGGCGTCGACGATGACCTTCGCGAGCGCACCGGCGGCGGCGGCGTCGAGACGGATGTTGAGGAAGCCCGGACCGGCGACCTCCACGCTCGCGATGCCGTCCACATCGACCAGTCCGTCGGCGATCTGCTGGGCGAGCTCACGCGGGTTCGTGCCGAAGGGCTTGGCCAGGCGCATGGCGATGTTCGAGGCCCAGTCGCCGTGGTCGCGGTTGCGCGGGCGCTCCAGCACGATGTCGGCGGCGGAGAGGTCGAACGGCTCGCCCGGACGTCGTTCCTCGGCGATGGGGGCGAGGACGGCGAGGAGGGCGTGGGCGAGCGTTTCAGGATTCATAGACTCCCCAGTTTACGGGGGCGCGCCACCCCTCTCCGCCGCCCCTCGTCGCGAAGAGTTTGCGTTCCGCGTTCCGTGATCTACTCTCGTGCCATGAACGCCCCCGCCGCCTCTCGTCGACTGCGCATCGCGGGCGTCGCCACCGCTCTTCTCGTCGCCGTCGCCGCGGGGGTCCTCGGAGTCTGGCGCCCCTGGGTTCCGGCGCCGTCGTCCCTCCCCGTCGGCGCGGCAGCCGGAGACGAATCCATCGCGGTGATCGCTCCCGCGCCGCTCGCGCTCCCGGAGGAGCCGACCGTCCTCGTCTTCGGTGATTCCTGGACCTACGGCTCGGCCGCCTCCGACCCCACCCTGGGGTATGCGTACGTGCTCGCCGACCTCCTGCGCGGCACGACCATCGTGGACGGCGTCCGGGGCAGCGGCTACCTCAAGCCCGGCATCGACGGCCCCACCTTCGGCGAGCGCATCGCGGCACTGGACCCGGCCCTCGACCCGGATCTCGTCATCATCCAGGGCTCCATCAACGACCGGGCGCAGGGCGAGGCCGGCTATCGCGACGCCGTGACCGCCGCATGGGACGCGCTGACGGCGCGCTACCCGGAGGCGGCGATCGTCGTGCTCGGGCCCGCGCCGCACGAGCTCCCGGTCGGGGCGCAGACGGCACGGATCGATCGGGACCTCGCGGCTCTCGCCTCGGCCCGCGGCTGGTGGTACATCTCCCCGATCGAGCGGGACTGGATCACCGACGAGAACTATCTCGCCGTCATCGACGTGGAGGTCGGGCGCAAGCATCCGTCCACCGATGGCCACCGCTACCTCGCGGAGAAGCTGGCCGCAGCGCTCGACGAACTGCGCGCCGCGCCGGTCACGGAGGCCGGTGGGTCGGAGACCACCCCCGACGAGTGATATTGTCGATCGGTACGCCTCCGTAGCTCAGTGGATAGAGCGCCGGTTTCCGGTACCGTAGGTCGCAGGTTCGACTCCTGTCGGGGGCACTAGAAAACACTGGGAGAGCTGGGGAAACCCCGGCTCGCAGTAGCCAAAACTGTGGCCACCTCGATTTTCGAGGTGGCTACGTTTTTATCGGCTTTTCGCGCTCAGGCGGCACGTTTCAGCCGTCCGCGGAACCGTTTTGCCGATCCGCTCTTTCACCATCCGCGCCGTCACCGGGCCAGCTTCGATTCCTTGAATGGATCGCCCGGCGGTGGAGGAGCGTCCAGTAGCGGACTTCACTGATGTGGCGTTGGGCCGCGGATGGGATGGGTGTCGGTTGGGGCGCTTCGGGTCTCGGTTTCGACTGCGAGTACCGGGCGTCACGGTTCCGATGATCGCTGTGGCGTCAGGCATCCGCTTCTCTAGATGACACGCAATTGAGCGGCATCTACGATGCGAGCATGGGGATCAACTACGCCGCCGCGACCACTGAGCAGCTAAGGGCCGAGATCGCGGGAGCCGGGCGCAGTATCCGAAACATCGCTGCGGAACTTGGCGTCGACTACACCACTCTGTTCAGGGCGGTCACTGGCGGGAGGCCGATTCGAGTGCAGACTGTCTTTAATCTGCTCGAGGTTCTCGGGGTGACTCCAGGCGTATTCTTCGCGCGCGTTCAAGAGAGGGCTGAGCGGGTGGCCGAAGAAACCGCAGCCACCCATCGCCTGTCTAGGCTCCCTTGATGCCACTGTCTACCCTGGGTAGACTATACTCATGGTCAGCGAGCAACCCACCCGGAAGATGGTCAAGGCACTACGGGCCGCCGGGTTCACCGCGGTCCGAACGGTTGGGTCGCACACCGTCTGGGCAAAGGAAAACACCAGCATCAGCGTCCCGGACGGGCACAAGACGATCTCTCCCGGCGTTGTTCGCCAGATCAACAAGGCAATTGAGGAGGCCACCAAGTGAAGAGCTATGAGGTCATCGTCAGCCGTGAGGGAAAATGGTGGATGGTCGCCATCCCCGAGATCGATGGGCTCACGCAAGCCCGCACGATCAAGGAAGCGCATCAAATGGCAAAAGAGTACATCGCCGTCACCCTAGATATTCCACTCGATTCATTCGGAATTCACGTCAAAGCTGAGCGCATCGGGACTGTAGAGCACGTCACGCAGATCCTCGAAGACATCAAGATCGAACGCGCGGAGGCCGAGAGGAAAGAGCGCGAAGCGAATGAGCGAGCTCGAGCGTTGGCCAAACAGCTAGCCGCTCAAGAGATCACTCTTCGGGACATAGGCGACTTGTTCGAAGTTTCTCACCAACGCGCGCATCAGCTCGTCAAATCGTAATTTCACCTTGAATGCGGTTCGCTCGCGCAGCAGGTACCCGTCTGATGCGATGCCCGTGTTAGATGAGCTGAAGGCGACCGCGGGTAATCGAACCAACCGATCTGCTTGCTGAGGCCTGGGCAATTGGATCGGATACTTCACTTGAGACAAGAGGGATCGTCCAGACGGACGGTCCCTCTTCTCGTGCGCCCAGGGTCCCGTCAGCAGCCCCGACGCACGGACCGGTAGCCTGGATCCGTGCCCTCCCTCCTCATCGCCGGTTCGACGCGCGCTCCGCGCCGTCTGTCGTCCGCGACGCCGATGACGGAATGGATGCGCGTGGTGCTGCACCCCGGCACGAACGGGTGGACGAGCGTCTGGGGCACCCTCTCGCACGGCGAGATCGCCGGCTGCCCGCCGCCACAGGGATAAGCCGCACCCGGACGGGTGCGCTACATCGCGTCACCCATCCATCTGCCGTGAGGTATCCCTGTGTCTTCTTCGTCGTCCCCTGCCCGTTTCCGTCTCGCGCCGCATGAGCTCTGGCGCGGCATCCGCTCCACCGCCCGCAGCGACGTGCTCGGCGGCGGTCTGCTGCTGACCGCCACGCTCGCCGCCCTGATCCTCGCCAACTCCCCCGCCGCCCCGTGGTACGAGGCGATCAGGGACTTCCGCTTCGGTATCCCGGAGTGGCACCTCGAGCTCAGTGTCGGTGCCTGGGCCGCCGACGGCCTCCTCGCGGTGTTCTTCTTCGTCGTCGGTCTGGAACTGAAGGAGGAGTTCGTGGCCGGGCGCCTGCGCGATCCGCGCCGTGCCGCGCTTCCGATCGCCGCCGCGGTCGGCGGCGTGGTCGTCCCTGCCCTGCTGTTCGTCGCGATCAACGCGGCCTCGGGCGCCGACGTGCTGCGCGGGTGGGCGATCCCCACGGCCACGGACATCGCGTTCGCGATCGCCGTGCTCGCCGTGGTCGGCCGCTTCCTCCCGCCGGCCCTGCGGGTGTTCCTGCTGACCCTCGCGATCATCGACGACCTGATCGCCATCACGATCATCGCCACCTTCTACACCGAGACCATCAGCTTCCCCTGGCTGATCCTCGCGCTCCTCCCCCTCGCAGGCTTCGCGCTCGCCGTGCAGAACGGCATCCGATCCTGGTGGATCCTGCTCCCCCTCGCTCTCGCCGTGTGGGCATTCGTGCACGCCTCGGGGGTGCACGCGACGGTCGCCGGCGTGCTGCTCGGCTTCATGGTGCCGGTGCGCCCGACGGACCGCGCGCGGGTGCGCACCGGAACGGACGGCGACGGTGCCCCGGTGTACGACGGGCTCGCCGCGCACTTCGCCGACCGCTGGGGCATCGTCGCGACCCTCGTCGCCGTGCCGGTGTTCGCGTTCTTCGCGGCCGGGGTCGAGATCGGCGGCATGGACGGCCTCGTCTCGGCGCTGACCGATCCGATCACGATCGGGATCATCGTGGGGCTCGTGCTCGGGAAGCCCATCGGCATCCTGCTCACGACCTTCCTGTTGAGCCGCGTGCCGGCCCTGCGCCTCGATGAGTCGCTGCGCTGGCCGGATCTCGCGGGCATGTCCCTGCTCGCGGGCATCGGGTTCACGGTCTCGCTGCTGGTGGGAGAACTCGCGTACGGCAGCAGCAGCGTCGCGGACGATCACGTGAAGATCGGCGTCCTCGTCGGCTCGCTCCTCGCCGCGGTCCTCGGTGGCCTGGTGCTCGCGGCCCGCAGCCGTCGTGCGCGTGCGGAGACCGGGGCCCTCTCCGAGAGGTGAGCACCCGCTCTACGCTCTCCTGCGCCGTTCGTCAACGCCCTGAGTGATCCTCGAGGCGGTGCTTAGCGTCGGTCACCCCGACGCAGCGAAGGAGCACCCGATGAAGGCGATGACCTACCGCGGACCGTACAAGATCCGGGTCGAGGAGAAACCCGATCCGACGATCCAGCATCCGAACGACGCCATCGTGCGGGTCACGAGGGCTGCCGTCTGCGGATCGGATCTCCACCTCTTCCACGGCATGATGCCCGACACCCGCATCGGGCACACCTTCGGTCACGAGATCGTCGGGGTGGTGGAGGAGGTGGGCTCCTCGGTGGAGACGCTGCGCCCTGGCGACCGGGTGATGGTGCCCTTCAACATCTACTGCGGGTCGTGCTACTTCTGCCGTCGCGGCCTCTTCTCGAACTGCCACAACGTGAACCCGAACGCGACCGCCGTCGGCGGGATCTACGGCTACTCGCACACGACTGGCGGGTACGACGGCGGGCAGGCCGAGCGCGTCCGTGTGCCGTTCGCCGATGTCGGCCCGTCGGTGATCCCGGAATGGCTCGCCTCGGAGGATGCGCTGCTGCTCACAGACGCGTTCTCCACGGGCTACTTCGGTGCTCAGCAGGGTGACATCGCCGAAGGGGACACGGTGGTCGTGTTCGGCGCCGGTCCCGTCGGCCTCGCCGCCGCGCGCTCGGCCTGGTTCCTCGGCGCGGGGCGCGTCATCGTCGTCGACCACCTGGACTACCGGCTCGAGAAGGCCAGGCAGTTCGCCTTCGCCGAGACGATGCACCTCCATGAGGTCGGTGACATCGTCCTCGCCCTGAAGAAGGCGACCGGCTACCTCGGCGCCGACGTGGTGATCGACGCGGTCGGCGCGGAGGCGGACGGCAGCGTCGTCCAGCACGTGACCGGCGCGAAACTGAAGCTGCAGGGCGGCTCCCCCGTCGCCCTGAACTGGGCCATCGACAGCGCGCGCAAGGGAGGGACGGTCTCGATCCTCGGGGCTTACGGGCCGCTGGTCACCTCCGTCCGTCTCGGGGACATCATCAACAAAGGCCTCACGGTGCGTGGCAACCAGGCACCCGTGAAGAGGCAGTGGCCGCGACTGCTCGAACACATCCAGGCGGGGCACATCCGGCCGTCCGAGCTGCTCACCCATCGCTTCCCGCTGGAGCATATCGCCGAGGCCTACCATGTGTTCTCGTCCAAGCTCGACGACTGCATCAAGCCGCTCATCGTCGTCGGAGAGGAATGACCATGCCGTACGAAGGATCTCGCCCCCTCCCCGCGCCGACCCCCGACGAGCTGCGCGCCCGGATCCCGGGCTGGGGCGCCGACCTCGCCCCCGAGCACCGCCGCACCTGGCAGCAGCTGGACGATGTCGGCGACACGGGCGCCCATTGGGACCTCCCGGAGCGTCAGGGCCCCGACCGCGGCCGCGAGCGCTCGATCGAACACGGCATGCTGCCCCCGGTCTGGGGCACCGCGCAGCCGTTGCACGGCGTGTCCGGAGCCATCCGGCGCGTGGCCTACGATCGGTTCAGCGAGACGAAGAACACCCGCTGGCTGCTGCTCGTCCTGGGAGACCGTGTGGACGCCGTGACGGCGCACGCCCGCTCCCTGGTGACCCGGCGACCGGACGATCCGATCACCCAGACCGGCGTTCTCGCGGAACCCCGTCACCGTCCGCTCGCATCACGGTTCGGACGAGGCCGCATCGATCTCCGGCACACGTGGCTCGACCCGATCATCGTCGTCGGGCCCTGGGCGCTGACGGCGGTCCTGGGCGTCCGCGCTCTCCGCCGCCTCGGCCGCCGGCACTGAGCCGGGACCGAGCCGGCGGCGTGTGAGGCTCAGCGCTGCCGGATCTCTGCGGTGACGACCTCAGGACGGAGGTCGAGCCGCCGCAGCAGCTGCGCGTTGAGGGCCACCACGATCGTCGACAGCGACATCAGCACCGCACCCACGGACATCGGCAGCACGAAGCCGATCGGCGCGAGCACCCCCGCGGCGAGCGGCACGGAGAGCAGGTTGTACCCCGCCGCCCACCAGAGGTTCTGCTTCATCTTCCGGTAGGAGGCACGGGACAGCTCGATGACCGACAGCACGGCGCGGGGGTCGTCGCCCGCGAGGATGACCCCCGCGGAAGCGATCGCCACGTCGGTCCCTGCGCCGATCGCGAGACCCACGTCGGCCTGGGCGAGCGCGGGCGCATCGTTCACGCCGTCTCCCACCATCGCGACCTTGCGGCCCTCGCGCTGCAACTCCTGCACCTTCGCCGCCTTGTCCTCCGGCCGGACGCCGGCGAACACGCGGTCGATGCCGAGGTCCGTCGCGACGGTGTGCGCGACGGCCTCCGCGTCACCGGTGATCATCACGACCTGGACGCCGAGCGCATGCAACGCATCGACCGCGTCCCGCGACTCCGGACGCACCTCGTCCGCGAGCTTGAGCGCCCCGACGACCTGGCCGTCACGCAGCACGTGCAGGATGATCGCACCGTCTGCACGCCAGCCCTCCGCGACGGGGAGCTCCTGGGCGTCCTCCTCCGTGAGCAGATGCGGGCCGCCGACCCGGATCACGGCTCCGTCCACCGTCGCGGTCACACCGACCGCAGGAGAAGACGAGAAGTCGCGGCTGGCCGGCACCGGGAGCTCCTTGTCGCGCGCAGCGCGCACGATGGCCTTCGCCAGCGGATGCTCGCTGTCGGCCTCGGCGGCCGCGGCGAGCGCCAGCACCTCGTCCGCGGTCTCCGCGCCGGCCACCGACACCTCGGACACGACGGGCTCGCCCTTGGTCAGGGTGCCGGTCTTGTCGAACAGCACGGTGTCGACGGTGCGCATGCTCTCCAGGGCGAGCCGGTCCTTCACGAGGACGCCGCCGCGCGCCGCACGCTCGGTCGCGATCGACACGACGAGCGGGATGGCCAGTCCCAGTGCGTGCGGGCAGGCGATCACGAGGACGGTGATCGTGCGGATCACGGCGTCATCCGGCAGACCGACGGCGCTCCACACGACGGCGGTGATCACGGCGGCACCCAACGCGAACCAGAACAGCCAACCCGCGGCCGTGTCGGCGAGGCGCTGCGCGCGAGACGAGGAGTTCTGCGCTTCCGTGACGAGCCGCTGGATCCCCGCGAGCGTCGTGTCGTCGCCGGTCGCGGTGATCTCCACGCGCAGCCCGGAGTCGGTGGCGACGGTGCCCGCGGTCACGGGGTCGCCGGTCGCACGGGTGACCGTACGGGACTCCCCCGTCACCATGGACTCGTCCATCGAGGCGCGGCCGTCGACGATGCGACCGTCCGCGGGGATGCTGCCGCCGGGGCGCACCACCACGACGTCTCCCACGCGGAGGTCCGAGGGAGAGACGCGCACGACCTGATCGCCCTCGACGCGCTCCGCCTCGTCCGGCAGGAGGGCGGCCAGCGAGTCGAGGGCGGAGGTGGTCTGTGCGAGCGACCGCATCTCGATCCAGTGCCCCAGCAGCATGATGACGATCAGCAGGGCGAGCTCCCACCAGAAGTCGAGCTCGTGGTGCAGGAGGCCGAGGCTCGCTCCCCACGAGGCGACGAACGCCACGGTGATCGCGAGACCGATGAGCAGCATCATCCCGGGCTTGCGCGCACGGATCTCGCTGACGGCGCCGGTGAGGAACGGCTTCCCTCCCCACACGTACATGACGGTGCCGAGGACCGGCGACACCCATGCCAGGCCCGGGATGTCGGGGAGCGGGTAGCCGAGGACCATCGCGAACATGCCCGAGAGCAGCACGGTGGGGACCGCGAGGACGAGCATGATCCAGAACAGCCGCCGGAACTGGGCGACGTGGTCGCCATGACCGCCATGGCCCCCGTGACCTCCGTGTCCCTCGTGATCCCCGTGCCCGGTGTGCCCGGTGTGTCCTGCGTGGTCCGTGTGGTCTCCGTGCGCGGTGTGGTCCGCGTGTTCGGAGTGGCTCGTCTGCGTCCCGGTCCCGGCTGCCGCGGGGTGGCCGTGCGCGGAATGGTCGTGGTGCGAGGTGCTCATGTCTTCCCTCCAACGTCGATGATGCCGTGCGGGGCCGATTCTGTCGCGGCCCCGCACGGATGGGGGCTCAGGCCGCCCTGGTGTACTTCGCGGGATCGGCGTCGAACGCCGGCCCGCAGCCCGCGCAGCAGAAGTAGTAGCGCGTGCCCTCGTGGTCGCGGTACAGGCCCGCGGCCTCGGCGGTCGCGATCACCACGGGTGTTCCGGCCATCACCGGGCATTCGGCCATGCTCTCGGCCGGCACGGCGAGCAGGTCGGTGCGCCCGTCGGCGGAGACGCCGCTCTGGCGCGGGACGCTGCAGCAGGATCCTGCGGGGGAATCGGACATGTCGGTGCTCCTCTGTCGTTCGTTCACGGGGTGTCCACCGCCCTGCTGCGGAAGGACCGCAGGCGGAGGCTGTTGCCGACGACGAAGACGCTGGAGAACGCCATCGCCGCACCGGCGAGCATGGGGTTGAGCAGGCCGAGCGCCGCGAGCGGGATCGCCGCGACGTTGTAGGCGAAGGCCCAGAACAGGTTGCCCTTGATCGTGCCGAGCGTGCGGCGGGACAGGCGGATCGCGTCGGCGGCACTGCGGAGGTCGCCGCGGACGAGGGTGATGTCGCTCGCCTCGATCGCCGCGTCGGTTCCGGTCCCCATCGCCATCCCGAGGTCCGCCTGCGCGAGGGCCGCCGCGTCGTTCACGCCGTCCCCGACCATCGCGACGACCTTGCCCTCGTCCTGAAGCCGGCGCACGACGTCGACCTTGCCCTGGGGCAGCACCTCGGCGATCACCTCGGTGATCCCGACCTCGCGTGCGATCTGCTCCGCCACCGCGCGGTTGTCACCGGTGAGCAGGACGGGGGTCAGCCCCAGTGCGCGGAGCTGCGCCACCGCCTCCGCACTCGTGGCCTTGACCGTATCGGCGACGACGAGCACTCCGCGGGCCCGGCCATCCCAGCCCACCGCGATCGCGGTCGTGCCCTGAGCCTCCGCCTCGGTCGTGGCCGCTCTCAGCCCTGCGGACAGGTGCTGCGACCAGTCGGCGAGCAGCGAGGTGCGTCCCACGACGACGGCGTGACCGTCCACGATGCCCTGGACACCCTTGCCCTCGATGTTCCCGAACTCCTCGACGGCCGGCAGGGCGCCGAGTTCGCGGGTGGCCGCGGCCGCCACAGCCTGAGCGATCGGGTGCTCGGAGGCGTCTTCGAGGGCGCCGGCCAGCCGCAGCAGCTCCTCGCGCTCCACCCCGTCGTCGGTGTGCACCGCGGTCAGCGTCATGCGACCGGAGGTGACCGTCCCCGTCTTGTCGAGCACGATCGTGTCGACCTTCCTGGTCGACTCCAGCACCTCGGGGCCCTTGATGAGGATGCCCATCTGGGCGCCGCGACCGGTGCCGACGAGCAGGGCGGTCGGCGTGGCCAGACCCAGCGCGCAGGGGCAGGCGATGATGAGCACCGCGACCGCGGCGGTGAACGCGGCGGACGCAGGGAATCCGGCCGCCAACCAGGCCACCAGCGTGCCGAGGGCGATGACGATCACGATCGGCACGAAGATCCCGGAGACCTTGTCCGCGAGCCTCTGGACCTCGGCCTTCCCGGTCTGCGCGTCCTCCACCAGCCGCGCCATCTGCGCGAGCTGGGTGTCGGCGCCGACCCGGGTCGCACGGACCACCAGCCGTCCGCCGGCGTTCACGGTGGCTCCGGTGACGGCATCGCCCGCGCCGACCTCCACGGGCACCGACTCACCGGTGAGCATGGAGGCGTCGACCGCGGACGTGCCGCCGACCACGACACCGTCGGTGGCGATCTTCTCCCCTGGACGCACGACGAACTGGTCCCCGACCCGCAGCTCGCTCGTCGGGATCCGCGTCTCGACGCCGTCGCGGAGCACGGCGACCTCCTTCGCGCCGAGTTCCAGCAGCGCGCGGAGCGCCGCACCGGCCTGCCGCTTCGAGCGCTTCTCGAAGTAGCGCCCGGCGAGGATGAACGTGGTCACCCCGGCTCCGACCTCGAGGTAGATGTTGGCAGCACCGTCGCTGGGCGCCACGGTCAGCTCGAACGGGTGCGTCATACCTGGCATCCCGGCGGTGCCGAAGAAGAGCGCGTACAGCGACCACAGCAGCGCGGCGAGCGTGCCCATCGAGATGAGCGTGTCCATCGTGGCCGCTCCGTGCCGGAGGTTGATCCAGGCCGCCTTGTGGAACGGCCAGGCCGCCCACACGATCACAGGTCCCGCGAGCGCGAGCGACAGCCACTGCCAGTACGTGAACTGGAGCGCCGGGATCATCGCCATCGCGATGACCGGGACGGTGAGCACGACGGCGGCGATCAGCCGCTGCCGCAGCGCGGTGAGCTCCGGATCCGGCTGCTCTCCGTCGGGCTGCGCACCCTCCGGCGCGGGAGGCGCAGGGACGACGGCGGTGTAGCCGGTCTTCTCGACCTCGGCGATGAGCAGGGCGGTGTCGACGCCCGCCGGCACCGTGACGCTCGCCTTCTCGGTCGCGTAGTTCACGGTGGCGGTGACGCCGTCGAGACGATTGAGCTTCTTCTCGATCCGCATCGCGCACGACGCGCAGGTCATGCCGCCGATCTCCAGCTCCACACTGGTCGCGGATGGGGTGTCCATCAGGACCGTACCGCCTGGTAGCCCGCCTCGTCCACGGCGGCCAGCACGGCCGTGTCGTCGACGGGGGCGGAGCTGCGCACCACGAGTCTCCCGCTCTGCGCGCTGACATCGATACCCTCGACACCGGGGATGCGCGACACCTCGTCGCGGATCGCCATCTCGCAGTGGCCGCACGTCATTCCGGTGACCTGGTACTCGCTCGTGCTCACCATGCTTTCCTTTCCTCGGGATACCCCCCTGGGGTACTCCTTCGGCACAACCTTATACCCTCCGCGGGTATTCCCGCACGCCCGGGCGGCAACGGGACTCGTCCGCTCCGGGTGAGGGACGCTCGGCATCCGACGCCGCGCCTGGGAGGATCGCGGTCATGGACTCCACTCCCCTGTCATCCTGGCGGGACACCACCACGCGCCGCGCCATCGAGGCGTTCGTCGCCGCCGCGACCACCGGCCCGGAGGCCGTCCCCGTCGAAGAACGGATCGCCGTGTTCGACAACGACGGCACACTGTGGTCGGAGAAGCCCATGCCCACCCAGCTGCACTACGTGGTCGAGCGCTGGCGCGAGGCGGCCACCCGCGACCCGTCCCTCGCCGAGAACCAGCCGTACCGCGCGGCGGTGACCGGTGACCTCGCCTGGCTCGGCACCGCGATCGACAAGCACTACGCCGGCGACGACTCCGACCTCGGTGTCATCATCCAGGCGCTCCTGGGGCTGACCGACGGTGTCAGCGTGGAGGACTACGCCCGTTCGGTCACGGAGTTCTACCGCTCCGCGCAGCACCCGATCCTCGGTCGCCCGTACGCGGATTCCGTGTACACGCCGATGGTGGAGCTGCTGCGCTACCTCGAAGCCCATGGCTTCACCTGCTACATCGTCTCCGGCGGCGAGCGCGACTTCATGCGGCCGATGACCCAGGCGAACTACGGCGTCCCTCCTGAGCGCGTGATCGGCTCGGCGCTCGGGCTCACCTACGACGAGAAGGATGCCAGCGTCCGCTACTCGTCCGCCCTGGCGTTCTTCGACGACGGTCCGGAGAAACCGGTGCGGATCTGGAGCCGGATCGGTCGGCGTCCGCTGCTCGCCGCCGGCAACTCCAACGGGGACATGCCCATGCTCGACTTCGCGCACGGCGGCCCTCGCCGCGGACTCGCGCTGCTGATCCATCACGACGACGCGGGCCGCGACGACACCCCCTACGACACGGGAGCCGAGAAGGCCCTGCGCGCAGCCGACGACCGCGGCTACACCGTGGTCAGCGTCAAGGACGACTGGGCGTCCGTGTTCCCCGACCCGGCCTGAGTCCGGCAGTGCCGGGCGGTCAGAGGGCGCAGCGGAAGCCGATGTGGGTCATGGCGGTGTCCTCTGCCTGCGCCGATCGCGCCGCAGGGCGGTAGCGGAGGCAGTACTCCGGAGCGCAGAGGTGCGAGCCGCCCTTGAGCACGCGGCGCGGGATGGGCGACCCGGGCTCGGAGGACAGCAGGCTCGCGCGATGTCCCGCCTCGACGCCCACGGCTCTCGGCGGTACATGTCGGTGCGTCCAGTAGTCCGCCGTCCATTCCCACACGTTGCCGATCATGTCGTGCAGGCCGTAGCCGTTGGCGGGGAACGAGGCCACCGGAGCGGTGCCGATCCACCCGTCGGCGCCATCGTTCCGGTACGGGAAGGCACCCTGCCAGGTATCCGCCATGAGGGTGCCGTCCAGCTTCGTGTCCTCCCCCCAGGCGAAGCGGGCACCGACGAGGCCACCGCGCGCCGCCCATTCCCACTCCGCCTCGGTGGGCAGGCGCCTGCCGGCCCACGCGGCGTAGGCGACGGCATCGGGGTACGCGACCTGCACGACCGGATGATCGAGACGGTCATCGATCGACGAGGTCGGCCCGAAGGGGTGCCGCCAGGACGCCCCGGGCTCCCACCGCCACCACTGACGCCAGTCGCGAAGGTCGACGGGACCGCGTGTCGGCGTGAAGACCATGGCCCCGGGGACGAGGTCGTCCGGGTGCACGCCTGGGTAGTCGGCAGGGTCCATCGGCCGCTCGGCGATCGTGACGTAGCCGGTGTCCTCGATGAAGGCCGCGTACTGGCGATTGGTCACGGGATGCTCGTCCAGCGTGAACGGCTCCACGCGCCGCTCGTGGACGGGCCCCTCCTCCGGGTAGAACTCGTCCGACCCCATGAGGAGCGTGCCGCCGGGGACCTCGATCATCGCCGTCATGCCCTCATGCTAGGCCTCGGCCCGCTCCGGTCGATCACTCGCGCGACAGCATCGCCGCTGCCTCGAGTTCCATATCGAGATACTGCTCCGTACTCACGTCCACCGCCACGCCCAGGAGCTTGCCGCCGGTGAACGGGAACGGGTTGCGGTACTGCGCGCTCACCGGGTCGGCGCTGTCCCACCCGACGCAGAGTCCGTCGCCGCAGAGCGTGAACTTCCCGACCTGCGCCCGCATCGGACCTGACGCCACCGCACGATCGTCGACGTACAGCGTGGTCGTGCCGACGGACTCGCCGTGCTCCCCCGCCCCCTCGCGGACGAACTCCACGCCGAGGGTATGCGGGCCGGGGGTGAGCTCGTCCGAGGTGAACGACTGCTCCGGCGGGATGCCGAGGAAGTTGTACACGTAGACGAGCCTGTTGCCCTTGAGGAACAGGGAGTGCCCGCCGAAGCGCGAGCCGTGCGCGAAGAGCACGCCCTCGGCACCCTCGTCGAGCACGACGTCGGCGATGATCTTGTAGGAGCGCCCTCGGACGTTCACCGCGACGCTCTCCGGTACCGCCGCGGTGCCGGGGAAGTACACATAGCGATCCCGGGGCGACTCGGCCTGGGGCCGCGGGACCGTCAGGATCTCGCGGGCGGAGCGGTCATCGAGCGGAAGGGCGAAGTTCGCCTCCGCCTCGGCGAACCATGCGGTGATGAGCTCCTGCAGCTTCTCCGGGTGGGTCGCGGCGAGGTCGTTCGACTCGGAACGGTCCTCCGCCACGTGATACAGCTCCCACACGTCGTCGTCGAAGTGGCCCTTGCCGCTCAGCGGCGCGTGTACGGCGGCGGCCTTCCAGCCGTCCTTCCAGATGCCCCTCGTGCCGAGCATCGAGTAGTACTGCACCGTCTTCTGCGTCGGACCGTCCGGCGCCGCGTCGAAGGACGACTTCATCGAGACGCCGTCGAGCGGTCTCTGCGGCACCCCACGGTAGGACTCCGGCATCTCGATGCCGATGACGTCGAGCACTGTCGCCACGACGTCCACCGAGTGGTGGTACTGGTGGCGCAGCTCCCCCTTCGCCGCGATCCCCTTCGGCCAGTGCACGACCATCGGGTCGCAGGTGCCGCCGGAGTACTGGGAGTAGCGCTTGAACATCTGGAACGGCGTGGAGAACGCGGCCGCCCACCCGGTCGGATAGTGGTTGTAGGTGTCCGCGGAGCCGAGGGTGTCGATCATCGCGAGGTTCTCGGCGAGATCGTCGGGGTAGCCGTTGAAGAACTTGTTCTCGTTCACGGAGCCGTCCGGTGATCCCTCCCCCGAGGCGCCGTTGTCGGCGCAGTAGAAGATGATCGTGTTGTCCAGCTGCCCCGTCTCCTCCAGGTAGTCCACGATCCGACCGACCTGGGCATCCGTGTACTCGGAGAAGCCGGCGAAGACCTCGGCCATCCGCGCGAACAGCCTCCGTTCGTCGTCGTTCAGCTCCGCCCACGGGCGCACGTAGTCGGCCGGGTTCGCCGCCTCGTCCGGCAACGGGTTGAACGGCGTCATCTGCGTGCCCTCCGGCAGCACGCCCTTCTCGATCATGCGGGCGAGCACCCACTCGCGATAGGCGTCGTAGCCGTCGTCGAACGCCCCCTTGTACTTGTCGATGTACTCCTGCGGCGCGTGGTGCGGAGCGTGGTTCGCGCCGGGACAGAACCACATGTACCAGGGCTTTGAGGGGTTCGAGGCCTGCTGGTTCCGGATCATCGCGAGCGCCTGGTCGGCGAGATCCTTCGACAGGTGATACCCGTCCTCCGGGCGGTACGGCTGCTCGATGAAGTGGTTGTCCTCGACGAGATCGGGGTACCAGTTGTTCGTCTCGCCACCGAGGAAGCCGTAGAACCGGTCGAACCCGAGTTGCAGCGGCCACATCGAGCGGCTGCCTCCCGGCGCGATGTCCTCCTCCGGGGTGCGGGCACTCGTGGTCAGCGTGAGCGCAGACCGGCTGACCGCGCGGCTGCAGTTCTGGCACCACCCGCTGCACGGTGCCGTGGTGAGTGCCGCGGTCGTGATCGCGGTCTTCGATGCCCTCGGCAACCTCGGCACGACCGGCACGGTGACCAGCGTCCCGGCCCCACCACCGCTCGTCCCGTCCGACCCCGTGTGAGACCAGGGGTGCGCGATGTCGGTGCCCTCGGGCATGATCTGCGCATGGACATCACCTTCCTGCAACCGGACGGCCTCGTCCGCAGCCCTGCCTTCAGTCACGCCGCCGTCATCCCGCCCGGGGCGACCACCGTCTACATCGGAGGGCAGAACGGCGTCGATGCCTCCGGTGCCGTCGTCTCCCCCGACGTGGCCGCGCAGTCCCTTCGCGCTCTCGACAACGCCCGAGTCGCACTGGAGTCCGCGGGGGCGACGCTCGACGACGTCGTGAGCTGGACCGTCCTCATCGATCAGGAGGCAGATCTGCGCGCGGCGTATGGCGCCGTGGCCGCCACGCTCGCCAGAGAGGGCGCCCCGCCCCTGGTGACCGCCGCCCGGGTGGCGGGCCTCGGCGTGCCCGGAGCGCTCATCGAGGTGAGCGCGATCGCCGCGATGGTCCGCGACTGAGTCAGATGCGACCGCGCACGGGGGTGCGTTCCGCGCCGTCCGGCTCGTCGGGCATGGTCATCTCGGCACGGACACCGAGCAGCCGCACTTCCCGGTCGGCGTCGAGGGTCTCGCCGAGAGCGAGTGCCATCGCGACCACGTCCTCTCGTTCCGTCGTGGGGGCCGGGAGCTTCCGGCCGAATGTCTTCGTCTCGAACGGCGCATACCGCACCTTGAGGTGCACCCGCGTGACCGGGCGCCCCTCGGCGGCGCAGTCGTCGAACGCGTGTCCCGCGAGCTCCCGCAGCGCGTCCTGCACCGCCTCAGGCGTCGTCAAATTCTGCTGATATGTGGTCTCCCGACTGTGGCTCCGGGCCACCCACGGGGTGTCGTCGACGATCCGTGGCCCCAGCCCCGAGCCCAGACCCAGATACCACCGCCCCATCCTCGGACCGAACTCCGCGACCAGCGTCTCCTCGTCCGCGGCCGCCAGCTCGCGCACCGTCGCGATACCGTGGGTCGCCAGCCGCTTCTGCACCTTCGGCCCCACGCCCCACAGGTCACGCGTCGGCCGGTCGCCCATCACCGCGAACCAGTTGTCGGCGGTCAGCCGGAAGACCCCCCGCGGTTTGCCGAACTCGGTCGCGATCTTCGCCCGCACCTTGTTGTCGCCGATGCCCACCGAGCAGTGCAGGCCGGTGGCCTCCTCCACCGCCCGCTGGGCGGCCCGCGCGACGCCCTCCGGATCATCGGTCGCGACTCCGAGGAAGCACTCGTCCCACCCCACCACCTCGAGCACCACGTCCGGCAGTGCACGCAGCGCGGCCATCACCTCGTCCGACGCCCGCTCGTACTCCGCGTGATCGACGGGCAGGAACACCGCGTCCTCCGGCGCCTTCCGCGCCGCGATCTTCAGCGGCATGCCCGACCCGATGCCGAACGCGCGGGCCTCGTACGACGCTGTCGAGACGACGGCCCGCTCGGTCGGATCACCGCGTCCCCCGACGATGACAGGACGGCCGGCCAGCTCCGGACGGCGCCGCACCTCGACTGCCGCGATGAACTGATCCATGTCGACGTGCAGCACCCACTCGGTCATGCATCGAGTGTGACCGCTGACGACCGCGAAGTCACCCCGTCAGACGAGGAAGATCGGCAGGAGCCCGGGGTTGTGGGCGTGGACGAGGACGGCGAAGACCACCGCATCGAAGAGGAGGTGCACCGTGACGACGTAGGCCAGCGAATGGGTGCGGAGGAAGATGAACCCCTGCAGCAGCGCGAACGGGATGGTCAGCAGCGGCCCCCACTCCCGGTAGCCGAGCTCCCAGAGGAAGGAGACGAAGACGACGGCCTGCAGCACGTTCGCCAGCGCATCGGGGAAATGGCGACGCAGCAGCGCGAAGACGGTGCAGATGAAGAACAGCTCATCCCAGATGCCGACCGCGCCGACGCCGACGAAGAGCCGCGCGATGAGGTCGGGCGTGTCCACCACGGGCCAGTTCTGATAGACGCCGCTGGTGATGAAGTAGAAGGGCAGGATCAGCCAGCCGAGCACCAGCACCGCGACGAGCCAGCCCCAGTGGAGCAGTCCCCAGCGCTGCCCGGTCCGCCAGGGGAACCGGATCGCCCGGTCGCGGAAGGCGAACCGCGAGAGCAGATACGGCACGAGCACCGCACCGCCGAGCGCGAGGGTGAAGCGCAGCATGGCCAGGTTGTCGAGCTCCGCCGCGAGCGGGATGACGCTCACGATGAGCATGCCGAGCGCGATCAGCGAGAGGTCACGGGTGAGCGAGGGCCGCCGGGATCCGTCGGCCCCGGTCAGCGGCTCGCCGCGGCGCTCCACGAGCAGGGCGGCACCGACGCCCAGCGCCAGCAGCAGCCAGCCGAGCCAGGGCAGCGCCACGACGAAGAAGGCCGGGGCGGCCGCGCACACCAGCGCCGCGGGGACGAGGCGCACCCCCATGGGCGCACTCGGAGAGGCCTCCGTCATGCACGATCCCGTCGGCGGTACACGAGATCGCGGATGTCGCGGCCCTTCGCACGGCCCTTCCGCTCGAACGCGGTCATGACGCGGCCGTCGAACCGCTCGGCCCAGTCGCCCTCGAAGGCCCGCTCGAACAGAGGCTCGGCGTCGAGCACCTCCCGCATCTGCAGTGCGTAGTCCTCCCAGTCGGTTGCGAGCCGGAGGAGGCCGCCGTCGCGCAGCGCCCTGGCGGCTGTGTCCCCGAATCCCGGGCGCACCAGGCGACGCTTCGTGTGGCGCTTCTTGTGCCAGGGATCGGGGAAGAAGATCCACACCTCGGCCGCCGCTGCCTCCGGCAGGTACGAGGAGAGCACCTCCGGCGCATTGGCCTCCACGACGCGGAGGTTCTGTGCACCCGCGCGGTCGGCGTCGAGCATGGTCCGGGCGAGCCCCGCACGGAAGACCTCCACCGCGAGGAAGTCGTCGTGCGGACGGCTCGACGCGGCGGCGACGATGGCGTGCCCCTGTCCTGACCCGATCTCGACGAAGAGATCGGCCTCCCGGCCGTACTCGGCGGCGACGTCCAGCCGCGCCTCGGGGTGCACGGAGGTCCATGCCACCGCGCGCGGGACATCCAGCAGATAGTGCGGGGCGAGATCGGTGAAGGCGCGCTCCTGCGCCTCGGACATCCGGCCGCTCCGACGCACGAAGGACACCGGTTCGTCGCGGAAGGTACGCGGTTCGGGCATGGATCCAGGGTAGTCGCCGGCGGTCCCGCGGCCGGACGCGGTCACCCCGCGGGCGCGGTGACGAAGTCGATCAACTCCTCCACCCGCCCGAGGAGCGCGGGCTCGAGGTCGCGGTAGGTCGTCACCTTCGACAGGATGTGCTGCCAGGCCCTCGCCGTGTCGGCCTGGGTCTCGTGCGGCCAGCCGAACGCGCGGCAGATGCCGGTCTTCCAGTCGACGCCGCGCGGGATCTCGGGCCATGCCGCGATGCCGAGTGCCCGAGGGGTGACGCACTGCCAGACGTCCACGAACGGGTGGCCCGCGATGCGGACGTGCCGGCCGTGCGGGCCGCGGGCGACCGCCTCGGCGATGCGGGACTCCTTCGACCCCGGCACGAGGTGGTCGACGAGGACTCCGTACCGCCGTCGCGCACTCGGGGGCTCAGCGGCGAGGAGCTCGTCGAGCAGATCCACGCCCTGCAGGTACTCGACGACGACGCCCTCGACGCGCAGGTCGGCGCCCCACACCTTCTCGACGAGCTCGGCGTCGTGCCGCCCCTCGACGAGGATGCGGCTGGGCAGCGCCGTCCGCGCCCGCTGATCCGCCACCGCGAAAGATCCGGAGGCCGTGCGACGGGGTCCCTGTGCGGACGCCGCCGGGGCGGCGAGGCGGACCGGAGCTCCGTCGATGAGGAAGCCGCCGCCGAGGGGGAACAGGCGCCGCCGCCCGAGCCGGTCCTCGAGCTCCACGGTGCCGCCCTGCACCTTGGTCACGGCGCCGCAGAACCCGTCCGCCGCGACCTCGACCACGAGATCGACCTCCGCGGGCACCTGCGGCACCGGCTTCGCGCCGCGCTCGCGCCAGCCCGCCGCCAGCACGTCCGATCCGTACCTGTCGTCCATGCCTTCCAGCGTATGTGCCTCCGCTGAGGGCGAACGCCGAGACGCGCGCGAGTGCTGTCGCGTGTCGTACCCAGTGCATAGACTCGACACATGGGGCTCGGCTGCCGGTCGGAGGGAACACGATGACGAAACGGTGGCTGACGCTGGGTGCTCTGGCCCTCGCGGTCGCGACGGGTGCGCTGTCCGCCTCGGCGGCGTCCGCGACCGATCCGCTCACGCTCGACTCCGGGTACGTCACCGATCAGGCCGACGTCCTCTCCCCCGCCGAGGAGGAACAGGTCGAGTCGCGCCTGCAGGAGCTCACCGACAACTCCTCCGCCGACCTCTTCGTCGTCCTCGTCGACGACTTCACCGACCCGAGCGACAGCGTCGACTGGGCCGATCAGGTCGCGAACGACAACCGGCTCGGCCCCGAACAGTACCTGCTCGCGATCGCCGTCGAGGGCCGCAGCCTCTACATCTCCGCGGACTCCTCCGGACCGTTGAGCGACGGGCAGCTCGCCGCCATCGAGGACGCCATCGCCCCGCTCGCCGGCAGCGGCGACTGGGTCGGCGCCATCACACTGGCCGCGGACGAGATCCAGGGGGACGGCGGCGCCGGAGCGCTCCGCGTCACGCTGATCATCGTCGGGGTGGTCGCGGCCGCCCTGCTGATCTGGCTCGTCGTGGCCCTGGTCCGTCGCTCGCGCCGCAACGCAGCCATCCGCGAGCGGGGCGCCATGCCGGAGACCCCGGACCCCGCCGATCCGTTCTCCACGCTCACCGATGCGCAGGTGGAGCAGCAGGCCGGCGCCGCGCTCGTCCGCGCCGACGACGCCATCACCTCGAGCCGGGAGGAGCTGGGATTCGCCGTGGCGCAATACGGCGAGGGCGCGACCGCGGAGTTCTCCCGCGCCATCGACGAGGCGAAGTCGAAGATCGCCGAGGCGTTCGACCTCCGGCAGAAGCTCGACGACGAGATCGAGGACTCCATCCACGACCGGCGCGCGTGGCACATCCGCATCATCCGGCTGGCGGACGAGATCGACGACATCCTCGACGACAACACCGAGGCCTTCGATGAACTGCGCAAGCTGCAGGAGAACGCGCCGCAGGAGCTGGAGCGCGTGCGTCGGGAGCGGGACGAACTGATGTCGCTCCTCGCCTCCGCCGCACCCGCGCTCGCTGCTCTCTCCGGAACGTACGACCAGAGCGCGCTGGCCACCGTGGCGGACAACCCCGCGCAGGCTCAGGAACGTGCGGCACTGGCGGATCGCTCGATCGATGCGGCGGCTCAGGCGCTGGCCGCCGGCCGCAGCGGAGAGGCCGCCTTCGCGATCCGCACCGCCGAACAGGCGGTCGCGCAGGCCGCGCAGCTCGTCCAGGCGATCACCGCCCTCGGCGCCGAGCTGTCCGCCATCGAAGCGCAGGCGCAGGCCCTCGTGGCGGAGCTGGAGGCCGATGTCACCGCAGCATCGCAGCTCCCCGATCCGACCGGCGCTCTGGCCGCCGCGTCCGGCGCTGTCACCGCGCAGTTGCGGGCGGCGCACCAGGACCTCCTCGGCGCGCCGCGGAACCCGCAGCGCGCCCTGGACGCGCTCACCGCTGCGAACGCCCAGATCGACGGCGCGATCGCCCAGGGGCGGGAAGCCGTGGACCGCGCGCGTCGCGCACAGCAGCTCCTCGAGCAGACGCTCGCCCAGGCCGGGTCGGAGATCCGCGCTGCGCGCGACTTCATCGAAACGCGTCGGGGGACGGTGGGTTCCACCGCCCGCACCCGGCTCGCTGCGGCGGACGCCGCCCTCACCCAGGCGCTCACCCTGCGCACGACCGAGGTGGAGCGCGCCCTCGCCGAGGCGCAGCGCGCCCTCGGTCTCGCGCGCGAGGCCACATCCGCGGCGGAGGCCGACCTGCGCGCGTACTCCCCCGGCGCCTACGCGGACGACGGCTGGGGCGGAGTCTTCGGCGGCTCCGGGTCCCGCTCCACCGGCTCCGGCATCGGCGGGGACATCCTCGGCGGGATCATCGGCGGACTGCTCGCCGGCGGCGGGGGCGGCGGCTCCTCGCGGCGCAGCAGCGGCTGGCGCTCCTCGGGCGGCTTCCGCAGCTCCGGGTTCGGCGGCGGCGGATCCCGCGGTGGCGGACGAGGACGGTCCGGAGGTCGACGCTTCTGATCCCTCGCACAGACACATACGCCAAGCTCTCGAAGACGCCCCTCTGAAAGGAACCACGCATGACCAAGCAGTCCATCTTCGGACGGATCTCCACCCTCGTCCGCGCGAACATCAACGCCCTCCTGGACTCTGCGGAAGACCCGCAGAAGATGCTCGACCAGCTCGTCCGCGACTACACCAACAGCATCGCCGACGCCGAGTCCGCGATCGCGGAGACCATCGGCAACCTGCGGCTGCTGGAGCGCGACCACGAGGAAGACGTGCAGGCGGCCACCGAGTGGGGCAACAAGGCCCTCGCCGCCAGCCGCAAGGCCGACGAGATGCGCGGCTCGGGCAACAGCGCTGACGCCGACAAGTTCGACAACCTCGCGAAGATCGCCCTGCAGCGCCAGATCAGCGCCGAGCGGGAGGCGACGAGCGCCGAGCCGCAGATCGCGGCTCAGACCGAGATCGTCGACAAGCTCAAGAGCGGCCTGAACGGCATGAAGGACAAGCTCAACGAGCTCAAGAACAAGCGCAGCGAGCTCCTCGCCCGCGCCAAGGTCGCCGAGGCGCAGACCAAGGTGCAGGACGCGGTCAGCTCGATCAACGTGCTCGACCCCACCAGCGAGCTGGGACGGTTCGAGGACAAGGTCCGCCGCCAGGAGGCTCTCGCCCAGGGCAAGGCGGAGCTGGCCGCCTCGAGCCTCGACGCCCAGTTCGAGAGCCTCGAGGACCTCGGGGAGCTCACCGAGGTCGAGGCGCGCCTCGCCGAGCTGAAGGCCGGCGGCAGCGCGCCGCGGCAGGCGCTCGAAGGCAACTGACACCGTCGCGGATGCCCGGGCGCACGCCCGGGCACCCGCCGTTCCGTCTCCGGGAGGTCTCCATGGTGCGCTTCCTCGTCGTGCCGCAGTGGCAGGGTTCACCCGCCGCCCGCGCGATGCTCCTCGTCGACGGCGCGTCGGCCATCGCGGGCGATCTGCCGCGTGCGGCGACGACCGTCCTCGACGTCCCCGTCGAGGCCGGGGAATCGCTGGGTACAGGCGTCCGACGACTCAGCGCGCTCGCGCGGACCCGGGAGCTCGTGGCCGGGCATCTCGAAGCCGGAACCGTGCTGATCGGCGGTGACTGCAGCATCACCGTCGCCGCACTCGACACGCTCCCCGGAGGCACCGACGACCTCGCGGTGGTCTGGTGCGATGCGCACGCCGACCTGCACACTCCGGACACATCACCCTCCGGCGCGTTCTCCGGCATGGCGCTGCGCGCCGTCATCGGTGAGGGAGAACCGCAGCTCGCCCTCTCCCCCGGCATCCCCCGAGACCGTGTCGTCACCGTGGGCGTCCGGAACGTGGACGATGCCGAGACCGACGACTGGGGCCGCCTCCGGAACCTCGCGGTGACCGATCTGGACGATCCGGGCGCGCTCGCCGACGCCGTGCAGGACACGGGCGCCCAACGCGTCTGGGTGCACATCGACGTCGACGTCCTCGATCCCGCGACCTTCACCGGGGTCTCCGCTGCCGTTCCCTTCGGCGTCACCCCGACGTCTCTGAGCACAGCGATCAGAGAACTGCGAGCCCGCGTCCCCTTGGCGGGGGCGACCATCGCGGGCTTCGCACCCCGCACGCCCGCCGACGCGGTCGACGATCTCGGCGCGATCCTGCGCCTCGTCGGAGCCGTCGCATGAGTCCCAGGGCGGGCTGGGAGACGATCGCGGCGGAACGCCTCGCCCGCGGGCGCCGGACGGATCGCCGCATCCCCTCGTTCCTGCTGCGCTCGCCGATCAGCCGACTGGGCTACCTCTGGGGAACGGCCGTCGGCTGGATCTGGGGCACGCTGTGGAGCACCGGTCCGATCGAACGGCGCGGCGGACTCTGGGTCTTCCGCGGCATGCCGCGGTGGACCTTCCACCGCGGCGGCGTCTGCGTCGGCGGGTGCTTCCTCACCGGCGGCGCGCGGCCGACGGACGCGGTGCTGCGCCACGAGGCCGTCCACAAGCAGCAGTGGTTGCGCTACGGCTTCCTGATGCCGGTGCTCTACCTGTTCGCGGGACGGGACCCGCTGCGCAACCGCTTCGAGATCGAAGCAGGACTGGAAGACGGCAACTACGTGCGCCGCACCCGCTGACTCAGTTCTCGACGGGAAGCAGACCGAAGCGCTCCGGCACGCGGATGCGGTGCGCGGCGACGCCGAGGCGGTCGGTGAGGTGCTCGACGATGTCGGCCGTGCCGAGGTAGCCGCCGAGCAGTGTGACGTGCGTCTCGACCTCGTCATCCAGCAGCATCTCGTCAGCCCATGCGCACGTGGCTCGGGCCAGCGCCTGACCCGGGGTGCAGCCGCGCCCACTGCCCGGGGCTCCGGAGCGCGCGGAACGCGCGAGCCAGGTGACCGTCATGCGGCCCGGCGCATGGATCACGCCGATGTCGGAGGCATCGGGAACCTCGATGAAGATGCGACCGGACGCACAGAGCGGGAGAGTCGCGAGGAACGCCTCGAGGTCGAGCAGCGAATGCTCGTCGGCGGTGACCAGGTGGTGTGCGCGACGGCGCGCCGCGCGGCGTGCCGCACGCGTGCCCCGGGTGTCGAGCGTGGTGTCCATGGTGATCCCATCGTACACCAAGCGAAGGCTTGCCTAACCTTCGGCGGCGGCATCCTCCGACACGGGCTCGACGAGCGCATCGCGCAGAGCGGCGAGCTCGTCATCCGTCATGCCGTTCGCGTGCAGATAGCCGGCGGCCGACCCCCACCGTTCGTCCACTTCCGCGAGCAGCCGACGCATCACCTCGGCCGGTGAGCGGGTGGCGAGATCCACGGCGTGCACCGCCTCGGGATGCTGCGACCGCAGGTACGCGGCGATGCGCCGTGACCGTTCGGCCGGCAGCTGCGACTCGGTGAGAGCGTAATCGGCGATGACGGCTTCCCTGTCGGCGCCGACCGCCGAGAGCGCCAGCGCGACCGTCACCCCCGTGCGGTCCTTGCCCACGGTGCAGTGGACCAGCGTCGGCTCCCCCGCGGCGATCACCCGGACGGCGGCGACCAGCCGCTCGGCGCTCTCCTCCAGAAGATGCAGGTACAGGTCGTCGAGACTCGTGTCGGACTCGAAGAAGGAGCGCACCGACCCGAGGAACAGCGGAAGGTGGGTCGTCTCCGGGCCCTCGATCTCGCTCGGTTCCGCGGCGACCTCCTCGCCGTCGCGGAGGTCGACGATGTGGCGCACCGCCGACCGCAGGCGCGCGGCGCCCTTCGTCGTCGCCGTGGAGAGCTGACCTGACCGCAGCAGAACGCCGTGGCGGATGCGTCCACCCGCCACGGGGATCCCGCCGACGTCTCGGACGTTGGTCACGCCCTCGACGTCGAGGACCGTCACGCGCCCGCCTGAGAGCCGCGCGGGGGCACCGGGTAGCGCCCGGCGATGACGATGCGGTTGAAGGCGTTGATCGACACGCACGCCCAGCTCAGCGCGGCGTACTCCTTCTCGGTGAAGACGCTCCCCACCAGGTCGTAGACCTCGTCCGAGATGCCATCCTCCGCGATGAAGGTGAAGGCCTCGGCCAGCTCGAGCGCGGCACGCTCGCGATCGCTGAACACACCGCTCTCACGCCACACGGCGATCTGGCTGATCGTGTCGACATCCAGCCCGGCGGCGACCGCGCGGTCCACGTGGATCCGCGTGCAGTAGCTGCACCCGTTCAGCTGCGAGCAGTGGATCATGACGATCTCCTTCAGCCGATCATCGATCCCGTTCGCCGCGCAGATGCTGCCGACCGTCTTCGAGAAGGCGTCGAGGGCCTGATAGGCCGCAGGCTCCGTCTTGGACAGGTGCACGCGCTGTTCGCTCATACCCCCCATGATATTCCGGCGAGTGCGCGGGAGAGCGGCACCCCGAGGGGAGGTCGAAATGCAGATCGACAAGCATGCTGCGCAAAATCCGAGCTGAACGCACACCGAATACCGGTGCTGAATTGTCGATGTGCTCTCGCATTTCCCGTGGCGGCGATTTCGGGCGCAGAATAGCCGCGTGGCGATCGACAGCAGCGAGTTCTCCTATCTTCCCGCACAGGCCGATGCTCTCGGCGTCCCGCTCCCGACGGTGGAGCGACTGACCCTCCCCCTTCCCGACGGCCGGTCCGTCAGCGCGCTGCGCTTCGGCACCGACGCCCCGCGCATCACGCTCCTGCACGGCGCGGGGCTGAACGCCCACACGTGGGACACGACGGCGCTGGCGCTCGGACAGCCGCTCCTCGCGATCGACCTCGCCGGCCACGGCGACTCCGCCTGGCGTGACGATGCGGACTACTCCCCCCGCACCCTCGCCGCGGACGTGGTCGCCGCGCTGGACGCATGGACGTCCGGGCCGCAGGTGCTCGTCGGACAGTCTCTCGGCGGTCTCACCGGCGCCGCTGTCGCCGCGGCCCGACCCGACCTGGTGGCCGCGCTCGTCGTCGTGGACATCACCCCCGGCATCGATGTCTCCGCCGGCCCCGCCGCCCTGCGCGAGTTCTACGCCGGCCCGACGGACTTCGCCAGCCGTGCGGAGCTCGTCGACAAGGCGATGGCCCTCGGATTCGGCGGCACCCGCCCCGAGACGGAGCGCGGCGTCTTCCTCAACACGCGCGTGCGTGCAGACGGGCGCGTGGAGTGGAAGCACCATTTCGCGCACCTCGCGGCGGCCGCGCTGGCCGCTCACGACCCCGGCACCGCGGCGGCCCCCTCGGTGCTGCACGAGACCGGCTGGGATGATCTGGCGGCCGTGGCAGCGCCCGTCACGCTCGTCCGCGCCGAGCGCGGCTTCGTCAGCGCTGCCGATGCGGAGCAGTTCCAGCAGCGGCTCCCCGACGCCCGCGTCGTGGTGCTGGACGCCACGCACAACGTGCAGGAGACGGCACCTCGTGACCTCGCGGCACTCGTCGCCTCCGCGGTCACGGCCGGAATATGACGTTCCGTTCCGCACCCGCCCCGCATACCTCTGCCCGACCCTAGGCTCGTCCCACCGGCACACAGCACCTGCCGCACCGAGAGGAAACACCCATGTTCCGACGTCATCGACGCCTCGCGCTGATCTCCGCGCTCGCGGCCACCGCCGTGATCCTCAGCGCCTGCTCCGGCTCCGCCGAGCCCGCCCCGTCCGCGGGCGGCGAGCCCGACCCCGACGCCACCCTGCACGTCGGTCTCGTGCTCGAACCCACGAACCTCGACATCCGGCACACCAGCGGCGCCGCTCTCGAGCAGGTCCTCATCGACAACATCTACGAAGGACTGGTCAGCCGCACGCAGGAGAACGAGATCGTCGAGCGGCTCGCCTCGGACTACGAGGTGTCCGACGACGGCCTCACCTACACGTTCACCCTCAACGACGGCATCACCTTCCACGACGGCTCGCCCCTCACCTCCGCCGACGTCGTGGCGTCGTACGAGACCGTCCGCACCGACACGACGGTGCAGGGCAACGCGGAGTTCGCGTCCGTCGCCTCGATCTCGGCCCCGGACGCCACGACCGTCCAGATCGTGCTGTCGGAGCCGAACCAGAATTTCCTCTTCTCGCTCACCGGCCCGGCCGGCCTCGTCTTCAAGAAGGGCGACACCACCGACCTCAAGACCGCGGAGAACGGCACCGGGCCCTTCACGCTCACGCGCTGGAACAAGGGCAGCACGATCACCTTCGCCCGCAACGACGAGTACTGGGGCGAGCCGGCCGGCGTCGCCGAGGTCGAGTTCCAGTACATCCCCGACTTCACGGCCGGAGTGAACGCCGCTCTCGCCGGCGACGTCGACGTGCTCACCGCGGTGGACCCCAACCTTGCTCCCCAGCTCGAGGACTCGGGCGACTTCACACTCACGACGGGCCGCACGACCGACAAGGCCACGCTCGCCTTCAACAACAAGAAAGCCCCGCTGGACGACGTCCGGGTGCGAGAGGCTCTGCGCCTGGCGATCGACCACGACGCGCTCATCGAGGCCGTCGGCGCCGGCACCCCGCTGTACGGTCCGATCCCCGAGCTCGACCCCGGCTACGAGGACCTCTCCGACGTCATCTCCTACGACCCCGACCGGGCGAAGGAGCTGCTCGCCGAGGCCGGCCAGGAGGATCTCGACCTCACCCTGACGATCCCGTCGTTCTACGGCACCACCGTGCCGAAGGTCCTCATCTCGGACTTCGACAAGGTCGGTGTGAACCTCGAGGTCGACTCCGTGGAGTTCCCGACCTGGCTCGAGGACGTCTACACCAACAAGGACTACGACCTCAGCTTCGTCCTGCACGTCGAGCCGCGGGACTTCGGCAACTTCGCCAATCCGGACTACTACTTCGGCTACGACAACGCCGAGGTGCAGGACCTCTACGCGCAGGCGATGGCGGAGGTCGACGCGGACGCCTCCGCGAAGCTCCTCGCCGAGGCGGCCCGCATCGTCTCCGAGGACCACGCGGCCGACTGGCTCTACAACGGCCAGACGATCACCGCCGTGAGCCCGCTCGTCAGCGGCTTCCCTGAGGACTCGATCAACTCGCGCATCGACCTCGCGGGTGTGACCGTCTCCGCGGCGAGCTGACGACGGCCGACTCCCCGTGCTGCGTTACGCGCTCGTCCGAGGGGCCCTGCTGATCGCGGGGCTCCTCGTGTCGAGCGCGCTCATCTTCCTCACGCTGCGGGTCTTCCCCGGCGACGTCGCGCAGCTGATCGCCGGCACGCAGGCCTCGCCCGCCGAGGTCGAGGCCCTGCGGGAGTCACTGGGCCTGAACCAGCCCCTGCTCGTGCAGTACACCGACTGGATCGCCGGCATCCTCCGCGGCGACCTCGGCACGTCGTTGCTGTCCGGCGCGTCCGTCGGCGAGGAGCTCCTGCTGAAGGCGCAGGTGACCGTCCCGCTCGGGATCATGTCGCTGGCGATCGCCGTGCTGATCGCCGTCCCCTTCGGGATCCTCGCCGCCCTGCGGCGCGGCCATCGCGACGGTACCGCGCTCAGCGTCGGCGCGCAGGCGCTCGCGGCGGTGCCCGTCGTCTGGGCGGGCATGATGCTGATCGTGGTGTTCTCCGTGTGGCTCGGCTGGCTGCCGCCCCAGGGCTTCCCCCGCACCGGATGGTCCACGCCGGGCAGGGCGATCGAGGCGCTGCTGCTGCCCGCCCTCACCATCGGCATCGTCGAGGGGGCCATGCTCATGCGCTTCGTGCGCAGCGCGACCCTGCAGGCGGCCGGGCAGGACTTCGTCCGCACCGCGGCCGCCAAGGGACTGACCAAGACCCGCGCCCTCATCCAGCACGGCATCCCCGCGGTCGGGCTCTCCATCATCACGGTCCTCGGCCTCCAGGTCGCCGGGATCATCGTCGGCTCGGTCGTTATCGAGCAGCTGTTCACGCTTCCGGGCATCGGCCGCATGCTCGTGACCGACGTCGGCACCCGGGATCTCGTCAAGGTGCAGAGCGAGCTGCTCGTGCTGACCGGCTTCGTGCTGGTGGTCGGCTTCCTCGTGGATCTGCTGCACCGGGCGATCGATCCTCGACAGCGGGAGGCCGCATGAGCGCGCGCTGGTTCCCCCGGCTGTGGCGGACCTCGACCGGTCGCTTCGGGCTGATCGTCATCGCCATCGTCGCGCTGGCGGCCGTCGTGTCGCTCTTCTGGACGCCGTTCGACCCGCGGGCCTCGAACATCGGCGACCGCTGGCTGCCGCCGAGCTGGCCGCACCTCCTCGGCACGGACGACACCGGTCGCGACATCCTGAGCCTGCTCATGGCCGGGGCGCGGACGACCGTGTTCGTCAGCGTGGGTGCCGGACTCGTCGCGACGCTCGTGGGCATCGCCCTCGCCGCCCTCGGCGCCCTGACCACCCGCCTCGTCCGGGAGACGGTGGCCGTGCTCGTCGACATCCTCATCGCCTTCCCCGTGCTGCTGATCGCGATGATGATCTCGTCGGTGTGGGGCGGTTCGCTCTGGGTCGTGATCTGGGCGGTGGGGATCGGGTTCGGCGTGAACATCGCGCGGGTCACGCGTCCGGAGCTGCGCCGCGTACAGCAGAGCGACTTCGTGCTCGCGGCGCGCGCGTCCGGCCTCACCCCCGCGCAGAACCTCGTCCGTCACCTCCTCCCGAATGTGGCGCCGGTGTTCATCGTGCAGCTGTCGTGGTCGATGGCCGTGGCCGTCCTCGCGGAGGCCGGCCTGTCCTACCTCGGGTTCGGCGCTTCGGTCGTGGAGCCCAGCTGGGGGCTGCTGCTCGCCGATCTGCAGCGTTACATCGGTGTGCATCCCCTCACGGTGATCTGGCCCGGACTCACCATCACCCTCACCGTGCTCGCCCTCAACCTGCTCGGAGACGGGCTCCGCGAGGCCACGGATCCCACGCTGCGGCACCGCGCCGCCGAGACGCACACACCGGCGGTGGTCGCATGAGTCTGACGGTCGAGGATCTCGTCATCGAGATCGACGGACGGCGCGTCGTCGACGGCGTGTCGTTCCAGGTGCCCGACGGCGCGCGCCTCGGCGTGATCGGCGAGTCGGGCTCCGGCAAGTCCCTCACCGCGCTCGCCGTCCTCGGGCTCCTGCCGGACGGGGCGACAGCGCACGGGAGCATCCGGTGGGACGACACCGAGCTGATCGGGATGCCGGACCGCGATCTCGCCCGGCTGCGCGGCGACGACATCGGCATCGTCTTCCAGGAGCCGCGGACCGCGCTCAACCCGATCCGCACCGTCGGCCGCCAGATCGCGGAATCCATCCGCATCCACGAGGGCCTCGGGCGGCGCGAGGCGCGCGACCGGGCGATCGCCGAAGCCGCCCGCGTGCGGCTTCCCGACCCGGAGACCATCGTCGACCGGTACCCGCACCAGCTCTCCGGGGGTCAGCGGCAGCGCGTGGCGATCGCGATGGCCCTCGCCTGCCGTCCGCGGCTGCTGATCGCGGACGAACCCACGACCGCCCTGGACGTGACGATCCAGGCGGAGATCCTGTCGCTGCTGCTCCGGCTCGTGGCCGACGAGGGCATGTCGCTGCTGTTCATCACGCACGACCTCGCGGTGCTGTCCCAGGTGGCGACCGCGGGCGTGGTGCTGGAGCACGGTCGCGTCGTCGAGAGCGCCCCGGTGTCGCGGCTGCTGACCGCGCCCTCCTCACCGGTCACGCAGGGCCTGCTGCGGGACGCGACCGCGACTCTCTGGCGTCCCGACGGAGGCACGGCATGAGCCTGATCGAAGCACGAGGGCTGCGGCGGGACTTCGTCCTGCCGAAGCGGACGGCGTTCGAGCGCACACGGCGGCAGACGGCGCTGGAGCCGACCGACCTCGACGTCCCCGAGGGCGCCTCCGTCGGGATCATCGGCGAGTCCGGATCCGGGAAGTCGACCCTCGTGCGGCTCCTGCTCGGGCTCGACCGTCCGACCGCGGGGAGCGTGTCGATAGACGGCCGGACCGTCGATGCCACTGCCTCCGCACGATCGCTGCACTGGTTGCGCCGGCAGACCGGACTCGTCTTCCAGGACCCCTACGCCTCGCTCGACCCCCGGATGACGGCCGGGCAGATCGTGCGGGAGCCGCTGTGGGCGCTCGGCATCGACGGAGATCATCGCGCCAGGGTACGAGAGGTCATCGCCCAGGTCGGCCTCGACCCCGAGATGGGCGACCGCTACCCGCACGAGTTCTCCGGCGGGCAGCGGCAGCGGATCGCCCTCGCCCGCGCGCTCGTCCATCGTCCGCGGATCCTCGTCGGCGACGAACCGCTGTCGGCGCTGGACGTCACGGTGCGCGCGCAGATCCTCGAGCTCCTCGCGGAGCTGCGGGTCGCGGACGAGTTCACGCTGCTGCTCGTGTCCCATGACATCGGTGTGGTGCAGAACCTCTGCGACACGGTCGTCGTCATGAAGGACGGCCGCATCGTCGAGCGCGGTCCGACCCGTGACGTCCTTCTCCACCCGTCGGCGGACTACACCCGCACGCTGCTCTCCGCGATCCCCGTCATCCCCGACGCCTGATCGTCGACCCACCCCCTTGCGTGCCTCCCACCCCGTTGCGCGCGTCCGCAAGGGGCCGGGGCGCACACAAAGGGGTGGGTCAGCGCGGGAAGAGCGAGAGGCGACGGCGGGGGCGGGACGGGCGCAGGGCTCGGCGCAGGTAGACGGTGCCCAGGTCACGACCGAACTTCCGGCCGACCCGCCCCATGCGCCCGGCCTCCACGAAGCCGAGCTTCTCGTGCAGCCGGATCGAGGCGTCCGCCCCTTGATCGCTGACGACGGCGACCATCTCGCGCAGCCCGCGCTGTTCGCAAGCGTCGATCAGGGCCTGCAGGAGAGCGGAGCCGAGTCCCTTCCCCGCCGCGCCCGGCCCGAGGTAGATGGAGTCCTCCACCGTGTACCGGTAGGCGTTCTTCCCGGCCCACGGCTGCGCGAGGGCATAGCCGAGGATCGCGCCGGAGGGCGACACCGCCACGAGGAAAGGCAGCCCGAGCCGCTCCAGGAGCGCGAACTTGTCTCTCCAGTACGGGATGCTGCTGCGGCGCTCATCCAGAGTGACGGCCGAGTTGCTGACGAAGTGGTTGTAGATCTCGCGCACGTGCGGGAGGTCTGCGGCCCTGGCGGGGCGGATCGCGTACGAGAACGTGTCCGGTGCGGCGGCCGGTCGCAGATGACGCGGGAGAACGCGACGACGGTCCCCGGGCTCGAACTGCATGGGCTCAGCTTAGGGAGCCGGGCCCCTCACCCTCCACCCTCCAGTCCACCGGAGCGCTGCCGAGCTCTTCCAGGAGCGCGTTCGCGCGGGAGAAGGGGCGGGACCCGAAGAAGCCGCGGCTGGCGGAGAGCGGGGACGGATGCGCCGAAGCGATCACCGGGGTGTCGCCGAGCAGAGGCTGGAGATTCGCCGCGTCACGCCCCCAGAGGATCGCGACGAGCGGCTGGTCGCGCGCGACGAGGGTGCGGATCGCGAGCTCCGTCACCTGCTCCCACCCCCAGCCGCGGTGGGAGGCCGCGGCTCCGGGGCGGACCGTCAGGACGCGGTTCAGCAGCAGCACGCCCTGATCGCTCCACGCCGTGAGGTCGCCGTGAGGCGCGGGCGACAGCCCGAGGTCCGCTTCGCGCTCCTTGTAGATGTTCATCAGGCTCCGCGGCAAGGGGCGCACGTCGCGGTCGACGGCGAACGACAGCCCGATCGGGTGGCCGGGGGTCGGGTAGGGGTCCTGACCCGTGATGAGCACCCGGACATCGGCGAGCGGTCGCTGGAAGGCCCGCAGCACGTTCGGTCCCGCGGGAAGGTACCCGTGACCCGCGGCCTGCTCGGCGCGCAGCCGCTCCCCGAGCGCCGTGATGGTGTCCTGCACCGGGGCCAGCGCCTCCGCCCACCCCGCGTCGATCAGTCCCTCTTCCGCGAGCTCGGCGAGGGCACGTCCTCCGGTCACTCGACGGGCCGGACCCGCAGCGGTCCCCGCGCGAGCAGGTGCTGCGCCGACTGGGCGACCGGCCGCATCGTGATGAGGTCGAGGTTCACGTGAGCGGGGGCCTCCAGGGCATAGGCGATGACGTCCGCCACATCCTCGGCGAGGAGGGGCGCCTCGACGCCCGAGTACACGGCCTCCGCCGCGACGGCGTCGCCCCCGAGCCGGTTCAGCGTGAACTCCTCGGTGTGCACCATGCCCGGAGCGACCTCGGCCACGCGGAGGGGCTCGCCGTTCAGCTCCTGGCGCAGCGCCCGGACGAGCATCGCCTCGGCAGCCTTCGCCGCGTTGTACCCCGCACCACCCGGGTAGGCGGTCTGCGCAGCCGTCGAGGTCACGAAGAGGAGGTCGGCGTGACCGTCCGCATCCGCGGTGCGGCGCAGCAGCGGCAGCAGCCCCGCCACGAGGCGCTGCGTGGCGAGCACGTTCGCGTCGTACATCCACTGCCAGTCGGCGAGCGCGGCGTCCTCGACGCGGTCGGTCCCCCGCGCGCCACCGGCGACCTGGACGAGGGCGTGCACCGGGCCCGTGCGCTCCAGCTCTCCGACGAGCGCCGCCACCGCCGCATCGTCGGTCAGGTCGCAGGCGATGGTCGATGCCCCCGTCTCGGCGGAGAGCGCGGCGAGGCGGTCCGCACGGCGGGCGACGCCGACGACGTCCCACCCCCGCGCCCGCAGCACCCGTACCGTCGCCTGACCGATCCCGGAACTCGCACCTGTCACCACTGCACGTCTGTTGGCCATGTCCTCCACCGTACGATGTCCGCGCGGGTTCCGCCCGTTCCGGGCCGCACGCCGTGTTACGTCACATTTCCCGGTCGCTGTTGACACGGCGCGATATTCCGTACTCTCGCTGCAAGGGCACCAGCCCATCCGACCTTCCGACCGTTCCAGGGGGAACACATGTCCGCACCCGAGACCTGGCGTTTCGAGACCAAGCAGATCCACTCGGGCGCCGCCCCCGACCCCGTCACCAAGGCCAGGGCGACACCGATCTACCAGACCACGTCCTACGTGTTCGACAGCGCCGACCACGCCGCGAACCTCTTCGCGCTCGCCGAGTTCGGCAACATCTACACCCGCATCCAGAACCCGACCCAGGACGTCCTGGAGCAGCGCCTCGCCGCGCTCGAAGGGGGCACCGGCGCCCTCGTCCTCTCCAGCGGCCAGGCCGCCTCGACCTTCGCGATCCTCAACATCGCGCAGGCCGGCGACCACTTCGTCGCGTCGAGCTCGATCTACGGCGGCACCTACAACCTGTTCAAGTACACCCTGGCCAAGCTCGGCATCGAGGTCACCTTCGTCGAGAACCAGGACGACCCGGAGGAGTGGCGCCGCGCCGTCCGTCCGAACACGAAGCTCTTCTTCGCGGAGACGATCGGCAACCCGCAGATCAACGTGCTCGACATCCGCACGGTCGCCGACATCGCCCACGAGAACGGCGTCCCGCTGATCGTCGACAACACCATCGCGACGCCGTACCTGATCCGTCCGTTCGAGCACGGCGCCGACATCGTCGTCCACTCGATCACGAAGTTCCTCGGCGGCCACGGCACCACGATCGGCGGCGTCGTGATCGACGGCGGCTCGTTCGCGTGGTCGGAGAACGTCGAGAAGTTCCCCGGGCTCACCGAGCCGGACCCGTCGTACCACGGCGCCAGCTACACGGCCGCGGTCGGCGACCCGCTCGCCTACATCATCAAGGCCCGCGTGCAGCTGCTCCGCGACCTCGGCTCGGCCATCGCCCCGCAGAGCGCGTGGAACCTCATCCAGGGTGTCGAGACGCTGTCGCTGCGCATCGAGCGCCACGTGCAGAACGCCCAGGAGATCGCCGAGTGGCTGGACAGCCGCGACGACGTGGCCGGGGTCAACTACTCCGGCCTTCCGTCCTCGCCCTGGTACGCCACGGCGAACGAGTACGCCCCGAAGGGTGTCGGCGCCGTGCTGTCGTTCGAGCTCAAGGGCGGTGTCGAAGCCGGACGGGAGTTCGTCAACAGCCTCTCCCTGTTCAGCCACCTCGCCAACATCGGCGACGTGCGCTCGCTCGTCATCCACCCGGCCTCCACGACGCACGCCCAGCTCACGCCTGAGCAGCAGCTCACCGCGGGTGTGACCCCCGGCCTCGTGCGCCTGTCCGTGGGCCTCGAGAACATCGAGGACCTCAAGGCGGATCTGGACCAGGCGCTCGCCGCCGCGCGTGCCGTCTCGGAGGCCGCGCGCGCCTGACCCGCACGCCCTCCACGAAGGCCCCGGACCGCACGGCTCGGGGCCTTCGTCGTGCCCGTGTCGTAACCTGCGGGCCGAGACCCACCGGCCAGGCGAGAATGGAGACATGGACTGGCAGACGACCTCCGAGGACACGGTGCCGTCGGCACCGGTGACGGAGGTCGACGTCCGGCTGCTCCGTGCCCGCCCGCCGGCCACCGGCGCCTGGCGGGACGGCGATCCCGTCGGCGGCCGCCGCTTCGCCGCGTTCGGCGCCTTCACCGCGGAGAGCGGAGCACAGCTTCCCGGCATCCGCCTCGCCTACGAGAGCTGGGGCGAGTTGAACGCCGCCCGCGACAACGCGGTGCTCGTCCTGCACGCCCTCACCGGCGACAGCCATGTGCGCGGCGAGGCCGGCGCCGGCCACCCGACCGCCGGCTGGTGGGAGGACGTCGTCGGCCCCGGTGCGCCGCTCGACACCGACGAGTGGTTCGTGATCGCGCCGAACATGCTCGGCGGCTGCCAGGGATCGACGGGGCCGGCGAGCATCGCCCCGGACGGCTACGAGTGGGCATCGCGCTTCCCCTACCTCACCATCCGCGACCAGGTCGCCGCGCAGGTGCGTCTGGCCGAGGCGCTCGGCATCGACAGCTGGGCGGCGGTGATCGGCGGCTCGATGGGCGGCATGCATGCGCTCGAGTGGGCCGTGTCGCAGCCCGACCGGGTGCAGCGGCTCGCGGTGCTCTCCTCTCCCCCGGTCACCACCGCCGACCAGATCGCGCTCAACACCGTGCAGCTGGAGACCATCCGCATGGACCCGCGCTACCAGGGCGGCGAGTACTACGACCTCGCGGACGGCGACGGTCCGCATCGCGGCCTCGCCCTCGCCCGCCGCATGGCTCTGCTGAACTACCGCAGCCCGATCGAGCTCAACCAGCGGTTCCAGCGCTCCTGGCAGTCCGACGTGTCGCCGCTCGGCCACGGCGGGCGCTTCGCGGTGGAGTCGTACCTCGACTTCCACGGCAACAAGTTCACGCGGCGCTTCGACGCGAACAGCTACGTCACCCTCGTCGAGGCGATGAACTCGCATGACGTCGGTCGTGGCCGCGGCGGCGTCGAGGAGGCCCTGAAGGCGGTGACCGCGACGACCCTCGTCCTCGGCATCGACAGCGACCGCCTCTTCCCCGTCGACGGGCAGCAGCGGATCGCGCGGAGCATCGCGAACGTGCTCGACGGCGAAGCGGTGGTGCTCACGAGCGACTTCGGCCACGACGGCTTCCTCATCGAGACCGAGGCCGTCGGCGCGCACCTACGGCGTCTGCTCGACGCCTGAGCCGCGTCACACCGGATCGAACCGCCACGGCAGGGTGTGGGCGTGGAGGGTCCCCTGTGCCCAGCCGAACGCCCGGCCCTCATCGCGCACCTGTGTCTGGAACAGCTCGACAGCCCCGCCGGAGGCCAGCGCCGCATCGACATCGGCGAAGGCGGAGAGTCGGTGCAATGTGAGCCAAGTCGGCGGGAAGAGTCGCCACTCTCCTGACGCGTGACGGGCGAGAGCCTCGGCGGGTGACACCCAGGCGAGCTCGACGACCTCGTCGGCGGACGGCGACGGTTCGGCGTCCGGCGCGAGGGCGAGGAAGAACCAGGTGCGGATCCGGACCGGCGCCTCCGCCGGCGGCCGCCACTCCGACAGCGGCACCAGATCGCGCGCCGTCAGTCCGACCTCCTCCGCGGTCTCCCTGGCGGCGGCGCGACGCGCGTCGTCGACCTCTGCAGCGCCCGGCTGACGGTCCCCCTGCTCGACCTTCCCGCCGGGGAAGACCCAGGCGTCTGCGAACGAGCCTCGCGACGGACGGCGCAGCAGCAGCACCTGGAAGCCGTCGGCGACGGGCCGCAGCAGCACGACGGTGCCGGCGAGCGGGAGGTCCTCGTCGGGGGTGGTCACCCCGTCACTCTACGATGCGAGGACCGGCGTCTGCGCGACCCGCCGCGCCTCCACGCGGTAGGACACCAGTGCGATGAGGAGACCGGCCACTGCGAGCACGGCGCCGGTCCACGCCGGCGCCGTGAAGCCCCAGCCGACCGCGATCACGATGCCGCCGAGGAAGGCGCCGAGGCTGTTGCCGATGTTCAGGGCGGAGTGGTTCATGGCCGCCGCGATGGACTGGTTGTCGCCGGCCACGTCCATCAGCCGGGTCTGGATCGTCGGGCTCAGCACGGACGAGACGAACCCGACGAGCACGACGACGAGGCTCAGGCTCACGATCCAGAACGAGAGCACGGCGAGCAGAGCGAACACGACCGCCATCGCGGCGAGACCGAGCAGCAGCGTGCGGCGGAGGTCGATGTCGGCGAGGTGACCGCCGACGAGGTTCCCGCCGGTCATGCCGAGCCCCATGAGCACGAGCACGATCGGCACGACCCAGTCCGGCGATCCGGCGACCTCCGTCACGAGCGGGGCGATGTAGCTGTAGACGGCGAAGAACCCGCCGAACCCGATCGCCCCGACGCCGAGCGTGAACCACACCTGACCGATGCGGAACACCCCGAGCTCGGCCCGCATCGTGCGCCCGGGGTTCCCCGGGTGCGCGGGCACGAACAGCGCGATGAAGACGGTGGCAAGCGCGAAGACGAGCGCGATGACGGCGAAGGCCGCGCGCCAGCCCCATTCCTGGCCGAGGAAGGTGCCCAGCGGCACCCCGATGACGTTGGCGACCGTGAGTCCGGTGAGGATGAACGCGACGCCCTTGGCACGGTTGCCCGGTCCCATCACGTCGGCGGCGACGAGCGCGCCGATGCCGAAATACGCACCGTGCGGGAGCCCGGCGAGGAAGCGCGATACCCCGACGAGCTCGAACGTCGGCAGCACCACGGTGAGCGCATTGAACACCGTCAACGCCAGGGCGAGCACGATCATCACCCGGTGCCGCGGATAGCGGGCGACGAAGCCGGCGATGGTCGGGGCGCCGATGACCACGCCGAGCGCGTACAGCGAGATCAGCCAGCCGGCCTGGCTCAGCGCCTCCTCCTGGCTCGACGCCCAGACGGACGGGAGGAGGTCGGCGGCGATGTTCGGCAACAGGCCCATGACGACGAACTCGGTCATGCCGATGCCGAAACTGCCGATGGCGAGGGAGAGGAGCGCCCACTTCGCCGCACCCCTCGAAGGTGTCGAGGGATTCACCGGTTCAGCTTACCGGTCGTCGGACTCCTCGATCGCCGCCTCCAGGCGCTCGACCTTGGCGTCGAGCTCCCCCGTGTAGCCGGGACGGATATCCGCCTTGAGGACGAGGGACACCCTCGATCCGTACGGCATGACCGCCTCGGTCGCCCGCTTGACCACGTCCATCACGGTGTCCCAGTCGGGCCCCTCGATCTCGGTGAACATGCTCGTCGTGCGATGCGGGAGCCCAGAAGCACGGACGACGCGCACCGCGGCGGCCACGGCATCGTGCACGGAGGCATCGCTGCGGTCGGCGCCATCGGCGGGCGTGCCGCTGGGGGCGACGGAGAAGGCGATCAACATGGGTTCACTCCTGGGTTCGGGGACGGCGGACGACGGAGACCCGTGCGAGCGCGACGGCGCTCACGACGGCGAGGATGACGAGCAGGACGTTCCGCATGGTGAGCAGCAGGACGGGGGCGGCTTCGGCCCGTAGCAGCCCGTCGTAGCTCAGCGGATACACGAGACAGGTGAGCAGGCACAGTGCGAGCACGAGCGCCGCGGCGGTCGGCGCGCGGCGGCGGTCGAGGACGAGCCACAGGATCACGGGCGCCAGCAGCCAGGTCTGGAACTGCGGCGAGCCGACCTTGTTCAGAGCGATGAGCACCGTCACCAGGAGCAGGGCCAGCGGCGGGAAGAGTCGCGCGAATGACGCGCCACGGGCGGCCTTGACCCCGCCGACGACGGCGACGACGACCACGGCGAGCGCGAGGAGCGGGGTGAGGACCGTGGAGACGACCTCCGCGCCCGGAGCGACGAACTGGAAGGTGAGGATGTCGTAGCTGTACTCGATGCGGGCGGCCCCCGTCACGGCCATCCAGAGGAACGGCGTCGCGGCGACCGCCTCGATCTGGAGCCCCCGGCCAGTCTGTGCGGTGAGGAAGCCGAGGATCTCGGTGTCGGCGCCGAGCAGCAGGAGCACCACCACCACACCGGCCGTGACCCCCGCGGCGGCCAGGAGCATCCGCAGCCGCGACCTCCCGGCCACGACCGCCGCCAGGAGGAACGCACCGGGCCAGATCTTGATCCAGGCGCCGATGGTCAGCAGCGCCGCGGCGATGGTGGGGCGGGTGACCAACCACAGACCGGCGACGACGGCGAGGGGCACGGTCACGGCATCGATCCGGTACAGCGCGATGGGTCCGAGGAGCAGCAGCGCCGCACACCAGAACCACGCGGCTGTCCGACGCGCCCGGACGCGTCCGCGCCCGACGAGGACGGCGAAGGCGACGGCGTCGAGCACCGTGACCAGCAGCGCCCACCCGATGAGGTAGGCGCCGGAGACGCCGAGCAGCGGGAGGAACGGTGCGGCGAGCCCGGCGGCGAGCATCATCGGCAGGAGCGCGAGCTGCGGATACACCCAGGACTCCGTGACGCCCACGACCTCCCCGCCGCTCCACGCCGCGGTGGCCCAGGGCTCGTACACGAGCACGACGTCCCCCATGGGCTGGCTCGGGTAGACCCAGCCCAGCCACGCGGTCACGAGGTGGACGAGGAGGAAGGCGATCCACAGGGCGAGCGCGCTCCTCCGGGTCGAGGTCCTCACGACAGGAGGTCCGCGACCGCGCGGGGCAGCGTCTCCGCGACGTCGAGCGCGACGATCGGATGGCCGCTCGCACCCCCGGTCGCCGCGGCGGCGATGCGGGCGGCGTGCCCGTGCAGCCAGACGGCCGCCGCAGCGGACTCGACGAGCGGGCTGTCCGGATTCGCGGCGATCACGGCGGCGACGATCCCGCCGAGCACGTCGCCCGTGCCCGCCGTCGCGAGCCAGCCCGTTCCCGCCTCGACGGCGATCAGCGTGCCGTCGGGTGCGGCGAGCACGGTGCGCGCGCCCTTGCGCAGCACCACGCCGTCGATCGCGGCGGACACGGCGCGGACATCTGCGAGATCGTCCGAGGCCCCGTCGATGCCGATGCGCTCCCGCAGCCGCGCGAACTCCCGGCCGTGCGGCGTGGCGACGAACGGGGCGCGTGCGGTCGGCGCCAGATCGAGCGCTCCGGCGTCGATGACCACGGGGACGTCGCCGCCGACGATCTCCCGCAGTGCCTGCGCCTCCGTCGCGCTCCGGTCGTCCGGGTTGGTCCCGGAGCCGATCACCCAGGCACCGATCCGCGTGCGTCCGGCATCCGGCCCGCCGACGGTCTCCGGGCGCCGCGAGAGCACCGCCGCGACCGCCGACGGCGCGCCCACGTAGCGGACGAACCCGGCACCGGTGCGCCAGGCGGCTTCGACGCCGAGCACCGCGGCGCCGGGGTAGGCGGCCGATCCCGTGCGCACCCCCACGACGCCCCGCGAGTACTTGTCGTCCTCGACGGTCGGAGCGCGGAAGAACCGCGCCGCGTCGTTGCGGGACCACTCGCGCACGTCGCTCATGACTCCACGTTAGCCCGACGGCCCTGTCCCGTCCGCGTCGGCGGTACCGTCGAACGGTGAGTCTTCTCTTCTCCCCGCTGACCATCCGGTCCACCACGTTCCGCAACCGCCTCTGGGTGTCCCCCATGTGCATGTACAGCGCCATCGACGGCGTCGCGCAGGAGTGGCACCACACCCACCTCGCGCAGTTCGCTTCGGGGGGCGCCGGACTCATCGTGGCCGAAGCCACGGCCGTCGTGCCGGAGGGGCGCATCTCTCCCCGCGACCTCGGGCTGTGGGACGACGCGCAGCGCGACGCCCTGGCCCCGATCGTCCGGGCGATCCACGACCGAGGGGCGGCAGCGGGCATCCAGCTCGCGCACGCCGGGCGGAAGGCCTCGACCTGGTGGCCGTGGGCGGACGAGCGCGGCACGGTCCCCGCCGCCGAGGGCGGATGGACGACCACCGCACCGTCGGCCGTGGCCTACGAGGGGTTCGCCGCGCCGGTCGCGCTGGACGCGGCGGGCATCGACCGCGTGGTCGACGGGTTCGCCGCCGCGACCCGGCGGGCGCGGGAGGCCGGATTCGACGTCATCGAGATCCACGGCGCCCACGGCTACCTCCTGCACCAGTTCCTGTCGCCGCTGTCCAACCTCCGTGAGGACGAGTACGGCGGCTCGCTGGAGAACCGGGCCCGGCTGCTGCTGCGCGTCGTGGACGCGGTGCGCGAGACGGCCGGCGACGACGTGCCGCTGTTCGTCCGCATCTCGGCGACCGATCACGCCGAGGGCGGGTTCACGCCCGAGGAGGCCGCGACGGTCGGCACCTGGGCGACCGCGCACGGCGCCGACCTCATCGACGTCTCCAGCGGCGGCCTCGTCGCGCACCAGCGCATCAGCGTCTCCCCCGGCTACCAGGTCCCGCTGGCCGAGACCGTCCGCCAGGGCGGGCGGATCCCGGTGTCGGCCGTCGGCCTCATCACCGCGGCCGCGCAGGCCGAACAGGTGCTCGCCGACGGCGCGGCCGACGCGATCTTCGCCGAACGGGAGTGGCTGCGCGACCCGCACTTCGCGCTCCGCGCCGCGCACGAGCTGGGGGCCGAGGTCGCCTGGCCGCCGCAGTACGAGCGGGCGCACTGGCGCTGACGCCCACGACGAAGGCCGCCGGTTCCCGTGGGAGCCGGCGGCCTTCGCGTGTCGCGACGTCAGTGACCGCGGACGCGACGGGTCGCGTCCTGCACCTCGCCGACGAGCTCCTCGAGGATGTCCTCCAGGAACAGCACGGCGGTTGTCTCCCCCCGCGCGTCGCGGACCTTGGCCAGGTGACGGCCCGCACGTCGCATGACGGCGAGGGCGTCCTCCAGGTCGGTGTCCTCCTGCACGGGCACCATGTGATGGATGCGCTTGCCGGGGATCGGCTCGAGCACCTTGGCTTCGGCGTCCGGCCCCTCGGAGGCCCGCAGGATGTCCTTGAGGTGGACGTAGCCGATCGGGACGTCCTCGTCGTCGACGATCACGTAGCGCGAGAACCCGTAGCGGGCCACCGCCTTCTCGATGTCGTCCGGCGTGGTCGTCTGCGGCAGTGTGACCAGGTCGCTCAGCGGCACGGCCACGTCGCGGGCCTTCTTGTCGGTGAACTCCACCGCGGCCGTCACCGTGCCCGCGGTGTCCATGAGCACGCCCTCCCGGCGCGACTGACTGACGATCGTCGCCACCTCATCGAGCGTGAAGGTCGACGCCGCCTCGTTCTTCGGCTCCACCCGGAACAGGCGCAGCACACCGTTCGCCGCCGCGTTCAGCAGCCAGATCACCGGCATGAACACCTTCGACACCCACACCAGCGGCGTCGCCAGGAGCAGCACGGCCCGGTCCGGAATCGAGAACGCGAGGTTCTTCGGCACCATCTCGCCGAACACGACGTGCAGGAACGACACGATGAGCAGCGCGATCGTGAACGACACGACGTCCACCGCACCATCCGACCAGCCCACGGCGTGCAGCGGCACGGCGAGCAGGTGGTGGATGGCCGGCTCGGAGACGTTCAGGATGAGCAGCGAGCAGATCGTGATGCCGAGCTGCGAGGTCGCGAGCATGAGCGTCGCGTGCTCCATGGCGTACAGCGCCGTCTTGGCGGGACGCGAGCCGCGCTCCGCCTTCGGCTCGATCTGCGAGCGCCGCGCGGAGATCACCGCGAACTCGGCGCCGACGAAGAACGCGTTCGCCGCCAGCAGGACGACGAGCCAGGCGAGGCCTCCCCAATCGCTCACAGGGACACCCCCTCGATGATGACGGCATCCGGTCTCGGGACGTAGCGCACCCGATCCACCCGGCGTCCGTCCATGCGGACCACCTGCAGCGTGCCGCTCTCCAGGGGCACCTCGTCGCCGACGACAGGCACCCGCTCCAGAACGCTCATGACGTAGCCGCCGACCGTGTCGTACACATCGCCCTCCGGCACCTCGACGCCCGCGCGGCTGCGCAGCTCGTCCGGGCGCAGCTCGCCGGGGAAGGTCACCCCGTCGCGGTTCCGGATGATCCCGGCCCTCGTCCGGTCGTGCTCGTCGGAGACCTCGCCGACGAGCTCCTCCACGAGGTCCTCCAGGGTCACGATGCCGGCGGTCCCGCCGTACTCGTCGACGACGACCGCGAGCTGGTAACCCCGGCCGCGGAGGTCCGAGATGAGCGCGTCGACATGGGCGGTCTCCGGCACGCGGAGCGGATCGGTCGCGAGAGCGCCGACGGGCACCTCGGCGCGACGCTCCCGCGGCACCGAGATGGCGGCCTTGAGGTGCACGACGCCGGTGATGTCGTCGAGGTCCTCGTCGAACACCGGGAAGCGGCTGTGGCCCGTGCGCCGGGCGAGCTGGATCACGTCGTCCACGGAGTCGCCGGCGGCGATCGCGTGCATGCTCGGGCGCGCCGTCATGACGTCCGCCGCCGTGAGCCGGGAGAAGGTGAGCGTGCGGTCCAGCAGCGTGGCGGTGTCGGCCTCCAGAACTCCGGCGCTCGCCGACCGTCGCACGAGCGACGACAGCTCCTCCGCGCTGCGGGCGCCGGAGAGCTCCTCCTTGGGCTCGATGCCCATGCTGCGCAGCACGCCGTTGGCGCTGCCGTTCAGCACGACCACCGCCGGCTTGAACACCGTCGTGAAGGCGATCTGGAAGGGCACGACGAGCTTGGCCGTGGCCAGGGGCAGCGCCAGCGCGAAGTTCTTCGGGACGAGCTCGCCGAGGATCATCGAGAGCACCGTCGCGACGAACATCGCCACCACGGTCGCGATGGGGGCGACGGCGGCTTCCGGGATGTTCCAGGCGACCAGCGTGGGACGCAGGAGGTTCGACAGCGCCGGCTCCATCGTGTATCCGGTCAGCAGCGTGGTCAGCGTGATGCCGAGCTGTGCAGACGAGAGATGCGTCGACGTGTGCCGGAGAGCGCTGATCGTCAGGGAGAGGCGGGACTCCCCGCGCGCCTGCCGCGCCTCCAGATCCGCGCGGTCGAGGTTCACGAGGGCGAACTCGCTCGCTACGAAGAGGCCGGTGCCGACCGTGAGCAGAAGCCCCACGCCCAACATGATGTAGTCCATCAGATCTTCCTCTCCGGGGAGAGAACGGGACGGTGGGGCGATGTTCGGCAACTGGGAGGGTCGTCCATAGTGCGCTCGATTCTACAGAAGCGGACTGTGGACGCGGCAGGCGATCACCAACTGACCGGCAGCGCCTTGCCCTCCTCATATCCCGCCGCGGACTGCAGTCCGACGAGGGCGCGCTCGTGGAACTCCGGCACGGTCGCAGCACCGGCGTACGTGAAGGACGACCGCACGCCCGAGGTGATCATGTCGAGCAGGTCCTCCACTCCCGGCCGCAGCGGGTCGAGATAGATCTTCGAGGAGGAGATGCCTTCGGCGAACAGCTCCTTGCGCGCCCGCTCGTACGCGTCGAGCCGACCGAACCGCGCCTGCACGGCCTTCGTGGACGCCATCCCCCACGACTCCTTGAACAGCCGCCCGTCCGCGTCGCGCTGGAGCTCCCCCGGGGCCTCGATCGTCCCGGCGAACCAGGAGCCGACCATGACGGAGGCGGCACCGGCCGCGAGCGCGAGGGCGACGTCGCGGGGGTAGCGCACCCCGCCGTCGGCCCAGACGTGCGCTCCGGCCTCGGCGGCGGCCTCGGCGGTCTCCAGCACCGCGGAGAACTGCGGACGACCGACCGCCGTCATCATCCGGGTCGTGCACATCGCCCCTGGGCCGACGCCGACCTTGAGGATCGAGGCGCCCGCGTCGACGAGATCCCGCACGCCGTCCGCGGTGACGATGTTCCCCGCGACGATCGGGAGCCCGAGGCCGAGGGACGCGACCTCCTGCAGCGCCCGGAGCATGCCCTCCTGGTGACCGTGCGCGGTGTCGACGACGAGCACGTCCACGCCGGCGGCGGCGAGCGCCTTCGCCTTGGCCGCCACATCGCCGTTGATGCCGACGGCCGCGGCCACCGCGAGGCGGCCGTCGGCGTCCACGGCCGGGCGGTACAGGGTGGCGCGCAAGGCGCTGCGCGCGCTCAGCGTCCCGACGAGGTGGCCGTGGTGCACGACGGTGACGATCTCGACGTCCGCCTCGGTGATGACGTCGAAGGCGTGACGCTCGGAGCCGATGTCGTCCGCGTCGATGGACGGCGTCCCCCGGTGCACGAGGTCGCCGAGCTGTGCATCGGGCAACGCGGTCGCCAGACGCGTCGCCGGAAGGACGCCGACGATGCGGTCCACAGCGATCGGCGCCGCCCCGTGTGCCACGACGATCCCGTGTCCCACGGCGGCCGGAAGCAGGCGGAGCGCGTCGGCGACGGTCGCCTCCGGGGGCAGCACGAGCGGCGTGTCCCAGAGCACCGGCTGCCCCTTCACGTCGCGGATCGCAGCGTCGAGCTCCTGGAGCGGTAGGTCCTGCGGGAGCACGCCCAGCGCCCCGCGGCGTGCGAGCACGGCGGCGATGCGCGGCCCTGTCACCGAGTTCATGTTCGCGGCGACGAGCGGCAGCGTCGCGGGCGTGCCGTCGTGCGGGGCGAGATCGACCTGCAACCGACTGGTGACGGCCGAACGGCGCGGCACCAGGAAGACATCCGAGTAGGTCAGATCGACGGTCGGCTGCGCACCTGAGAACTCCATGCCTCCACGGTACCCAGATCGGCGCGGCGCGGGTCGCTCTCTTCGACGTCTCCCCGGTCGAAACAGGTTAGGCTTGGTGGTCGAGAGTGTGCGGGCCCGAGCGCATCCTGCGTCGTGCGTCCGCATCGGAGATCTTCAGCGATGAAAGAGGGCGATAGAGCGTGTCGAACCAGGTGACCGGCGTCGGTGGCGACGGGGGGTTCGGAGCCAATTCCTGGCTCGTCGAAGAGCTCTACGAGCAGTTCAAGGAGAACCGCGACTCGGTCGACAAGGAGTGGTGGCCCATCCTGGAGAAGTACCACTCCGAGACCACCGCAGGCGGAGGCGCTGCTGCTCCCACCGCGACGACGGCCCCGGCACATCCCGTGACCGCGCCCATCCCGGTGATCGGCTCGCAGCCCGTCGCCCGCACCACGGCGAAGCCCGCGGCGTCCGCCCCGATCCCCGCCCAGGCGCCGAAGCCGAAGCAGGAATCCAAGGAGGCGCAGCCGCCCTCCGAGGAGGACAAGGTCACCCCGCTGCGCGGTCTGCCGAAGACCCTCGCCGCGAACATGGACGAGTCCCTCACCGTCCCCACCGCGACGAGCGTGCGCACGGTCCCCGCCAAGCTGATGATCGACAACCGCATCGTCATCAACAACCACATGGCCCGCACCCGCGGCGGCAAGGTCAGCTTCACCCACCTCATCGGCTGGGCGCTCATCCGCACCCTCGACGAGTTCCGCAGCCAGAACGTCTTCTACGCCGAGATCGACGGCAAGCCCTCCGTCGTCGCCCCCGCGCACGTCAACCTCGGCATCGCGATCGACCTGCCCAAGCCCGATGGCACCCGCGCCCTCATGGTCCCGAGCATCAAGCGCGCCGACACCATGACCTTCACCGAGTACCTCGCCGCCTACGAGGACCTCGTCACCCGCGCACGCTCCAACAAGCTCACCGCCGCCGACTTCCAGGGCACCACGGTCTCGCTGACCAACCCGGGCGGCATCGGCACGGTCCACTCGGTCCCGCGTCTCATGAAGGGCCAGGGCTGCATCATCGGCGCCGGTGCCCTCGAGTACCCGGCCGAGTTCCAGGGCGCCAGCGACAAGACGCTCAACGAGCTCGCGATCGGCAAGACGATCACGCTCACCAGCACCTACGACCACCGCGTCATCCAGGGCGCCGGCTCCGGCGAGTTCCTCAAGAAGGTGCACGAGCTGCTGATCGGCCAGCGCGGCTTCTACGACGACATCTTCGCCGCGCTGCGCATCCCGTACGCGCCCATCCGCTGGAACCCCGACATCGCGGTCGACCTCGCCGAGCGCGTCGACAAGCAGTCGCGCGTGCAGGAGCTCATCAACTCCTTCCGCGTGCGCGGTCATCTCATGGCCGACATCGATCCGCTCGAGTACCGGCAGCGCTCGCACCCGGACCTCGAGATCGAGAGTCACGGGCTGACGTTCTGGGATCTCGACCGCGAATTCGTCACCGGCGGCTTCGGCGGGCGCCGCGTCGCGAAGCTCCGCGACATCCTCGGCGTGCTGCGCGACTCGTACTGCCGCACGCTCGGCATCGAGTACATGCACATCCAGGACCCGGAGCAGCGCCGGTGGTTCCAGGACAAGGTCGAGGTCAAGTACCAGAAGCCCGGCCATGACGAGCAGCTGCGCGTGCTGCGCAAGCTCAACGAGGCCGAGGCCTTCGAGACCTTCCTGCAGACGAAGTTCGTCGGTCAGAAGCGCTTCTCCCTCGAGGGCGGCGAGTCGCTGATCCCGCTCCTCGACGAGATCCTCCAAGGCGCGGCCACCGCCGGTCTCGAGGGTGCCGCGATCGGCATGGCCCACCGCGGTCGCCTGAACGTGCTCACCAACATCGCCGGGAAGACCTACGGCCAGGTCTTCCGCGAGTTCGAGGGCACGCAGACCCCCGGCAACCAGCGCGGCTCCGGCGACGTGAAGTACCACCTCGGCACCGAGGGCACCTTCGTCGCCGACGACGGCTCCTCGCTCCCCGTGTACCTGGCCGCCAACCCCTCGCACCTGGAGACGGTCGACGGCGTGCTCGAGGGCATCGTCCGCGCCAAGCAGGACCGCAAGCCCATCGGCACCTTCGCCTGGCTGCCGATCCTCGTCCACGGCGACGCGGCCTTCGCCGGCCAGGGCGTCGTCGTCGAGACGCTGCAGATGTCGCAGCTGCGCGGCTACCGCACCGGCGGCACGATCCACGTGGTCGTCAACAACCAGGTCGGCTTCACCACGACGCCGAGCGACGCCCGCACCTCGGTCTACGCCACCGACGTCGCCAAGACGATCCAGGCACCCGTCTTCCACGTGAACGGCGACGACCCCGAGGCGGTCATCCACGTGGCCCAGCTCGCGTTCGAGTACCGTGAGCGCTTCCACCGCGACGTCGTGATCGACCTCGTCTGCTACCGCCGACGCGGTCACAACGAGGGCGACGACCCCTCGATGACGCAGCCGCTGATGACCGACCTCATCCAGGCGAAGCGCTCCGTCCGCCGCCTCTACACGGAGTCGCTCGTCGGTCGCGGTGACATCACCGAGGAGGAGTACGACGAGGCCAAGGCCGACTTCCAGAACCGCCTGGAGATCGCCTTCGCCGAGACGCACGCCGCCGAGACCGGAGCCACCCCGATCGCCCCGGAGGAGGCCCCGCAGGTCGAGGACCAGGTCGGAGCCCCCGAGGTCACCGGTGTCCCCGCGGAGGTCATCCGCCTCATCGGCGATGCATTCGTGAACAAGCCCGAGGGCTTCACCGTGCACCCGAAGATCCAGCAGCTGCTGGAGAAGCGTCTCGACATGAGCCGCAACGGGAACATCGACTGGGGCTTCGGCGAGCTGCTCGCCTTCGGGTCGCTTCTCGTCGAGGGCACTCCGGTGCGCCTCGCCGGCCAGGACTCGCGCCGCGGGACGTTCGTACAGCGTCACGCCGCGCTCCATGACCGGGCGAACGGCCAGGAGTGGCTGCCGCTGTCGAATCTGTCCGACGCCCAGGGCCGCTTCTTCGTCTACGACTCCCTCCTCAGCGAGTACGCCGCACTCGGCTTCGAGTACGGCTACTCCGTGGAGGCTCCCGAGGCCCTGGTGCTCTGGGAGGCGCAGTTCGGCGACTTCGTCAACGGCGCGCAGTCGGTCATCGACGAGTACATCTCCGCCGCGGAGCAGAAGTGGGGTCAGCAGTCCAGCGTCACCCTCCTGCTCCCCCACGGCTACGAGGGTCAGGGGCCGGACCACTCCTCCGCACGCATCGAGCGGTTCCTGCAGCTGTGCGCACAGGACAACATGATCGTGGCGCGTCCGTCGACGCCGGCGTCGCACTTCCACCTGCTGCGCCGTCAGGCCTATGCGCGCCCGCGCAAGCCGCTGATCGTGTTCACCCCGAAGGCGATGCTGCGCCTGCGGGGAGCGACGAGCCCGGTCGAGGCGTTCACCGGCGGTCGGTTCGAGCCGGTCATCGACGACGACCGCGGTCTCGATCGTTCCGCCGTGAAGCGCGTCCTCGTGCACAGCGGCAAGGTGCACTGGGACCTCCGCGCCGAGCTGGAGAAGAACCCGAACCCGGAGATCGCCCTGGTGCGTCTGGAGCAGCTCTACCCGACACCCATCGACGAGCTGAAGAAGATCACAGACTCGTACCCGAACGCTGAGCTCGTATGGGTGCAGGAGGAGCCGGAGAACCAGGGCGCCTGGCCGTTCCTGGCCCTCGCGTTCGCGGATGTCCCCGGCGACCGCTCCTTCCGCCCCGTGTCGCGTCCGGCTTCGGCGTCTCCGGCGACGGGCTCGTCCAAGGTGCACGCCACCGAGCAGGCCGCTCTGATCCGCGCGGCGGTGACCCTCGGCTGATCCGCTCTCGGACGACGAGAAGGGCGCCCCGGCTTCGGCCGGGGGGGGCCACTCGGGGGCCGGGGGGGACTTGCCGCTGGGGGGGGGCCGGGGCCGGGAGGGGC
>NZ_JBFBLJ010000001.1:487647-560300 GCF_040702565.1 Microbacterium meiriae | reverse complement strand
CGCCGCCGCGGGGGCCGCCCGCTGCCTCCCCCTGCCGCCCCTGCCTCTGCGGGGCGGCGGGGGGGGGGCGCCCCCCCCCTTCTCGTCGTCCGGGGATCAGTACCAGATGTCGAGGGACGGAGCCGGGAAGGCGACGAACGCGCGGTCCAGGGCCTCGACGACCGCGGGCGCGCCGGCGATCCGGCCCGCACCGTGCAGCGCGGCGACACGGATACTGCCTGCGTAGATCGACGAGAGCGCGGAGACGTCGAGGACGAGGTCCGCCCCGGTATCCGGAGCCGCCTCGACGCGCGCCCGCCCCTCGGCGTCGATGCGCAGACGCCACGTGCCCGCCGCGAAACCGAGCGCGTCCTCGATGCGGAGCACCGTGTCCAGGGGCGCGGCGTAGGACCGGGCCGTGAGCGCGGCGGGGACGTCCAGGACGCGGAGCCAACCGTGGTCGTGCACCTCCTGGGTGACCCCGCGCGGGTCTCCGACGAGCCACGGCAGCGGGTCGTCGAGAGGACGGAGGTCGGCGGTCACCTCGTCCACGAGATCGTGCTGCAGCGCGAATCGCCACAATGCGGCCGTCGCCTCCGCCGTCTCGCCGACGAGCAGACGCACGTGCAGCGCGAACCGGAAAGTGCCCCCGCGCTCGGCGAGGTGGAGCGCCATCACGCCGCGCACCTGCCCGGACTCGTCGCGATAGCGGATACCGCGCACCCGGTCCCGGTCGGTGTCTGTGCTCGCGAGCCCGCTGATGCCCGCCCAGCGGGCCGGCCATCCGGGGACCTGCCCCGATCGGGCGATACGCGCCCGCTCGTGCGCCTCCGCCAGCGCGGCCGCGAGCTCTTCGCGCTCGAGGTACTCGACGCCGCCCGCGGGACTGGGCCCCGCCCATCCGGCGCGGCGGACGTCGACGGTGAACCGCGACACCGGGACGGCAGAGCCGAAGCCGTACCGTCCGTAGATCGTCGCCTCGGACACCGTGAGCCCGGCGACCGGGAGACCGGCGTCGGAGGCGGCGCGCAGCTCCCCCTCCAGCAGCGCCCGCGCGATGCCACGACGACGATGGGTGCCGGCCACAGTGACTCCGCTGATCGCCCACATGCCGATCTCACCGCCGGGGATCGTCAGCGGAGTCACCCAGGAGTCGATGGTCGCCACGGGGAAACGGTCGGCCGGGGTGTCGGGCTCGTACACGCCGATGTTGCGCCGGCTCCTCAGGGTGCCGACGCCTTCCTCGCGAGCCGCCTCCGAGGGGTCGGCGCCGAGGAACCCGCGCGCCATCGCTCGCTGGAAGGCGGCCACCCGCGCCGAGTCCGTCGTATCGAGGACCCGGTAGTCGAGGTCCTGTGCCGCGAGACGGTCGACGGATGTCTGGTCAGCGGGGATCCCGCGCGCATCGATGAGGGCCATGCACACAGCCTACGGGCGGTCTCCGACGCCCCGCACGCGCTCGCAGCGCCTCAGTGCTGTGCGGCCTGGACCTCGCGCAGCCGGGCGAACACCTGGTCGCGCAGCTCCTCGGGAGCGGTCTCCTTGCAGGCACGGGCGATGACCTCGGTGAGGGTCGTCGCCACCAGAGCCTCGTCCCGGCACGCCGGGCAGTTCTCCAGGTGCTCGCGGATCTCGGCGTGCTCCGTCTTGCACACCTCATTGCGGAGGTACTCCTCCAGATCCTGACGGGCCTTGTCGCAGCCGCAGTCGCTCATTTCTTGCTCCTCGGGTCAGCCGCGGCGATTCCCCGCTCCGCGGCGTAGTCGGCCAGCAGCTCCCGCAGCATCCGCCTGCCACGGTGCAGACGGCTCATGACGGTGCCGATGGGGGTCTTCATGATGTCGGCGATCTCCTGGTACGCGAAACCCTCGACGTCGGCGAGGTACACCGCGAGACGGAAGTCCTCCGGGACCGCCTGCAGCGCGTCCTTGACGACCGACGCCGGCATGCGGTCGATGGCCTCGGCTTCGGCCGACCGGCTGTGCGAGGCCGTCGTCGACTCGGCGCCGCCGAGCTGCCAGTCCTCGAGCTCGTCGATGGTGCCCTGGAACGGTTCGCGCTGCCGCTTCCGGTAGATGTTGATGTACGTGTTGGTGAGGATCCGGTACAGCCACGCCTTCAGGTTCGTTCCCTGCGCGAAGGTCGACCACGACCCGTAGGCCTTGACAAAGGTCTCCTGCACGAGATCGGCGGCGTCCGCGGGATTGCGCGTCATGCGCATCGCGGCGGCGTAGAGCTGGTCCATGAAGGGGAGCGCCTGCTCCTCGAACTCGCGCCGAGGGTCGCCGACGGTGGCTGCGGTTGCGGTGTCGTCCATCACCGGCCAGTCTAGGCGGCTGAGGTCGATCACCTCGCGTTCCAGCGTCGCAGGCATCCTCTTCCCTTCGCACCGAAGCCGCCTCTCACGAGGACGGCGTTGCGTTTACTAAGGTGAGAACCGATGAGCGCCAAAAGGTATTCCCCCACCCGTGTGCAGGGCGCCTACCCCGCGCCCACGATCGACGGCCCGGTCCACGCCGAGCTCACGATCCCCGGGTCCAAGTCCCTCACCAACCGCGAACTCCTCATCGCGGCCATCGCGGACGGCCCCGGCCGCCTGATCGCGCCGCTGCACTCTGACGATTCGCAGCGCATGGTGGAGGCCCTCCGCGCGCTCGGCGTCGGCATCGAGGAGGTCGACGCCGGCCACGAGTTCGGTCCCGACCTCGTGATCACGCCCGGCAAGCTCCGCGGCGGCACGACGATCGACTGCGGCCAGGCCGGGACCGTCATGCGCTTCATCGCGCCGCTGGCCGGCCTCGCCGAGCAGGACGTCCACCTCACCGCGCACGAGACGGCTCTGCACCGACCCATGGGCGGGCTCATCAGCGCCCTGCGCGACCTCGGCGTCGACATCGACGACGAGGGAACCTGGGCCCTCCCGTTCACCATCCGCGGCCACGGTCACATCCGCGGCGGTCGCGTGGAGATCGACGCGTCGGCCTCCAGCCAGTTCGTGTCCGGGCTGCTTCTGGCCGCTCCACGCTTCGACGTCGGCCTGCACCTCGTGCACACCGGCGAGCGGCTGCCGAGCCTGCCGCACATCGACATGACCATCGAGGCCCTCAGCCGCCGTGGCATCCGCATCGAGCGCCCCGCGGTCGGCGAGTGGCTGGTGGAGGCCGGGGTCCCCCGCGCCAAGGAGATCCCCATCGAGCCGGATCTCTCCAATGCGGCACCGTTCCTCGCGGCCGCGCTCGTCACCGGCGGCTCCGTCGCGATCACCGGCTGGCCGGCGCACTCGACGCAGCCCGGCGCGCTGCTGCCCGAGATCCTGCAGGCTGCAGGCGCCCACGTCAGCCGTCACGGCGGGGTCCTCACCGTGCGCGCCGGTTCCGGCATCCGCGGGCTCGATCTCGACCTCTCCGCCGCCAGCGAGCTGACGCCGACCCTCGTGGGTCTCGCGGCCTTCGCCGACGGCCCCACGACGATCCGGGGCATCGGCCACATCCGCCTCCACGAGACCGATCGCATCGCGGCGCTCGTCGGCAACCTGCGCGCTCTGGGCGGGACCGCCGAAGAGCTCCCCGACGGCATCCGCATCGTGCCGGGCCCGCTCCGCGGTGGCTCCTGGGCGGCGCACCACGACCATCGGATGGCGACGACCGGCGCGCTCATCGGCCTCCGCGTCCCCGACGTCGTGATCGACGACATCGGCACCACCGCCAAGACCCTCCCGGAGTTCACCATGCTCTGGGAGCGGATGCTGCGAGGCTGACGGGTGAGCTGGCTGAACGACGCCGACGACCTCGAGGACGACTTCGAGGACTACGACGAGAGCAGCATCCGGACCCGCCCGAACCCGAAGGCCAACCGACCGCGCACCAAGCGGCGCCCCGCGCACGAGGACGCGCAGGTCGGCCGCGTCTTGGGTGTGGACCGGGGCCGGTACTCCGTGCTCCTCGACGAGGACACCCCGCAGGAGCGCACGATCACCGCCGCCCGCGCCCGCGAGCTGCGGCGCACGCCGATCGTCACGGGCGACCAGGCCCGCGTCGTCGGCGACACCTCGGGAGACGAGGGCACGCTCGGGCGGATCGTGGGGATCGTCGAGCGGACCTCGCTCCTGCGTCGCAGCGCCGACGACACCGACGAGGTCGAACGGGTGATCGTGGCGAACGCGGACCAGATGCTCATCGTCGTCGCCGCGGCCGATCCCGAGCCGCGTGCCCGCCTGGTCGACCGCTACCTCGTGGCGGCCCTCGACGCCGGGATCCGCCCCCTCCTCGTGGTGACGAAGACCGATCTCGCCGACCCGGCGCCCTTCCTCGCGCACTTCGACGGCCTCGACCTCCGCGTCTTCACGAGCGCACAGGACGAGATGCCCGTCGACGAGATCGGCGCGGCGCTCATCGGCCACTCGACCGTCTTCGTCGGGCACTCCGGCGTGGGCAAGTCGACCCTCGTGAACGCCCTGGTCCCGACCGCGGGCCGCGCCACCGGACACGTGAACCAGGTCACCGGCCGGGGACGCCACACCTCCTCCTCCACCGTGTCCCTCCGCTACGAGGGCCCGGGCGGCACGGGCTGGGTCATCGACACCCCCGGCGTGCGCTCCTTCGGGCTGGGGCACGTCGAGCCCGCGAACATCCTCGCCGCCTTCACCGAGCTCGCCGTCATCGCGGAGGACTGCCCGCGCGGCTGCACGCACCTGCCGGACGCGCCGGACTGCGCCCTCATCGAGGCAGCGGAGCGCGGCGAGCTGAGCGAGACGGGGCGGGCGCGGCTGGACTCGCTGCAGCGGCTGCTGCAGACCTTCGCCGACAAGGCGGAGCAGCCGCCCGGACGGTAGGCTGGGGGCGTGACCGAACGCCTGGAAACCGGAACCGCCGCCCCCGACTTCTCGCTGCTCGACCAGGACGGGAACACCGTCCGGCTGGCCGATCTGCGCGGCACGAAGACCGTGCTGTACTTCTACCCCGCGGCGATGACCCCGGGGTGCACCACCGAGGCCTGCGACTTCCGCGACAGCATCTCTTCGCTCCAGGGCGCCGGGTACCAGGTCGTCGGCGTCTCGAGGGACGAGCCTGCGAAGCTGGCCGCCTTCCGCGACCGCGACGGTCTCACCTTCCCGCTGCTCAGCGACCCCGACCACGCAGTGCACGAGGCGTACGGCGCCTGGGGCGAGAAGATGAACTACGGCAAGGTCGTCGAAGGCGTCATCCGCTCGACCTTCGTCCTCGACGAGGACGGCATCATCACGAGTGCCCAGTACAACGTGAAGGCCACCGGCCACGTCGCGCGTCTGCGCAAGCAGCTCGGCATCGACGCCTGACGCGTCGCGGCGGAGTCACTCCGCTTCGCGCCTCGTCCCCTCACGGCGTGCGCTCGCGATGAGGAGGGCGAAGCCGGCGACGGCGGGAACCCCGAGGCCGAGCACGAACACCCACGGGATCGGCGGCAGCGTGAGGGCGCCGAGCGCCAGGGCGATCGCGAGGACCTGGAACACCACCCCGCCCGATCGCGCCCAGGAGCGCCCGGCGCGGGTGCCGAAGGCGAAGGCTCCCAGTGCCGCGGCACCGATCAGGGTCAGGACGATGAGAGCGATGGCCGTCGGCAGCGATGCGGCGTCCCCTGCCCCGAGTCCCGCCATCTCGATGGCCGCGAAGACGAGCAGGGCGACCGCTTCGACGGCCAGGACGGCGGCGGCGGCGCGGGCGATTCCCGGTGCGCGCACGTGGTCCTCCCGGGGATCGAATGACGAGAAAACCCTTGATTTCAGGGTATTCATGTAACAGAATAGAGAAAGTCATGTGCTCCCACAGCGGCGTGGGGCGAACGTTCGCGTTCGCATCACAATCAGCGGGCATCCGCCCGTATCTCAACAGGGTAGCGGAACCCGAACCGTCGCCCGAATCGAGAGGTCGCATCGCGACATCTCATGAAATCCACACCGAGGAGCCCCCATGGACTGGCGTGACAAGGCCGCCTGCCTGACCGTCGACCCCGAACTGTTCTTCCCGGTCGGCAACACCGGCCCGGCCGTCGACCAGATCGAGAAGGCGAAGACCGTCTGCGCGACGTGCACGGTCACCGAGATCTGCCTGCAGTACGCCCTGGAGACGAGCCAGGACTCGGGCGTCTGGGGCGGCCTGTCCGAGGACGAGCGCCGCGCGCTCAAGCGCCGCGCCGCCCGCGCCCGCCGCGCCTCCTGAGATCCGAGAAGCGGCCTGAGACACCGTCTCAGGCCGCTTCTGCGTGTTCCGACGAGGCGTCAGCGCTCGAGCCAGCGCAGCGGGATGTCGATGACCACCTCGGTCCCCTCACCCTCGCTCCCCCGCCAGTCGATCGTGCCGCCGAGCTCGCCCTGGATCAGCGTGCGGATGATCTGCGTGCCGAGGCCCTGACCGATCCGGCCCTCCGGGAGCCCGTGGCCGGTATCGCGAACCGTCACCCGGAGGTTGTCCTCGGTGCGCTTCGCGTCGATCGTGACGACGCCCTCCTGCCCGGCGAGGCCATGCTCCACCGCGTTCGTGACCACCTCCGTCAGGGCGAGGGCGAGCGGCGTGGCGTATTCGCTCGGGAGCACGCCGAAGTGTCCCGTCGACTGCGTGCGGGCCCGCGTGTTGGGAGCCGACGCCACCTCGGCGACGAGCTTGAGGACACGATGGAAGACCTCGTCGAAGTCGACCTTCTGCGTGAGGCCCTGAGCGAGGGTGTCGTGGACGACCGCGATCGCATCGACGCGGCGCATGGCCTGCGTGAGAGCATCCCGCGCCTCGTCGGAGTGCGTGCGTCGCGCCTGGATCCGGAGCAGGGACGCCACCGTCTGCAGATTGTTCTTGACCCGGTGGTGGATCTCGCGGATCGTCGCGTCCTTGGTGATGAGCTCCTGCTCCTGGTGACGCAGCTCCGAGACGTCGCGGCAGAGCACGATCGCCCCGATGCGGGTGCCGTGATCCTTCAGGGGGATGGCACGGAGGGAGACCGTCACCCCCCGCGCCTCGATGTCGGTCCGCCAGGGCGCCCGCCCCGTGACCACCACGGGCAGCGACTCGTCCACCTGGCGGGACGGCGGGACGAGCCGGGTGGTCACCTCGGCCAGGGACTCGCCCTCCAGCTCGTCGTCGAAGCCCATCCGATTGAACGCGGACAGGGCGTTGGGGCTGGCGAAGGTCGTGATGCCGTCCACGTCGATCCGGATGAGACCGTCCGATGCCCGAGGCGCACCGCGGCGCGGCGATGTCGGCGCTGCAGGGTCGGGGAAGCTGCCGTCCGCGATCATGCGGAACAGGTCGTTGGCACACTCGTCGAAGGTGATCTGCTGACGCGACGGCGTGCGGACCTCCCCGAGGTTGGTGTGCCGCGTCACCACCCCGATCACGCGCGGAGCCTTGTCCTCGCCGCGCCGCTCGATCACGATCGGGACCGCGCGCACCCTGGTCGGTGTCTCCTCGAACCAGTCGGGCGAGGACGAGTCGACGATCTCCGCCGACTCGAAAGCGCCGTGCACCTGCGTGCGCCACTGCGGGCGCACCCGCTCCCCGACGATGTCCCGGTAGAAGAGCGTCGCCGCACCGCTCGGTCGCGCGTGAGCGACGGCGACGAAAGAGCCGTCGTCCGTCTGGATCCACAGGACGATATCGGCGGAGGCGAGGTCCGCGAGGAGCTGTCCGTCACCGGCGAGCCGGTGCAGCCACTCCACGTCGTCGTCGGTCAGAAGGCCCTGGGCCTGGGCGAGATCACTGAGGGTTGACACCTCACCAGCCTAGGCTCCCCCGCCTCAGAGGATGGCGAGCGACGTCGCGCGCCACCGTCGGTCCAGTCCCTCGAGTCGGATGGCCACGGCACGGGTGCGCCCCGGGCCCGCGACCACGACGACCGCCTCGACGATGCCGTCCCGTGGGTGCGTCACCCGCACCGTCCGGATGACGAAGGTGGGTCGGGTCGGCGCGACACCGCGAGCACTGCGCGCACGGGCGGCGAGGTTGGCCCTGGTGACGACGCTGCGGTACGCCTCCTCGCTGAACCAGCGGGCGAGCTGATCCACCTCCCGCACTCCGGCGAGGGCCTCGAGAGCCCCCTGGGTGAGGCTCCGCACGAGGAGCACGGGGTCCGGAAGCTCATCGGCCGGAGTGGGCTGCGGTCCGAAGTACTCGGCCAGCATCATCTCGATCTCCCCTCGGAGGCGTCGGCGAGCCGTCAGTAGAACACGTTCCCGGTACGGCACGGTCGGCGCAGGAGGAGGTCTGTGGACAACCCGTAGATTCCGCGCTTCGGGCGAGGGCCGGGGCGACCGTCCGCGCGGATGTGGATAACTCGGACGACACGATGTCCGCCCCTACGCTCGGTCGGGTGCACTGGGATTCCCTCTTCGACGACCTGGAAGGACAGCTCGCCGCGGAGTGGGAGGCGGAACGCGCCGCCCGCGACGCCGAGTCCGAGCGACTCCGCATCGCTCGACTCGACCTGCGCGCTCGATTGCGCCATCTGTGCGCCGCGAACATCGAAGCGACACTCCACCTCGTCGACGGGGCTCACCTGCCCGTCGGCCTGCGGTCCCTGGGCGTGGACTGGCTCGCCGCCGTCTCGCGCGTGCCCCAGGGCGCGCGCGTGCCGAGCTCCATGCTGCTGATCCCGATGACATCCGTGCTCGGACTCACGCTCGACCACGGATCGATGCTGGGCAGCCTCGCCGACGACACGAACGGTGGAGCGACCACGCTCCGCGAACGGATGACCTTGGGGTTCGCCCTCCGCGACCTCGCGCGTCGCCGTCTTCCGGTGCAGCTCCGCCTCCTCGTCGGCGACGATCTCCACGGGACCATCGATCGCGCCGCCGCCGACCACCTCGATCTCGCCGAGCACGACAGCGGCGCCACCCGCCGGGCCGACGCGGTACGGGGCTTCCGGATCGTGCCGTACGCCGCCCTCGCCGCGATCCGCGTGCAGGGAGCTCCGACTCTCTGACGCTCAGGGACGCCGTGACGCGGCGGGTCCCCACAGCTCGGGGAAGCTCGCGGCCTGCGACTGCCGCCACAGGGCCATCCGCCGCGCCTCCTCCACCTGCGCGGCCAGGTACTCCTCGATGCTCGACTCCTCGATGCGCCAGCGCGCGGGTGCACCGAGGGGGGCGCCGCGAAGGTCTCCGGCATGGACGAGCGCGATCACCTCGTCCACATCGATGCTCAGCAGCTCTGCCACCTGCGCAGGCGCGAGGAAACGGGGGGTGTGCGGGTGCGGGGGTGTCATGCCCTCATTCTGGGCGCGCAGGGCGGAGGAGGTGCGGGGTGGCGAGAGCTTGTGGATAACTCGACGGCCCTGGTGGCCGCTTCTGTGACCATATCGCCATGGCCCCGCTCGCCCGTTCCCCTCGTCGCTTCCGCGGAGATGCCCGCTTCGCGGTGGGCATCGTGCTCGTCCTGGCGTCGATGGCCGGCGTCTGGTTCGTGCTCACCTCATCCGATCAGGCGACGCCGGTGCTCCAGGCGCAGCGCACGATCGTCCGCGGAGAAGTGCTCCGCGCCTCCGACTTCGCGACCGTCGATGTGGCGCTGGGGGCCGTGTCCGACGAGTACGTCCGGCCAGGCCAGCTCGACACGGGCCAGGTCGCGGCCCGGACGCTATCGGAGGGCGAGCTGGTGCCCAGGACGGCGATGACGACGGCAGCGGACAGCCGTACGACGACGGTCGTCGTCGCGAGCAGCGTGGGCCTTCCCGAAGACGTGGAGGCCGGAACCGAGGTCGAGATCTGGCGGGCGCCGCTGCGCGAGGACGGGCGCTCCTATGACGAGCCCCGCATCCTCGTCGGAGACGTCGTCGTGCGTGCCGTCCTCGAGCGGGAGGGGCTCCTGGCGGACACCACCGCGGAGCTGGAGATCGTGATCGACCGGAGCGATGTCGCCGCGGTCCTCGCCGCGGTCACCGGCGGTGCGGCACTCTCCGTGGTCCCGGTCGGGGCAGGGTCGTGAGCGTCGTCCTCATCGCGGTGGCCGCGCCGCGGGCCGACGAGCTGGTCGCCGAGCTGGAGTGGGAGGGCGTCTCGGCCGCCAGCATCCCCTCCGCCTCCGCGGCGATGATCACATCTCGTCTGCATCCGGAGGTGGAGGCCGTCGTCGTTCCCGCGAGCAGGGCTGTGCTGACCACCGAACTGCTGTCCACGTGCGACCGCGCCGGCATCCGCGTCCTCACACTCGGAGGCGCGGACGGTCGCGCCGCGATACGGATGGGCCTCGCCCCTCCCCTGCGCGCGGACGCAGCGGGGTGGGAGATCGCGGCGGCACTGTCCGCCGACCTTCAGCCCGGCGCCCCGGCTCCGTCGGCTCCGTCCCGGGTCATCGCCGTCTGGGGTCCGCACGGGGCGCCGGGGCGGTCGACGGTCGCCGTCCAGCTCGCCGTGGAGCTGGCGCGCCGCGGACGCCGGACGGCGCTGGTCGATGCGGACACCGTGGCCCCCGCTCTCGCGCTGCTCCTCGGGATGGACGATGATGCCCCGGGCCTCGCCGCCGCCTGCCGTCGCGCCGAGGCCGGCGCGCTCGATCCGGCGGAACTGACCCCCTCTCCACCCGCCTCGCAGCCGGAGGTGCCGAGGTCGATGTGCTGGCCGGGCTCAACCGCCCCAACCGCTGGCCGGAGCTGTCCGATGCGCGGGTCCGGGCGACGCTCTCCCTCTGCCGGACATGGACGGAGGAGACCGTCGTGGACGTCTCGGCCGCCGTCGACGCGGACGAGGAGGCGACCTACGACGTGGTCGGCCCGCGGCGGCACGCGGCGACCGTCGCAGCACTGAGCGAGGCGGACCGGGTCGTGGCGGTGGCGGCAGCGGATCCGTTGGGGATCAGCCGATTCCTCCGCGACCACGCCGAGCTCCGGCGCCTCGTGGGCCAGACGCCGGTGACGGTGGTCATGAACCAGGTCCGTCCCGGCCCCCTCGGCCTCGATGCCCGGAGTCAGATCCGTCGCACGCTGGAGCGCTTCGCCGGGCTCACCGACATCGTCTTCCTTCCCCTGGATCGGCGCGCCGTCGACGCGGCTCTCCTCCATGCCCGGCCGATCTCGGACGTCGCGCCGCGGTCGGCGCTCGTCACTGCCGTCCGTCGGCTCGCGGCCGGTCTCGAGCCGTCCGCCCCTCCGGCGACTACTGGCGGTAGCTCGACAGGAAGTTCCCGAGGCGCTCGACGGCTTCGCTCAGCACTCGCGGCTCTGGCAGGGTCACGAGCCGCAGGTGATCAGGCGTCGGCCAGTTGAACCCGGTGCCCTGCACGAGGAGGATGTGCTCCGAGACGAGCAGGTCGTAGACGAGTTTGGCGTCATCGCGGATCTCGTGCACGTTCGGGTCCAGTCGGGGGAACGCGTAGAGAGCGCCCTGGGGCTTCACGCAGGAGACGCCGGGAATGGCCTCCAACCCTTCCCAGGCGATGTCGCGCTGCTCGTGAAGACGCCCCGTCGGGGCGATGAGGGCGTCGATCGACTGGACTCCGGACAGCGCCGCCTGCACGGCATGCTGGGCAGGGACGTTCGGGCAGAGCCGGGTCGACGCCAGCAGGGTGATCCCCTCGATGAACCCCTTGGCATGGTCCTGGGGACCCGTGACGACCATCCATCCGGAGCGGTAGCCGGCGACGCGGTAGGTCTTGGACAGTCCGTTGAAGGTGAGGCAGAGCAGATCAGAGGCGAGAGTCGCCGTCGGGATGTGCACCGCGTCGTCGAAGAGGATCCGGTCGTAGATCTCGTCGGAGAGGATGAGGAGCTGGTGCTCCCGCGCGATCTGCACGAGTCCCTCCAGCACCTGCCGCGAGTAGACCACGCCGGTGGGGTTGTTCGGGTTGATGATCACGAGCGCCTTGGTGCGCGGGGTGATCTTCGACCGGATGTCCTCGAGATCGGGCTGCCAGTCGTCGTCCTCGTCGCAGAGGTAGTGCACGGGGGTGCCGCCGGCGAGGCTCGTCATGGCCGTCCAGAGCGGGTAGTCGGGGGCGGGGATGAGGACCTCGTCCCCTTCGTCCAGCAGCGCCTGCATGGTCATGGTGATCAGCTCGGAGACGCCGTTGCCGAGGTAGACGTCGTCCGGATCGAAACGCGGGAACCCGTCGATCTCCTCGTACCGGCTCACGACCGCGCGGCGAGCCGAGATGATGCCCTTGCTGTCGCTGTAGCCGTGGGCCGTGGGGAGCGCGGCGAGCATGTCGTGCACGATCTGATGCGGGGCGTCGAACCCGAAGATCGCCGGATTGCCGGTGTTCAGCTTGAGGATCCGGTGGCCCTCTGCTTCCAGTCGCGCCGCCTCGACGAGGGCGTTTCCGCGGATCTCGTACAGGACGTTCTTGAGCTTCGACGACTGGTCGAAGGTGCGCGATGGTGTCATCGATCAAGCCTACAGGGACGAAAGGAGGGCCAATCCGCACGGACTGGCCCTCCTTCTCACCCGGGGGCTACTTCTTCTTCTTGCTCTGCGCGCGGCGCTGCTCGCGGTTGCCCGCGGCCGGGGCGCTCTGCTCCGTGCGCTGCCCGAAGGCCCCGCGCGGAGCCTCCTCGGGCTCGGCGGCCTGCGGTGTCTGAGCGCGCGCGGCGGCCTGACGCATCCGGTCGGTCGCGGCCTGCTGCACCTGGCCCCGGTCGTTGCGGACCTCGACCTCTCCGGCGTCGTTGGCGGCCGAGTACTCCAGCCGCTGCTCTCCGCCGTCGTTGGCGAGGCCCTTCGCCTCGACCTCCGCGGTCTCGGCGTCGCCCGCGCGACGGACCTCGACCTCGAGGTTGTAGAGGTAGCCGACCGACTCCTCCTTGATCTGGCCCATCATCGACTGGAACATCGCGTAGCCCTCGCGCTGGTACTCGATGAGCGGGTCACGCTGAGCCATCGCCCGCAGGCCGATGCCGTCCTTGAGGTAGTCCATCTCGTACAGGTGGTCGCGCCAGCGGCGGTCGAGCACCTGCAGGACCACGCGACGCTCCAGCTCGCGGGTCGCGGCCTCGCCGAGCGACTCCTCGCGCTTCTCATACGCGATCTTCGCGTCCGAGAGCAGCTCGCGCGTGAGCCCCTCGGCGGTGATGCCGCCCTTGCGGCCTGCGGCCTCGGAGACGACCTCGTCGATCGTGACGCTCACCGGGTAGAGCGTCTTCAGCTCGGTCCAGAGGGCGTCGAAGTCCCAGCTCTCGTTGTGTCCCTCGCCCGTGTGGTCGCGCACGACGCCGCTGATCGCGTCCTCGATGAAGTGCTGCACGCGATCGGCGATGTCGTCGCCCTGGAGGATCTGACGACGGTCAGCGTAGATCGCCTCGCGCTGACGGTTGAGGACGTCGTCGTACTTGAGGACGTTCTTGCGCATCTCGGCGTTGCGGGCCTCGACCTGCGACTGCGCGCTGCGGATCGCGCGGGACACGAGGCCCGACTCGATCGGCACATCGTCCGGGAAGTTCGTGCGGGCCAGGATCGCCTCGGCGGCACCCGACTGGAACAGACGCATGAGGTCGTCGGTGAGGCTCAGGTAGAAGCGGCTCTCGCCCGGGTCGCCCTGACGGCCGGAACGACCTCGCAGCTGGTTGTCGATGCGGCGCGACTCGTGGCGCTCGGTGCCGAGCACATAGAGGCCACCGGCCTCGATGACCTTCTCGGCCTCCTCCTCGACGACCTTCTTCATCGCCTCGTAGGTCTCGTCCCAGGCGACCTCGTACTCCTCCGGCGTCTCCACCGGGTCGAGCCCCTTCGCCTTCAGCTCCTGCACCGCGAGGAACTCGGCGTTACCACCGAGCATGATGTCCGTGCCTCGACCGGCCATGTTCGTCGCGACCGTCACGGCACCGAGCCGACCGGCGCGGGCGACGATCTCCGCCTCGCGCGCGTGGTTCTTCGCGTTGAGGACCTCGTGCTTGACGCCCTTCTTCGCGAGCAGCCGCGACAGGTATTCGCTCTTCTCGACGCTGGTGGTGCCCACGAGCACGGGCTGACCGCTCGCGTGGCGCTCCGCGATGTCCTCGACGACCTGCGCGAACTTCGCCGCCTCGTTCTTGTACACGAGATCCGGCTGGTCCTTGCGGATCATCGGCCTGTTCGTGGGGATCGGGATGACGCCGAGCTTGTACGTCGACATGAACTCGGCGGCCTCGGTCTCGGCCGTACCGGTCATGCCGGCGAGCTTGTCGTAGAGGCGGAAGTAGTTCTGCAGCGTGACGGTGGCGAGGGTCTGGTTCTCGGCCTTGACCGGCACGCCCTCCTTCGCCTCGATCGCCTGGTGGATGCCCTCGTTGTAGCGGCGGCCGACGAGGATACGGCCGGTGTGCTCGTCGACGATCATGACCTCGTCGTTCATGACGACGTAGTCGGTGTCCTTCTTGAAGAGCGCGAGCGCCTTGATGGAGTTGTTCAGGAACGAGATCAGCGGCGTGTTGGCCGACTCGTAGAGGTTGTCGATGCCGAGGTAGTCCTCGACCTTCTCGATGCCGGGCTCCAGGACGCCGACGGTGCGCTTCTTCTCGTCGACCTCGTAGTCCTCGCCGGCGACGAGCGTGCGCGCGATCTTGGCGAACTCGGCGAACCAGCGGTTCGCCTCACCGGACGACGGCCCGGAGATGATCAGAGGCGTGCGTGCCTCGTCGATGAGGATGGAGTCCACCTCGTCGACGATCGCGAAGAAGTGCTCGCGCTGGACGAGGTCCTCCTTGCGCCAGGCCATGTTGTCGCGGAGGTAGTCGAAGCCGAACTCGTTGTTCGTCCCGTAGGTGATGTCGGCGGCGTACTGCTCGCGGCGCACGGCGGGCGTCTGCCCGGACACGATGATGCCCGTCGTCATGCCGAGCGCGCGGTAGACACGACCCATGAGCTCCGCCTGGTAGCTCGCGAGGAAGTCGTTCACGGTGATGACGTGCACGCCCTCGCCCGCGATCGCGTTCAGGTAGGCGGGGAAGGTCGCGACGAGGGTCTTGCCCTCACCGGTCTTCATCTCCGCGATGTTGCCGAGGTGCAGGGCCGCGCCACCCATGATCTGCACGTCGTACGCGCGCATGCCGAGCGTCCGCTTCGCGGCTTCGCGCACGGCGGCGAACGCCTCCGGCATGAGCTGGTCGAGCGTCTCGCCCTTCTCGTACCGGGCGCGCAGCTCGGCGGTCTCGTTGCGCAGCTCGTCGTCCGTGAGCTGGGAGATGTCCTCCTCGAGGGCGTTCACCGCCTTCACCACCTGGTTCAGACGGCGGATGATCCGCCCCTCACCTGCACGCAGCAGCTTCTCAAGAGGATTCGCCACGGATGTCATCTCCCTGTCATTGGGTCATTCGCCGGTCGTCGCGAGGCGAGCGACAGGCATGCTTTGCCATGTTACCGGGCTGTGACCTCCACGTCGCCTGCAAGGGCGGCCGCCGCGCCGCGTCAGAGAAATTGCCGGGTATGCATATACTCGGCACTGCTTTCCATCCACCATCCTCGGGAGACCGGTCATGTCCGTACGCCAGAGCCTGCTCGCCATCCTCGATCAGGGCCCCTGTTACGGCTACCAGCTGCGCCACGAGTTCGACCGCCGGACCGGGTCGACCTGGCCCCTCAACGTCGGCCAGATCTACAACACCCTGGAGCGACTCGAGCGCGACGGCCTCGTCCAGCGCGGGGAGGCCGACGACCACGGCCATGTCTACTGGCACATCACCGCAGCGGGCTCGGCCGAGGCGGCGCGCTGGCTCGCCGCCCCGGTGCTCCGCGCTCCGGCGACGCGCGAGGAGCTCGCCGTGAAACTCGCGGTCGCCGCCACGCTGCCCGGAGTGGATGCCGCGACCATCCTCCGCAGCCAGCGGGACGCCTCACAGCAGCGGCTGGACGAGCTGCGCCGCACGCCCTCCCCCGGGCTCGCGGCGGGCAGCCCCGAGGACCTCGCGTGGTCGCTCGTCCTCGACTCCCTCATCTGCGCGGCGGAAGCCGAGCTCCGCTGGCTCGATCAGGCGGAGGCCCGGCTCGCGCAGCACCCGCACCCCGAGATGGCGCTGGAACTGACCACCGAACGGCCCAAGAGGGGACGTCCGGCGAAGGCGACGCCGTTGGCCGTCGGCGGCGAGGACGCCGTCGCGGTGCCCGCCTGAGCTCCGCGGCGGGCCGTTCGCCTGAAGCGGATGCTCAGCCCGCGCGGGTGCCGGGGAAACTAGGATCAGCACATGGCTGGATTTTGGGGTAGACGCAAACGCGAACAGGAAGAACTCGCCGCGCAGGACGCGGACCTCGCCCGACGCGCGGAGCAGGCACTCGTCGCCGCCGACGAGCGGATCCGCACCACCTCCGACGAGCTCGTCTTCGCGGAGGCCGAGCTCGGCGAGTCCCTGACGTCCGACCTCAAGGCCGCGCTGCTGTCGGTCCGGACGCACCTGCGGGAGGCGTTCCAGCTCCACCAGCTCAACCACGACGAGATCCCGGACACCGATGAGGAACTGCGCACGCGGAACGCGCGGATCCTGCAGCTCTGCGACTGGGCCCAGGACCTGCTCGATGAGAAGACCACCGTGCTCGCGGAGTCGGTCGCGAAGGTGCGGCGAGCGCCCGAGATCATCGCGCAGGTGCGCGCCGACGCGGAGGCTCTGAGCGCCCGCATCCCACAGACGGACGAGACCGTATCCCGGCTGTCCGCCCGCTACTCCGACTCCGCCATGCATCAGATCACCGCGAGCGCCGCCGAGGCGGAGCAGCTGATCCGCTTCGCCACCCACAGCGCCGACATCTCGGAGCGCCGCCGTGCCGCGAAGCAGAACGAGGAGGCGAACCTCGCACTGGAGACGGCCACCGAGGCGACGCGCCGCGCCGGTGCCCTGCTCGATGCCGTCGAGGACTTCGAGATCGAGGCGCTGCGCGCCGAGTCGACGCTGGCCGAGGTCATCGCCGACTCCCGCAACGACCTCATCGCCGCGCGGACCGCTCCTTCCACGCCCGCCGTGGCAGAAGCCGTCGCGCGGCTGCAGGCGGCTCTGGCCGCGCTCACCCCCTCGGGGCAGCCCAACGATCCGTTCGCGGAGCTCTCCCAGCTGCGCGAAGCGAACGCGGGCCTCGACCACGCCATCGCCACGGCGCGACACCGGGCCGAGAACCCCCTGCCGTCCATCGCACAGGTGCAACACGCGATGGACGACGCCGACCGGCAGCTCGGCGTCGCCCGCGGCCTCATCGCCGGCCACCGCGGATGGATCGGCGCCGACGCCCGCACGCGTCTGGCCGAGGCCGAGCGGCTCCGGGTCGACCTGCCGGCTCTCCTGCCCGCCGAGGAGACGCGCGAAGCGGCCCTGGCGCAGGCCCGCAGGGTGGCCCACCTCGCCGCGGAGGCTCTCCAACTCGCACAGCGGGACATCGACTCCTCGCGCCCGCAGGATCAGGACTGGGGCGGGGGCTGGGGCGGCGGCCCCCGTCGCGGCGGCGGCATGGGCGGCGGCGACCTCGCCTCCGGTATCCTCGGCGGGCTCGTCATCGGCAGCCTCCTGGACGGCATCTTCGACTGACGCCCCCCGAGCTTCACACGGGAACGGCCCGATCCCCGCAGGGATCGGGCCGTTCCCGGTCCTGTCAGGAGGCGAGCGCCTCAGCGGGCGGAGCCTGCGTGCTGAGGGCGATGACACCGTAGTCCCAGCCCTTGCGGCGGTAGACCACGCTCGGGTGGTCGGTGCGCGCATCGACGAAGAGGAAGAAGTCGTGCCCGACGAGCTCCATCCGGTCGACGGCCTCCTCCACCGTCATCCACTCCGCCTCGAAGCTCTTCGTGCGGATGACGACCGGGGAGTAGTCCTCCTCCTCCTCGCTCTGCACGGGGATGCTCCCCGTCGCCACGGCGTGCAGCACCTCGGCGGAGGCGGGCTGCACGTCGATGCCCTCGAGCGAACCGCTGCCCTTCTCGAAGTGCGGGCCTCGCGGGTGCTGTCGTCCGTCGACGCGCTTCTCCTTCGCGCGGCGCAGCTGCTCGGTCATCTTGTCGATCGCGAGGTCGAGCGCCACGAACTTGTCGCCGTCGACGGCTTCGGCACGGACCACGGGGCCCTTCCCGACGAGCGTCAACTCGACCGTCTCGTCCGGGACTCGACCGTTGCGGTAGACCCGGTGCGTGACCTTCACGTCCAGGCGTTGCGCCTTGGCGGCGAGTGTCTGGATCTTGGCGATCTTCTCTTCGACGACGGTGCGGAAGCGATCGGTGATGCCCACTCCGACGCCCACGATGCTCGTTTCCATTGCTGCCTCCTTGTCCCGGTCCACCCGGCCAAGGGCGGACCGTGGTCGCCTTGTGACACCCCACCGTAGTCCGACCCGCGGCCGATGTCACGGCCCGAGACCCTGTGTCTGCGGTGAGTCTGCAATGAACCTCATCCGGATCGGGCCGACATCGGCGTGGCAGCGAGCGCGACGACCCCGGCGACGACGAATCCGGCGGCGACGAGGGCGCGGCTGGCCTCGTCGAGCGTGGCCCCCGTGGTCACGACGTCGTCCACCACGACCGCGGGTGCGCCGAGCCCTCGTCGGCGTGCGCGCATCGCGCCCCGGAGATTGTCCGCCCTCGCGACGGCAGACAGCTCCCGCTGGTCCCGCACCTGACGGGTGAGAGCGAGGACGCGCTGCGGCTCCGCACCGGCGGACCGGACGAGGAGCTCAGGGACGCGGTAGCCGCGCCGACGGAAGGCTGCCCGCGAGGTCGGGACGGGGATCACCCAGACTCCCGGTCCGACCGCAGGGAGGAGGACGGCGGAGAGGGCGGCGCCCAGCGGTCGTCCCAACGCGGTCTGCCCCGCTCCTTTCAGACTCCGGATGCAGGAAGCGGCCGGACCGTCCAGGTCGAGGGCGGCGCGGACCCGCAACCCGCCCGGGGTCCGCACGTCGCGCGGCCTCGGGGTGAGCGCGACCCGGCAGCTGTCGCAGAGCACGATGCCGGGCCGGTCGCATCCGGCACAGCTCGCCGCGAGCAGCAGCGCCCCGGTCTCCGCGACGAGCGCGCCCACTCGTGTCGTGAACCCCATGTCGAGATCCTGCCGTCAGGCGCGTGCTCCCGATAGCCATCCCCTTGTGGCGGGACTCGATCGGCGCCGAGGCCGTTCCGTGCAGGAGAGGTCATTCGCCGGCTCGTGTGGCCAGGACGGAGACGCCTTCCGCCACCTCCCGCCACGCCGATCCCGCGTGCGCGAACAGCTGCCCCGAGGTGTCCAGGATGCGCACACCCGCCGGAGTGCGGGCACCGGCGATCGACGCCGCATTGCTGGGTGCACTCTCGGCCGAGCCCGGTCCGCCGACCGGCTGCACGATCAGACGGGGCGTCGTGGAGTCGGTGAGCACGGCCAGCCGATCGGGCCCCAGCCAGACGAGCCCCGTCGACGGCTCGGTGAGCTGGAGCAGTTGTCGTACCTCACCGAGCTCTGTGGGCACACCGGCGCCGTCCCGGACGACCGCCGCGACGACCACCCAGAGCTGGCCGCCGACCCGGACGACAGCCGCGAGCCTGGCGCCGTCGGCGGCGACCCGCAGATCGGAGATGGACGAGGCGTTCGGCCACGCGCCGGCGACCTCGTGTCCGACCACATCGGGGCCGACGGCGAGCACCGCCTGCGGGGCTGACGCGGGCACCGACCACACGTAGCCGTAGGGGTCGAGGGACGGCTGCACGAGGCCGGACCGGGCATCCAGCTCGTTGCGTCCGTTCTCGGTCGCGAGGTACACGTGGCCGTCGTCGAGCTGCAGCGCTGCGGTCGCGTCGTCCGCGGCCACGTCGATCGCCTCGATCGGCTGCGTGACCGCCTGGATCTGCGCGCTGATCCCGGGGATCGAGGCGATCTCGTCGCCGACGATGCGGCCGAACCTGCCGTCCTTCAGCACGAGCGTCCCCGGCTCCGACGCGGTGCTGATGACATCGACGACCCCCGCGTCGAGCGCGCGGCCGTCGACGCTGAAACGCACCTGCGTGACGTTCACGCCCGCGGCCTTCAGCGTGGCCTGCAGCTGGGTGCGCATCCGGGCCAGCGTGGTCTCGTCCAGGCTGGCCGCGGGTCGGGTCAGCGCCACCTCGGCCGCCTGCCCCGTGATGAGCACCGCGTCCTGTGCCAGTTGGACGTCGGCGGGGAACGCGGTCTGCACCGCCGGATCCAGCCATTCCGCCGGGGTGCCGCTGATGAGCGCCTGCGTCACCGTCGTCGCCGGGCTCTGGCGTCGCGGGAACCACCGCATATCCGGGACGAGTCGGGACCAGCGCGCGTCGAACCACTGCAGCGAGTACCCCTCGAACACATTCGGGAACCGGCTCTGGTCGATCACCACGCCGTCGGGCGCCTCGGTGATCCGCCACTCGCCGTCCTCCCCCCTCGCGAGCACGAACGGCACGCTCGAGTCGCCGGGGGCACCGCTGTACGCCCCGGAGTCGTCCACGCTGGCGACCAGCTCGAGGAGGACCTGCACCTCGGCCTCCTCAGCGTCCTCCACCTGGTCGTCGGGGACGTTCGAGCTGAGGGTGCGGGCCTCGGGACCGGCGTCGATGGAGACCCCCGCCGATGGTCGCCAGCTGCGCTGCAGAGAAGGCGCCAGGAACTCCCGAGCCGTCGCCCAGTTGTCCGATGTCGTGATGCCGGCTTCGAGGAACCCCTCGACGATCTCCTCGGGGCCCGCCCCCGCGACGGGACCGGAAGCCACGGGGAGCACGTCGACGTCGTCCGGGGACTCCCCCAGCTGGAGACCGACCGCGACGTCGCCGCTCGTCGGCAGACCGGCGCACGCGGGAAGCAGCAGCGCGACCAGCGCCAGTGCGGCGCCACGGACGAATCGGCTCCTCGCGCGCGGGCTCATGACTGGTCCTTCCCGTCGAGCAGATCGGAATAGGTCTCGGCGATCGAGATCGGCTGCGTCGCGTCGCCGAGTTCTGTGAGGGGCTCCTGCGGCTCCACCGGGATCGGGCTCGGGCCGTCCAGCACCCGGTCGTGGCGGGGAATGGTCAGCACGAAGTGCGAGCCCACCCCCAGCTCCGACCACACGGCGAGGGTGCCGCCGTGCAGGGTGGCGTCGCCGAGGGCGATCGACAGGCCGAGCCCCGTGCCCCCGATGGTGCGCTGCCGCGACGGGTCGGCGCGCCAGAAGCGATCGAACACGCGTTCCGCGTCTCCGGGGTCCATCCCGAGCCCGAAGTCGCGCACGCCCGCGGCCACCGCGTGCTGGTTGCTGTCGACCGTGACGACGACCGGACGCCCTTCTCCATGCTCGATCGCGTTGCCGATCAGGTTCCGCAGCACGCGCCGCACACGACGCGGGTCCATATCCACCGGCGAGTAGCCGCCGGGCGCCACCAAGCGGATCTCCGTGCCATGCCCTTCCGCAAGAGGTCGCATCTGCTCGATGATGTCCTCTGCGAGTTGGGCGAGACTCGTCGCCTCCAGCTCGAGCTGCACGGACCCCGCGTCGTACCGACTGATCTCCAACAGGTCGGCCAGCAGCGTGTCGAACCGCTGCACCTGCGCGTGCAGGAGCTCGGCGGTGCGGGCGGTCGTGGGGTCGAACTCGTCGCGCTGGTCGTTGAGCATGTCGGCGGCGAGGCGGATCGTCGTCAGCGGGGTCCTGAGCTCGTGCGAGACGTCGGACACGAAGCGCTGCTGCACCATGGAGAGCTCGCCGAGCTCCTTGATCTGCGCCTCGATGCTGTCGGCCATGGCATTGAAGGAGCGCCCCAGCGTCGCGAGCTCGTCCTCGCCGTGCACCTCCAGTCGCACCCCGAGATCGCCCGCCGCGAGCCGCGCGCTCGTCTCGGCCGCCTGCACGATCGGGGTGGACACCGTGCGCAGCACGATCCAGGAGATGGCCGCGACGATGGCCACCAGCCCGATGCCGGCGATCCAGAGGGTGCGCTGCACGAACACGAGGGTCTGGTCGGCGTCGGCGAGGTCGTAGGCGAAGTAGATCTCGAAGGTCCCGGCCTGCGGCACCTGGAGCTGCTGCCCCACGACGATGCCCGGCACGACGCCGCCGTCCTCCGTGGGCAGGGCGACGGACTGCCAGGCCTGCCGGTCGTCGAACTCGCGGACCCTGGCCTGCAGCTCGGGGCTCAGCAGATCCGGCGTGAGCCCGGCGGTGAAGCCGTTGAGCCGGACCGTCCCCGAGCCGTCCTGGATCTTGAAGCCGGCGAGCAGGTCGGCGCTCGACGTGCGCGAGAGGGTGTCGGGGATGCCGTTCCACAGATCGGTGAGCGCGGCGGGGTCATCGCCCACCTCCGCCACGTCCAGGAGGGACTGCGCCTGGTCCACCGCGCGCCGTGCGTCCTCCAGGGCCACATTCTTCCGCGACACGAAGAGGTCGTTCTGGATGACCAGCGCCATCGTGACGCACGTGATGAGGATCGCCAGCGACGTGGCGACGAGGGTGATCGCGAGGGTGCGGAACCGGAGCGAGCGCCGCCACAGCGCCGCCAGCACGTCCGGCCAGCCGCGCCAGTCGCGGAGGACGGCGACGGCCGTGGTCGCAGTCGTCGCGGCCATGGGGTCCCTAGGTGACGCTGCCGGCGCGGTAGCCGACGCCGCGGACCGTCACGACGATCTTGGGGTTGTCCGGGTCGAGCTCGACCTTCGCCCGCAGCCGCTGCACGTGCACGTTCACGAGCCGGGTGTCCGCCTTGTAGTGGTAGCCCCAGACCTGTTCGAGGAGCATCTCGCGGGAGAACACCTGCTGCGGCTTGGAGGCGAGGGCCACGAGAAGCTGGAACTCGAGCGGCGTGAGGGCGATCGGGGTCGTGCCGCGGCGCACCTCGTGCGCGTCCACGTCGACGGTGAGGTCGCCGATCCGCAGCTGCTCGCTGGAGGCCTGCGGCGTCGGGCGCAGCCGGGTGCGGATGCGGGCCACGAGCTCCTTCGGGTTGAACGGCTTGACCATGTAGTCGTCGGCGCCGACCTCGAGGCCGCGGACGACGTCCGCCGTGTCGCTGCGCGCCGTCAGCATGATGATCGGCACGCCCGACTCGGCGCGGATGCGCGTGCAGATCTCGATGCCGTCCATTCCGGGGAGCATCAGGTCCAGGAGCACCAGGTCGGGCCGCTGCGCGCGCCACTCGTCGACCGCGCGCGCACCGTCCGCGCAGAACACCGGCTCGAATCCCTCGGTGCGCAGCACGATGCCGATCATCTCGGCGAGCGCGGTGTCGTCGTCGACCACAAGGATGCGTGAGGTCATAACTGTTACCTTATGGCACCGAGTCCCGCCCTCCGCAGGTCTGCGCCTCAGTGCCCGGATATGACACGATGGGAGCGCACGACGGAGGGAGGCCCGTGAGCGGCCAGACGTGGACCCCAGCTCCCCGGAAGGGCATCATCCCCCTTCATCCGCTGACGTTCGGCATGCTGCTGGGCAAGGCCTTCGCGGCGCTGCGGCACAACCCGAAGGTCCTGTTCGGGTTCGCCGTCGTCATCCAGCTCATCGTCGTCGTCGCCACCGCCGGGGTGATGGGGCTCGTCCTGTTCTCGACGTTCTCCCGGCTGGAGACGGTCTCCCCCTCCTCCCCCGACTTCGAGGCCGTGTTCGCCGGCACGATCGCCATCAACCTCATCGCCGGCCTCGTCGTGGGGCTCGCCTCCGTCGCGTTCACCGCGATCATGCAGGGGGTGGTGGCCGCCGAGGTCGGCTACGCGACGGTCGGCGTCAAGGCCACGCTGCGGATGCTGTGGCGCCGCATGGCCCCGGCCTTCTGGCGGCTCGCCGGCTTCGCCTCCCTCTCCGTGCTCGCGCTCTTCGGCGGCCTCGCGATCGTCGCGGCCGTCATCGCCGCTCTCATCGCCGCCGGTCTCGGGGGCACCCCGGAGATGATCGGCATCGTCGTGCTCGTCGTGGTGCTCCTGGCCCTGGCGGCGATCCCGCTCACGGTCTGGCTGTCGACCAAGCTGCTGCTCGTCCCGTCGATCCTCGTGCTGGAGCGGGCCCGCTTCCGGGAGGCGTTCGTGCGGTCGTGGCGCCTGACCCGCGGCCGGTTCTGGGTCGCGTTCGGCGTGACCTTCCTCATCAGCCTCATCATGGGCCTGGCGATGCAGGTGGTCAGCATCCCGACCGCCATGTTCTCCTCGTTCCTCGGGACGGTCATCGCCCCGACCGGGTCCAGCGAGCCGAGCGCCGTCATCGCGTATGTCTTCGCCCTCCTCGCCCCGCAGATGCTGCTGCTGATCCTGCAGGCGATCACCATCGTCGTGCAGAGCACCGGCGGCGTGCTCGTCTACCTCGACTGCCGGATGCGCTACGAGGGACTCGACCAGACGCTCCTCTCCCACGTGGAGCGCCGCGACCTCGGTGTGCCGGAAGACCAGCTCGGCGACCCGTTCGCGATCGATCCCGCCCGTGCCGTCACCAGCGCTCCCCCGCCCCGGCAGGTGCCGGAGCACGTGATGATGTCCCAGGGCTACGGCTCTCCGGCGTATGGCGGGCCCCCTGTGGCGCCGATACCGTTCCCGGGGGCGGCGGGTCCTCTTCCGACCTCTCCCGCGCCGACCGCGTTCGCCCCTCCTCCGCCGCCCGCACCGGCCCCTCCCGCCCCGCCGTCCGCCGAGGACGCAGCCGGATGGACGGCGCCGGGCAGCACCCCGCCGTCATGATGCGACGGTTCGACGACGTCTTCGTCCCGGACGGGGACGAAGCGCGACGCTGGGCCGAGGAGGAGCTGTCCAATCCGCGGTACGCGGACGCGAAGCCCACGTGGTTCGACCTTCTCGCCCGCGACGTGATGCGCTTCCTCACCGATCTCTTCAGCGGGGAGAACGGGGCGAGCGTCGGCCCGACCGCACTCATCGTGGTCACGGTGCTCATCGCCGCGGCTCTGGTCACCGCGCTGATCGTGTGGGGACGCCCCCGACGCTCGAGAGCGATCCGGCGCGCGCACGGCGACCTCCTCGGCGCCGCCGACGACCGCAGCGCGGCACAGCTCCGCGCCGACGCCGAGCGCAGCGCACGCCAGAGCGATTGGGACGCCGCGGTCGTGCTCCGCTACCGCGCGATCGCCCGCAGCCTGCTCGAGCGTGACCTCATCGATCCGGCGCCCGGAGCGACGGCGCAGTCCCTCGCCCGCTCCGCGAGCGCGGTCTTCACCGACGAGGCGGACGCCCTGCGGCGGGCCGCCGCGTCCTTCGACGACGTGCGCTACCTACGGCATCCCGCCACGGAGGACGACTACCGGCACCTCGCCGCGACGGACGAGCGCCTCCGCGTCCACCGCCCCGAGGGGGTGCCCGCGTGACGACGATCGCATCGGACGAGATCGCCGTCGACACCACCGCCGAGCGCCCGCGGCGTCGGACCGCCTCTCTCCTCGGGTGGCTCCTCGTCGCGGCGCTCGTGGTCGCGGTCGCCCTCGCAGCCTCCCAACTCGCGGCGAGCGGCCCCGGCGCGCGGGGCACCCTCGATCCGGAGAGCCGGTCCGGCACCGGCGCCCTGGCCCTGGCCGAGCTGCTGCGGGACCAGGGAGTCGAGGTCGAGGTCGTCCGCTCGCGGGCCGCGGCAGCCGCCGCCCTCGACGAGGACACCACGCTGGCCCTGACCAACCCCTACACGCTCTCCGACGACGCGCTGGCGGATCTCCTCGCGCCGGCCGACCGCGTCGTCTTCCTCTCCACAGGCACGCATCTGCTGGCCGAACTCGCGATCGGCGAGAACGCGTCGGGTTCGGCCGCGCCGAGAACAGCCACCTGCGCAGTCCCCGAGTTCGCCGAAGTCGGCGCCATCCGCCCTGATCGGCTCTTCTCCCCCGCGGACGACGTGACCGGGTGCTTCGGCGAGGACGATGCCGCGGCCGTGCTCGTCGACGAGAGGGACGGATACCGCGCGGTGGTCGAGGGCGTGAAGCTGTTCAGCAACGCGGCCCTCGCCGAGGACGGCAACGCCGCGCTCGGACTCGCCCTGCTCGGGCAGACCGACCGGGTCGTCTGGTACGTCCCGTCGTTCGAGGACACCGACATCGAGGGCACCACCCCCGACACGCTCGGGAGCCTCACCCCGGACTGGGTCACCCCGGCGATCCTGCTGCTCCTCGCCGCGGGCCTGGCCGTCGCCCTCGCCCGCGGCCGACGTTTCGGCCCGCTCGTGGCGGAGACCCTTCCGGTGACCGTCCGCGCGTCGGAGACGATGCACGGACGCGCGCGGCTGACGGCCAGGGCCGCGGACGCCCCACACGCCGCGGACGCACTGCGGGAGGGCACCCGGAGGCGACTGGCCCGACGACTCGGGTTGGCTGTGCACGCGGACGCGGACGAGATCGCCGACGCCGCCGCCGACCGTCTCCGGATCCCGCGCGGCACGCTGCAGAGCCTGCTGTCGGGGCCTCCGCCCACCGACGACGCCGCCCTCGTCGCGCTCGCCCGTCGCCTCGACGAGCTCGAGACCGCCGTGGAGACGAGCGCGCAGTCCCCGCGGAGCGGCACATGACCATCCGTCCGCCCCACACCCCTTTTCCGACCGAAGCCGAGGAGACCCCGTGACCGACGAGAACAGTCCCGCCGACGACGCCGCGCTGCGCCAGGCCATGCACCGCGTCCGCACCGAGGTCGACAAGGCGGTGGTCGGCCAGGCCGGCACGGTCACCGGCCTGCTCGTGTCGCTCCTGGCGCGCGGCCATGTGCTGCTGGAGGGTGTTCCCGGCGTGGCGAAGACCCTGGTCGTGCGGTCGTTCGCCCGGGCTCTCGGGCTCGACACCAAACGCGTCCAGTTCACGCCCGACCTGATGCCCGGCGACGTCACGGGGTCCCTCGTCTACGACGCCAGGACCGGGGAGTTCGACTTCCGCGCGGGCCCCGTGTTCACGCACATCCTGCTTGCGGACGAGATCAACCGCACGCCCCCGAAGACCCAGGCGGCGCTCCTGGAGGCGATGGAGGAGCGTCAGGTCTCCGCGGACGGCGTGAGCCGCGCGCTGCCCGACCCGTTCCTCGTCGCCGCGACGCAGAACCCCGTCGAGCACGAGGGGACCTACTCTCTGCCCGAAGCCCAACTCGACCGCTTCCTGATGAAGCTCGTCGTCGGCATGCCGGAACGCGACGCCGAGGTGTCCGTGCTCCGGCGCCATGCCCAGGGCTTCTCGCCGCGCGAGCTCACGGGTGTGGAGGCCGTGATCGGCGCCGACGAGATCCGCGCCGCCCAGCGGGCCGCCGCCCGGGTCGAGGTGACCGACGACGTGCTCGGCTACGTGGTCGACCTGGCCCGCGCGACCCGCCACTCCCCCTCCGTCGAGCTCGGGGCGAGCCCCCGCGCCTCGACGGGACTGCTCGCCGCGGCCAAGGCCTGGGCCTGGCTCAACGCCTCCACCGCCGTGACGCCGGACCACGTGCAGACGATGCTCGTCCCGGTCTGGCGGCATCGTCTCCAGCTCCGTCCTGACGCGCAGATGGAGGGCGTGTCCGCGGACGCCGTGCTGACATCGGTGGTCCAGCAGACCCGGGTGCCGATCTAGGTGTTCGTCTCGGGCCGTCTCGCCGTCGCCCTCGCCGTCGGCATCGTGCCGCTGGTCCTCACCGGGCTGGCGGGGTTTCCGCCGTATGCGGTGCTGGGCGGGTGGATCGGGCTGTGCCTCCTCCTCGTGGCCGTCGACGTCCTCCTGGCCGGCGACCCGCGCGCGGCGACCGTCACCCGTCGCGTCCCGTCGCGCGCCCGGCTCGGCGAGCAGGTGCCGGTCAGCGTGGCGGTGCAGAACCGGGGGACGCGGACGCTCGACGTCCTGCTCCGCGACGCGTGGCAGCCCACCGCGGGAGCGCCGTCGGAACGGCAGCACCTGCGCATTCCGCCCGGGGAACGGCGGCGCGTGGACATCCCCCTCCGCCCGAGACGCCGTGGCGAGCTCGTCAGCGCCTTCGTCGTGCTTCGTTCCCGCGGTCCCCTGGGGCTCGCCGGCCGACAGGCACTGCACCCCGTCCGTGGCGCGATCCGTGTGCTGCCCGCCTTCTCCTCGCGCAAGCATCTGCCTTCGCGGCTGGCGCGGCTGCGGGAGCTCGATGGGAACACCAGCACCCAGGTCCGGGGACAGGGCACCGAGTTCGACTCCCTGCGCGAGTATGTGCGAGGGGACGACGTCCGCTCCATCGACTGGCGGGCGACGGCACGAGCGGGGACGACGATGCTGCGCACCTGGCGCCCCGAGCGCGACCGGCATGTGGTCCTCATCGTCGACACCGGGCGCACGGCCGCAGCCCGGGTGGGCGACGGCACACGACTCGATGCGGCGCTGGAGGCCGCGCTCCTGCTCTCCGCGCTCGCGGCACGGGCAGGCGACCACGTGCACCTGCTCATGCACGACAGGGTGACCAGGGCACGGGTGACCGGGGTGGACGGCGCGGCGCTCCTGCCGGCTCTCACCGACGCCATGGCTCCGGTGCACGCCCGCCTCGTCGACACCGATTGGCATGGGGCCTTCGCGGCGGTGCGGACGCTGACCACGCGTCCCTCTCTTCTCGTCGTGCTCACGGCGCAGGACGCCGCCGAGTCGGCACGGGGCTTCCTCGGTGCCTTCCCCGACGCCTCACGGGCCATGACGGTGTTGGTCGGATCGGTGACGGACGACGGCATCGCCGCCCTCACCCGCGCGCGGGAGTCCCGGGAGGACGTCTATCTCGCCGCCGCCGCCGAGCGCACGCTCCGGGACGCCGAGAACGTCGCGGACGCGATCCGCCGCGCCGGTGGCGAAGCCATCGCCGCGGACCCCGAGGACCTCCCGCCGCGGATCGCCGACCGCTACCTCGAGCTCAAGGCGGCGGGGCGGCTCTGACGGCGGTCGCCGTGCCTCAGCCCGCCACGAGCCGCGGCGTGCCGGACTCGTACTCGACGAGGTCACCGGTCTCGCCGCGGCGATAGGCGCGCCGGCCGATCACGAGCATGTAGATGAGGAAGACCGCGAGGGCCGCGGCACCGATGCCGATCTTGACCGGCCAGGGCAGTGCCCATCCGGTGACGAACCCCTCGACCAGCCCGGAGAGGAAGAGCGCGAACACGAGCCCGAGGGCGACGGTGGCCAGCGCCCTGCCCTCCTCCGCGAGCGCCTCGCCGCGGGTGCGGTGGCCCGGCGCGACCCAGGCCCAGAACATGTGCAGGCCGGCGGCCGCGGCGACGAAGATGCACGTCATCTCCAGCATCCCGTGGGGAAGGATGTACAGGACCATGAGGTCGGCCTTGTCGTGGATCGCCATGACCGCCCCCGACGTGCCCAGCCCCATGGCGTTCTGCACGAGCATGTAGACGGGCCAGATGCCGGTCACCCCGAACAGCACGCACTGCATCGCTATCCAGGCATTGTTCGTCCAGACCATCCCCATGAACACCGCTGCCGGGTTCTCGGTGTAGTACCCGGTGAAGCTCTCGTCGGCGTACTGCTCCAAGGCGTCCGGTGGACCGAGCGTGGCGACGAGCGCCGGGTCACCGGCGATCCACGCGGCCGTGCCGACGGCGACCGCCACGAAGGCGAGCGCGATGATCAGGGTCGTCCGACGCAGGCGGTAGAGCGCCGCGGGGAGCTGGAGGCGGAAGAACCGCGACGTCTGGGTGAGGATGCTGTCCGCGGCCCCCGTGAGCCGGAGCCGCGCACGCACGAGGATCGTGGAGAGGTAGGCGCCCTGCGGGGACTCCCCGACCGACGTCTTCAGTTCCGCGAGGTCGGCCGATGCGGCACGGTAGCGCACGATGAGCTCGTCGACACCGGCACCGTCCAGGCGGGCCCGGCTGAGGGTGTCCAGCCGTTCCCATTCGGACCGGCGCGCATCGGTGAGGGCATCGGCATCCACCTGATTTACTGTACTCATGTCCGCGCAGATCGACGTCTCCGACGAGGTGCTCTCCGGCGAGGCGGTCGCGATCGACGTCCAGCCGGTGGGGTTCCTCCTCCGGGCGGCCGGGGCCGTCATCGACATGCTGCTGGGCTACGCCGTCTTCGTCGGGTCGATCTTCCTTCGCATCTGGCTTCTCGACATCGGCGTGCTCGACACCGCAACCGACCGCATCGCCCTCGTGGCCTCCCTCGTCATCAGCTTCGTGATCCTGCCGATCACGATGGAGGTGGCGCTGAAGGGACGCAGCCTCGGAAAGCTCGCCGTCGGCGGCAGGATCGTACGGATGGACGGCGGAGCGGCCGGGTTCCGCCACGCGTTCATCCGCGCCCTGCTCGGCGTCCTCGAGATCTATCTCACCTTCGGCGGCCTCGCCGTCCTGGTCGGGGCCTTCACGGCGCGTTCCCAGCGCCTCGGCGACCTGGTCGCCGGCACGTACAGCCAGCGGGTGCGCACCCCGCAGCTGGTCACGCTCGCGCCGACGCTGCCTCCGGCGCTGACGGCATGGGCGCAGGTCGCCGACGTGGCGCGGCTTCCTGATCGGCTCGCCCGCCGCATCTCCCAATTCCTCGTGAGCGCCCCGCGCATGCTCTCGGCTGCTCGGGAACGCGTGGCCCGCGACCTGCTCGCCGAGGCCGCACCCTTCATCTCCCCCGTACCGGCGGCGCCGCCCGAGCTCGTGCTGGTCGGCGTCACCGTCCTCCGGCGCGAGCGCGAACGCCGCGCGCTGGACAACGCGGATCGACGCGCGGAGCGACTGACGGGTCGCCGTCTGGGCGCCTGACCACCTCGCCGGTCGCGTCGGTCAGGCGCGCAGGGCCTCGTGGCGGACGACCAGCCATCCCGCAGGGACGGAGAGGCGGTCCGCATGCGGCGCACAGAGGTCGTGCGCCTGCGGATCGTTCGCCGCACCGAGCGGCCCGAGCGCGGCCATCTGATCGCCGTAGTCATACGTGAGGGTGGCCACGGCCTCGCGCGCGCAGCCGACCTTCGAGCACAGTCGTCCGTCCATCTCCGTCAGCGTACGGCGCCTCCCGGCGGCGGCGGGGCTGCCGCGCCGGGAGCCGCCACAGCGCCTAGACTTTTCGGCATGCCCCGTCGCCGTTCCGTCCCCGCCGCCGCCGCTCGCCGCGGTGCCAGGCACGGCCGGCACGGTCGTCTCGGACGCAGCGAAGTCGTGAAGCCGCCGCTTGCCCCGCTGGACGGCCGCATCGATCGCTTCGACCTCACCGTGGGCACAGCGGTCGAGTTCCTGCGCGGGACGTGGCCGGAACTCCAGGACGTCCGATTCGAGATCGGTGCGCTGCCGACGTACGACGCCGACGGCGAGGTGCCGCGTTGGCACCTCGACCGCGATCAGCGGAGGATCGTCCTCTTCCGGATCCCGATCGAGCGGCTGCTCCCGCCGGGACACGACGACGCCGCGCATCGACGGATGGCGATCGAGAGTGCCGTCTTCCGTGCGGCGGCGGAGTACGTCGGCCGGGAGCCGTGGGATCTCGGCCACGACCGCTGACCCCGCCCGTCAGGGGTAGACGGTGATCGACGCCTCGACCCCCGGCGACGGCGGGACCGGAAGCACGGCGAGGGCGCCGGGCGCCGTCATCGCGACGGCGGCGTGCACCTCTCCCTCCGGACGGAGCACGTAGGTCGTGTCCGCTGCGACGTCGAGGCCACGGGTCTCCCCCGCCGGGATGACGATCTCCTGCGGCGAGCCCCCGTCGATGGTCGAGAGGGAGACGGTGGTCTCCTCATCGGACGTGTTGGCCAGCTGCAGCCGCGGGGACGGACCGGACGGCACGGCGAAGGCGACCTCCGCGTCGATCTCCGGTGCGGGGGTGACCCACGCGAAATCGGAGTCCGCTCCGAAGCCGTCCTGCTGCCGCACCCCGGCGACGACGGGGGCATCGGCCTCGATCTCCACGGTGTAGGTCCCCGGCTCGAGACCGCTGAGCGAGACCTGCGCGGGCTCGTCGGCGGTGAGCGGCACCGTGAACGCGTCCAGACCGGCGCCACTGCCCTCGGCGGTCACATGGACCTCGGCGAGCGCGTCCGTTCCGGGCGCGAGCAGACGCAGCACCGTCATGTCGCCCTGGTCCCCTGCTGCCGCGAAGGCCTGCACACCGGGGAGCACGACGTGCTGCTGCGGGCCCGACACCGCTTCCTGCTGGTCGGCCCCGACCGGGTCGAGCACCTGCATCAGCGCCGACTGCAGAACGGCGCGGACGGGCGCTCCGACCGCACTCACCTTGACGACGGGGACGTCGTTGCCCGCAGCGATGGACGTCAGCGGCAGTGCCGTCTGCGTGCGCGGCGGGACGATGACCGTCCGTCCGCCGCGGGCCGTTCCGTAGACCGCGAGCGTCACGGTCGCGGGGACGTCGGCTGTGTTCGCGAGGAGGACGACGTCCTCGGCTCCGGTGCCCACGGACCCGCCGACGAGCCACGACTCGAGCCGAGGCACTCCGCAGGGAGAGGCGGCGAAGCCGGCGAGGTCCTCCGCGGCGAGAGTCGACGACTCGGCGCCGGCGATGAGCGGTGCTGACCGCCCCACGACGGCTCCGGTGAGCACCGGCACCTCCTGCCCGTCCACGAGGTCAGGCACCGCGAGCCCCGTCTGCGACGGGACGCCGTTCGTGCCTCCCGCTGTGAGCTCGGGAGTCGCCGCCCGGCGCATCTCCGACGGCGCGGCCGTGTTGCGACCGAGCGCGCGGAAGTCGCCGGCGCACACCAGGACGCTGTCTCCGGGGAGCGGGGTCACCCGCTCCTGCGCCGGCTCGTGCGTGACGGTCGGCCAGGGGGCGTGCACGGCGGTCGCGACGCCCAGCACACAGGCGGCGGCGACCACGACGCCGGTGACGACCCGTGCGCTGGTCGCAGCGACGCGGAACGCGCGAGTGCCCGTCATCGGTGGTCCTCCTCGGAGCTGGTGCTTCCCTGGTGGTCGGCGGACGAGACATCCGGCCGGTCCTCCTCGCCGTCCGCCGTCGGGCGGGGGTCTGCACCGTCGTCAGCGGGTTCGGCGTCGGCGATCGGGGCGAGTGCCTCGTCGGCGAGCGCGGGTTCGTCCTGCGGGTCCTCGACGGTACCGACCGGCGGCACGACGGCCGCGTCCGGCACCGAGTCCTCCGCGTGGCGTGGCAGGACCAGAGGTTCCTCCGGCGCCCTGCCGACGATCCTCGACTGCGCTCTGGCGGCCCGACGCGACGCGCGCGTCGGGATGGACAGGAGCAGCGCGGCGAGCACGACGAGGAGCTGCAGCGTCACGACGACCCTGGCGGTCCCCTCCTGCGTCGCGCTCAGCGCTGCCGGCTCCGCCGGCTCGCCCTCGAGGCGCCAGAGGACCCCGCGGTCCGTCGAACCGGCCTGCACGAGGCCCGCCCGCTGGTCGATCGCGGCGACGGAGGCCGTGCGCAGGGTGCGTGCGCGATCCCCTTCGCCCGGTACCTCGGCGAGGAGGACGTAGCTGATCCCCTGCGCGAGGAGCTGCGCCGGCGCGTCGAAGTCGCGGGCGGAGATGAGATCGACGGCGAGGACGGCGAGGTCCGTCCCCTGCGGTTCGACCGCCGTGGAGAGCATCGTCGTCTGCGCTCCCAGGGTCTCGCTCGCGCCGCGCACCACCTCGACGGCGAGACCGCCGTCGTTCTGCGGCGTGAGGATGAGAGTGGAGATCGGACGGTCCCCGGCCGCCTGCGCACGCACGTAGGCGGGCAGCGTGGATTCGGGGCCGTTGGTCAGCGCGGAACGGTCGCCGTGGAACGCGGTGAGGGCGGGGACCGCGCACACTACCAGCGCGAGGGCGGCCAGTCCCGTGGCGGCCACGCGCAGTCGGGGAAGCGTGAGCGCCGTGTCCAGCGTGATCGTCGCCGCGCCGACGACGCCGATCCAGGCGAGGCTCAGACCGGTGCCCGGCCAGAGCGGGACCGCGGTCGCTCCTGCAGAGGCGACGCTGACACCGACGGCGAGGAACGCCGTGGCGAGTCCGCTGAGCGCGACGACCAGCAGGGTGATCCCCGCACGCCACCGGGGCGAGACGGCGGATCCCAGTGCGAGCAGCGCGAGCGGCGCGCACAGCAGCGCCGCCCAGGTGCCGGGAAGGACGGTCGCCCACCCTGCCAGATCGCTCGTGGGGAAGCCACCGGCGATCGCCAGGCGACCGGCGGCGTCGGCGGCCGCCTGCGGCCCGAGCCACGTCCGTCCGGGATCGGCGAGCAGACCGAGGGCCGTGCCGTGGGCGAGCTGCCAGAAGATCAGAGGAGCGAATAGCGCCGCGGTCGGCAGCGGGAGCCAGAGCAGGCGGCCGGCCCCGCGGAACTGCGCCGTTCCCAGCACGATCCCCAGAGCCACGACCCACAGCACCGCGAGCGCCGGAGCGAGGACCGGCGCGCAGGCGACGACCGCCGCCAGGAGCAGGGACGCGCTTCCGGCCGCGCCCCAGGAACGGTGGGCGACCACCGCCGAGTGGAACAGCCACGGGAGCAGCAGGTGGACGAGCACGGCGGAAGGCCGACCGTCCACGAGTGCGGTGAGGAACGTCGGCGCGAGCGCCCACGCGATGCCGGCGAAGATGCGCAGGCCGGCTCGGTCGGTGACGCGGGTCGCGGCGAACCATCCCCCGAGGACGGCGAGCGGCAGTGCGAGGATCCACAGCAGCACCATCGCGAAGGACGGCGCCCCGGGCCACAGCGAGCCCAGCACCGCGACGATCGCGGCGAACGGGTCCGCAGGGCCGACGAGGTCGATGCCGAGCCCGCGCATCCCCCACGCCGCGTCCTGCCACAGCGCGGCGACGGTCTCGCGCAGGGGCAGGAGGCCCCCGCCCCCCAGCGCCGGCCAGGCGAGGAGGCTGGTGAAGGAGGCGATGCTCACGACGAGCGCGGCCAGCACCGCCCAGGCCCCACCCCCGGAGAAGAAGCGGAGCTCGCTGACGGCACCGTGTTCGCTGCCATGACCGTCGTCGAGCCGGCGCCGCAGCTGCGCGGGGGTGACCCGCAACGGGGCGATGCTCGCCCAGGTGGAGGATCGGAACGAGCGGATACGGGCGCGCGATCGCGCCACGGCGCCGAAGCGGATCATCGCGAGGAGAGCCGCGCCCCACTCCGGGAACACCGCCTCGGGCCGCTTGCCGATGAGATGGGTGAGGGAACGCCACAGCGCGAGCGGCAGGAAGGTCAGCCAGTGCAGCGGCACGGCGGCCGCGGGCGCATAGGCGAGGCGCCGATGGAGCTGGGCGAGACGGGTGACGAATGCCCTCCGGGCTCGTCCTGCCGGTAGCGCCGCCGGACCATCCGGGGCCGCGGAGACCCTCGCAGCCGGGGCGAGGACCACACGCCCGCCTCCGAGCCGCGCGCGGACGCCGAGGTCGAGGCCCTCGTCGGCACCGCCGAGGGCGGGGTCCGGCCGCAGCGCGTCGCGCACCTCGCCGCGGATGAGCAGGCCGCGGATGTCCGCCCCGAGGGCGTCGTCCATCCGGTCGTGCTGTCCCTGGTCCAGCTCCCCGGCGGCCAGCTCGACCGAGTGGCCGAAGGTGGTCATGCTCACGCCGAGGGAGACGATCTCGCGCTCGTTGTCGGTGGCCACGAGCTTCGGAGCGACGATCGCCGCGGACGGGGAACGCTCCAACATGCCCGTGAGCCGTTCCAGCGCCCGCGGGTGCGGCGCGGTGTCCTGCGCGAGGATCCAGATCGCCGATCCGTCGAGGACGCGTGGACGCGCCAGCTCGAGGGCCTCGGCGAACGAGGTCGACGACCGCGCCTCGATGATGCCCTCGACGGTGGCGGCGACGGCGTCGCTCTCCCGTGCTGTGGTGGCGTCGCCGCAGATGATCAGCGTGACGGCCGCGGGCGGGAGCGTCTGGGAACGGACGGCGTCGAGCGTGCGGAGGAGCTGGGCGCGGGCGGAGGGGCCGGGGCGCGCGACGATGAGGGCATGAACTCGGGCTGGCATGACGTGGTCAGCCTATGCGGGGCGTCAGTCCAGGAAGCGCACCGCTCCCGGCGCGCCCACGAAGCCGCGCCGTGGAGGCGTCAGCTGGCGCGGCGCTTGAGCTTGCGCCGCTCGCGCTCGGAGAGCCCGCCCCAGATGCCGAAGCGCTCATCGTTGGCCAGCGCGTATTCGAGGCACTCGCCACGCACGTCGCACGCCGTGCAGATGCGCTTGGCATCCCGCGTGGAGCCGCCCTTCTCCGGGAAGAAGGCCTCGGGGTCGGTCTGGGAGCAGAGCGCGTCGCTCTGCCAGGCAAGGGCGTTGTCGTCGTCCGGGTCGGACCGGCGGACCCCGGGAACACCGAGGTTGACCGGATCGACGAACCAGTTCTCCGGCACATCGGAACGGTAACCCGTCATCTCGACCTCCAACCCTTCAGAAACCGCCCCCCTGGCGGGCCGTGCTCACCTAATTACACCCGTGTCATTCGCTCGGGTCAAGTCGCGGATCGTAAACCCTCAAGCGTTTCTTGAAGGTTCATGAGCTTCCACCGGCGTGTCGCGCGCCTGCGCTCGACCCCTCAGCGGCCGGGGGTCGCGACGAAGACCTCGCCCGCCCCGGACAGCGTGAGGGAGCGCTCGTCGGCGTCGGCGAACGCCACCGTGCCGATCGGGACGGAGACTTCCGCTCCCGACTCCGCCGTCACCCGGACGGAGCCGGCTGTCGCCAGCACCATGGTCGGGCCGGACACGTCCAGGGTGACCGCCGTGTCGTCGATCCGGACCCGTCGGAGGGCGAAGTCGGGCACGGGCACCGGGTACGTCGTCACGGCTTCGTCGCCCGCGGGCCGCAGGACCGGGACCTCGCCGGGCGTGGTGTCCAGCACGGCGAGCAGTTCGGGCACATCGATGCGCTTGGGGGTCAGACCGCCCCGGAGCACGTTGTCGCTCGCGGCCATGATCTCGACACCGAGGCCGGAGAGATAGGCGTGCAGCAGCCCCGCCCGAAGGAAGACGCCCTCGCCGCGGCGCAGCACGAGGTGGTTCATGAGCAGGGCGACGACGACCCCGGGATCACCCGGCGAGCTCTCGGCGATCGCGGCCACCGCACGCAGGGCCGGGAACTCCTCCCCTGCGGCGCCGGCGGCGGCGACGGCGCCGATGATCTCCGCGACCTCCTCCTGCGCTCCTCCACCGAGCAGCCACCCGATCGCGTCGCCGAGCGGGTCGCCGTCACCCGAGAGCCGCTCCCGCAGGGCCCGCACCCCCGGACCGTCCTCGAGGGCCTCGAGCAGGCGCAGCGTGTCCGCAATCGGACGCAGGCCGCTGAGCGACTCGAAGCGGTCGCTCAGGGCGACGATCAGCTCCGGCTTGTGGTTGGCGTCGCGGTAGTTCCGCCGCGGGTCGTCCAGCGGCAGCGCGCTCTCCCTGGCCCAGCCGTCCTGGGCCTGTTCCCTGGTCGGGTGCACCTGGATCGACAACGGCCGCGCGGCGGCGAGGAGCTTGAGCAGGTACGGCAGCGTGCCGCCCGTCACCGTGTCCAACGTCCCCCCGTCCGCGAGGTCGGCGGGATCTCCCGGGTGGTCGCCGAACCAGACCTCGGCCTCCGGCGCACCCGTCGGGGTGCGGCCTTCGAGCTCGGCGAGGAGGGACGGCGATCCCCAGGCATAGTCGCGGGGCACGTTGGTGAGGCTGCGCAGCATGCCCCCAGCGTAGAGCCCGGTGCGACGGACAGGTCGGATCCGGGCACGTCGCGGTAGCCTGAGTCGCGATGGCCCAGTACACCAAGCACCCGGTGGCAGCCCTGCCCACCGCGCCCGAGCGCGAGTCCACGGGGCACCTCCTGCTGCGCGGATACGTCATCGCCGTCCTCTTCGTGGCGTTCGCGCACTCGGCGGTGTACAACCTGCTCGGCGAGATCGGCGCCGCGATCGTGCTCGCGCTCTTCAGCGCGGCCACCCTCGCGATCGGCGTCCCGATGCTCGCGAGGAACCGCCCGCAGCCCTTCCGCTGGCGCCGGCTCCCCTGGGCGGCCGTCGGCTACACCGCGCTCGCCCTCCTCTCCGTCGCCTGGTCCCAGTGGCGGGTTCCCACCGTCGCCACGGGCATGCTCCTGGCCGCCGTCACGGTGAACGGCCTGTTCATCGCGCACGTGCTCACCTGGCACGAGATCGTGCGCGCCCTGTCGTCCGCCTTCAAGTGGATCCTCGGGCTCTCCCTCGCACTCGAGCTGTGGGTGTCGTTGGTCCTGCACGGCCCTCTCCTGCCGAACTTCGCGGACATCCCCGCCGGGAAGATCGATCCCCAGTGGTACTGGGTCCGCGACAACCTGTTCGACGGGGGACGCATCCAGGGCATCCTCGGCAACGCGAATCTGCTCGGCCTCGTCTCGCTGTTCGCGCTGATCACGTTCGGCGTGCTGTTCGCGGCGAAGGCCCGCTGGCGGACGACACTCGCGCTGTGGATGATCCTCGCGGCGTACTTCCTCTTCCGCACCGCGTCCGCGACCGCGCTCGCGTGCGCCGGTGCAGCCGCCGTGGTCCTCGTCGTCGCCCTGCTGATGCGCCGTGCAGCGTCGCCGACCGCCCGCACCCGGATCTACGTCGTCGCGATCGGGTCCACCGCAGTCCTCGCCCTCGCCCTGTGGCTGCTGCGCGAGCCCCTCCTCGGTCTCCTCGGCCGCAGCGCCGATCTCACCGGCCGCTCGAACAAGATCTGGGCGGCGGTCCTGGGACGCGTCGGGGAGCACCCGGTCATCGGCAACGGCTTCTCCAGCCCGTGGGTCCCCACGGACCCTGCCTTCGACGGCTGGATCGTCGACCACGGGATCACCGTGTTCCACGCCCACAACATGTGGCTGGACGTGCTGCTGCAGCTCGGCGTCCTCGGACTCGTGCTGATGGCCGTGGCGTACGGCAGCCTGCTGTGGCGCTCCTGGTTCTTCGCCGTCGATCGCCCGCGGTGGGACCTCGATGCCCACCGCCCGTACTCCCCGCTGACCCTGCTGCCGAGCCTGTACACCGTCGTCCTCCTGGTGCAGGGGCTCACCGAGTCCACGCCGATCATGCTGTGGGGCTGGCTGCTCCTGGTGCTGCTGTCGTTCAAGCTCAAGTCGGTGCCGCTGGTGGGCGTCGGCGAGCGCGACCTCGTCTTCGAGCGCGGCACGGCGACGCGGCGGGTGCCGTGACGGTGCATCCGCTCGCCCGTCTCCTCGGCTCGGCCGAGATGGCCAGGGCCTTCACGCTCGCGGCACTGACCGCCGTGTTCGGCTCGTTCGCCATCGGACGGATGACGTCGCCGGTCACCCTCGCCACCGTCATCACCGCCCTGTGCCTCCTGGGAGCCGCGATCCTCTGGGTGCGCAGGGAGGAGCTGTCCCCGCTGCGCATCGCGCCCTCCTCCCTGCTGGCGTTCCTCGCGTGGGCGCTCGTGAGCCTGGTGTGGACGACCGACCGCTCCGACACCGTGCTGGGCTGGCTGTCGCTCTTCGGGTACGCCTTCCTGGCCATCACCATCGGGCACATCCGCGACACGCTCCAGACCGTCCGTGCACTCGGCGATACCCTGCGCGTGCTCCTCGGCGTCTCCCTCGGCGTGGAGATCCTCTCCGGGGTGCTCCTCGACCTCCCGTTCGCGTTCCTGGACATCCAGGGCAACCTCGCCGCCGGCGGTCCGGTCCAGGGGCTGTTCGGCAGCCGCAACATGCTCGGCTTCATCGCGGTGCTCGCCCTGATCACGTTCGTCATCGAGTGGCGCACCCAGTCCGTCGACCCCCCGCTCGCCGTGGTCTCCGTCGCCCTGGCCGGCGGCCTGGCGTTCCTGTCGTCCTCACCGACGGTGCTCGTCCTGGCGGTCGCCGTGGGGATCGTGACCGTCGCGCTCACCATCGTCCGCCACACCCCTCCGGCGCGTCGGAACCTGGTGCAATGGGCGCTGGGGGTCCTGGTCGCTCTCGCCCTCACCGTCGCGTTCGCCCTGCGTCACCAGATCATCGCGCTGCTCGACGCCGGCTCCGACTTCTCCATGCGGGCCGAGCTGTGGAACATGATCCTCGACTTCGTCGCCGTGAAGCCCATCACCGGGTGGGGGTGGTTCGGCGACTGGGCTCGAGGCGAGTACCCCTTCACGTTCATCAACTTCCAGCTCGACGACCGGCACCAGAGCGCGCTGAACGCCTTCTTCGACGTGCTGCTGCAGCTCGGCGCGGCGGGGCTGGTGCTGTTCCTGCTGCTCGGCGGGATCGCGTTGATCCGCTCCTGGCTGGTCGCGAGCGTCCGCCGCTCGGTCGTCTACGCCTGGACCCCGATCACGCTCGTGACCCTCGCGGTGGACTCGATGTTCGAGAGCTTCACCCTCGTCGGCGCCGGGTGGTTCATGCTCGCGCTGTGCGCCCTGCGCGCCGGTCAGTCCCGGTCGTGGCGCGAGAACATCGACGCGGCGCACACGGGGACCATTCCCACCCTGCGCCCACAGGAGTGAGCTCGGCGGGCGGTCAGCGGACGGTGGGGAGCTTCTCCGCCCAGGCGAGCGCGTCGCGCACGCCGTCGTCGACAGAGCGCTCCGCACGCCACCCCAGCACCTCGCGCGCCCGATCCACGATCGCGAAGGCCCCGGCCTGGTCGCCGGGCCGGCGATCGGTCTCGACCACAGGCAGCGGTGCCCCGGTCACGCGCTCGAACGCCTGCACGAGTTCCCGGACCGTGACACCGTCTCCGGTGCCGAGGTTGATCACCTGGTACGGCTGCTCCGGCGTCGCGACGTCGTCGAAACGGGTCACCGCCGCGACGTGTGCGAGCGCGAGATCCCAGACGTGGATGTAGTCCCGCAGGCCCGACCCGTCACGGGTGGCCCAGTCCGTGCCGGTGATCGTGAAAGGCTCACCGGCCGCGCGCGCCTGCATGATCTTGCCGAGCGCGTGCGACGGCGTGGGGTTCTGCAGTCCGGTCCGGAGCTTCGGGTCGGCACCGATCGGGTTGAAGTAGCGGAGCGCGATGGCCCGGAAGTCCCCGGCGGCGGCGGCATCGGAGAGGATCTGCTCGACCATGGCCTTCGTGGTCGCATAGGGGCTCGAGGGAGCGAGACGCCCGCTCTCGTCGACCCCGTCGCCCGTCTCCCCCGCGTAGATCGAGGCGGAGGAGCTGAACACGATGCGCGGGATGCCCGCATCGCGGAGGCGCCGGAGGAGCGTGATCGTCTTGCCGACGTTGCTGTCGTAGTAGCCGAGCGGATCGGCCACGGACTCCGGCACGACGATGCGCGCGGCGCAGTGCACGACCGCGTCGATGTCGGGGTGCTCGCTCAGCATCCGGTCGAGGACGGCGGCGTCGGCGATGTCGCCGACGTAGAGGTGGCGTCCCTCCCCGAAGGCCGCCAGCCCGGTGGACAGATCGTCGAGCACCACGACCTCGATCCCGGCCTCGATGCACGCCGTCGCCACGGTCGATCCGATGTAGCCGGCCCCGCCGGTGATCAGTACCTTCATCGCGGCCAGTCTAGCCAGACGCGCCGAGCGCAGGGGGTCGGCTCTCCGCAGATCCGAAGGCGACCACCGGTAGGCTACTCACTGCTCGTCGAGTCGCGCGCTGCCCCTCAGGCAGCGACCGCGGCACCAACAACGGAGAACCTCCCTGTGGCCCACGTCCTTCAGAACGTCGTCTTCCCGCTCGATCGCGACCCCGATCTTCTCCCGCTGTACGCGGATCCGGAAACGTGGTCGGTGATCGAGGAGGAACCGGTCCGGGTCTCCAGCCGCGCGCACCTGGGCAACATCCTGGGACGGCACCGCGCCCGGATCGTGGCCGGTCGGCGCGTCTCCCTCGGCACCTACTTCAACGCCTTCCCCGCGTCGTACTGGCAGCACTGGACGAGCGTCCGCGAGGTGCAGCTCACGGTACGGACCACGGGGCCGGCGACCATCCTCGTCTACCGCTCCAACGGCGGCGGAGTCCGCCAGCGCGTCGCCACTCGCGAGGTCACCGGCGAGGCGACGACCTCGTTCGACCTCGACCTCACCCAGTACAGCGACGGCGGCTGGATCTGGTTCGACATCGTCGCCGACGAGAAGCCGGCCGTGCTCGAGGGCGCGGAGTGGACCACCGAGCAGGAGCCTGCCCGCACCGGGAAGGCTTCCCTCGGCATCACGACGTACAACAAGCCCGACTACTGCGTGGAGACCCTGAGGGCGCTCGCCTCCTCCCCCGATGCGCTGGAGTTCGTCGACCGCATCTTCCTCGTCGACCAGGGCACGCAGCTCGTCGCGGACCAGGACGGCTACGCCGAGGTCGCCGAGCGCCTGGGCGAGACGCTGCAGGTCATCCGCCAGGGCAACCTCGGCGGATCGGGCGGCTTCGCCCGAGCGATGCACGAGTCCCTGCAGCGCCCGGAGAGCGACTTCGTGCAGTTGCTGGACGACGACGTCCGCATCGAGCCGGAGTCCCTGCGGCGCTCCATCGTCTTCGGTCAGTTCGCGACGACGCCCGTGCTCGTCGGCGGACACATGTTCGACCTCCTCGACCGCCCGAAGCTGCACGGCTGGGCGGAGGTCGTCGACGAGGGGCCGTTCATGTGGCGCAACCTCTACCAGGAGAAGATGCCGCACGACTTCGGCGTCGCCAACCTGCGCCAGTCGCCGCTGCTGCACATGCGGATGGACGCCGACTACAACGGCTGGTGGATGTGCCTCATCCCGCTCGACGCGGTGCGCAAGGTCGGGCTGTCCCTTCCCGCCTTCATCAAGTGGGACGACGCCGAGTTCTGCCTGCGTGCCGGCGAGGCGGGCTTCCCGACCGTGTCGATGCCCGGCGTCGCGCTCTGGCACGTCTCCTGGGTGAACAAGGACGACTCGATCGACTGGCAGGCCTATTTCCACGCCCGCAACCGGATCGTCGCCGGGCTCCTGCACTCCGGAGCACCCCGAGGCGGCCGCCTCATCGTGCACAGCCGGCGCGTCGATCTCAAGCACCTCATGATGATGCAGTACTACCCGGTGGCACTGCGCAATCGCGCCCTCCGCGACGTGCTCTCCGGACCCGACCACATGCGCCGCAACCTGGCCACGGCGATGCCGGCCGCACGCGGCCTGGCCGCGGAATACCCGGAGACGGTGGTCCATCGCGATCCTGCGCGCGTGCTGCACTCGCGCCGCGGACGACAGGTCTACAAGCGGCTGCCGAAGAACGAGTTCGACAGTCCGACCGGCCTGCGACTGCGGATCTTCACGCTGAAGACGCTGCTCTCGCACTGGGTGCACCGCCCCGACCCGGCGAACATCGCTCGGCCGGAGGTGGAGTTCGGGAAGGGCGACGCACACTGGTGGCGCGTCCCGCTGTACGACAGCGCGCTCGTGAGCGCCGCCGACGGGTCCGGGAAGAACATCTACACGCGCGACCGCGCCAAGTACCGCCGCATGCTCCGAGACACCGTGCGTCTGCACGCTCAGCTGCGACGTCGATGGCCCGAACTGCAGCGTCAGTACCGGGAAGCACTGCCGGAGCTCGTCTCGCCCGAATCCTGGCAGCAGGTCTTCGAGGAGAAGGCATGACCACCGAGGCTCCTGCCTTCGATCCCTCTTCCGCCGCGATCGTCATCGTCACGTACAACCGCTCGCATCTGCTGACCGGCCTGCTCACGAGCATCACCGCGATGGATCCGAAGCCGGGCCACGTGATCGTGATCGACAACGCCTCCTCGGACGATACGACCGACGTGGTCGAGTCCTTCCGAGACGACATCGGCACCGACCTCGTGTATCGCCGTCTCGACGTCAACACCGGCGGGTCCGGCGGATTCAGCGAGGGCATGCGCACGGCGTACGACCTCGGCGCGCAGTGGATCTGGATGATGGACGACGACGTCGAGGTGCTCCCGGACGGTCTCGCCCGAATGGGCGCCTGGGCACCGCGCTTCAAGAGCATCCAGGGACGGCGCTACGACTATGACGGCAGCGAGTTCTACTGGCAGTACCGCATCGCGGAGCGCATGGGCATCCCGATCCCCTTCGCCCCTGCAGGCTTCGATTCCTCCGGCTACAAGGAGATGAACAGCGGCTGCTTCGAGGGGATGTTCATCCACCGCTCGATCGTGAAGCAGATCGGCCTCCCCGACCCCCGCTTCTTCATCTACTGGGACGACCAGATGTACGGGTGGCTGGCCTCGCGCCTGACCACCGCGGTCATCGTCGACGAGTTCGTGCTGCGCCGCACGCGCGAGATCCGCCAATGGGACATGGGCATCCGGCACATGAACGCCTCGAGCAACGCCTACCGTTACTACATCATGCGCAACCGGGCCTTCATCAAGCAGTACTACCGGGCGCACGGCGTCTACAACCCCGTGCTGTTCGGTCTCGGGACGACGGCGACGTTCTTCAAGGAGCTGATCCGGCTCGTCTTCGTGGAGCGCACCGTCCGCGGCACGAGCAACCTGTTCCGCGGGCTCAGGGACGGCGGCCGCATCGGTCGCGATCGCACCTGGGAGCCGATGAGCCCCCTGGAGGCCTGACATGGACGAGCCGCAGCCCGAGGTACGGTGGGCCCCGCTTCCCCCCGCGCCGAAGCGCACCGGCCGGGTGTGGCTGATCGTCGGGCTGAGCGTTGCGGCGCTCGCGATCGTCGGGGTCCTGCTGTTCTTCCTGTTGCCGCGCGATGGTGGCCCCGAGCCCGCCGGCAGCGCGAGTCCGTCTCCGACGGCAAGCCCGTCCGAGACGTCCGCTCCCACGCCGACCGCCACGTCGGCCCCGTCCGCGACCCCGGACCCGACTCCGATCACGACCGCGCCCCCGGTCGGCGACCCGACGGTCGAGGTCTTCCGCGACAAGGTGTCCGGGTGGCTGAACTCCGCTGACCGGGGACTCGACATCATCGCGGGAGCGAGCGGCCAGGACGCGCTTCCTGTCGTGGATTCGCTCCAGCAGGACGCGCAGCGCCTGGGCGACGCACTGCCGCCGTCGTCCATCCAGGACCCCTGGCGCTCCGGCGTGGAGACCTACGCGCAGCGCCTCGCAGCACTGCGAGCGGCGATCGAGAGCGGCTCCGGAGTGTCAGGGGCGATCGCCGATGCACGCTCCGCCGCGGCAGATCTGCGCGGCCTCGTCGGCCTCTGACACTCCGGGTCGGTGCGTCGTCTCAGACGGAGTAGTCCGCGTTGTAGCGGTCCAGGACGTCCTTGATCGGGGCGTCCATGGCGAGCGTGCCGCGATCCAGGTACAGCCCCCTGGTGCAGAACCGGCGCAGGTCGCGCTCGTTGTGACTGACGAAGAACAGCGTGCGGCCGTCCGAGAGCAGTTCGTCGATGCGCTTGTAGCACTTCTCCCTGAAGGCCTTGTCGCCGACCGCGAGCACCTCGTCGACGAGCAGGATGGGTTCATCGAGCTGGGAGACGACGGAGAACGCCAGACGCACCTTCATGCCGTTCGAGAGGTGCTTGTAGGGCGTCTCCTCGAATCCGGCGAGTTCGGCGAAGGCGATGATGTCGTCGTACCGACGGGCGACATCGTCCTTCGACATGCCGTGCAGTCCGGCGGTCAGGCGGACGTTCTCCCGGACCGTGAGGTCGCCGACGAATCCGCCGGTAATCTCGATGAGCGGGGCGACGCCGCCGTTCACGCTCACCGTGCCCTCATCGGGCAGGAGGACACCGGCCACGAGGCGGAGCAGCGTCGACTTGCCCTGCCCGTTCCGACCGACCACGCCGATCGACTCACCCGGGTGCACGGTGAAGGAGACGTCGCGCAGCGCCCAGAACTCGCCGGGACGCGAGCGCCGGGACGCTCCTGCGAAGAGGTCCTTGAAGTTCCGCTGCCCGCGACGGTTGCGGCGGAAGCGCACGCCGAGGTTCTGCACGACGATAGCGGCGTCCATCACAGCTCCTTCAGGACGGGGCGCTCGAGACGTCGGAACGCCCAGACGCCGAGCGCGAGGATCAGCAGGCACATCACGGCGCTGACGGTGAGCGTGAACGGGTTCCACTGATCGGGGAAGAACGGCATGCGGTACAGCATGAAGATCCCCGCGAGCGGATTGAAGGCGCCGAGGGTCTGGAAGATGCCGGGCAGATCCGTGACGTTGTAGATGATCGGTGTCGCGTAGAACATCGCACGCAGAATGAGGGCGGTGGTGCGCTCGAGGTCGGTGTAGAGCACGCACAGCGGAGCGACGAGCAAGCCGAGCCCGACGAGCAGCACGGTCTGCATGAGGATGGCCACCGGCACCCATAGCACGCCCCAGCCGATCTGCACGACCTGGTCGGCATGACCCTCGAACAGGAGGTTGATGACGATGAACAGCACCAGCACCGGCAGGGAGAACAGGAACTCCATGCCCTTGCTGAGGACGATGCGGTTCACCCAGATGGAACGAGGGATCGACGTCGAGCGGACGAGGCGGGCGTCCTTCTTGAACGCCCGGGTGAAGTCCGACACCGAGCTGTTGAACCACACCCACGGCAGCAGCGCACTGATGAGGAAGATGATGTACGGCTGCTCGCCGACGTCGCGGCTGAACACCTGCGTGAACACGAACCAGTAGATCGCGCTCATCACCAGCGGGTCGAGAACCGACCACACGTAACCGAGGAAGCTGGTCGCATACCGGACCTTGAGGTCGCGCGCGGACAGCAGCCACAGCGAATGCAGATAGCGCCGGGGCGTCCCGGGCGCCCCGACAGCAGCGTGACTCACGATTCCGAGTCTAGGAGAGAGTGTTGTTCCAGAGCGACAGCGCCGACCCGATGGCCATATGCATGTCGAGGTACTGGTACGTGCCGAGGCGACCGCCGAAGTGGACGTCCTTCTCCCCCTTCGCGAGCTCGCGGTACGCCAGCAGGCCCTCGCGGTCGGCCGGGGTGTTCACCGGGTAGTACGGCTCGTCGGCGCGCTCGGCGAACCGGGAGAACTCCCGCATGATCACGGTCTTCTCGGACTCGTAGACGTCCTTGCGCTCCGGATGGAAGTGCTTGAACTCGTGGATGCGCGTGTACGGCACGTCCATGTCCGGGTAGTTCATGACGCTGGTGCCCTGGAAGTCGCGGACGTCCAGCACCTCCTGCTCGAAGTCGAGCGTGCGCCAGCTCAGCGCCCCCTCGGCGTAGTCGAAGTAGCGGTCGACGGGACCGGTGTAGACCACCGGGACCTGACCGACGGTCGCCTTCTTGTTCAGCGGCTGGGACTCGTCGAAGTAGTCGACGTCCAGCTTCACCTCGATGCGGGGGTGGTCGGCCATCCGCTCGAGCCACGCCGTGTAGCCGTCCGTGGGCAGGCCCTCCCAGGTGTCGTTGAAGTACCGGTTGTCGTAGGTGTAGCGCACCGGGAGCCGGCTGATGATGTCTCCGGAGAGCTTCTGCGGGTCCGTCTGCCACTGCTTCGCGGTGTAGTCGCGGAAGAACGCCTCGAACAGCGGGCGGCCGACGAGGGCGATGCCCTTCTCCTCGAAGTTCGTCGCGGACTTCGCATCGAACTCGCCCGCCTGCTCCTTGACGAGAGCGCGAGCCTGGTCCGGCGTGTACGCGGCCTGGAAGAACTGGTTGATCGTCCCCAGGTTCACCGGCATCGGGAAGACGACGCCCTTGTGGGTCGTGTAGACGCGGTGCACGTAGTTCGTGAACGACGTGAAGCGGTTGACGTACTCCCACACCGTCGCGTTCGACGTGTGGAACAGGTGCGCACCGTAGCGATGCACCTCGATCCCGGTCTCGGGCTCCGCCTCGCTGTAGGCGTTGCCGCCGATGTGCGAGCGGCGGTCGATGACGGTCACCGTGCGGCCCGCTTCCGCGGCGCGCTCGGCGATGGTGAGGCCGAAGAAACCCGACCCGACGACGAGAAGATCCATGTTCCCCATCGTATCGGGGCGCGCCTGGGAGGTCGGGTCACCGGGCCGATCAGGCCGCAGCGCCCACCACGATCCGCGGGGTCCCCGCCCAGCGAGCCGCATCCGTGGCGTTGCGCCCGTCGACGAGCAGCCGGACCCCCGGCAGGTCCGCCGGCGACACTTCGCGGTAGTCGGCGTGATCCGTCTGCAGGATCACGAGGTCCGCCTCGCCGCCGAACTCGTACGCGTCGAAGCCGAGGCGTCCGAGCTCCTCGTCGCTGTACAGCGGATCGTGCACCACGACCTGCGCGCCGCGGTCCTGGAGAGCCTTCACCGTCGGGAACACGCCGGAGAACGCCGTCTCCTTGACGCCGCCGCGATAGGCGGCCCCGAGCACGACCGCTCGCAGACCGCTCAGGTCACCGAGGATGCCTTCCGCCTGCGCCACCAGGCGCTCCGGCATGGAGGCGTTGAGCTGGCGCGCGACGCGCACGATGTCGGCGTCGGGGTCGGTGGACAGGTACAGGCGGGGGTAGACCGGGATGCAGTGTCCGCCGACGGCGATGCCGGGGCGGTGGATGTGGCTGTACGGCTGCGAGTTGCAGGCCTCGATCACCTTGTAGACGTCGATGCCGTGTGCAGCGGCGAACAGACCGAACTGGTTGGCCAGACCGATGTTCACGTCGCGGTACGTCGTCTCGGCGAGCTTCGCCATCTCCGAGGCCTCCGTCGTTCCCAGGTCCCACACACCGTTGGGGCGAGGGAGGTCGGGACGCTCGTCGAACTGCAGGACGGACTCGTAGAACTCGCGGGCGCGACGGTTTCCCTCGTCGGACAGCGCGCCGATGAGCTTCGGGTACTTGCGCAGGTCAGCGAAGACCCGCCCGGTGAGCACGCGCTCCGGCGAGTAAGCGAGGAAGAAGTCCGTGCCCTCCGTCAGGCCGGAGCCCTCTTCGATCATGGGCTTCCACCGGTTCCGCGTCGTCCCCACGGGCAGCGTCGTCTCGTACGACACCAGGGTGCCGGGCGTGAGGTGCTCGGCGAGCGATCGCGTCGCCGAGTCCATGTACTGGAAGTCCGGCTCCCATGTCTCGTCGTTCACGAACACGGGTGCGACGAGCACGACGGCGTCGGCTCCCGGGATCGCCTCGGCGTAATCGGTCGTGGCGCGCAGACGGCCGGAGGGGACGAGCTCCTGCAGCTTCTCCGCCAGGTGGGCCTCACCGGGGAACGGCTCCTGCCCGGCGTTGATGATGTCGACCGCCTTCTGGTTGACATCGACACCGATCACATCGTGACCGGAGGAGGCGAACTGGACGGCGAGGGGAAGCCCGATCTTTCCGAGGGCCACGACGGCGATACGCATGGGGTCCAGTCTATGGGGCTATTCGGCGGATGATGCCCGCGCGCGACAGCCCCCTCGGAAGGGGGAGCACCGTCATGATCGGCGTGCGAAAGACCGGCGCTGGCGCACCACCCACCCGACGATCGGCACGGCAAGGATGCGGCTTCGCAGGGTTCTCTGATAACGCCGACGAGCGCCCTCGTCGAACGCGGCGCCGAGGTCAGGGTGCTCCATGCGGATAGCGCTCGCGATCGCATGGAAGGCGCGGTCCCGCTGCGCTGTGAGCATCTCCTGCGCCCGCCCGCTCGCATCGTCGGCGGTCCACCGGGAGAGAAGAGCGTCGTATGCCTGCAGCTGTTTCCAACGCGACTCGACCGACCAGTACTGGCCCCCTGCCGCATCCCGGATACCCGATGGCCGGTACGCACCTTCGGCGACGGTGGGCAGCGCGAGCCAGGTGCAGCGTTCGCCAGCCAGCATCAGGCGCATGGCGATGTGCACCTGCGGGTATACGAGGGCGTCGACCTCCTCGGCCTCCGCTCGCTCCGCGAGCTCCCCCAGCGCGGGCAGGCAGTCCTCCACGCGATACACCAGGCCCGGCGCGTGCGCGGATGCCGCGAGGAAGTCCCTGGGGGCGATCGCCCCGGTGAACGAGCGTCCCCGGGAAACTCGCCCATCTCTGAGGAACTGGGGAGAGACGAAAACGGGGGCGTGGTCGCTCAGGTATTCCACAAGGGCTCGGATGTTCTCCATCAGGACACGGTCGTCATCGGCCGTGAGCATGAGGTACTCGGTCTCGCACTCGCGGAACAACCTCGCAAAGGTGCCTGCGTAACCCAGATTCTCCGGGTTCCGCAGCACGCGGACCCTGTCGACGACCGCCGGATCTGCGCGCAGGCGCTCAGCGGCGTCGTCGGTTCCCCCGTCGTCGATGACGACGATGTCGACCAGTTCAGAATCCTCGTGCGCCAGAATCTCCGTCACGGTCTTCCTGACGTCCTCGGCGCGGTTGTAGGTGGGGATCCCGATAGTCAGAAGCACGGCCGAATCGTATCGCAGAACCACATGGCCACGCTGGCGCCCTGCGCCGAGTGCTCAGCCGCCGAAAGCCGCGACGATCGCGTTCACCGCGCGTGTCGCGGCATGCCCGTCGCCGTACGGGGCCGCCTCGGTCGCTTCGGGCGCCGGCCTCGTCAGTGCGGCGGTGATCTCCTCCGCGGAGTTCGCCAGCACATTCCATCCGAGATCGACCGTCTCCACCCACTCGGTCTCACGCCGGACTGTGGTGCACGGCACCCTCAGCAGGAAGGCCTCCTTCTGCAGGCCTCCGGAATCAGTCACGACGCCGGCGCTCGAGAGAACCGCGGCGATCAGCTCCGGGTACGCGAGTGGATCCCGCGTTCGCAACGCGCCCGCGTCGAGCGCGATGCCGTGCTCGGCCGCTTTGGCGCGCACGCGCGGATGCGCCAGCAGGATCACCGGCTTGTCCGCGGCAGCCAAGGCCGCAACGACTTCGCGCAGCCGCTCAGGGCTATCCGTGTTCTCGGCGCGGTGAATGGTGGCCACGTAGTACTCCCCCGGACCACTGATGCCTGCAGCGGCGGTCGAGCCCTCGCGGATCACAGCATCACGAACCTGGTACAGCACGTCGGTCATGACGTCGCCAACCAAGACCGACCGCGCGGAGAGTCCCTCCTCTGCGAGGTGCCCCATCGCCACTTCAGTGGGTGCGAGGCAGAGATCGGCGGAATGGTCGGTGAGTACGCGGTTGTGTTCCTCGGGCATCGCCCTGTTGAAGGACCGCAACCCTGCCTCCAGATGCGCCACGGGGTAGTGCAGCTTCACCGCGCTGATGGCCGCCGCGAGCGTGGAATTCGTGTCGCCGTAAACGAGGACACTGTCCGGCTCGAAACGCGCAAGCACCTCATCCATCTGGGCGAGCATCGCGCCCGTCTGAACACCGTGTGAAGCGGAACCGACACCCAGGTGCGCGTCCGGCTCGGGGATGCCGAGGTCGCGGAAGAAAACGTCCGAAAGCATCGGGTCGTAGTGCTGGCCGGTGTGCACGATGACGTGCTCGTGGCCGGCAGCCTGCATGGCGTGGGCGATGGGGGCGAGCTTGACGAACTGCGGGCGCGCGCCCACGACACTCATGATCTTCACGACACCCATCCTAGGCAAGCCGCTGCGGGGCGATGCGCGCGGACAGGCTGTCAGATTGCGCGCGCCGCGCCGAGCAGGTGTGCGCTGAACGCGGAGTAGTTCGCATCGCTCGACCATGCCCGCTGCCAGTGCGCGATGCTCGCCTCCACGTACCGTCGGTAGTCATCCGTCTCCGCAGCGGTCAGCAGCTCGAGTCGGTCGGCGATCTCCTCGGCGGTCGGCGTAGCCGGGAGCAGTCCGTCGAACATCCCGCCATCGACGTCGATCAGTTCGCTGTTGCCCCCGACGTCCGTGGCGATCACGGGAAACCCCTGTGCGAGTGCCTCCATGATCGACACGGGAACCCCCTCCGATTCGGAAACGTTGACGAACACACCGCCCGGCTGTGCTGTGTACTGCGCGCGGACTTCGTCGTTGGTGAGGTCGCCGAGGAACTCGAAGGTTCCGGACTCCAGGTGTTCGCCCGCCTGTCTCTCGACAGCAGCGGCATACTCCCCGCCCCCTGAGCCGATGTGGGTCCAGGTGACCTTCAGCCCCCGACGCTGCGCGACGGCAAGCGCCTGTATGAGCAGCGGGATGCGCTTCACCGGCACCAGGTAGGCGCAGGTGTACACCTTCAGCGGGTGTTGCACCACGTTGCCTGCCGACCTCGCCGGTGCGACACCGAGATGGCCAGTCTTGATGCGGTCGGCGTAGTCCGGGTACTTCGTCCGGAGGTAGTCCGCCCCGTGCTCTGAAGCGGTGAAGACCTCCGAGACGCTGGAGAGGAGCAGCTCGCGCTGAGGCAGGAAGTCGCCAGGGCTACGCTCGGAGAACACGTCGTAGCCGTGTGCGCGGCTGATCACCGGCACCGTCCGACTGCCCAACCGGTCAGCCAGTCGCACCGCCGTCCGCGCCGGCACCATCATCCAGTAGCTGTACAACACGGCGCGCGTTCCCGGAGCGAGCCGCGCGCGAACCGGTGCTGCCACCTCGTCGGCGACCGTGCAGGCGAGCAGATCGAGACGGAGGTCTACGAAGATCCGCCGCGGACGGGGGAAGGATCGCAATGCGCGCCCGAAAGCCGCCGCGGCTCTGACGGGGTGCCGGACCACATAGCGAAGAGCTCTCCGGATGCCGGCCTTCGCCGTGCTGACGGCTTCGGGGAGGATCACCTCGACGTTCTCCGGAGTCGCCCGTCTCCGTGTCTGTCCGACGCTGCGGACGACCGGGATGAGGAGCACACGATCGAATGCCGCCGCCAGGTGGCCGATCTCCGATTCGAGGAACTCCTCGCCGGGGGCGAACGGGAAGCAGTTCGTGAGGAGGATCAGGCAGGTCTCCGAAGCCTGCTCTCTGGCGGCGGCGTGGCGCATCGGACTCCCGTCGGTTCAGCTGCCGTCCATCCTCGCACACGGGTGAAGAGCGACGCCTCCGCGTCTCTGCGCACGCCCACAGATCCGCCCGAATGCCAACGGGTAGGATCCATGAGGGTTTCCCGCGTCGGCGTAGCCCTGTGAAACAGCAAGGAGACTCACCCCGATGAGAAGCATCTGGCGGACACTGCTCGATCTGTTCCGCGTGCTTCCGCGCGATGCCCGCCCGTTCTATCTCTGGTATTCGATCGCCACAGGCCTGCTCGCGATCCTCGACACCGCGGCGCTGGCCCTGATTGTCCTCGCGGTGAACACCTTCGTCACCGACAAACCGATCGAGATCCCGTTCTTCGGCCCGCTCCCCGAGTCGGCCACGGCCTGGGTCGTGGTCGCCGTCGCCGCGCTGTTCATCCTCAAGGGAGTGCTCGCGGCGACCCTGCACTGGCGCGCCACGCGCCGGTTCGCCAGGTACGAGCTGGACCTCGGTGACAGGTTGTTCGCCGCGTACACCCACTCAAGCTGGGAGGACCGTTCGCGGATCAGCACTGCGGAGCTCACGCGCGTGGTCGATTCCTCGGTGGGCAGCGCGAACCGCGGATTCCTTCTCGCGCTCTCCCAAGTGCCCGGCAACCTGTTCACGTTCCTCGCGGCGCTGCTCATCCTCGTGATCGCTCAGCCGCTGACGGCACTGATCGCCTTCGTCTACCTCTCGATCGTGTCCGGAACCATCTCGCTCACGCTCTCCCGTCGTTCGAAATCCGAAGGCCAACGCAGTCGTGACTACTCCTATCGGGTCGCGACTGTGATGACGGAGATGGTGGAGGCGCTGAAAGAGGTCACGTTGCGGGGCAAGCTTGACGAGGCCGGGCGCGTCATCTCGAAGAACCGAGCGGTTGCGACCCGATCGCGGGCGAACCTCGCCTTCATGACCATCGTCCCGCGCTACGCCTTCGAGGCCGCCCTGATCGGCGGATTCGTCCTCATCGGCGCCTCGGCATTCCTGACCGGCGGCGCCGCGGAGGCTGTCGTGGCCATATCGCTGTTCGCCGCGTCCGGATTCCGGATGATCCCCTCGATGAACGCTGTGCAGGCCAGCCTCACAGCCGCATCCTCGAACGAGGTCTACGCGAGGGACGTGATCCGACAGCTCACGCAGACGAACACGGCCGTGCAGACCGAGCCGAGCGACTCCGAGAGCCTGCCCCTGCACCCCCGCGAGCTGCGGTTGCGGAACGTCTCCTTCAGCTACGACGGTGACCGCGGACCGGTCTTGAAGGACCTCGATCTGAGCGTCCCGTTCGGATCCAGCCTCGCTATCGTCGGTCCTTCGGGCGCCGGGAAGTCCACGCTGATCGACATCATCCTCGGCCTCAGCGTACCGACGTCGGGAACTCTCGAGATCGACGGGCACCCCGTGGACCGTGTCCTGCATCAGTGGCGTCAGCGCGTGGGGTATGTGCCGCAGCGGGTGGCACTGTTCGACGGCTCCGTGGCGCAGAACGTCGCGCTGACGTGGGAGCAGGACTACGATCCCGACCGTGTCGTCCAGGCTCTTCGACGAGCGCACATCAGCGAGATTGCCGAGCGTCCCGGTGGACTCGAGGAGCGTCTCGGCGAACGCGGCTCCTCGGTATCCGGAGGGCAGCAACAGCGACTCGGGATCGCCAGGGCGCTTTACACCGATCCCTTGGTGATGGTCATGGACGAAGCAACGAGCTCGCTCGACACGGCCACCGAGAACCGAGTCGTCGAATCGATGAACGAGCTGCACGGCAAGGTGACCTTCATCACCGTGGCGCACCGTCTCGCCACCATCCGGCACTACGACCAGGTCTGCTACCTCGATCAGGGTCGCGTCCTGGGCTTCGGCACCTTCGACGAAGTCGTCGCGCAGGTACCCGACTTCCGGTTCCAAGCGTCGCTCGCCGGACTTGTGCCGTAGCTTCGTCCGCTCCCTCCCCCGTCCGCCCTTCCCAGGAGACCCGGAACATGCGAATCCTGCTCATCTGCCCGTTCTTCCCGCCCGAGAACAAGATCGCCGCCGTGCGGATCTCGAAGCTCGCCTCGTTCTGGGCCTCCGCGGGGCACGAGGTGCGTGTGCTCACCCGCGACGGCGCGGACGAGGGTCTCATCGTCCCGGAGCACGCCGGGCTGACCATCCACCGCGTGGCGGACCCGATGATGAAGGCCGTCTCCGGCGTGCAGAGCCTCAAACCGAAGAAGCCGCGGCCGTGGCACCGTGCCGCGTCGGTCGCTTACGCCATCGCGATGAAGTTCGTCTGGCCGGACATCTACGGCCGGTGGGCGAAAGCCGCAGGGCGCCACGCCGCCGCATGGGACTGGCGCCCTGACGTGGTCGTGACCAGCGTCGGCCCGTTCAGCGCCCTGATGCTCGGTTCCAGACTGGCGAAGCACTTCGAGGCCGAGCTCGCCGTCGACTACCGTGACCTGCTCTCCAACAGCACCTACTACCCGTACGGCGCGCTCCGACGTCGCCTGGACTCGTCTGTCGAGCGTCGGCACGTGTCGGACGCTGCCTTGCTCACCACGGTCAGCGCCCCCCTCGCGGACGAACTCGAAGCTGCGTATGGGGTCCCCACGGTCGTGGTCACCAATGGCTACGACCCCCAGGACTTCGCGCATCTCGAGTACCACCCGTCCTCTTCCGAACTGCGCATCGCCTACTGCGGCTGGGTGATCCCTAGAAGACGCGATCCCCTGCCGTTCCTCAGCGGCGTTGCGGAGCTGCTGCGTGCGCACCCGGACACCCGCATTTCCGTCGACTTCTACGGTCCGCATTCGGCCGAGGTCGCTGCCGCCATCGAGTCGCTGGGGCTCGATGCCGCCGTCCGCCAGCACGGGAAGGTGAGCCACGCGGAGTCGCTGCAGATCCAAGCCGACTCCGACGCGCTGCTGCTTCTGCTGTGGAACGACCCCGGCGAGAAGGGCGTGCTGAGCGGCAAGGTCTTCGAGTACATCGGAGCTGCGCGCCCGATCATCATGACCGGGCTCGAGGACAGCGCCGCCGGCGACCTGATACGCGACAACGGGCTCGGCGTCGTCAGCAATGACCCCGCGGCGATCGCGGACGCTCTATACGCGATGGCCGAGGAGAAGTCGCGCACCGGACGCGTACAGGCCCCATCGCTCGCCGAGGGCACGCAGTTCACGCGTGACGCCCAGAGCCGGGTGTTCCTGGACGCTCTGGAAGCGATCGTCTGAGCCCGAGATCCGGAAGGAGCTCGTGCTGAGTCATCCCTCCGGACCCCTCGGGCCTCAGATCGTGATCGAGCTGCCCGTGCGCGCGGACTCCAGCGCGGCCTCGACGACTGCGAGCGTGCGCAAGCCCTGGGCCATCGTCACCACGTCGCTGTCGGCTCCCAGGACCGCGTCGCGGAACGCCTCGTGCTCGACGCGCAGGGGTTCCCGCTTCGCGAAGGCGTAGCGGGTGACGTCGCCCTCGGACACGCCACGGAACGTCGACACGGACTCCCACTCCAGCGGAATGGTGCCATTCGCGTAGAACGTGAGATCGCCGGTCGAGGTGTCGGCGACGAACGCGCCCTTCTCGCCTGTGACCACGGTCAACCGCTCCTTCATGGGCGAGAGCCAATTGACGATGTTATTCACGATGACACCCGACATGGTGCGCCCGGTGATCGTGATCATGTCCTCATGCTCTCTGCCGCTCTTGAACGCCGTCTGCGCGAACACGCGTTCGTAGTCGGACTGCACGACCCAGGCCGTGAGGTCGACGTCGTGCGAGGCGAGGTCCTTCGCCACTCCGACGTCGGCGATGCGGGACGGGAACGGCCCCTGCCGGCGCGTCGCCACCTGGTAGACCGCACCGAGCTCACCGGCCTCGATCCGACGGCGCAGCTCCTGCAGCGCGGGGTTGAAGCGCTCGATGTGACCGACCGCGCCGACCAGGCCCGCGCTCTCGAACGCGTCCACCATGCGCTGTCCGGCCTCGATGCTGTGCGCGATGGGCTTCTCCACCAGCGTGTGCACTCCGGCGGCGGCCAGTTTGAGCGCCGCGTCCTCGTGGAAACGCGTCGGCACGGCGACGACGGCGAGGTCGATGCCCGCATCGATGAGGGCTTCGATGTCGGGCAGGATGCTGAGGTCGCCGGCGACACCGTGCGGGTCTCCTCCGGGGTCGGCGATAGCGACCAGGTCGACGCCGTCCACCTCACGCAGGACGCGCGCGTGATGGCGTCCCATCATCCCAACGCCGAGCAGACCCGCCCGCAACACCATCAGGCGCCCGCTCCCGCGAGGGTGTTCACTGCGGTGACGATGCGATCGAGGTCGTCCTGCGACAGCGACGGGTGCACCGGCAGCGACACCACCTCGCGGGCGGCGCGCTCGGTCTCGGGCAGGTCCAGATCCGGTGCGTAGGGTGCGAGCGACGGCAGGCGGTGATTCGGTATCGGATAGTAGACGCCCGAGCCCACATTGTGCTCCGCCTTGAGAGCCGCGACGAAGCCGTCACGGTCCTCGGGGACGCGGATCGTGTACTGGTGGTAGACGTGCACGGCGCCCTCGGCGACCGGAGGCGTCATGACGCCTCGCAGCTCGGCATCCAGGAACGCGGCGTTCGCCTGGCGCTGAGCCGTCCACGCGTCGACCTTCGTCAGCTGCACACGCCCGATGGCGGCGTGGATGTCGGTCATACGGGCGTTGAAGCCGACGATCTCGTTCTCGTACTGACGCTCCATGCCCTGGTTGCGGAGCAGTTTCAGCATCCGGGCGATCCCGGCGTTCTCCGCCGTGACCATGCCACCTTCACCACTGGTCATGTTCTTCGTCGGGTAGAGGCTGAACATGGCGAACTGTCCGAACGTGCCGACAGGGCGGCCGTCCAGCGAAGCGCCGTGCGCCTGCGCGGCGTCTTCATACAGCGCGACACCGCGGTCAGCGGCCAGCGCCTCGAGCTCGCGCATGCGGGCCGGGTGCCCGTAAAGATGCACGGGCAGGATGCCCTTGGTGTTCGGGGTGATGGCGGCGGCGACGGCGGCCGGATCGAGGGAGAAGGTCTCCGGCTCGATGTCGACGAAGACCGGCGTGCCGCCGGTGAGTGCGACGGAGTTGCCGGTCGCGGCAAATGTGAACGACGGAACGATGACCTCATCGCCCGCACCGACGCCCGCAGCCAGCAGCCCGAGGTGCAGGCCGGCGGTGCCGCTGTTGACGGCGACGGACGGACGCCCCTGCACGAAGTGATCGGCGAACTCCGCCTCGAAGGCAGCGACCTCCGGCCCCTGGGCGACCATGCCGCTGCGGAGCACCCGGTCGACGGCCTCGCGCTCCTCGTCGCCGATGATCGGCTTCGCCGGGGGGATGAACTCGCTCACACTGCCTCCTTGGTCAGGGTTCCATCGTTCTCCGCATAGCGTTCGCCGCTCTGCGGGCAAATCCATACACCGGCCTCGGCACCGGCGGTCAACGGTACGCCGGACTCGCCGACCCAGCCGATCCGCTTGGCGGGCACACCCGCCACGAGTGCATACGCCGGGACGTCCTTGACGACCACCGCTCCCGCGGCGACCGTCGCCCACGCGCCGATGGTGACCGGGGCGACGCACGTCGCCCGGGCACCGATCGCCGCGCCCGTCTCGATCGTGACGCCGACGGGCTCCCAGTCGTGCGCGCTCTTGATCGAGCCGTCCGGGTTGATGGCCCGCGGATACGTGTCATTGGTGAGGACCACGGCCGGCCCGATGAAGACACCGTCGCCGAGCCGCGCCGGCTCGTAGACGAGCGCGTAGTTCTGCACCTTGCAGTTGTCGCCCATGACGACGCCGGTGCCGACGTAGGCCCCCCGCCCGATGATGCAGTTCTCGCCGAGCTGCGCCTGCTCCCGCACCTGTGCGAGATGCCAGATCGAGGAGCCGTCGCCGATGGAGGCATCCGAGGAGACATCAGCGGATTCGACGATCCGCACGCGGGATGATTCGGTCACAGCGCTCCTTGCATGATGCCAGGACGTGGCGGCACCACAGGCGATTCTACCGGCGTCGGCCGCGCAGACCGTCAAGCACGCTCCGCACGACATCGGCGGCCTTCCCACCGACCGTGCTCCAGGACACCGTGTCGACGGCCCATTGCGCTCGACGCGGACGCTCGCGCTCCGTCGTCCCGTCCTGTGCCTGGGCGACGAGTCGTCGCATCGCCTGCGCGACCTCGGAGACCGTGAAGTCGCTGGCCTCACCGAGACCCGCGGCCCGAACGACCTCGGCGCCCGTCTGCGCCCCCGCGAAGAGCACGGGGGTGCCGACGGCGGCCGCAGCGTACGTCTTCGTCGGTCGTGCGAAATCGTAGCCGATCCCGGGCACGATGCTCACGAGCGCACCCACCGCTCCCCTGATCCAGGACGCCGAGCCTGCAGGCGGCACGAGCCCACCGAAGTGCACGCGGCCGGGCACCAGCGTGTCCGCCAGCGCCTTCAGTTCCGCCTCCACGGATCCCTGGCCGAAGAACCGGATATCGACGTCGACGTCGTCCAGCTCGGCCAATGCGCGCACGAACACGTCGGGCTGCTGCCACTCCGACATCGTTCCCGTGTACACGAAGTACGGACGCTCGGCGGCGGCGGGTGACACATCGGGGCGGAACACATCCGTGTCGATGCCGTTGCCCACCTCGACGACGCGCTCGGGCAGCGCACCAACCGCGACCAGACGTTCGGCGACCTCCGCCGACACGGCGATCGACCGCGCGGAACGCCGGAGCACGAAGCGCTCGACCGCTGTCATCAGTCGCACCACCAGTCCTGGCGCCTCCGTCGAGGCCACGGCATCCGACCACACGTCCCCCGGGTAGTACACAACCGGTCGCCTGGTGAGCATGCCGGCGACGGCAGCCACCAACCCCGTGGTAGGTGGCGCCTCCGCGACGATAACGTCGGCACGGTTCACGAGCAGACGGAAGAACAGAGGGATATCGAACGACAGGTACTGCACGTACCCGCGGATCGCGCCGGAGCGGTCACGCAGCACGGGCATCCGTTTGATCCTGGCTGCGGTGTCCTCAGCGCGCGCGACGCTGCCGGCTGGCGGCCGGGTGGTGAGCACGGTCACGTCCGCGCTCGTCGTCATGGCCTGCACGAGCGCCTCCATCCGGAAGCTCGCGGCGGTCACCTCCGGGGTGTACAGCCGGGTCGCGACGATCACTCTGTTTCGTTTCGTCATCTCGTCCAACGGGCTCGGGGTTCACGGTGACCGGAAAGACACCTGACACAATGGAATCATGTCCCCGAGCGTCCCCTCACCTCGAACGCCCGATCGGCGAGCCTGGATCGTCATCCCCCTGTACAACGAAGCCAGCGTCATCGGCAGTGTGATCACCCAGTTGCGTCAGGAGTTCGCCCACGTCATCTGCGTCGACGACGGCTCCAGCGACGCTTCCGCACGGATCGCCACGGAGGCCGGAGCGATGCTCGTCCAGCACCCCGTCAACCTGGGTCAGGGTGCCGCACTGCAGACCGGCATCACCTACGCGCTCAGCCACTCGGAGTGCGAGTACATCGTCACCTTCGACGCCGATGGCCAGCACCGTATCGAAGATGCCCTCGGGATGCTCGAGCTAGCGCGTGCGGAGGACCTCGCGATCGTCTTCGGCTCGCGCTTCCTCGACGACCGGACCAACCCCGGCTGGATCAAGAAGGTCATGCTGAAGACCGCAGTGTGGGTGACGAACCTCACCACCAGTCTGAAGCTCACCGACGCGCACAACGGCCTCCGGGTGATCCGCCGCGACGCCGCCGAGCAGATCGATCTGAAGCAGGACCGCATGGCGCACGCCACAGAGATCGTGCTCGAGCTCGGCCGCACCGGCCTGCCCTGGCGGGAGTATCCGGTCGAGCTGCTCTACACCGACTACTCGAAAGCCAAAGGACAGAGTGTGCTGAACTCGGTCAACATCCTCGTCGATCTGGTGGTGAGGTGACCCATGTGGATCCAGTTCCTTCTCATCGCGGCGATCGTCGTGCTCGCCGCCTTCATGATGCGGCGCACCGGCGCCGACAGCCATCTGGCCATCCGCCGCATCCTGATGGGCCTGTTCGTTGTCGTCGCGGTGCTCTCGGTACTCTTCCCCCAGTGGCTCTCGTGGCTCGCTCAGCTCGTCGGCGTCGGACGCGGCACCGATCTCGTGCTGTACGGACTCATCGTGATGTTCCTCGCATTCGTATACACGCAGTATCGGCGAAACGCCCAACAGCAGCGTCAGCTGACACGACTCTCGCGCAAGATCGCTCTGCTGGAGGCCGAGGAACACGAGTCACGAGAGCACCCGGTCGAGGGCGATCGCCCCTGAGGTCTACGGGCAGCCGGTGACCTGATAGAGCGCAGCACTGTCGCCGACGCTGGCGACCTCGGTCAGGATCGGGGACCCGGCGAGGTCGTGCAGACCGTTGTACGTGACGTAGTGGTTCTCATAGAGCTGCCTGTCCCCGAAATCGAGCACGTGCGTGACCCCCAGGCGGTCGATCGATGAACAGACCTCGGTCGAGGCGGTGTTCAACGATCGAGCCAGCAGCAACGCGTCGGCGTCGTATCGCCCGGTGACGTGCGGGAACACGACGTCGTGGCCTGTGTACGCATAGAGCAGTGCCGCGCCGGTGAGCGGATCACCGAGCACGAGAGCGTCCGGTCCGAGCAGAGAGGATGCTTCGGCGAAGAGCTCGGCCTCGTCCGCGGAGAGCCCCTGCGAATGAGCGTCGAAGCGGAAACTCACATTGCGCATGTACCGCAGATCGTTGACCAGCGCGCTCAGGTGTGTGGCGGCGAGCAGCACACCGAGGACGACCACCGCAACAGCGCGCACGCTGCGCCTCTGCTTCCACTGTGTCCGGATCCAGCTCCAGACCACGGCTGCCCCGAGTGCTGCCAGCGGCACGCCCAGCACTCCGAGAAGCGCTGCCACACGAGTCGTGTCGTCGTACCAGATTCCCACCAACGCGCTTCGGAGCCCGAGAATCGAGAGCGAGGTCGACACGAGGAACAGGATGATCGCGACCCCATAACTCCCCAGGATCCACCATCGACGGCTCTTCGCGACGGTCCAGATCCCGACGAATGCCAGCGGTCCCACGAGCAGACCGGTCGCCCGACCGACGGGGCTGAGGAAGGCGACCTCGCCGAGGGCCGCGCCGAGGGTCGAGCCCGGGAGCCATTCGTGAGTCGTCACGTTGGCGAGTCTCCACACGGCAACCAGTGCCACCGTTGCGACGGCGACCGCGATCACGACGAGCACCCTCGTACGGGTGCTCCCCGCCTTCGCCACCCTCCAAGCGCCCCATACGGCGAACGGCACCAGCAGAGCGATCGCCCCGAGCAGCGCGGAAGGGTGGCCGAGGGCGGTCGCGCCCATCGCGGCGATGGCGGTCAGGACGAGACCGGTGCGCTGGCCCCACGTCAGGCCGGGACGGCAGGCCAGGACGACGAACGCGAGCAACAGCGGGATCTGAAGCGTCCCGATCAGGTTGGGATACAGCACTCCCCAGTTCAGGAAACCGAGGGGGAAGACGCTGAAGCCGAATGCGACCAGCGGAGCCCACGCCGCCGCGGCGCGATAGCGCGCGAAGAGAACGTTCGTCAGGGTGGCGAGGGCGACCGGCCACACGACGGCGATCGCGGCGATCGTCATGACGTTCGTCGCGGGGACGATTCCAGAGCTGAAGGGTACGACCAGAGAGACCAGCGCATGCCACAGGGTCGGGTAGAACGTGCTCGCGACGCCCGGCATCACCATGGTCATGTGGAACGGCGATGCATCGCCGTTCTCCATGACGAACTCGACGGCGTTGAGATGGAACAGGCCGTCGAAGAGCTGACTCGGATGTCCCGCACCCGACATGCCCACGATCAAGATCAGTATCCAGCCGAGTGCGCCGACGCCGACCCCCAGCCATACACTCCGGCCGGCACCCCCACCCAACGGCTGGACGGCCGATCGCCGGACGAACCAGAGCGCAGCGGCCACCACCATGATTGCTGCCGCCGCGATGAGCACGGGCAAAAGCGACCAGCGCAGACCGAGGACGGGTGCCAACAGCGTGGCCGCACCGACGCTCGCCAACGACAGGACGATCGCGCCTCCGAGAGCCGTCACGCCTCGGAGACGAAGCAGCAACGCGGAGGGAAGACCGGGGAGGGTCAGCAGCGCGCATGCGACGAGAAAGGCCGGGATCTGCCCGAGCCAGTCGGCGCTCACGCGTCCACCAGCGCGATGGCGCCCTCGAGCTCGCCGTCGTAGACGACCCTGCCCTTGCTGATGACCACGCCCCGCGTGCACAGCTGGCGGACCATCTCCATGTCGTGACTCACCACGACGAGGGTCTTGCCTGCAGCCACGAGCTCTTCGAACTTCTGTCGGCACTTCTCCCGGAACGGCACATCGCCGACCGAGAGGATCTCATCCATCAGGAGCACGTCCAATTCCACGTGGATCGCCACGGCGAACGCCAGGCGGAGGAACATCCCTGACGAATAATGCTTGACCTCCTGATCGATGAACTCCTCGATCTCACTGAACGCCACGATCTCGTCGTAGCGCTCCTCTATCTGGTGCTTCTTCATCCCGAGGATCGCAGCGTTCAAGAACACGTTCTCTCGGCCGGAGAGCTCGGGATGGAAACCCGCCCCGACCTCGATGAGCCCCGCCACGCGTCCTCGGGTGAGCACCTCACCGGCGTCCGGGTCCATGACGCCGGAAATCATCTTGAGCAGTGTCGACTTCCCCGAGCCGTTCATCCCGAGGATGGCGACCGACTCACCTTCCTGGATAACGAGGTCGACACCCTGGAGAGCCTCGAACGTCGACGTCAACTTCCGGCGCCGGATCCAGGACACCACGGTGTCCTTCAGCGAGAACGCATGGTTCAACGTGAACGTCTTGCGAACACCCTCGACGATGATGCTCGGACGGAGCGCGGTATCACTCATAGGTCCTGTGCGAACTTTCCTTCCAGGCGTCGGAACACGAGCTGCCCGAGCAGCAGCGCGCCGACGGCGATGAGCGCGGTCCACAGCGTATTCATGCCGAGGTCGGGCGGGATCGGGGTCAGCGCCTCACCGGCGTACCCGGCGGACTGGACGAGGTCTTGACTCGCGGGGCGCCAGAACGCGTAGTGGAAGAGTTCCACGCCCTGGGTGATCGGATTGAGCATGTAGGCCTCGACGAGCCAGGACGGCCAGCCCAGCTTGTCGACCACCGCTTCGTACACCATGGTCCAGGCATAGAGCACTGGCGACGCCCACGTCGCCAGCAGGAGAAGCAGTTCGACGATGTTCTCCGCGTCACGGAACCTCACGTTCACTGCTCCGAAGAAGAGACCGGTGCCGAGCGCGAAGACCATCACGATGAGCATTCCGGCGATCGCCGCGAGCACGCCGAGCACCGTCATGTGCGCGAATCCGCCCATGAGCGCGCACACCAGCAGGAGGAGCCCGACCTGAGGGAGAAAGTGCACGAAAGACACCAGCACCGCCGAGACCGCGAAGAGCTGCCTCGGCAGGAACACCTTCCGCACCAGCGCCGCATTCCCGACGATCGACCCCGTCGCGTTCTTGAACCCCTCGGAGAAGAGGTTGATGACGACGATGCCGGAGAAGAGGTACACGGCGTAGTTCGGGACACGGTCCAGGTTCATGAATATCCCGAGGACGACCCAGAAGACCAGGAACTGCGCCGCTGGGCGGACATACGACCACACCCAGCCCAGCACGGAGTTGCGGTACCGGGTCGTCACGCCGGTACGGACGAGGAGGCTCAGCAGATACCGCCAGCGCACCACATCGATCAGCCCGTGGCTCGTGCCGGGGGTGTCGAACTCGGTGCGTGGGATGGCAGCGAAGAGATCTCGGGTTTCAGTCACAGTCCACTCATTCGACGCACGGCGGCCTGTGCCGCGACTCCATCATTCTAGATCAGGCGGGTTCGGAGCTTCCTGCACGCGGACTGTCCTCCGAGTCGAGCCTTGCGGCCAGCCAGTCTCGGAAGTTCTGGACTGCGTGCGTTGCCCAGATGCTGTCGTCGACCTTCGCCGCCATCCGATGCCCCGCAATGCTGCGGATGCGATCTGCGATCTGTCGCGCGTCCTGCACCCGATCCCCGAACGCATCGCCGATTACTGCGGCCGCGAACGCACTGTCCCGCGGGATCACCTCGCACCCGAAGGCCCGGGCCTCGAACAGCACCGTGCTCGCCTCACCGACCACCACCGTCGTCTGCTTCAACGATTCGTAGACGTCCGGTTGCTCGTCAACCGTCACTCCCGGGTGCGCAGAGAGCCGCGGGTACCTCCCCCCGGTCTCGTAGCGCTCGCCCGGGTGCGGACGGAAGACGACCGACCAGCTGTCATCGAGCAGCCCCCGCAGCTCGATGACGAGCGCATCGGTCCGCTCAGGGTCCGTGCGAGAGGAGACCACGAGGACCTGCGGGCGTCGGGACGCCGGCGCGGATGCGGCCTGCCGCTCGAGATGCGGCTTTCCGATCGCCGTCACCCGCCCGGGATGACGGATCGAGTCGGACCAGAAATCGCCGAACGTCAGCACCTCGTCCGGCAGCGCTCGGCGGAGCGCAGGCTCCCGGAACAACCGCCCGTAGTTGTATGCGGCGTGGGACGGGCCGATCCAGCCGTGTTGCGGCTCGGCGACGTACGCGCCCGCGTCTTTGAACAATCCCACCGATTCGCCGTGATACGTGTACGAGCCGTTGTCGAAGAGGACGACGCGCGGACGGACCCTGTCGATCAGGCGGCGAAGTTCGTCGAGCTGCGGTCGGCGATGGTTCTCATCCCGGACCGCGCGTTGCGCGATCTTCGCGAACGCACCGGGCTCTTGCCCCAGCCGTCGGGCGAAATCGGCGAGCAGCGACTCTATCGACCGCCCTACCGCATCGGACGGATGCGCGCCGCGCACCCGCATGGTCACCCGCGCGTTCGCGGCATCCATGGTCAGCGTCGGACGGAACGACGGCCGTCCCAGAGGGGACGGCAGAGGTTGCTGCTGCACCACCACCGCATCCCCGGCCGCCCCGGCGAAATCGTCGACGAGCCAGTTCAGCGCTATGCCGTCCGAGGCGGCCAGCGTGCCGCCTCCGACGTAGAAGCAGACATCGTGGCGTCGAGCGCGCCGCGGCGCATCCCAGCGGTCCGGAAGCTGGGCCCTCGCGATGCGCCGGGCCTGCTTCCATCGGTTCCACGTACCGGGTGTCACATCGACACTGCCGGTCTGCTGTGCGGAGAGCGCCCAGGCCACCCGCATGCGGACCTGGGCCCAGAAGGGCACCGATGCTCCGGGCAGCGTCTCCCGCACTACGTCGGGGGCATCGTCCTCGAGGTCGAGCAACCGGCGTACCGCATCGGACGTCCGCGCGTCGAGGCTGCGCGAATCGGCGGTCACAGATCCTCCCGTTGCTCCATCAGCCACTCGACGATGCGGAAGTCGAACTCGCTGTCCACGTCGACGGAACGTTCAGCGGGCATTTCGTACAGGATGGTCGACGGCAGGAAGACGACCTGGTCCTCCACCAGCGCCTGCCGCTTCCACACGTAGATGGAGCCGTTCATGTCGAAGCACCGCGGCGCGTCCTGCCGCCGGAGCACCGCGTCGTCGGGCTGCTTGCTCACGGCGACGGTGCCGTCCGGCTGCTCCTCGACGAGGTTGAAGTACGGATTGCGCCGCGCTTCCGCACCCGTGATCAGTGACGCGGCCTCCGATTCCTCGAACATCCGCACGGCCGCGCGGATGTCGTCCAAGGTGCGGAGCGGACTGGTCGCGTCGAGGTCCACGCACACGTCGTAGGTCCTACCGGTGCGCTGCTCCGTGGTGCGCACGGCGTGGGCGATGGCAGGGACCTTGCCCGCCGTGTCGGTAGCCATCTCCGGGGGCCGGCGCACGACGCCCGTCGCGCCGTACTGCGGGGCGAGAGCAAGAATCTCCTCCGAGTCGCTGGAGACGACGACCTCGTCGAAGAGTCCTGTCGCCGCAGCTTGCGCCACCGAATGAGCGAACATCGGCCGCCCCGCGACCATGCGGAGGTTCTTCCCCGGGACTCCCTTCGAACCGGCGCGCACGGTGATCGTGCAGATCCTCATCTGGTTCTCCGTTCCCACGCCACCCTGGCGCGTTCGAGATCTTCCGGTCTGCCCACATCGATCCACTCTTCGCGGATCTCATAGGCGGCGACCGAACGATCGGCGTCCATGAGGCGCGACAACAGCGTCGGCATGTCGCAGTACTCGTCCTGTTCGAGCAGTTGCAGGGCGTCCGGATCGAGAACATAGATCCCGGCGCTGACGAGCTCGCTGTGATACGGCTTCTCGGCGAGCCCGGTGACACGGTGGCCGTCACGGCGGATGACGCCGTACGGGATCTCGAAGCCGTACTCGCGCGCTCCGATCGTGGCGGTCGCCCGCGCATCGCGATGGAAGCCGAGCATGCGCCGGAGATCGACGTCGGTGAGCAGGTCCGAGTTCATCACCACGAAGGGCGAGGTGATCTCGCCGCGCAGCTGGGCGATCGCGCCGGCTGTGCCGAGCGGCATCGGCTCGTGCAGGTACGTGACGTCCAACCCGTGCGCGCTGCCGTCGCCGAGATGCTCCTCGATGAGATGCCCGAGGTGGTTGACGGACACGTGCACGCGGCGGAACCCCTGACTGCGGAGCCTGCCGAGGATGATGTCGATCATCGGACTGTCGCCCAGGGGGACGAGAGGCTTCGGAATGTCCTTCGTGATCGGGTAGAGCCGCTGCCCCCGGCCGCCGGCCATGAGTACCACGGACGTCGGAAGCGGCGTGGCGATGCGCTCGCCCTCGCCGACGACGTCGACGATGCGCCCGTCGTCGACCACCGCGACGACGCGGATGCCGCGTCTCGCCTTCAGCTCGTCGACGGCGTCCTGAGTCGCCGTCGGAGGTACCGTGGCCGGGCTCGCGTTCATCACCCGGTCGACACGGTCCTCGAGCGATGCTCCGGCGAGGAGGCCACGACGGATGTCGCCGTCGCTCACCGCTCCGACCAGTCGCCCTCCGTCATCTTCGACGAAGACGACCTGGCGTCGGCTCCGGTCGAGTTGGGAGAGCGCGTCGCGGATGCTCGTCTCCGGGTGCACGGACAGGTCGGCGTTCGAGCTCATGCCGGTTCCCTTCTCTCGGATTCGATGACCCTGGCCGGCACGCCCGCGACCACAGCCCCCGCCGGGACGTCCCTGATCACGACGGCGCCGGCACCGATGACGCTCCCGGGTCCCAGCGTGAGTCCCTGGCTGACACGGGCACCGAGACCGACGTGGGCGCCCTCGCCGATCCGGACACCGCCGGCGATCACCGCACCGGGAGAGACGTGCGCGTGGGCGTCCACCAGGACGTCGTGCTCGATGATCGCCCCGGAATTGATCAGCACGTTCTCCCCGATGACGGCCCCGCTGTTCACGAGCGCCGCGGCGAGCACCTGAACCCCCGCCGCCAGGCGGGCCCCCGGGTCGACGAAACCTCGAGGATGGACGATCTGCGCCGCCCGTAAACCGTATGCGACGGCCCGCTCATACAGAGCGCGCCGGGCCCGCGTCGACGCTGTCGAGCCCAGCCCGTTGACGAAGAGCACGTCATCCGCGCGGAGCGACGAGAGCAGGTCGTCGTCGCCGAGGTACGGACAGTCCTCGCCCAGATCTCCGGCCTCCGGCGCGAGATACCCGCGCACTCCGAGCCCCAGAGCGCGTGCGGCCGCCAGCACGGACTTCGCGTGTCCCCCGCCGCCCAGCAGGACCAGCTCACTCATCGATGAGCTCACCGCGTCGGTATGCCCGGGACGCCAAGCCGCCGACGACTTCCCAGAAGTCGAAGGAGGTGCGACCCGTCGCGGGGCGGAAGCACGCGAGGTCGTGCTCCGTGATCACGGCGCCGCAGGGGATGTCCCGCGCGGCCACCAGACTGCGCCGCACGACCGCGCGGTTCCCCTCCTCGACGCTCTGCGCCCGCTTCTCCGGCGATCCGAGCATCGCCGGCACGCGGCGGACCGCCGCGACGTAGTCGCGCAGGCCGTCGGGATCCAGCGAGGCCGCGTGATCAGGTCCCTCCGCGGCGACGTCGAATGTGAAGTGCTTCTCGAGGACGGTCGCGCCGAGCCCGACGGCGAGCACGGAGGCCAGCGAGCCGAGCGAATGATCGGAGTAGCCGACCCTGTGCCCGAACGTGCTCGCGATGGTCGGCATCGCTCTCAGGTTCAGGTGCTCGTCCGCTGCCGGGTACTCAGTCGTGCAGTGCAGGATCGTCACGTGCTCGTCGAACCGGATGCGCTCGTTCCGTGCCTCCCACGCCCTGGCGAGCGCGCTCTCGGTGAGGCGCTCCGAGGGCTCAAGCACACCGTGACGCTGCCCCAGTCCTGCGGCGAGGAAGCGCAGCGCCCTGGCGATCTCCTCCAGATCGGCCATCCCCGTGGACAGGATCACCGGCAGCCCGCTTCGGCCCGCTTTGACCAGGAGCGGGGCGAAGGTGAGATCACCCGACGCGATCTTCACGAGAGGGATGCCGAGCTCGTCGATAAGGAAGTCGAGACCGTCGAGATCGAAGGCCGTGGACAGGAACCGGATTCCGCGCTCGTCACAGTGCGTCCGCAGGGCTCGGAACTCCTCACGGCTCAGCTCCAGCCCGCGGAGGAGGTCATGCTGGCTGCGCGCGTCTTGGTCGGACACCCGCTGATAGTCCGCGAGCTCTGCCGTCTCGAGCGCGAGCGCATCGGCGGAGAAGGTCTGGAACTTCACCGCGTCCGCCCCCGCGTCGGCGGCGAGGTCCACGAGCTCCTTGGCGACGTCGAGCGAACCGTTGTGGTTCACCCCCGCCTCTGCGATCACGAACACATCAGCGGCCATGGTCATCTCCCTGTTCGAGATCGTGGAAGGACTTCTTCGGCGGGCGGGGGATCTCCGCGTCTCGCAACGTCGCCGCCGTGCGGGCGGCGAAGCCCGGCCGACCGAACGGACTCTCCGGATCGGCGAGAGGCGGGGCGGCGAACTGCCGGCGGATGGCGGCGGCGATCGCCGCGGCGGTGGGCTCTGGCACCTCCACGCTCGCGGCGATCGGTCGGCCCTTCTGGCGATCGCCGATCAGCACAGAGGGGGTCCCGAGGACCGGCGCCTCCAAGACGGTGCTGGACGAGTTCCCCGCGACGACGGCAGCCGCCCTCATGGCGCTGAGATAGCCGCGCTGTCCGAACGATTCGACATAGTCGACGCGCTCGGGGTGTTCGGACACGAAGCGCGCGATCCGTTCCCGGACCGCATCCGTGCCGATGTCCGAGTTTGACCCCGTGATGACGATGTGGAGCTCGTCCACCGCGAGCAATCCGTCGAGGAGCTCCTCGACGAGGTGCTCGGCCGGTGCCACGTCCATGATCGCCGGATGGAAGGTGACGAGCGCCGTCGGCTCGGGCAGCCGGATGCCGAACCGTTCCTCGACGTCACGGCGCGGCATCGGCTCGAAGGTCTCCAGGATGTCGACGATCGGCGCGCCGAAGAAGAAGACCCGTCGCGGGTCCTCCCCCAGCTGGATGACCCGCGTGCGGTGCTCAGGCGTCGAGGTGAAGTGCAGGTACGACATCTTGGTGATCGAGTGGCGGAGTGCGTCGTCCATCGCCCCCTCGGTGAGCTCCCCGCCATGGATGTGCGCGACCGGAACCGAGAGGATCGTCGCGGCCGTCGCGACGGCGTAGGCCTCCAGACGATCCCCCAGCACCACGACCACGTCGGGGCCGATATCCGCCAGCGCCCGCGCATACTCGGGCAGGGCGCGGCCGACGTCCGCGGCGGCGGCGAGAGCGCTATCGTCGCCCGACCAGATCGGAACCGCCGCGGCGACGGTGAACCCGTCCCGCTCGATCTCGGACACCGTCCTCCCGAAGGAATCCGTGAGATGAGTGCCCGTGACGATGATCCGCAGGTCGAGCTGCGGGTCGTCATCGATCGCCCGGAGCAATCCGCGCAGCAGCCCGTAGTCCGCACGGGTGCCGGTGACGACGGCGATCGTCCTCATGCCGCTGCCAGCGCCGGCGAACTCGGAATGCACACGACGGACGCGTGCAGGGCTTCAGCCACGGGCACCCGGGCGTGGGGCAGCTGACGATAGGGCGCCTGGGCGTGCAGCAGATTCCAGAACGGCCGGCACTGCAGGCCGGCGTCGTTGGTCGCCTCGAGGAACTCATCGCGGCGCGCGATGTCGCCGTCCACGCGAACCGCGCACAGCCAGTAGTTGCTCACGGTCCCCTCCGGCTCGTCGAGGAACTCGATGCCATCGACGTCGGCGAAGGCGGAGCGGTAGCGAGCCGCCAGCCGGCGTTTGTCGGCGAGGAAGCGAGGCAGGCGTTCGAGCTGCGCGACGCCGAGGGCGGCGTTGAGGTTGGGCATCCGGTAGTTGTACGCGACCTCGTCGTGCTCGAACTCCCAGCGGTGCGGCAGCTTCGCCGTCGTGGTGAGGTGGCGCGCCCTGTGGGCGAGCTCGTCGTCGTCGGTGAGGATCATCCCGCCGCCACCGGTCGTGAGGATCTTGTTCCCGTTGAAACTGAGAATGCCCATCCGGCCGAACCTGCCTGTGTGGACGCCGTCGACCCGGCTGCCGAGCGACTCGGCGGCATCCTCGACCACAGGAACGCCGTACTCGGTCGCGAGCGCGACGAGCTCGACGATGCGCATCGGGTGGCCGAGCGTGTGCATCGGCACGATGGCGGCGATGCGTCGTCCGGTGACGGCGTTCACCAGGCCCTCGGACGTGGATCGCGCGGAGCGGAGCACGTCCGAGACGGCATCGACAGACAACCCAGCGGACATCTCATCGCTGTCGACGAAGTACGGCTGGGCGCCCGCATGCGAGACCGCGTTCGCGGTGGCCACGAAGGACAGGGCCGGGACGATCACGTCGTCGCCCGCGCCGACTCCGACCAGTTCGAGCGCGACCTGCAAAGCCGACGTTCCGTTGGACACCGCGATCGCGTGACGGGCACCGGTGAACTCGGCGATGCCCCGCTCGAACTCGGTCACGAAAGCGCCGACACTCGAGACGAAGGTCGAGTCGAGGCATTCCTGCACCCGTACCTTCTCGACCTCGGTGATGTCGGGGACGTGCAGGCCGACGAAAGGCTCATCGCCCACCACGCGGCGGATCGTGCGGACGAAATCTGCGGGGGTGATCATACGACGTACGCGTCGGTGCGGTAGCGCGCCAGGTTGCCCGGGTCGGTGAACCACTCGGCGGTGGCGCGCAGGCCCTCGCGGAAGCCGTCCACACCGTCGTACCGGGGCGCCCACCCCAGGATCTCGCGCGCCTTCGCGTTGTCGGAGAAAAGCCGCTCCACCTCCGAGTTCGCCGGGCGCAGCCGCGCGGGATCCTCGGTGGCCACAGCATCGACGCCCATCACCTCGGCGATGAGATCGAACGTCTGCCCGATGGAGACCTCGAAGCCGACACCGAGGTTGATCACCTCTCCGACGCCGGCGGTGCTGGTCAGCGCCGTCGTGAATCCGGCGACCGTGTCCGGGACATAGGTGAAGTCGCGGGTCGGAGTGAGTGCCCCGAGCTGGACCTCCCGCTTGCCGGCGGCGAGCTGGCTGATGATCGTGGGGATCACGGCGCGGGCGGACTGCCGCGGCCCGAAGGTGTTGAACGGGCGGATCGTCACCGCGGGGAGCCCGAACGACGAGTGGTACGCGTTCACCATCTGGTCCGCCGCGATTTTGGATGCGGAGTACGGCGACTGCCCCTGCAGCGGGTGCCCCTCATCCATCGGCACGTACCGGGCGGTGCCGTAGACCTCGCTGGTCGACGTGTGGATGAAGCGGCTCACGTCGGCGGCACGCGCTGCATTGAGCAGGTTGAGCGTGCCCTGGATGTTCGTCTGCACATACAGGTCAGGAGCCGCGTACGAGTAGGGGATGGCGATGAGCGCGGCGAGGTGCAGGACCGCATCACGGTCACTCACCGCCGACATCATCAGCGCAGGATCACGGACGTCACCAGGCAGGAACTCGATCTCTTGGGCGACCTCGTCCGCGATGCCATCGAGCCAACCGCGCGAGTCGAACGAGTTGTACAGCACCAGGGCTCGGACGTCGTGACCATCTCTGACGAGCTGCTCCGCGAGGTGCGATCCGATGAATCCGTCAGCTCCTGTGAGCAGTACCTTCATGCGTTCGAGTCTATCCGATCCCCGCGAACTGCCCGCGGCGACGGCCGCGCCTCAGCGATAGGCGACCGTCGCCGCCTTGCCTTTCACATAGCTGATCGAGCCGCCCTGGAACGCCTGCACACACGACGTCGCCGAGCACGTCTCCACACCCGCCGGCCACCCGAGCTTGCCGCGCAACCATCCCGCCT
>NZ_JBFBLJ010000001.1:0-487547 GCF_040702565.1 Microbacterium meiriae | reverse complement strand
TTCCCCTTCTGATAACCGATCGAGCCGCCCTGGAACGCCTGCACACACGACGTCGCCGAGCACGTCTCCACACCCGCCGGCCACCCGAGCTTGCCACGCAACCATCCCGCCTTGCTGTACGCGGTCATGATCGTGTTCGACGACGCGAACGTCCCCGCCACCGACGAATGAACCCACCCGGCGTCGAACTGCTGCGCGGTCCCGCCACCGTTCGGGTCCGTGACAGCCGTGGGCGTGGTCTTCGGGTATCCGAGCTTTCCCCCGAGACCGCCCTGAGCCGTGTACTCCTTATACACCTCACCGTAGACCTGTCGCGCGCCGAGCGCCTTCGTCCAGGTGATGATGCCGTTGACGTACGTCACGGTGCACCGCGCGGTCGTTGCCGTACAGGCCGGAGTCGTCTTCGCGGCGCCGAGAACGCCGGTCGCCCCGCCGAGCGAGGTGTGCAGGCGACGGATGTCGCCGAGCGGGTCCACCACCGGCTTCTGGGTCGAGCCGAACCAGTCCGTGAAGTAGTTGTAGAAGTTCCGGTTACCGTACGCGGAGCACCCGTCACCCTTTCCGTAGCCGGCCCGCAGCGCTGCGGCGTTCGGCTGGTACGGCGTGTAGTAGTACAGCGCGGACGTCGCCTTGTTCGCGACGTAGACCGGCGAGGATCCGCAGGAGCTGTTGGGGTTGTAGAGGATGTTCCAGGTGCGCCCCGGCGCGTACCACTGGAACCACTTGCCCTCCATGTAGATCTGCATCTGGCGCGCGGCACCGTAGATCTGGTGGAAGAAGCCGATGTAGTTCGGGTCGCACGGCGCGGTGTCCGGGCAGCCCTGCCCGAGCGCGATCCGGTACCGCCAGGCGCTCGGCCAGGTGTGGGTCACGAGCCCCTGCTCCTTCTGGAGCATGACGATGAGCACCTGCGGGTTGATGTTGCAGGCCTGGGCCACGCGATAGATGATGCGCGCAGCGGACTCGTTCGCAGCACCGGAGTATCCGCTGCAGTACTGGTCCCCCGGACGGGTGACCGTGTTCATGCGGAAGTCCTTGAGACAGACGATCGGCTCGTTGTTCTCGTCCCGTCCGCCGAGGCAGCGAGAGACCTTGCTGTTGAAGAAGGTCTGGATCTGCGCTTCGGTCATCGTGCTCTTGTTGGTGAACACGGCGTCGCTGATGATGTTGCCCGGCGTGAACCCGACCAGAGTGGTCTTGGCCAGCCCGGTCTGCGCGGGATCGGCGGCGGTACGCGCGACGGTCGGTGCGACGGAGGTCGCGGCGGAGGCGGCGGTGGCGGGGACCACCGTGCCGATCACCAGGGCGGAGGCAGCGAGGAAACAGGTGAGAAGGCGGGTGACCTTCGTGGTGTTTCGAGAGCGTGGGGCACGTCGAGACATGTGACCAGTGTGACGGAAGTTGCGGGATGATGCCACTGTTGCCACAGAAATGCGATCAGCTCTCGGCGTGTCGCGCCGATGCGAAGCTGGCGTTCAGGTGATCAGAGGTCCGCGTGCAGACTCCACACGCGCTCCGCCGAACTCGCCCAGGAGAACGCCCGCGACCGGTCGGCGGCGAGCACGCGCAGGCGCTCCCTCCCTGTCGTCGCCGCGTCCTCCACGGCCTCCGGCAGAGCACTCTCGCTGACCACCGCTCCCCCGTCGGCGAGGACGTCGTGATGACACCCGGACTCCACGGCGACCACGGGGACGCCGAGCGACATCGCCTCCACGGCACGCCACGGCCATCCGGAGACGGCATCGGTCGACACGAAGACGCGCGCCCCGGCGACGACGGCGGCGCGATCCGAGACCTCGAGCGTCCCCCGGATGTGCGCGCGCCGCTCGGGCAGCCCGGCGGCGGCGGCGATCTCGGCGATTCGCGGTTCCGCCCCCTCGGCCGCTCCGATCACCACGGCGTCGAGGTTCGCCGCGACGGCGCCGCGGAAACCGGCGGCCAGCGCGTCCTCCGGCCCGGAGAGGACGAGGTAGTCCGCGGGGACACCGAGGTCGTCCCGACGCGAGGCGACGTCCGCGGGACGCCGGAGGTCCTGAGGTGGCGCGCCGGCGATCACGCGGATGCGGTCACCGAGCTTCGCGAGACCGGACAGGCGCTCCGCCATGGAGTGGGACGGAACGACCACGGCATCTGCGTGTTTCACGGCACGTCGGAGCATGCCTCGTTGCCAGGCGACGGCGCCGCGCGACAGCTGAGACGGCGCCTCCCAGGCCCGCAGGTCCCACAGCGTGACGGTGGTCTGATCGTTGTCGTGCACCCGGTCGTGGCGGACCAGTGGGGCGAGCAGCGTCGGCGCGTGGATGAGGCCGCCGCCGACGCCAGGGGCGATACCGAGTTGCCAGGACGCGGCGAGCTCGCGGCGTCCGACCGCGAGGGCGCGCACCTCTCCGATGCCGCGCAGGTCGACGTCCGCCCCCGACGGCACGATCGCATCGACCGTGCAGTTCGGCGGCGCCGTCTGGACGAGCCCGGCGGCGAGATCTCGCGATGCCGCCGCCTGATCGGGGTCGACGACGTGCACGAGCTGATCCAGAACAACACGCAGTCGAGCACCCATGCGATCAGGCTAACCGCGGGATGCCGACGACCCCGGGAGCGCATCACCTGTCCGCACCGCTACTCAGCGTTCCCACAGCATCGGGAGCGCGGCAGGCAGCTTCGCCGTGCTTGAATGCCAGGGTGAGCGATGGTCGCCTTCCCGTCCGCCGCCGATGGGTCGGGTGGACCGTCGGCCTCGTCCTCGTGTTCCTCGTCCTCGCGCTGGGCTGGGTCACGGTGCGCGGCATCGGCGCGGTCGACAACCTCCAGCAGATCGCGAAAGCGACCAGTCAGCTCAAGCAGTCCATCGCCGACGGCGATCTCGACGGAGCAGCCCCGATCGCCGACCGCATCTCCCGCAACGCGGAGTCGGCCCGGTCGCTGACCGGGGACCCGATCTGGCAGGCGTTCGGTGTGCTGCCCTGGATCGGCCCGAACTTCCGCGCGGTGAGCGACGTCGCCGAGATCGCCGACGATGTCTCCACTGACGCCCTCGGTCCGCTGCTCGACGTCGCCGACGACGTCGACCTCACGAGCCTCGGCTTCGCGGGCGGGGCGATCGACCTCGCCCCTTTCGCGACCGTCGAGAAGCCACTCGGCACCGCGAGCTCGGCCTTGGCTGCCGCGGAGGAGCGGGCGCGGCGCATCGATGCCGACGCCACCCTCCCCCCTCTGGCCGACGCCGTCCGGGAGATGCGCGGGGCCGTCACCCAGGCTGCGACGGCCGTCGGCGCGCTGCACGGCGCCTCCGTCCTGCTGCCGACCATGCTCGGGGGTGAGGGCCCGCGCACCTACGTGCTCGCGATGCAGAACAACGCCGAGCTGCGGTCATCGGGCGGCATCATCGGATCGATCGCGCTCCTGCGCGCGGAGAACGGCAAGGTCACGCTGCAGCGGCAGGCGTCGACGCGCGACTTCCCCCCGCTGGACACGGCGCTCCCGCTCAGCGACAGCACCGTCGCGCTCTTCGAGGACCGCCCCGGCCGCTATCTGCAGAACATCACCAGCATCCCCGATTTCCGGGAGGCCGGGCAGACCATCGCCGCCCGGTGGGAAGGGCGGTACGGGGGAAAGGTCGACGGGGTGATCGCGGTGGACGCCGTGGTGGCCGCGCACCTCATGCGGGCCACCGGAGACCTGTCCTTCGGGCCGTTCACGGCGACCGCGGAGACCGTGACCGACCTGCTCCTCTCCGAGATCTACGCAGCGATCCCCGATCCCGCGGCTCAGGACGCGATCTTCGCTCAGGCCGCCGGCGGACTGTTCTCGGCTGCTCTGTCCCATGCCGAGCCGCAGGCCCTCGTCCGCGCGCTCGCCGACGCCGCCGGCGAAGGCCGCATCCGGATCTGGAGCGCGCATGAGGCGGAGGAGTCGCTCCTCGCCGCCAGCGCGCTCGGCGGCGCCATGCCGCAGGATGACGAGGACGCCGCGGTGGTCGGCGTCCTGATGAACGACGGCACCGGCGGGAAGATGGACTATTACACCCGCGCGTCCATCGCGACGGCGGTGGGCACCTGCGCAGGGGTGCCGACGACCCAGGTGCGCGTCACGTGGTCGAACACGGCCCCCGCCGACGCCGCCACCTCCCTGCCCCCGTACGTCACCGGCGACGGCGTGTACGGCGTGCCGGCCGGCAGCGTGCGCACCCTGATCGCCGTCTACGGTCCGGAAGGTGCCCTGCCGTCGCACATCGACCGGGACGGCACGGAGGAGGGCGTGCAGACGACCACCATCGGCGATCGCTCCGTGGTGCAGCACGAGGTGCTCCTCGCCCCTGGCGCCTCCACCACGATCACCGTGGAGTTCCAGGGCGACGGCGCCGGAGCGCGCCTCACCGAGGTGCAGCACACCCCGTTGATCGTCGGCCCGAAGCTGACCCGCGACACCCTGCAGTGCGGCTCGTGACAATCGCCGACGGATGAGGTACTGTCATCTCACTGGGGAATAACCGGGGTCCGTGAACCTGCCGTGGGGGCAGAGGGCCTCGCGCAGTCGGACGCAGGGGTGTGTCCGGAGGCGATTCCGCGTGAAATTCTGGGGAGAAATCATGCTGAAGAAACTGGCTGCCATCAGCCTTACCGCTGGCGCGCTCATCCTGGCCGCGCCGACCGTCGCCTCTGCGGCGCCGAGCGACTCCTATCCCTCGCCTCCGGGCGCGAAGGTGGGCGACGCGATCATCGACACCTGTGAGGTCTCGACCGTCGCCTTCGGCGCCGGGTACTTCGAGCCGTCCGAAACCGTCGGCGTGTCCGTCTCGGGGCAGAACGCCGGCGCCGCCGCCATCTCGGGCAACACCGCCGCATCCGACGGCAGCCTGACGGTCACGTTCCGCCCGCCCTCCGACGGCCAGGGCTCCTACGCCCTCGACTTCGCCGGTTCCCGGGCCTACACCGCCACGGTGACGGTGTCGCACGGGAACGCCGCTGCCTCGAGCTGCGATCACGATCCCGGCACCGCCGCGCCCGCCGGGACCGAGCTTCCGCTCACCGGCGGCACGGAGCTCGCCCTCACCGGTGGATCGGTTTCGCCCTGGATCATCGGCGGCGGGGCAGTCGCTCTGGTCGCCGGTGGTGGCCTCGTCGCCGTCGGAGCCGCGCGCCGCAAGCGCGCCTGAGTCGCGCGCCGCACGCGCGCCTGAGCCAGGTCGCCGCCTTGCGCGGTGGCCGGCTGGACGACGGTGATCCCTCCCCCTCCGATCACCGTCGTCTGGCGAATCCGGTCATGCACCGGACGGCCCACGGGCGATGTTCCCGGGAACATCGCCCGTGGGCTGCGTCGTTCCCTGCGGACTCACGGGGCGGGGGTAGGGGTCTCCGTCGGCGGATGCAGTTTCTGCTGCATGAGCTCGTGGATGAAGTCGTAGTTCGGGTCGAACTCGTCGACACCGTTCTCCGGCGTCAGTTCGACCGTCTGGACCGGCTGCTCCTTGGCCTTGAGCATGAGATCGAAGAACTCCGGCAGCTTGCCCTGCGGAAGATCCGTGTCGATGAGCGCCGTGCCCGCGGCAGCCACCTCGTTGAAACGCGTGAGCACGGTCTGCGGCGTGAACTGGGCGAGGATCGCCTCCTGCAGCTCGCGCTGCCGCTTCATGCGGTCCCAGTCGCTGGTCGTGTACCGCGAGCGGGCGTACCACTGCGCGGTGTCGCCATCCATGTGCTGCTGCCCGGGCTCGATCCACCCGATCGCCCACTCGTTCACGTCGGTCCCGGACCACCCCTCGGGCGGACCGCCCTTGGGGAGGCGCTCGGTGACGGCGATGTCCACGCCGCCGAGGGCGTCCACGAGGTCGGCGAAGCCGTGCATGTCGACGAACACGTAGTACGGGATCTCGATGCCGAGCACGCCCTCCGCGGCGTCCTTGGTCGCCTCGATGCCCGGTGCCGAGCCCGTGGCGTCCGCGTCCGGATAGAGCCCGGTCCCCTTGTCCTCCCGGCACACCTCCGCGGCGTTGCGCACATGGTTCATCCAGCCGTTCCAGCCGCAGGTGGACGAGCCCTGTCCCTGGAAGCCGTCGGGATACAGCTCCTGCATCGGGCTGCCGTCGCTGAACGGCGCATGCGGGAGCTCACGGGGGATGCCGGTGATGGTGACCGCGCCGGTCTCGGCATTGACGGAGACGACGGAGATGCTGTCGAACCGCATCGAGTCGCGACCGTCTCCACTGTCCGCGCCGAGCAGCAGGATGTTGTAGTAGCCGTCGCTGGGCGGCAGGCTCGGCCCGCTCTGCCCGAAGATGGCCCCGACGCTGCCCCGCACCGAGCCCACCGCCGTGGCCGCGTACCCGGTCATGCCGCCGACCAGCCCCAACAGGAGGAGGGCGACGACCGGGAGGACGAAGCGCGACGGCGCGGGGACCTTGACCAGACGGACGAGCCGGAGCGTGTCGAAGGTGAGGACGATCCAGAGCACCACGACACCCACGAGCAGCACCTGCACGAGGGTGAGCAGCACCGCCGACACGAAGCCACCGCCGATCGTGAGCCAGAGGAAGACGGGGCGCGCGAAGAGGGCGAGGGCGAGGGCGACGACGGCCAGGACCCACGTCGTCAGCGTGACGCCGAGTCCGAACCTGCCCAGGCGGCGATTGCCCGCGAGCACCTGCGCGGAGCCCGGGATGAGGAGGTTGAGCCCGACGAGCCACCAGGCGCGCTTCGACATGAGGCCCGGATCGGCCGGGTCCGGGTGTCGCAGCGGCCGCGTCTCGATGAGCGGACGTCGTGTCGCGCGCGGGGGCGCAAGGGTCACAGCGAGCCCTTCAGCCGATCGTTCTTCTCCTCGACCTGCGCCTCGAGGTCGGCGGCGTAGGCCTCGACGCGGTCCGCCAGATCGTCGTCCGCGGCAGCGAGGATCCGGGCCGCGAGCAGGCCGGCGTTGCGCGCGCCGCCGATCGACACCGTCGCGACCGGGATACCCGCGGGCATCTGCACGATCGACAGCAGGGAGTCCATGCCGTCCAGGTACGCGAGCGGCACGGGGACGCCGATGACCGGGAGCGCCGTCATCGACGCGAGCATGCCGGGCAGGTGGGCGGCACCGCCGGCGCCCGCGATGATGACGCGCAGGCCACGAGACCGCGCCTCACGCGCGTACGACATGAGCTTGTCCGGCGTACGGTGGGCCGAGACCACCTCGACCTCGTGAGGGACCCCGAAGTCGGTGAGCGCTTGGGACGCGTCGCTCATGACGCGCCAGTCGGAGTCGGATCCCATGACGACGCCGACCAGAGGAGCGGCGGAGGAGTGCAGTGGCTCGGTCACCAGATCAGGCTACGGTCTCGCGCTGGGAGAACCCCCGAGCGGCACACGTCTTTTCCGTGTGCCGCCGCGGGAATCCTCAGGCGAAGGCCGCTGCGGCGGCCCTGGCCTCGTACACCGCGTCGTCGAGGTCGTCCCCGGCGACGTTCACGTGCCCCACCTTGCGGCCGGGCCGCGGCGCCTTGCCGTACGTGTGGATCTTGGCATCGGGGTGCGCGGTCATCGCCGCCTCGAAACGGTCTCCGAGAGTGCCGTCCGTCGGGCCGCCGAGGATGTTCACCATGACCGACCAGGCCGCGCGGGGCTGGGTGTTCCCCAGTGGCAGATCCGCCACGGCACGCAGATGCTGCTCGAACTGTCCGGTGACGGCTCCGTCCTGGCTCCAATGTCCGCTGTTGTGCGGTCGCATGGCGAGCTCGTTCACGAGGATGCGCTCGTCGTCCGTCTCGAAGAGCTCGACCGCGAGCATCCCGGTCACGCCCAGGCCCTCCGCGATACGACGGCCGATGTCCTCAGCGACCTCGGCGAGACGCTCGGTCGCCGCGGGCGCCGGGGCGATCACCTCGGCGCAGACGCCGTCGCGCTGCACCGTCTCGACGACCGGATACGGGATCATCTCTCCCCCGGGTCGGCGTGCGACCTGCTGGGCGAGCTCGCGGACGAAGGGGACGAGCTCCTCGACGAGCAGGGCGTCAGAGCCCTGCAGCGCATCGAGCCAGTCCTGCGCTTCGGCGCCCGAGCGCACGACCCGCACACCCTTGCCGTCGTACCCGCCCCGCGGCGTCTTGACCACCGCGGCACCGTCGTGCTCGTCGAGGAAGCGCTGCAGGTCGTCAGCGGAGCGGACCGGAGCCCACTCGGGCTGCGGCACGCCGAGCTCCGCCAGCCGGGAGCGCATGACGAGCTTGTCCTGGGCGAACTGGAGCGCATCCGGGCCGGGGTGCACGGCGACGCCCTCGGCGACGAGAGCGCGGAGCACGTCCTGCGGCACATGCTCGTGGTCGAACGTGATGACGTCGACGTCGGCGGCGAAGGCACGCACGGTCTCGAGGTCACGGTAGTCACCCACCGCTGTGGCGGCGAGGCCCGCGGCCATACCCTCCTCTTCGGCGAGCACCCGCAGATCGAGACCGAGCTCGACCGCCGGAGCGATCATCATCCGTGCCAGCTGTCCTCCGCCGATCACGCCCACGCGCAGCGCCATGTGCCGCCTCCATTCGTCATGCCCATTCTTCCGCACGCGCGAGCGCCCGGGGAACGCAGGTGCGCCCCGGACGGACCGGGCACGTCGGCCGCGCTCAGGCGAAGTCGTCGCCGCTCGCCTGGGCGTCGCGGTGGGCGAGGATCTGACCGACCTCGATCTGGTCGGCGAGGGTCTCGTGCACGAGGGTGACGTTCGGCACGTTCACCAGACGCAGAGGCGCGTCCACGCCGTTCGAGAGCGTGATGGTCCCGCAGCCCCACATCCGCTGCAGCGGGCCGCGACGGACGCCGATCGTGTAACCGCGTGCGTGCGACATCTCGCGGCGGTTGCGCGCGCCCAGGCCCTGGGCGGCGATGACGCGACGGGTCGTGATCGTCGTCGTCCGGGAGTACCAGACGATGAAGGGGATCACGACGGCGACGAGGACGACGGTCCCGGCAGCCGCGAGCAGCATCCAGTCCTCGAAGCCGGCCGGCAGGTTGCCGTAGAAGTAGGCGGTGGCCCCGAAGACGGCGATGAGCACGAGCGCCGACCAGAAGAGCCGACGCGCGTGGCCACGGAAGCGCGCGATCAGCAACTCCTCGGCGGGAGTGCCGGGCGGCGGCATCAGCGGGCGTCCGCCGAGCGTCACGGGCTGGGTCACACCCCCATTGTGCCCGGGATCGCCGACAACACCGTCCGTGCGGCGGCGTGTCCCCGCCTCACGCGGGGCGGACGTGCACGACGTCGCCGGCCGAGACCGCGTGCACGGTGCCCTCCGCCTCGACGCGCAGGCGTCCCTCGGCGTCGATGCCGACGGCCGTGCCGTCGAGCAGGGAGCCGCCGGGGAGCGAGACCCGCACGGCCTGTCCCACCGTCGCGCACCGTGCGGCGACCGCCGCATGGAGACCGCTCGCGATCGCGTCGTCCGCCGCGGTGAGCGCGGTCAGGTGACCGTCGAGCGCCGAGAGGTAGGAGTGGAGCAGCTCGTCCTCGTCGACGACCACGCCGTGCACGGCGAACGAGGTGGCCGTGGGCACCGGAAGCTGCGTCGCGGTCATGGACGTGTTGACCCCCGCGCCGACGATGACAGCGTGCGGGGTCGCCTCGGCGAGGATGCCGCAGATCTTGCGGCCGTCGACGAGGACGTCGTTCGGCCACTTGAGGGCGACGGTGGCGGCGGGCAGCTGCGCGGCGACGGCCTCGGTCATGGCCGCTCCGGCGGCGAGCGGGATCCAGCCTCGCACCGCGGGTTCGGCGGGCAGATCGCGGAGGAGGACGCTCACCGCGAGCGCCGACCCCGCCGGGGCCACCCACCGGCGATCCAGTCGCCCCCGTCCGGCAGTCTGGTGCCGGGTCAGGAGGACCGAGAGGTGCGGCCAGCCGTCGGCGTCGTCGGCGTGTCCACGGAGGTCGGCGTTCGTCGACCCCGCCGCGTCGACGACCTCGAGACGCGGTGCGAGCGCGGCGGAGCGCGGGAAGTCGCCCCTCATACGTCCTCGTCGTCGGCTTCGTCGTCGTCATCGTCCGCGTCACCGCGGACGGCGCCGATCTCGCGATCGCGCCACCGCTCCCACTCCCCCATGAGACGGTCGACGGCCGCGTGGAACTTCTGCGTCGCGACACCGGGGGTGGTGTCGCCGAAGTAGTGGCGCACCCACATCTGCAGCCGCGCGACGGCCGCCTCGTCCTGCCGCACGCGCTCCACCTCGGCGACGATGTCGTCCGCCGCCTCTGCGGACAGCCACTCGCAGTCCGAGAGGTAGCCGGTGGTGTCGACGGCGGCCTCCTCGTCGACCGGTCGCGTGATCATGAGCGGCTTTCCCGCCGCGAGGCGGTCGTACACCATGGCCGAGATGTCCACGACGGCGACGTCGGCGGCGGCCAGCTGCCATCCGAGCTCCGGACCGTCGTCAAACACATGCTGGGCGGTCGGATCGGCCGCGTTCGCGGCGGCGATGGCCGCGATGATGCGCCTGTGCGCCGCCCCGTAGGCCTCGTCGACGACACCGCTTCGCGGGTGCGGACGGTAGATGACGCGGTGCTCCCCCGTCGCGAGGAGTCGCGCCACGAGGCGCTCGCCGTGCGAGGCGATGGAGCCGTAGTGCGCGCTGGGCCGGTCTCCCTCCCAGGTCGGCGCGTACAGCACGACGAGACGGTCGTCCGGTGTGTACGGGAGCGAGCCGGAATAGTGGTCCGCCTGGGGGCGTCCGATCTCGATCGTCCGGCTCTCCACGTCGTAGTCCCACAGCGTCCGCGACAGCCGGTCCCTCGCCGCCTGACCGGCGACGAAGGCGTAGTCGTAGGCCTTGTACTGATTCGTGGTCATGTACATCTTGTCGGACTCGCCGTGGTTGATGAACACGTGCCACCGGCGGCCGTACCGGAACATCTGGAAGTTGCGGGTGTTCTGGTTCACGTACAGCACCACGCGGATGTCCTGCGTGGCCACGAAGCGCTCGAGATCGCGCACCTTCGGCACGAAGGCGACGGGCGGGCCGTCCTCCTCGAGGAGCTTCTCCGCGCCGGTCGCCTGGCGTGCCAGCACCACGACGGGCCACCGCTCGGCGAGCGCGGCCAGCGGGCGGTACCACTGCCGCATCTGGTACATGTTCACGGCGCCGTCCGCGAAGTACACCGCGACCTGGAAGTGCTCGGCCGGGTACGGCACCTGATCCGCCAGCCGGCGGCGGACGCGCTGCACCGCCGAGCGCGAAGCGAGCGCCCGCTGCAGGAGACGGTAGGCCTTCTTCGCGTCAGACAGTGCACCCATCCCTCCAGGATAGTTCGTCCTGTCCCGGCATCCGCGGCGGCGGACAGGCGGACGCCGCCTGAGAGAGAGCGGCAGGAGCGGCGTGACATGATCGACGTGTGCCAGCCAACGGATCCCCCACCCCCGTCACCGGGGTGTCCTTCGTGATGCCGGTGCTCAACGAACGCGCCTACCTGGAGCACGCCGTCGCATCGGTGCTCGCCCAGGAGGTCGGCGTCCCCGCCGAGCTCATCCTCGCGCTGGGACCGTCATCGGACGGCACCACCGCCCTCGCCCGCCGACTGGCCGCGGCCGACGACCGGATCCGTCTCGTGGACAACCCGGCCGCGCACATCCCGGTCGGCCTCAACGCCGCGATCCGGGCCAGCCGCTACCCCACGGTCATCCGGGTCGATGCCCACTCCGAGCTCGCTCCCGGCTACGCGGCCAGGGCCCTGCAGACCCTGCAGCGCACGGGGGCCGCCAACGTCGGCGGCGTCATGCACGCCGAGGGCCGGACGCCCTTCCAGAAGGCCGTCGCCCGGCTGTACAACTCCCCCGTCGGCCTCGGCGGCGGGGCGTATCACGGCGGCCGCGTCGAAGGAGAGGCGGAGTCCGCCTACCTCGGCGTGATCCGTCGGGACGTCCTCGACGAGGTCGGTCTGTTCGACGAGACGATCCGCCGCGGCGAGGACTGGGAGCTGAACCTGCGCATCCGCCAGGCCGGGCACCGCGTGTGGTTCGACCCCGAGCTGTCGGTGACCTACTGGCCCCGCGAGAGCTGGCTGCGCCTGGCCAGGCAGTTCCGCGCGACCGGCGCCTGGCGAGGGGAGCTGGTGCGGCGCTTCGGTCGTCGCAACGGTCTTCGTTACTTCGCGCCGCCGGTCCTGCTGCTGTTCGTCGCACTCGCCGTGGTCCTCGGGGCCTTGCAGCTCTCCGGTGCGGTGTCGGGAACCGCCTCCCTCATCGCCTCGTGCCTGGTCTACGTCCCGCTCGCGCTCTACGTGCTACTCGTGGTCGGCGTGGCCCTCGCTCCCGGCGGGGGCGGCGTGCGGCAACGCCTGTGGACGCTCCTCGTGCTGCCCACGATGCACCTCTCGTGGGGTCTCGGCTTCCTCGGCGGCGTGCTGCGCGGAGCCGGCGACACGGTGGACGCGTCCCGGCTCGGCACGCGGAACACCCCCCTGCCCTGACGTCCGACGACTACGGCGTGACGAATCCGAGGTCGAGGATCCGGTCGACCACCCGCTGCGCGGCCCGACCGTCGTCGAGGGTGTTGAACTGCCGCTGCCAGGCGGCATAGCGCTCGGCGTACCTCTCCCGGTGCCCCGCATCCTCCAGCGCGGCCACGAGTTCGTCCTGCGTACCGAGCAAGGGCCCCGGCGCCCGCTCCGCCAGATCGAAGTAGAAGCCGCGGAGCTGACCGCGGTAGTGGTCGAGGTCGGGCACGAGGAAGTACATCGGCTTGCCGGTCACCGAGAAGTCGAACATGACGGAGGAGTAGTCCGTGACGAGGGCGTCGGCGGCGAGCAGGAGCTGCGACGTCTCGGGGTAGCCCGTCACATCGATCACCCGGGCGCCGGCGCGATCCCTGCCCTCGCCCAGCGTGCGCGAGTGGCCGCGCACCAGCACGACGGCGTTCGTCTGCCGCGCGAGGAGTTCGGGATCGACGAAGTCGACCATCTCCGCCCGGTCGTCGCGCCAGGTCGGCGCGTAGAGGAGGACGCGCTCGTCGGCCCCGATGCCGAGCGCCGCGCGGACGGCGACCGGGTCCCCGGTACGCAGCGCATCGTTGCGCGGATAGCCGTCGACCCAGATCGGCCGCCCGAAGAACGCATAAGCCTTGCGCAGGATCCGCGCGGCGTACGTGTTCTGCGCGAGCAGCACGTCCCACCGCCGGGACTCCTTGACCACCGCCGCCATCCGCCGGGGATCGAACCCGGGGCGGTGCAGCGCCAGACGCTTGAGGGGCGTGCCATGCCAGGTCTGCAGCACCTTTTGCCCGGGCTTCCGCGCGAAGCGCCGTCGCAGCCAGTCGTTCACGACGAGCAGGCGCGCGGCCCCGCGGGCGTGCCACCATTCCGGGCTGCCCTCGATCACGGCGATCGCTCCGTCCGGCACCTCGACCGACAGGTCGGCGACGCTCCAGTACCGGCGCACTCCCGGCGCGCGCCGTGCGAGCTCCCGATCGATGGCGAGCGGGTTGCAGCCGACGCTCCGGCCGTAGAAGCTCTCGAAGAACACGGCGTTCTCGGTGCCGCCTGCCTGCGCCACGTAGCGCTCCTCGAGCGTGGAACGCCCCTCGGCGGTGTCGTACACGGGGTCCACGGGCGCCGCGATGTGGACGACGGCACCGTCGACGGCGATCCGCACCCCCGGGAGGAGCACCGGCGCGAGACGCAGCTCGGCCGGATCGACGCCGTCGATCCGCAGGTCGTACTCCCCGGACGGCAGAGGCAGCTCCGGACCGCCCCATCGCGACGCGCGGAGCGCGAACGTCGCCTTCCAGGTCTTCCCCCCACCGGTGAGGCGGGCCTTCACCCGCGCCCGCGGTCCGGTGAGCTCGGCGCTCTCCGGACGCTGCCCGGTCCCTGCGATGACCAGCGCCTGTGCCGTGTCATCGATGCGGGCCGTCGTCATGCTGCTCCCTTCGGCGCGGGGACCCCCCGCGCACGGATCGCCCGGTATACCCGACGAGTGTTCTGACCGTCACGGAACGCGTGCATCTCCGCGCTGAGCGTAGCGGAACGCTCGGCGGCCTCGTCGAACGCGGCCGCATCGCCGAGCAGCGACGCCAGCCGGACGAGGGCGTCTTCCCACCCCGTGGCGACGCCGGACGCGGCGACCTCCTCGAAGCGGCCGTAGAAGCCGCGGGTGCGGGCGTACTCGGCGACATCCGGTGCGAGGAAGACGACCGGCAGGGCGAGGAGCCCCACGTCGTACGCGAGCGACGAGTAGTCCGTGATGAGGATGTCGACGGCGGGCAGCACCGGCGTCACATCGCTGACGACCGTGCTGGGCAGCGCCCGCACCCGCGTCGTCGGCACCGGCGGCGCGTAGCTGCCGTCGCCGAGGGGGTGGGAGCGCACGAGGAGGACGGCGTCGTGGAATTCGAGCACCCGGATGATCCGCACCCATTCCTCAGCCGTCGGGACGGACGGGTCGGGAGCGCCGTCGCGCCAGGTCGGCGCGTAGAGGACGATCCGGTCGGTGTCGCCGATCGCGCCCACGGCCTCGGCGAGCAGCCCCCGTGCATGGGCGCGGCGTCCCTCGGGCGAACCGCTCGAGAGCACGTCGACACGCGGCTCCCCGGTCACCACCACGCGATCATCGCCCAGCCCGAACGCGGACTCGAGGCGTGCTCTGGCGCGGTGCGAGGCGGCAGGGAGCACCCGGATGCGCTGCGCGGCACCCCGGTACATCCAGCCGACGAGCCGACGCAGGACCGGCGCACCGGGCACGGCCGGCACCTGGGTCGTGGCGGGAGAGTCGAGGCCGATGCGTTTGAGCGGGATGCCGTGCCAGAGCTGCACCACGAACGCGCCGCCGTTGCCGTAGCGGTTCACGTCGCCGAGGCCGTGGGTCACGATCAGCACCCCGGCGCGCGCGGTCGCCCACCAGCCGCGCAGACCGCCCCGTGGCACGCTCCGCAGACCGAGGGCCGCGGCGTCCGCCGCTTCGCGCGGGGACCCGGCCAGCCACAGGGTGTCATGGCCCGCCTCCGCTGCGTACCGCTGCAGGGCGAGGGCGCCGTCCCCGACGCCGGCGCCGCACCCGAAGACCCAGCGCGGACCGCGCGGCACGAGAAGGGTGCCGAGACGGCCGAGGGCGTACAGCGGGATCCGGAGCAGCTTGGCCGCGTTGCCGGTGCCGAAAGAGAAGGACGCCACCCGGCGAGCCTATCGCGCAGGTGGCGTCCTTCTCTGACGTGGGGATCAGCCGGCGAGCGTGCCGAGCGTCACCTCGATGTCGCTCTCCTTGCCGTCGCGGACGTAGGTCACGTCGGCCTTGCTGTCGGCGGCCGCTGCGCGCACCTGCGCCGTGAGATCGGTCGCGCTCGTGATCGGGACGCCGTTGAAACGCGTCACGACGTCACCGGCCTGGAGACCGGCGGCCTCGGCGGCGCCCCCGTCGGTGACCTCGGCGATGTAGGCGCCGGCCACCGTCGCGCCCTCGACGCCGGAGGCATCCCGGACCGAGGCGCCCAGGAGGCCGTGCGTGGCCGCGCCATCGGCGATGATCTCATCGGCGACGCGCTGGGCGATGTTGGACGGGATGGCGAAGCCGATGCCGATCGAACCCGACTCCTCCGAGTTGCCCGAGCTCGCGATCGCGACGTTGATGCCGATCAGCTCGCCCTTGCTGTTGACGAGGGCACCTCCGGAGTTGCCGTGGTTGATCGCCGCGTCGGTCTGGATCACGGCGATCGAGATCGACTCGGTGGCCTGCTGCCCGCTGTTGCCGGGCAGATCGAACTGGAAGGGCCCCTCGCCCTGGCCGTCCTCCGGTGCCTGCTCCTGCGGGGCGTCCTCGGAAGAGGAGTCGGGCAGCGCGGAGGAGGCGATCTGGATGCTGCGGTTCAGCGCGCTCACGATGCCGGTGGTGACCGAGTTGGCCAGGCCCAGCGGGGCGCCGAGCGCCACGGCGGTATCGCCGACGTTGAGCTTCGACGAGTCGGCGAACTCGATCGGAGTCAGGCCCTCGGCGTCCGTGAGCTTGATCACCGCGAGGTCGTAGATCGGGTCGGTGCCGACCACGGTCGCCTCGTAGATGCGGCCGTCGGAGGTCGTGACGCGGATCGTCGGATCAGCCGCCGCGCCGCCGAGGGTCACGACGTGGGTGTTGGTGAGGACGTAGCCGTCCTTGCTGATGATGACGCCGGAGCCGCTGCCGGCCTCCTGCGACCCGGCCACCTCGATGGTGACGACGGAGGGAAGCGCCTCGGTCGCGACCGCGGTGGTCTCGTTGACCGAGCCGGGGTTGTTGACCGTGACGGTCTGCGGTCCCTGCGCCGTGCCGGAGGACGGGGAGTCCTGCAGCCCGGTGAGCAACGCGCCTCCGCCGAAGCCGGCGACGCCGCCGACGAGGGCGGCTGCGACGATGAACGCCGCGACGCGGGTGCCGCCGCGCGACTTCTCCTTCGTCGCGGTCGGGGTGCCCTCGGCCGGCGGCACCGTGCCGTCGAGCGGCCGGGTGTCGTGCGCCGGGACGCCGAATGCGGCGCCGGGGACGCCCGCCGCGGCGGGACCGGGCGCGGCCAGCCCGTGCGGCACGGGTGCCACGGTCGGGGCACCGGCGGCGTGCGACGCGAACGTCGGCGGCATGTGGTGGCCCTGCGGGGCGACCGGGGCGGAAGCGGCCGGGGTGCCCGTGAGGGTGCCGTCGGCGGCCGGAGACGGCGCGCTCGGCGCGGCCTCGGGGGTCTGAGGGGTCTGGGGGGTGTGTCCGGCCGACACGGCGTCGTCCGACGCCGGTGCCGGGCGGTCCTGCGGGTTGTCCTGGTTCATGGTGTGCTCCTTCAACGCTCCTCCAGGATGCCCCGCATCCCTGTGCGTTCCTTATGCCGAGCTTGAGTTTCAGCTATGGCCTTAGCCTGTTCTTCATGAGTGTCATCCCCGGCGCATGGCGTCGCACGGCGGCCGGTGCCGGTCTGCTCGACGCGGACGGTACCGTCGCGCCCACCATCTTCGCAGAGATGTCCGCCGCGGCGGTCAGAACCGGCTCCATCAATCTGGGGCAGGGCTTCCCGGACGAGGACGGCCCGGAGGTGGTCCTCGCCGCCGCACGCGCCGCGATCGCCGAGGGCGTCAACCAGTACCCGCCGGGGCGCGGCTTCCCCGATCTCCTGCAGGCGATCGCCGAGCATCAGCAGCGGTTCTACGGGCTCGCCGTCGACCCGGGCACCGAGGTCATCGTGACGGCCGGGGCGACCGAGGCGCTGACGGCGACCCTGCTCGCGCTCATCGACGGGCCGGAGGACGAGGTCGTCGTCTTCGAGCCCTACTACGACTCGTACGCCGCGGCGGTCGCGCTCGCGGGCGCTCGGCTCCGGACCGTGCCGCTGCGGGCGCCGGACTTCCAGCCCGACCTGCAGCAGCTCGCGGAGGCGGTCACGGATCGGACGCGGATCATCCTCGTCAACGACCCGCACAACCCCACGGGAGCGGTCTTCGACGAGGAGGTCCGCCGGGAGGTCGTGCGTCTGGCCGAGAAGCACGATGCCGTGATCGTCACCGACGAGGTCTACGAGCACCTCACCTTCCGCGGCCCGCACGTGCCCATCGCCACGCTGCCCGGCGCTGCGGAGCGGACGCTGACCATCTCCTCGGCCGGGAAGACCTTCTCGACCACGGGGTGGAAGATCGGCTGGGTGCACGGCCCCGCCGCGCTCATCACGGCCGTGCTGACGGTGAAGCAGTACCTCACCTACGTCAACGGCGCGCCTTTCCAGCCCGCCGTGGCCGTGGGCCTGCGCCTCGACGATGCGTTCTTCGCCGATGCCGCCTCCCTGCTCGCCCGCAAGCACGCGATCCTCGGCGACGGTCTGCGCGCGGCCGGCTTCACCGTCCATGCCCCACAGGGCGGCTACTTCACGGTGGCCGACGCGACGGCTCTCGGCGGCGCCGATGCGGCGGCCTTCTGCCGCGCGCTTCCGGAACGGGCCGGGGTCGTGGCGATCCCCCTCACCGCCTTCGTGTCCCCCGCGCGACGCCCGGCGTACGCGGGCCTCGTCCGCTTCGCGGCGTGCAAACGCGCCGATGTCCTGGAGGAGGCGGCCGCCCGTCTCTCCGGTCTGCGCGCCTGAAGCGGGTCGGTCAGCGCGGGACCACGTCGTAACGCCGTGCACGCAGCGAGGGGTTCGTCTCCCGGACCCTGGTGATCGCCGCTCCGTCGACGACTCCGAGTGCCACCCCCGGCTCGGGCCCGACCCCCGCGCGGACGACGCCCTGCGGGTCCACGATGCGCGAGTGCCCCACACCGATCGGCGCCGGGTGGTCGGCGGCGATGACGAACACCGTGTTCTCGATGGCCCGCGCGGCGAGCAGCGTGGTCCAATGGTGCTCCTTGAGCGGCCCGCGCACCCATTCCGCCGGCGCCACGAGCGCGTCGGCACCGGCGACCGCGAGGCGCCGCGACAGCTCGGGGAACCGCAGGTCGTAACAGGTCATCAGCCCGAAGCGCAGACCTCCGAGTTCGAAGACCGCGGGCTCGCCGATCTCCCCCGGCTCCACCCAGTCCGACTCGCTCTGCCCGAACGCGTCGTACAGGTGCTGCTTGCGGTAGACCGCGAGGATGCCGTCGCCGCGCACGGCGACGACCGTGTTGCGCACGCGCCCCTCGTCCGAGGCCCTCTCGGTGACGCCCGCGACGATGACGACGGCGAGTTCCGCGGCCAGGCCGATCAGTCCGGTCACGAACTCACCGTCGAGACCCTCCGCATTCGCCGCGAGGCGTTCGTCCATCGGATCGACGAAGAAGCTCGAGTACTCCGGGAACACGATGAGCTTCGCCCCCAGTCGGGCGGCGTCCGTCGCGAGCTCGGCGATCCGCTCCCTGTTGGCCTCGCGCGAATCGGTGGGAGCGAACTGGCACACGGCGACGGGGACGGCGGCGTTCTCAGGCATGACGCCATCCTCTCGCACCCGTCGCTGCCGCGCTCGATTCGACGCCTCTCCAGATCCGTGATAAGTTATCTCTTGTGCCGCGGGGTGGAGCAGTTCGGTAGCTCGCCGGGCTCATAACCCGGAGGTCGCAGGTTCAAATCCTGTCCCCGCAACAAATGGAAGGCCCTCTGGCCGGGAGAAATCCCAGGCCAGAGGGCCTTTCGCATGTGGCGGGAGCCGACCTCTGGGAGTATCGAGGGGTGAGCCGACCAGTCGACATCGATGCAGCCGTGGTAGCTGAGCTCGTCGAAGAGCAGTTCCCCCGCTGGGCGCACCTGCCCGTCCGCGCCGTGGCGCGTCAGGGGTGGGACAACAGGACTTTCCGCCTGGGTGAGGATCTGTCGGTTCGCCTTCCCGTTGCCGAGTCCTACGCGACGGCCGTGCAGAAGGAGAGCAGAGCGCTCGAGTTCCTCGCCGGACGGCTCCCGGTCGCCGTTCCCTCCGTCGTTGCGCTCGGCGAACCCGGCCGCGGCTATCCGTTTCCGTGGTCCATCCGCCGGTGGCTCGACGGCGACACGGTCGACCGCGTCGCGGGGCTCGATAGTGTCCGCCTCGCCGTCGATCTCGGGGGCCTCCTCCGCGTCCTGAGGTCTCTTCCCGTGCACGCGGGGCAGGCCGCCGGCCGGCACTCGTTCTTGCGCGGTTCGCATCCGAGCGTCTACAGCGATGACGTCCACGCCGCGCTGCAGCGGCTGGACGACACCGTGGACACGGAGAACTGCCGGAGCGTCTGGCTCGCGGCGACGAGCAGCGTCTGGGAGTCCTCGCCCGTCTGGTTCCACGGCGATGTCGCCGTCGGGAACCTCCTCATCAGCGACGGCAGCCTGTCGGCGATCATCGATTTCGGCACCTGCGGCGTCGGCGATCCTGCCTGCGACCTCGTCATGGCGTGGACGTACTTCGAGGGGGACGCGCGTGACGCGTTCCGCGACGCTGTCGGACTCGACGACGCGACGTGGCGACGGACGGCTGGGCGCTCTGGAAAGCGCTGGTGACCCTCTCGGGCGGGTCAGGACCGGGCGGAGACGACAGCCGACGCGTGCTTCACGAGGTGCTGACCAGCCCGCTCTAGGCCGCGGATGCCGTCCCGCCGGTCAGCGGACGACGGCGGTGGGCGCGACGAGCGCCGCGAGGACCTCGTGGCTGATCGACCCGAGCAGGAACCGGGCGACGGCCCCCCGCCCGTGTGAGCCCACCACGGCGAGGCTCGCGGCGGCGGCCGCCCGGTTGATGACCTCGGACGGGTACCCGCGCTCGACCCGGGGCTGCAGCTCGAGATCCGGATACGTCTGGCGCAGCCCGGCGAGAGCGACGGCGAGAGTCTCTTCGGCCAGCTCCTGCATGGAGGAGAGGTACTGCTCGGGATACGACCTCGCTCCGCGCGGAAGGGGCACGGGCGTCCATACCGTCACCGCGATGAGGGGCTCGCCGAGGCGGTCGGCTTCGGCAGCGGCGAAGGCGACGGCGGCTTCCGAGATCGGCGACCCGTCCACTCCGACGACGACACCGCGGCGGTCTCCCGCCTCGATATCCGGGATCACCACGACGGGGCAGGACGAGTCGGCGACGATGCGCAGCCCGTGCGCCCCGCGCCGCGGGCTGTCCGCGTCATCGGGTCGGAAGTCGCTTCCGATCACCAGGAGGTTCGCGCCCGCGGTGGTCGAGACGAGCTGGCGGACCGGGTCGCCGCGGAGCACGACGATGTCGACGTCCAGGCCCTGGGCCTTCAGCGTCTCCGCGTGCTCCTCCAGCAGACTCCGCGCGGCCGCGATCGCCGCGTCCACCACAGGGCCCTCCCCGACGGCACCGACCGCTCCCCCGACGACGCTCGCGAGGAGCAGAGTGGCCTTCCGCGACCGTGCGCGATGCGCGGCCCACTCCAGTGCTCGTCGTCCCGCCGACGTGTCCACCACTCCTACAACGATGCGCTCAGCCACGGCGACCTCCCTGTTCGCCTCCACCCTCCCATGCCATCCCCTCCTCGCGCGACGGTTCGTCCCGGACAAAACCCTCCGCCGTGACCGGCACTCGCGCCAGATCCGGCTTCCTATCAGGAGGGCGCCTGACCTCGCGCGCCCGCCTGCTGCCGCGAGAACGCCTGTCCCGGCGCGCCACGCGCGCACGCAGGCACCCGCGCGACAGCAGGCACGCCTGCAGGATGTCGCCTGAAACGGCGCGAGCGCCTGATGCGGCGGACGCGCGTCAGGGACGCGGGAGCGACGGGGAATGCGAAAGGGCACCCCGTGGGGGTGCCCTTTCGTGTGCGTGGCGAGATTACTCTGCAGCGGCCTCCAGCTCCAGGAGCTTCTCGACGGCCGCGGTGAGCCGCTTGTCCGCCTCGCCGAACTTCTCCAGGTCACCCTCGGTGAGGGCCGCCTGGCGGTCGAGGAGCGCCTGCTGCGCCTTCGCCAGGGCGTCGGCCTGCTCATCCGTCGGCGTCGGCGTGGTCGGCGTCTCCCCCGTGTCGGGATCGGTCGCCTCCGGGTCGGTGGGTTCGACCTCGTCATCGCCACCGGTCGCGCCGGAGTCGCCGCCGAACAGCGTGTCCAGCGCCTCGGTGAGGGTGTTCTCGAAGGCCACCCGGTCACCGAAGGCGACGAGCACCTTCTGCAGACGCGGCAACTGCGTCCCCTCGGACGACTGCACGTAGACCGGCTGGACGTAGAGCAGACCGCCACCGACGGGCAGAGTCAGCAGGTTGCCGTAGATGACCTCGGACTCCCCCTGCTGGAGCAGGTTGAGCTGCGGCACCACGGCCGTATCCGAGTTGTAGGTGTTCTGCACCTGGCCGGGACCGGGCACCGTGGTGTCGGTGTCGATCTCCAGCATGCGCAGCTGCCCGTAACCTTCGGCCTTGACGCCCTTCTCGGCGCCCGCATCCGAGTCGACGGCCAGGTAGCCCATCAACACGTCGCGGCTGCCGCCCGCGCCCTGGGAGGCGGGGATGAACGTCGAGAACATCGAGAACCGCGGTTCCTCCTGCCCTGGCATCTGCATGGTCAGGTAGTACGGCGGCTGCAGCATCGCGTCGCTGCGCGGGTCGTTCGGCGTCTGCCAGCGGTTGTCCTGCTGGGCGAACGAGCCGGCCTTGTCGACGTGGTAGATGCCGAGGATGTCGCGCTGCACCTTGAACAGGTCGGTCGGGTACCGGACGTGGCTCATGAGCTCCCCGGACATCTCGCTGATCGGCTTGAGGGTCGACGGGTAGACCTTCTGCCAGGTCTTCAGGACCGGGTCCTCCTCGTCCCAGGCGTACAGCGTGACCGAGCCGTCGTAGGCATCGACCGTGGCCTTGACCGAGTTGCGGATGTAGTTGATGTCGTCGATCGCGAGCGACGGCGTCGGCACGTTCGAGTCGGCGATCGCGTCGGACAGGCTCACGCTCGTCGAGTACGGGTACGTCGAGCTGGTCGTGTACCCGTCCACGATCCAGACGATGCGGCCGTCCACGACGCTCGGGTACGGGTCGCTGTCGAGCTCGAGGTACGGCGCGACCTTCTGCACGCGGGTCTTCGGGTCGCGGTCGTAGAGGATCTGCGAGTCGTCGTTGACGAGGTTGGAGAAGAGGATCTGCTCCGACTGGAACTTCAGCGCGTAGAGCAGCTTGGTGAAGCTGTCGCCGATCTTCGGTCCGCCGTTCCCGGAGAACGTGGTCTTCGTCTCGCTCGAACCGTCCTTGCCCCGCGGGTAGTCGATCTCGACCGGGTCGGCCCCCTCGGGGGCGCCCACGATGGAGTACTCCGGGGAATTCTCGCCGAAGTAGACCCGCGGCTCGAAGTCGCCCTGCTCGGACAGGAAGCCCGAGGTCGGGATGCCGCGCTCGAGGAAGACGGGCTCGCCGTCCGTCGTGCGCTGGTTTCCGGCCGCGGCGACGAGACCATAGCCGTGCGTGTAGACCGCGACGCGGTTGTTCCAGTTGTCACCGTCGCCCAGACCCGACATGTCGAGGTCACGGACGGAGACGACCGTGTCCTGCTTCACGCCGTCGATCTCGTAGCGGTCGACGTCCATGGTCGTCTGGAACTGGTAGTAGCCGCGGTACTGCTCGAGCTGGCGGACCGTCGGCGGGATGACCTTCGGGTCCATGATGCGGATCGACGCCGTGGTCTCCGCGTCGGCGCGGAGCTGACCGGCCTCGGCGTCCGTCTCAGCCTCGAAGGCCGTGGTCTCCAGGTCGGCGACGCCGTAGGCCTCCTTCGTGCCGTCGATGTTCCGCTGGTAGTACTCGGCCTGATAGGCGTTCTGGTTCGGCTTCACCTGGAAGGTCGTGACCACCCACGGGTAGCCGATGCCGATGACCAGCGAGGCCACGATCAGCAGCGCGGTCGCCGCGAGGGGGAAGCGCCAGCGGCCGATGACGGCCGTGATGAAGAACAGGATGGCGACGACGGCGGCGATGATCGCGAGGATGCCGAGGCCGGGGATGGTCGCGTTGGCGCCCGTGTAGGCGGCACCGGTGATCCGGTCGTCCGGTTCGACGAGGGTCTTGTAGCGGTCCAGCCACAGGCTCGCCGCCTGCACGAGCAGGTACAGCCCTGCGATGACCGCGAGCTGGATGCGGGCCGGCTTCGAGATGCGCAGCTCGCCCTGGCCGATGCGCACGGAGCCGTAGAGGTAGGACACGAGCGCGGTGACGAGAAGGCTCAGCAGCAGGACCGCCGAGACGAACGCGAGGAGGATCGAGTAGAACGGCATCGCGAACATGTAGAAACCGGTGTCGACGCCGAACTGCGGGTCGACCTCACCGGTGGCGACGCCGTTGGCCCACAGCCACACGGTCTTCCAGTTGCCGGCCGCCGCGAATCCCGCGAAGAGGCCGAAGAAGATCGGCATGCCCCACATCGCGAGGCGGCGCAGCGGCTCGATGACCTCCTGGTAGCGGTCGAGCTGGGAGCTCAGCCGCACGTAGACCGGACGGAGCCGGTAGGCGAGCTGGATGACGACGAACAGCGGAACCGCCATGCCGAGGAAGCCGATGACGAACATCACCGCCGTCGCGATCCACTGCGTGGTGAGCACGCCGGTGAACCCGACCTGGTCGAACCAGAGGAATTCGGTGTAGAGCGACGCGAAGACGAAGAACGCCGCGATGAGCGCGGCGATGATCACCAGGGAGATGCCGAGGATGCGTCGGGAGGTTCGAGGCGTGGCCGGGGGCTGGGCTGGGGTCGAGGTCACCCCTCCATCCTAGGCACCGCTCGCTGTGGGCGGGCTGTCACACCGGTCACGGCGGGGTCACGACCGCGCGGGCTCAGGTGGCGGGGACGTCGCAGGTCGGCAGCGCGTCGACGTCGCCGTCCTCCGCGATGACCTCGAGCGCCGCGAGGGATTCGTCGAGGGTCGCGGTGCGGATGACCTGCAGGCCGTCCGGCACATGCCCCACGACCTCGTCGCAGTTCGCCTCCGGTGCGAGGAAGTAGTCCGCGCCGGCGTCACGGGCGCCGTAGAGCTTCTGGCGGATGCCGCCGATCGGTCCGACGGTCCCCTCGGCGTCGATCGTCCCGGTGCCCGCGACCTCCTTGCCGCCGTTCAGCTCGCCCGGGGTCAGGGTGTCGATGATCCCGAGGGCGAACATCATGCCCGCGCTGGGGCCGCCGACGTTGTCGAGCTGGATCGTGACGTCGACCTCGAAGTCGTAATCGGTGCGCAGCGTGATGCCGATCAGCCACGTCGTCGTGCCGTCCTGGGTCTGCTCCTCCGGCGTGATCTCGACCGTCTGCTCCGCGCCGTCGCGGCGCACCGTGAGCGCGACCGGATCCCCGCCCGCCTCCTGGATGGCCTCGCGCAGCGCGGTCGCCGAGGTCACGGGCGTGCCGTCGATCGCCGTGATCACGTCGTCCGCCTCGAGCAGGCCGTCGGCAGGAGAGCCCTCGACCGCGTCGACCACCACGACCTCGGCTCCGGTGTCGTAGCCGAGCTCGTTCAGCGCGGCGGCCGTCGCCTCGTGCTGCGAGTCGACCATGAGCATCGCGTTCCGCTCGTCGCGCTGCTCGGTCGTGACGCCCTCGGGGAACACCGCGTCCAGCGGCACGACGGCGCGCGAGGCGTCCGTCCAGGCGAGCGCGAGCTCGAACCAGCTCGGCGTGCGCTCCCTGTTGCCGACGACCTGGACGGTCGTCAGGTCGAGCGTGCCGCCCGTCTCGTACGTCTCGGTCCCCTCCACGCTGATGAGCGGGACCTGCTCGCCGTCCGCGTTCTTCGCGGTACCGAGGGTGTCGTACACCGGGCCCGGACGCTGGATCACGTACGGCGAGGGCAGGAAGGTGAGGACGGCGAGCGCGGCGAGCGCGACCACCAGCGCCCAGACCCCGAGTCCGAGCTTCCCTGCACGCGGTCGTTCCACAGCAATCCTCCGTCGTTCGCGAGCGGCGTACAGCGATCTGCCCGCTTCGGGGACGCGCACTGAAACCTGTGACTAGCGTAGATGCCACGGCTTCAGACGTGCTGAGAGGGCGAGCGACATGGCAGACAACGAACCGAACCCGGAGGACTTCCAGGAGTTCCTGCGACGGATGCTCTCGAACCAGGGCGGTGGAGACATCGACCCCGAGGCGCTGCGCGGCGCCTTCCAGGGGATGGACGGCTTCGCCTTCGACCCGGCGATGATGCAGACGATCATGTCGCAGCTCCAGGGCGCCTTCGGCGGTGATCCCTGGGAGAACTCGCTCCGGCAGGCCCTGCACATCGCCAACCGCGAGGGTCAGGGCATCGGCGACGGCTCCCGCTCCTCCCTCGCAGACTCGTTCGCACTCGCAGGTCTCTGGCTGAGCGAGGCGACCACCATCTCCGAGCTCGCAGAGCCGCCGGTGGCGATGACCCGCGGCGAGTGGGTCGAGAGGACCCTTCCGGTGTGGAAGGAGATCGCCGGCCCCGTCTCGACGAGCATCGCCGACGCGCTGACGTCCGCCCTCGACACCCAGGTGCCCGAGGAGATGCGCGGCGTGGTGCAGGGCGCGGGACGCTTGATGCGGGGCCTCGGCGGATCGGTGTTCGCCGCCCAGTTCGGTCAGGTCCTCGGCAACCTCTCCCTCGAGGTCGTCTCCGGGGGCGACGTGGGCATCCCGGTGCTCCCCGCGGGTACGGCCGCCGTGATCCCGCAGAACCTCACCGCGTTCGGCGAGGGGCTCGAGATCCCGGCAGACCAGATCGCCCTCTACGTCGCGACGCGCGAGCTCGCCTACGCCCGCCTGTATCGGCACGCCAAGTGGCTGCACCTGCACGTGATGGCGCAGATCACCGACTTCGCCCGCGGCGTGACGGTGGATGTCGATGCCCTGGAGGACGTGGCGAGCCGCCTCGACCCCTCGAACCCCGAGGAGCTGCGCGCGGCGATCGAGGGCGGAGCCCTGCTCCCGACCCAGACCGAGGCGCAGCGCGAGGCCCTCGCCCGCCTGGAGAACCTCATCGCGACGATCGACGGGTGGGTCGACGTCGTCACGGCGGAGGCCACCTCCCGACTGCCGGACGGCGGCCGGATCGCCGAGGCGGCCCGTCGTCGCCGTGCCGTCGGCGGCCCCGCGGAGGACGCTCTGGGTGCGCTGGTCGGGCTCAAGCTCCGACCGCGACGCATCCGCGAGGCCTCGGCCATGTGGCGGGCGGTCACGGACGCGGTCGGCGTCGCCGCCCGGGACTCCCTCTGGGACTACCCGGACCTCATGCCCACCGCCGAGGACATCGACGACCCGACGGCCCTGATCGCGCGTCTGCAGGCCGCGGAGCGCGGGGAGCAGCCCGAGGCCGACGAATTCGATGAGGCGCTCGCCCGCCTGCTGGACGGCGACGACTTCTCCGCGGAGGCGCCCGCCGAGGACGGCGACACGGATCCGCGCACCGACGGCGACGACGACACTCCGGAGGGCGAGCGCCCGGTCTGAGTCCGGCCATCCGGGTCGGGGACGGACGATCACTCTCCCTCCCCGACCACGGACGGACCGCCGACTTCTCCACCGATCCCCCGAATCGGCCTGCGGCTCCACGATGCTCCGCAGAATCGAGGGGTGCCGCTCACCCCGACGACCCTGACCCGTCTCGACCCCGCATTCCCGCTGCTCTGGCGCGACGGGATGACCCTCCAGGTCGGCGACGATCCCGCCATCCGGGTCCCGGCGTCCGAGCCCTGGGTCGAACGGCTCCTCAGCCGCATGCGCCGAGGGTTCCGACGCAGCGCCTTCGATGTCATCGCGCACCGCGCGGGAGCGCCGCGGGAGGAGGCCAGACGGCTGCTGGCCATCGTCGAACCGGCACTGCAGGACGAGCCCGCCCGCCCGCTCGCCGCCCGGGTGTCCACGCTCGGGCTCACCGACACCCGCGCCGAAGGGCGGCTGTGCGAGGCGCTCGCCGACGAAGGGGTGTCGCTCGCGACGACCTCGGCGCCGGCATCGACGGTGGTCGCCGTCGTCCTCGTTCCCGGTGCGGCGGCCGCCGTGCAGTTCGCGCCGTTCCTGCGCACGGACTCCCCGCACCTGCCGATCGCCGTCGAGCCGGCGCGCATCACCGTGGGACCGCTGGTCGTGCCGGGGCTCACGCCGTGTCTGACCTGCCGGGATGCCGAGGACACCGCTCGGGACCCTGCCTGGCCGCTGCTCCACGGTCAGCTCGTCGGCCGCGACCCCGGGCGCATCACACTCGCCAGGGTGGCTGCGGCCGGAGCGGTCGCTGCGCGTCTCCTCGCGGACCCCGAGGCCGCCCGCATCGCCCGGATCAGCGCGGACGGCGTGATCGGGTGGCGTTCGGTGCGATTTCGCGCAGAATGCCTGTGCCGCGACCCGTCGTCCCCATCTCCGCCAGGAACCGCGAGGGCGCCCGTTCGCCGCGCCCCGCCGATCGTGCCCAGGACAGCTCCAGCGTGCGCGCAGCCCGCGTGACCCCCACGTAGGCGAGGCGACGCTCCTCGTCCACGGCCTCGAACGTCGTGGCATACGAGATGGGCAGCGACCCCTCCGCCCACCCCGCGAGGTAGACGTGCGGCCATTCGAGGCCCTTGGCCGCATGCAGCGTCGACAGTGTCACCGTCCGCATCGTCGGCTCGTGCTGATCCTTCGCGCGGGCCATGAGCTCGTCGCTGAACGATCGCAGGGTCGCTTCCGGACCGGCATCCTCCGCGAGCCGCAGGATGGCCCGTCGCGCCTCCCAGCCGTCGCGCTGAGCTCCCCCGGCGGCCGGCGGCTCCTCGGTGAGTCCCAGCTCGCGAAGCACCCGCCGCACCCCTGGCAGGAATCCGTGCTCGGTCGGCGCGACCGCCGCCGCACGGAGCGCGAGGATCGCCTGGCGTACCTCCGGCATGGCGAAGAATCGCGTGCCGCCGAGCACCGAGGTGGCGATCCCCTCGGCGGCGAGCGCCTGCTGGAGCACCGCGGACTGCGCATGGGCCCGATACAGCACGGCGATCTCGGACGGGGAGGCGCCGTCGGCGATACGGGCCGCGACACCGGCCGCGATCCCCGCGGCCTCCTCCGACTCCGAGTCGTACGCCGTGACCGTCGGCGGCTCGGCGGTGAAGTGCTCCCGCGCGGGGACCAGCTCCAGCGCCCCGGGGCGACCGTGCATCAGCGCGTTCGCCGCCGTCAGGATGGGGGCCTGGGACCGGTAGTTCGTCTCCAGCCGGATGACCGTCGCGTCGGGGTGCCGCCTTTCGAACTCGAGGAGGAACCGCTGCTCCGCCCCCGCGAACGAGTAGATCGTCTGGCTGGCGTCGCCCACCACGCAGATGTCGTGCCGATCGCCCAGCCACAGCTCCAGGAGCCGGTTCTGGAGCGGCGACACGTCCTGGAACTCGTCCACGGTGAAGTGCCGGTACTGCTCGTGAACGGCGGCTGCGACCCGTGGCTCGGTCTCCAGCATCCCCGCACAGGCGAGCAGCACGTCCTCGAAGTCGAGCTGATGACGCTCGTCCTTCAGCGCCTCGTAGCCGCGCATCAGCTCCACGAGCTGGGTGGGGTCGATCCCGGTGATCGGACGGCCCAGCTCGGCGTACCGGTCGATCGAGATCATCGACACCTTCCGCCACTCGATCTCCGAGGCGATGTCGCGCAGGGTCGCCGTGCGGGGACGCAGGCGGAGGGCATCGGCGGCCTGACCGAGCATGCGCACCTTGTTGTCGATGATCGACGGCGCGGGGGCCCCCGCCAGCGTGGGCCAGAAGAAGTTGAGCTGGGCGAGCGCGGCCGCGTGGAAGGTGCGGGCGGCGACGCCTTCGACGCCCAGCGCACGGAGGCGTCCGCGGAGCTCACCGGCGGCCTTCGCGGTGAACGTCACCGCCATCACCCGGGACGGCGAGTAGGCACCGGTGTCCACCCCGTGCGCGATGCGGTGCGTGATGACCCTGGTCTTCCCGGTTCCGGCCCCCGCGAGCACCGCCACCGGCCCCCGCAGGACCGAAGCCGCCGCTCGCTGCCGCTCGTCGAGGGCATCGAGTGCGCTCACGGGCGCTCCTCGAACCAGTCGACGATGAGAGCGCGCGCGATCGAGGCGGGTCCCGGCAACCCGACGGGACCGTCCCCGGCGAGCGCGGAGCCGATCTCCTCCCGCGTGAACCAGCGCACGTCGATGATCTCCTCGCCGTCGGGTCTAGCCGCGGCTTCGTCTTCGACCGCGGCGCGGAACCCGACCATGAGCGAGCGGGGGAAGGGCCACGCCTGCGAGGAGATGTAGCGCAGCGTCGAGAGGCGCACGCCGGACTCCTCCTCGATCTCCCGGTGCACGGTGGCCTCGAGGGATTCGCCCGCCTCCGTGAAGCCGGCGAAGCAGGAGTACATGCGACCGCCCCAGTTCGCATTGGCACCGAGCAGCAACCGCTCGCCGTCCGCGCTCTCGACGGCGACGATCACCGCGGGGTCGGTCCGCGGGAAGTGCTCGCGGCCGCAGACCAGGCACCGCCGCGACCAGCCCGCGTTGCGCAGCTCCGTCCCTCCGCCGCAGGTGGGGCAGAACGGGGCGTCGCGGAGCCAGCCGGCCAGTGCGACCGCGGCGACGAGCACCTCGGACTCCCCGGCGTCCAGGCGCCCGCCGAGGTCGCGGAGGCCGAGCCAGATCTCGTCCGGCGCCGTGTCCAGAGCATCGGTCTCCGGCGGGAGCGCGGCGAGCAGGAGCGCGGAGCCGTCGGCTTCACGACCGAGCAGCGCCCATGTCCCGTCCGTGACGTCGTCCGCCGAGACGCGCAGCAGCGCCGAGGCCGCGACGCGCACACGCCCCTCCCGGACGACGATGACGCGCGAGGCCGCGAGGCCGCTGAGACGCTCGATCACGCCCTCCTCCTCGCGGAGTTCGGCGGCGCGGTCGAAGAACGGGCGCGGAATGCTCATCGACTCCCTCTCTCACGGGCGTGGCGGAGGCGGGACCGCCCCTGAGCCGACCTACCCTGGGGGCATGGGACGCTCTCCATTCACTCTAGCCGCGGCGGTGACGGCCGCACTTCCCGGCGCGGAGGTTACGGGCACCCGGGCGCTCACCGCGAACGGCGACGGGCGCTTCGACTCCGCCGTCGCCTCCCTCGCCGACGGCCGGGAGCTCGCGATCCGCGTGGCGGACGATGATGACGCCGCGCGCGAGCTGGCGGCCGAAGCCCTCGCGCTCCGCGCCCTCACCGACGGCGCGCGCGCCATGCTCCCGTTCCGCGCTCCCGGATACATCGGCGAGACGAGGGTGGGCGAGGGCCGAGCGCTCGTGACCGAACTGCTCCCCGGCTTCCAGATCGAGGCGTCGATGGTTCCCGCCGGACGCGGCGCCGCGGAGTCCATGGGGGCCGCGATCGCCGCCGTGCACGCGCTGCCGACGTCGGTCGTCCGCGGTGCCGGACTCGTGATGCGCAGTGCGGAGGAGAGCCGCGCCGAGCTGGAGCGGCTCGTCGACACCGCCGCAGCCACGGGACGCGTCCCCGCCCGCCTCACGGTGCGGTGGCGGGAGGCCGTCGCCGACGACGACCTCTGGCGCTTCGAGTCGACGGTCGTGCTCGGCGGCGCGCAGGCCACGTCGTTCCTCTTCGACGATCATCCCGAGCGCGGCCCCGAGGTCACCGGCGTGATCGGCTGGCACGGTCTCGCGGTCGGCGATCCGGCGCTCGACCTGTCCTGGCTGTCGGCCGCGCCCGACGCCGCGGCCGACGTGCACGGCGCGTACGCCCGTGCGATGGATCGAACTCCCGACGCCGGTCTCGAGATCCGTGCGCGGCTGCTCGCCGAGCTGGAGTTCGCCCGCTGGCTCGTCCACGGGGACGCGCTGCGGCGCGAGGACATCGTGGAGGACGCGGCCGCGCTGCTGGAGGCTCTCGCCGACGGCCTGCGCCACGACGATCTCGGCGTGCCCGGTGATCGCCGCTCGGACGTGGACTCGGCGATGGACGCGCTCGACCGCGTGCCGGTGGCGGCCGCTCCCGAGGTGGACACCTCGATGCAGACCGATGCCTACAACCCGGAAGAGCTCTGGGCGGCGGAGGCGGACGACGTGGATCTCGACGCCGCGCGCACCGGGTCGTCGGTGGCGGGGGCGGGCGAGCCCGCGGGCGCGCCGTCGCAGCCCGACGCGGAACATCGTGCCGCCGTGGCGAGCATCGAGACCGAGGACCTCTCCGGCGTCGCGCACGCGTTCGCCGAGACGCGCGGAAGCGGACGGGTCGAGACTTCCTTCCCCTCCTCCCCCTCGGCGGACGACGACGATTCCGAAGAGGCTCAGCGCGCGGCGCGGGCGGCGCTCCAGCGCTGGAAGAGCTCCTCCTCGGAGTAGACGCGGTCCCCGCGGATGACGAGGTCGTCGGCCACGTAGTACAGCGCCACGTCGATCTCCTCGAGCGGGACGCCGAAACGCCGGTGGTACGCGAGCCGGTAGAGGGCCAGCTGCAGCATGCGCTCCTCGCGCTCCTGCGGTGTGCGTGGCGCCCGCCCGGTCTTCCAGTCGACGATCTCGATCCGTCCGCCGCGGTCGGCGCGTCGGTACACCGCGTCGAGCTTGCAGATGACGATGTGGGCTTCCGTCGCGTCGGGGCGCACTCCGGGGAGGCCGGCTCCCAGCGCGAAGTCGATCTCGATCTCCACGGCGAGCGGCTGCAACGGCCCCCACTCGCTCCGCTCGAAGGTCTCCTGCAGTGCGGCGAGGTCGGCGGCGTCCGCAGCGGCACCGGATGCCGGAGCACCCGGTGCACCGTCGTCCTCGGGCTCGTCCTCGTCGACCTCCCAGAGCGCCTCGTCCACCCGGGTTCCGACACCGACGAGCTCGGAGCGCTGCTCGACCCACGCGTGGAACAGGGTCCCCAGACGGGTCTGGCGGTACGGGCGCTCGGGCATCGGGCGCACGAGCGAGGACAGGGTCCCGGTGTAGTCCGTGACGTAGTCCTTGAACCGGGAGGCGGGCACTCGCGTGGGTGCCTCCGCGTCCGTCCCGCGCTGGCGGGCGGCGCGCTCGTCGAGGAGCCGGCGCAACTCCTCGGTCGGCTCGAGGGTGTCGCCCTGGAGGGCCTCCTCGACGACCGCCGCCGCGGCGCTCACCACGGGGCGCCGTCCGCCGAGCGGGTCGAGCGGCCAGTGCAGCGTGGCGCCGGGACCGTCGTACGGGTTCTCGTCCGGGTCGACCGGAGGGATCGCGTCGAGCCCGAGGACGTCGATGGCCTCCAGGAGGTACGGACTCGGCGTGCGCGGCGCCTTCTGACCCGCCCAGTGGGCGCCGCTCAGCAGCAGGTCGCTCTTGGCGCGGGTGATCGCCACGTAGGCGAGGCGACGCTCCTCCTGGCGCTGATACTCCCGGTAGGCGTCCTTGAAGCGCTTGAGCGCGCCACCGTGGGGGTTCGCTTTCGTCGCCCCGCCCGACAGCGACGCCTGCGCGAGCTTCTGCCGCTTGCCGGGGTCGGCCTCGCCCTCCATCGCCTCCTCCGGGTCCCAGACGAAACGCGGGAGCGCGTCGCGGTCTCCGCGCAGCGCGAACGGCACGACGCCGAACCCGAACCATCCCGAGGTGTCGGACACCCGCCCAGGCAGCTCGTCGACGACGAGGCGCACGACCGCGACGGCGTCCCACTCCAGGCCCTTCGACCCGTGGATCGTGAGCAGTTGCACGACCCCGGGCTCCGGGGGCTCCGGTCGGGGCATGAGTTCGTCGGTGCTCTCCGCCTTGTCGAGCCAGGCCAGCAGGCTGCCGATCGTGCCGCGCTCGTCGGCGGCGAGGAACGCGCGCACCTCGTCGGCGAACGCCCGCAGCTGGGTGGCTGCGACCCGCGCGGGTCCCCGGGTCTCGTTGGCGGCGAGCTCGATATCCAATCGCAGCTCCAGCTCGATGAGCCGGATGAGTTCCGGGATCGGCTGGGACGACGCGCGACGCAGGCGCTCCAGCATCTCCCCCGCGGCGCGGATCCGTGAGCGGCCCTCCGGGGTGATGCCCTCCAGCAGGCGATAGTCGTCGCGGACCGCGCGCACGATGTCGACCGCGTCCACGATGGAGACGGCCTCGTCGGCACCGCGGGAGGAGCGCAGCCGCGCCCGCACCTCTTCCGGCAGGGGCATGAGGGCGGTGTCGCGCTCCGCGAGCGCGCGTCCCAGCTCGTACAGCGCCGCCATATCCGCCACCCCGACGCCGAAGCGCGGGCCCGTCAGGAGCCGGATCAGCGCCGAACCGGCCGTCGGGTCGTGCACCACCCGCAGGGTCGAGACCACGTCGACGACCTCGGGCGTGGCGAGCAGGCCCCCGAGTCCGAGGATGCGGTGCGGGATGCCTCGCGCGGCGAGCGCGCCGGCGAAGGTCTGCATGTGGCGTTTGGACCGGAACAGGATGGCGCCGGTGTGCGGGGAGGTCGAGGCCTCCTCGTGGGCGGCGCGACGTTCGGCGAACCAGGCCGCGACCTCGGCGGCCTCGTCGTCGACGGTGAACGGGTAGCGCACGGCGACCGTGCCCTCCCCCGCGCCCGGCCGCGGCTCCAGCGGCGGCACGTCGAGTCCGGGGCGCTGCAGAGGCTCCAACACCCGGTTGGCGACGTCGAGGATCCGGCGGTCGTTGCGCCAGCTCGTCATGAGGCTGTAGGTGCGCACATCCCCCGTGCTCGAGAAGGATCGGGGGAATGCGTAAAGGTTGTCGGCGCTGGCTCCGCGCCACCCGTAGATCGACTGGTGCGGATCGCCGACGGCCATCACGGCCGTGTCGCGGAACAGCTCCGCGAGGAAGCGCGTCTGGATCACGGAGGTGTCCTGGTACTCGTCGAGGAGGACGACCCGGTGCTGCTCCCGGAGCTCGGCGCGGACGTCCGGCGCGGACTCGACGATGTCGTACGCTCCGGACACCTGGTCGGCGAAGTCGAGCACGCCGCGCCGGTCCTTCTCGGCGATGTAGTCGCGCACGAGGCTGGTCAGAGTCGGGAGGGTGCGCAGGTTGACCGCCGCCTTCTCGACATCGGCATGGGAGCGGTAGGGCTCGAACGCCGCGGCCTGTGCTGCCGCGAGACGCTCGGCCTCGGCGAGGTCGACGCGATGGTCGAGCGCCGCGCCGGCGAGCCGCTGCACGGCGTCGATGACTGTTCCGAGGGCGTAGTCGACCTCCTCCAGCTCCGGCAGATCGCTGCGGAGCACGACCTCCCGCGCCAGCATCCAGGACGCCGCCTGGCTGAGCATCGCCACATCGGGATCCCGGCCGATGCGTGCGGCGTGCTCACGCACGATGCCGTCGGCGAAGGCGTTGTAGGTCGAGACGCGGGGACGGATGAGGAGGTCGTCGGCGGTGCGGAGCGCCCCGGGCTCCCCGGCCGTGCCGTAGTGCTGGGCGAGCTCGTCGAGGACATGGCTGCGCACGAGTTCGCGCTGCCGCCCCGGCGCGGCCTCCGCCACTCGACGCAGTGCCCCTCCGGCGACGATCTCCGGGAGATGCGGGAGCAGGCCCCGCCGACCGTATTCGTCGACGACGGCGAGACGGGCGCCGATGCGCTCCGCGAGCTCCCCCGCCGCCTTGCGGGTGAACGTGAGACCGAGGACCTCGTCCCGGCGGACGAGCCCGTTCGCGACGAGCCAGACCACGCGGGCCGACATGGTCTCCGTCTTGCCGCTGCCCGCCCCAGCGACGACCAGTGCCGGCTCCAGCGGCGCCTCGATCACCTGCTGCTGCGCGGGCGTCGGAGTCGGCAGTCCGAGCGCGGCGGCGATGTCGGTCGCCGAGAGCACGGCGTCCGGGGCTCCTGCGGTCATGCGCTCACCGCCGGCACGGTGTGGATGCGGCAGGGATGGACCCGGCGCTGCGTGTCGGCGCAGTGCGCCTCGACCTGTGCGGTGAAGCTCGCCGCCGACATGCCGCGGGCGACCTCGGCGACCCGGTGCAGGAACTGCGACCGGGCCTCGGCGTCCAAGGCGTGCTGGTGCGCGACGCGGTAGTCGCTCTTCGCCAGGGTCTTCGAGACGATCACCAGACGCGCGCCCCCGAGCGAACCGGGCGCGGCACCGGGCACGAGCCCCTCCTGCACAGCGATCTGATAGGCCGCGAGCTGGGCATGGTCGACGACGCCCCCGTCCGCCTCCGGATCGGTCTTCCCGGTCTTGAGGTCGACGACCACCGTGGTCCCCTCCGGCCCACCGGCCATCGACTGCCAGCCGCGGCCGCGCGCCGGTCCGTGTTCGCCCGCGCCGGGCGGATACGCCTCGACCCGGTCGATGTAGCCGTGCACGATGGCGCGGTGACCGCGGTCCTCCCCCACCGGGTAGACGCTCGGCTCGGCGGTCTCGCCGGACACGTCGACGGCGAACCGGAACTCCACCTCGCTGCCGAGGACGCGCCCGCCGTCCCTCGTCACCTCACCGAGGTAGCTGTGCAGCCGGTCGACGAACAGGTCGGCGCGACGACGCTCCTTGCGCCCGATCCAGGCCGTCTCGAAGTCGAGCTCCGGCCAATGCTCCTCGACGATCTCCCGCATGCGCGCGAGGTCGCCGTCCGGCACGCGCTCCATCGCCTCGTGGACGATCGTGCCGATGCCCGCCGTCGGCGGCATGACGGTGTCGCCGCCGAGAGCCGAGACGACCCAGTTGAGCCCGCATTCCTCGTACGACTCCACCGCCGAGGGCGACACCCGGGCTCCGCTCGCAGCGAGATCGCGCAGCGGCGCCGCCGTCGAGGGCGCCGTGACGCCGTACCAGTCGTGCGGATGCGCTCCCGGCACGCCCTCCCGGGCGAGGATGGCGAGTTGGGCGGCCGCCTCGCGCCTCGCGGGTTCGGCGTGTGTCGTGGTGAGCACCCGACGGTGCCGCGCGACCAGCCCGCGCAGCGTGAGCGGGTGCTCCGCGGAGGCATGACGCTCCGGCGGCTCCGGAGGGGGAAGGAATCCGAAGAAGGCGCTGGGTGACAGGTCGTCATCGTCCACCGCGGTGATGAGGAGGCGATGGCGCGCCCGCGAGAGTGCCCGCACGAACAGCCGCAACTCGTCATGGAGCGCCGCCCGACGCCGGTCGAGCACGCCCGGGACCTCCGCCGGGAGGCCGGAGCGCGCCGCGGTCAGCGCGTCGGCGAGCCGCCAGGTCTGGAGCAGCCCGCCACGCAGCCGTACGTTGGGCCAGACGCCGTCCTGCACACCGGCGACGACCACCGCGTCGAACTCCGTGCCGAGCGCGGTGGCCGGCGTGAGAAGGGTGACCGTCCCCGGCCGGTCCGGGGACGACAGCGTGTCCTCCGGCACCTCGCTGTCGAGGATGTCGCGCACGAAGACCTCGGGGCGCTCGTCGGGTGTGCGCTCGACGAAGCGCTTGGCCGCGTCGAACAGAGCCACGAGAGCATCCAGGGATCGCGCCGTCTCGGCTCCGGTCGGCAGCAGCGAGATCTCCCGCCACGCGACCTGCAGCCGCCGCCCGTCGACGGCCCTGGCCTGCTCCCAGATGCGCCACAGGAGGTCGTGGATCGTCTCCCCCTCCGCCGCCGCACGAGCGACGCCGGCGACCGTCTCGGCGAAGCGCTCGGCGGTCCGCGACTCCGGTGCATCGATGAGCGTGAGGGTGGCCGGCGCCGACATCGCCGCGCGCAGCAGCTCGCGCGCGGGAGTCGACCCGCCCTGACCGAGTTCGAGGTGGCGGAGCCGCGCGCGCAGCCGACGGAGCGCGATCGCGTCCATTCCGCCGAACGGCGTCCGCAGCGCCTCCTCCCAGGCCTGCACGGTGCGGTCCTCGTCCGGAGTCAGCGCGAGCCGCACGATGCCGACGATGTCGCGCACGATCCCCTCGCTCCCGAGCGGGCGCTGCACCCCGGCGGCCCTCGTCGGGATCTCGCGCGCGGCCAGCTCGGTCTCCAAGGCTGTGACCTGACGGGTGTCGTGGGCGATGACCGCCATCCGCTCCCACGGGATGCCGGCGCTCAGGTGCCAGTCGCGCATGACTCCCGCGATGCGGTCGAACTCCTCGTAGGGCGACGGCGCGAGGAAGGTCGAGACCTCCGCGCTGTCGTCCCCCGCGGTGGGCGCCGGGGCGCGCCGATGCTCGACGCGTCCCGAGACGCCGATCGCCTGCGTCACCGTGCGCGTCAACGCGGTCAGCAGCGGGCGCTGACGGTGGGCGCCGTCGAGCACGTGCACGGTGGTGAGCGCGCCGGCGAGTTGCGCGAACAGCTCGGGGCTGGCTCCGCGGAAGGCACCGGAGGAGATGTCCGGGTCGCCGAATGCGTGGACCGCGATGCCCCGGTCGAGGAGCGCCTGCACCACGCCGATGCCTCCGCGCGTCAGCTCCTGGGCGTCGTCGATGAGCACCACCCGCAGGGGCGACAGCGGCCCGAGGGTCGCGCTGTCAGCCGTGCGGAGGATCCCCGCTGCCTCGCTGAGCAGATCGGCGGCGTCGCGGTGCGCGGCCCGTAGGGCATCGAGCACCGCGCGGTACTCCTCCACGAAGTCGGCCGCCGCCGTCCACACCGCATCGCCGTTGGCGCGCAGTTCGGCCGGGCTCGCCCCCAGCTCCGTGCACTCCGCGAGGAAGGCGCGGAGTTCGGAGCGGAAGCCCTTCGAGGCGCGGACGGGCTCGCTGAGCGCCGGAGGCCAGGCGATGCGGGCGTCCTCGGCATCGCCGGCGAGCAGTTCGGCGATGATGCGGTCCTGATCGGCGCCGGTGAGCAGAGCCGGCGGCTCCGCGCCCTCCCTCACCATCGCGCCGCGGACGAGCTGGAACGCGAACGACCCGAGCGACCGGGCCAGCGGTCCCGGCGTCGCCTGGCCGATGCGCACGCCGATCCGGTCGCGCAGCGCGGTGGCCGCCTGTCGGCTCGGCGTGAGCGCCAGCACCTCTTCCGGCCGCAGCCCTTCGACTTCGAGGAGCTGCACCACACGGTCGACGAGCGTGCGCGTCTTACCGGTGCCGGGGGCACCGATCACGACGCCCGACGCGGTCGGCGGCGCCGTGATCACGGCTCGCTGCGCGGCATCCGACATCATCCCTCCACGCTATCGGGAGGCGCGGACATCGGCGTCGAGGGCGAACCTCCTCGCGGGTTGTGCGCTCAGGGCGAAACGACCGACGCCGCCGGTCTCCCCCGCTCGGTGCGCGATAGAGTTGGCCGAGTCCGACGACCTGCAAGGAGCACCCGTGGAAATCCGCATCGGCATCATCAACACCGGCCGCGAGCTGAGCTTCGACACCGCTGCCACGGCGGACGAGGTCCGCACCCAGGTCTCCGCCGCGCTCGAGCAGAGCGCCTCGCACCTGAGCTTCGCCGACGTGAAGGGCAACTCCTACATCGTGCCGACCGCGAACCTCGCCTACATCGAGCTGGGCACCGAGGAGTCGCGTCGCGTGGGCTTCGTCGCCTGACCCGCGCATGTACATCCTCCTCGCCCTCGTCGGCGCCTGCGTGCTCGGCATCGCCGCGCACTTCCTGATCGGCGGTCGCGAACGGCGCGGCGTCGCACTCGCCCCGGCGATCGCGACGGCCGTCTCGGCGATCGTCTACACGGCTCTGCAGTGGTCCGGCGTGGGCGAGGACAGCGTCTGGCTGTGGCTGGCGAGCACCCTCGGAGCCGCCGCGGTCGCGGCGCTCGCCGCCGCGGCTCTCACCGCAGCGCGTCGACGCGGCGACGAGCAGCGGAGAGCCGCGCTCGGGATCTGAGCTAGGACGCGAGGCCCATCGCGTCCATGCGCCGGGCGTGCGCCCCCATCAGCTCGGTGTACACCGGCTCGATGCGAGCTTCCTCCACGGCGAGGAGTTCGGGACGCAGAGCCGCGCGACAGACGAGGATCGTGTCGCCCACGAGACGCCGCGCCCACATGGACAGCAGCGAGCGCCACTCCTCGTCGCTCTCGATCGTCTCCTGGATGATCGCGACGATCTCGTGGCGCGCGTCGTCCTCGCGCAGGATCTCCGCGACCCGCCGCCCCGTCTCGCCGTAGCTCGAAGCGAGCGCGAGATAGAAGTCGTCGAGCATGCCCGCCGTGATGTAGACCGCGAGCAGGGTCTCGCGCGGGCGCGCCCCGATGGTCTTGCGCCGGAACGCGTCCAGGTGCTCGCGGAACGGGAGCATGAGCTGCGTCGGGTCCTGACCGCGCGCCGCGATGATGTCGACGATGCCGCGGTGCTTGGTGAGCGCCGCACCGGCGGCCCGGGACAGCGACTCCTTCTCGGCCAGCTCGGGAGTCGCGCGGATGAGCCGCGTCAGCGTCTCGAAGTAGCCGAGCTGGAGGTAGGCCGCCTGGCCGAGGAATCGGTCGAGCTCCGGCGCCAGCTCCGCGAAGTCGACACGCGTCGCATCGCTCTGCTCGCCGCGGCTGCGCAGCGCCAGGGTGCGTCGCGGCGCGGCGTCGCGCTGCCAGAACCACTTAACCACGAGGTGTTCCTCCCGAGTCGGCCACGTCGTTCACAATACTCGGCAGAAGACGTCCTCCCTGCCCGGAGCCGCCCCTCCGGTAGGCTGGGCGTGTCCCCGCCGTCGGAGCGGGGCCCCGCGCCTGTGGCACACGAGACGGCGTGGCTCCGTTTACGAGGCGATCGCGCATGGTCGCCGGACAGGCATCTGAACAACAGTGACAACTTTCGCCGAACTCGGCATCGATCAGGACATCGTCGACGCACTGGCCGCGAAGGGCATCGTCGATGCCTTCCCGATCCAGGAGCAGACCATCCCCCTCGGGCTCCCGGGGCAGGACATCATCGGACAGGCGAAGACCGGTACCGGCAAGACCTTCGGCTTCGGCATCCCGGTCGTGCAGCGCCTCGGGAAGGATCCGGAGCACGGGGTCAAGGCCCTCATCGTCGTCCCGACCCGCGAGCTCGCGGTGCAGGTCTACGAGGACATCGATCTGCTCACGAGCAACCGCTCCACCAGCGTCGTCGCCATCTACGGCGGCAAGGCGTACGAAGGGCAGATCGACCAGCTCAAGGCCGGAGCGCAGATCGTCGTCGGCACGCCGGGGCGTCTCATCGACCTCGCCGGCCAGCGCCTCCTCGACCTCTCGAACGCGACCGAGGTCGTGCTCGACGAGGCCGACAAGATGCTCGACCTCGGCTTCCTCGCCGACATCGAGAAGATCTTCCAGAAGGTCCCCGCGGTGCGGCACACGCAGCTGTTCTCCGCGACCATGCCCGGTCCGATCGTCGCGCTGGCACGGCGGTTCATGACCAACCCGATCCACATCCGCGCCAACGACCCGGACGAGGGCCTGACGCAGGCGAACATCAAGCACCTCGTCTACCGCGCCCACTCGCTGGACAAGGACGAGGTCATCGCTCGCATCCTGCAGGCCGAGGGCCGGGGGAAGACGGTCATCTTCACGCGCACGAAGCGCGCAGCGCAGCGTCTGGTGGACGAGCTGAGCGACCGCGGCTTCAACGTGGGCGGCGTCCACGGTGACATGGGACAGGACCAGCGTGAGCGCTCCATGGCCGCGTTCAAGGCCGGCAAGAAGGACGTCCTCGTGGCGACGGACGTGGCGGCCCGCGGTATCGACGTCGACGACGTCACCCACGTCATCAACCACACCATCCCCGACGAGGAGAAGACCTACCTCCACCGCGCGGGACGCACGGGCCGCGCGGGCAAGACCGGGATCGCGGTGACGTTCGTGGACTGGGAGGACCTGCACAAGTGGGCCCTCATCAACCGCGCGCTCGAGTTCGGTCAGCCCGAGCCGGTCGAGACCTACTCGTCGAGCCCGCACCTGTACACCGACCTCGACATCCCCGAGGGGACGAAGGGGCGGCTCGTGAGCGCGCCGAAGAAGGAAGCGGTCAAGACGGAGCGCACCCGTCGTCCGGAGCGCGCCGCGGACGCCGCCGAAGAGGGCACCGGAGAGGGCGGCACGCGCCGCCGTCGCCGCCGCCGCACCGGCTCGTCGTCTGTCGGCTCCACGTTCGCGGAGGGCACGCCCGAAGGGTCGTCCGGCGAGGGTTCCGCCGCGCAGACCGCCGACCGCGGCGCCGAGGGTGCCGGCACCCACGACGGCGCCGGCAAGGAGCACCACGACGGCAAGCCCGCCCCCGCCCGCCGTCGCCGCCGTCGTCGCGGCGGCTCCGGCACCGGGGCGGCACCCGTCACCGGCGCCTGATCCGCGTCATCGTCGTCCGAGGGGCGCCCGCACGGTCTGCCGTGGGGCGCCCTTCGTCGTGCAGGAGGTCGGCCGGAACCTGCGGCGGGTAGACCCAGGCGACGAGCACCACCGAGATGATCATCAGCAGGAACCAGGAGCTGAGCTTGCTCAGGGACACGGGCTGCCACCCCGCCGCCTGGTCGGGATACGCCCACGCGCCTGCCCACGTGCCGATGTTCTCGGCCAGGTAGATGAACACCGCCACCCCGGCGAAGACCGCAAGGAGCGGCAGCCGGATGGTGCGGCGCCATACGCGGGCGTGCATGACGGTGGGCAGCCACAGCACCACCACCCCGGCGAGGAGCAGCCACCTGGCATCCCACCACCAGTGGTGGGTGAAGAAGTTGACGTAGATGGCGGCGGCCAGGACGGCCGTCAACCACCGGCGCGGGTAGCGGGTGAACCCGAGGTCGAACAGCCGGTACACGCGCACCATGTAGGAGCCGACCGCCGCGTACATGAACCCGCTGAACAGCGGGACTCCCCCGATGCGGAGGATGCCGTCCGCGGCATACGCCCAGGAACCGACGTCGGTCTTGAACAGCTCCATCGCCGTGCCGGTGATGTGGAAGAGCACGATCACCCAGAGCTCCCGCCCGCTCTCGAGGCGGAACACGAGCATGGCCACCTGGATGAGCACGGCCGCGATCGTCAGCGCATCGTTGCGGGCGAGCGCGGCGTCGTCGGGGTACCAGAGGCGGGCGGCGACGATCACCACCAGCAGCGCCGCACCGAACACGCAGGCCCAGGCCTGCTTCAGCACGAAGACGAGGAACTCGGCCAGCCCGGCGCGGAAGCCCGATGTCGGCACCGCACGGAGGAGTCGGCGAGCGATCGCGTCGACGCGGCGCTCCAGGGAGGTGGCACGTTGCATGCCTCGGACCGTATCGGTCCGCCTCGACAGAATGCCGGGAGACCGCCGACAGTCCGCCGGGGTCAGGGACGCCGCGTGCCGGAGCCGGAGGCGCGATCGATGATCCGGGCGACCATGTCCGCCGCGGTGGTGTTCTCCCCCGGCACGTTCGGTTTTCCGGTGCCGTGGTAATCGCTGGACCCGGTGACGATGAGGTCGTGCCGGGCTGCCAGTTCGCGCAGCAGCCGCTTGCCGGCGGCGGTGTTCTCCCGGTGGTCCACCTCGAATCCGGCCAGCCCCGCGTCGATCAGACGCTCGATGTACGGCACCGGCATCATCCGATCACGGCCCGCCGTCACAGGGTGCGCGATGATCGCCACGCCGCCCGCCTCGGTGAGAAGCCTCACGGCGGTCAGCGGGTCCGGGGCGTAGTGCGGCTCGTAGTAGCCCTCCCGCGGATGGAGGATGCCGTCGAAGGCCTCGCCCCGATCCCGAACGATGCCGCGCGCCACCAGCGCGTCCGCGATGTGGGGCCGACCGACCGTCGCGTCGAGCGTCGTCTGGGCGAGGACGTCATCCCAGTGCAGGTCGTAATCGCGGCCGATGTTGCGGACGATGCGCTCCGCTCGTCCGATCCGGTCGTTCCGGATCCGGTCGGTCTCCGCCCGCAGCGCCGCATCCTCCGGATCGAAGAGATAGCCGAGCACGTGCACGCTGCGCCACTCGTGTTTGGCTGACAGCTCCATCCCGGGGAGGAAGGTCATGCCGAGCGCGACGGCGGCGTCGCCGGCCTCCGTCCAGCCCGTGGTGCGGTCGTGGTCCGTGAGCGCGGCGGTCCGTACGCCGTGCCGATGCGCCTGCCTCATGACCTCGGCGGGCGACTCGGTGCCGTCGGAGTGGTTGGAGTGCAGGTGCAGGTCGGCAGGACCGGCGGGTGGAACGGGCATCCTCCGAGCGTACCGAGCGTCGACGCGCGTGGCGCGGAAACCGGACCCGTATCGCGTGGACGGACCGGCGATGCGAGGCAGGGACTTCACAGGCGGCGCTTCTAGGCTGGAGGGGATGTTTCGTCTCCTGGGGATCCTGCTCACCGTGCTCTTCGCGATCGCGTCGGCGATCGTGGTGTGGCCGCAGTTCTTCCACCTCGAGCAGACCTACCCGTTCGCTCAGCTCGTCGCCGCCCGCGGCCTCGTGCTCGGCGGGTTCCTGGTCATCGCGGTGCTGGCGCTGCTGCTCCTCCTCGCCCGACCGCTGCGCGGGTTCGCGGCCTCGGTCCTGATCGTCGCCCTCCTCGGTGCTGCGGCGACGGGTGCGATCGGAGCGACCCGCGGCTTCGGGGTGGCGGCCCTGCCTGAGCGGACGGACACGAGTCTGCGGGTGCTCACCTGGAACACGGCGGGTGAGGCCGTCTCCGCCGAGCAGATCGCCCAGGAGATCCTCGAGCAGGAGGCCGACGTGGTGGCGCTGCCGGAGACCACCGAAGAGGTCGGCGAGCGGATCGCGCTCATGCTGCGCGAGCAGGGCCATCCGATGTGGGTGCACCATGTGCAGTTCCGCCCGGACGTGGAGGACGGCCCGCAGTCGTGGCAGACCACGGTCCTGGTGGCTCCCGAGCTCGGCGAGTACTCCGTGATCGAGTCCTCCAAGGACGGAAGCAACAACACCGGATCCGTGCCGAGCGCCGTGCTCATGCCGATCGACGGGGACGGCCCCACGATCGTCGCCGTGCACGCCGTCGCGCCGCGCATGGAGGAGATGCAGCAATGGCAGAGCGATCTGCAGTGGATCGCCGACCAGTGCCCTGCGGGTGACTTCATCCTCGCCGGAGACTTCAACGCGACCGTGGATCACATGGCCTCCCTCGGCGTCGACGGCGGCGACATCGGCTACTGCCGGGACGTCGCCTCCCGGACCGGCAACGGGATGTCCGGCACCTGGCCGAGCTCGTTCCCCGCCCTCGCCGGTGCCCCCATCGATCACGTGATGGCGTCCGCCAACTGGCGCCCCACCGGCTCTGCCGTCCTCGAGGATGCCGGCGGGAGCGACCACCGCGCCCTCATCGTGCAGCTCGAGCCGGCCGGCTGATCACGCTGCGCGGCCTCCAGGTGAGAGACTGGACGGATGAGCACCGGAGAAAACGACACGATCGCTGACGAGACCGTCGAAACCCCCGTCGAGAACAGCTCGACCAATCGCAAGCAGCCCTTCCCGCAGGGCTTCCTCGACACCATCTCCACCGGGTGGGCCGAGCGTCCGGAGACGCTGCCCGCGCCGCGCGCCCAGGCTCCGTACGCCGAGCGCCGCCGCGCTGCCGTCTCGGCCGCGTTCCCCGGCAAGCGGCTCGTGATCCCCGCCGGTTCGCTCAAGCAGCGCAGCAACGACACCGACTACGTCTTCCGTGCGCACTCCGCCTTCGCGCACCTCACCGGCTGGGCGTCCGACGCCGAACCGGACTCGGTGCTCGTCTTCGAGCCGACCGACGACGGGCACGACGTCACGCTGTACTTCCGCGAGCGCGCCGACCGCACCACGACGGAGTTCTACGCCGACGCCACGGTCGGCGAGTTCTGGATCGGGCCGCGTCCGTCGCTCGCCGGTGTCGCCGCCGACCTGCAGCTGGCCACGGCGCACCTGCACGAGTTCGCCCCGGTCGAGGGCGAGCTGGTCCTCGAGGAGGACGAGACCCTCACCCGTGTCGTCTCGGAGCTGCGCCTCATCAAGGACGACTTCGAGATCGCCGAGATGCGTCGGGCCGTGGAGATCACGGCGCAGGGCTTCGACGACATCATCCGCGAGCTCCCCGCCGCGGTGGCACATGCCCGTGGCGAGCGCGTCGTCGAGGGCGTCTTCCACCGCCGCGCCCGCGAGGACGGCAACGGCGAAGGCTATGACACGATCGCCGCGTCCGGACCGCACGCCTGCTACCTGCACTGGACGCGCAACGACGGCGCCGTCGTGCCAGGAGACCTCATCCTCGTCGATGCGGGTGTGGAGGCCGACAGCCTCTATACCGCCGACATCACCCGCACGCTCCCGGTGTCCGGAACGTTCACCGAGGTGCAGCGCCGGGTCTACGAGACGGTGCGCGAGGCCGCGGACGCGGCTCTCGCGGCGGCGAAGGTCGGCGTCCGCTTCCGCGACGTGCACGCGGCGGCCATGGCCGTGATCGCTGAGCGCACCGCGGAGTGGGGCCTCCTCCCCGTCACCGCGGAGGAAGCCCTGGACGCGGACAAGGGCGGCCAGCACCGTCGCTACATGGTGCACGGCACGTCGCACCACCTCGGCATCGACGTGCACGACTGCGCGCAGGCGCGCCGCGAGATGTACTACGACGGCATCCTCACGCCCGGCATGGTCTTCACGATCGAGCCGGGACTGTACTTCCAGATCGACGACCTCACGGTTCCCGCCGAGCTGCGCGGGATCGGCGTCCGGATCGAGGACGACATCCTTATGACCGAGGACGGCCCGGTCAATCTCTCCGCGGGCATCCCCCGCACGGCCGACGAGGTCGAGGCGTGGATCGCGCGTCTGCAGGGCTGACGACGGGCGGGAGCGGGGCGGCGGCCCCGCTCAGTCCCGCTGCCCGGTGACGAAGGCGTCGACCACCGGTGCGAGGTCCGCAGCGACCTCCGCCGGCGGACGCCTCCGCCCCTTCACCTCGAAGGAGTGCCCGCCGCCCTCGACCCAGTGCACCCGCGCGTCCTGACAGCCGGCGACGGCCTCGTCGAGTTGGGCGATCGGCTGGATGAACGGGTCCGCGGTGCCCTCCACGAAGAGCTGCGGGACGGTGATCGATGGCAGGTGGGCGATGCGGGGCTTATCCGGGCGGCCCGGCGGATGCAGCGGATAGCCGAGGTAGACGAGGCCGTCCACGGCAAGGCCCTCGGCGACGGCCATGGACGCCATGCGGCCGCCGTAGGACTTCCCGGTGGCCCACACGGCGGATCGTGGCGCCCGCGCGCGGGCCTCGGCGACCGCGGCCTCCCAGGCCGCGACCGCGTGGGCGGCAGGACCGGGCATGCGACGCCCCTGCTCGATGTACGGGAAGTTGAAGCGCAGAGTCGAGTACCCGAGCGCCGCGAGTGCGCGGTCGAACCCGACGAGGAACGGATGGTCCTTCGCGGCCCCCGCCCCGTGCGCGATCAGGACGACGTCGTCACGGGTACCCGGCGTCCACTCGGCGGACACCGTGATCGCCCCGGCGGGCAGAGCGACCTCGATGCGCAGGGCGGTGGCCCCCGTGGTCACCGCACGGACCCGGGGGTGCCCGTCTCCGGGTCCGCCGGCCGCGGCGGAAGACCCGGCTCGGGAGCCGGTGCCGGCTCCGGAGACGGTGCCGGCTCCGGATCGGGGGCAGGCTCGGGAGCCGGTGCCGGGTCGGGAGCGGGAGCGGGCTCCGGAGCAGGCTCAGGAGCGGGAGCCGGAGCGCCCTGCGGGATCCGCTCGCCGTACTTCGGCGGCTCGTCCAGGTTCACCGGAGGACGCACGGGGGCGACCCGCTGCGCGCCGAGGACCTGCCGCGCCTTCGCCAGCGAGCCGGGCTGCACGGTCACCTCGTAGTGATCCGCGGCGAACTGCGTCACGCTCGCGAAGTCCCGGCGGCGGCGCACGATGGCGTAGGTGATGAGGCTCAGCAGCATGCCCACCGCGACGCCGATGAGAACGAAGCCGACGAACAGCTGGATCGGCACCTCGGGGTTGCCCAGGACGAGGATCGCCGACAGGAAGAGTCCGATGAGCACCCCGTTGATCGCTCCCGAGCGCGCGGCGGCGGCGTAGCCGAGCCGCCCGGTCACCCGCTCGACCGTCCGCACGCTCTGCCCGACGATCGCGATGTCTCGCGCGGGTACCTCTCCGGCGATCAGCTTCGACACCGCCTTCTGCGCGCTCTCGTAGTCGCGCATGGAGGCGACGATCTCACCGGTGTCCGTGCCGCTCGCGGGGCGATTCAGCATGCTCATCCGGCTATTCTTCCACGTCGTGCCCCGCGGCCGGCCGAGCGACCGCCGCAGCCGCCGCCCCGGCACGCCGCGGGCTACGCTGGTCGAGTGAGCACACAACGGGTTTTCGCCGCGCGCCTGGCAGGGTGCGCCGTCTTCGATCCCGTCGGCGACCGCCTCGGCAAGGTCCGGGATGTCGTCGTCGTGTATCGAAGTACCGCGGCCCCGCGTGTCATCGGGCTGGTCGTGGAGATCCCCGGCCGCCGGCACGTGTTCCTCTCGATCGGCCGGGTGACGTCCATCCGGTCCGGGCAGGTCATCACCACCGGCCTCATCAACGTCCGCCGCTTCTCCCCGCGCGCCGGCGAGGTGCGCGTCCTCGCCGAGATGCTGGGCCGACGGGTGAGCCTCACCGACGGCAGCGGCACGGCCGTGATCGAGGACGTGGCGATCGAACCCAACCGCCTCGGCGAGTGGGCGATCAGCCAGCTCTTCCTGCGTCGCCCGAAGACCGGCGCGTCGCCGTTCGCCAAGGGCCCGACGACGTTCGCCGCCTGGAGCGAGGTGACCGAGGAACAGGCGCCGGGCGAGTCCCAGTCCGCCGAGCAGCTCGTCGCCTCCTACTCCGAGCTGCATGCCGCCGACCTCGCCAACACGCTCCTCGACCTCCCGCAGCAACGGATGATCGAGGTGGCGGAGGAGCTCTCCGACGACCGCCTCGCCGACGCCCTCGAGGAGATGCCCGAGGACGAGCAGGTGCACATCCTCGACCGCCTCGGCGAGGAGCGCGCGGCCGACATCCTCGACCAGATGGAGCCGGACGACGCCGCCGACCTCCTGGCCCAGCTCCCACCCACCCAGCTGGAGGAGCTGCTCCAGCGGATGGAGCCGGAGAGGGCGGAGGACGTGCGGATGCTCCTGCGCTACGGCCCGGACACGGCGGGCGGTCTGATGACCCCGGAGCCGATCATCCTCTCCGCCGATGCCACGGTCGCCGAGGCGCTGGCGCTCATCCGCCGTCACGAGCTGCATCCGGCCCTCGCCGCGGCCGTGTTCGTCACGCTCCCGCCGTTCGAGACCCCCACCGGCCGGCTGCTCGGGCTCGTGCACTTCCAGCGGATGCTGCGCTACCCGCCGCACGAGCGTCTCGGCGCCATCCTCGACGACAGCCTCGAGCCGGTGCCGGTCACCGCCTCCGCGGCCGAGGTCGCCCGCATGCTCGCCAGCTACGACCTCGTCTCGCTGCCGGTCATCGACGCCGCGCACCGCCTCGTCGGCGCGATCAGCATCGACGACGTCCTCGACTACCTGCTGCCGGACGACTGGCGCACCCACGACAGCGACGACGTGGCGCCGCCCGTGACGGAGGCGCACTGATGGCGCGCAAGGAGCGGGCCGCCCGCCTCGACGCGCCAGGACGGACGAGCACCCGCCCCCGTTCCACCTCGCGCGACCGCTTCGGCCGCTTCACGGAGTGGGTCGCCCGCGCGATGGGAACTCCCGCGTTCCTCGTCATCCTCAGTCTCTTCTGCATCGTCTGGATCGGCTGGAACACGCTGATGCCGCGCGAGGTCCGCTTCGACGACGCCGCGCTCGGCTTCACCGCGCTCACCCTCATGCTGTCGCTGCAGGCGTCGTACGCCGCGCCGCTCATCCTCCTCGCGCAGAACCGCCAGGACGACCGCGACCGCGTGCAGATCGAGCAGGACCGGCAGCGCGCCGAGCGGAACCTCGCGGACACCGAGTACCTGGCCCGCGAGATCGTCGCGCTGCGGATGTCGCTGGAGGAGCGCAACGCGCAGGTGGTCACCCGCGACGTACTGCGGCAGGAGCTCCGTGCCCTGCTGGCTGAGCTGGGCGACACCGAGGAGAAGTCCGCGGGCGGCACCGCCTCATGACCGCGGCCGAGAACGTCAGAGCCGCAGTGGCGGCGGTGACCGACCCGGAGCTGCGGCGACCGATCGGCGACCTCGACATGGTGCGCGACATCTCGGTCGAGGACGGGGTGGCGCGTGTGGGCATCGTGCTGACGATCGTCGGATGCCCCGCCGCCGACCGCATCGAGCGCGACGTGCGCGGCGCCGCCGCCGCGGTCCCCGGCATCACGGACGTCGCGGTCGAGGTGGGTGTGATGACGCCTGCCGAGCGCAAGGCGCTCACCGAACGGCTCCGCGCCGGCCGCCCGGCGCGGCACATGCCGTTCGGGCCCGACTCGCTCACCCGCGTGATCCTCGTCTCCAGCGGGAAGGGCGGCGTCGGCAAGTCGACGGTCACCGCGAACCTCGCGGTCGCCCTCGCCGACCAGGGCCTCGCCGTCGGCCTGGTGGATGCGGACGTGCACGGCTTCTCGATCCCCGGACTGCTCGGGATCCCCTCCGGCACGCAGCCGACGCGCATCGACGACCTCATGCTGCCGCCGGTGGCCCACGGGGTGAAGACCATCTCGATCGGGATGTTCCTGCGCGACGGGGAGTCCGTGGTGGCCTGGCGCGGACCGATGCTGCACCGCACGGTCTCGCAGTTCCTCACCGACGTCTTCTTCGGCGACCTCGACGTCCTGCTCATCGACATGCCGCCCGGCACCGGGGACATCGCCATCTCGATCGGGCAGCTCCTCCCCCACGCCGAGGTGCTCGTGGTCACCACACCCCAGGCGGCGGCCTCCGACGTGGCCATCCGCAGCGGGCTCGTGGCACGCCAGACCGGGCAGCGCGTGATCGGCGTGGTCGAGAACATGGCCGCGTACACCCTCCCCGACGGCACCGTCGTCGATCTCTTCGGGGCCGGCGGCGGCGCATCTGTCGCGGAGGCCCTGTCCGTGCCCGACGCTGCGGTGCCGCTGCTGGCCTCCATCCCGCTCAGCCCGGCCCTCCGCCAGGGCGGGGACGAGGGCGTTCCGGTCGTCACCTCCGCGCCGGACGATGCCGCCGCGGGGGCGATCCGCGCGCTGGCGGAGGCGCTCGCGCGTCGAGGGCGAGGCCTGGCCGGCCGAACGCTGCCCATGTCGATCGGGTGAGGGCGCGTGGGAGGATGGACGGATGCCGCATCGCTCCGTGACCGTGGATGAAGGGCTTCTGCGGAGGATGGCCAGAGACGCGGCCGTCTACGCGCTGACCAGGCCTGTCGCGATCGTGATGTGGGTCGCGCTGGCGGCGGGCCTCGTGCTCTCCGTCCTCACCCTCAACGACCGTCTCGCCGCCGGAGAGGAGGTGAGCGCGCTCGTCGCCTGGATGCCCGCGGTGACCATCGCTCTGGGAGCGTATGCGGTGATCCTCACCACCTCGAGCGCCCGTCGGGCCGTGCGCGCCGCGATGCCGGTGGAGAGCGTGGTGTGGGTCGCGCTCGACGAGGATCGTCTGCAGCTGGGCAGCGATCGCCGCCGTTCCGAGATCCCCTACCGCACGTTCCAGAGCCTGCGTGTCGGCCGGGACGCGGTGATCTTCAAAGTCCGCGACGCCTCCGTCGCCACCGCCATTCCGCGTTCCCTCTTCAGCGACGAGGAGTTGGCGACGCTGCGGACGCGGATCTCGTGACCCGGGCGGCTCAGGTCGCCTCGGTGTCGAACGGCGGACGGTTCTCCGCGCTGAAGGTCGGCGGCGCGGTGCGCGGGGCCACCGGCTCCGCGATCGTCGCCGTGGCCTGCGCGGGGGTCGCGGGCTCCGGCTCCTCCAGGAGCGCGTCGCGGATGATGCGCCGAGGGTCGTACTGCCGCGGGTCGAGCTTGCGCCAGTCCACGTCGTCGAGCTCCGGACCCATCTCCTCGCGCACGCGGGACTTCGTATCGCGGAGGTATTCACCGGCCTTGCGCACGATGCGCGCGAAGCCCTCCGCGGCACGCGGCAGACGCTCGGGGCCGATGATCAGCACGGCGATCAGGCCGATGAGCAGCAGCTTCTCGAAGGTGAGGCCGAACGTCATGTGACCAGGCTACCGCCGCGCCTGCAGGCTCTGCGCGCGGTGAGCGAATACCCTGGACACATCAGCCATGCACGCAGGAGAGGCAGGTCATGAGCGAGCACGACGCCAACGCGCGCTTCCTTCGGGAGTCCATCGTCGAGCCGGAGACCATCGCCCGCGCTCGCGCCCACGCCGTGGAGCTGGGGGCTTCCCCGATCAGCGCGGTCGTCGGCTCGCAGATCGCCGTGCTCGCCGCCGCAGGCGCCGCCCGCTCCATCGTCGAGATCGGCACCGGCGCCGGCGTCTCCGGACTCTGGCTGCTGCGCGGCGCGCCGACCGCGGTGCTGACCTCGATCGACAACGAGCCCGAGCACCTCGCCGCCGCCCGCCAGGCGTTCGCGGACGCGAAGGTGCCCGCCACTCGTGCCCGGTTCATCGCCGGTCGCGCGATCGACGTGCTCCCCCGGATGAACGAGGCGTCGTACGACATCGTCTTCGTGGACGCCGACCCCGAGAACGTCATCGAGTACGTCTCGCACGGCCTCCGCCTCGCCCGCACGGGCGGCCTGGTGCTCGTGCCCCGCATCCTCGCCGGGGGCCGCGTGGCCGACCCCGTCCAGCGCGACGACATCACATCCGCCTACCGGTCGCTCGTGCAGGAGACCCAGGAGTCGTCGGCGGTGCTGGCGACCGTCTCCCCCGCGGGCGAGGGTCTGCTGCAGCTGATCCGCCTCGACGACCGCGCCTGATCGGACGCCGCTCACGCGAAGAGGGCGATGGATCCGCGGATCCATCGCCCTCTCGGTTCCGCCGCAGCGGACCAGATTCGATCAGGCCGGGGCCACGACGGCACCGAGCACGTCGTGAAGCTCCTTGGCCTCGGCGTCGTTCACGGAGACGACCAGGCGGCCTCCTCCTTCGAGCGGAACACGCACGATGATGAGTCGTCCCTCTTTCACGGCCTCCATGGGTCCGTCTCCGGTCCTCGGCTTCATCGCTGCCATCGTGGCTCCCTTTCCTCCGGTGGTATGGGACGAGTTTATCGGGTGCGGCCGCGCCGTGGACGTCACCGGACACAATCCGCGTCGCCGCGTCGTCAGGGCACCTGCCAGAACGTACTGCCGAGGGCATACACGTGATAGACCCAGACCCACTGGCCCAGCAGGCACAGCGCGAGCACGCCCAGCCGCCAGGCGCGGGAGCGCGGGATCGCGACCGCTCCCCACGCCGGGCTGAGCGGCAGCAAGAGACGGAAGGTGCTCGACTGGGGGAAGAACACCGCGAGCAGATAGAGCAGGTAGCTCGCGCTCCAGAGACGGAGGTCGGGGCCGAGCGCGCGCACCTGCGGGGACAGCAGCAGCGCGGCGGCCGCGGCGACCACGAGCACGACGAGGGCGACCGGCCCCCATCCCGACGGCAGACCCCAGAGCTCGAACCAGAAGTGCGACGCCTGCACCCATCCCTCGAAGGGCACGAAGCCCTCCACGCCGCCGACGATCCAGTGCCGACGCCACGCGAGCTCCGTGGCGAGGTAGGCGCCGGGGTCGCCGGTCACGACGCCCGCGATCAGCTGCCAGGCGAATCCGGTGGCCGTCGCCAGCGCGCCGAGGGCAACGATGTGCACCACTTCCCTGGCGCCCAGCGGATCGGTGCGGCGGTTCCTCCAGCGAAGGATCCCGTGCAGGCCGAGGTACAGCGCGAAGGCGAGCACGCCGGGGCGGGTGAACCCCAGAACGGGGATCAGCACGTACAGCCAGGCGTAGTTCCGCCGGATCGTCGCGTCCAGGGCGAGGAACAGCAGCAGCAGGAAGAGCGTCTCGGCGTATCCGACCTGGAACAGGGCGGCGAGCGGACCGGATGCGAAGAAGACGACGGCCCACAACGCGGCCGCGTTCCCGACGCGGTCGCGGAGCAGCCGATGCAGGGCGAGACAGGCCAGGTAGCCGGCACCGAGCGAGAGCACGAGGGCGCCGGCCGCCCAGGAACCGAGCACGAAGCCCAACGCCTTCGCGGCGTACGCGAACACCGGCATGAACGCCCAGGCGTTCTCGGCCACCTGCCCGTCGTCCGTCAGCGGGAGGTCCGAGGGATAGCCGTGCACGGCCACCTGCCAGTACCACTGCGCATCCCATCCGAGGACGAAGTCGATGAGTCCCGCGTCGTCGCCGAAGCGGGAGAACACCGTGGACAGGGAGGCCGCGGCGATGAGGAATCCGGTCGTCACGACCCGTGCGAGGACGTAGACGATGCCGATGCGCAGGGCGAGCGGCATCCGCGCCCAGCGCCGCGTGAGCGTCAGTGCGACGTGAGCCATGCGCGCAGACCCCGCTCGACGGCGTCGATCTGGGCGAGCGGCACGCGCTCCTCGTCGTGATGGGCGAGATGCGGGTCGCCGGGTCCGTAGTTCACGGCCGGGATGCCGAGGGCCGAGAAGCGGGCCACGTCGGTCCACCCGTACTTCGGCTGCGGCTCCGCGCCGACGGCCGCGACGAAGCGGCGCGCGATGTCGGCGTCCAGACCGGGGCGCGCGCCCTCGGCGGCATCCGTGATCTCGACGTCGAATCCGGCGAGGACCGCCCGGACGTGGGCCTCGGCGTCGGCCGCGGACTTGTTCGGCGCGAAGCGGTAGTTGACCTCGACCTCGCAGGCGTCCGGGATGACGTTGCCCGCGACCCCTCCTGCGATGCGGACCGCGCTGAGCCCCTCCCGGTAGAGCAGGCCCTCGACCATCACCTCGCGCGCCCGGTACTCGGACAGCCGAGTGAGGATGGGGGCCGCGCGATGGATCGCGTTCTCGCCGATCCAGGCCCTGGCACTGTGCGCGCGGACGCCCGTGGTCCGCACGATCGCCCGCAGCGTGCCGTTGCACCCACCCTCGACCTGTCCGTTCGACGGCTCCCCGAGGATGGCGAAGTCGGCCTGGAACAGGTCGGGCCGTGCCGCGGCGAGAAGCCCGAGGCCGTTCAGGGAGGCCGCGACCTCCTCGTTGTCGTACCACATCCAGGTCACGTCGATCGCGGGGTCGGTGAGCTCGGCGGCGAGCTTGAGCTGCACCGCGACCCCGGCTTTCATGTCGACGGTGCCCCTTCCCCACAGATGCGGCACGCCGTCGATCTCGACGTCGCGCGTGGGCAGGTTGTCGTTGAGGGGCACGGTGTCGATGTGCCCGGCGATCGCCACGCGCTGCGCTCGGCCGAGATCCGTGCGGGCGACCACCGTGTTGCCGTGGCGGATGACCTCCAGGTGCGGCAGACCGGACACGGCCTCCTCGATCAGGTCGGCCAGGGTCTTCTCATCGCCGGAGACGCTCGGGACATCGCAGATCGCCCGGGTGATGTCGGCGGAGGACGCGGTCAGATCGAGCACCATGCCCCCAGCCTACTGATGCCCGTCATGCGGGACGGGACACCGTCGTCGGCGCGATACCGTGGAGGCATGAGCGACGCACGATCTGTCTGGGGACTGGGCCTGACGACCACCGCGAGCGACGGCACGGTCCTCGACGCGTGGTACCCGGAGGTCCGCTCGTCCGCGCCGTCCGCGGACGAGGTCGCCACCGCCCGCACCGCGCTCGACGCGCAGACGGGCCAGGACGAGCGGCGCGACGTGACCATCGCGGTCGTCGAGCTCACGATCGATCTGGACGCGGCTCCGGCCTCCACGGCGGACGCCTATCTGCGCCTGCACGCCCTGTCGCACCTGCTCGTGGGGCCGAACGCCCTCAACCTGGACGGCATCTTCGGTCATCTGCCGAACGTCGCCTGGACCAATGCCGGCCCCCTGCTCCCCGCCGATGCGGCGCGCCTGCGCCCGCAGCTCCAGCGCGCCGGGATCCAGATCCAGGGTCTGGACAAGTTCCCCCGCCTCACCGACTACGTGCAGCCCGCCGGGGTGCGCATCGCCGACGCCTCGCGCGTGCGGCTGGGCGCCCACCTCTCCCCGGGCACCACCGTCATGCACGAGGGCTTCGTGAACTTCAACGCCGGAACCCTCGGCGCCTCGATGGTCGAGGGTCGCATCTCGCAGGGCGTGGTGGTCGGCGACGGCAGCGACATCGGCGGCGGGGCCTCGATCATGGGCACGCTCTCCGGTGGCGGGTCGCACCGTGTGTCGATCGGCGCCCGCACGCTGCTCGGCGCGAACGCCGGCATCGGCATCTCCCTCGGCGACGACTGCGTCGTGGAGGCCGGGCTCTACGTCACCGCCGGCACGAAGATCGTCCTCGCCGACGGCCCCGCGACCGCCGACGGCGGACGGAAGACCGTCAAGGGCGCCGATCTCTCGGGTGAGGACGGCCTGCTCTTCCGTCGCAACTCCCTCACGGGCGCCGTCGAGGCCGTCCGCCGGGCCGGTGTCGGCGTGACGCTCAACGAAGCGCTCCACGCCTGACAGCGCACCTGCAGCCTTCGACCGGTCGCCGCTGGTAGACTGGGGTCGTTGCCCGCGCCGCCGGCCGGTCAGCATCGTCGTCGTCTAGGGGTCTCCGAGGACCGAAGCGAGCGCCCGCGCTCCCCTCTCCAGCCCGAACTGGCCATTCGCACGGCGAACGGACGCGCACTCGCTGCGTCTTCGCCCACCTCACCCCACTATCCCGCGCCGTTCTCGTGCGCTGACGGAGTTCTCTGCATGTCTTCCTTCCTCGATCTCGGCGTTCCCGCCGAGCTCGCCACCGTTCTCGCCGCCTCCGGAAAGACCGAGGCGTTCGCCATCCAGCGCGACACCCTGCCCGACTCGCTCGCCGGCCGTGACCTCCTCGGCCGCGGACGCACGGGCAGCGGCAAGACCATCGCCTTCGCGCTCCCGCTCGTCGCCCGCCTGGCTGCCTCCGGCCACAAGCGCCGCTCCGGCCTGCCGCGCGGCCTCGTGCTCGCCCCCACCCGCGAGCTGGCCACCCAGATCGCCGCGACCGTCGCCCCCCTGGCCGAGGCCGTCGGGCTGCGCGTCACCACCGTGTTCGGCGGTGTCAGCCAGCGTCCGCAGGAGCAGGCGCTGCAGGGCGGCGTCGACATCGTCGTCGCCTGCCCCGGCCGTCTGGAAGACCTCATGAAGCAGCAGATCGTGCGTCTCAGCGCGATCGAGGTCACCGTGCTGGACGAGGCCGACCACATGGCCGACCTCGGCTTCCTCCCCGGCGTCACCCGCATCCTCTCGGCGACCCCCGCCGACGGTCAGCGCCTGCTGTTCAGCGCCACGCTGGACCGCGGCATCGACACCCTCGCCCGCCGGTTCCTCACGAACGCCGTCAGCCACGAGGTCGACGAGGCGAGCGTGCCCGTCGGCGAGATGACCCACCGGGTGCTCGTCGTCGACTCCCCGGAGAACAAGACCGTGCTGGTGCGCGACCTCGCCTCCGGCACGGGCCGCCGCATCCTCTTCACGCGCACCAAGCACCAGGCGAAGAAGCTCGCCAAGCAGCTCACCGCCGCCGGCATACCGGCCGTCGACCTGCACGGCAACCTCTCCCAGAACGCGCGCGAGCGCAACCTCGGCGCCTTCTCCGCCGCTCCTGAGGACGGCGGCGTCCGCGTCCTCGTCGCGACCGACGTCGCGGCCCGCGGTGTGCACGTCGACAACGTCGACCTCGTCGTCCATGTCGACCCGCCCGTCGAGCACAAGGCGTACCTGCACCGTTCCGGACGCACGGCTCGGGCCGGCGCGGCCGGCACCGTCGTCACCGTCGTCCTGCCCGAGCAGCGCCGCGACGTGAAGGATCTCCTGCGCAAGGCCGCGATCACGGCACCGCTGGAGAACCTCACCACCGACGCCGTCACCGAGCTCGTCCCGGAGCGGGCACCGCACGTGCGGCCCGCGCCCCCGCAGCCGCAGCAGCAGCGCTCAGCGAAGCAGCGGCCGGCGGGTGGCGAGAGGAGCACCGCGACCACCCCGCCGTCCCGCCGCCGTCGTCGTCCCCGCGCCGCGGGCCAGGGCGGCGCGCCGGGCTCGCAGCGTCAGGGCGGCCAGGGCCGTCAGGGCACGCGTGGAGCCCAGGGACGCTGATCCCGGCTCGCGCCTGACAACAGCGAAGGCCCCCTCGCACTCCGGTGCGAGGGGGCCTTCGGCGTCTGCGGCGCAGCGCTCAGCGCGTCGGGAACGCGCGCTCCGGCGACCCGGTGTAGAGCTGCTGCGGGCGGCCGATCTTGGTCTGCGGGTCGAGCTGCAGCTCGCGCCACTGGGCGAGCCAGCCGGGAAGACGGCCGATCGCGAAGAGGACGGTGAACATGCGCGTGGGGAATCCCATCGCCTTGTAGATCACGCCGGTGTAGAAGTCGACGTTCGGATACAGGCGCCGCTCACGGAAGTAGTCGTCGGCGAGGGCGATCTCCTCGAGCTCCTTCGCGAGGTCCAGGAGCGGATCCGTGACGCCGAGCGAGCTCAGCACCTCGTCTGCGGCCTCCTTGACGAGCTTGGCGCGCGGGTCGTAGTTCTTGTAGACCCGGTGCCCGAAGCCCATCAGCTTCACGCCCTCTTCCTTGTTCTTCACCCGCTCGACGAACCGGGAGACGCTCTGACCCGAGTCGCGGATCTGGCCGAGCATGGTGAGGACCGCCTCGTTCGCACCGCCGTGCAGGGGTCCGGACAGGGCCTGGATCCCGGCCGAGACGGAGGCGAACTGGTTGGCGCCGGTCGAGCCGACGAGACGGACGGTGGAGGTCGAGGCGTTCTGCTCGTGGTCCTCGTGCAGGATGAGCAGCAGTTCGAGGGCCTTCACCATCGTCGGGTTGATCTCGTACGGCTCGGAGTTCACGCCGAAGTTCAGCTTCAGGAAGTTCTCCACGAAGCCGAGCGAGTTGTCCGGGTAGAGGAACGCCTGGCCGACGCTCTTCTTGTGCGCGTAGGCGGCGATCACCGGGAGCTTGGCGAGCATGCGGATGGTGTTCAGCTCGACGTGCTCGGGGTTGTGCGGGTCGGTCTGGCCCTCGTAGTACGTCGACAGAGCGGCGACGGCGGACGACAGCACCGACATGGGGTGCGCGGTGTGCGGCAGCGCGGAGAAGAAGCGCTTGAGGTCTTCGTGCAGCAGTGTGTGGCGACGGATCTTCTCGTCGAACTCGGCCAGCTCCGTGGCGGACGGCAGCTCTCCGTAGATGAGCAGCCAGGCGACCTCGAGGTAGCTGGTGCTGCCGGCGAGCTGCTCGATCGGATAGCCGCGGTACCGCAGGATGCCCTTGTCACCGTCGATGAACGTGATGTCCGACTTGGTGGAGGCCGTGTTGACGAAGCCGTAGTCGAGCCCCGTGAGGCCGGTCTGACGGGTCAGCGTCGAGAAGTCGATGCTGTCGTGGCCCGCGGTGCCGCGGACCAGGGGGAATTCGGCGGTGGTGTCGCCGATCGTCAGCTTCGCCGTCTGGTCTGCCGCAGCGCTCACGCGGACCTCCTCCTTCTGTCTGATCGCCCCGGCGTCGCGGGCGTCAGCAAGTTCTTGATCAAGCCGGAACTGGCGATCTCTCGGGCGCTGAGCGCCTGGCCGGGTGCCGACCGAATCGCCTTTACAGCCTAGTCGTCACACAGGCCTACTGTGACAACCGCCAAAGGGATCGGCACAGCAGGGAGGGTTCCTACAGATCCGCTCCGCGCAGACGCCGAGCCGCCTCGGCGACGAGGTCCGTCGGCGCCGTCAGCGACAGCCGCACATGCTCGGGGGACGACGCTCCGTAGAAGTGCCCTGGTCCGGCGAGGATCCCGAGGTCGGCGAGACGCGCCATCGACTCCCAGGCGTCGCGTCCCTCCGTCGCCCAGAGATAGAGCCCGGCCTGCGACCCGTCGATGCGGAAGCCGGCCGCCTCGACGGCGGGGAGCAGCAGGGCGCGCCGCTCACGGTAGAGCTCCTTCTGCGCCACGACGTGCGTCTCGTCACCGAGGGCGACCACCATCGCCTGCTGGACGGGCGCAGGCGGCATGAGGCCGAGATGCTTGCGCGCGGTGAGGAGCTCGCCGACCACGCGGGCGCATCCGGCGACGAAGGCCGCGCGGTATCCCGCGAGGTTGGACTGCTTGCTCAACGAATAGACGCTGAGGAGGTTCGCCCGTGTGCCGCCGGTCACCCGGGGGTCGAGCACGGACGGGATGGGCTCGTCCGCCCAGGGGCCGTCCCATCCCAGTTCGGCGTAGCACTCGTCGCTCGCCAGCACGGCGCCCAGCTCCCGAGCCCGCTGCACGGCCACGGCGAGCTCGTCGACGGTCCACGTGCGGCCGTCCGGGTTGCCGGGGGTGTTGATCCAGATGAGCTTCGCACCCTCCGGCCACTCCGCCGGGTCGTCGGCCGCCAGGGGCGTCGCCCCCGCCACCCGCGCGCCGACCTCGTACGTCGGGTAGGCGACGCGGGGATGCACGACGATGTCTCCGGCACCGAGCCCCAGCAGCGTGGGCAGGAGCGCGACGAGCTCCTTGGAGCCGATCGTCGGCAGCACGTTGTCGACTCGGAGGTCCGGGACGCCGCGGCGGCGGGCGTACCAGTCGACGATCGCCTCCCGGAGCGCGGGGGTGCCGACGGTCTGCGGATAGGCATGGGCGTCGGTCGCCTCGGCGAGGGCCTGACGGATGACCTCCGGCGTGGGATCGACCGGCGAGCCGACGGAGAGGTCGACGAGACCGTCCGGGTACCGGGCGGCGCGCTCGCGGTAGGGGACCACGGCATCCCAGGGGTAGTCGGCGAGGTCGCGGACGCTCACGGAGCGTGCCTACTCGCCCTGCGGCGGGAGCGCGGCGATGATCGGGTGGTCGAACGGGTAGACGCCGACCTTGGCGGCGCCGCCGGGCGAGCCGATCTCGTCGAAGAACTCGACGTTGGCCTTGTAGTAGTCCTGCCACTCGTCGGGGAGGTCGTCCTCGTAGTAGATCGCCTCGACGGGGCACACCGGCTCGCACGCCCCGCAGTCCACGCACTCGTCCGGGTGGATGTAGAGCGACCGTTCGCCCTCGTAGATGCAGTCAACGGGGCACTCGTCGATGCAGGCGCGATCCTTGACATCGACGCACGGGAGGGCGATCACATACGTCACCCCCTCAGTCTACGACCCGTGGACCTCGGGTTCCTCCGCGGAGGGCGTGGCGGGGCGGACCGGCTGCCGGGAGAACGACGGCCACGCGATGACGAGCAGCACGATGCCGGCGGCGAGATAGGTCCAGATGCGCCCGGCGAGGGTGTCCTGCACGACGACGGAGCCACCGGGACCGACGCCCGAGATGAGCACGATCATGGCCAGCATCCCGAGACCGGCGGCGACCGCGGCCCCCCGGTCGTGGGTGAGCGCCCGCACGGCGATGAGGATCGCGGCACATGCGACAGCGGCGACGATCAGGCCGATCGGGATCGGCCCCCACATGACGCTGTGCGCGATGGTTCCCGCGACGCCGTAGACCCCGCCCACCAGGGCAGCGGCCACCCAGGACAGCACCCTCGACAACCACTTCCCGCGCACCCCCCGATCCTACCCGGGCGGTGCCCGGCGAGACGACGGCTCAGGCGGCGAGACCGGACAGCCGCAGCAGCGCGGCGACGAGGGCGGCGGACGCCACCACCACGAGGAACGACTGCCGCAGCCAGAGGAGTCCCGCCGCGACGAGCAGGGCGGGCACGCGCGCGTCCACGGTGATCGCCTGCCCGTCACCGAGGGACTGCACCGCGACGAGGGCGGCGAGCAGCGCGACGGTGAGGAGGTCGGAGATGCGGGCGGGGCGCGGCGCCTCGAGCACCTTCGGCGGCACGAGATAGCCCACGGCCTTCAGCGCGAGGCAGATCAGGGCGGCGAGGAGGATGGCGCTCCAGAGGCTCATGCGCCCCCCTCCCCTTCGCCGACGCTCGCGGGACGCGGTGTCCCCAGCCAGTTGAACCACCCGACGACGATCGCGACGACAGCGGCGACGAGCACCGGGAGCCCCGGCATGAGGAACGGCGTGAGGGCTGCCGCGATCACGGCGGCCGCGATCCCGACGGCGACGGCCTGCCGCTGACGCAGACGCGGCCACAGCAGGGCGAGGAAGGCCGCAGCCGCCGCGGCATCCAGCCCCCAGGCCCTCGGGTCGCCGAGCACGTCGCCGACCAGCGCGCCGACGAGGGTGGTGAGGTTCCAGCCGAGGAAGATGCCGACCCCCGTGACCCAGAAGCCCACCCGGCGCAGGCGCGGATCGTCCTGCGCGATCGCCACGGCGGTGGACTCGTCGATGGTGAAGTGCGCGGCGGCCGCTCGCCGTGCCGGTCCGCCCCCGATGAGCGGCGACATGCGCATCCCGTAGGCGACGTTGCGCACGCCGAGGAGTGCCGCCGATGCGATCGCCGAAGGCAGGGCGGCCAGGCCACCGGCGGCGAACACCCCCACGAACGCGAACTGCGATCCCCCGGTGAACATCAGGAGGCTGAGCACGCACGTCTGCCAGACGTCGAGCCCCGCGGCGACGGCGAGCGCGCCGAAGGAGATGCCGTAGGCGCTCGTGGCGAGCACGACACCGAGCGCCTCGCGCCACACCTCACGCTCAGCGGTCACCGGGTCCCGCTCCACCGCGACGTTCGCTTCACTGAACACACGATCATCATTCTGAACATGGCGATCCGTATAGTCAAGCGAACGATCGTTTGCCATGATGAACGCATGGAGGATCTCCGCACCCGCATCGCCCGCACGCTCCGCCGCGAGCGCGAGGCCGCGAACCTGTCCGTCTCCGAACTCGCCCGACGGGCCGGGATCTCGAAGGCCACGGTCTCGCAGCTCGAGAGCGGTGCCGGCAATCCGAGCGTGGAGACGCTGTGGGCGCTGGGCGTCGCGCTCGGCGTGCCCTTCGCGGTGCTCGTCGACCAGCAGGCCAACGCCCCGACCCTCATCCGCGCCGACGACCTCGCGGGCGTGCCGTCCTCCGCCGCGGCCTACAGCGCCACCCTGCTCTCCGCGAGCCCTCCGGGTGCCCGGAGGGACGTCTACCTGATCCAGGCGGAGCCCGGCGACCCCCGCCGGTCCGACCCCCACCACGCGGGCACGGTCGAGCACGTGATCCTCATCGCCGGGCAGGCACGGGTCGGTCCCCCCGACGATGCCGTGGTGCTGAACCCCGGCGACTATCTGACCTATGCCGGCAACGTCGCGCACGTCTTCGAGGCGGTCGAGCCCGGCACGAGCGCCGTCCTCATCTCCGAGCTGCGCTGAGGTTCACTCCCCCGGCCCCGTCGGCGACGGGTCGGGGATCTCGTGCGGTCGGTACTGCGGCAGGCGCGACGCGGGCAGGATCGCGAGCGCGCTCACCGCGGCGAGGATCAGAAGGCCGAGCTTGAGCGTGCGCAGCCGCGACTCCTCGTTCACGGCGACCGCGGCGTCGACCTGTTCCGGCGTCGCGTCCGTGGTCTCCAGCACCGCGCGCAGTTCGTCGTTGCTGATGAAGTTCACCTCGTTCAGATCGACCTGCGACACCAGCGACGGCGGCAGCTCGGGATGCTCCACGACCGCGCGGCCGACGTTGAGCGCGAGCAGGGACACCAGCAGCGCCCCGGCGAGCGCGGTCCCCACGGCGGAGGCCAGGTTCTGCGTGGTGCCGCGCAGCGACCCGACGTCGCCGGCGAGCTCGGGCGGCGCCGCCGTCACCAGTACGTTGAACACCAGGGTGACGAGGGCGCCCTGGCCGATGCCGAACACGACGAGCCCGGCGATGGTCGGCACCGTCTCCCAGTTGTTCGTCACCACGACCGACAGCCAGACGAGCGCCGCCGTGGTGAGGATGAACCCGAACACGCCGATCGTCCGCGGCGGATATCGCCTGTAGAAGCGCACGACGAGCGTCGCCGTGATGAACACCGTGAGGTTGAACGGCATCATCGCCAGGGCCGTATCGAACGGCGTGCGTCCCTGGACGATCTGGATGTACAGCGGCACCGTGAAGTTCACGCAGGCCTCGAGGGCGACGACGATGAACATGGCGTACACCGCGGCGCGCTCCCGCGACGAGCCCAGCACGGTCAGGTCGATCAGCGGCACCTTCCCCTCGGCCATCCGCCGCCGGGTCCACAGGAAGAACCCCTGGCCCAGGATGATGCCCAGGACGATGAAGATCGGGGCGGGCGAGAGTCCGAGGACGGAGAACGGCGCGGACGGCGCCGCCGCGAGTGCTCCCCAGCTGTTCAGGTTGTTGAACCCGAGGGTGAGCAGCACGATCGCCGCGCCGATGAGGAGGGCGGCGACGAGATCGATGCGGATCGCCGCGTCGCCGCGGTCGCCGCGCAGCGTGAAGCTCAGGGCGAAGACAGCCACGGCGATCGCCAGCACGATGACGAACAGCGGACGCCACCCGACGAGGGTGCCGAGCGTCCCTCCGATGAGGAAGGCGCTGACGCCGGAGATCGCGCGTGCCGAGCCGATCGCTCCGATCGCGGTGGCCTGCTGCGGTCCCCGGTAGTTCTCGGCGATCAGGGCCACGATCGAGGGGACGATGATCGCGGCGGCCGCACCCGCGACAGCCTGCCCGGCGATGGCCCACCAGACGGTCGGGGCGAGGAGCATCATCACGGCGGACCCGGCGAAGAGCGCGACGACGACGCGGAAGATCAGCACCCAGCCGACGCGCTGCCCGAGTTTGGCACCGGTCATCACGAGCGCGGCGACGGCGAGGCCGTACATCACGATCGTCGTGCTCGCGATGGTCGGCGGTACGCCGAAGTCGGCCACCATGCCGCCGAGCGAGATCGGCAGCGCCGCGACGTTGAAGGACATGAGCACCTGCGCGAGGAACAGGCTGACCATCGGCAGCCAGGACGTCTTCACGGGTGCGGGAGCCGTGCGGGTCATGAGCGCTCTCCTTCCGACGACGACGAGGCGCCCGCCCCGCCGGCATGCTCACGGGCGGGCGCGGAGGCGAAGAGGTTCAGCCCGAGCGACCGCGACAGGTGTCCGATCGCCATCTGCGACCGGATCGAGTTGCCCGCCTCGTCCAGGCGGGGTGAGAACCCGGCGACGGCGCCCTTGCCAGGAGAGACCGCGACGAGGCCGCCGGCGACACCCGACTTGGCGGGCAGACCGATCTCGAACAGCCAGTCGCCCGACCGCTCGTACAGCCCGCTCGCCGCGACGACGGCCAGCGTGTCACGGCAGACGTCCGCGGAGACCACCCGCTCCCCCGTCACCGGGTTCACTCCGCCGTCGGCGAGCGTGGCCCCCATGACGGCGAGGTCGTGCGCGGTGACCGCCAGCGCGCACTGCCGGGTGTAGACGTCGACGATCTCATCGGGGTCGCCGGCGAGCCGGCCGTAGCTGCGCAGCAACCAGCCCAGGGCCCGGTTGCGCTCGTTCGACCCCGCCTCGGACGCGTAGACCTCGCCGTCCAGGCTCAGGGGCCGTCCGGCGAAGGCGGACAGCCCCTCGCGGACACGCTCCCACTGCTCCACCGCCGTGGCGCCCGGCATGAGCGCCGTGGTGGCGATCGCCCCGGCGTTGACCATCGGGTTGCGCGGATGCCCGTCGTTGAGCTCCAGCGCCACGACCGAGTTGAAGGCGAGCCCGGTGTTGTTCACACCCACGATCTCGCGGACCCGCTCGTGGCCGTGCTCCTGGATGGCCAGCGCATAGACGAACATCTTCGAGATCGACTGGATGGAGAACGGGTGCAGGGCGTCTCCGGCGTCGTGGATGCCGCCGCCCACCTCGATCACCGCGAGCCCGAAGAGCTCCGGATCGACCGCGGCGAGCACGGGGATGTAGTCCGCCACCTGGCCGGACACCTCGTCCGCGTACCGGGCGTGGGCCTCGCGGACGAGCTCGTCCACCCGCTCCCACCCGGGCAGCGTGCCCGTGGAGACCTCCTGAGGGACATCGAGCCAGACGGTGGGATCGAGCACCACTCCTCCTCGGAATCGCGACGCCCCCAGCCGTCTCCCTGACACGGTAGCGCCCGTGTCGGGTGACGGCTAGGGGCAGATCCTCCGCGAGGAGCCGGCTCTGCGGCTCAGTACCAGTTCATGGCCTGGGAGTGTCCCCAGGCGCTGCACGGGGTGCCGTAGGCGTCGGCGATGTACTTCAGGCCCCAGGCGATCTGGGTGGCGGCGTTCGTCTGCCAGTCGGCGCCCGCCGTGGCCATCTTGCTGCCGGGCAGCGCCTGCGGGATGCCGGTCGCTCCCCCGTCGTTGTTGTACGCCTGGTAGTTCCAGCCGGACTCCTTGTTCCACAGCGAGTTCAGGCAGGAGAACTGGTCGCCACCCCAGCCGTAGCGGTCCGCCATCATCTGCTGCGCCGTGGCCCGAGCGCCGTCCGGGGTGTTCGCGGAGGCGAGTGCAGCCGCCGCAGCCGCCGCCTTCTCCTCGGCCGCGCGGGCGGCGTCGTCGGCCGCCTTCTTCTCCTGCGCGGCGGTGAAGGCCTTCTGGAGGTCAGCCGTGGCGGTCACGACCTTCTCGGTCTCCGCCTCGGCCTGCTCGGCCGTCACGGTGGTCAGGACCAGCGGGAGCGTGGATCGGTCGGCGAGGGTCTCCAGGTCGTCTTCGAGCGCGGTGGTGTCGACGGGCGCCGCGGCGCTCACGTCGAGGCCCGACTCGGCGACCTCCGCGGTCAGGCTCTTCGCCGCGGCGACCGCGTCGGTTCCGTCAGAGACCGTCATGACGGCCTTGTCGGCGATGCGGGTGAGGGGCACGGAGCCCAGGTTCTGGCTCGTGACGGCAGAGGCGGTGTCGGAGCGCTCGGCCCCGGCTGCCGGGGCGGAGGCGAGGCCGACGCTGAGGGTGATGCCGACGAGCGCGGCCGTGGCGGCACCGAGGGCGATCAGGGGTGTACGGGTGACAGTGGCGCGAGCGGCTGCCGCGTCGGAGGCGCGCCGAAGCGCACGGGTCTTCTGAAGCAAGGCTGTGACTTTCGGGTCGTCGTACGCCCTTTCAGGGGACTCATCGGGAGCTCGCCCCGGGCGCAAGTGAACGAGTCTGCGCCATCAACCTGAACGAAAACTAGCCCTCACCTGGGATTTTCATGAGAGAGGGCCCCACGCGGCCAGATGGCGGCGTGGGGCCCTCTCGAGAGGAGTGCGAGACGATCAGGCGTTCGCGTCCTGACGCTTGAGGCGCGAGGCCTCGCGACCACGGACGGTCTGGTCGAGGATCACCTTGCGGATGCGGACGACCTCGGGCGTGACCTCGACGCATTCGTCGTCACGGGCGAACTCGAGGCTCTCCTCGAGGGTCAGCACGCGCGGGGGCGTCATCGACTCGAACGTGTCGGAGCTGGCCGCACGCATGTTGGTGAGCTTCTTCTCCTTGGTGATGTTCACGTCCATGTCGTCGGCGCGGGAGTTCTCGCCGATGACCATGCCCTCGTAGACCTCCTGCGTGGGCTGCACGAAGAACGACATGCGCTCCTGCAGGGCGATCATCGCGAACGGGGTGACGACACCCTGGCGGTCGGCGACGATCGAGCCGTTCTGGCGCGTCGTGATGGAACCGGCCCACGGCTCGTAGCCGTGCGAGATCGCGTTCGCGATGCCGGTGCCGCGGGTCGTGGTGAGGAACTCGCTGCGGAAGCCGATCAGACCGCGCGACGGGACGATGAACTCCATGCGCACCCAGCCGGTGCCGTGGTTGGTCATGTTCTCCATGCGGCCCTTGCGGTTCGCGAGGAGCTGCGTGATCGCGCCGAGGTGCTCCTCCGGCGTGTCGATGGTCAGGTGCTCGAACGGCTCATAGGTCTTGCCGTCGATCTTCTTGGTGACCACCTGCGGCTTGCCCACGGTGAGCTCGAAGCCCTCACGACGCATGTTCTCGACGAGGATGGCGAGGGCCAGCTCGCCGCGGCCCTGCACCTCCCACGCATCCGGGCGCCCGATGTCGACGACCTTGAGCGAGACGTTTCCGATGAGCTCCTTGTCGAGACGGTCCTTGACCATGCGCGCCGTGAGCTTGTGCCCCTTGACCTTGCCCATGAGGGGCGAGGTGTTGGTGCCGATCGTCATCGAGATGGCGGGGTCGTCGACCGTGATCGCGGGAAGCGGGCGGACGTCCTCCGGGTCGGCGATGGTCTCGCCGATGGTGATGTTCTCGAAACCGGCGATCGCGACGATGTCGCCGGGGCCGGCCGACTCGGCCGGGTAGCGCTCGAGAGCGCGGGTCTTGAGCAGCTCGGTGACGCGCGCGTTGCTCGTGGTGCCGTCGGCACGCACCCAGGCCACCGTCTGGCCCTTCTTGAGCGTGCCGTTGAAGACGCGCAGCAGGGCGAGGCGGCCGAGGAACGGGCTGGAGTCGAGGTTCGTGACCCAGGCCTGCAGCGGAGCCTCGTCGTCGTACGCCGGAGCGGGGACGTGCTCGAGGATCGCTTCGAACAGGGGCTCGAGGTCGTCGTTGTCGGGCAGCGCTCCATCGGCGGGACGGTTCCGCGATGCAGCGCCGGCGCGACCGGAGGCGTAGACCACCGGCACGTCGAGCAGCGCGTCGACGTCGAGGTCCGGCACGTCGTCGACCAGGTCGGAGGCGAGGCCCAGCAGCAGGTCGTGCGCCTCCTCCTCGACCTCGGCGATCCGGGCGTCCGGACGGTCGGTCTTGTTGACCAGGAGGATGACGGGGAGCTTGGCCTCGAGCGCCTTGCGCAGCACGAAGCGGGTCTGCGGCAGCGGGCCCTCGCTCGCGTCGACGAGGAGCACGACGCCGTCGACCATCGACAGGCCGCGCTCGACCTCACCACCGAAGTCGGCGTGGCCGGGGGTGTCGATCACGTTGATCGTGATCTCCTTGCCGTCGGCGTGCTTGCCCTTGTAGGTGATCGCCGTGTTCTTGGCGAGGATCGTGATGCCCTTCTCGCGCTCCAGGTCGTTGGAGTCCATCGCGCGCTCCTCCACGTGCGAGTGGTCGCCGAAGGAGCCCGTCTGGCGGAGCATCGCGTCGACGAGCGTGGTCTTGCCGTGGTCGACGTGGGCGACGATTGCGACGTTGCGGAGGTCAGAGCGGAGGGCGTGCGCCATACAAGGGTCCTCAAAGAGTGTGGGGTTGCGCCGGGAAGCCGACGTTCCAGGATAACGTACGCGCGGATCGGGTTCCTGAACGCACGTCGTACCATCGTCCCGTGACCCTCCCCGACCCGACTCCCCCGGTCCCGCAGACGTCCTCGACCGCGCCGAGGCGGAGCGACGAGCCGCGCGAAGGCTCAGGGCGGCTGTGGTGGGAGATCGCCATCGTGCTGGCCCTGGGTCTCGGTCAGTCCGCGATCTACGCGATCGTGCAGCTCGCCTATCGACTCACGGACGACACGCCCCTCGCGGATCAGACGGCCACCCTCAACCCCTCCCGCAGCGACCGGGAGGTGTTCGACCTCATCTATCAGGTGCTGTCGATCGGCTTCGGGCTGGTGCCTGTGCTCCTCGTCTGCTTCCTGTTGTGGCAGCGCCGCCGCCCCCACCTGGAGCGGCTGGGACTCGACGGCACCCGGGTGGCGGGCGACATCGGCCGCGGCGCGCTCCTCGTCCTCGCGATCGGCGTGCCGGGACTGGCGCTCTACTTCGGCGGCCGGGCCCTCGGACTCTTCGTCGCCGTGAACCCCGCGGGCCTGGACGCCCATTGGTGGACCGTGCCGATCCTGCTGCTCGCCGCCGCGCGCGCGTCGCTGCAGGAGGAGTTCGTCGTGCTCGGGTACCTGTTCGCCCGCCTGCGGCAGCTGGGGTGGTCGCCATGGACGATCATCGTCTCGACCTCGGTGCTCCGCGCGACGTACCACCTCTATCAGGGGCCCGGCGCCTTCATCGGCAACCTCGCGATGGGGCTGCTCTTCGGATGGCTCTACCACCGCACCGGTCGGCTGCTGCCGTTCCTGGTGGCGCACTTCCTCATCGACGCGGCGGCCTTCGTCGGCTACCCCTGGGCCGCGGCCGCCTGGCCCGCCCTGTTCGGTCTTCCCGGCTGAGGCCCGCTCAGCCGAGGTTGACGACGACGAGCGCCGCGACGGCCCACAGCACGATCACCGCGAGGGCGATGAGGGCCGTGCCGTCCCAGCTGCGTCGGATCGGCGCGTCCGCCGTCGAGGGAGCCGCGGTCCACAGATCGCGGATGCCCGTGAGCACCCGGAGCGCCGACGGCACCTTCGGCTCGGCGTCCTCCTCGCGGGAGCGACGAGGCGGACGCGCCTTGGCCGGTCCGCCCCAGCAGCTCAGGGTGCGGCCGTCGTCCAGCGTGAACTCGAGCTGCCACCGCATGTCGATGTCCTGCACGTGCGCCCAGCCGAAGGTCGTGCGACGCAGCAGGTTCTGCACCACAGCCCCCTCCTGATCCACGCGGACGAAGGAGACGAAGGCCGTCTCGTACACGATCCACAGGCCGAGCAGCAGCCAGGGCGCCACGAGCAGCGCCTGCACGATGCTGCCGTTGACGACGGTGTCGCCCAGCAGGAACAGCACGAGCAGGATGCTGAGCACGAAGACGACGGTGCCCGAGGGCGCACGGAAGGTCCGTGCGCCCTCGGGGTGTCCGGGAGATGCCACCTCAGAGGCCGCCGAGCGGGATCGACGCACCCGGGATCGCCTGCAGCAGACGATCCGTGTACTCCTCCTGCGGGTTCGCGAAGATCTCGTCGACCGTCCCCTGCTCGACCACCTTGCCCTTCTCCATGACGCAGACCAGGTCACTGGAGACCCGGACGACCGCGAGGTCGTGCGTGATGAAGAGGTAGGTGAGGTCGAGCTCGGACTGCAGGTCGGCGAGGAGCTTCAGGATCTGATCCTGCACGAGCACGTCGAGCGCCGACACCGCCTCGTCGAGGACGATGATGTCGGGCTTGAGCGCCAGCGCACGCGCGATCGCGACGCGCTGACGCTGTCCGCCGGAGAGCTCGTTCGGATAGCGCGTGGCCAGCGCCTGCGGCAGGGCGACCTGCTCCAGGAGCTCCTCCACACGGGCGCGATGCGAGGCCCGGTCGCCGACGCCGTGGATCTGCAGCGGCTCCGCGATGGTGTTGCCGATGTTCCGCAGCGGATCCAGGGACCCATAGGGGTCCTGGAACACCGGCTGCATGCGCCGGCGGAGTCCGAACGACTGCGCGTTCGACAGGTGGGACACGTCCTGCCCGTCGATCTCGATCGTCCCGCTCGTCGGCTCCTCCAGCTTGAGGACCATCTTCGCGACCGTGGACTTCCCCGAACCCGACTCGCCGACGAGGGCCAGCGTCTTTCCGCGCGGGATCTCGAACGACACGTCGTCCACCGCCCGGAACGCCTCGCTGCGGAAGTTGCCCTGCCGGATCTTGTAGTCCTTGGTCAGGCCGGCCACGCGGACCGTCGGCGGGATGTCGGCCAGGTCGTCGAGCGTCTCGATGCCCCGGTCCTCCACCACCGCCTGGATCCGCTGCGAGGCGACGCTGGGCGCCGCAGCGACCAGTCGCTTCGTGTACGGGTGCTGCGGGTTCTCCAGGATCTGCCGGCTGGGGCCCGCCTCGACGATGTTGCCGCCGTTCATGACGATGATCTTCTCGGCGCGTTCGGCCGCGAGTCCCAGGTCGTGCGTGATCAGCAGCACCGAGGTGCCCTTATCGCGCGTGAGCGACGCCATGTGGTCGAGGATGACCCGCTGCACCGTCACGTCGAGAGCCGAGGTCGGCTCGTCGGCGATGAGGAGCTTCGGGTCGGCCGCGAGACCGATCCCGATCAGCGCCCGCTGGCGCATACCGCCGGAGAACTGGTGCGGATACTGGTGCAGGCGACGCTCGGCATCCGCCAGCCCGGCCTGCTGCAGCACCTCGATCGTCCGCGCCTTCGCGGCGGCGCGCCCCTGGGCGACGCCGTTCGCGCGGACGGCCTCCTTCACCTGGAAGCCGATGCTCCACACGGGGTTCAGGCTCGACATCGGGTCCTGCGGGACGAAGCCGATGTCTCGACCGCGCACCGCCTCCATGTCGCGCCGGCTCAGCCCGGTCAGCGGGCGTCCCTCCAGCGTGATGGACCCGCCCGTGATCGTCCCCGTGCCCGGGAGCAGGTCGACGATGGCGGTCGCCGTGGTCGACTTGCCCGAGCCGGACTCGCCGACGATGGCCACGGTCTCACCGGGCATCACATCGAACGTGATCCCGTGCAGGACCTCGCGCATCCCGTCCTGCGTGCGGAACGCGACGGTGAGGTCGCGCACGCTCAGCAATGGGATCTGTGGGGTGTTGCGGTCGCTCATCGGCGAGCCCTCGCCTTCGGGTCGATGGCGTCTCGGATGAGCTCGCCGAGGCTCACGAAAGCGAGCACCGCGAGGGTGAGCGCGATCGACGGATAGATGAGGGACATCGGAGCGACGCGCAGAGCCGCCTGCGCCTGGCTGATGTCCTTGCCCCAGGAGACGACGGTGCCGTCGAGCCCGACGCCCAGGAACGACAGCGTCGCCTCGGCCACGATGGCGGCGGCGAGGCCGAGCGTCGACACGACCAGCAGCGGTGCGATCCCGTTGGGAACGACGTGGGTCACCAGCGTCTTGAACTGCGACAGCCCCAGGGCGCGCGATGCCATGACGAAGTCCGCCTGACGCACCCGCAGGATCTCGGCACGCACGACGCGAGCCGTCGAGGCCCAGGAGAACCCGCCGATGGCGAGCGCGAGCGTCCACACCGACCGGTAGTCCGACAGCACCGTCATCACGACGAGCGCGGCGAGGATGTACGGGATCGCGAAGAAGATGTCGCCCACGCGGGAGAGGAGGGCATCGAGCCAGCCGCCGTAGAAACCGGCGATCGCTCCCATGATCAGGCCGAGGACCGCGGAGATCACGGTCGCGATCAGTCCGACGGCGAGCGAGGTCTGCGCACCCCACACGACACGCGCGTAGATGTCGCATCCCTGGAAGTTGTAGCCGAGCGGATGACCCGCGGTGGGTCCCTCGTTGCTGTACGTCAGTTCGCACACGCGCGGATTGACCTGTGTGAACAGCGTCGGCCAGAACGACATCAGCACGAACACGGCGGCGAGGAACACGGCGAACCAGAACAGCGGACGACGGCGCAGGTCCCGCCAGGCGTCACGCCACAGGTTGCTGGGCTTCTCGCCGACGCGGACGGCGTCGACGGAGATCGTCTCGGTCTCGACCGGGGCGACGTAGTGGTTCTGCGTGGTGGGGTCAGACATAGCGGATCCTCGGGTCGAGCAGACCGTAGAGCAGGTCGATGACAAGGTTCACCAGCACGTACAGGATGACGAACACCGTGACGAAGGAGACCACGGTCGGCCCCTCGCCCCGGATCGCCGCCTGATAGAGCGTGTTGCCGACACCGGGGATGTTGAAGATCCCCTCGGTCACGGTGGCCCCGACGAGAAGGACACCGAAGTTCGTGGCGGAGTTGGTGATGACCGGGATGAGGGAGTTGCGCAGCACGTGCACGGGGAGGACGCGTCGCCGCGAGAGCCCCTTGCTGTATGCCGTGCGCACCCAGTCCTGGTTGAGGGTGTCGATCACCGAGCTGCGCATCAGGCGCATGCTGACGGCGAACAGGCTGAACCCGAGGACGAGCGCGGGGAGCCACAGGCCGCCCCAGTCGTTGTCGGAGCCGACCGTGGGGCTGAACCAGCCCCACTGGATCGCCAGGAAGTACTGCGCAAGGAAGCACATCACGAAGATCGGGATGGCGAGGGCCACGAGCGCGACGAGCAGGGCCGTCGTATCGAAGAGCTTCCCCTTGCGCAGCGCCGAGATGGTTCCGACGGAGATCGCGAGGGCGAACTCGATGCCGATCGCCATGATCGCGAGACGACCCGTGACCGGCAGGGTGTCGACGAGAACGTCGGAGACCGGCCGGCCGGAGAACGTCACGCCGAGATCACCCTGGAAGACACCGGTGATGTAGTACCAGTACTGCACCAGGAACGGATCGTTGAGGTGGTACTCCTCGCGGAGCGCGTTGACGAGGGCCTCGCTGGGCGTACGGTCGCCGAACAGCGCGAGGATCGGGTCTCCCGGCATCGCGAAGACGAGGAAGTAGATGAGCAGAGTGGCCCCGAAGAAGACGGGGATCACCTGGAGAAGACGTCTGAGGATATAGCTGAGCATCCGCTGTCGCTTTCGGGCGGTCGCGAACAGGCAGGACGGAAGCACCCGACGAGGCGGTGACGGAAGACCGTCACCGCCTCGCGTTTGCGAGCTCCGTCAGGCCTATTCGGCAGCCTTCGTGATCTCGTAGTACAGCGGCACCGAGTTCCAGCCGAAGGTGACGTTGTCCACCGTGTCGGCGTAGCCACCGGTCACGTTGGAGTACCACAGCGGGATCGCGGGGAGGTCGTTGAAGAGGATCTCCTGCGCCTTGGTGAACTCCTCGACCTGAGCCGCGGTGTCGGTGTTGCTGATGCCGTCGGCGATCAGCTTGTCGAACTCGGGGTTCGAGTAGTCGCCGTCGTTCGAACCGGCGTTGGTCGCGTAGAGCGGGCCGAGGAAGTTGTACAGACCGGGGTAGTCGGCCTGCCAACCCGAGCGGGCGGCGGTCTTGATGCTGTTGTTGTTGATCTCCTCGCGGATGACCGAGAAGGTCGGGTACGGGTCGCCCGAGGCCTCGATGCCCAGCGTGTTGGAGATCGCGTTGGTCACGGCCTCGACCCACTCCTGGTGGCCGCCGTCGGTGTTGTAGGCGATCTTGAACTCGCCCTCCCACGGGGAGATCGCGTCGGCCTCGGCCCACAGCTCCTTGGCCTTCTCCGGGTCGTACTTCAGGACCTCGTTGCCCGAGATCGAGTCCGACCAGCCGTCGATGACCGGCGACGTGAAGTCGGAGGCCGTGGTGCGGGTGCCGAAGAAGATCTTGTCGGTGATCTGGTCGCGGTCGAACGCCATCGAGATGGCCTGGCGACGGAGGATGCCCTCTTCGCCCGAGAAGTGCGGCAGGAACTGCCCGATCGTGAACGACTGGAACACGGCGGACGGCTGGTTCACAGCGCGGTCGCCGAGGTCATCCTGGAACGTGGGCAGCGAGACGGCGGGGATGACGTCGATGACGTCGACCTTGTTGCCCTGCAGGTCCGCGTAGGCCGCATCCTGGGTCGCGTAGAACTTGATCGTGAGACCGCCGTTCTTCGCCTGGCGCCCGCCCTCGTAGTCGTCGTTGCGGACCAGGTCGATCTGCACGTCGTGCTGCCAGGCGCCCTCGCCGTCGAGCTTGTACGGACCGTTGCCGATCGGGTTCTCCCCGAAGGCGTCCATGTCCTCGAACGCCGCGTCAGGCAGCGGGTAGTACGCCGAGTAGCCGAGGCGCAGCGCGAAGTCGGCGGCCGGCTTGTTCAGGGTGATCTTGAAGGTGTAGTCGTCCACCTGCTCGAGGCCGGTCAGGTCGCCCTGCGCGCCGTACACCTCTTCGGTGTTCTGGAAGCCCTCGATGTCCTCGAAGAAGTAGTTCGAGAGATGCGCGTTCTCCGCCTGGGCGCCGTAGTTCCACGCCTTGATGAAGTTGTCGGCCGTGACCTCTTCGCCGTCGGAGAAGGTCTGCCCCTCCTTCAGCGTCACCGTGAGGTGCTGCGGGTCTTCGGTCACGATCTCCTCGGCCATGTCGTTGACCGGCTTGCCCTCGGCGTCGTAGTAGACGAGCCCGGCGAAGATCTCGTCGAGGATCTTGCCGCCGCCGACCTCGTTGGTGTTGGTCGGGATGAGCGGGTTCTCGGGCTCGGAGCCGTTCGTGGTGATGATGGCATCCGGGTCGGCCTTCGCCCCGCTGCCGTCGTCTCCCGAGTTGCCGCCGCCGCTCGCGCAGCCGGCGAGAGTCAGGGCGCCGATCACGAACAGTGCGCTGCCCGCGAGGGCGATCTTGTTGCGCTTCACTTTTGTCCTCCTGTGGACGTGGGAATTCTGCGCGGCTCATCATCGAGCGCGCAGGGATACCTGAGCGTAACCCGGGGGTCGCGAGTCCAGGACGTTCGGCTAACGAACTGTTACTGAGTGGTGACCATCTGTCACATGACGGAAACATGGCGTAACGCGAACGGCGCCGCGCCGCCGGGAGGCGGGCGCGACGCCGTTCGTCGTGCGGGTCCGTGTCAGGCGAAGGCCTCGATCGGCGGGCAGGCGCAGACGAGGTTGCGGTCGCCGTACGCCTGGTCGATCCGGCGGACCGGCGGCCAGTACTTCGCCGCCACCAGCGAGCGCACCGGATAGGCGGCCTCCTCGCGGGTGTAGGCGTGCGCCCACTCCCCCGCGATGAGCGAGACCGCGGTGTGCGGGGCGTGCACGAGCGGGTTGTCGTCTGCGGGCCAGCGCCCCGCGGCGACGGCGTCCGCCTCGGCCTTGATCATGATCATCGCCTCGATGAACCGCTCGATCTCGTCGAGGTCCTCCGACTCGGTGGGCTCCACCATGAGGGTGCCGGCGACCGGGAACGACATGGTCGGGGCGTGGAACCCGTAGTCGATCAGGCGCTTGGCGACGTCGTCGACGGAGATGCCGGTGGCCTCCTTGAGCGGACGCAGGTCGAGGATGCACTCGTGCGCGACCCGACCGTTCTCCCCCGTGTAGAGCACCGGGAAGTGGCCGCCGAGGCGCTCGGCGATGTAGTTCGCCGAGAGGACCGCCGCGGCGGTCGCGCGCCGGAGCCCCTCGGCCCCCATCATGCGCACGTACGCCCACGAGATCGGGAGGATGCCCGCGGAGCCGTACGGTGCCGCGGAGATCACGGCGCCCTCGAACGTGTGGCCGCCGAAGTGCTCGGCGCGCTGCGCGAGCGGGTGCGACGGCAGGTGCGGCGCGAGGTGCGCCTTCGCCGCGACCGGACCGATGCCCGGGCCGCCGCCGCCGTGCGGGATGGCGAACGTCTTGTGCAGGTTGAGGTGCGAGACGTCGCCGCCCAGGTCGCCGAAGCGGGCGTAGCCGAGGAGCGCGTTGAGGTTCGCGCCGTCGACGTACACCTGACCGCCGGCCGCGTGCACCGCCCCGGTGATCTCGACGACCTGCTCCTCGTACACGCCGTGCGTGGACGGGTACGTGATCATCAGCGCCGCCAGGTCGTCGGCGTGCTGGGCGATCTTCGCGCGCAGGTCGTCCAGGTCGACGTTGCCGAGCGCATCGCTCGCCACCACGACGACCTTCATGCCCGCGAGCACGGCGGAGGCCGCGTTCGTGCCGTGGGCGGAGGACGGGATGAGGCACACGATGCGGTGGTCGTCGCCGTTCGCGCGGTGGTAGCCGCGGATCGCGAGGAGGCCGGCGAGCTCCCCCTGGGATCCGGCGTTCGGCTGCAGCGACACCGCGTCGTACCCGGTGATCTCGGCGAGCCAGCTCTCGAGCTGGTCGATGAGCTCCAGGTAGCCGCGCACGTCGGCCTCCGGGGCGAACGGGTGGATGCCCGCGAACTCCGGCCACGTGATGGCGGCCATCTCCGTGGCGGCGTTGAGCTTCATGGTGCACGAGCCGAGCGGGATCATGCCGCGGTCGAGCGCGTAGTCCCGGTCGGACAGGCTCTTCAGGTACCGCATCATGGCGGTCTCGCTGCGGTGGCTGCGGAACACCGGGTGCGTGAGGTACTCGTCCGCGCGGCGGAGGGCGTCCGGCAGCGCGTCCGCGTCGCCGAGGCCGAAGCCGAAGGCGCGCTCCTGCTTCCCTCCGAAGACCTGCGCGACCTGGTGCAGCTGGGCCACCGTGGTCGTCTCGTCGACCGCGATGCCGATCGTGTCGACGTCGGCGACCCGCAGGAGGATGCCGTAGCCGCCCCGTGCCTGGTCCGCGTACTCCGCCGCCCGGCCGGGGACGCGCACGGTCAGTGTGTCGAAGAAGTGCTCGTGGACGACCTCGGCGCCGGCCTCGACGAGCCACTCGCGCAGCAGGGTCGCCTTGGCGGTCACTTCGCGGGCGATCTGTCGAAGCCCGTCCGGGCCGTGGTAGACCGCGTACATCGACGCCATCACGGCGAGGAGCACCTGAGCGGTGCAGATGTTCGACGTCGCCTTCTCGCGGCGGATGTGCTGCTCGCGGGTCTGCAGCGAGAGGCGGTAGGCCGGCTTGCCTTCGGCGTCGACGGAGACGCCGACGAGGCGTCCGGGCAGCTGCCGCTCCAGGCCTGCGCGCACGGCCATGTAGCCGGCGTGCGGGCCGCCGAAGCCCATCGGCACACCGAAGCGCTGCGTCGTGCCCACGGCCACGTCGGCCCCGAGGGTGCCGGGCGCGGTGAGGAGCGTCAGCGCGAGCAGGTCGGCGGCCGCGACGGCGAGCGCGCCGGCGACGTGCGCGGCGTCGAACACCGCGGACGGATCCCACACGCGGCCCGAAGCCCCCGGATACTGCACGAAGACGCCGAAGAGCTCGGCGGGGAGCTCCTCCCCCGCCGCGAAGTCGACCGCGACGAGCTCGATGCCGAGCGCCTCGGCGCGGGACGCGAGCATGGCCTTCGTCTGGGGCAGCGCATCCGCGTCCACTGCGAACACGTTCGACGCGGTCTTCGATGCCCGGCGCGCGAGCAGCATCGCCTCCACGACCGCGGTGGACTCGTCGAGCATCGACGCGTTCGCGGTGGTGAGGCCGGTGAGCTCGGCCACCATCGTCTGGAAGTTGATCAGCGCTTCCAGGCGCCCCTGCGAGATCTCGGGCTGGTACGGCGTGTAGGCCGTGTACCAGGACGGGTTCTCGAGGACGTTGCGCTGGATGACCTGCGGGGTGACGGTGCCGTAGTAACCGAGGCCGATCATCGAGCGGTTCACGGTGTTGCGCCCGGCGAGGGCACGCAGCTCGGCCAGCGCCTCGGTCTCCGACGCGGCGACCGGGATGCGGGAGTCGGCGACCGCGCCCTCCGGTCCCGTGTAGATCGAGGCGGGGACGGCCTGACGCATGAGCTCCTCGACCGGGCTCAGCGTCCCGCTGTCGACGGAGCCGAGACCGAGCGCGTCGAGCATCGTGCGCTGGGCGGCCTCGGTCGGTCCGATGTGACGATCGGCGAATGCAACCACTTCCGGATCAGCCCTCCGTGAGTGCGACGTAGGCGTCGCGGTCCAGCAGTCCGTCCAGCGCGCCGGCGGCGACGGACACCTTGAGCAGCCAGCCGCCCTCGAACGGCTCGGCGTTGACGAGCGAGGGGTCGTCGACGACGGCGTCGTTGATCTCGACGACCGTGCCTGCGACCGGGGCGTAGAGCTCCCCGACCGACTTGGTGGACTCGATCTCGCCGACGACGGAGCCGGCGGTCAGCTCGGTGCCGACGGCGGGGAGTTCGACGAAGACGACGTCCCCCAACTTCTCGGCGGCGTAGTCGGTGATGCCGATGGTGACGGTGTCGCCATCACCGGCGATCCACTCGTGCTCGTCGGTGTAGCGGAGTGCGCTGAGGTCGGTCATTTTGTCCTCCGGTAGAAAGGCAGGGCGGTCACGGTCGCGGGGATGCGGGTCCCCCGCACATCAAGGAATACTGCGGTTCCCTCCTCTGCGGAAGAAGGGTCGACGAAGGCCATCGCGATGGGGTGGCCGAGCGTCGGGCTCAGGGCGCCGCTGGTGATCTCTCCGATCGGAGTGCCGTCGGCGTCGACGACCGCGTAGCCGGCACGGCCGGCGCGTCGCCCCTCCGCCGTCAGGCCGACCAGGATCCGGGCGTCGTCGGCGGGCGCCGGCGCGTCCTTGCCGACGAAACGCTCCTTCGCGGCGACCACGACGCGACCGAGGCCGGCCTGGGCGGGTGCGGTGGCGAGGCTGAGCTCATGGCCGTACAGCGGCATGCCGGCCTCCAGCCGGAGCGTGTCGCGGGCGGCGAGGCCGGCGGGAACCAGACCGTGCGGAGTACCGGCGTCGAGCACCGCGTCCCACAGCGCGGTCGCGTGGGCGGCCGGGACGAGGAGCTCGAAGCCGTCCTCTCCGGTGTAGCCGGTGCGGGCGAGGAGCAGCGGCTCTCCGGCGAACCTCGCGGTCGCCCACGCGTAGTACTTCTGCTCCGCCCACGGGACGCTGACGTCGGCGATGCCCGCCGTCGTGGCGAGGATCTCCTCGGCCCGCGGGCCCTGCACAGCGATCAGCGCGTAGTCGTCCGAGACGTCCGCGACCTCCACGGGGCCCGCGTCGGCGTCCGCCACCCGCTCGGTGAGTGCCTGACGCACGGCCTCGCGGTTGCCCGCGTTGGAGATGATGAGGAAGTCGTCGTCAGCCAGGCGGTAGACGATCACATCGTCGACGATGCCGCCCTGAGGCGTCAGCAGCAGCGAGTACTTCGCCTTGCCGACCGCGAGCGCGGACAGCCGTCCGGCGAGGGCGTAGTCGAGGAACGCCGCGGCACCGGTGCCGCGGACCGTGAACTCCGCCATGTGCGAGATGTCGAAGACGCCCGCCGCCTGCCGCACCGCGTGGTGTTCGGCGAGGTCGGACGTGTAGCGCACCGGCATCTGCCAGCCGCCGAAATCGGTGAAGGAGGCGCCGAGCGCCTCATGGCGCTCGCGCAACGGGGTGTAGCGGGGGTCGGACATGGAGTTCTCCCGGGCTGGGTCGGGCGGGACGACGACGTCGTCCCTGGGAACTCCCCCTCTGTCATGGGCCTGAGAGCTTCGCCCGCGCGCGTGCACAGGGCTTTCACCGTCGGCGGATCCCCCGGTGCTCGGGATCGCTTTTCAGAGCGGCCGGACCTCCGCGGTACGCGTACCTGAGAGATTGGCGGGGAGGCTTGCTCCTTCGGTGCCCGGCTGCATGCGCCGGGGCTCTCCCGCGTCGGTCGTTCGGCCTGTCTTCGATTGTGGGTTCAGTCTAGCGGTCTCCCCCGCCCGCTCAGGAGCCCAGGGCGAGCTCCGCCCTGACCTCGTCACGGAGCCTGCCGAGGTTCTCCGGTTCGGGTGCCGCCGCCAGGAGCGTCTTGGTGTACTCGTGCTGCGGGTTCAGGATCACCTCGTCGGCTGTTCCCCGCTCCACGACATCGCCCTGGAAGAGCACCATGATGTCGTCGGAGAAGTGCCGCGCGGTCGCCAGATCGTGTGTGATGTAGAGGACGCCGAGGTTCTCCTCGCGCTGCAGCTCGGCGAGCAGGTTGAGCACGCCGAGCCGGATCGACACGTCGAGCATCGACACCGGCTCGTCCGCCACGATGAACCGGGCACCGGGGGCGAGGGCCCGCGCGATCGCCACGCGTTGCCGCTGCCCACCGGAGAGCTCGTGCGGGCGCCGTTCGGCGAAGCTCTCCCCCGGAGTGAGCCGCACGCGCTCCAGCAGCTCGATCGCCCGCGCCCGCACCTCGCGGCTGTCGAGCTTCGGGTGGTGGAGCCGGATCGGACGCTCCAGGTGGTGCACGATCGTGTGGAAGGGGTTCAGCGAGGCGAACGGGTCCTGGAAGACCATCTGCACGTCCGACCGGTAGCGCTCCAGGGCCGAGCCCCGCGTGCCGGATTCCTCGCCGTCCAGGAGGATGCTCCCCGAGGTCGGCGTCTCCAGCTTCATCAGCATCCGGGCGATGGTGGATTTCCCCGACCCGGACTCGCCGACGAGGGCCGTGGTCCGCCCCGCCTCCAGGGTGAACGACACGTCCTTCACCGCGTGCAGCACACTCGTGCGGAACCCCGACCGCAGGTGGAAGTCCTTGACGAGGTTCCTCGCCTCGAGGGTGCCCGCACGCCTCGTCCCGTCCACGCTCATCGGATGACCTCCTGGTTCACGCCGCCGCTGCGGACGAAGTCGCCCCGCTCGCCCGTGAGGGACGGGAAGCTCGACAGCAGCCGCTGGGTGTACTCGTGCTGCGGGTTGCGGTAGATCTCCTCGGCCGTGCCCTGCTCGACGATCCGTCCCTGCAGCATGACGGCGATGCGGTCGCTGATCTCGATGAGCATGGGCAGGTCGTGGGTGATGAAGATCACCGCGAACCCGAGCTTCTCCCGCAGACGCATGATCTCCCGGATGATGCCGCGCTGCACGACCACGTCGAGCGCCGTCGTGGGCTCGTCCATGATCATGACCTGCGGGTCGAGTGCCAGCGCCATCGCGATCATCATGCGCTGGCGCATGCCGCCGGAGAGCTCGTGCGGGAAGCTCGTCAGCCGCCCGGGGTCGACGCCGACGAGCGTGAGCAGCTCCTCGGCGCGCTCCTGCTTGGCCTTCTTCGACATGCCGGGGCGATGGGTGTCGAAGATGTCGAAGATCTGCGCGCGGACCGAGATGACCGGGTTGAGGGAGTTCATCGCCCCCTGGAAGACCATCGAGATCTTGTCCCAGCGGAATGCGCGCAGCCCGTCGCCGTCGAGTCCGACGACGTCGATGTCATGGCCGTCGCGGTCGTGGAACACGATCTCGCCGTCGGTCATCAGGGCCGGCGCCTTGAGCAGCCGGTTCATCCCGTACGCGAGGGTGGTCTTCCCGCAGCCCGACTCCCCCGCGAGCCCGAGGATCTCGCCCCGGTGGAGAGTGAGTGAGACATCGCGGACGGCTTTGACCGGCGGGTCGACCTCGTACTCGATCGAGACGTTCCTGGCGGTGAGCACGGCGTCGCTCATGCGGTGACCCCCTTCTCCTTCGCGGCCTTGCGCAGACGACGGGCCGCATCGGGCGCGTTGCGCAGCTTCGGGTTGATGACCTCGTCGATGGCGAAGTTGATCAGCGCGAGCCCCGCGCCGAGGATCGCGATCATGATGCCCGGCGGCACGAACCACCACCAGGCACCGCGGCCGAGGGCCTGACCAGACTGGGCGTCGTTGAGGATCGAGCCCCAGGTGATCGAGGAGTTCGGGCCGAGGCCGAGGTAGGAGAGCCCCGCCTCGCCGAGGATGGCGAAGATGATCGCGAAGAGGAACTGCGCGGTCAGCAGCGGGAGCAGGTTCGGCATGATCTCGACGAGGATCACCCGGAGGGACTTCTCCCCCGCCACCTTCGACGCGTACACGTAGTCGCGGGTGCGGAGCGAGCGGGTCTGCAGCCGCAGCACGTACGCCGCTCCGGCCCAGGAGGTGATGCCGAGGACGAAGGCGACGAGCTGCCAGCTGCGCTGCGGCACGAACGACGCGATCACCATGACCAGCGGCAGTCCGGGGATGACGATCATGACGTTGGTCAGCAGCGCGAGGACGTCCTCCCGCCAACCGCCGAGGTACCCGGCCAGGACACCGAAGAGGAGCGAGAGCACGATGGCGATGCCGCCGGCCGTGACGCCGATGAGCAGCGACCCCTGCGCTCCGATCGCGAGCTGCGCGAGCACGTCGTTGCCGAGCTTGGTCGTGCCCAGCCAATGCTCCGCCGACGGCGCGGCGAGGGCGGGGTTGTCGGTGCTGCGCGGGTTCTGCGTGAAGAACGGCGCGATGATCGCGAAGAGCACGATGGCGAGCACGAGCACGGCACCGACGATGAACTTCGGCGAGGTGCTGGGCAGGATGCGGCGGCGTCTGCGTTCCTGACGCTGGGTGGCCAGAGCGACGGTGCCCTCGGGGGCGACGGTGGGCGACTCCTCCACGAGGAGCGGGTTCTTCGTGTCAGACATTCTGGCGAGCCCTCGGGTCGATGAAGCCATAGACGAGGTCCATGAAGAAGTTGGCGACGAGCACCGTGAGGGTGATCACGAGGAACAGCCCCTGCATCAGCGCGTAGTCGTTGTTGGTGACGGCTTGGAACATGAGCTTGCCGACACCCGGGTAGGTGAACACCTGCTCCATGACGATGGAGCCGGCGACGACGAAGCCGAGGGTGATCGAGAAGCCTGCGATCGACGGGATGGCGGCGTTCCGCGCGGCGTACGTCGTCATGATGCGCCGCGGCCGCAGTCCCTTCGCCTCAGCGGTGAGGACGTAGTCCTCGGCGAGCGTGGAGACCATCATGTTGCGCATGCCGAACATCCAGCCGCCCACCGAGCTGATCACGATCGTGATCGCGGGAAGGAGCGAGTGGGTGACGGCGTCGGTGAAGAACGCCCAGGTCGGCTCCGGGCCGTCCGGGAAGTCGAAGACGTCATACCCGCCGAACATCGGGAACCATCCCAGACCGACGGCGAAGACGGCGATGAGGACGAGCGCGAGCCAGAAGTACGGGATGGACTGCAGGACGGTGGTCGCCGGGATGAGGTGGTCGACCCAGGTGCCGCGCTTCCACCCGGCCCACGCGCCGAGAACGACGCCGAGCAGGAAGGAGATGACCGTGGCGGTGCCGACGAGCACCAGCGTCCACGGCAGGGCGCCGGCGATCAGCTCCGCCACCGGGGTGGGGAACTTGGTCACCGACACCCCGAGATCGCCGCGGAGCATGCGTCCCCAGTACGCGAGGTACTGCTCCCAGAGGGACGCATCATCACCGCCGAGCAGGAGCTTGATGTTGCGGATGGTGGTCTCGGAGACCTCTCCGCCGGCCCGCTGCATCTTCGCGATCATGATGTCGGCGGGATCCCCCGGCATGAGCCGGGGAAGCAGGAAGTTGATGGAGATCGCGGCCCACAGCGTGAATGCGTAGAACCCGATCCTTCGTGCATAGAACTTCATGTCACCTGTCCTGACTTCCTGCTTCCCCTGCTCCTCTCGAGACTCAGCCTGCGGGCTTGATCTGCGTCAGCACGTACCCGGCCGCGATCGCACCCCAGGAGGGCGGGAACGCGTAGAGGTTCTCCTCGGTCGGCCAACCGGTGTAGTCCTTCGTGTTGTAGAAGGTCTGCGTGGCGTTGATCACGAGCGGGATGTAGGGCACGTCATTGACGATCGCGTCCTGGATCGTGGCGTAGAGCTCCTTGCGCTCCGCCTCGTCCTCGGTGCTGATGGCCTGCTGGATGGCCGCATCGACGGTCGGGTTGTTGTAGCGGCTGAAGTTCCAGCGCCCCGGGGGGATCTCGGTGCCGACGGGGCTGGTGGACTGCACCTCGGTGCCGCCGAACCAGTCGCGGTAGATCTGGAACGGGTCGGCGATGGTCGTGCCGACCACGCCGCCGACGATCAGCTGGAACTCGCCGGACTGGCGGGCGTCGACGAACTCCTGCCACTGCACGGTCGACGCGGTGATCTTGATGCCCGCGGCCTCGGCCTGCTCGGCGATGAGCTTCGCGGCGTCGTTGTAGTCCGTCCAGCCGTCGACCGAGATCAGGCTGAGCTCGACGGGCGCGCCGTCCTTCTCGTAGATCCCGGAGGAGCCCTTGGTGTAGCCGGCGGCCTCGAGGATGGACGCGGCCTCCTCGACGTTGGCCTCCTGCGGGCTGACCTCGTAGGCGTCGTCGGTGAGCCACTTCTCATCGCGCGGGAGCAGCGTGTAGGCGGGCGAGACGTCGGCGGTGAGACCGACGAACGCCTTGTCCTTGATGGTGGCGCGGTCGACGGCGACGTTCAGCGCCTGCCGGACCGCCACGTCCGTCTGCGGGCCCGTGCAGCCGAGCTCGGCGTTCGAGCAGGTGTAGAGGACGGTCGGGTCCTGCGGCGTGTTGATCCACTCGATCTTGCCGTTGGCGGTCGCGTCGTCCGGGTTCGGGATGAACATGCCGGTCCAGTCCAGCTCACCCGCCGTCACGAGATCCTGCGCGGTCTGGTTGTTGTCCACCGCGATGTACTGGACCTTCTTGATGGCCAGCTCGTCGGCGCCGCGGTAGTTCTCGTTGGCGACCAGCGTGTAGGACTCGCTCGTGGTCTTGTCCACGACGTACGGGCCCGACCCGACCGGCTCCTCGTTCGTGAAGTTCGCGAAGTCGTCGACGTCCTTCCAGATGTGCTCGGGGAGGATGTAGCTCGACCCCATCCGCTGGAACTCCGTGGTGTACTGCGCGATGCCGTAGGTGAGCACGACCGTGGTGTCGTCGGTGGCCTCGGCGGAGACCAGCTGGTTGCCCTCGGGGTTGTTCGCCTCGTACAGGAAGGTGAAGGCCACGTCCGCGGCCGTGAGCGGCTCGCCGTCGCTCCACTTCAGGTCGGGCTTGATCTTCACCGTGATCTGCGTGCCGTCTTCGTTGTACTCGAAGGACTCGCCGATGAGGCCGATGGGCTCCTCGTCCTTGGTCTTGTTGTAGAAGAACAGCGGCTCGTAGATCGGGCCGAGTGCGCCGTGGAGCACGTTCGGGGCGAACGGGTTGTAGTTCGTCGTGATCGGCGTCGTGCTGCCGGCCCAGACGCGGAGGGCACGGTCGCTGGACGCGTTGCCGCCCTCGTCGCCGTCACCGCCGCCGCCACCACAGGCCGTCAGGCCCAGGGCGAGGACCGAGGCCCCCGCGACCGCCGTGAGCGCGATCTTGCGCTTTCCGTTACGGATCATTCTTCATTTCCTCTCGGTGCTGCACTGCAGGAGGGATTCTCCGGTTGGAGCCGAACCCCGGGCGGGGTTCACGGGAACCCCGGGAGGTGGCCTGCGGGCCGCCCTCGAAGGGGTTTGTTAGGACAGTAACCTAACAAACCCGCTCCGGGGGAACAAGCCTTCCTGCGGGCAGGAGATAACGTTTCGGACTCGACACCTTTCTGCGTCATGCGCCCGCACTAAAGGTCGTCGTGACACTAAGATCGTCTACGGAGGTTAAGGTGCATATGACTCGAAGTGCGGACATCCGCGTCGCCGTCTCGACGGTGATCCTCACGCTGCGCCGCGGTGACGACGGTCCTCCCGTTCTCGCACTCCCCCTCGTCCGCCGTACCCGCGAGCCGTTCGCAGAGCGATGGGCGCTTCCCGGCGGGTGGCTCACCCCCGAGGAGTCGCCGGTCGACGCCGCGGCCCGGACACTCGCCGAGACGACGGGCCTTGCGCCCACCTACCTGGAGCAGCTCTACGCCTTCGGCGCCGTCGACCGCTCCCCCATGCGGGTCGTCTCGATCGTGTACTGGGCACTGCTGCGTCAGGACGACGTCGAAGCCCAGATCACCGCGCATCGGGCATCCGGTCGCGCGCCGGAGAACGTGGAGTGGTTCGATGTCGACGGCCTGCCCGCACTCGCCTTCGATCATCACGAGATCATCGAGTACGCGCTCTGGCGCCTCCGCAACAAGGTCGGCTACAGCCGCGTGGCCCAGGGCTTCCTGCCCGCCGAGTTCACGCTCGCCGAGCTGCGGGAGGCGTACGAGTCGATCCTCGGGCGCCCACTGGACCCTGCGAACTTCCGGCGGCAGGTCGAGGCCGCGGGCAACCTCACCCGCACCGACCGCTTCCGCACGGGCAGCCACCGCCCGGCCCGCCTGTACCGCGACGACACCGACGTCGAGCTGGCCGACCGCGGCCCGCTCCGCCCCGAGGAAACGAGAACCCGATGAGCATCACCTTCATCCCGACCCCCGTGGTCCCTGCGGCCGACCCGTCCGTCGATCACGCGATCCAGGCCATCGTCGGTGGAGCCTCCACCGACGCTACGTGCACCACCGACCTCGCCGTCGGCCCGTGGGACTTCGACACGCGCCCCGGGTACGGGCCCGGATCCTCCATGGGCGACGTCATCCCGACCGGGGCTCCCCGGCAGGGGGAGCTCCCCGCCGCCTACCGCGAGGCGGACGAAGCCGAGCTCCACCGGCGCATCGAGGCGGCCAAGGCGACCCTCGGAGACCGGGTGGTGATCCTCGGCCACTTCTACCAGCGCGAGGAGGTCGTGACCCATGCGGACGAGGTGGGTGACTCGTTCCAGCTCGCCACCGCCGCCACGATGCGGCCGGATGCGGAGGCGATCATCTTCTGCGGCGTGCACTTCATGGCCGAGACCGCCGACCTCCTGTCGCAGCCCGACCAGGCCGTGATCCTGCCGAATCTCGCCGCCGGGTGCTCCATGGCGGACATGGCCGACATCGACCAGGTGGAGGAGTGCTGGGAGCAGCTCGCCGACGTGCTGGGCGACCTCGACACCCCCGACTCCGACGGCCGCGTGCCGGTGATCCCCGTCACCTACATGAATTCCTCCGCGGCGATCAAGGGTTTCGTCGGGCGGCACGGCGGCATCGTGTGCACCTCGTCGAACGCAGCCACGGTGCTGGAGTGGGCCTTCGCCCGCGGCCGTCGCGTGCTCTTCTTCCCCGACCAGCATCTGGGTCGGAACACCGCGAAGGCCATGGGGGTGCCGCTCGACCGGATGCCGATGTGGAACCCGCGGCGAGCGCTCGGCGGCTCCACCCCGGAGGAGCTCGTCGACGCGGAGGTGATCCTCTGGCACGGCTTCTGCTCCGTGCACCGGCGGTTCACCGTGGCGCAGATCGACCAGGCCCGCGCGGAGCACCCGGGGGTCCGCGTGATCGTGCATCCGGAGTGCCCGATGGAGGTCGTCGACGCGGCCGATGCGGCCGGCTCCACGGAGTACATCCGCCGCGCCATCGCCGAGGCCACGGAGCCGACGACGTTCGCGGTCGGGACCGAGATCAACCTCGTGCGCCGCCTGGCCGCGCAGTACCCGCAGCACCGGATCTTCTGCCTCGACCCGGTCGTCTGCCCGTGCTCGACCATGTACCGCATCCACCCCGGCTACCTCGCGTGGGTCCTGGAGGAGCTGGTCGCCGGCCGCACCCCGAACCGCATCACGGTCTCCCCTGACGTCGCCGCCCCGGCTCGCCTCGCGCTCGAGCGGATGCTCGCCGCCAAGCCGCCGGTGGCCGCCGGGGCACGATGAACGTCGTCGTCGTCGGCTCCGGGATCGCCGGACTCACCGCCGCGCTGCACGCGCACGAGATCGGGCATGCCGTGACGCTCGTGACGAAGAGCGCGCTCGGGGGCGGATGCACGCCGCTCGCGCAGGGCGGCGTGGCCGGCGGCTACGGGCCGGGCGACGGACCGGCGGCGCATGCCGCCGACACGATCAGCGCCGGAGCGGGTCTGTGCGATCCGGCCGCCGTCGACGCCCTCGTGGCGGACGGCGCCGCCCGGATCGCCGAGCTCCTGGCCCGCGGCGTCGCCTTCGACCGGGCGCCGGGCGGTGCCCTCGCCCGCGGGCGGGAGGCGGCGCACACCCATGCCCGCATCCTCCACGCCGGGGGCGACGCGACCGGGGCCGCGATCTCCGCGGCGCTGTGCGCGGCCGTTCAGCGCACGCCGATGTCCGTCCGCGAGCGGACGATGCTCCTCGATCTGATCGTCAAGGCGGGACGGATCCGCGGGATCACGGTCCTCCGCGAGGGCGCCGCGGTCGAGATCCGGGCCGACGCCGTGATCCTCGCCACGGGCGGGGCAGGGCAGCTCTACGCGCACACGACCAATCCGATCGAGACGACCGGCGACGGCATCGCGGCGGCTCTGCGCGCCGGCGCCGCCATCGCCGACCTGGAGTTCGTGCAGTTCCACCCGACCACCCTCCCCGGCGTCCCGGTCTTCCTCCTGTCCGAAGCCGTCCGCGGTGAGGGGGCCGTGCTCCGCGACAGCGACGGACGACGGTTCGTGTTCGACAGCCACCCCGACGGGGAGCTCGCCCCGCGCGACGTCGTCGCCCGGGCCATCGCCGGGCAGGCAGCCCGGCAGGGGACGCCCGTGCACCTCGATGCCACCGGGCTGGGGGCCGATGCGCTCGCCCGCCGCTTCCCGACCATCGACCGCGTGACGCGCGACCGCGGTTTCGACTGGTCCCGGGAGCCGCTGCCGGTGACCCCCGCCGCGCACTACCTCATGGGCGGCGTCGTCACCGACCGGCACGGACGGACCACGATCCCGGGGCTGTACGCCGTCGGCGAGACCGCCCGGACAGGAGTACACGGAGCCAACCGGCTCGCCTCCAACTCGCTCCTCGAAGGAGCCGTGTTCGGAGCCAGGGCCGCCGCCGCGCTGGACGAGCCATGGCCCACCGCTGCCGTCGACATCACCCCGTGTCCGTCATCGACGGACGGGACAGACGCGGCGGACGCGGATGTCGCACCGGAGCCCCTCCCCCCGTTCGACCGCGCGGCTCTGCAGCGGCTGCTGTGGGACGAGGTCGGCCTGCGGCGGAACGGATCCGGCCTGCAGCGCGCTCTCCGCATCGTGCGCGGGTGGGCCGTCGGGTTGCCTCCTGCGGTCGACGTCCGCACGTACGAGGACCGGAATCTGCTGCTGGTCGCCGACGCCACCCTCCGTGCCGCCCTGGCACGCCCGGCCTCGGTCGGCGCCCATCACCGCGATGATCCCGCCCCCGACGCACCGACCATGGCACACCCGTCGATCCTGGAGACCGCCTGATGCTCACCCACGCCACCCTGCACCGCGTCGTCGGAGCCGCGCTCGAGGAGGACGCCCCCTGGGGCGACCTCACCAGCACCACCCTGCTCCCCGCGGAGACGACGGCCACGGCCGACCTCGTCGCCCGCGAGGACGGGGTCTTCAGCGGCGGCGAGGTGTTCGCCGCCGCGTTCCTCCTCACCGACCCGGACGTCACGGTCGACCTGCACGTGGGCGACGGCGATGCCTTCACGGCTTCCGACGTGCTGGCCACCGTGACAGGGCCGGCCCGCGCTGTGCTCACCGCCGAACGCGTCGCGTTGAACTTCGCGCAGCGGATGTCGGGCATCGCGACGCTCACCGCCGCCTACGTCCGCGAAGTCGAGGGAACGCGGGCGCGCATCGCCGACACCCGCAAGACCACGCCCGGTCTGCGGGCGTTCGAGCGGCACGCGGTCGTGTCCGGCGGCGGGCGGAACCATCGGTACTCGCTCTCCGACGCGGTCATGGCGAAGGACAACCACCTCGCAGTGCTCCAGAGGTCCGGGCTCGATCTCGCGACGGCTCTCCGCGAGGCACTCTCGCGGCTGCCGCACACCGCCCACGTCGTCGTCGAGGTCGACCGTCTCGACCAGATCCCTGCGGTGCTCGACGGCGGCGCCCATACCGTGCTCCTGGACAATTTCTCCCTCGACGATCTGCGCGCCGGCGTGGCGCTCATCGGCGAGCGCGCCATCGTGGAGGCCTCGGGCGGCGTCGAGCTGACCACCGTCCGCGCCATCGCCGAGACCGGGGTGGATGTGATCTCGGTCGGAGCCCTCACGCACTCCGCGCGGGCGCTGGACCTCGGACTCGACCTCCGGATCGACTGAGTCCGTGCTGTACCTCGACCACGCCGCGACGTCTCCGGTACGCCCCGAGGTGCGGGCGGCCATGGAGCCCTTCCTCACCGAGGTGTTCGGCAACCCCGCCAGCCACCACACCGCGGGCGAGACCGCGGCGCGCGCGCTGGAGGACGCCCGCGCCCGGGTGGCCCGCGTGTTCGGGACGCGGGCAGGGGATGTCGTCTTCACCGGCGGCGGCACGGAGGCGAACAACCTCGCTGTGAAGGGACTCGCCCTGGGAGCGCTCGCCTCCGTCCGGCGGCGCGTCGTCGTGTCCCCCATCGAGCATGAGTCGATCCGGGAGTCGGCGGCGTACCTCGCGCGGTTCCACGGGGTGACGGTCGCGATGCCCGCCGTCGACGGCACCGGACGGATCACGCCTGACGCCCTCGACACGGCGCTCACCGACGACACGGCCGTCGTGTCCCTCGGACACGCGAACAACGAGATCGGCACCGTCCAGGACATCGCGGCGCTCCGCGAGGTCGTCCACGCCCGCCGCGTGCCCCTCCACGTCGACGCCGTGCAGTCGGCCGGCTGGCTGCCGCTGCACGAGCTGCATGCCGACGCGGTGTCGATCGCCGGGCACAAGCTCGGCGCTCCCAAGGGCACCGGGGCGCTCGTCGTCCGCGGACGCCTCACTCTGGAACCGCTCCTGCACGGCGGCGGCCAGGAGCGTGGGCGGCGGTCCGGCACCGTCGACGTCGCCGGAGCGGTGGGCCTGGCGACGGCACTGGATCTCGCCGAGCGGGAGCGCGAAGACACCGCGACCCGGGTGGAGGCCGCGACGGCGCGTTTCATCGCCGAGGTGCAGCGCCGCGTGCCCGTGGCCGCACTCACGGGGCATCCCACGCAGCGGCTCCCCGCGACGGCGAGCTTCACGATCGCCGGCGTGAGCGGCGAGGCGGTGCTGCTGGAGCTGGAGCGCCGCGGGGTGATCTCGTCCAGCGGCTCCGCCTGCGCCGCCGGCAGCGACGAGCCCTCCCCCGTGCTGCTCGCGTGCGGCATCGCCCCGGAGGTCGCCCAGACGGCCGTGCGCTTCACCTTCGGGCGCTCGGCCCTCCCTGCGGACGCTCCGGAGCGTCTCGCCGCACTCGTCGCGGAAGCGGTCGACGCGGTCCGCGGCTGACGGACGGCCCTAGACTCGGCGGAGTGACCGCCCCCGCCCCGATCGTGACGCTGATCGTGCCCGGACGCGACATCGCCGCGTTCGCCCCCGCCGCCCTCGACTCCCTCCGTGCGCAGACGGACGAGCGGTGGCGTGCGATCCTCATCGACGACGGCTCCACCGACGACACGGGAGCGATCTTCGCCGACGCCGCCGCGACGGATCCCCGCTTCACCCTGATCCGGCATGAGGATTCCGTCGGGCTCGGCGCCGCGCGCAATGTCGGCCTCGCACGGGTCGACACGCCCTTCACGGGCTTCCTCGATGCGGATGACGAGCTGATGCCGGACGCCCTCTCGACGCTCGTGGGCACGCTCGAACGCACGGAGAGCGACTTCGCCGCCGGTGCCTACGTGCGGCTGCGTCCCCAGGGGCGAGGGTACGTGCCCGGCCGCGTACAGCCGTGGGTGGCCGCGGCGACCTCTCCTCGCCGTCTCGGCACCACCCTCGCGGAGCACCCGCAGGCCGCGTCGAACATCGTCGCGTGGTCCAAGGTGAGCCGCACCGAGATGTGGTCCGACCTGCGGTTCCCCGAGGGGGTCGCCTACGAGGACCAGGTCGTCGCGCAGACGATGTACACCCGGGCGCGCGCCTTCGACGTGCTGCCTGACGTCGTGGTGCGCTGGCGCGTCCGAGCGGACGGCACCTCGATCACCCAGGGCAAGGCGCAGCTCCCCGTGCTCCGCGACTACCTCGCTGCGCTCCGCGGCGGCATCCGTGTGCTGCAGACGGCGGGCGCGCACGCCGCCGTGACCGCTCGACTCGACCTCATCCTCGCGATGGACGTCGCTCCGCTCCGGGAGATCGCCGACACGCACCCGGATCCCGCCTACGCGGCGGAGGTGTCCGCGTTCCTGGCCGAACTGCGCGCCCTTCCCGAATTCGTCGACGCCCGCCCCGACCCCACCCTCGCCGACGCCCTCTCGTGGTGAGCCCCGCCGGAAGGACCCCCACATGACCGACTACCTCTCCTCGCTCTTCGCGCTCGACGGCCGCACCGCCGTCGTGACCGGCGGCAGCTCGGGCATCGGCCGCGGCATCGCGACGGCGCTCGCCCGGGCCGGCGCGGCCACGGTGATCGTCGCCCGCGGCGCGGAGCGCATCGCGGAGACCGTCGAGGAGCTGAACGCGCAGGGGTGCCGGGCCGCGGGCGTCGTCGGCGATCTGGGCTCCCGCGACGGCATCCACGCGGTCGCGGAGGCCGCTGCCGTCCCCTTCGGCGAGCCGGACATCCTCGTCAACTCCGCCGGCATCAACATCCGTCCGCCCTACGCCGAGATCACCGAGGCGGACTGGGACGCGACGATGACCGTCAACGCGCTCGCCCCGTTCCTTCTCGGTCAGCGCTGGGCGCAGGGCATGGCTGCGCGCGGGTACGGGCGGCTCATCCACATCAGCTCGCAGCAGGCGCACCGGGCATTCGTGGGCAGCGGGGTGTACGGCGCCTCCAAGGGCGCGGTCGAGTCGCTCATGCGCTCGGAGGCCGAGGCCTGGGGTGGTACCGGCGTGACGAGCAACACCCTCGTCCCGGGATTCGTCCTCACTCCCCTGAACGCCCGCCTGCAGGAGGATCCCGCCACGATCGCGGCCCTCGCGGCCCGGACGATGATCGGACGCAACGGCCTCCCGGAGGACTTCGCCGCGGCCGCGGTCTTCCTCGCGGGTCCCGGCTCGGCGTATGTCACCGGCCAGTCGCTGTTCGTCGACGGCGGGCTCTCCGTCCACTGACCCGCGAAGCCGTCAGCCGTCGGTCGGGCGCGGTCGGGCGTCGGCGCTGGATGCCGTCGGCAGCGGTACGCCGGTCGTGAGCGCCACGACGGCGTCGGCCGCCGCGGAGTCCTCCGGCTCGCGGTCCGCACGGCGCCCGGCGAGCGGAGCATCGACGCCCTCCTCGACACCGCCACGGATCGCGGCCTCCTCCTCGGCTTCTGCTTCGATCTCGGCGTTCAGCACACGCGACGCGGCCACCTGCTGTGCCGCCAGCTCGGCGTAGAGGCCGCCCTGCGCGAGGAGCTCCGCGTGGGTGCCGGACTCCACGATGCGACCGGCCTCCAGCACATGGATGACGTCCGCCCCCATGACCGTCGAGAGGCGGTGCGCGATCGACAGGGTCGTGCGCCCCTTGGCCGCCTCGTCGAGGGCTTCCTGCACCACGCGCTCGGACACGGTGTCCAGGGCGGAGGTCGCCTCGTCGAGCAGGAGCACCGGCGGGTCCTTCAGCAGCACGCGCGCGATGGCGATGCGCTGCTTCTCTCCGCCGGAGAGCCGGTATCCGCGCTCCCCCACGACGGTGTCGTAGCCCTTCTCGAAGCCCGCGATGATGTGGTGGATGTTGGCCGCGGTGCAGGCGGCGACCAGCTCCTCGTCGGTCGCGTCGGGCTTCGCGTAGCGGAGGTTCTCGCGGATCGTCGCGTGGAACAGGTAGGTCTCCTGGGAGACGATGCCCACGTCGTCGATGATCGACTCCTGCGTGAGCGTGCGCACGTCCGCCCCCGCGAACAGCACCGCGCCGCCCTTGGCCTCGTACAGCCGAGGCGCGAGGTAGAGGATCGTGGTCTTGCCGGCGCCGGACGGGCCGACGAAGGCGATGTGCTGCCCGGGCTCGGCCACGAACGAGACGCCGTGCAGCGTGGGGCGCGAGTCAACCGCGGCATCCGGATAGCGGAACACGACGTCCTGGAACTCGACGCGTCCGCGCGGCCCGGGGGCCTGGGCGACGGTGATCGCGTCGGGGGCGTCGGTGATCTCCGGTACGAGGTCGAGGTACTCGAAGATGCGGGCGAACAGCGCGGACGAGGTCTGCAGATCGAGCGAGACCCGCATGAGCCCCATGAGCGGCATGAGCAGCCGCGCCTGGACCGTCGTGAAGGCCACGATCGTACCCGCGGTGATCGCTCCCGTCCCGCCCGTGATGAGGTAGCCGGACACCAAATAGATGACGGCCGGCACGCTCGCCATGATGACCTGCACGACCGCGAAGAAACCCTGACCGCTCATGGCCCGGCGCACCTGCAGCCGGACCTGGTTGCGGTTCTCCTGCTGGTAGCGCTCGGACTCGGTGCGCTGGCGGTTGAACGCCTTGGACAGCAGCATGCCCGAGACGCTCAGGGTCTCCTGGGTGATGGAGGTCAACTCGGACAGCGACTCCTGGGTCTCCCCCGCGATGCGCGCCCGCACCTGCCCCACGCGTCGCTGCACGAGCACGAGGAACGGCATGAGCACGACCGCGATGAGGGTGAGGCGCCAGTCGATGAGGATCATCGCGACGAGCGAGGCGACCACGGTCACGGCGTTGCCGAGGATGCTGGTGACCGTGTTCGTCAGCACGCCGGAGACACCGCCCACGTCGTTCTGCAGCCGGGACTGGATCACCCCGGTCTTCGTCCGGGTGAAGAAGCCGAGCTCCATCGCCTGCAGGTGCTCGAACAGCCGCACCCGGAGGTCGCCTGTGACGCTATTGCCGACCGTGGCCGTGAGCCAGGTCTGTACGACGCCGAGCACCGCGGAGAAGAGGAAGAGGCCGACCATCACCCCGACGAGGACGCCGAGGAGCGAGAGGTGCGGACCGCCGCCGTCGACGGGGAACAGGGCGTCGTCGAAGATGCGCTGCACGAGGAGCGGCGGGATGACCGCGATACCCGCGCCGACGACGACGAGGACACCGGTGAAGAGGATGCGCCATCGGTAGGCGCTGAACAGAGCGACGACCCGGGTGCCGAGCCCGTCGATCTTCGGGGCCTCCGCGTTGAGCCGACGCTGGGCGTCCTCGTCCACGCCGCGGAAACCGCCCCGCGGACCACCGCCCATCCCGCCCATGCTCATGGCGCCAGCGTACTCAGGACGGCGGACACCGCGGGCCGCCGTCTCCGCTCAGGGCGGATATCGCAGGGATCGGAATGAAATGTCCCACCGACCCGTTACGCTGAATGACTCTCGCGAACTCTCGCACATCTCTTTTTCTTCCGATGCCCTGGAGGCCGCCCATGTCTGCCGTCGATACCGGCTCCATCACGACGCCCCCCGCATCGCACGGGGAGATCCCGCGCAAGGACATGCGGGTCATCTGGCTGCTGCTCGTCGCCGCCTTCGTCGCCATCCTCAACGAGACGACGATGGGCATCGCGATCCCGCACCTGAACACCGATCTCGGCATCCCGCCCGAGCTCGGCCAGTGGCTGACGAGCGCGTTCATGCTCACGATGGCGGTGGTCATCCCGACCACCGGCTTCATCCTGCAGCGCTTCACGACCCGGCAGGTCTTCATCGCCGCGATGACGGCGTTCTCGCTCGGCACGCTCGTGGCTTTCGTCGCGCCCGGCTTCTCGGTGCTGCTCGTGGGCCGCGTGATCCAGGCCGCCGGCACGGGGATCATGATGCCGCTGCTGATGACGACGATCATGAACGTCGTGCCCGCGCAGTCCCGCGGTCGCATGATGGGCCGCGTCGGTCTCGTCATCTCGCTCGCGCCCGCGATCGGCCCGACGCTCGCGGGGGCCGTGCTCGACGCGTTCAACTGGCGCGCGCTGTTCGCCATCGTGCTGCCCATCGCCCTGATCTCGCTCGCCATGGGCGCGAAGTGGATGACCAACCTCGGCGAGACCCGCAAGGCTCCGCTCGACGTGCTGTCCATCCCGCTCGCGGCGCTCGGCTTCGGCGGCATCGTCTTCGGCCTCAGCCAGTTCGGCGGCGAGGGCGGATCGGGCGGCACGACCGGCGTCATCGCTCTGGTGGTCGGCGCCGTCTCGCTCGCCCTGTTCGTCTGGCGTCAGATCGTGCTGCAGCGCGTCGACGACGCCCTGCTCGACCTGCGCGTGTTCCGCTCGGCGAACTTCTCGCTGGCCGTCATCATCATGACGATCCTGGCGCTGTCGATGTTCGGCACCCTGACGCTGCTGCCGCAGTACCTGCAGAACGTGGCGGGACTGACCGCGCTGGAGTCGGGCCTCATCCTGCTCCCCGGTTCGGTGCTGATGGGCCTGCTCGGTCCGATCATGGGCCGCGTCTACGACGCGAAGGGCACCCGTCCGCTGCTCATCCCCGGGACGATCCTCGTCTCGGCGGCGCTGTTCTTCTATTCGACGGTCGGAGAGCACACCGTGTGGTGGCTGCTGATCATCGTGCAGGCGGCCATGTCGGTCGGCCTCGCGATGTCGTTCACGCCGCTGTTCTCCTCGTCGCTCGGGTCGTTGCACCGCTCGTTGTACTCGCACGGCTCGGCGGTGCTCAATACGCTGCAGCAGGTCGGCGGGGCGGCCGGCGTCGCCCTGCTCACGGTCACGTACTCGGCGATCCTGCACGCCGGCGAGGACGAGGGCCTGTCGCGGGCCGTGGCCGGTGCCCCCGGAGCGCGGACGGCCTTCCTCATCGCGGCGATCATCTCGCTCGCGGCGGTCGCGCTCAGCCCGCTGGTGCGCAAGCCCGCCGACGACATCGGCGACGCGGCGCACGGCGGTCACTGACCGCGCAGCCACACCGACGGCGTCTGCTGCTCACCGCTCCTTGGGGGCGGGGATGTGGCAGACGCCGTTGCTGCAGTAGCCGGCGGCATCGCCCTCGAGCAGCTCGATCGCACCCGGCAGCGGCTGCAGCCCGAGCGGCGCGTCCTGCCCGGTGTTCTCCTGCTTCGATTCGGTCATCCCTCGATCGTACGCCTGCCAGGAGCACCGGGCGCCGCACGCTCTTCTCTGCGGCCTGAGAGCGGCGTATCGTTCCCGGCGAGGGGTGCGCACCCTCGCCGCGCGCCCCGGAGCCGAGGAGGCGCCATGATCATCCACCCTCCCGAACGGGCCACCGCGACCGGCCACGTCGCCGCGATGTACGAGAGCGACCTCGCCGACGACGGCATCGTGTTCGCTCACACCAAGGCCATGGCCGTGAACCCCGACGCCCACGCCGCCTTCGAAGCCCTCGTCCGCGCGGTCGTCCCGTCGATCGGCGTGCCGATCTACGAGGCCGCGACCCTGGGGGCGGCGCGGGCCCTGGGATCCGCGCACTGTCTGCTCGCCCACGGCCGCCGTTCCCTGCGCGCCGGCGTCGTCGACGAGGAAGGACTCGCCGCCTTCGCCGCGGGAGACGACCGCGGTTTCACGGAGCAGGAGCAGGCCGTGATCCGCTTCGCCACGCGGCTGTCGACCGATCCGGGGGCGATGACCGACGCCGATGCGCAGGAGCTGCGAGACCGGGGGTTCAGCGACCGGCAGATCGTGGACATCACCCTGGCGGCGGCGGCGCGCAACTACTTCAGCAGGGCTCTTCTCGCGCTGGCCGTGCCCGTCGAGGACGTCCCTGGGCTGGACCCGGCGCTCACCGCGGCTCTCACGCGGACCACCGGGGCCCCGCCGCCAGGCGATCGATAGGCCGTTCCGCCTAATCTGGACGGATGCTCCGACGATTCCTCGCCCGCGTGTACTGGGCCGTCAGCCGGTGGACCCTCGTCGCCGACGCCGCGCCGACGCGACCGACCGTCCTGATCGGCGCCCCGCACACCTCGAACTGGGATTTCGTGCTCATGCTCGCGATCGCGTGGCGCCTCGGCATCGACGTGCACTGGCTGGGCAAGAAGAGCCTGTTCCGCGGCTGGCGGGGGCCGATCATGCGCGGGCTCGGGGGCATCGCCGTCGATCGCACGGATCCGGCGCGCGTCGTCGGCGAGGTCGTGGACCAGGTGCATGCCGGGACGGTGTTCGGCCTCGTCGTCACCCCCGACGGCACACGGGGCGGCAACGAGTACTGGAAGAGCGGCTTCTACCGGATCGCGCGAGCCACCGGCATGCCGGTCACTCTCGGCTTCGTCGACCGCCACACGATGACGACGGGCCTCGGGCCGACGATCGACCTCACGGGCGACGTGGCCGCCGACATGGACCGGATCCGCGCGTTCTACGCCGACAAGCACGGCGTGCGCCCCGAACGTCGCACGGAGCCGCGGCTGCGCGAGGAGACCGCCGAGCAGCCGGAGGGCTGACGTCTCAGTCCTCGTCGGGTGCGTGGTCCCGGGCGTACGCGAGGTCGTCGTCGGACAGCGACTCGATCATCCCCACCACCGCTCCGGTGATCTCCCGGATCTCCTCCCGGACGTCCTCGTCGAGATGCCGCGACCCGCTGTCGATGACCGCGCGACGCGCATCGTCGGACAGCTCGGGCCACCATTCGCCGATCGGGGGAAGGGTCATCTCGGGTCCTTTCCTGAGGCCTGTCCATCCGGCAGCGCAAGGTTCTGGACAGCGCCGGATCGTGCCCACGAGACTATCGCCATGACAGCAGAATCCCGTGGCGGCGCCGACGAGCGCGACGACCGCGATGACGGCCGCGACGAGACCCCGAACGAGCGCGCGGACCGCAACTGGGAGGAGCTGCTGCAGGAACTGCGGGTGATGCAGACCGGCACGCAGATCCTCACCGGCTTCCTCCTCGCGGTGGCGTTCCAGCCGCGCTTCACCGATATGGACGAATTCCAGCGCGACCTGTATGTCGTGCTCGTGGCACTCGCGGCGGTCGCCACCATCCTCGCCCTCGCCCCCGTCGGCATCCATCGTGCCCTGTTCGGCAGCCGGCTGAAGCCTGAGCTCGTCCGGACGGCGGCGCGCCTGGTGAAGATCGACCTCTTCGTGATCGGTGCCCTCACGATCGGGGTCACGACGCTCATCGTGGACTTCACGGTCAGCCGCACCGCCGGGATCGTCGCGCTGATCGCCTCGCTCCTGCTCGTGGTCGGGCTGTGGATGGCGCTGCCCGGCCTGCTGCGGCGCGCCCGCGCGCGGGTCGGAGCAGACGAAGGACCGCCGCCCTCGTCGGCATGAGCGCGACGGGGGCGGCGGTCGGACAGCGGGCTGATCAGCGGCCGGCGGGGCTGCGGTTCTCCGCGCTCACCATCCACGCGAACTGCTCCAGGCGCTCGATGACGGCGTGCAGCAGATCCGCGGACGTGGGGTCTTCCTCGTCGACGGCGTCATGCACATCGCGCATCGTCCCGACTGCGGCTTCGAGGCGCGCGGTGACGAGGTCGATGGTCTCCGTCGTCGACACCTCACCGGTCGGGAACTCGGGGAGCGTCGTCGTCTTCGCGATCGTGGCGCTGCGCCCGTCAGGCACGGCGTGCAGGGCGCGCATGCGCTCCGCGATGGTGTCGCTGAACGTCCGGGCGTCCTCGATGATCTCGTCGAGCTGACGGTGGGTGTCGCGGAAGTTCCGTCCGACGACGTTCCAGTGGGCCTGCTTGCCCTGCAGCGAGAGTTCGAGAAGGTCGACGAGCACCGCCTGCAGGTTCGCCGCGAGGGTCGGGGATGCGGTGAACCCCTTCTCCGCATTCTGCTGGCGCGTGGTCTTGACGCCTGCCTTCGTCGCTCCGCTCTTGCTGCTGGAGCTGCCGGTCTTCTTGGTCTTCGTGTCTGCCATGGTGTGACCTCCTGCTGTCACGGTAGCCCCGCGGCACGGCCGATTCGAGGGGGTTGACACCCACCGGGCGGACCCCCGAAAGTGAGGGAGGCGACAGGGCCATCGAGAGAGGCGGAACAGTGGGAACAGCAGCACAGGAGGATCGTCCCGAGGTGGTCATCGCGCCTCTCACCGCGGCGGATGCCGGAGAGGTGCTCACGATCCAGCGGGCGGCCTTCGTGTCCGAGGCGGCGATCTACGGCAGCGTCGACATGCCGCCGCTGACGCAGACGCTCGCCGAGATGGAGGCAGAGCTCACCTCGGAGAGCGGGCTCGGCGCACGGATCGACGGCCGCCTGGTGGGGGCGATCCGGTTCGTCGAGGACGACGACCTGCTCCTGATCGGGCGGATCGCGATCGCCCCCGACATGCAGGGCGAGGGCATCGGGAGGAAGCTCCTCGACGCGGCGGAGAAGGCCTCGGACGCCCGCGAGTCCGAGCTCTTCACCGGAAGCCTCAGCGAGGCGAACATCCGGCTGTACGAGTCCTGCGGCTACGAGGAGCGCGAGCGGGTGCCGCAGGGCGACGGCACCGCTCAGGTGTTCCTCCGCAAGCGGCTGCGAGGCTAAAGGCACCACCCCCGCAGGCGCAAGGGGGTCGAGCGGATCCGGACGATGCGGAATCGTAGTCCGGACATGTCGCGACCGCGTCATGCCCCAACCGGAAAGGAGAGCTCATGCTCACCCTCACCGACAACGCCACCGCCATCGTGTCGACCCTCGTGAGTCGTCAGAACGACGCGCCGGCCGCTGGGCTGCGCATCCATACCGCCGAGGCGCAGGACGACACGGGCGCGGCCCGGCTCGCCGTCGCCGTGACCGCCGACCCGGAGCCCGCCGATCAGGTCGTCGAACTGTCGGGCACCCGCCTGTTCCTCGACGAGGCCGCCGCCTCCGCCCTGGACGACAAGGTGCTCGACGCGGGCGTGGACGACGAGGGCTCCGTCTCCTTCGCCGTGCTCCCTCAGGTCGCCTGAGAGCTCAGACTTCGAACGCCGCGGCCGATCCGGCCGCGGCGTTCGCGTGTGCACAGGGTCGGGCTCAGTCCCAGTCGAGATACTCCTCGAGCACGACAGCCGTCTCGATGGGGTGCGTCATCGGGAAGAGGTGATCCCCGCCCTCGACGACCTTGATGCTGGCGCGTTCCGGAGCCATGGCGCGCAGGCTCTCGGCGTTCGCGGGCGGGGTGACCTCGTCGGCCGTCCCCTGGATCAGCAGCACCGGGATGACCGGGGCGAGGGGAGTGTCCACGTCCTCCACGCCGAGGAGGGCCAGACCGTTCACGCGCTCCGGGTGAACGAGCGCGAACGACCGCGCGATCGTGCCGCCGAAGCCGTGCCCGCCGATCCACGTGTCGCCGAGGCCGATGTGGTCGATGACGGCGAGCGCGTCCGCGACGCGGTCCTCGACCGAGGCCTCTGCGTCATCCGCGCGATGGCCGATCCGCACCACGTGGAATCCGGCCTCCTCCGCCAGGTAGTGACCGACCACTCCGAGCACGTCGGCGGCCAGGCCGCGCTCCTGGATGAGCACCAGCTTGACCGGACCATCGCCCTCGTCGACGAAGGGGATGGCGCGGCCCTCGGGCTCGAAGATCTGGGTGTCGGTCATCGGCGTCGTTCTCCTCAAGCCGTCGGTGTCAGGTTCGCAGGCGCCGTCCGCGCCGGGCTCCTGCGACCGGGCACCGGGCGGTGGCGCCTGCGTCCAGCGTAGCCCGCCGGGGGACGAGCCTCCTCCTCGCATCCCCCGGCGGAGTCATGAGGCGGCGGCGAGCTCGCGCCACAGATGCGCGAGGGTCGCAGCGCCGCGGACCAGCATGCGCAGATCGATGCTCTCGTCGCTCGCATGCCAGTGGTCCTCGGGCAGACCCGTTCCGAGGAAGACGACCGGGGCGCCGAGTTCCCGGGACAGCAGCTCGGCCGGCCCTCCCCCGGCGTTGCCCATCCTCCCCCGCACCGCGCGACCGTAACCGCGGGCGAGGGCCCGCTCCAGGGCGTCCCGATAGGGTCCGGGAGGAGAGACATACGGTTCCTGCGCGATGTCCTCGTCGACCTCGAGGCGATACGTCGCCTCGGAGGGCATGACGTCGGCGATGAAGGCGCGGAGCGCGTCGGCGACGTCGTGGTTACGCTGATCGGCGACGGTTCGGATGCTCAGCGAGGCCATGGCCTCCCGCGGGATCACGGAGCGCTCGATGCCCTCCGGGTCTCCGGCGAGCAGCGAGATCACCTCGATGGCCGGGCGCACCCAGAGGCGCTCCTTCGGGGTGAAGCCCTCCTCCCCCACGATGACCCTGGTCTCGGTACGCCGCGTCCAGTCCTCGGGGTCGAACGGCAACGCGTCCAGTTCCGCAGCGCGCTCGTCGCTGAGCGGGGCCACGCCGTCATGGAATCCGGGGATGGCGATCCCGCCGTCCTCGTCGTGCAGCTGCGCGAGCACGCGGGAGAGCACGAGGGCAGGATTCACCGTCACGCCGGAGGCGGCACCGCTGTGCACGTCCCGGTCGGGCCCCTGCACCGTGAGCGTCGCGGTGAGCGTCCCCCGCATCGAGGTGACCGGAGCCGGGGAGTCGACCTCCCACTGCAGGGTGTCGGAGAAGACGACGACGTCGCACGCGAACCGGTCGGGGTCGGCCTCCAGGAGGTCCTTGAGGTGCGGGGAGCCGATCTCCTCCTCGCCGTCGATGAGCAGCTTGAGGTGCACCCCGGCTCCGACGCCGTCCACGGCCTCGACCGCCCGGTGCGCCCAGACGTGCGCGAGGGCCTGGCCCTTCGCGTCCGACGCGCCGCGCCCGTAGAGCCGCCCTTCTCGGAGCACCGGCGCGAACGGCGCCGTCTCGTTCCACTCCTCCGGCTTGGCGTGGCGGACGTCGTGGTGCGTGTAGACGAGGACCGTGGGTGACCCCGGCGCGCCCTCGCGCTCGGCGAACACGGTCACCGCATCGCCCGCCGGGAGCAGCGACGTCGTGAAGCCCGCGTCGCGCAGCTCTGCGGCGATCCAATGCGCGGATCGCACCCCGTCCATCCGACGCTCGGGGGCCGCCGAGACGGAGGGGATCTCGACCCAGGCCGACAGCCGCTCGACCATCTCAGCGAGGTGGGACTCGAGGAAGGCGTCGATCGCGTCCTGCGCTGCCGCCGTCTCCTCCGTCATGGGGACAGACTGCCGGGAGGGCCGGGGATACGGGCGGGGGTTGACGGCGTCGGCGCCGACCGGCTATCACCGCGGCGAAGTCCGATGTCGCGCGGGCCGAGAGTGATTGTCCCAGGCGCGCCGGGGTTTGGAAAGGCCCTGCGTGGATCGGCCGACCGGGCGTTGCATGGCCAGCCCATCCCCAGAAGAGAAAGGCTCGATATGTTCTTCCATCGACAGGAGCTCCAATTCTCCGCGACGCCCGAGGCCCCGGACGCCGTCTACGCCCGCAAGCTGCAAGAGGTCCTCGGCGGGCAGTACGGCGAGATCACCGTCGCGCTGCAGTACCAGTTCCAGGCGTGGAACATGCACATCCCCGGCAAGTACCGCGACCTCGTCTTCGGCATCGGCGCCGAGGAGATGGGGCACGTCGAGATGCTCGCGGTCATGATCGCGCAGCTGCTCGAGAAGTCCCCGCTCGGCATCACGGAGGACGCCGTGCAGGATGACCCGACGGTCGCCGCCATCGTGGGCGGCACGGATGTGCAGCAGGGCATCGTCGCCGGTGCCGGCGCGCGTCCGGTCGACAGCAACGGCAACCCGTGGCAGGGCTCGTACATCACCGCCAGCGGCAACCTCCTCGCCGACTTCATGGCCAACGCGAACGCCGAGATGCAGGGCAGGGTGCAGGTCGCCCGGCTCTACCACATGACCGACGACCACGGCGTCCGGGATCTGCTGAGCTTCCTGCTGGCGCGCGACACGATGCACCAGAACCAGTGGCTCGCCGCGGCCGAGGAGCTGAAGGCCGAGGGCGCCGAGAAGCTCCCCGTGCCGAGCAACTTCCCGCTCTCCAAGGAGCACCGCGACGTGTCGTACCAGTACCTCAACTTCAGCGACGGTCCTGCCGCCGCGGAAGGCACCTGGGCATCCGGCCCCACGCCGGACGGACACGGCGAGTTCAGCTACCACGAGGGCCCGACGACCACGGCCGAGATGCCTCCGCCCACTCACCCGGACGCACGTTTCTACGGCACCACCGAGCTGCCGAACGTCGTGGAGAAGGTGGCCGGCGCCGCGCAGGACGCGCTCCACAAGGAGTGACATGCCGTCATCGGTCTCGCGGAAGGGACGGTCGCCGCGCACACGCGTACGGCGGCCGCCCCTCGACGCCCAGGTGGTGGTGGTCACCGGCGGCTCCCGCGGGATCGGCCGGGAGGCGGCCTTCGGCTTCGCCCGAGCGGGGGCATCCGTCGTCCTGCTCGCCCGCGGTGAGCAGGCGCTGACCGAGACGGTCGAGGAGATCGCCGCGGAGGGCGGGGACGTCCGCGGCGTCGTGTGCGACATCTCCGACCGCCGGGCGGTGCAGGACGCAGTCGACCAGGTCACGCATGCGTTCGGCCGGATCGACACCTGGGTGGGCAACGCGGGGGTGCTCCTCTACGCCCCCGTCGCCGACACCACCCCCGAGGAGCTCCGCCGGATCCTCGACGTCAACGTCGTCGGACAGCTCAATGGCCTCCAGGCGGCGCTGCCGGCGCTCCGGCACTCGCGCGGGACCATCATCGTGGTGAGCTCGGCCGAGGCGGTGGCGGCGATGCCGCTGCACGGGGCCTACGCCGCCTCGAAGCATGCGGTGGAAGGAGCGGTCGACGCCCTCCGCCGCGAACTGCGCGCCGAGCGCGCGCCCGTCACGATCACCGTCGTCCGTCCCGCCGTCATCGACACCCCGATCTACCGCCACGCCCGCAGCCGCATGACGTATCGCCCGAGCGGACCGCATCCGCACTACCGCGCCCGGTCCGTCGCGCGGGCGATCGTCTACGCCGCCGTCCATCCGGCCCGCACGATCCACGTCGGCGGTGGCGCCCTGCTGCTCACCGGGGTCCAGCGGATCGCGCCCGGTCTTCTCGATGCGGCGCTCGGCCGGTTCGGGTTCCGGATGATGCGCACGAACGAGAGCGCCCCTGCGCAGTTCGGGAACCTCGTCGGTCCACTCCGCGACACCGATCAGCGGGGCGGGCTGCCGCACCGCGGACGGGGCAGCATCACGACCTGGCTGCGTGTGCACCCCGGGTGGCGGACCGTGGCGGTCGCGGGCATCCTCGGCGCGGCACTGGTGCCCTGGCGCCGCTCGCGCCGCTGAGCACCTACCCGACCGGCTCGGCGCCGCGCAACTCCCTCGTGCCGGCGCGTGGGCCCGGATACCGTCGAGGCACACGGTCTCCGGCAGAAGGGAACTCCATGCTTCTCGGCATCCTCACCTCCTCCTCGGACGGGCGCCCCGAGGGTCGGGCGCGCCGATGACGGCGCGCTTCACCATCGAACCGTGGGCCGTCGGCATCGAGAGCGTCGACACCGCCCATCTCGCGCAGGAGGAGTCCGTCTTCGGTCTCTCCAACGGCCACGTCGGCTGGCGCGGGAACCTCGACGAGGGTGACCCTCGAGGCGTCGCGGGAAGCTACCTCAACGGCGTGTTCGAAGAGCACCCGATGCCGTATGCCGAGGACGGGTACGGGTACCCCGAGACCGGACAGACGGTGATCAATGTCCCGAACGGGCAGCTCATCCGCCTGCTGGTCGGCGACGAGCCGTTCGACGTCGAGCACGGGACGGTGCACACGCACACCCGCCGCCTCGACCTCCGCGACGGCACCCTGCACCGGGAGGTCGACTGGGAATCGGCGGAGGGCCGTCGCGTGCACATCACGTCGACCCGTCTGGTCTCCCTCGAGCACCGGTCACTGGCCGCCGTGCGCTACCGCGTGACAGCGGTCGACGGCGCCCTCGCGATCACCGTGCTGTCCGAGCTGCTTGCGAACGAACCGCTTCCCACGACTCACGACGACCCGCGCGTGCAGGAGCTCCTCGCCCGTCCGCTGGAAGCCGTCGCGGGATCGGAGCGCGGCGCGCGGAGCACGCTGCTGCATCGCACCCGGCGCAGCGGCCTGCGCGTCGCGGTGAGCGCTGACCACATCGTGCGCGTCTCCGGAGAGGGCGCTCCGGAGGTGACGACCGAGGTCGACGACGACCTGGCACGCACGCGCATCCGCGTGGACCTCGCGCCCGGCGAGGAGCTCGAGGTCGTCAAGCTCATCGGACACGAGTGGTCGGCCACCCTCGCGCCGCAGACGCTGCGGGACCGCGCGGAGGAGGCTGTGGAGGAAGCCGCTCGTCTGGGCTGGGAGGCGCTGGTGGCGGGTCAGCGCGCGGTCCTCGATCGGTACTGGGAGTGCGGTGACGTCCGTATCGACGGCGATGCGCGGCTGCAGCAGGCCGTGCGCTTCGCGCTGTTCCAGGTGTTCCAGGCGTCGGCGAGAGCCGAAGCCCGATCCGTGCCGGGCAAGGGCCTCACCGGCTCCGGTTACGAGGGCCACACGTTCTGGGACTTCGAGGCGTTCGTGCTCCCCGTGCTCACCTCGACCGCTCCCGATGCCGCGCTCCAGGCACTGCGCTGGCGTCACGCGACGCTGGATCACGCCAGGGAGCGGGCGCGCACGCTCGGCCTGCGCGGCGCGTCCTTCGCCTGGCGCACGATCGACGGCCGGGAGAGCTCCGGCTACTGGCCCGCGAGCACGGCGGCCTTCCACATCAACGCCGCCGTCGCAGGTGCCGTGATGCACTACGTCCGCACGACGGGTGACCAGGACTTCGAGCGGGAGGCGGGCACGGAGATCCTCGTCGAGACGGCGCGCCTCTGGCTGTCCCTCGGGCGCGGGGATGACGACGGCGGCTTCCACATCGACGGCGTCACCGGCCCGGACGAGTACACCGCCGTCGTCGACGACAACGTCTACACGAACCTCTCCGCGCGCCGGAACCTCCGCGGGGCGGCGGCTGCCGCCCGACGGCACCCAGAGGTCGCCGCGGCGCTGGGAGCGGACGAGGAGGAGGTCGCCGCCTGGGAGGCCGCGGCCGACGCCATGACCGTGCTCTACGACGAAGAGCGACAGGTGCACCCGCAGTCGGCGGGCTTCACCGCGCACGCCCGGTGGGACTTCGACGCCACGGCGCCCGATGAGTATCCGCTGCACAGCCACTTCCCGTACTTCGACATCTACCGCAAGCAGGTGCTGAAGCAGGCCGACCTCGTGCTGGCGCTCTACACCTCCCACGAGGAGTTCACCTGGGAGGAGAAGGCCAGGGCGTTCGCCTATTACGACGCCCTGACCGTGCGAGACTCCTCGCTCTCCGCGGCCGCTCAGGCCGTGATCGCCGCCGAGGTCGGGCATCTCGAACTGGCATCGGCCTATCTGGCCGAGCTCGCTGCCCTCGACCTGGACGACCTCCACGGCAACACCGACGAGGGACTGCACATCGCGGCACTCGCCGGCATCTGGACGGGCGTAACGGCCGGCTACGGGGGTATGCGGGAGGGAGACCACGGCCTGTCCTTCCGGCCGCAGCTTCCGGACGGCGTCACCCGTCTCGCGTTCGGAGTCCGGCTGCACGGCTGCATCCTGCACGTCGACATCACACCGACGGAGACGACCTACCGACTGAGCGCCGGGGAGCCGGTGACGATCCGGCACGCCGACGAGGAGCTCGTCCTGCACGCCGGGGTTCCCGCGAGCCTGCCGACGCCGGACCGCGTCGAGCCGCTCACCCCGGCACCTGTGCCGCCGCGCTGGCGGGAACCGGGACGCCCGCGCGCCGGCGACTGAGGCCGCGCCGGGTCCGTGTGCCATATCGAGGCGGGTGCGCGCAAGGCCCGCGGCGATGTCGGCCGTCCACCGTAGGGTGGAGCCGTGCCTGATTCCCCCCACCCCGCATCGGATGTCCTCTGGGCGTGCGTCGAGGACGGCTTCCACGTCGGAAGCCGCGGCGGAGACTTCCTCGGCTACGTCGACCGTCAGCCCGACGGCCGCTTCGCCGCATTCTCCGCGTCCGCGCAGCCCCTCGGCTTGCACGCCACGCTGAGCGACGCGACCACGGAGGTCGTCGCCCACGCCGGCCCCTCGGAGGGCGATGCTGCCCTCGGAACCCCGGAGCTGGTGCAGGGGTGACGGCGGCCATGACCGACGGGTTGCTCCGCCTCGTCTACACCAGCACGGCGGCGCAGCCGTTCCGTGAGACCGCCCTGGAGCAGCTTCTGGAGCAGTGCCGTCGGTCGAATGCGGCCCGCGACATCACCGGTCTCCTCCTGTTCCGCCAGGGGCGCTTCCTCCAGGTCCTCGAAGGACCGGTCGAGGCCGTTCGCCGACTCGTCGACACGATCGCGGACGATCCGCGTCATCGCGCGATGCGCATCCTCCTGGAGACGCCGATCACCACCCGGCTCTTCTCCGACTGGTCGATGGGCTACCGGTCGTTCCGCGGTGGGAGCGCGGCCGCCCCCACAGGCTTCCGCGACTCCTTCGACGACCTCGTCGACGGCGCGGACTCCTCCACCATGGAGCGCGCTTTGTTCGAACTCACCCTGTGGTTCCGCACCCGCTCCGGCGCTGCGGTCCCGATCCCCGCCGGCAGCGGCGAGGGCACCTCCCTCCGGGTATGAGCAGGCCCGCGGGCGGACCGGAGCCGTCGCTCATCCAGCAGCGCATGGCACTGGAACGGCGGCGGAACTGGGGCATCTACGCGATCGTGTTCTCGTCGGTGATGACGGTCGGCTGGACGGTCGCGTTCCTCCTCGATGCGCCCGCCGGGTTGTGGCGCGTTCTCAGCATCATCGTGTTCGCTGCCGGGATCGTCGTCGGTATCGTCGAGACCCGCCGCGCGAGGCGCGCGCTCCGTGAGTTCGAGCATCGCCACGGGCCCGGAGCCGGGGTCCGGCACTAGCGAGGGCGGTCAGCGAGCGAGACCGATGCTGGAGCCTCCCGAGAACAGCACCGCGCCAAGGCCCACGACGGTTCAGTCCTGATAAAAGCAGCCACCCTGCGTCAACTTCGTCAGCGTCCGTTGCTCTGCCCGAGCGCTATCGACTTGTCCACTAGCCAGTCACTGATGTGTTCATTCACCAGCCACGCAGCGGCAGCCGTGGGGGTGGTAGCTTCGTAGATTCCCACCTCGTCGACCCCCGCCGGGAGCACCGAAACATCGCCATGCCCAAGCCCGAAGATCACCTCGACGCCTTGGTTCCGAACTTTCAGGGCGGCCGAGAGAAGCGCCTCTCGTTGCTCTTCGGTGACATTGGCCCGCGTATGCCCTGCGGGATAAAGTCCGCCTCCTCGGTGACACAAGACCACGTCGACGTGGGCCGCCAGCCCCGACTCCTTAGCCATGCCTTCGAGCGCGGACGCGAAAACCTCGACTGGACGGTCTTCCCTGGTCGTGGCCGTGCTCCGTGCGGGGGATCTTGTTATCCACGGAGACGCAGCGGCAAGTACGCGGTCTACCTCGGTAACAGTTACGCCGGTACGCGTTGTTACTTCGACGATGCGGACGGGGTCACTCTCCAGATCCACCGCTCCCCAATCGTTCGCTCCCATATCCGCCCAGTCAGTCACAGCTGACGTACCACCGACGCGAGAGGCCACAGCACTGGCCACGCGCCCGGGGCGCGACGAATCACTTGACACACGCTCTGCCCACGACTTGGTCTTCGACGTCCCCCAGACGATGAGATCCTCGGAGTGCTGAGGTTGCCAATTGTGATCGTTACCAAGGCGATATCGCAACCGTCGGAGGACGATCGCAAGCTCCGGCGACACGACTATCTCCGACGCAGTCAACAGATGGTGCAAACGGATGTTCACCGAGCTCCCCGGTTCATACCGACGCATATGCCACGTATCCGGGAGCATCTCGGTCGAGATCTGCACGGTGGGTGCCATAGGACCCACCAACATTGCGGTGATCGCTCTGGCCACTGCGAATTCGTGCTCGTTGACGGCGCTTCGAGCGCTTTCCGCGTAGAACCCCAGTTTGATGGTCAGACGACCGCGGTACGGTATGTGCTCAAGGTCGCTGTGCTCGTACTGTCCGACTGGCTCTGCTTGAAGGAGCGCTTCCCCAGCCGCCCGGCTCCCGGGGTCTTTACTCGTCAGCAATTGCATCGCTGCGTTCGACAAAGCAAAGGAGATGGAGCGATACACCTTGCGCGAGTGGAGGTCGCTAGACGTGGTGGTGCCTTCTCTCGTCATCGATGTCCTTGAGTGCCCTCGCCGTCCCTGCGATCAGTTGTTGAAGCGGAACTCCACGACGTCGCCGTCCTGCATGACGTAGTCCTTGCCCTCCAGGCGCGCCTTGCCCTTGGCACGGGCCTCCTGCACGGAACCGGTCTCCACGAGGTCGTCGAACGACACGATCTCGGCCTTGATGAAGCCCTTCTCGAAGTCCGTGTGGATGACGCCGGCGGCCTGCGGGGCCTTCGATCCCTTGGGGATGGTCCAGGCGCGGGCTTCCTTCGGACCTGCGGTGAGGTAGGTCTGCAGGCCGAGCGTGTCGAAGCCGATGCGGGCGAGTTGGTCGAGGCCCGACTCGTCCTGCCCCGTCGAGGCGAGGAGCTCGGCAGCGTCCTCGGGGTCGAGGTCCTTGAGCTCGGACTCGATCTTCGCGTCGAGGAAGATGGCCTGCGCCGGGGCGACGAGGGCGGCGAGCTCGGCCTTGCGGGCGTCGTCGGTCAGCACGGACTCGTCGACGTTGAAGACGAAGATGACGGGCTTGACCGTGAGGAGCCCGAGTTCGCGGATCGGCTCGAGGTCGAGGCCGCTGGTGGAGAGCAGAATTCCGCGCTCCAGCGCATCCTTGGCGGCCTTCGCGGCTTCGAGGACCGACGGGTCGATCTTCTTGCCCCGCACTTCCTTCTCGTACCGCGTGATCGCCTTCTCGACGGTCTGCAGGTCGGCGAGCATGAGCTCCGCGTTGATGGTCTCCATGTCCGACGCCGGGTTCACGGCACCGTCGACGTGCACGACGTCGTCGTCGGAGAACCCACGCACCACCTGGGCGATCGCGTCGGCCTCGCGGATGTTCGCGAGGAACTGGTTGCCCAGGCCCTCCCCCTCACTCGCCCCCCGGACGATGCCCGCGATGTCGACGAACGACACGGCGGCGGGCAGGATGCGCTCGCTCCCGAAGATCTCGGCGAGCTTCTCGAGCCGCGGGTCGGGCAGGTTCACCACGCCGACGTTCGGCTCGATCGTCGCGAACGGGTAGTTCGCCGCGAGCACGTCGTTCTTGGTGAGAGCGTTGAAGAGGGTGGACTTGCCGACGTTGGGCAGGCCGACGATTCCGATCGATAAGTTTGGCATGGTGATCCTCAGTTTACGAGGTCATGCCGCGGGTCTCTGACGGGTTCGCGGGACAAGCACTGAGCGCCGACTGGCCTTACGTCGTAACGATCGAGCATCGGCAGACGGGAGGTGACGTCGGCCCGGGTACCGTGATCTTCATGCAAAAGCGCAGAGGACTCGCCGTTGCATCCGGCGCGGTCACTGGTGCGCTCGCCCTCGCGGGCTGCACTGTCACGGATGCCTCCGCTGTGCGAGTCAACTCGGATGGCTCACTAGACTACGTCACCTGCAGGCCGGACGCGGATGACTGGGACGCCTACTTCTATACCTCCGAAGACGAAGACGAGGCCATCGAGTTGCAGCCGACCGAGGCCCTCGCCGCCTCCTCCGAGGGCGCCGTGGTGCACTTCGCCCCGCCTGCTCAAGATTGGGACTCGCTCGTCATCGGTGCGTCCGTCTTCGCATCGGTAAAGATCCACTTCGACAGCTATACACCTGACGAGTGGCACTGGAACACAGATGGGTGGTTTGGCGCCGGCACTCGCTGCTCCATCGAGGAGTGAGCATTCTGGCGGCGTAACCGCGAGCGCCTGAATCAGATGGCCGTTTGCCCCACTTAGACGTTGCCGCCACGGACGATTCCGATAGTGAGAGCCACGGGGAACGAGTCTACCTACGCCGCCCTCCCCCGCCTCACCCCCGCGGAGGGCAAGCGCTCACGCGGGATCAGGCGGGAGTGCGCGAAAGGTGCCTGATGCGGCGCGGGCGCCTGTTCAGCCGCGGGTCGCGCGGAACGCCCTCGTCACGTACGGCACCTCGACCGTGTCGTGCCCGTGCAGGCCGAGCTCGTCGAACAGCGCGTCCATCTCGCGACGGATCCGGTCCTTCTCGGCCTCGTCGGCGGTGATCACGGCGCTGCGCGACGCGGCCATGCGGTGCAGGAGCTCCCGCGTCATGGGGCGCGACCACTCCCAGCGCTCCTGCGCCAAGGAGCCGAACGGCTCCGCCACCACGGGGTCGCCGGCCGCGAGCATGATCTCGGCGTTGCTGCCGTGCATGATGTCGGTGAGCCGCCGCACCCAGTCCACGCGCTCGTCGCGGAGGTTCCAGACGAGTCCCAGTACACCGCCCGGCCGCACCGCACGACCGATCTCCGCGGATGCGGCGACGGGCTCGACCCAGTGCCATGCCTGACCGAGCACCACGGCGTCCACGCTCGCGTCCGGCAGTGGGAGCTCCTCGGCGGCCCCGACGAAAGTGGGGACCCCTGGTACGGCCTCGCGAAGCGCGGCGAGCATCGCGGGGTCCGGGTCGATCGCCACGACCTCGGCGTCCGCAGCCGCGACGAGCGCCCGCGTGAGCTTGCCGGTCCCGGCGCCGACGTCGGCGACCCGACGCGCACCGTCCGCCATCGGTTCCAACATCCAGGCGACCGCCTCGAACGGGTACTCGGGCCGTCCGGCCTCGTAGCTTCCGGCCGCCGCACCGAAGGACCTCGCCAGTTCGTCCGCCATGTGGCCAGCATACGGCGAGCCTGCACAGCGACGTCGGAGGCCCGGGAGAGAGTGAGGACGTGCCACTGGACTTCACTGCGATCGACTTCGAGACCGCGAACTCCAGCCCGGCCTCCGCGTGTTCCGTGGGACTCGTGCGGGTGCGGGACGGGAAGGTCGTCGCCACCGCGAACTGGCTGATCCAGCCTCCGCCCGGCCATGACGAGTTCCAGGAGTGGAACGTCCGCATCCACGGCATCCGCCCCGAGCACGTGCTCTCGGCGGCCACGTGGGTCGACCAGTTCGAACGGCTCTGCGCCTTCGCCGGAGCGGACGTGCTCGTGGCTCACAACGCCGGCTTCGATCTCAACGTGCTGCGTCGGGCGACGGAGGTCACGGGCCAGATCTGCCCGCCGTACCGTTCGCTGTGCAGCCTCCAGGTGGCGCGGAAGACCTATCAGCTCGACTCGTACCGCCTTCCGCTCGCCGCCGCGGCGGCAGGGTATGCGGAGTTCTCGCATCACGACGCGCTCGCGGATGCGCTCGCCTGCGCACAGATCATCGTCGACGCGGCCGCCCGCGCCGGCGCCTTCGACGTGTTCGGGCTCGCCGACGCCCTCGGGCTCCGCGTCACCGAGCCCGCCGTGCCGGCGCTGGAGCGCGCCGTCGCCTGACGCGCCTCGCCGCCTCCCGGCGATGTCGGAGGCCCTCGGCATCATGGAGCCATGGATGCCCTGTCGATCGTTCTCCTGCTCGTGGCCCTCGCCGCGGGCGTCGCTCTCGGCTGGTTCCTCCGAGCCGGACGGAGCGCCGCCGACATCGCGCGCACGCAGGCTGAGCTCGCGGCGGCGCGAGACGACCGCGACCGCCAGTACGACCTCTACCGGGACGCGGTCGAACACGCCCGCTCCGAGCAGCGGGCGGAAGCGCAGCGTGTCCAGCAGCAGAACGCCGTGCTGCAGGCCCTGGCGCCGGTGCGCGAGAGCCTCCAGCAGATGCAGTCCAAGGTCGCTGCGATCGAGAGCGAACGGCAGGCGCAGTTCGGCACGCTCGCCGAGCAGCTCCGACGTGCCCAGGAGTCCGATGAAGCGCTCCGCGCGACGACCGAGTCGCTCGCGGGCGCGCTGCGCTCCACGTCCACGCGCGGCGTCTGGGGCGAGACCCAGCTGCGGCGCGTCGTCGAGGCCGCGGGGCTGACCAGACACGTCGACTTCGACCTGCAGGCGACGATCACCTCCGACCGCGGCCAGGGGCGCCCCGACATGGTCGTCCGCCTGCCGGGCGGCACGTCGATCGCCGTGGACGCGAAGGTGCCGCTCGACGCCTATCTCGAGGCGTCGGCGCTGCCCGCAGGCGACGCCCACGAACCGCAGCGTCGTGCCCACATGCAGAAACACGTCCGTGCGGTCCGCGCGCACGTCGACGCCCTCGCCAAGAAGGCCTACTGGTCAGGCCTCGACGCGAGCCCGGAGTTCGTCATCTGCTTCCTGCCGAGCGAGTCGCTGCTGGCCGCCGCCATCGACGAGGACCCGACGCTGCTCGACTACGCCTTCAGCCGCCGCGTGGCGCTCGCCTCCCCCGTGAACCTCTGGGCGGTCCTCAAGACGGTCGCGTACACGTGGACGCAGCAGGAGGTGTCCACCGAGGCCCGGAGTCTGCTGGCGCTCGGCACGCAGCTGTACGAGCGCCTCGGCACGCTCGCGGGTCATGCCGACGACCTCCGTCGGGCGATCGAGCGCACGGTCGACAGCTACAACCGCTTCGCCGGATCCCTGGAGTCCCGGGTTCTCGTCACCGCCCGCCAGTTCCCCGGCGTCGATGCGGAGGCCTTGGCACCGATGCCGGCGATCACCGCGGACGGACGGCGCTTCACCGCGCCGGAGCTCCTGGTCCCGACCGAGGCCGAAGACGCCGCCGACGCGATGCAGGCTGATGTCGGCGAGGTTCGCGCGCGTCTGGATCACGCCGCCGCGCTTCCCGACCGGGAGGACTGACAGCGGCGACGGATCGACCGGCCGCGAGGGCGTCAGGCGACGCCGGGAACGCCGCTGAGCAGCAGGATGACGAGGCCGCTCGTGGCGAGGAAGGCGCCGATCATCCACCAGGCACTGACCTCGTGCCCCTCGGCGCGGCGGACGCGGAACAGCACGTCGGCGCGCCGAGCCGGGTCGACGGTCGGCTGCGCGACGGGTGCCGGCGGGGCCACGGCCGCCGCTTCGGCATCGGCGCTCACCCGGAGGATGCGTCCGGTGTTCGTCGTGATGATCTTGGTCGGCGCGGCGCTCTTCGAGCCGCTCGTGTGCTGCGTTGTCATGCGTTCGCCCTCCTGTGCCTGCGGTGCCTGGCGGCTCCGTCGACGGCGACAAACCCAGTGACAATTGTGACACGACGGCTCGCCGAACCGGGGCCGACCCGTGGAGGAGGCGATACCGGGTCGGTAACGATGGCGGGAATCCGGCCCACGATCATCACCGCGGGAGAGGCCTCACAGCCACTTCGAGACGAGGTGCTCCGACGCGATGCGGCGCAGAGTTCCGGAGGCTCCTCGCAGGACCACGCTCTCGGTGTAGACGTAGCCGCGCTCGCGCCGCACACCGGCCACGAGCTGGCCGTCCGTGACACCCGTCGCGACGAAGATCGTGTTGTTCCCCTGCACCAGGTCGTCGGCTTCGTAGACCTTGTCCATGTCGAGCCCCGCGTCGATGCCGCGCTGGCGCTCGTCGTCGTCCCGCGGCCAGAGCCGACCCTGGATATGACCGCCGAGGGCCTTGATCGCACACGCGGTGACGATGCCCTCGGGGCTGCCGCCGACCCCCACGCACATGTCCGTGCGGGCGTCGTGCCGGGCGGCGTTGATGCCGCCGGCGACATCGCCGTCGCTCATGAGGCGGGTTCCGGCTCCGGCGTCGCGGATCTCCTGGATGAGCTGCTCGTGCCGGGGGCGGTTGAGCACCGACACCACGATCTCGTCCACCGGCTTGTCCAGCGCACCGGCGAGCTTGCGGATGTTCTCGCCGATGGGGAGACGGATGTCCACCACACCGACGCCGGCGGGCCCCGTGACGAGCTTGTCCATGTAGAAGACGCTGGAGGCGTCGAGCATGGTGTCGCGGTCGGACACGGCGATCACCGAGAGGGCGTTCTGCCGCCCGGCGGCGGTCAGCGACGTGCCGTCGATGGGGTCCACCGCGATGTCGCAGAGGGGCCCGCGACCGGTCCCGACGACCTCGCCGTTGAAGAGCATCGGGGCGTTGTCCTTCTCGCCCTCGCCGATCACCACGCGGCCCTGGAAGTCGACCGTCCCGAGGAAGGCCCGCATGGCGTCGACGGCCGCACCGTCAGCGGCCTCCTTCGCCCCGCGGCCGATGAACGGCACGGCTCGGATCGCCGCCGCCTCGGTCGCGCGCACCAACTCCATCGCGAGGTTGCGGTCGGGACGCAGCGGACTCAGGTCGGCAGTCAGACTCACCATGATTCCCAGCCTAGCCACGAGGAGGGCACCGATCGGCTCGTTTTCCGCTCGCGGGCAATGAAGAAATCGCGGTTCTTAACACCGACGAAGGAGACCCACCGCCACGGCGTACCTCGCCCTGCCGACGCCGCACACCCGCCCCGATAGAGTGGCAGCTGTCCCGGCTTCACCTACCGCAGGAGTTCTCATGCCCGTCGCCACCCCGGATCAGTACGCCGACATGCTCGACCGCGCGAAGGCAGGCGGCTTCGCGTACCCCGCGTTCAACGTCTCGAGCTCGCAGACGATCAACGCCGTCCTCCAGGGCCTGACCGAGGCCGGCTCCGACGGCATCATCCAGGTCACCACCGGTGGCGCCGACTACTTCGCCGGCCACACGGTCAAGGCGCGCGCGACCGGCGCCCTCGCCTTCGCCCGCTACGCCACCGAGGTCGCCAAGAACTACCCGGTCACCGTCGCCCTGCACACCGACCACTGCCCGAAGGACGCCCTCGCGGGCTTCGTCGAGCCGCTCATCGCCGCCTCGGAGGAAGAGGTCAAGGCCGGCCGCAACCCGATCTTCCAGTCCCACATGTGGGACGGCTCGGCGGTCCCGCTCGCCGAGAACATCGAGATCGCGAAGGAGCTGCTCCCCCGCATGAAGGCCATCAACGCCATCCTCGAGGTCGAGATCGGCGTCGTCGGCGGCGAGGAGGACGGCGTGCAGCACGAGGGCTCGAACGAGGCCCTCTACACGACCTTCGCCGACGTGGACCAGGCCGTGCAGGCACTGGGCCTCGGCGAGCAGGGCCGCTACATCGCCGCCCTCACCTTCGGAAACGTGCACGGCGTGTACAAGCCGGGCGGCGTGAAGCTGCGGCCCGAGCTTCTCGGCGAGATCCAGGCCGAGGTCGCCGCGAAGTACAACACCGGTGCCAAGCCCCTCGACCTCGTCTTCCACGGCGGCTCCGGTTCGACCGACGAGGAGATCGCGCTCGCGGTCGCCAACGGTGTCATCAAGATGAACATCGACACCGACACGCAGTACGCCTACACGCGCGCCATCGCCGACTACATGTTCAAGAACTACGACGGCGTGCTGAAGGTCGACGGCGAGGTCGGCAACAAGAAGCAGTACGACCCGCGTGCCTGGGGCAAGATCGCCGAGACGGCCATGGCCGCCCGCGTGGTCGAGTCGACCCGTCAGCTCGGCTCGTACGGCCAGTCGAAGAGCTGACCGTCCGCACGAACACGAAGGGGCCCGGCTTCATGCCGGGCCCTTTACGTGTCTGCGCGCGGGGTCAGCGGGTCCCGGTCGCCTGGTCGAGGTACGCGATGAAGGCCGGATCGCCCATCATCGGTACGACGAGACAGAAGGCGGCGATGCCCACCGTGACCACCGCCCCGACGACCGGGAGCCACCATGTGACGCGGCCACGGCGCAGGCGACGGATGGACAGCGCCGCGGTGACGCACCAGCCGACAGCGAGCACCACGGCGGCGATGGTCCCCCACATGCGGCCCGCGGCGTAATTCGTGAACTCGCCCTCGATGCCCAGCATGCCCATGGTCTGGTTCATGACGGGAACGACGTCGAGGTAGGACAGACCGGTCACCACGACGTTGACGAGGCCGTAGGCGAGGAGTGCGATCGTCGCGAACCTGTCCACAGGGTGGGGGCGCGCCGGAGCGGACGTCTGCGGTGCGGCCGACGGTGCCGGCGCCGGGGACGGCGCCGTCGGTGCGACCACCTCCGCCAGGGGTGGAAGACCTGCGGCCCTCCGCTGCTCCTCTGGCGTGGCGAGTTCCCCGTAACGGGGGCGCTGGTCGGTCATCCCGCCATGGTATCGGCAGGGGCTCAGCGGGCCGTTCAGGAAGTCGGGCCCAACCGATAGCGGCCCCGGAGAAGTGGGGACTTCTCGGGGCCGCGGACGTGGAGCGCTGGGGACGCTCCTCATCCCGTTGGTCGCCGGCGCTGGGGACGCCGTAGGCGATCAGTAGGGCGTTGTCAGCCACTACGTCTTCGATCATAGGGAACCCGCGATGCCCGCACCAGGCCCCGGAATTCAGATGGTGAACTCCGCGTCCGGCCCGTCGGTGTCGAGGGCATCCGCCCCCAGCTGCAGCGAGAACCGCCGCGCCGTGCGTTGCAGGTTCGACACCAGTCGGCGGTTGACGACGGCCCGGTCGGCGGGCAGGGAGACCGCCAGCGACGCCGTGACGCCGGGCGCGATGACGGGCACCGCGACGCACGTCGCGCCGATCGCGTACTCCTCCCGGTCGACCGCCCACCCCGGCGTCTGCTCGAGCTGGGTGAGGAGGGTCCGCCGATCGCTGATCGTCCGCGGCGTGAGCTCTTCGAGCCGGTGCCGGGAGAGGTAGTCCAGGCGATCCTCCTCGGAGAGCGCCGCGAGGATCTGTTTGCCGAGCGCGGTGGCGTGGGCACTGGCGTGCAGTCCCACCCAGAGCTCGATGCGCGGATTCCGCACGGAGTCCACGATGTCGACGAGGTGCATCTCCCCGTCCGCGTATCGGGAGAGGTAGGCCGTGGCGCCGACGTCCTCCGTCACTGCGCGCAGCGCGGCGCGCACCCGCGCCAGGAACACCCCGCGCGAGTCGATCTGCTGCTGGAACGACGGAAATCGGCCTCCCAGCACGAGTCCGTCCGGCTCTGCGCTCAGATACCCCTCATGCACCAGCGTGCGCACGAGGTTGTAGGTCGTTCCCGGCGTGAGTCCCGTGATCGACGAGAGCATCTTTGCCGGAAGAGGCCGTGGGGAGTTCGCGACGATGTCGACGAGGCGGAGCGCGCGTTGCACGGACCCGATGAGGGTCGGCTCCGCCTCCGCGGCGTTCACCGCTACGCACCCCCTCCAGCGGAGGCGCGGCCGCCGAGGGCGCGCGCGTCGCGCTGACCCGCGGCATCCTGACGGAGCTCCTTCGGCAGCGAGAACATGAGGTCCTCCTCCGCCGTCTTGACCTCTTCCACGTCGCGGTACCCGGCATCGCCGATCGCGTCGAGCACCTCGCGCACGAGAACCTCGGGCACCGACGCACCGCTGGTGACGCCCACGGTCTCCACCCCGTCGAGCCACTCCTGGCGGATCTCCTCGGCGTAGTCCACGCGGTAGGCGGCCTTGGCGCCGTACTCGAGGGCGACCTCGACGAGCCGGACGCTGTTGGACGAGTTGGCCGATCCGACCACGATCACGAGATCGGCGCCCTGGGCGACCTTCTTGATGGCGACCTGCCGGTTCTGCGTGGCGTAGCAGATGTCGTCGGACGGCGGGTTGTGCAGCTCGGGGAAGCGGGCGCGGAGCCTGTTCACCGTCTCCATCGTCTCGTCGACCGAGAGCGTCGTCTGCGACAGCCACACGACCTTCGACGGGTCCTTCACCTGCACGGTGTCGGCCTCTTCCGGCGAGTTCACGACGGTGACGTGGTCCGGGGCCTCCCCCGCGGTTCCCTCGACCTCCTCGTGGCCGTCGTGGCCGATGAGCAGGATCTCGAAGTCGTCCCGGGCGAAGCGCACGGCCTCGCGGTGGACCTTGGTGACGAGCGGGCAGGTCGCGTCGATCGCGTGGAGGCCGCGATCCGATGCGGCATTGACGACGGCCGGGGAGACGCCGTGCGCGCTGAAGACGACGTGCGCCCCCTCGGGCACCTCGTCGACCTCTTCGACGAAGATCGCGCCCTTGGCCTCGAGCTCCGTCACGACGTGGATGTTGTGCACGATCTGCTTGCGGACGTACACGGGGGCACCGTAGCGCTCGAGCGCCTTCTCCACAGCGACCACCGCGCGGTCCACCCCTGCACAGTATCCGCGGGGGGCGGCGAGCAGGACGCGCTTGTGTCCGGGCACCGGGTTATCCTGAAGCCGCCCGGCCGCGGCGCGCACTCGTGGGATGCGAGGAGCGGGAAGATGAACGGCAGTCGAAGTCACCCCTCGATTCTACCGTCGCGCGGCTGGACGGGGCCGGTGAGCGCGCGGGCAGGAACGGGAGCAGATGACAGTCTTCGAAGCGGCGACAGGACCGGGCGAGACGCCGCCGGCGGATGCCGTGGCCCCGCGCGACTCCACCGCCCAGGCGCCGACGTCCGTGGCCCGACTGAACGCCACCATCCGCGACTTCGTGGCCCGCTGGAACACGGTCTGGGTCGAGGGCGAGATCACCTCGTGGAACGTCCGCGCCGGGAACGTCTTCGCCCGCCTCAAGGACACCCGCTCCGACGCGCAGATCTCCATCCGCGTCTGGTCGAGCGTGCGCGGCCGCATCCCCGCCGACCTGGGTGTGGGCGATCACGTCGTCGCCGCCGTCAAGGCCGACTACTTCGTCCGCTCCGGCGACTTCAGCTTCGCGGTCTCCGCCATGAAGCACGTCGGGCTCGGCGACCAGCTCGAACGCCTGGAGCGGCTGCGCGTGCAGCTCCGCCAGGAGGGCCTCTTCGACCCCGCCCGCAAGAAGCGCCTGCCGTTCCTCCCCCACGTCATCGGCCTCATCACCGGCGAGCGCTCCGACGCCGAGAAGGACGTGCACCGCAACGCCGAGCTGCGCTGGCCGCAGGTACGGTTCAAGACCGCGTACGCCGCCGTGCAGGGCGACCGCTGCGTGCCGGACACCCTGGCCGCGTTGGCCCGTCTCGACGCCGACCCCGAGGTCGACGTCATCATCATCGCGCGCGGCGGCGGCGACCCGCAGACCCTCCTCGGCTTCAGCGACGAGCGCCTGGTCCGCGCCGTCGCGGCGGCCTCCACGCCGGTGGTCAGCGCCATCGGCCATGAGAACGACCATCCCCTCCTCGACGACGTCGCCGATCTGCGCGCGTCGACGCCGACCGACGCCGCCAAGCGCGTCGTCCCCGACGTCGGGGAGCAGCGCGCGCTCATCGCGCAGCTCCGGTCCCGCGCCACGACGCGCCTCACCCAGCGCCTCTCGCACGACATCGCCCAGCTGGAGCAGCTGCGGTCCCGTCCCGTGCTGCGCTCCCCCGCTCCGATCATCGACACGCGCGCGCAGGAGACCTTCCTGCTCCTCGCCCGTGGCCGCGACGCGGTCACCCGGCAGCTCGACGACGCCGGCCGCCGGACGGGCGAGTTGCGCGCCTCGCTGCGCGCCCTGTCCCCCGCCGCCACCCTGGCCCGCGGCTACGCGATCGCACACCTCGAGGGCGGTGTCATCCTCCGCGATGCAGCCGATGCGCCCGCGGGCAGTGCGCTGACGCTCACGGTGGACCGAGGGTCGTTGGCGGTGCGCTCGGAGGGCGAGATCGCGGAGGACGCCTGAGCGGGAGGCGTCCGAGGCACGACGTAGGATGGAGGAGTGAGCGCCGTGAACGACACCCCCGTGGACACGCTGTCGTTCGAGGCGGCCCGTGACGAGCTCGTGCGGGTCGTCGCCGAGCTCGAACAGGGGGCACCGACCCTCGAGCACTCGCTCGCACTCTGGGAGCGCGGCGAGGCCCTGGCCGCCCGTTGCGAGGAGTGGCTGCTCGGCGCGAAGCGCCGGCTCGAGGCCGCTCGCACCGCCACCGCCGACGAGAGCGACGCGTCATGAGCAAGGGCCCCGCGATCAACGCCGACCTCGGTCGGCCGGAGACACCTGACGAGACCGCCGCGCGCAAGGCCGCGTCGAGCAAGGCCTATCGGTCGAGCCAGACGGTCCGCAATCTCGTCGCCGCCCTCGTGGTGACCCTCGCGGTCGTCGTCGTCATCATCGCGCTCGTCCCCCGCGGTGAGCCGGTCGCGGCGAAGCCGATCGACGTGGCCGCCATCGCCGCCGACGTCGAGTCGTCCATGGGCAGCCCGGCGATCGTTCCCGAGACGGACGAGTTCTGGCGGGTGAACGCGGCGGAACTCCAGAGCGGAGCCCCCGTGGTCTGGGAGGTCACCCTCGCGCCCGCGGCGCAGGATGAGCGCGGATTCATCAAGCTCGCCCAGGCGTTCGACGCCGATGCCTCCTGGGCCCCGCAGCGGCTGAACGGCGTCGCCCCGACCGACACCGTGCGCATCGGCGGCCGGGAGTGGGACGTCTACCAGCCCGGCTCCGCCAGCGCCGAGGCGAACGTCACCTATGCCCTCAGCACCCAGGCCGGCGACGACTATGTGCTCCTCTACGGCTCCCGCTCCGCGGACTCCACCGCCGAGCTCGCGGAGTCGCTCATCCCCCAGATCCGCACCGTCTCGGAGGCCCGATGACCCACCCGCTGACCCCCGCCGCCGCCTGGAAGCAGATGCAGGACGGCAACCGTCGCTTCGTCCGCGACGAGCCCCAGCACCCGAACCAGAACGTCGACCGTCGCAAGGACCTCACCGCGGCCCAGCACCCCGTCGCGACGCTGTTCGGCTGCTCGGACTCCCGTCTCGCCGCCGAGATCATCTTCGACCTCGGCCTCGGCGACCTGTTCGTCGTGCGCAACGCCGGACAGGTGATCGGCGAGTCGATCGTGGCGAGCCTGGAGTACGCGGTCGCCGTTCTCGAGGTGCCGCTCATCGTGGTCCTCGCGCACGACTCCTGCGGTGCGGTGCGTGCCGCCATCGACGGCACGGCCATCGACGCCGACCCGCTCCCCCCGCACATCTGGAAGCTCATCGCGCCGATCGTCCCTGCCGCCCGCAAGGTCCTCGCGGAGAGCGGCGGCGGCACGGTGGCCGACATCGATGCGGAGCTCGTCGGCCGCGAGCACCTGCGCAACACCGTCAACGACCTGCTGCAGTCGTCCGAGATCATCAGCAACGCCGTCGCCGAAGGCCGTCTCGGCATCGTCGGCGCCAACTATCGTCTGGCCGAGGGCGAGGCAGCGCCCGTCGTCACGGTCGGCATCGAAGCCGAGGGGATCGACCCCGCAACCAAGGAGGGTTCGGAATGACCGACACCGAGTACCGCATCGAACACGACACCATGGGTGAGGTGCGAGTGCCCGTGAACGCGCTCTACGGGGCGCAGACGCAGCGCGCCGTGGAGAACTTCCCGATCTCCGGCAAGGGCCTGGAGTCGACGCAGATCGCCGCACTCGCGCGTATCAAGAAGGCCGCCGCCCTGGCCAACAAGGAGCTCGGCACCCTCGACGGCGCCATCGCCGATGCCATCGCGCAGGCCGCCGACCAGGTCGCATCCGGCGCACACGACGGCGAGTTCCCGGTCGACACCTACCAGACCGGCTCCGGCACCTCGTCGAACATGAACATGAACGAGGTCCTGGCGACGCTCGCGAGCCGCATCCTCGGATCGACCGTGCACCCCAACGACCACGTGAACGCCTCGCAGTCGTCGAACGACGTGTTCCCGACCTCGGTGCACATCGCGGTCACCCAGGCGCTCATCGACACCCTGATCCCCGCGCTCGACCACCTCGCGGTCGCGCTCGAGGCCAAGGCGGAGCTCTGGAAGGACGCGGTCAAGTCCGGCCGCACGCACCTCATGGACGCGACGCCCGTCACGCTCGGCCAGGAGTTCGGCGGCTACGCCCGCCAGATCCGTCTGGGCATCGAGCGCGTGCAGTCGGCGCTCCCCCGCGTGGCCGAGGTGCCCCTGGGCGGCACCGCCGTCGGCACCGGGATCAACACTCCCCTCGGATTCCCGCAGAAGGTCATCGAGCTGCTCGCGGCCGAGACCGAGCTGCCGATCACCGAGGCGAAGGACCACTTCGAGGCGCAGGCGAACCGCGACGGTCTCGTCGAGGCCTCCGGCGCGCTCCGCACGATCGCCGTGTCGCTCACGAAGATCAACAACGACCTGCGCTGGATGGGCTCCGGCCCCAACACCGGTCTCGGCGAGCTGCACATCCCCGACCTGCAGCCGGGGTCGTCGATCATGCCGGGCAAGGTCAACCCCGTCGTGCCCGAGGCCGTGCTCATGGTGTGCGCGCGGGTCATCGGCAACGACGCCACGGTCGCCTGGGCCGGCGCCTCCGGCTCGTTCGAGCTGAACGTCGCCATCCCGGTCATGGGCACCGCGGTGCTCGAGTCGATCCGTCTGCTGTCGAACGCCTCGCGGGTGCTCGCAGACAAGACGATCGACGGCCTGCAGGCGAACGTCGAGCGGGCGGCGGCCTTCGCGGGTATGAGCCCGTCGATCGTGACGCCCCTGAACAAGCTCATCGGCTACGAAGCCGCGGCGAAGATCGCCAAGCACTCGGTCGCCAAGGGCATCACGGTGCGCGACGCCGTGATCGACCTCGGCTACGTCGAGCGCGGCGAGCTCACCCTCGAGCAGCTGGACGAGAAGCTCGACCTGCTGTCGATGACCCACCCGGGCTGATCCACGCTCGAAGACGGATGCCGCGAGGACCTCGGTCCCCGCGGCATCCGTCGTTTCCGGCACCGTCCCGGCCCCGTTCCCGTTTTCCGTCCGTCTCGGTTCCCACCTCGGATGCACGACCACGTTCCGTCTGCACGACGGAATCCCCGGATCAGGACTACCCGCGGCTCCGGATCGTGCAGGTGACTCTTCCTCCACGGATCCGCGGACACCCCGGCTCGTCCCCACGACGCCCTTCGGCCCCCGCCGTGACGCCGGAGGACGCAGAATCGGCGAATGCTCGATCCCGTCTCGACCCTTCACCGTCTCGGAGGCATCGCCCGCGGTCGCGACCTCGGGGCTTTCGGAATCTCCCGCTCCGCCTTGTCCCGCGCGGTGCGCGCCGGCCGGATCCATCGGGTCCGCGCGGGGGTGTTCGCCACCCACGACCTCGACGCGACGGTGCTCACGGCGGCTGCCCACGGAGGGGCCATCAGCTGCGGCACCGCGCTACGTGCCCACGGAGTCTGGGTGCTGTCGGAGAGCGATGCGCCGCACGTCTGGCTCGGGCGCAACGGCCGCGCGCACCCGCACATCGAGTGCCGGTGCATCCCGCATCATTTCGAGGGACGCACCCGGTTCGGCATCGTGGCTGTCGAGGACGCGCTCCGGCATCTGCACGCCTGCGAGGGTGACGAGTCGTTCTTCGTCTCGTTCGAGTCCGCCTGGCGCCTGGGTCTGATCGGCAGCGCGTCACGAGCCCGGATCCGCGCCGCGCTGCCCCGGTCCGCGCGTTGGCTCGTGGACTTCGCCCGTTCCGACGCGGACAGCGGTCTGGAATCCCTCCTGCGCCTCCGTCTCCACATCCTCGGCGTCCACCTCGCGACGCAGGTCTCGATCCCCGGTGTCGGCCGCGTCGACTTCGTGGTCGACGGTCGCCTCATCATCGAGGTCGACGGCCGCGAGCACCACGGTGCTCCCGAGATGCGTCACCGCGATCTCTCCCGCGATGCTGCGGCATCGCGACTCGGGTACGAGACGCTGCGCTTCGACTACGCCCAGGTCGTGCACGACTGGCCCATGGTCCAGGCTGCGATCGAAGGGGCTCTGCACCGGGCCCGCGACCGCGTCTGACCGCGGTTCCGCTCGCACGACCCCGTTCCGCCCGCACGGCCCCGTTCCGCCCGCACGGCCCCGTTCCACCTGCACGACCCCGTTCCGCGTGCACGACCCCTCCGGTCCCGGCAGCCGGCCGACGGTGCAGGATCGTGCAGGTGTCGCTACCGACGTCCGAGGGCCCGCGGGACGGATGCACGAGCTGGGTACGCCTGCACGACGGAACACCCCTGATCGACCCACCACTGTCGTCGGATCGTGCATCCGGGAGATCGTGTATCCGACGGGACCGTGTATCCACCCGCTCGTGTGACGTGACGTCTGGACCTCCAGGTGCACGAGCCCGACATGGATGCACGATCGAAGAGGCCGGTGGGGCCAACAGGCGGGACGAGATCGTGCGGCCGGGACGCGATCGTGCGGGCGGGCCCGGGTCGTGCAGAGCCCGCCCGCACGGATCGGGTCAGCTGAGCTCGCCGCCCTCCAGGAGGTCCGTGACGAGGGCGGCGATGGCGGAGCGCTCCGAGCGGGTCAGGGTGACGTGGCCGAAGAGGCCGTGTCCCTTGAGGGTCTCGATGACGCTCGCGATGCCGTCGTGCCGACCGACCCGGAGGTTGTCGCGCTGCCCGACGTCGTGGGTGAGGATCACTCGGGAGTTCTGGCCCATCCTGCTGAGCACCGTGAGCAGCACGTTCCGCTCCAGGGACTGCGCCTCATCCACGATCACGAAGGCGTCGTGCAGGGACCGTCCGCGGATGTGGGTGAGCGGCATGACCTCCAGCAACCCGCGCTCCACGACCTCGTCGATGACGTTCCCGGAGACGACGGAGCCGAGGGTGTCATACACCGCCTGGCCCCAGGGGTTCATCTTCTCCCCCTGGTCGCCCGGGAGGTACCCGAGCTCCTGGCCCCCGACGGCGAACAGCGGACGGAACACGATGATCTTCTTCTGCTGCTGCCGCTCCAGCACGGCCTCCAGACCCGCGCACAGCGCCAGCGCGGACTTGCCGGTGCCCGCGCGTCCGCCCAGCGACACGATGCCCACCTCGGGGTCGAGGAGCAGATCGATCGCGATGCGCTGTTCGGCGGAGCGCCCGTGCATGCCGAAGATGTCCCGGTCCCCGCGGACGAGCCGGAACTCGCCGTCGCCGGTGACCCGACCGAGGGCCGATCCGCGCTCGGAGTGGATGATGAGGCCGGTGTTGACGGGGAGCCCGTGCACGTCCTCACTGATCCCGACCTCGCTCTCATAGAGGTCGCTGATGTCATCGCCGGAGAGGTCGAGGGTGGCGATGCCGGTCCAGCCCGAGTCGACGGCCTGCTCCGCGAGATACTCCTCGGCACGCAGCCCGAGGGACGCCGCCTTCACCCGCATCGGGAGATCCTTCGACACGATGGTCACGTCCTGGCCGTCCTGCGCGAGGTGCATCGCCACGGAGAGGATGCGGCTGTCGTTGTCACTGAGGCGGATGCCGGCCGGGAGCACCGAGAGGTCGGCGTTGCCGAGCTCCACGCGGAGGGTGCCGCCCTCGCCGACCTCCACCGGGAAGTCGAGGCGGCCGTGCTCGACGCGGAGGTCGTCGAGGTGACGCAGCGCCTGGCGGGCGAAGTAGCCGATCTCCGGGTCGTGCCGCTTGCCCTCGAGTTCGGTGATGACGACCACCGGGAGCACCACGGAATGCTCCGCGAAGCGGAAGAGCGCCTGCGGATCGCTCAGCAGGACCGAGGTGTCGAGGACGTAGGTGCGCAGATCCTGATCGGGTTCTGCGGCCGCGGCCTGTCTCGTCGTCTGACGGGTGGACTGCTGCGCGGTGCTGGTGGACTGCTGCGCTGAACGTGTGGTCACGACCCACTCCCGACCCGGGGATTCCCGGCTATTCGAACGAGTCGACCAGGGGGTCACGAGTCGCGAACCTGAGGCCGACCCGACCGGGCGCCTTGCCCGATGCCTTGAAGGTACGACCGCCCGGGCGTTTTCCACGGACAAGACACGCCAGCGATTCGTTACGGGACGATGAACGATTCCTTGCCGAACGCGCCGAGGGTCTCATCGAGCAGTGCGAGGGTCTCGGCGTCGGTGCCCGCGTGCGGTGCGACGCGGATCGACTCGCCACGCGCCGTGACGACCAGTCCGGCGTTCGCGAGGGCCGCCGCGAGCCGAGCGGGTTCCTCCGGTGCGAGGGCGACGATCCCCGCGCGCTCGGTGCGGTCGCGCGGGGAGACGACGGCGATCCCATGGCGGTCGGCGGTCTCGATCACCGCGTCCACCTGCGCGGAGACCCGCTCTTCGATGGCCGCGACGCCGGCGTCCCTGACATCGCGTGCGCCGGTTGAGAGCCGGCCGGCGGCGAGCGTGTCCGGCACGCTGATCGTGTACGCCTTCGCGTCCGGTGCCGGGGCGGGCAGCTCGTCGACGAAGAGTCCGCTCGCCGTCGTCCCGGTGATGCCGGAGAGCACGGGTGCGATGCGCTCGCGCGCCTGCGGCGAGAACCAGGCGAACCCGGTGCCCCGGCCCGCGCGCAGCCACTTGTACCCGTGCCCGACGACGACGTCCGCGACGCTGTAGTCGGCGTCGATCACACCGAAGGACTGCACGGCATCGACGATGAGGAGGCGATCAGGGCCGAGGACGTCACGCAGCGCGGCGAGGTCGGCACGGTAGCCGGTGCGGAAGTCGACGTGGCTGACGGCGAGGGCGACGACCTCGTCGTCGAGGACAGCACTGACGGCGTCGGGAGTGACCCGTCCGTCCTCGGGCGTGATCCACCGTGGTGTGACCACGCGGCCGGACGCGGTCGCCGCGCGCTCCAGAGTGAGGCTCACACTCGGGAACTCCGCCGTGCTCGCGATGACCGCGCCGGAGACCCCGTAGAGCGCGTGCATGAGGCCGTGCGTCGACGACGGCTGCAGCGTGACCTCCGCGGCGTCCGCGCCGAGGAGTTCGGCGATGACCTCCTGCGCCTGCCCGATCCGCTCTCCCACGAGGGCCAGCGACGACGGCCGACCGCTGCCGAGCAGGTCCGCGTCCGCGAACACCTCGGCACGGACCGAGGGTGACACGGGGCCGAACGCCGCCCAGTTCAGGTACCCGGGCTCGGCGTCGAACGTTCCGATGTAGTCGTCGAAGGAGCTCACTGCGTCATTGTGACACGCGCGCGCGGTTCCCGGATCAGCGTCCGAATCGGCGGTCGCGGTCGGCGTAGTCGCGGATCGCGCGGAGGAAGTCGACCTGGCGGAGGTCCGGCCCCAAGGCCTCGACGAAGTAGAACTCGCTGTGCGCGCTCTGCCACAGCAGGAAGTCGCTCAGCCGCTGCTCGCCGCTCGTGCGGATCACGAGGTCGGGGTCGGGCTGGCCGCCCGTGTAGAGGTGCTCCCCGATCATCTCCGGAGTGAGGTGCGCCGCGAGGTCTTCCAGCGTGCCACCCGATGCCTCATGCTTCGTGATGATGCTGCGCACCGCGTCGACGATCTCGTTCCGGCCGCCGTAGCCGACCGCGAGGTTCACGTGCAGTCCGGTGTGGTCCTTCGTCCGCTCCTCCGCGTCGGCGAGCACCCGTGCCAGTTCGACGGGGAGGATGTCGGAGCGGCCGACGTGCTTGACCCGCCAGTTCCCCTTCTGGGATAGCGCCTCGGCGAGCTCCGCGATGATCTCGATGAGATCGGCGAGCTCGGCCGAGTCCCGTTTGCGGAGGTTGTCGCTGGACAGGAGGTAGAGCGAGACGACCCGTACCCCGAGCTCATCGCACCAGCCGAGGAACTCCTGCATCTTGGCCGCCCCCGCACGGTGCCCTTCGGCCGGGGTGTCGAATCCGAGCTGCCGCGCCCACCGGCGATTGCCGTCGATCATCATCGCGACATGGTGCGGAACGGAGGCCGGATCGAGCTGACGACGCAGCCGGCTGGTGTACAGCCGGTACAGCGGTCCCCGCCCCGGGCTCTCGGGTGACATCACCCACCTACGCTACCCTGCCCCGGTCTTCCGCGCCGGTGCAGAACCTGGGGACATGTACGGGGCGGGGCATGCGCAGCCGCTTAGAGTGAGCACGTGAGCACTTCCGACCAGACCGGCGCCGACGTCCCACAGCTGCCGCTGCTCGAAGCCGCGGCCGCCGATGCGGCGACCGAGATCAAACCGACCTGGCGCGGCTGGATCCACGCCGGCACGTTCCCCGTCGCGCTCGTCGCCGGCATCGTCCTCGTCGTCGTGTCGCAGGGCGCCGCGGCGAAGTGGGCCGCGGTGGTCTTCATGGCCACCTCGCTGCTGCTGTTCGGGAACTCGGCCGTGTACCACCGCTTCAACTGGCGGCCGCGGGTCAAGGGCATCCTCAAGCGGATCGACCATGCGAACATCCTGCTGCTCATCGCCGGCACGTACACGCCGCTCGCGACCCTGGCGCTGCCGCCGGCGAAGGGCGTCCTGCTGCTGACGCTGGTCTGGAGCGGAGCCCTGCTCGGCATCCTCTTCCGGGTGTTCTGGATCCACGCGCCGCGCTGGCTCTACGTCGCGCTGTACCTACTGCTCGGCTGGGCCGCGGTGATGTACATCGTCGACCTGCTCGACGCCAACGTCGCCATGATGGTCCTCGTGATCGTCGGCGGTCTGCTCTACACGGGCGGCGCCATCGTCTACGCGCTGAAGAAGCCGAACCCCTGGCCCGGACACTTCGGCTTCCACGAGATCTTCCACGTGTGCACTGTTCTGGCGTTCCTGTGCCACTGGACGGCGTGCCTGCTGATCGCCCTGCACCCGCTGTCGCCGTCGCTCGGCGCGCCCTGAGCCGGGGTCAGCGCTCGCGCGGCCCCTCATCGGACGCGGCCGGAGCTTCCGGTGCGGTGCGACCGTCGTCCGCGGCGTTCTCGGCGGCGCGGGCGGCTTCTTCCGCGTCGAGCTCCTCGCGGACCTCTTCGCGGTACCGCACCCGGCGGATCCGGCGGTTCATGTCCCAGATCAGCAGGATCACGGCGATGAGCACGAAGACGATCACCGCGAAGCCGGCGAAGCCCGGCGTGACCGACTCCGGAGCCACCGTCATCGACGGTGTCGGCATCGGAGTCTCGGAGAGGAAGCGCATGAATCGGCCTTTCGTACGCAGGTCGCATAACCTGGTAACACCAGCCTAACGACCGGAAGACCCCACCTGTGACGACCGCCCTCCAGCTCGACGAACGTTACGGCCGCACCCGCCGCCGTCGGTGGCCGTGGTTCCTCGCCGGGGCCGTCGCCCTGCTCCTCCTCGCCGCCCTCGCCTGGTCCACCGTGAGTCAGTCGATGAGCTCCGTCGATGCCGACGACCTGGGCTTCGAACTCGTGGACGAGCATGCCGTCGACCTCCGCTTCCAGGTCACCGGCGTCCAGGGCAAGGACGTCGTCTGCGTGCTCGAAGCCCTCGACGAGGAGTTCGGTGTCGTGGGCTGGAAGATCGTGGAGGTCCCGGCCGGAGACGCCCACTCGCTCACCCGTGCGGAGCGCATCCCGACCGTCGCGGAGGCCACGACAGGTTTGGTGAACACCTGCTGGGTCGCCTAGACTGATGCCAGACAGACGACGCCCCGGCACCGTGCCGGGGCGTCTTGGCATATCCCCCGCGGCATCTCGGCGGGATCCCGATAGAAGGAGCTTCGTCATGTCCACCGATGCTCAGGTCCCCTTCCTCACGCAGGAAGCCTACGACCGGCTCGTCGCCGAGCTGGAACACCTCTCCACCGTCGGCCGCGACGAGATCGCCAAGCGCATCGAGGCGGCCCGCGAGGAGGGCGACCTCAAGGAGAACGGCGGCTACCACGCGGCGAAGGACGAGCAGGGCAAGCAGGAGGCGCGCATCCGCACCCTGGAGGCGCTGCTGAAGACCGCGAAGGTGGGCGAGGCTCCCGCCAGCCGCGGCATCGTCGAGCCAGGCACTGTCGTGACCGCGGTCGTCGCGGGCGGCGAGGAGGTCTTCCTCCTCGGCAGCCGCGAGATCGCCGCCGCCGGCAGCGACCTCGACGTCTACAGCGAGGCCAGCCCGCTGGGCCAGGCGATCCTCGGCCTCAAGGTCGGTGAGTCCTCGTCGTACGAGGCGCCGAACGGCCGCTCGATCAGCGTCGAGATCGTGAAGGTCGAGACCTACACGGGCTGACGCCTGTTCGTCACGACGCACCCCCTCGACCGCGACGGTCGAGGGGGTGCGTCATATCGGGCGGACTCAGTCCGGGACGACGATGGGCGCGAACCCGGCGCGACGGAGGGTGTCCAGCGTGTGGGCCGAGTGCTCCGCCCCGCGGGTCTCCACGCTCAGTTCGAGGATGACCTCGCTGATCTGGAGTCCGTGGCCGTGACGGGTGTGCATGGCCTCGATGACGTTCGCTCCCGCCTCCGCGATGAGCTCGGACACGCGGGCGAGCTGACCCGGACGGTCGGGTAGCGGGATGCGGATCGTGAGGTACCGCCCGGAGGCGGCGAGGCCGTGCGACACCACCCGCTGCAGCAGGAGCGGGTCGATGTTGCCGCCGGACAGCACCGCCATCGTCGTGCCGGTCGCCGACACGCGTCCGGAGAGGATGGCAGCGACGCCTGCCGCACCGGCCGGCTCGACCACGACCTTCGCCTGTTCCAGGAGCACGAGCATCGCGCGCGCGAGGTCGTCGTCGGAGACCGTGACGACCTCGTCGACGAGTTCCTTGATGATCTCGAACGGCACGGCGCCCGGTCGCGCGACGAGGATGCCGTCCGCGATGGTGGGGCGCGTGACGATGTCGACCGGCTCCCCGGCCGCCAGCGACGGCGGGACGGCGGCCGCGTTCTCCGCCTGCACGCCGATCACGCGGATCGTGCGACCGAGTTCCGCGGCCTTGGCCTTCACCGCTGCGGCGACGCCGGCGATCAGCCCGCCGCCGCCGATCCCGAGGACGACGGTGTCGATCTCGGGCGCATCCTCCAGCAGTTCCAGGCCGAGCGTGCCCTGCCCGATGACGATGTCACGGTGATCGAAGGGATGGATGAGCACGGCACCGGTGCGCTCGGAGAACTCGGCGGCCAGGCGCAGCGAGGTGGCGACCGTCTCCCCCTCGAGCACCACGTCCGCGCCGTACCCGCGTGTGGCGAGGAGCTTCGGAACCGGGACCCCGAGCGGCATGAAGATCGTCGCGGGGATGCCGAGTGCCTGGGCGGCCAGGGCGACGCCCTGTGCGTGGTTCCCGGCCGAGGCCGCCACGACGCCGCGGGAGCGCTCCTCCGCGCTGAGCCGGGAGAGGCGGTAGGCCGCACCGCGGATCTTGAAGGAGCCCGTGCGCTGCAGGTTCTCCATCTTCAGCAGCACCGGGGCGCCGAGCGCATCGGACAGCGCCCGCGAGGGCAGGGTCGGGGTGTGCGAGATCACCTCAGCCAGACTTCGAGCCGCGTCCTGGAACTCGGTCAGGCTGGGGACTGCGCTCATCGATTCCTCCGTCTCCGCTCGCGCGGAACTGTGCTCCAGATCAGGTCTCCGCTCGGCCCGACGCCGGTGCGCCAGGATCCCGAGCTGATGGTCACCGCCGCCACGTTCACGAACGCGGCCAGCGGAACGGCGAAGAGGGCGCCGGGGATCCCCGCGATCATCGCGCCGCCCGCGACCACGAGGACGACGGCGAGCGGGTGCACCTTGACGGCGGAGCCCATCATGATCGGCTGCAGGATGTGACCCTCGATCTGCTGCACGGCCAGCACGACCACGAGCATCCAGAGCGCGATCCACGGGCCGTTGTAGACGAGCGCGAGGAACACGGCGACCGCACCGGTCACGACCGCACCGACGATCGGGATGAACGAGCCGAGGAACACCAGGACGGCGACGGGCAGCGCGAGCGGGACCTGGAGCAGGAAGGCACCGAGGCCGATGCCGATCGCGTCGATCGTCGCCACGAACAGCTGCGTCCTGGCGTAGTTGACGATCGTCGTCCAGCCGTTGCGCGCGGCACCGTCGACAGCGGGACGGGCCTTCCGCGGGAAGATCCGGAGCGTCCAGCGCCAGATACCGGCGCCGTCCGCGAGGAGGCAGATGAGGATGAACAGGGACAGCAGCGCCCCCGTGGCGACGTGCCCCACGGTGGTCCCGATCGCGAGGGCCCCCGTCCAGAGGACCTGCGCCTGCTCGCTGATGAAGTCGAGGCCCTGCTGCAGATAGTCCGCGATCTGCGTGTCCGACAGACTCAGCGGGCCCTCGTGCAGCCAGACCTGGAACTGGTCCAAGGCCTCGGTCGTGCGCTGCTGCACGTCGGGGAGCTGGGCGCGCACCTGCCACACCACGAGCCACATGAGTCCCGTGACGATCGCCGCGGTGCCGATGAGCGAGACGGCGATCGCGAGCCAGCGCGGGAACCCGTGGCGCAGCATCCAGGAGAACGCCGGCCACAGCAGGGCGGTGATGAGGATCCCGACCATGAGCGGGATGACGAGGAGCTTGAGCAGCATCACCAGCCAGATGAAGACGCCGATGGCCGCTGCGATGAGCAGCAGGCGCCAGGCGTAGCTCGCCGTGATGCGCAGAGGCAGCGGCACCGCTTCGTCGGCTTCGGTGGTCACGGTCCGATCGGTCACCACGGGGCGCGGACGGAACAGATCGCGCAGCCGGGGTCGCTGGTCCTCGCTCATCGCCTCAGTCTACGGTCATGCCGTATGCCGTTCGACGCATCTTGCGCGCGGCGACGATGTCGGATACCGGGGATACGCTGGCGGCGTGACCGACACCCTCAGTCCCGCTCAGGCACGCCGGATCGCCCTCGCCGCCCAGGGCTTCACCCGCGCACGTCCGGCCACCGTCTCCGGGCGCCATCTGCACCGCGTGATGGACCGGCTCGGCGTGCTGCAGATCGACTCCGTCAACGTGTTCGCCCGGTCGCACTACCTCCCGCTGTTCTCCCGTCTCGGCGCCTATGATCCCGCGCTCCTCGACCGCCTCTTCCTGTCCCGCACGACCCATTACGTGGAGTATCTCGCCCATGAGGCGACTTTCATCCCCGTCGAGGACTGGCCCCTGTGGCGGTTCCGCATGGACGACTTCCGGCGACGCTGGTCCGCGGAGGACTCCTGGCTCCGCTCGAATGCCCGGACGGTGGAGTGGGTTCAGGACGAGCTTCGCGCGCGCGGACCCCTGCGCCCCGTCGACCTCCGTGCCGATGCCCCGCGCGAGCGCGGCACCTGGTGGGACTGGGACGAGGTCAAGCTCGCTCTCGAGCATCTGTGGCGCACGGGCGATGTGGCCGTGAGCGGGCGCCGGGGGTTCGAACGCACGTACGCCCTCGCCGAGCAGGTCATCCCGGACGGCATCCGGTCCCGGGAGATCCCGCGGGAGGACGCCATCCGCGAGCTCGTCCGGCGTGCGGCGCGCTCCAGCGGCGTCGGCACCGCGGCCGATCTCGCGGACTACTACCGTCTCCGCGACCGCGCTGCGGTGACGGCGGCGATCGCCGACCTCGTGGACACCGAAGAGGTGCAGCCGGTGAGCGTCCGCGGCTGGGAGCGTGGTGGCAGACCTCTCCCCGCCTGGCGGCACCGGGACGCCGTGCTCCCACGCCGGGTCGAGACCGCCGCCCTGCTGACCCCCTTCGATCCGGTGGTGTGGTTCCGGGAACGCGCGTTGCGGGCATTCGAGCTCGACTACCGCATCGAGATCTACGTCCCGGCCGCGAAGCGCCGCTACGGCTACTACTCGCTTCCCGTGCTCGTCGGCGACCGGATCGTGGCGCGCGTCGACCTCAAGGCCGACCGCGGCACCTCGACCCTCCAGGTGCAGTCGGCGTGGTGGGAGCCGCAGGCTCGCCCGGGTGATGCCGAGCCGATCGCCGCGGAGCTCCTGCGGGCCGCGCAGTGGCAGGGCCTCGAGCAGGTGTCGGTCTCCGGGTGGGGCGATGCGACCGCAGCCGTCCACGCGGCGCTCGCCTCGACCGCGCCGGGCGTGGTGCGGCGTCATGTCCACGTGCGCGAGGGTGTCGCATGACCCGTCGTCACCGGTGGCTCCTGGCCGGCCTCGTCGCGGTCGTCGCCGTGGCGGCAGCGGTGTGGTGGGGTGTCTCCACGCTCCGCTCGCCCACCCCGGAAGAGGCCGTGCGGGACTACCTCCGGGCTCTGGAGACGGGCGAGCCGGAGGCGGTCACGGCGACCGGGACCGCGGTGTCCGACCGCGCCCTCGCCGCGTTCGCCGGGGCAGCCTCGACCATCGAGGACGCCCAGGTCACGGGGGTCCGCGACAGCGACGGCGAGGTGTCCGCGACCGTGACGTTCCGGCTCGACGGGGACGAGCACGAGGCCCGGCTGAGGCTGGTTCAGGAGGACGGGCGCTGGGCCGTCGACGCCTCCGGCCTCGGCACGCTCCGCGCCACGACGACGGTCGGGACGGCCGTGCAGGTCGGCGATGCCGTCCTCCCGGTGGCGGAGGATGCGGCGCTGCTGCCTGCCGTGTATCCCGTGGCGGCCGCGCCCCTGACGCTGCTGACGGGGACGACCGAGGCCGTCGTGCTGCCCGGCGGCGACGCCACGGCGACAGTGACCGCCGCGCTCCGCCCCGAGGCGACCGAGGCCGCGCAGTCGCAGCTCGAGGCCTACCTGGAGATCTGCACGGCCGGTGGAAGCGCGATTCCCGAGAACTGCGGCATCCGGATCCCCTGGGGCACGGAGTTCCGAGAGGTCTCCGATGTCGCCTTCCGCGTCGAGCGGTTCCCGATGGTGACCCTCACCCCGACGACGTTCGCCGCCGACGACGGCGTCCTCGAGGCGACGGTGACCGGCACCGGACAGAACGGGACGACGCGGTCGGTCACCTATCGCAGTACCGCATGGAGCGTGCGCGGAGGCGTCGAGATCACCGCAGACGAACTCGCCCTCACCGTGTGGTGAGGGCGAGGATCAGAACTGCACGCGCGGCGGCTCGGAGATGGCGCCGCTGTCGGCGACCTCGAAGAACTCGCGCTCCGTGAAGCCGAGCCCCTTGGCGAAGAGGTTGTTGGGGAACACCTTGATCTTCGTGTTCAGCTCCCTCACCCCGCCGTTGTAGAAGCGCCGCGCGGCCTGGATCTTGTCCTCGGTGTCGACGAGGGCCTGCTGCACCTGCAGGAAGTTCTGGCTCGCCTGGAGCTGCGGGTAGGCCTCGGCCACAGCGAAGAGGCTGCGCAGCGCCTGCTGCAGGTGCCCTTCGGCGATCCCCGCCTCACCGGGGCTGCTGGCGGAGAGGGTCTCGGCACGGGCGCGGGTGACGTTCTCGAACACCGCCTTCTCGTGCGAGGCATAGCCCTTGACCGTCTCGATGAGATTCGGGATGAGGTCGGCACGGCGCTTGAGCTGGACCGTGATGCCGCTCCACGCTTCGTCCACGCGGACGTTCAGCTGCACCAGCGAGTTGTACGTCGCCCAGAGATAGACGCCGACGAGCAGGATCACCCCGACGACGATCAGTACCGGCACGAGCCATTCCATCAGTGCCCCACCCTTTCCCGTGTTTCTCTCATCCTAGACGCGGTGCCTGCACGTGGACTGGGGACGCGGCAGCTCGCCGGCCCGCGCATCAGCTGCCCAGAACCCGCTCCAGGTACCGGTTCGTGAACCGGCGCTCCGGATCGAGGCGGTCGCGCACTGCCACGAAGTCGTCGAAGCGCGGATACCGGTCACGCAGGGTCTCGTGCGTCAGCGTGTGCAGCTTGCCCCAGTGCGGGCGGCCGCCGTGCGCCAGCATGATCTCCTCCACCGCGCCGAAGTACACGGTCGGGTCCGCCCGCCAGTACCGGTGCACCGCGATGTACGCGGTCGCGCGGTCGTGCGCCGTCGAGAGCCAGCGGTCGTCCGCCGCCGCGAACCGCACCTCCACGGGGAATTCGATGCGCCAGCCGCGCTGTGCGATGAGCTCCTGGAGGGCGCGGAACGCCGGCACGACCTCGGCGGCCGGCAGCGCGTACTCCATCTCGCGGAACCGCACGGTCCGACTCTGGGTGAGCACGCGGTTCGACAGGTCGGTGTACTCCCGGTCCCCGGTGAGCCGCACGGCGAGCCGGTTGAACGGCGGCGTGATCGCCGGGACGGCCTGTCCCGCCGCGCAGACGACGCGGTACACGCCGTTGGCGAGAAGGGTTTCGTCCACCCACCGGCCCACGATCGGCAGAGGCTTTCTCCGCGTCGACTCGGGCAGCCGCGATTGCCGCTTGGTCAGTGCCACGTCGGTGTGCGGGAACCAGTAGAACTCGAAGTGGTCGGCCGCGGCGACGCGTTCGTCGATCGTGGAGAGCACCTCGTCCAGGGGCACCGGCTCGTCGATCGCATGCATCACGAACGTCGGCACGCACTGCAGCGTCACCTCGACGATGATGCCGAGCGCACCCAGCCCCAGGGCGACCGCCGGCAGCAGCTCGGGACTGTGCGCCTCATCGATGCGGAGGAACTCCCCGTCTGCGGTGATGAGGGTCACCCCCACCACCTGCGTGGCGAGACCGCCGAAGCCGGCGCCGGTCCCGTGCGTGCCCGTGGAGATCGCGCCCGCGATGGATTGCCGGTCGATGTCGCCGAGGTTCTCCATCGCGAGACCGTAGCGCGCGAGCAGCCCGGGGATGCGATGCAGCCGCGTGCCGGCGAGGAGCGTGACGTGTCCGCTCGCGACGTCCGCCGAGACGAGGCCCTGGAGATCGTCGAGTTCGAGGAGCACACCGGGCGCGACGGCGATCCCGGTGAAGCTGTGACCGGCGCCGACCGCTTTGATCGTCAGCCCCTGCCGCGCCGCTGCCCGCACGGCGCGCTGCACGCCTTCGGGGCTGCGCGGGCGCTCGACCCGGACCGGGCGGACGGACGCCGATCGGCCCCAGTTCTGCCAGGTGCCGCCGATCCTCGTCACAGGAACGCCTTCCCCTCGCCACGATACGTCGGCAGCTCGTCGACGACCTCGTCGCCGGAGACGAGGTGGTAGGCGGCGATGCGCTCTGCCGGTTCACCGCTCTTGGCGTGACGGAACCAGACGCGATCGCCGACGCCCAGGGTCGCGGCGGTCGGCCCCTGCACCGGCGTCTGCACCTCTCCGGCCGCCTCCCGCGGAAGCGTGCGGAGGTTCGCCGGCCACACCGGGCGCGGCTGCCGCGAGGCGACCGCGGGACCGGAGGCGATCCAGCCGCCGCCCAGCACGGTGGCGATGTCCACCGCGGGACGGCGCACGACGTCGAAGGCGAACGCGGCGGCCGGTGCGGGCCGGAAGGACCGGTACCCGTCGAACAGGTGTCCCCCGAGCAGGCCGCTGCCCGCGCTGGCCTCGGTGAGGGACTCGTCACTGCCGCTGAACTCGAGGGAGCCCGTCCCCCCGCCGTTGAGGAACTCGAGCGGCGTCACCGCGCCGACCGCGGAGACGATCGCCGCCCGCCGCTCCCGCAGCTCGTCACGCGACCGGGCCTGGACTCGACGGATGAGCGGCCCATCGGGGCCGGCGTCGCCCTGTCCCGCGATCTGCGCGTCGTACATCTGCAGCCCCACGAGACGGAAGCCGGGGCGCGCCGCGACCTTCCGAGCGAACGCCGCGACTTCACCGGCCGAGAAGAGGGCCGAGCGGCGGACGCCGATGTGTCCGAGCAGCGCCGATCGCCAGGACGCGTCGACGTCGATCGCCACCCGGAGCTCGGGCCGCGCCGAAGGCGCCGCAACGCTGTCGACGAGATCGAGGTGCACCGGGTCGTCGATCATGAGGGTGATGCGCTGCGCCGCCTGTTCGTCGGCGCAGAGCCGTTCGAGGGCGGCCCGGTCGACCGTCGGGTAGCCCAGCACGATGTCGTCGTGCGTCTCCGCGAGCCAGAGGGCCTCCTCCAGCGTGAACGCGAGGATGCCGCGGAAACCCGGGAGGCGCAGCACGGCATCGAGGACCGCACGCACCCGCACCGACTTCGACGCCACCCGGATCGGCAGACCGCCCGCACGGACGAGCAGGTCCATCGCGTTGTAGCGGAGGGCCTCGCGATCGATCACCGCGACCGGCGCCGGAAGATGCCCGGTCGCCGCCGACAAGCGCGGCCAGTAGCGGCCCGGGTCCTCCCATTCGGGGGCGACCGCGGGGCCTCCCGGGACGGGGCTCAGTTCGTCGGTGAGGTCGAGCACTCCCCCACCCTATGGCCTGAGCCCCGCCGGGTCACGACCCCGCCGACGATAGGCTGGCCGCGCGGCCCCCGTAGCCCAATGGCAGAGGCAGGCGACTTAAAATCGCTTCAGTCTGGGTTCGAGTCCCAGCGGGGGCACCCGTCACCGTCCGAGGATGTCGCCGATCCCGGGGATGCCGAGATCACCGAGCCGCTCCCCCCAACCGGTCGCCGCCTCGCCGAGCCCCGACACGGCCTCGCCGGCCGAGCCGAGGATCTCGTCGGCGCCGCCGGCCAGAGCATCGAAGTCGACGCCGGAGGCCAGGGCCTCGAAGTCCACGCCGAGCCCCGCCGCCTGCTCAAGGAGCGGTGCGGCCACGGTGCTCACGACGGCGCCGCCGGCCACGACGCCCAGCACGCCGACCGCCGCGCCGCCCGCAGCGACCGCGGCCCCGCCCGCACCGCCGCCGCGGACACGGGAGAGAAGCCCGCGCAGACGGCCCGGTCGCATCGCCTCGGCCCGTCCGGCCGCGCGCGCGAGGTCGTCAGGGGAGGACGAGCGCGGCTGCTCTTCCGTGGGGAGCTCGGCCCGCATGCGGGCCTCGACGTGCTCCCGCTGCGTCGGCGTGAGGCGCGTGAAGGCCTCGCGATGGATCTGCTCGATCCGGTGGGGGTCGGCCGTCTGCAGGAGGTAGTCGTACCGGGCGATGGCCGCACGGTCCGCCGCGGCGACGTCGCGCCCGCCGGCGGCACCGGGGGCCGGCGGTGGGGCGTACGTGCCCGAGGTGGACGCTCGTGCGCCACCCGGACGGGCGTCCGCAGCCGAGGAGGCGGCAGGAGGCGTGGTCGGGCGCTGCGGCTGGGGGTCCTGGGCTCGGACGGCGTCCACCGCGCCCCGGATCATCCCGCTCCAGTCCGTCGAGGGGCGAGTGCCGTCGCCGGCACGCGCACCGGGGCTTCCGCCCTTCGCATCGATGGCATCGGTGGCGAGGCGGATCAGGCGGGAGAGCTTCGACATGGGGGTCCCTTCGTGGGACGGGCCGCCGTTCTCCGCGACGTCGGGCGACGACAAGGGTTCCGGGCAGCCCGCGATTCGGGTGCCAAGGTCTCCTCCACCCTCGCGGGCCAGCGGGCCGGGGCACGATGACATGCCCGTCATGACGACGTCGCTGCAGACGGGAGTACTCCCCTTGCCTTCGACACACTAGCGAGGCGGCCTATGGATCGGCTCCATGCTCCGGCACGGGGAGGGAGCCGCCGAGGATCCCTGTCATCTCCTCATACAGCGTCTGGAACGCGTCGCGGAGCTCCGCAGCGCCATCCGGTCGCCCCGCGGCCGGTACCGCCTCCGGCAGCGTCCCGAGGGCGAGGGTCGCCGCCGCCTCCCGCGCCACCGCCGCGCCGAAGCCGTCGGACGGCCGACCCCGATCCGATGCCAGGACGAGCTGGTCGCGCAGCACTCCCGCCACCCCGAGGAGCACGGCGGCCGCGCGCAGGTGGCTGCGAGCGACCTCCGTGCCGAGAAGGCGGTCGTGCATCATGCGTGCGAATCGGCGGGCATGCGGCGTCGGAACGTCTCGCCGCGCGCGAAGGCGCCAGCGGTCCGCCGCGCCCGGCACGGCCTCGTAGGAGAGCGGCTCTCCATCCCGCAGATGCACCACCGGGATCGAGGGCGGCGCGAGGAGCGTCTCGCGCTGCCACCAGTCCGCGGGAGCGACCGCGGCGGGGAGGAAGGCGGTGCCCGGAGCGTGCGTCCCCGGCCGGTCGGGCTGCACGAGATCGGCGGTACTGGCGAGCAGAGCGAGGCCGCGTTCCCTCGCGAACCGATGCAGCAGCACTCCCGCAGGGGCGACCTCGCCGACCTGGAGGGAACGCGCGAACTCCGCGGCCTCGGGGAGCGGGAGCACCACGGCGACCGCCGACGGGTCGGGTCCGGGCGGCATGAGCCACGGGCGGCCGGAGAACGCCGCCACCCGGAGGGCGTGCGAGGCGTAGCCGTCTCCGGGGGTGAAGAGTCTCAGGGCCGCCCCGGGCCGTCCGGCGATCGCCTCGTGCACCTGCGCGATGAGACGCGGGTGCGGGCGCACCGCGGCGTCGAGTACCAGATGGTGGGTGGCTCGTCGTGTCCATGGCTGCCACGCCCCGGCCTCGGCGCCGACACCCGCCTCCGTGTTCGTGCGGCTGATGCGGACGAGCGCGCCGTCGAGCTGTTCCGCGAGCCGCTCCGCCCGCTCCTCGTCGCCCGCAGCCGTCTGGATCGACACACTGACGGTCGGCGACTCTCCCCCGTGCGCGCTCACCGGACCTCCTCCCAGCGTCGTCCGGGGGTGCGTGCACACGCCCTTCCCGAGCACCCTGCGAGCGTACAATGTGAGATGTTACGTCGCCAACTCTCGCCGCCCCGCGAACGGAAGAAGGCCCCGGCGCTCACGCGCTCAGGGCCTTCTCCTCAGAACCGGGTGGTCACTTCGCCGCGGCGGTCTCCGCGGAGTCCTTCGACGAAGAGGCCGGAGCCTTCTTGGCTGCGGGCCGCTTCGCGGCCGGCTTCTTGATCTCTGCAGGCGTCTCGGCCGCGGGGGCAGCGGCCGGCTTCTCGGCGGCCGGAGCCTTCGCCGCCGGGGCACCAGACGCCGGAGCAGTGTCCGCGGGTGCGGCGGGACGCGGGCGGGCGGCGAACTCCTCGAAGACGTAGCGAGGGTTCTGCACCGTCTGCAGGTTCACGAGGTCACGGCCCAGCCACAGGTTGTTCCACCAGCCCCAGAGCACGCGCCACTTGCGCTCCCACGTCGGCATCGCGAGGCCGTGGTAGCCGCGGTGCGCGAGCCAGGCGATGAAGCCCTTGAGCGCGATCTTGCCGGACTGGAAGACGCCGTTGTACAGACCGAGGCCCGCGACAGCGCCGAGGTTCTTGTGGAAGTACTCCTTGGGGCTCTCGCCACGGAGCACGGCGACGACGTTCTTGGCCAGGAGCTTCGCCTGACGCACGGCGTGCTGGGCGTTCGGGACGCAGAAGCCGCCCACGCCGCCACCCGAGAGGTCGGGGACGGCCGAGACATCACCGGCGGCCCAGGCGCCCTCGACGAACGCCTCGGCCGTACCGACGCGGAGGTCGGCACGGGTCTGGATGCGACCGCGCTCCTCCACCGGCAGATCGCCGCCGCGCACGACGGTCGGGTTGGCCATGACACCGGCGGTCCAGACGATGACATCCGTCGGGATGACCTCGCCGGTCGAGAGCTCGACGTTGCCGTCGATGGCACCGGTGACCTGTGTGTCGAGGTGGACGTTCGCGCCGCGCTTGGCGAGGTCCTTGAGAACCCACTCGCTCGTCTTCAGCGAGACCTCGGGCATGATGCGCCCCATGGCTTCGATGAGGTGGAAGTGCGTGTCCTCGAAGCTCAGCTGCGGGTACTTGCTCACCAGCGAGGAGGCGAGCGAGCGAAGCTCCGCGAAGACCTCGATACCCGCGAAGCCACCGCCGACGACGACGACGGTCAGCAGGCGGTCGCGCTCGGGGCCGGCCGGGAGGGAGGCGGCCTTGTCGAAGTTCGACATGACCTTGTCGCGGATCGCGACGGCCTCTTCGATCGTCTTGAGCCCGATGGCGTTGTCGGCGATGCCCGGGATCGGGAACGTGCGCGAGACGGCGCCCGCGGTGACGACGATCTGGTCGTACGCGAACTCGTACGGCTCGCCGACGGGCGGCGTGATGGTGGCCACCTTCTGCGCGTGGTTGATGTTCGTGACCTTGGCGGTGAGCACGTGCGTGCGCTTCAGGTGACGGCGGTGCGCGACGACCGAATGCCGGGCCTCGATCGATCCGGCGGCGACCTCGGGGAGGAACGGCTGGTACGTCATGTACGGCAGCGGGTCGACCATGGTCACGTCGGCCTCACCCTTGCGCAGGTGCTTCTCGAGCTTCCACGCGGTGTAGAAACCCGCGTACCCTCCGCCGACGATCAGGATCTTAGGCACAGTGCTGTTCTGAGGCACAGAAGAACTACTCCTCGGAGTCGGGATTGTGGCGTACGGGAACGCGCGCCGATCGGATGCGCCGGGCAGCTGCGGTGACGCCAAGCGCTACCAGGATACCAGGGACCGTGAGGGCGATGAGCGGCAGGGTACCGTAGCGCAGGGAATCGGCGCTGGGAAGCAGCGGTGAACCGGGCTCGGTCGGTGCATCCGCATCCGGCAGCGGCGGGATGTCCACGGGGGCAAGGGTGGGCTCGGGGGTCGGCGCGCTGTCCGCGCGGCGGAACAGCCGCACCCATTCGGCCAGGTCGCCCATCGGGTTCTCGCTGACGGTCGGGATGTTCGCCGAGATCGCCGCGTCCGCGTCCACGAGCCCGAAACCGTACAGCGGGTCGCGTGGCTTCTGCGCATCGGCCACCGGCATCGCCGTCTTGATGATGCGGTTGATGACGTCGTTGGCCGAGATGTCGGGATGCGCCGAGCGGATGAGTGCGGCGACACCGGCCACGATGGGGGCCGCGCCGCTGGTCCCGCTCCAGGAGACGACCTCGCCGTCCGCGGACACGCCGAGCAGGCCCTCGCTCGGCGCCGAGATGCCGATGGTGATGCCCTGGGTCGAGGCCTCGATGCTGGCCGTTCCGGTCTGGTCGACACCGCCGACCGTGAGCACGCCGGGGATCGTGGCGGGAGCGCCGATGATGTTCGTGCCGCTCCCCCGGTTGCCGGCCGCGACGACGACCACGACATCGTGCTCGAAGGCGTAGAGGAACGCGTCGTCCCAGCTCTCGTCCCAGTCGAGGGTGTTCGTCGTGAACGACAGGTTGATGATGTCGGCGCCGTGATCGACCGCCCATCGGATGCCCTTGGCCACCTGCTCGGTGAACGGCACGGCCGCCGCGGCGCCGAAGCCGACCGAGACCGAGAGCAGGTCCGCCTCCGGGGCGACGCCGATCATCCCGGTGCCGTCGGGCTTGCCTCGCCCGGCCGCGAGCGACGCGACCCAGGATCCGTGGTTGCCGTCCACCGCACCGAGCGGCGTGCGGCCGTCGGGGGTGCCGGCTCCGGACACGTCGGTGCCGCCGACGACCGCCTCGCCGAAGACCTGCGGCACCTTGCCGATGCCCGTGTCGATGACGGCGATGGTCACGCCCTCGCCGCGCGTGGTCTGCCAGGCCTCCCTGATGCCGGCGCCGTCCAGCCAGTACTCCGCCGCGCGGATCGGGTCGGCGGGGTCGTCGGCGACCGGCGGCGGCGTGGGGGTCGGCGTGGCGGTCGACCCGAGGAGCAGGACGGATGCCGCCACCGCCACGAGGGCGACGGCGCCGCGCAGCACCCGCCGCCGCGTCATGCCGAGCGTGCCGGATCGTCGCGGAGGGCGGCGCCGGGCTCCTCGCAGCGGCACACCTCGGGAGACCAGGAGCTGCGGGCGAGCGCGGCGTCGCCGATCGGATTCACACCGGCACCCGCCGCCAGGGCGTGCCCGGCGAGCGCGTGCAGGCACTTCACCCGCGTGGGCATGCCTCCGGCAGAGATCCCGTCGATCTCGGGCACCTCGCCGAACTGCGCCCGGTCCGCGAGATAGGCCTCGTGCGCCGCCTGATAGGCCGCGGCCACGGTCTCATCCTCGGCGAGCAGCCCCGCCAGCTCGGGCATGACCTGGTTCGCCTCGAGCGTGGACATCGCCGCCGTCGCGGCCGGGTGCGTCAGGTAGTAGAAGGTGGGGAACGGCGCGCCGTCCGGCAGGCGCGGAGTGGTGGCCACCACCGTGGGGTTGCCGCATCGGCAACGGGCCGCGATGCCGACGACTCCGCGGGCGGGCCGTCCGAGCTGGGTCGACACGACGGCGAGCTCGGCGGAAGTGGGCGCGGGGAACGGCGGAGTGGTCACCCCACCAGCGTAGGGGAGCCGTCCGGGAGGATGCTCGGAGCCGGACCCTCAGCCGGCGGTGGCGGCGGTGTCGCTCAGTCCCGCGGAGACGAGGGTGCGCAGCAGCTGCGGCATCCAGTCGGCCGGCTTCTCCTCGAGCGTGTCGCTCACCGGCTCCTGCTCCCGCGGGAGGGCGGAAGGATCGAGGTCGTTGTCGATGAGGTACACGACCTCGCCCGGCTTGACGTAGTAGAGCCGCTCACGGGCCTGCGTCGTGATGTACGCGGGGTCGTCCCACCGCTCCCGCTCCGCGGTCAGCGCCGCGATCTCGCCTTCGCTCACCTGCACGGACTGCTCCAGCGCGGCGATCTTCTGCCGCTGGTCGATGAAGGTCCCGAGCGTGGGGACGAGCACCCAGGCGCCCAGCACGACGAGGGACAGCATGATCACCGAGAACGCGGACAGCCGGATGCCGGATGCCCACTCGCGCACGTCCACGCGTGGCGCGGTCGTGGCGGCCTCGCGGGGCCGTCGCGACCTGGACGATGCGGGGCGGGCAGGGGCCGCCCCGGGAGACGGCGAAGGAGGAGCCGGTCGTCGTGCCACGGCTCCTCCTTCGTCTCTGCCGCCTTCCGGGCGGCGCGGTCGTGCCGCGGAAGCGGCGTCGCTGTCTCGGGCGCTCAGGCCCGGTAGCGCGGGAAGGCCGAGCGGCCGGCGAAGACCGCCGCGTCGCCCAGCTCCTCCTCGATGCGCAGCAGCTGGTTGTACTTCGCGACGCGCTCGCTGCGCGCCGGGGCGCCCGCCTTGATCTGGCCGGCGTTCGTCGCGACCACGAGGTCCGCGATCGTCGTGTCCTCGGTCTCACCCGAACGGTGCGAGAGCATGGCGGTGTAGCCCGAGCGCTGCGCGAGGCTCACCGCGTCGAACGTCTCGGTGAGCGTGCCGATCTGGTTGACCTTCACCAGGAGCGAGTTGGCGACGCCGCGCGTGATGCCGTCGGCCAGACGCTGCGGGTTCGTGACGAACAGGTCGTCGCCGACGAGCTGCACCTTCGAGCCCAGGGCGTCGGTGAGGTGCTTCCAGTTGTCCCAGTCGTCCTCCGCGAGGGCGTCCTCGATCGTGACGATCGGGAAGTCGTTGACGAGACCGACGTAGTACTCGGTGAGCGCCTCGGCGTCCCAGTCCTTGTTGTCGAGACGGTAGACGCCGTCGGTGAAGAACTCGGTGGCAGCGACGTCGAGGCCGAGCGCGATGTCGGTGCCGGGGGTGAAGCCCGCCTTCTCGATCGCCTTGACGAGGAAGTCGAGGCCCTCGCGGTTGCTGGGCAGGTCGGGGGCGAAGCCGCCCTCGTCGCCGAGACCGGTCGCGTAGCCCGCGGCCTTCAGCTCGGCACGCAGCACGTGGTAGGTCTCCACGCCCCAGCGCAGCGACTCGGAGTAGGTCTCCGCGCCGATGGGCGCGAGGAAGAACTCCTGCATGTCGATGCCGTTGTCGGCGTGCTCGCCGCCGTTGATGACGTTGAACAGCGGCACGGGCAGCACGTGCGCGTTGGGACCGCCGAGGTAGCGGAACAGCGGCAGGTCGGCGGAGTCGGCGGCCGCCTTGGCCACGGCGAGGCTCACGCCGAGGATGGCGTTGGCGCCGACGCGCTTCTTGTTGTCCGTGCCGTCGACCTCGATGAGGATCTCGTCGACGATGCGCTGCTCGCTCGCCTCCACGCCCTCGATGGCCGGGCCGAGCTCGTCGATGACGGCCTCGACGGCCTTGAGCACGCCCTTGCCCGAGTAGCGGCTCTTGTCGCCGTCGCGCAGCTCGTACGCCTCGAAGGCGCCGGTCGAGGCGCCGGAGGGGACGGCCGCGCGCTGCACGATGCCGTCGTCGAGGAGCACCTCCACCTCGACGGTCGGGTTTCCGCGCGAGTCGAGAATCTCGCGTGCGCCTACAGCCTCGATCAGTGCCACTGATGTGCTCCTTGTTCAGGATGGAAGGGTGTGTGGAGCGTCGTCGATCCGCGCCCAGTCTATCCCCGGCATCGGACGGCTCCCGGAGATGAAGCGGCGCGATGCGCCGGAGTCACACGACGAGGGCGAGCGCGATGCCGTCCCACCCCTTGATCCCGACCGTCTGCAGCGCCGTGGCGTCGAAGCGCGGGTCCTCCCCCAGCATCCGAAGGCCCGCACGGGTGCCGTTGACCTTGGAGTCCGTCGAGTCGTCGCGGACGATCTCGCCGTCGCGGCCGATGTTGTCGAGCACGACCACGGTGCCGGGGTGACCGAGCTTCGCGGCCCAGTCCAAGTAGACGGTGTTCGACTCCTTGTCGGCGTCGATGAAGACCAGGTCGAAGGCGCCGGTGAGGGTCGGCAGCACGTCGGCTCCGCGCCCGATCCGGATGTCGACCCGATCCCCCACTCCGGCGGCATCGATGCTCGCGCGGGCGACGGCGGCGTTGTCGGCCTCCGCCTCGATCGTGACCACTCGTCCGTCCGGTCCCACCGCTCGCGCCATCCAGATCGTCGAGTAGCCGCCGAGGGTGCCGATCTCCAGCACGCGGCGCGCACCGCTCATCCTCACGAGGAGATTCAGCAGCTTCCCCGCGACCGGGGCGACCTCGATCTCGGGGAGCCCCGCGGCCCGCTGCGCCTCGAGCGTCGCCTCCAGGGCCGGGTCCGTGCCCACGAGCGTGTCGGCGAGGAAGGTGTCGGCGCGGGCCCAGGCGGCGGGAGTGGATTCCATGTGCTCAGCCAACCCCCGGCGCCGGTCGGCCGTCAAGCGTCGGCGGGGCCGGAGGGGTCCGCGGCGCGGCGAGCTCCGGCTGACGGCGGAACTGCCCGGTGAGCGCCAGGACGAGGGCCACGACGGCGGCGACGATCCAGCCCGCCACGCCGAGCGGCCCGGCCAGGGCGAGGTCGGGCTGCACGGCGGCGACGATCATGATCATGCCCGCGGCGGCGTTGAGGGATCCATGCGCGACGACCGCCGGCCACAGCGAGCCGGAGCGCAGCCGGAGCCAGCCGAACAGCACGCCCCACGCCACGCAGCCGCCGATCATGAACAGCACGCCGGTGACGTCCGTCCGGCCGAAGTTGTAGCCGAGCAGGATGACAGGGCTGTGCCACAGCCCCCAGATCGCTCCGGTGAGCAGGAGCGCCGGCCAGGTGCCGAGCGGACGAAGCGCCGGGAGCAGCCAGCCGCGCCACCCGAGCTCCTCCCCGAAGGCGAGCACGCTGTTCACGAGGGCGCCGACGGGGATCGCCGCGAGCTGCGCGAACACGACCACGCCGACCGGCGGCACGGGTGCGCCCGCAGGGAGGGCCTCGGCGAGCTGGTCCGCGAACGCCGAGAAGGTGAGGTCGAGTCGCACCCACCCGAGCACGGCCGCGAAGAGGATGCCGAGGGCGACGAGCACCGGCGGCACGAGCCAGGCCGCGACCAGCAGGCCGACGACGCGCTTCGCGGGCCGCAGGGGCCACATCCCGAGGAAGCGCGCGCGGACGCCCTTCTCCGGCACGCCCGTGGTGAGCATGACGACGAGCACCGCGGCCGCCGGGGTGAACATCATCACGGGAAGGATCGCCCCCGCGAAGGGCTCGGCGAGGCCGTCGCCGAGCCAGAGGGGCAGGCAGACGAGAGCGGCGAGCCCGCAGGCCGTGAGGGTGAAGATGAGGACGGCGCGCCACGGGACGCGCGTCGGTGTCGTGGTGGTCATCGCTCCGTCCTCTCCGTCTCCCCGGAGACTGCAGGCCCCGCAGACCGGTCCACGTACGTCTGCAGGAGCGCTGCCGCCTCCTCCGCGCCGTCGATCGTGATGACGAAGGGACCGTGGTCGCGGCGATGCACCTCGATCGCCGGCCCCTGCCGCATCACGATCCCGCTGCGGCCGTCCGGGGCGAGACGCCAGCCCCAGCCGCCGAACTCCCCGAAGGGCGAGATGCGCACGGCCCGGACCGAGACGATCTCCGCCACCGGGATGGTCCTGCGAGGCCACCCGATCACGGCGCGGGCGTCGATGCCGTCCGGCGTGACACGCACCCGGAACGACGTGGTCGCCGCCAGCGCGAATCCGACGACGAGCGCCACCAGGGCCGAGACCCAGGCCATCGGGGTTCGGGTGACGACCATGATCACGGCGAGCGCCACGAGCCCGAGCAGCACGAGCAGCAGGAAGACGAGAGCACCGGTGGGCATGGTCGTCGTCCCCACCCACACGACGCGCTCCCCCTCGCCGACCCGCACGTCGTGTCGCGGCGTGAGGGCGGCGCCGGGGATCGCACGGACGCGCGGCTGCACGAACCACGCCATCGCGCCCACGCCGAGCAGGGCCGCGAAGGCCAGCCCCATCACCCCCGCGATGCCAGGGACGTCACCGGCGGGCGGCAGGTCGCGCTGGATCGCGAGGGAACCCAGGCAGATCACGGCCGCGAACGCCGACATGCCGGCTGCGGTCGCCCCGAGCAGCCGGGCGGTGGCGCCCCAGTGCGCCCCGACGGCGACGAGCGTCGTGATGGTCAGGAGCACCGGGATGCCGAGACCGACCCCGAGGAGCACCCAGAGGTAGGTGGTTGCCGGGCCGAACCCGTCCGCCCCGTCGGCGCCCCAGTGGATCGCGACGTCGGCGGGGAATGACGGGAGCCAGGTCATCAGCACGAGAGCGGAGATCGCGACGATGAGCACGGGGAGGACCGACGCCACGAGGACGAAGGCCCGTCGCGCGCGGCGCAGGGTGGCCGGAGGGGTGCGAGTGGGGTCAGGCGTCGTCATCGGGGGCCTCCTGGGGAGTCGCGGCGGGAGTGGGCGGTTCGGCTTCTGCGCGGTGCGTGCGGACGATTCCGGCGAGAGTGTCGGCGGAGACCCCCAGGGCGGCGGCCCGTCGGATCAGCCCGTCGATCTCGTGCGAGAGCTCCGCGAGGGGCGCGGCGGAGGCGGCGATCACGGCGCCCCTGCCCCGCCGGAGGTCGACCAGGCCCTCGTCGCGCAGGCGCTGGTAGGCGTGCAGGACGGTGTGCTGGTTGATGTCGAGCGCAGCCGCCACGTCGCGGGCGGCCGGCAGACGGTCGCCGGGCGCGAGGGCTCCGGAGAGGATGTCGGCGCGCACCGAGGCGGCGACCTGGTCGTAGAGCGCGTGCGGGCTGTCGACATCGACGCGGATGAGCATGGCGCCTCCCTTCCCTAGTTATTCTATGTGAACTAGAACAACTGTGCCAACCCTCCAGTCGTCTTCGTCGCAGCCGCGCGCATCCTCCACACTGACCTCATGCGCATCACGCCCCGCCGCCTCGCCCTCGGCATGAGCCTCTGGATCCCCAACCTGTGCAGCGGCATCCGTGTCCGCCGGTTCAGCGACGACTGGACGCGCGCGACCGTGGAGCTGCACGTGAACCTCCTCACCCGCAACTATGTGAAGACCGCGTTCGGCGGGTCGATGTCGGCGATGACCGACCCCTACTTCTTCATGCTCGTCATGCACCAGCTCGGGCGGGACTACGTCGTATGGGACACGCGCGGCGAGATCGAGTTCCTCAAGCCGGGGCGTGGGGTGCTGACCGCGGAGTTCGAGGTGACGCGGGAGAAGGCCGAGGAGTTGCGACAGCGTGCCCACGGCGGGGCCAAGGTGCTCGAGTGGTTCGAGACCGTCATCACCGATCGCCACGGGGACGTCGTGGCGAAGGTGCGCCGCGAGGTCTACATCCGCGAGAAGAAGCGCGTCACCGCCGCGCGGGGATGACCCGTCACCCGCCGTTCACCCCGGCGTGGGACGATGACCGGATGCCCCTCGCCCGCCGCCTGACGCTGCCGGACGCCGTAGCGATCGGCCTCGGATCGATGATCGGCGCCGGCGTGTTCGCGGTCTGGGGTCCGGCCGTCGACGTCGCCGGAAACGCGACGCTCGTCGCCCTCGCGATCGCCGCCGCGGTCGCCTACGCGAACGCCACCGCCTCCGCGCAGCTCGCCGCTGTGCACCCGGTCGCCGGCGGCACGTACGCGTATGCGCGGGCGGAGATCGGACCGTGGTGGGGCTTCGTCGCCGGATGGAGCTTCGTGATCGGCAAGATCGCGAGCTGCGCCGCCATGGCCATGACCTTCGCCGCCTACGCCGCGCCGGCGGGATGGCAGACCCCCGTCGCCGTGATCGCCGTCGCCGCCCTCGCGGTCGTGAACTGCCTGGGCGTGACCCGGACGGCGCTGGCGACCCGCATCCTCGTGGCGTGCTCCCTCCTCGGGCTCGCGGTCGTGGTGGCGGTCGGCTTCGGCGCCGCCCCGACCGCCTCGCCCGCACCGCTGCCTGACGCGACCGTCTACGGGGTGCTGCAGGGCGCCGGGCTGCTCTTCTTCGCCTTCGCGGGCTACGCCCGGATCGCCACGATGGGCGAGGAGGTGGTGGACCCCGCGCGGACGATCCCGCGCGCGATCGTGCTCGCTCTCGGCGGCGCCGTCGTCGTCTACGCGCTCGTGGGCCTCGTGGTGCTCCTCGTCCTCGGCGGCGACGCGCGGGGAGCGGCCGCGCCCCTGGCCGACGTCCTGACCGCGGCCGGCTGGTCGGCGTTCGCCCCCGTGGTGCGGATCGCCGCGGCGGCCGCTTCCCTCGGCGCGCTGCTCGCCCTGCTCACCGGCATCGGCCGCACGACGCTCGCCATGGCGCGGGAAGGCGATCTCCCTCGGGTCCTCGCCCGTATCGACGACCGGCACCAGGTGCCGCGCCGTGCCGAGATCACCCTCGCCGTCATCGTGATCGGGCTGGTGCTCGTGGGAGACCTCCGGGAGGTGATCGGGTTCTCGTCCTTCGGCGTGCTGCTGTACTACCTCATCGCGAACGCCGCCGCGTTCCGCCAGCAGGGGGCCGCCCGACGCTACCCGCGGATGCTGCAGGTGGGAGGAGCGCTCGGCTGTCTCGTGCTGGTGAGCACGCTCCCCGTCCTCGCCTCGCTCCTCGGCACAGGCGTTGTGCTGCTCGGCATCGCCGGACGGGCCCTGCGGATGCGGTGGCCGCAGCGCGGGCGGCCCTGATCGGTCTCAGCCGGAGACACCCGCGCGATAGTCGCGGGGTGGCAGACCGAGGACGGCCGCGAAGTCGCGCGTGAGATGGGCGTGGTCGGCGTACCCCAGCGCGGCGGCGAGCGACGTCAGATCCGTCTCCGGCTCCTCGCGGAGACGCTGTGCCGCCTCCTGCAACCGGCGGCGGCGGATGATCGCGCCCGGCGAGAGCCCGACGGTGCGGTGCGTGAGCCGCTGCAGCGTGCGCACCGAGACCGCGAGTCGGGTCGCCGCCTCCTCCGGAGTCAGCGCCGCCCCCTCCCCCAGCAGCACGTCGAGCATCGCGTTGGCCTGCCGCCCCACCGCGCCGACCGGGCCGACGCGCTGAGACAGCCACGCGGAGAAGACCGCGACGGCGCGCTCCCGTCGCCCGGGCTGTGACCGCATCGCCGCCGTCACCCCCTCGTGCAGATCGGGGGCGTCGAAGGACCGCTCCGCGTCGACCAGACCCGGCGCGTCGTCGGTGAGGGCCACGACGGCCGCCGGGCGCAGGAGAGCGCCGACAGCCCACCCCGACCCCCGCAGCTCCCTGGTCGACGCCCGTGTCGTGGCGCCCGAGATCGACACGCCCTCGGGGGCGACGACGAGGTTGACGGCCGGATACGAGACGATCTCCTGCCGGGATACCTCGCCCTCCGGGAGGCTCCACTCCGGGATCCAGAACCAGGCGACGAGCGCGGCGGCGTCTTCGGGCGGGGGCAGCCGATGGAACGCGGGCAACCGCGCGGGGTAGAGCACTCCGCGCGTCCGGTCCACCATGGCCCCCAGCGTAGAGCGCGCCACCGACGTGTCGTCGAGGACGTGTCGCGGATCTTCAAGCGGCTGTCGCCCTCCCCGTCCTACCGTGGCGACATGACGGATCAGACACCTCCGGCCGGCGTGACCGGCGCGCACACGACCGACGGCCGCCCCCACAGCGCGACCTCGCTGACCCCCTTCCTCGCGATTCCCGACGCCGCTCGCGCCGTGGAGTTCTACCGGGACGTCTTCGGCGCCCGCGTGGTCGACGTCACGGAGTTCGGCGGCACCGTCGCGCACGCCGACCTCGACTTCGGACTCGGTCGGCTCCAGCTCGGCGAGCCCAGTCCCGAATATCACCTCGTGCCCGCTCCCTCCGGCGACGACGACTGCTATTCGATGGGCCTCTACGTCCCGGATGTGGACGCCGTGGTCGCGCGCGCCGTCGAGGCGGGGGCGACCGTCCGCGAGGCGCCGTCCCTGTTCGTCTCCGGCGACCGCTACGCGAGCATCCGCGACCCGTTCGGCGTGCGGTGGTCGATCATGACGCGCGTGGAGGATCTGTCCGACGAGGAGAGCGCCCGACGGGTGGCCGCGTGGGCTGCCTCCTTCACTGCGGCACCGCAGGGCGCCGAGAGCTGAAAGCGGCCACGGCGGCGCGCTCGACCGCGGGCAGCAGCGCCTCCGCGGTGCGGCGGTAGCCGAGGGCGCTCGGATGGAAGCGGTCGAGGCTGAACATCTCCTCGGGCTCGTCGAAGAACATCGGCCCCACGGCGCGCCGCAGGTCGACCGTCTCCGCGCCCTCTCGGCCTGCCGCCTCCGCCTGCACCTCGGCCAGCCGCCGGGACAGACCGGAGGCGATGCGGCGCAGCGGCTGGGGCACGGCACGCAGGGCGCCGAGGTCGGGGCAGGTGCCGACGACGACGCGGGCGCCGAGCGCGTGCAGGCGGACGATGGCCTCGCGCAGATGCCGTGCCGACTCCGCGGGCGGGAGGCGGTGGGTGACGTCGTTTCCGCCGACCACGATCACGGCGACGTCGGGGCGATAGTCCGTGGGGAGCCGGGAGATCTGCCCGGCGAGATCCCGCGACTCCGCGCCCACGACCGCGGCGGTGCGCAGCCGCACCGGACGCCCGAGTCGGCGTGCCGTCGCCTTCGCGAGCCGCGCCCCGAGGGTCTCCTTCCGCCGTGCCGCTCCCAGGCCGGCGGCGAGGGAGTCGCCCAGCAGCAGGAGGTCGAGCGGCTCGCCCTCGAGCCCTGGGCGCCAGACACGGTCGGCGTCGAGCGACTGCTCCCCCAGCGGCTTCCCGATGCGCCGGCGCGCGACGGCGGCCTGCCGGTCGAGGACCGTGCGGGCGCCCACGAGCAGGGCCGCGGCGAGCGCGATGACGGTGAGGAGAGGCAGGCGGCGCACGGCCCGATTCGAGCCGACCGCCGTGAACGTCCGGTGAACGCGTCTTCCGACGGGGGCGACTCAGGCCAGCGTCTTGATCTCGAGCTCGTCGTCTCCCGGTCGCACGCTCGCGAAGTGCGTGTACCCGTCCGCTGCCGACCGTTCCAGCAGCGCCTTGAAATTCTTCGTCCGCTGCTCGAGTCGCACCCGCGCGCCCTTGGCGACGAGAGCCGTCTTGTGCGCCACGAGCTCCGCCACGGGGACGGCGGCGTCGTGGACGAGCACGATGGCCTGCGCGGCGGTCGCCGGATCCGTCGAGACGAGGTCGACCAGGCGCTCGAAGCCGAGGGAGAAGCCCACCGCGGGGACCTCCTGCTGCAGGAACCGGCCGATCATGCCGTCGTACCGTCCACCGCCGCCGAGCGAGTACGTCACGGAGGGGTGCGCGAGCTCGAAGATGGTCCCCGTGTAATAGCCCATGCCCCGCACGAGGAAGGGGTCGAACACGAGAGGGATGTCGTCCTGCCCGCGCCCCGCCGCGACCGCCTCGCCGATGCCGACGAGGTGGGCGACGAGCTCGTCCGGCGCGCCGTCCGGGAGCGCCTTGCGGATCTGGCGGTCGCCGAACGGGTGGTACTCGAGCGTCTGCGGGCGACCGAGGAAGGCCTGGAACGCGTCGACCGCCGTGGCCGTCGCCCCCCGCTCGCGGAGCTCGGCGGCCACGCCCTCCGGTCCGATCTTGTCGAGCTTGTCGATCGTGATCAGCACCTGCGGGCGCTCGTCCTCGGTGAAGCCGAAGTGCTCGAGCATCCACTCCAGGACGCGGCGGTCGTTGATCCGCACGCTCGCGCCCTCCAGACCCAGCGCGTCGACGGTGTCGAGCGAGGCCGCCAGCAGCTCGGCCTCCGCGCGCGCCGACGCGTCGCCGATGATGTCGATGTCGCACTGGACGAACTGGCGGTAGCGCCCCTTCTGCGGGCGCTCGGCCCGCCACACGGGCCCGATCTGGATGGACCGGAAGACACCGGGGAGCTGCCCGCGGTTGCTCGCGTAGAAGCGGGCGAGCGGCACCGTCAGGTCGTAGCGCAGGCCGAGATCGGAGAGCTCGGCGGGGTCATCGGCAGCGGCGCGGATGGCCTCCGCATCCAGGCCGCGGCGCAGGATGTTGAACGACAGCTTCTCGTTGTCGCCGCCGATGCCGGCATGCAGCCGGTCGTACTCCTCGACCACGGGGGTCTCGATCTCATCGAATCCGTGCGCGCGATAGCGGTCGCGGATGACGGAGAGCACCCGCTCACGGCGGGCCTTGTCGGCGGGGAGGAAGTCGCGCATGCCGCGCGGCGCGTTCACGGTAGCCACCCGTCCATCTTCCCAGGTCGGCGGCGGTGTCCGCGTCGCGTCAGCCGGCCTCGGCGGCGCGGACCTCGTCCTCCAGGCGCGTCAGCCGTTCCCGGAGCGCGCGCTCCGCGTCCCAGCCCTCGGCCCTGGCGGTGTCCACGAGGGCGAGGAGGGCATCGCCGAGTTCCTCCTCCGAAGACGGGCGCAGGGCGGACGGATGCGTGGGCGCCACGCCGGCACCGGCGGCACGGCCCGACATCTTCTGGGCGCGGGCGAGGGCCGGCATCGCGCGCGGGATCCCGTCGAGCACGCTGCGGCGGGTGCGCTTCTCCGCCGCCTTCGCCGCGTTCCAGTGCACGAGCACCTCCTCCGGCGTCTCCGCGACCTCGTCGCCGAACACGTGCGGGTGCCGCCGCACCATCTTCTCGGTGAGCGTGCGGGCCACATCGTCGATGTCGAAGGGGTCGTCCGGATCCTGCGCCGCGATGGCGGCGTGGAAGAGCACCTGCCACAGCAGATCGCCGAGTTCCTCGCGGAGGTCGGCGCGAGACCCGTCCTCGACCGCGTCGATCACCTCGTGGGACTCCTCGATGAGGTACGGCACGAGATCGCGATGTGTGATGCGCTGCGACCACACGCACCGCGCCCGCACCGTGCGCATAGTCTCCGCGGCCGCACGCAGCGGATCATCGATGCCGTCGGGGCCTCGCTGCTCGCTGGTCATGCTTCCTCCGGACTCCGGCTCACGCGGGGATGGGCGCAGCGCGACGGTACCACCGGGCGCGCAGGGTGACGACGATGCCGGACAGGATCAGCGCGAGCAGCGAGCCCACGAGGACGCCGAGGATCGCCTGGTCCCGGATGACCGCATCGCCCTCGAACGCGAGGTTCGCGAGCAGGAGCGAGACGGTGAACCCGATACCGCCCAGGGCGCCAGCGGCGACGATGTCCGCGAAGGGCAGCGCCGGGTCGGCGTCCTTCGGCCGGATGCGCATGGCGAGCCAGCCGAACAGGGAGATGCCGATGATCTTCCCGACCGGCAGCGCCACGACGATCGCCCAGAACGCCGGGGACAAGGCCGTCGGCGAGACCGCCGGGATCACGACGAACGCCGCCACGAACGCGAACAGCGGCAGGATCGCCCCGTTCACGGTCGGCTCCAGCGCATGCCGGGTGCGTCCGGCGGGTACCGGCGCCATGACGAGGCCGAGCATCACGCCGGCGATGGTCGCGTGGATGCCGGACGAGGCGACGAGGCCCCACGTGACGACGCCGACGACGGCCATCGCGACCGCGACGAGTGTGTGGCCGGTCGCATGCAGCAGGCGGCTCAGCAACCAGAACACGGCCACCCCGACGATCGCGAGACCGAAGAGGAGCCACTGCACGTCGTGCGCGAAGAGCACCGCGATGAAGATGATGCCGATGATGTCGTCGAGGATCGCAAGGGCCAGCAGGAACACCCGCACCCGGGAGGGCAGTCCGCGACCGAACATCGCCAGCACGCCGAGTGCGAAGGCGATGTCGGTGGCGGTCGGGATCGGCCAGCCCGACGCCGTCTCCGGCCCGCCCGCGATCAGCAGGTACACGAGGATCGGCACGAGCACGCCGCCGGTCGCCGCGATGGCCGGCTGCACAGCCTTCCGCGGGGAGTCGAGCTCGCCGTGGGTGAGCTCGTGCCGCAGCTCGATCGCCACGACGAGGAAGAAGATCGCGAGCAGGCCGTCCGACACCCAGTGCGCGATCGAGAGGTCCAGCGCCGTCCCTGGGACCGCGAGATGCGTGTCCAGCAGTCCGGCGATCGCGTCGTGCGTGGGCAGGTTCGCGAAGAGGAGGCCGAGGCCGGCGGCCACGAGCAGGAGGACGGCGGGGAACTGCTGCCCGCGGAGGGGGTTCGCTGTGATGCGCATCCCGTCCATCGTAGGCCGGGATGTCACACGGTCGTCATGCGTGCGGGACACCCCGATCCACCCGGCTACTCTCGGAGGGTGACCCCCGATTCCCCCGCTTTCTCCGAGCCGACGCCCACCGAGGCCATCCGCGTGATCGGTCGTTTCGAAGCCGGTCGCGGCATCCCCGATGCCATGCGCTCCGACGTGCGGATGCTGGGCCAGCTCCTCGGCCAGGTGCTCCGCGAAGCCGGCGGCGACGACCTCTTCGAGGACGTCGAGCGCCTGCGCCTCGCGACGATCCAGGCCTACGAGGACCACAGCTCCGACGCGTTCGACCGCGCCGCGGCGATCGCCGACTCCTTCACGATCGCCCGCGCCGACGAGGTCGCCAGGGCGTTCACCTGCTACTTCCACCTCGTGAACCTCGCCGAGGAGCACCAGCGCGTGCGCGTGCTCCGGGAGCGGGCGGGACAGCCGAGCCCTTCGACAGGCTCAGGCCCTTCGACAGGCTCAGGGACCCAGGGGGGCACGGGCCCTTCGACAGGCTCAGGGACCCAGGGGGGCACGGGCCCTTCGACAGGCTCAGGGACCCAGGGGGGCACGGGCCCTTCGACAGGCTCGGGCCCTTCGACAGGCTCAGGGACCCAGGCGACGGACACGGTCGCGGGGGCGTACGCGCGGTTGCGCGAGGAGGTCGGCGACGACGAGGCCCGCCGGCGTCTGGACGGCCTGCGCTTCCACCCGGTCTTCACGGCGCACCCGACCGAGGCCCGTCGACGCGCCGTATCGTCGAGCATCCGCCGCCTCTCCGAGCTGCTCACCCAGCACGACGCGGCGAGCGTCGGCGGCTCCGAGGAGCACCGGGCCCGCCGCCGGATGCTCGAGGAGATCGACACCCTCTGGCGGACGGCGCCGCTGCGGGCACAGAAGCCCTCCCCGACCGACGAGGTGCGCACCGTCATGGGCGTCTTCGACGAGACGCTGTTCACCACGGTCCCGCATGTCTACCGCCGCATCGACGACGCCCTCCGCGGTGAGGAGTCCGGCGCCAGCGCTCCGGTCGTCCCCGCGTTCGTGCGTATCGGCTCCTGGGTCGGCGGCGACCGCGACGGCAACCCGTTCGTCACGGCCGCCGTGACCCGTGAGGCGTCGCAGATCGCCTCCGACCACGTGCTCCGTGGGCTCGAGCGGGCACTCGACCGGATCGGCCGCACCCTCACGCTCGCCGCCGACGACACCCCGCCCAGCACCGACGTCATCGCGCTCTGGGAGCGTTTCGCGGCCGCAGAGCCGGCGGTCGCCGACGAACTCGCAGCCCGCTCGCCCGACGAGCCGCACCGCCGCGTCGTCCTCGTCATGGCCCGCCGCGTGGCGGCCACCCGCCGCGGAGACGACGAGGGCTACACCGGTCCGGAAGAGCTGCTCGCGGAGCTGAGCGCCGTGCAGTCCTCCCTCGTCGCCGCCGGAGCCCGCCGCCACGCCTTCGGGGGCGTGCAGCACCTGATCTGGCAGGTCGAGACCTACGGCTTCCACCTCACGGAGCTCGAGGTGCGCCAGCACTCCCAGGTGCACGCGAAGGCTCTGGCCGAGTTGGAGGCCGGCGGGGCGATCAGCACGCAGACGGAGGAGGTGCTGGAGGTGTTCCGCGCGATCGCGGACATCCAGCGCGACCGGGGGCTTCGCGCCGCGGGCCGCTACGTCGTCTCCTTCACACAGGCGGCCTCCGACCTCGCGAACGTGCACCGCCTCGCCCGCCACGCGCTCGGCGACGACGCCCCGGTGCTCGACGTCGTGCCCCTGTTCGAGACCTTCGCCGACCTCCAGGCCGCCCCGGAGATCCTCGCCGAGGCCGTCACCTTCCCCGAGTTCCGCGAGCGGATGGCCGCAACAGGGAACCGGCTGGAGGTCATGCTCGGCTACTCCGACTCCTCCAAGGACGTCGGGCCCGTCGCCGCGAACCTGGCGCTGTACACGGCGCAGGAGAAGATCGCCCGCTGGGCGCAGGAGTCCGGCATCGAACTGACCCTCTTCCACGGCCGCGGCGGTGCGCTCGGCCGCGGCGGCGGTCCCGCGAACTCGGCGATCCTCGCGCAGCCCCCGCACTCGGTCGACGGCCGGTTCAAGCTCACCGAGCAGGGCGAGGTCATCTTCGCCCGCTACGGCGAGCCCGCGATCGCGATGCGGCACATCGACCAGGTCGCCGCGGCGACGCTGCTCGCCTCGTCCCCCACGGTCGAGGAACGCACCAGCAGCGCAGCAGCCCGCTACGCCGATGTCGCCGCGACCATGGACGCCGCCTCGCGCGAGCGGTTCTTCGCGCTCGTCAAGGCCGAGGGCTTCGCCCCGTGGTTCGCCACCGTGACCCCGATGGAGGAGATCGGCCTGCTCGCGCTCGGCTCGCGACCCGCCCGCCGCGGCCTCTCGGTCGAGTCGCTGGAGGACCTCCGGGCCATCCCCTGGGTGTTCGCGTGGACGCAGGCCCGCATCAACCTCGCGGGCTGGTTCGGGCTCGGCACCGCGCTCGAGGCCGTCGGCGACGAGGAGCTGCTGGCGGAGGCCTACCGCGAGTGGCCGCTGCTGCGCACGATGGTCGACAACGTCGCGATGAGCCTCGCCAAGACCGACGAGCGCATCGCCCGGCAGTACCTCGCCCTCGGCGACCGCGACGACCTCGCCGCCCTGGTGCTCGACGAGCTCGCGCTCACCCGCCGCTGGGTCATCCGCCTCACCGGTGGCGAGGGCCTGCTGGAGAACAAGCCCGTGCTGCAGCGGGCCGTGCAGCTGCGCAGCCCGTACGTCGACGCCCTCTCGCTCCTGCAGCTGCGGGCGCTCCGCGCTCTCCGGTCGGCGCCGGAGCAGCCGGAGGGATCGGGGGCCGACGCCGAACAGCAGCGCCTGCTCCTCCTGTCCGTCAGCGGGGTCGCCGCCGGCCTGCAGAACACCGGGTGACCCGAGCCCTCCCGCCGCGTGCGCGGAGGCCCTCGTCGCCGACGCTAGAGTGAAACCTCCGCCTCACCCGGCTCTGCTTTCGCGCGCGACACGATCGCCCGCACCCCATCCCCCATCAGAAAGCCCTCCCGCGTGACCGTCACCACCCCCACCGACTTCCACCCGCTCGCCGACTCCGTGCAGCCCGTCTTCGACACGGTGCTGGCACGCAGCCCGCACGAGCCGGAGTTCCACCAGGCCGTCCACGAGGTGCTGCACTCCATCGCCCCGGTGCTGGAGCGCCACCCGGAATACGTGGACGGCGGGATCCTGGAGCGCCTGGTCGAGCCGGAGCGGCAGATCATGTTCCGCGTGCCGTGGGTCGACGATGCCGGAAAGCTGCAGGTCAACCGCGGGTACCGCATCCAGTTCTCCTCCGTGCTCGGCCCGTACAAGGGCGGCCTGCGGTTCCACCCGTCGGTCAACCTCTCGATCATCAAGTTCCTCGGCTTCGAGCAGATCTTCAAGAACGCGCTCACCGGTCAGGGCATCGGCGGCGGCAAGGGCGGCTCCGACTTCGACCCGCACGGGAAGTCCGACGCCGAGGTCATGCGGTTCTGCCAGTCCTTCATGAACGAGCTCTACCGGCACCTCGGCGAGCACACCGACGTCCCCGCGGGTGACATCGGCGTCGGCGGCCGCGAGATCGGCTACCTCTTCGGCCAGTACCGCAAGGTCACCAACCGCCACGAGTCCGGCATGTTCACGGGCAAGGGCACCGGCTGGGGCGGCGCCGAGGTGCGGACGGAGGCCACGGGCTACGGCGCGGTGTTCTTCGCGCAGGAGATGCTCGGCGTGCACGGCGACTCCCTCGACGGCAAGCGGGTCGGCATCTCGGGCTCCGGCAACGTGGCGATCTACGCGATCCAGAAGGCCGCCCAGCTCGGCGCGACCGCGGTCACGGCGTCCGACTCCTCCGGCTACGTCGTCGACGACGCGGGCATCGATCTCGACCTGCTGCGTCAGCTCAAGGAGGTCGAGCGCGCCCGCATCGTCGAGTACGCCAACCGCCGCCCCAGCGCCCGCTTCGTGGAGAGCGGCAGCGTGTGGGAGGTGCCCGTGGACATCGCGGTGCCCTCCGCCACGCAGAACGAGGTCAGCCTCGCCGACGCGGAGGCCCTCATCGCGAACGGCGTGCGTGCCGTGTCCGAGGGCGCCAACATGCCGTGCGTCCCCGAGGCGGTCGAGGCCTTCCAGAAGGCGGGCGTGCTGTTCGCCCCGGGCAAGGCAGCGAACGCGGGCGGTGTCGCGACCTCCGCGCTGGAGATGAGCCAGAACGCCTCGCGGCAGCGCTGGAGCTTCGGCGACAGTGAGAACAAGCTCCGCGAGATCATGGGCGACATCCACCGTGCCGCCTTCGAGGCCGCCGAGCGTCACGGAGTCCCCGGCGACTACGTGGCCGGCGCCAACATCGCCGGCTTCGAGCGCGTCGCTGCGGCGATGCTCGCCCAGGGCGTCATCTGACCCGGTTCGAATCGCCTGATTGGTCGTGAATCCGGCCGGAATGCGACCAATCGGACGATTCGAAGGGTGTGCGGTCAGACCTGGCGGTCGTCGGCGTGCCGCGCGAGGGAGCTGCCGTAGCGCTCCGTGAGCTGGACCATGAGGTCGGGAGTGTCCCGGTCGACGCCGAAGACGTGTCCGGGGAAGTCGAGCTCGGGCTGTGCCGCCGCGATCTCCGCGTCCCTGTCGGGCGAGAGCAGCTGCACGGGATCCCCCACCGCGACCCAGCCGATCGGCACCACCGTCCCCGACGGCAGCACGGCCCGGCGATGCACGATGGCGTTGACCCGCACCTCGCAGCGGTCCCCGACGAGCGCCCCGTTGAAGACCCGGGCCCCGGACGCGAAGAACACCTCCTCGCCCACGGTGGCCCCCGCGATGCTCGCCAGCGTGCCGACGAGGGTGTGCGCCCCGATGTGGACGGCGTTGGCCGCGGTCGCCCTGATCAGCGCGTTCTCCATGACGATGACGTGCGCCCCGAGGGTGATGGGGCCGCCCTCCGCGGTGATGACGGCGCCGTGCAGCACCTGGCAGCCGGGCCCGAGCTCCACGTCGCCGGAGATGACGGCGGTGGGAGCGACGACGGCGGTGTCGTGGATGCGGGGGCGAGCCCCGAGGTGCTCGTACAACATGCGGCCAGACTAGCCCCCGGCGTCTGCGGCGTGCACGACTTCGGAGATCACCACCGACACGCCGGACCCGAGCCGCCGGCGACGGCGTGTCGTCCGCGGGCTCCGCAGTCGTGCACGGCGGAGGCGGCCGCGACCGCCGGCCGGGTCACTCGGGCTTGGCGGGCTCGGGGAAGATGGCGGTGAACAGCTGGTCGACCCAGGCGAGCAGCTCCGCGTCGGGCAGCGGCTCCACGCCCACGCCGACCGCGGCGGGCACCGTGGGCATCGGCACGACGAGAGCCTCCCCGCCGGAGACGAGCTTCGCCTTCGGATAGAGCCGCTGCAGCCGGACCTTGATCGAGTCCTCGAGGCGGGCGGGCGCGAGGCGCAGGTTCGAGCCCATGGCCACGACATCGGTGAGCCCGGCCCTGGCCGCCCGGCGCCGCAGTCGCGCGATCGACACGAGTCCGGTGACCTCGTCCGGCGGCGTGCCGTACCGGTCGACGAGCTCCTCCACCACGAGGTCGATGGCGTCGTCCTTCGCGGTCGCGGCCGAGGCGGCGGAGAGCTTCTGGTACGCCTCGAGCCGGAGGCGTTCGCTGTCGATGTAGTCCTCCGGGATGCGGGCGTCGAGCGGCAGCTCGAGTCGGAGCTCCTGCCCGGTCTCGACCTCCTCGCCCCGGAAGGTCGCGACGGCCTCGCCGATCATGCGCAGGTAGAGGTCGAAGCCGACCCCCGCGATGTGTCCGGCCTGCTCGGCGCCGAGGAGGTTGCCCGCACCGCGCAGCTCGAGGTCCTTGAGGGCGACCTGCATACCGGAGCCGAGGTCGTTGTTGACCGCGATGGTCTGCAGCCGGTCGGCCGCGGTCTCGCTCAGCGGCTTCATGTCGTCGTAGAGGAAGTACGCGTAGGCGCGCTCCCGTCCGCGACCCACGCGTCCGCGGAGCTGGTGGAGCTGGCTCAGACCGTACTTGTCGGCGCGGTCGATGATGATCGTGTTCGCGTTGGAGATGTCGAGGCCGGTCTCGATGATCGTGGTCGACACCAGGACGTCGAACTTGCGCTCCCAGAAGTCGTCGACGACCTGCTCCAGCGCGTGCTCGCCCATCTGGCCGTGCGCGACGGCGATCCGCGCCTCGGGGACCAGCTCGGCGAGCTCCGCGGCGACGCGCTGGATCGACTGCACGCGGTTGTGCACGAAGAAGACCTGGCCTTCGCGAAGGATCTCGCGGCGGATGGCGGCGGCGATCTGCTTGTCGCTGCGGGGGCCGACGAACGAGAGGATCGGGTGCCGATCCTCCGGCGGCGTGGCGAGGGTCGACATCTCGCGGATGCCGGTGACCGCCATCTCCAGGGTGCGCGGGATCGGGGTGGCGCTCATGGCGAGGATGTCGACGTTGGTCTTCATCTTCTTCAGCGCGTCCTTATGCTCGACGCCGAACCGCTGCTCCTCGTCGATGATCATGAGGCCGAGGTCCTTGAACAGCACCTGGTCCGTGAGGATGCGGTGCGTGCCGATCACCATGTCCACGGAGCCGTCGAGCAGGCCCTGCAGGGTGAGCCGCGCCTCCTTGTCGGTCTGGAACCGCGACAGCGGCCGCACCTTGACCGGGAACCCGGCGAAGCGCTCCGTGAACGTCTCGAGGTGCTGCTTCACGAGCAGGGTCGTCGGGACGAGCATGGCCACCTGCTTGCCGTCCTGGATGGCCTTGAACGCCGCCCGGACCGCGACCTCGGTCTTGCCGAAGCCGACGTCGCCCGAGAGCAGCCGGTCCATCGGGATCGGCCGCTCCATGTCGGCCTTGATCTCGTCGATGGTCTGCAGCTGGTCGTGGGTCTCCGCGAACGGGAACGCCTCCTCCAGCTCGCGCTGCCAGGGGGTGTCAGGGCCGAAGGCGTACCCCTTGGCGCTCATCCTGGCGGAGTAGAGCTTGACGAGCTCGACGGCGATGTCGCGGACCGCCTTGCGCGCCTTGCCCTTGGCCTGCGCCCAGTCGCTGCCGCCCATCTTCGACAGCGTCGGGGCCTCGCCGCCGACGTACTTCGACAGGAGGTCGAGCTGGTCGGTGGGCACGTACAGCTTGTCGCCGGGGTAGCCGCGCTTGGACGGCGCGTACTCCAGCACGAGGTAGTCGCGGATCGACTTCGCGGCGTTGCGGCCGCCGGTGGAGACCTCGCGCTGGGTCATCTCGACGAACCGGCCGATGCCGTGCGTGGCGTGCACCACGAAGTCGCCCTGCTTGAGCTGCAGCGGGTCGACGACGTTCTTCCGACGGGACGCGAGCTTCTTGACGACGCGCTGGTCGCCGCCGATCGTGCGGCCGTAGAACTCGTTGTCGGTGAGGACGGCGAGCTTCGCCTCGGGCACCTGGAAGCCGGCCTCGACCCCGCCCACCGTGAGGGTCGCGACCCCCGGGTCCGGTGCGTCCGCGATGGTCTCGACGACCCGGGCCGCGATGCCGCGGTCGGAGAGCACGTCGCGGGCGCGGTCGACGAGGCCGTGACCGGTCGCGAGGACGACCACCCGCCAGCCGTCGGCGACCTTCGCCTCCACGAAGGCGATCGCGCCGTCGACGTTGCCGTGGAAGGAGGGGATGACGGTGGCCGCCTCGACGCTCTCCGCGGTCGCGTCGCCGATCCCGAAAGGGCTCAGGCGCCACCACACGCCGCCGCGGTCGCGGACGACCTCGCGCAGATCGGCGATGGTGAGGAAGTCGCCGGCGCCGAGGTCGATGGGGGCCGAGGCTCCCGAGGTCGCCGCGCTCCAGGCGGCGTCGAGGAACTCGCGGTTCGTCTCGCCGAGGGTGAGGGCGCGGGCGGTCGAGCGCTCCGGGTCGATGACGGCGGTCACCGTGCCGTCGGGCAGGTACTCGACGAGCGACTTGAGGGGGCCGGCGACCGCGGGCAGCAGCGACTCCATGCCCTCGACCGGGATACCCTCGGCCATCTTCTCGAGCATGCCGCTGATGGCGGGGAAGCCCCCGATGAGCGCCCTGGCCCGCTCCCGCACCTCGGCGGTGAGCAGGAGCTCGCGGCTGGGCGGGAGGTCGACGCCTGGCACGTCGCCGGGCAGCGAGCGCTGGTCCGCCACGGAGAACGCGCGGATCTGATCGATCTCGTCGCCGAAGAACTCCACGCGGTACGGGTGTTCGGACGTGGGAGGGAAGACGTCGAGGATGCCGCCGCGGACGGCGAACTCGCCCCGTCGCGACACCATGTCGACGCGGGAGTAGGCCCGTTCCACGAGCTGTTCGGCGACGTGGTCGAGCTCGTTGCCGCGGCTGCCCACCGTCAGCTCCAGCGGCACGATGTCGCCGAGGTTCCCGGCGATGGGCTGGAGCGCGGCGCGCACGGAGGCGACGACCACGAGAGGGCGCTCGCCTCTCCATTCGGCGACGCGGCGCAGGGTCTGCAGTCGCAGGCCGACCGTGTCCGGGCTGGGGCTGAGGCGCTCGTGCGGCAGCGTCTCCCAGGCCGGGAAGGTGAGCACCTCGGCATCCGGGACGTAGGTCTCCAGGGCCTGCGCGACCGATTCCGCGCGGCGCCCCGTGGGCACCACGGCCAGCAGCGCCGCCGGGTGGCCGGCCGCCGCACGCTTGGCGAGCAGACCGGCGAGAACGGGCGCGTCGAGCCCGTCGACCAGGCCGAGGTCGGCGTCGGTGTGCGCCCAGGCGAGAGCGTCACGATACAGAGACGCCTCTTCCAAGGCGCGCAGAATCCCCGGAACAGTCACCGGACAAGCCTAATCGCGCCCACGGACACTGCGGTCGACTCTCCCTGTCCCACCCCTTTCCGTGCCTCCCACCCCGTTACGGACGCGCGGAAGGGGCCGGGGCGGACCGAAGGGGCCGGGTCGGGCGTCTTAGGCTGGAGGGATGCCTCCGGTCACCCTCACCACCGCACGACTCGTCCTCCACGCTCCGACGGAGGCCGACGTCGACGCGATCACCGAGGCCTGCCAGGACCCCGAGATCGGGCGGTGGACGACGGTGCCCTCCCCCTACTTCCGCCAGGACGCGGAGGACTTCGTCGCCCTCGTGGAGCAGTGGTGGGAGGACGGCTCGCAGACCGTCTGGGGTGTCTACGCCGACGACGTCCTCGTGGGCATGGTCGGCCTCCACCACATCGGGGAGCATCCGGCCGGCGGTCATGCCGAGCTCGGCTACTGGGTCGTCGCCGACGCACGCGGCCGCGGCTACCTCGTCGAGGCCGCGCGCGCGGTGCTCGACTGGGGTTTCGCGGAGTTCGGCCTCGCCCGAATCCGCTGGCAGGCCGTCGTGGGCAACGTCCCCTCCGCCCGCGCCGCCCGCGCCCTCGGCTTCCGCTTCGAGGGCACCATGCGTCAGGGCCTCACCAGCCAGCGCGGTCGGGACGACGGCTGGCTCGCGGGGCTGCTGCGCGACGACGACCGGACGCCGGTGGAGTGGCCGGTGCTCTGAGCGCACGCCACGCGTGACAGCGTCGGACCCCGGTGACAGGATGGCTGCATGCCTGAGATGCCGGAGGTCGAAGGACTCGTCGCGTTCCTCAGCGAGCGCACCACCGGACGCACGATCACCCGTGCCTCCGTGGCCGCGATCGCCGCGCTGAAGACCTACGACCCGCCGATCTCGGCGCTGGAAGGCGCGTCGATCACCGGGGCGGAGCGCCGCGGCAAGTTCGTCGTGCTGTCCTGCGGGCCCGAGCTGCACCTCGTCTTCCACCTGGCGAAGGCGGGATGGCTGCGCTGGTACGACACCCTGCCCACCACGCTCCTCAAGCCGGGCAAGTCGCCCATCGCGCTGCGGATCGCCCTCGACGACGGCAGCGGCTTCGACCTGACCGAGGCCGGGACGAAGAAGTCGCTCGCCGTGTACGTCGTCCGCGACCCCGCCGAGGTGCCGGGTATCGCCCGCCTCGGCCCCGATCCGCTCGACCCGTCCTTCACCCGCGACGCCTTCGCCGCGCTGCTCGACGACCGCCGGATGCAGATCAAGGGGCTGCTCCGCGACCAGGGCGTCATCGCGGGTATCGGCAACGCCTACTCCGACGAGATCCTGCATGCAGCCCGCATGTCGCCGTATGCCATCGCCGGCACGCTGGACGACGCCGAGATCGACCGGCTGTTCGCGGCGATGCAGGAGACCCTCGCCGAGGCCGTCGCTGCTGCCGCGGGCAAACCTCCGGCCGACCTCAAGGACGCCAAGCGCCGCGGCATGCGGGTGCACGCCCGCCGGGGCGAGGCGTGTCCGGTCTGCGGCGACGAGGTGCGCAGCGTCTTCTTCGCCGACCGCTCGCTGGAGTACTGCCCCACCTGTCAGACCGGCGGCAAGATCCTCGCCGACCGGCGGCTGTCCCGCCTGCTCAAGTGAGGGCCGGGCACGGCCCCTGCCACGGAATGAAACGGGCGCAGACGCGTTGAGTACACTCAGAGCAGCAACGTGCTCCGGGGTCGGTGGGAATCCGAACCGGCGGTGACAGTCCGCGAGCGTTCCGAGTGATCGGGATGCCGATCCGGTGGAATTCCGGAACCGACGGTGATGCGAGGGACACCTCGCTAGTCCGGAAGGGAGGCAGCACGAGGCGCACGCGCGTGCGTCCGTTCCGCCAGCCTGCAGCGACCCCGAGCCGCAGAGAGGACGACGACGGATGGCAGTGACCGCGACAGAGCGCCGTGCGATGGATCGTGCGCTCGCCCTCGCGACCCGCGGCCCGCGCGGGGTCAACCCGCAGGTGGGCGCCGTGATCCTCTCCCCCGACGGCGAGGTGCTGGCCGAGGGCTGGCATCGGGGCTCCGGCACCCCGCACGCCGAGGTCGACGCCCTCTCGAAGCTCGCGCCGGGCGCTGCACGGGGCGCGACGGCGATCGTGACGCTGGAACCCTGCAATCACACCGGTCGCACCGGCCCCTGCGCGCTCGCGCTCATCGAGGCCGGCGTGACGCGGGTCGTCTACGCGCTCGACGACCCCGGTGAGGTCTCCGGCGGCGGCGCGGAGCGGCTGCGCGCCGCGGGCGTGAGCGTGGAGTCCGGCGAGCGCGCCACCGAGGCCCGCGCCGTGATCGGCGACTGGCTCACCGCGTCGCGCCTCGGCCGTCCGCACGTGACCGTCAAGTGGGCGCAGAGCCTCGACGGCAGGGCTGCGGCGGACGACGGTTCCAGTCAGTGGATCACCGGCCCGGAGGCCCGCGCCGACGTGCACCGGCGACGCGCCCAGGCCGACGCGATCGCGGTGGGTACCGGCACCGTGCTCGCCGACGACCCCGCGCTCACCGCCCGCGCCGGCGACGACCTCCTGCCGCACCAGCCCGTCCCGGTCGTGATCGGCACCAGCGCCACCCCTGCGGATGCGGCGGTGCATCGTCATCCGCACACGCCGCTGTTCTTCGACACGCACGACCTGTCGGCGGTCCTCGCCGAGCTGCACGCGCGCGGCATCCAGACGCTGTTCGTGGAGGGCGGCCCGACGCTCGCCAGCGCGTTCCTCTCCGCCGGGCTCGCGGACCGCGTGCTCGCATACGTCGCCCCCGTCCTGCTCGGCGGGAGCCGCCTGGCCGTGACCGACATCGGTGTCCGCTCGATCGACCAGGCACATCGCCTCGTCGTGGACGAGTGGCTGCCGTTGGGTGCAGACCTGCTCGCGATCGCGCATCCTGCGGACGACCCGGACCGCACCGGCCCGGAGAAGGAGGGAACCCTCTGATGTTCACCGGAATCATCGAGGAGATCGGCGAGATCACCGCCATCGCGGAGTCGGGCGAGGGCTGGCGCCTCACGGTGCGCGCCCCGATGGCCGCTGCCGACGCCGTGCACGGCGAGTCGATCGCGGTCTCCGGCGTCTGCCTGACCGTCGTCGGCTCCACCGCCGAGACCTTCGACGCCGACGTCATGAAGCAGACGCTCGACGTCGCGGCCCTCGGCGCGGCGACCGTCGGCACCAGGGTCAACATCGAGAAGGCGATGCCCGTGGGGGCGCGGCTCGGCGGGCACATCGTGCAGGGCCACGTCGACGGCACCGGCACCGTGCTCGAGGTGCGCCCCGGCGCGCAGTGGAGCGTCCTGCGCATCAGCCTTCCCGACGACCTCGCGCCGCTCGTCGTCGACAAGGGCTCCATCTCCGTCGACGGCACGTCGCTGACGGTGAGCGCAGTGAGCCCTCCGACCCCTTCGACAGGCTCAGGGACCCAGGAGGGCTCAGGAACCCGGGAGGGCTCAGGGACCCAGGAGGGCTCGGGCACCGGGGGCGGGCACTGGTTCGAGGTGTCGCTCATCCCGGAGACCCTGGCGGCGACCACCCTCGGCACCCGCGCGGTCGGCGACCGCGTGAACCTCGAGACCGACATCCTCGCGCGGCACGTCGAGCGACTGCTCGCATTCCGCGCCGCACCGGAAGGGGGCTCGCGATGAGCCTGGCAACCATCCCCGAAGCCCTGGAGGCGCTGCGCGCAGGACGCCCCGTGCTCGTGGCCGACGACGAGAATCGGGAGAACGAGGGCGACGTCGTCCTCTCCGCCGAACTCGCCACACCCGAGTGGGTCGCCTGGACCGTGCGCTGGTCCTCCGGGTTCATCTGCGCGCCGATGCCCACCGACCTCGCGGACAGCCTCAACCTCCCGCCGATGGTCGCGGCCAGCGAAGACGCGCGCTCCACCGCATACACCGTCAGCGTCGACGCCGCGGAAGGGGTGACGACCGGGATCAGCGCCAGCGACCGCGCCCGCACCCTCAACGTGCTGGCGAACCCCGACTCGACGGCGACGAGCATCATCCGCCCCGGCCATGTGCTCCCGCTCCGGGCCGTGGACGGCGGCGTGCGCGAGCGCAGCGGTCACACCGAGGCCGCGGTCGAGCTCATGAAGCTCGCCGGCCTCCGGCCCGTCGGCGCGATCGCGGAGGTCGTCGCCGAGGACGGCAGCATGATGCGGCTTCCCGGGCTCCTCGAACTCGGCGCCCGCGACGGCGTGCCGGTCATCACGATCGAGCAGCTCATCGCACACCTCAACGAGATCGACCCGGAGGGGGCGACCCCGGCCGCCCAGCGCGGTCGCCGGGTGAGCCTCCGTGCTGACGCCACCGTGCCCACCGACCACGGCACGTTCCGCTTCCTGGCCTACAAGGACCGCGTCACCGGCACCGACCACATCGCGGTCGTATCGGGCGAGCCGACCGAGACCGCCCTCGTGCGCGTGCACTCGGAGTGCCTGACCGGCGAGGCGTTCGGGTCCCAGAAGTGCGAGTGCGGCCCGCAGCTGGATGCCGCGCTGGACGCCATCGACCGCGAAGGCGGCATCGTCATCTACATGCGGGGACACGAGGGCCGGGGCATCGGTCTCATCAACAAGCTGCGCGCCTACAGCCTGCAGGAGGACGGCCTGGACACCGTCGATGCGAACCTGGCACTGGGCCTCCCGGCGGACGCCCGCGACTACGCGGCAGCGGCCGGGATCCTCACCGATCTGGGGGTCTCGAAGGTCCGTTTGCTCACCAACAACACCGACAAGGTGAACAAGCTGCGTGAGCTCGGCCTCGACGTCGTCGAGCAGGTGCCGCTGATCGTGGGCGTGGGTCCGAACAACCACCAGTACCTGGAGACCAAGCGCGACCGCATGGGCCACATCATCGGCGAAGCAGAGCTCGCCGAGGCCCTCGCGGCAGGAAAGGACGAGGAATGAGCGGCGCCGGAGCACCCAAGACGGGGAACATCGACGGGCGAGGGCTGGAGGTCGTCGTGATCGCCGGCACCTGGCACGAGGTGATCTCGAACGGCCTGATCGCCGGCGCCCAGCGGGTGCTCGACGAGGCCGGAGCGACGCATCGCCTGGTGCGGGTGCCCGGCTCGTTCGAGCTCGCCGTGGCCGCGCAGGCCGCCTTCGCGGGCGGTGCGGACGCGGTGGTCGCCCTCGGGGTCATCATCCGCGGCGGCACGCCGCACTTCGAGTACGTCTCGGCCGCGGCGACCGACGGCCTCACCCGTGTCTCCCTCGATGCCGGCAAGCCGGTCGGGTTCGGGCTGCTCACGCTCGACGACGAGAAGCAGGGACTGGACCGCGCAGGCCTGGAGGGCTCGAAGGAGGACAAGGGCGCGGAGGCCGCGGACGCGGCGCTGCGCACCGCCCTCGTGATCCGCGAGCTCCGCGGCTGATTCCCTCCGCCTCGCGCCCGATCGCGGGCGCGAGGTCAGGCGTGCCTTGGTGGCGCGGAATGCCGCGCTCTCGTACGGTGAGGGCATGGAGACCCTGCGCCACATCGTGCTCTTCGTCCACCTCATCGGCTTCGCCCTGCTCTTCGGGGCCTGGGCGGCGCAGGCGTTCGGCGGCAAGCGGGTGTTCACGCGTCTGATGACCATCGGCATGACGATCGCCGCGGTCGCCGGCCTCGCCCTCTCCGCCCCGTGGGGCCTCCCGGAGGGCGTCGAGATGAACTACGCCAAGATCGGCACGAAGCTCGTCATCCTCCTCGTGATCGGCGCCCTGCTCGGCATCGGCACGGCGCGCCAGAAGCGCGACCAGGTCGTGCCGCCCGCGATCTTCTGGCTCGTGGGCATCCTCACGGCCGTGAACGCCGCCATCGCCGCGATCTGGCGCTGACGCGCGGATCAGCGCCGGCTGCGCTCCCAGAGCGCGGATGACTGCTCCCCGGCCCCATCCGTACGGATGCGCTGGCCGTTGCGTCCCCCGCGGGCGAACGTGGCGGTGACGCCCGGCGGGACGTCGGAAGCCGCCACCGGGCTCGACGACCAGGTGCAGGCGCGCACGTGCACGAGGTCTGCCGCCACCGCGGCCGGATCGTCGTCGTAGCGCCACGGTCCCGTCAGCCGCCCGAGCCAGAAGAGTCCGTCGACGTCCCTGGTCCAGACGAGGGTTCCCGTCGGAAGCGCCGCGAAGCGCTCCAGCCGCCGCGCGGCCCGCTCTCCATGGCGGGCGTCGACGGCGGCGAGCGCCGCAGTCAGAGAGCCGGGCGTGCTGTCGAGCCGCCCACCCATGCCGCAGACGCCCTCGGCGAGCGCACGCTCGACCGCGACTCCCGGCGCGACGGCATCGTCGCGAGAGCGCATCGGTGCGCGGTAGGCGAGCGGTTCGCCGGGGCCATCGTCCGTCATGGGAGCGGCACGAGGGTCGCCTCGACATCGCGCCCGTCGACCACGACGCGCATCATCGTGTGCACGGGCTGTCGACGCCGGTCGGTCGGAGAGCCCGGGTTGAGCAGCCGCAGACCGTTCGGCGTGACGGTGTCCCAGGGGATGTGCGAGTGTCCGAAGATCAGCACGTCGACATCGGGGAAGGCGAGATCCATCCGCTTCTCCCGCCCGGTCGCGGCGCCCGTCTCGTGGATGACGGCGACGGCGGTGTCCTCCACGGTGAACCGCGCGATCTCCGGCAGCACCCGGCGGATCTCGGGGCCGTCGTTGTTGCCGTGCACACCGTGGAGCACGCGCGCGCGGGACTGGAGCAGCTCGACGGTGGGGAGATCGACCCAGTCCCCCGCGTGCACGACGACGTCGGCCTCGTCGATGGCCTGCAGCACCGCGTCCGGCAGCCGCTTCGCCCGCTTCGGGACGTGCGTATCGGCGAGGAGCAGCATCCGTGTCGTCATGATCCCCCTCCGGCCGGTCTCCCCCGACTCTACGCGCGGGCACCGACGCCCTCGACCCGGTCCGTCATCAACGTCCAGGGAACTCCCAGGAAGGCGTAGACTCGCCCGAGTCCGTCGGTATACCGGCGGAGGATCGGAGACCCCTTGAGCACCGCCACCACCCCCGCGAACCCCCGCTCGCGCGTCATCACCGCGAGCCTCGTCGGCACCACCATCGAGTTCTACGACTTCTACGTCTATGCGACGGCAGCCGTGCTCGTCTTCCCCACACTCTTCTTCCCGAGCACGAACGACACCGCGTCGCTGCTGTCGTCGTTCGCCGTCTTCGGCGCGGCCATGGTCGCCCGCCCGATCGGCGCCGTCGTCTTCGGGCACTTCGGCGACAAGTTCGGGCGCAAGGCGACCCTCGTCGCCTCGCTCCTCACCATGGGCATCGCGACGTTCGTGATCGGCCTCCTGCCCACGTTCCAGCAGATCGGCTGGGTCGCCCCGCTGCTCCTGCTGATCCTCCGTCTCGCCCAGGGCTTCGCGCTGGGCGGCGAGTGGTCGGGCGCGGCGCTCGTGGCCACCGAGAACGCCCCGAAGGGCAAGCGCGCCTGGTACGGCTCGTTCCCGCAGCTCGGCGCACCGCTCGGCTTCATCATCGCGAACGGCATCTTCCTCGCTATCAACTTCGCCCTCCCGCACCCGGAGGACTCGGCGCTGAAGTCGGAGGCCTTCCTCTCCTGGGGCTGGCGCGTGCCGTTCCTGTTCTCCGCCGTCATGGTCATCATCGGTCTGTGGGTGCGGCTCCGCCTCGTCGAGTCGGACACGTTCAAGAAGGCGGAGAAGACCGGCGCGATCCGCAAGCTCCCGCTCGCGACCGTGTTCCGGCACCACTGGAAGCAGCTCATCCTCGGCACGTTCATCATGCTGGCGACGTACGTGCTGTTCTACCTGATGACGAACTTCACGCTCACCTACGGCACGAAGGCCGCCGACCTCGAGACCGCGTCGGCCGCCGCCCGCGCTGCGGCCGAGGCGACCGGCAAGGACTTCGACCCGAGTGTGTTCGCGGCGCAGTTCTACCCGGGCCTCGGCTTCGGCTACACCGACTTCGTACTCATGCAGATCATCGGCGTCGTGTTCTTCGGCATCTTCACATTGCTGTCCGGACCGATCGCCGACGCCATCGGGCGCCGCAAGCTGCTGCTGTGGGTCACCGGACTCATCGTCGTCTTCGGTCTGTCGTTCAACCTCTTCCTGCTGCCGCAGGCCGACCCGAAGTTCACCGGGGCCCTCACCCAGGCTTTCCTCGTGTTCGGCTTCATGCTCATGGGCACGACGTTCGGGCCGATGGGGGCGCTCCTGCCGGAGCTGTTCCCGACGAACGTGCGTTACTCCGGTTCGGCGATCGCGTACAACGTGTCGTCGATCCTCGGTGCGGCCGTGGCGCCGTTCATCGCGGTGGCCCTGTGGGCGGCGGTCGGCGGCGAGCCCTGGCTCGTGGGACTGTACCTGTCGTCGATGGCGGTGCTGACCTTCATCGCGCTCATCTTCACTCCCGAGACGAAGGACCACGACTACGAGGACGACCTCGGTCTCGCCTCCGCCGTCGAGCTCTAGAACCGACCGAGCGGAACGGCTGCACTCCCTCGGGGGTGCAGCCGTTCTCGTCTTCCTGGTCAGACGCTCACAGCACCACGACATCGCAGTACCGGGTCGCCGTCTTCGCCAGCCGGCGATCGGCCGTGAGCAGTGGGACGTCGAGGGCCTCCGCGAGCGCGACATAACCGGCGTCGTACGCGGAGACGTCCTCGCGCAGCGACCAGATCCGCGGGATGAGCCGACGCAGCGGATGGCGGGTGATCTGCAGCGCCGCGAACGCCTCGAGGGCCTCACGAGCAGCATGCGCCGGCACCGAATTCCGCATCGTGAGGCGTCGGAGCACGGAGAGGACCTCGATGTCGAGGCCCGCGTGCGCATGGAACCCCTCGCCGTGCGTCCAGACCTCCTCGCCGAGCAGTGCCTCGATCGCCGCCGAGGCATCGAGCACGACCGCCTCGGACGTCCCGCTCACTCCCGCTCGTCCCGTTCACGATCACGGGCGGCGAGGATGCTCTCGCGCGTCAGAGAGACGCCGGCCGCGCGCGCTCGTGCTCGCGACGCCTCGAGGATCTCGGCATTGCTGCGGTAGCGGACGAGGTCTTCCAACTCGCGCGCTACGTAGTCCGACAGGCTCATGCGCTCCGCCGCGGCACGCTCCTTGAGCCGGGCATGCACGTCATCGGGCAGGTTCCTCACTTGCAGCATGCGAGCCATCCTGTCAGCATCGCATGCGCCACACATGCGGACAAGGGCGCCCCTGTGGACAACGCGCACGTCAACACTTCTTGACACCGGCCCAAGCGTCAACGAACATTGACGCGAAGGAGGTCTCCATGTCTCACCCCACCACCATCGCCGCGGCCGAGGGCGGCGAACCCCTCGCCGAGCTCCACCGCCTGGCGGCGCTGCGCAAGGAACTCGCGCGCGCCGAAGAGGCCCAGGTCCGTCGCGCTCGCACGAGCGGCTACTCGTGGCAGGCGATCGCGAGTGCGCTCGGTGTCACCAAGCAGGCGGCACATCGCCGTTTCGGTCGCACCTGAGCCCATACAGCCACCCCATAGGAAATGACCGCGCCCCGAGTACGGTCGAAGTACCATCTCCAGATCGAGGTCCCCCATGTCCCGCACGGCGACAGCACGCCGACGCGGACGGGGCGCACCGGCCGACGGGCCGCGCGCCACCTTCCGCCAGCTCCTCCCCTTCCTCTTCGAGCACAAGCGCACGCTCGTCGTCGTCGCCGTCCTCAGCGTGTTCGGCGCCGCGACCTCGCTCGTGCAGCCCCTCCTCGTAGGACAGGTCATCGAGGCCGTGCAAGCCGACGGCACGATCGGCGTCCTCGTGTGGCTGCTCGTCGGTTTCGTGATCGTGTCGTCGATCATCTCCGGGTTCCAGCACTATCTGCTGCAGCGCACCGGCACCGCGGTCGTCTACTCGAGCCGCCGCAAGCTCATCGCCCGCATCCTGCACCTGCCGACGTCCGAGTTCGACGCACGGCGCACCGGCGATCTCGTCTCCCGCGTCGGCACCGACACCACGCTCCTCTACGCCGTCCTCACGCAGGGGCTCGCCGACGCCGTCGGCAACGTCGTGCTCTTCGCGGGCGCGCTCATCGCGATGCTGCTCATCGACCCCGTTCTGCTCCTGCTCATCGTCCTGGTCATCGGCGTCTCCGTCGTGGTCGTCGTCGCCCTCAGCGGCCGGATCCGGACGGCGTCCACGGCCCAGCAGGAGAAGGTCGGCGAGCTGGCCTCGGGCGTGGAGCGGGCCGTCGGCTCCATCCGCACCATCCGCGCCTCCGGTGCGACCGAACGCGAGACCGCGGCGGTGACGGAGCGGGCCTCCGAGGCGTACGGCATCGGCGTGCGGATCGCGAAGATCTCCTCGCTCGTGGTGCCGGTCGCCGGCATCGCCCTCCAGCTCTCCCTCCTCGTCGTGCTCGGCGTGGGCGGCTTCCGCGTCGCGGCCGGAGCCATCTCGATCGCGGCCCTCATCTCGTTCGTGATGTTCCTCTTCCTGCTGGTGATGCCGCTCGCCTCGACGTTCGGCGCGATCACCTCCGTCAACCAGGCCCTCGGCGCGCTCGGCCGCATCCAGGAGGTGCTCGACCTGCCCACCGAGACCCGGGACGACGCGGCCACCGCCGCGGCCCTGCCCCGTGACGAGGAACCGGCTCCGGACGCCCCCGCTCTGGAGTTCCGCGACGTGCGCTTCCGCTACCCGGAGAACGTCGTCGCCGCCCGCCGTGCCGCCGCGAGGGAGGCGCAGACCCTGCTCGCCGATGCGCACCTGGAGCAGGCCGAGGCCGCACCCGACCCCCAGGACCACGAGGTGCTCCGCGGGGTGTCGTTCGCGGTCCCTCGTGGGGCACGCGTGGCGCTGGTCGGTCCGAGCGGAGCGGGGAAGAGCACGATCCTCTCCCTCATCGAGCGCTTCTACGACCCGACGGGCGGATCCATCCGGTTGAAGGGGCACGACACCCGCACCTATCCGCGGGACGAGCTCCGCGCCCACTTCGGCTACGTCGAGCAGGACGCTCCGACGCTGGCCGGCACCCTCGCCGAGAACCTGCGGCTCGCCTCCCCCGACGCCACGGACGCGGACTGCGAGCGCGTGCTCCGCGCCGTGAACCTCGGCGACGTGCTGGAACGGAACCCGCTCGGCGTCGACGCTCCCGTCGGCGAGGACGGCGTGATGCTCTCCGGCGGCGAGCGGCAGCGGCTCGCGATCGCCCGGGCGCTCCTCACCGACGCCCCGATCCTGCTGCTGGACGAGTCGACCTCCTCGCTCGACGGCGTGAACGAGCAGCGCATGCGCGAGGCCATCGATGCGGTCGCCACAGACCGCACGCTCGTCGTGATCGCCCATCGTCTGTCCACCGTCGTCGACAGCGACCTCATCGTGGTGCTGCAGGACGGCGTGGTCGTGGGACAGGGCACCCACGCCGAGCTCGTGGAGTCGACCCCGCTCTACCGCGACCTCGCCCGCCACCAGCTCCTCGCCTGACCCTCCCTGTACACCGCCGAGACCCCGGCTTTCTGCCGAGACCCCGCCTTCCGCACGTATGCGGGGCGGGGTCTCGACGCGAAACCGGGGTCTCGGCGGGAGTGGGCACACGAAGGCGGGGCGTCGGAGACCACTCAGCCATGGGTTCGTCTCTGATGCCCCGCCTTCGCGGGTAGGGCTCGGCCTGAGGCCGAGGGTGCCGGCTCCCCCGAACCGGCACCGGTCTGGGGGCTACGCCTTCGCGAGGCGGTAGCGCAGCGACGCGAGCTCCGTGCGGAGGGCCGCGGGCACCCGGTCGCCGAAGGTGTCGTAGAACTCCTCCGTGAGGTCGGCCTCGGCCTTCCACGCCTCGGGGTCGACGGAGAAGAGCTCGTCGAGGTCTTCCGCGGGGATGTCGAGCCCGTCGAGGTTGAGGTCCTCCACGCGCGGCAGGCGTCCGATCGGGCTGTCCACCGCCGGCACGTCACCGGCCACGCGGCGGATGATCCAGTCGACGACGCGGGAGTTGTCGCCGAACCCGGGCCAGAGGAACCGGCCGTCCGCTCCGCGACGGAACCAGTTCACCTGGAAGATGCGCGGCGCGCGGTCGAAGCGCAGGCCCCGGCCGACCTTGAGCCAGTGACCGAAGTAGTCGGCCATGTTGTAGCCGCAGAACGGCAGCATCGCGAAGGGGTCGCGGCGCAGCTCGCCGACCGTGCCCTCGGCCGCCGCCGTGCGCTCGGAGGAGATGTTCGAGCCGAGGAAGACGCCGTGCGTCCAGTCGGTGGCCTCGACCACGAGCGGCACGTTGCTCGCGCGGCGTCCGCCGAAGAGGATGATGTCGAGCGGCACAGCCTCCTCCCAGTCCTCGGAGATCTGCGGGCACTGAGCCGCCGACACGGTGAAGCGCGAGTTGGGGTGCGCCGCGGGACGACCGGAGTCGGGCGTCCAGTCGTTGCCCTCCCAGTCGATGAGGTTCGCGGGCGCCTCGTCGGTCAGGCCCTCCCACCACACGTCGCCGTCCGGGCGGAGCGCCACGTTCGTGAAGATGGTGTTGCCCCAGAGCGTCTCGACCGCGGTGACGTTGGTCGACTCACCCGTGCCGGGCGCGACGCCGAAGAAGCCGGCCTCGGGGTTGATCGCCCAGAGGCGTCCGTCCTCGCCGGGGCGGATCCAGGCGATGTCGTCGCCGAGGGTCTCGACCTTCCAGCCCGGGATCGTCGGGCGGAGCATCGCGAGGTTGGTCTTGCCGCAGGCCGATGGGAACGCGGCAGCCACATGGTACGCCGTGCCCTGCGGGTCGATCACGCGGATGAGGAGCATGTGCTCGGCGAGCCAGCCCTCATCACGCGCGATCACGGAGGCGATGCGCAGCGCGAAGCACTTCTTCGCCAGGATGGCGTTGCCACCGTAGCCCGAGCCGTACGAGTAGACCTCGAGCGTCTCCGGGAAGTGCACGATGTACTTGTCGTCGTTGCAGGGCCACTCGACGTCCGGTTCGCCGGCCTCCAGCGGAGCACCGACGGAGTGCACCGTCTTGACCCACGGCGCGCCCTCGGCGATCTGGCGGGTGACCTCGTCGCCCACGCGGGTCATGATGCCGATCGACGCGACGGCGTAGGCGCTGTCGGTGATCTGCACGCCGATGTGCGACAGGGGGCCGCCGACGCGACCCATCGAGAACGGCACGACGTACATCGTGCGGCCGCGCATCGAGCCCTCGAAGATCTCGTCCATCTTCGCGTGCATCTCTTCCGGGTCGCCCCAGTTGTTGGTGGGCCCGGCGTCGTCCTCGCGCTCCGAGGCGATGAAGGTGCGGGCTTCGGTGCGGGCGACGTCGCTGGGGTGCGAGCGCGCCAGGTACGAGCCGGGGCGCCACTCGGGGTTCAGCTTGATGAGCTTGCCCTCGTCGACGAGTCCGCGCAGCAGCCAGTCGTTCTCGGCGCGCGAGCCGTCCACCCAGTGCACGGCGTCCGGCTGCGTGAGCACGCGGATCTCTTCCACCCAGGCGGCGAGCTCGGCCATTGCGGGGGTGTCGTAGGAGGGGGCGGTGCCGAACGTGCGCGTCGGGGTGACAGGGGACGTGCGAGGGGTGAGGACTTCGGCCATGGCCATGACTGCTCCTTCGAAGTGTGGGGCGTTGCTTCCATCTTCTTCGCCCTTGACGCGGACTTTCGGCCAAATCGAACGATAAGAATCACGGTTCTTTCGCTAGACTCAAACAATGGCGTCCTCCGGCATCCACCTCACGACCCTCGGCCACCGCATCCGGCACCGCCGCCTGGAGAAGGGGTACACGCTCGACGAGCTCGGCGCCCTCGTCGGCGTCGCCGGCTCCCAGCTCAGCCTCATCGAGAACGGCAAGCGCGAGCCCAAGCTCTCCCTCCTCCAGGCGATCGCGCAGGCCACCGGCACCGAGGTGACCGACCTCATCTCCGGCGAGCCGCCGAACCGGCGCGCGGCCCTGGAGATCGAGCTGGAGCGGGCCCAGGAGAGCCCGGTGTTCCGTCAGCTCGGGGTCTCCCCGGTCCGCGTCACGAAGGGCATGAGCGACGAGACCATCGAGTCCATCCTCGGGCTGCACCGCGAGCTGCAGCGCCGCGAGCGCGAGGCCATCGCGACACCGGAGGAGGCCCGTCGCGCCAACACGGAGCTGCGCCTGCGGATGCGCGCGCAGAGCAACTACCTCCCCGACATCGAGAAGCTCGCGGAGAAGCAGCTCAAGGCGGCGGGCCATTCGCAGGGTGCCCTGACCCACCGCACCGTGAGCATCATGGCCGAGAAGCTCGGCTTCGAGCTCATCTACGTCAACGATCTGCCGCACTCGACGCGCTCGGTCACCGATCTCGAGAACGGCCGCATCTACCTGCCCCCCGCCTCGATCCCCGGTGGACACGGCCTGCGGTCGATGGCACTGCAGGCCATGGCGCATCGACTGCTCGGGCACACGCCGCCGACGGACTACGCCGACTTCCTGCAGCAGCGGTTGGAGATCAACTACTTCGCCGCGTGCTGCCTGATGCCGGAGACCGCCGCGGTGGCCTTCCTGCAGCAGGCGAAGAAGGACCGCAACCTCGCGGTGGAGGACTTCCGCGACGGGTTCGGCGTGACGCACGAAGCGGCCGGCATGCGCATGACGAACCTGCTCACGCAGCACCTCGGCATGTCGCTGCACTTCCTGCGCGTCGACTCGACCGGAGCCATCACGCGCGTCTACGAGAACGACGACCTGCCCCTGCCGATGGACGTGACGGGAGCGGTGGAGGGGCAGCGCGTGTGCCGGAAGTTCCAGGCCCGCTCCGCCTTCACGGAGCAGAACCGCACCGTCGAGCACCACCAGTACACGGACACCCCGTCCGGCACGTTCTGGTGCTCCACGCAGACCGGGTCGTCGAGCGAGGGCGAGTTCTCCGTCACGGTCGGCGTGCCGTTCGACGACGCCCGGTGGTGGCGGGGACGCGAGACGAACGACAGGGCGGTGTCGACCTGCCCCGACGAGGCGTGCTGCCGCCGCCCGTCGGCCGAGCTCACGGAGCGCTGGAAGGGACGGGCGTGGCCGAGCGCCCGCGTGCACACCCACATGTTCTCGCCGCTCCCCCGCGGCATGTTCCCCGGCGTGGACGACAACGAGGTCTACAACTTCCTCGGCCGCCACGCCAGTGAGTGACCCGCCGACCCACCCCCTTGCGTGCGCCCCGGCCCGCTACGCGCGGGCGTAGGGGGCCGGGAGGCACGGAAAGGGGTGGGTCGACGAGGGGCTCAGGCGATGAAGGCCGCGAAGCGGGCGAGTGCGGCGGTGACGGCGGCGGGGTCTTCGGGGGGCTCGAAGAGAGTGGGAGGAGTGGTGTGGGCGGCGGCGGCGTGGGTCCAGCAGCCGATCACGCGGCCGTGCTCCACCACGGTCGCCCGGACCATCCCGTTCTTCCCCGGTCCCACGGCGGCGAGGTGTTCCGGAGCGCACACGACGGTGCGGTCGGCATAGGAGATGTAGAACTCGTCGAAGGCACCGAGGGCGAAGACGGACGGCCGGCCCGCCGCACGTCGAGGCGTGGTACTCCCGACGAAGACCCCCTCCTCGACCTCGGTCACCCGGGTCGCCGCGCGCTCCGCCGCCTCCCGGGACCGCCCGAGCGTCAGGCCCGACCACCACGCGAAGTCCGCGACCCCGGCGGGCCCGTGTCCTTCGACGTAGCGGACGAACAGCTCGGCCAGCGGGTCGTCCGGGCGGGCGTGGTCGCGGATGTGGTCCGCTGCGAGCACGAACCGCTGCTCCCGCGTGATGCCCTCCCGCGGCACGACCGGCCCCTGCACGAGCACGCCGGAGACCGTCATCGCGAACAGCAGGTGGATGCCGCGCTGCCCCGAGGGGTCGATGCCGATGCCCTCGAGCACCGCGAAGATCTCGCTCCGGGTGAGGCCGCCGTCACGGAGCCGCGGCGTGAGCTCCCGGACGACCGCGTCGATCATGGCGTCGTCGATGCCGAGCTGCCGCTGTCGGGAGGCCGCCTGCTGCTGCTGTCGTGCGGCCGTGACCTCCAGCACCCACCCGAGATCGCGCGCGGGGATCGTGTGGAGCGTCCCCCGCATGGTCCAGGCCCGGACGAGGTCCCCGCGGTCGAACGCGGCATCGACGTCGCGGAGGCGTACGTCGCCCTTCGTCCGCACAGCCAGCGCCCACCGTCCGGCGGTGAGATCCTGGCTCTGCACCGCGAGCAGCCGTCCCGCTGCCCCCGCCACGTCCGCCTCCGGCGCGGTCAGCCCCTGCCACCGCAGCCGCTCCTCCCGCCACTGTGAGGTCTTCATGCCCCTCATCATGCCGCGACCCACCCCCTTTCGCGTGCCCCGGCCCCGTGCGTGCGGACGCAGGGGGCCGGGTCGAGCGGAAGGGGGTGGGTCGACGGGAGAGGTCAGAGGGTGACTTCGCGGCGGGTGGGGAGGACGACGGGATGCGAGCCCGCCATGGTCTCCAGCACCCGGATGACCTGGCAGGAGTATCCGAACTCGTTGTCGTACCAGACGTAGAGGATGAGGGTGTCCTCGTCGGCGATCGTGGCCAGACCGTCGACGATGCCGGCGCGGTGCGAGCCGACGAAGTCCGTCGAGACCACCTCGGGGCTCTCCACGTAGTCGATCTGCTGCCGGAGCTTCGAGTGCAGCGACACCCGGCGCAGGTAGTCGTTGACCTGGTCCTTGGTGGCGGGGCGCTCCAGCGTGAGGTGCAGCACCGCGAGCGAGACGTCCGGCGTGGGGACGCGGATCGCACTGCCCGTGAGCTTGCCCTCCAGCTGCGGGAGGGCCTTGGCCACGGCCTTCGCCGCCCCGGTCTCGGTGATCACCATGTTCAGCACGGCGGAGCGGCCGCGGCGGTCGCCCTTGTGGAAGTTGTCGATGAGGTTCTGGTCGTTCGTGAACGAGTGCACGGTCTCGACGTGGCCCTTCACGACGCCGTAGGCCTCGTCGATCGCGGCGAGCACCGGGGTGATGGCGTTGGTCGTGCACGACGCCGCGGAGACGATGCGGTCTTCCTCGGTGATCGTGTCGTCATTGATGCCCTGCACGATGTTCTTCAGCGGGCCCTTACCGGGGGCGGTCAGCAGCACGCGGGCGACGCCCTTCGCACGGAGGTGCTGGGAGAGTCCGGCCTCGTCGCGCCAGCGGCCCGTGTTGTCGACGACGATCGCGTCATCGATGCCGTAGGCGGTGTAGTCGACCGCCGCCGGGTCGTCGGAGTAGATGACCTGGATGCGCGTGCCGTTCGCGATGATCTGCTCGGCCTCTTCATCCACCGTGACCGAGCCCGCGAAGCGGCCGTGCACCGAGTCCCGCAGCAGCAGCGACGCGCGCTTGACGAGGTCGTTCTCGGAGCCGCGGCGCACGACGATGGCGCGGAGCCGGAGTCCGCTCCCGCCGCCGGTGTGCGCGATGAGGATGCGGGCCAGCAGCCGGCCGATGCGCCCGAAGCCGTAGAGCACCACGTCGGTCGGCGGCGCCGGGACCGCGCCGACGGCCGGGGCCAGGGTCTCGGCCAGGTACTCCTCGAGCGGGCGGCCGCTCTCCGCGTGCCCCTCCACGAGGCGGGCCACGTCGATCGACGAGGCGCCGGGGGCGAGAGCGTGGATGCCTTCGAGCACCGCCAGGCTGTCCTCGACCTCGAGGCGCTCGTGGCCGAGCTGGGCCACGCGCTCGTGCACCTCGACGAGGCCGGTGGCCGAGAGGCCGAGCAGGCGGTGGCCGTGCAGCGAGGTGACCACGTCGCGCTCGCGCTTGAGAGCCCCGATGAGCGGGATCATCCGCTCCGCCAGCTCTTCGCTCGCCGTCCATTCGTCGCGGTGTGCCGCGGAATCGTTCATCTGCGTCCTTGCATGTGTGAGCGCGCGCCGAGGTCGCCGGCGCGCGCGAGGTTGCCGGGGTGTTCGGGGGATGACTCCAGGGTACAAGCCGCGGAACCGCGCGCCGAATCGGTCGGCGCGGGACATCCCGAGTGCGCGGGTTTTACGTCTACACTGGTGGAATAATGAGCAGCGCACTCCTCGGCGACGACGCCGACCTCCTCCTCCGCGGTGGCCGCATCCACACCGTCGACGCCACCGATTCCGTCGCCACCGCGATCGCCGTCCGCGACGGTATGATCGTCGCCACCGATGCCGCGGCCGAAGCCCTCCGAGCCCGCGAGATCGTGCAGCTCGACGGCCGCACCGCGATCCCCGGCCTCAACGACGCGCACCTCCACGCCGCGTGGCTGGGCGCACGCTGGCCGCACCTCTTCTTCTCCGACACCCCACCCGAGGAGCAGCCGACCGACCGTCTCGTGACCACAGCCGGTGAGCGACGCAGCGCCCTGCGCCGCGCCTGGGTTCTGCTCGCGGAACTCGGCATCACGAGCTACACGGAGCCGGGTATCGGCCCCGGGGAGGACGACGGGGAGACCGGCTGCTTCGGCACCGACATGCTCGAGTCCTATGTGGAGCTGCACCGCGAGGGAGCCCAGACCTCGCGCGTCACGCTGCTGCGCCTGTTCGGGACGATCGACGGGGAGAGCTCCCTGGAGGACTTCGCCGCCGGTCTCCCGGTGCCGCCGCCGACGACCGACCCGCGCTGGCTCGCGATCCCCGGCGTGAAGATCTTCGCAGACGGCATCCCGCCGATGGCCACCGCATGGACGTCCGACCCGTACCCCGACGGGACGACCGGGCACCTGCTCACCCGCGGCGACGCCGATCCGCTCAGCGCCTTCCAGCAGATGATCGCCCTGGCCGCCGGTCGCGGACTCCAGATCGCCGTGCACGCCACCGGCGATCGCTCGATCGAAGAGTTCCTCACCGCACTGGAACGCGCCGGCGAGACTCCCCCGCCGCCGGCACCCCACCACGTCGTGCACGGCGACCTCGCGACGCCGGCGCAGATCCGCCGCGCGGAGCGTCTCGGCGTCGGGTTCGCCGTGCAGCCCCTCATCGCCGCGCACACGCACTCCTGGGCGGCCGTGCAGCTCGGAGAAGCCCGCGTCGCCGCCGCCTGGCCGCTGGCCGAGATGCTCTCCTCGGGGGCGCTGACCACGCTGACCAGCGACGCGCCGATCGCCACGCCGGACTGGCGCCCCAGCCTCGACGCCTCCCTCGCCCTCCTCGCCGCCGACGGTCGGGCGGACGACGCCGCGACTCGGCGCCGGCTGCTGCGCACCATGACGGCGGACGCCGCGATCCAGGACGGTGCCGCGACCTGGAAGGGAACCCTCGAACTCGGCAGGGTCGCGGACATCACGGTGCTCGACGAGGATCCGTGCACCCCGGGGCGCCCGTTCGCCGCCCTCCAGGTCGAGCGCACGATCGTCGACGGCCGCACGGTGTTCGCGCGCGGCTGACCACCCGCCCCACGAAAACGGCGGGCGGCATGTTCACGCATGCCGCCCGCCTCTGATCCCCCTCGGACCAGTCTCGGACCGCGGTCGTCAGACCGCGGTGGCCAGGAGCACGCGCGGGCTCCCCGGCAGGGCGACGGTGTCGCGCACCGCCCACCCGGCATCCGACAGCCAACCGCGAACCTCGGACTCGGGGTACACCACGGTGCCGTCGATCACGAGGTACTCCCCCGCGTGCAGGGCATCCAGGGCGCGCTGCTCGTCGTCGTCATCGAGGAAGAAGTCGAGCACCGTCAGCGTCGCCCCGTCGGCCGCCGCCGCACGGAGTCGGCGGAAGATCTGCGCGTTCTCCTCCGCGGAGAACCGGTGGATGACGTGGTTGGCGAACACCGCGTCGTACGCGCCCTCGGGAGCCGTGGTCGCCGTGTCCCCGACCTCGACGGCGGCCCGGTCGGCGACGCCCGCCGCTGCGACCGCCTCGGCCACGCCGTCCTCGAATCCCGGGGCGTAGACGAACGTCGTGTGCAGCTCGGGGTTGCGCGCCATGACGGCGAGGGCGAACTCGGCGGACAGACCACCGAAGTCGAGGGCCCTCGTCGCGCCGGCGAGGTCGACGAGCTGGCCGAACTCCTGCGCGTGCAGGCGGTTGTACGTCATGACGCCGGCCATGAACGTCCCCCACCGCGCGTCGTCCATCTGCAGGTCGCCCGGTTGGGTGGTGTCGACCGTGTGGGCGAACTGCAGCCAGTGCGGGTAGCTGATCTCGTCGAGGAACGTGAGGAAGGGGGCGAGGTCGATCACCGCGTCCTCCCCCGTGAGGTAGGCGGACGCGTCGGGGCCCAGCGCGTAGCGCCCCTCGGTGCGGAGGAGGAGACCCTTCGCGGCGAGGGCGTCGGCGAGCAGCCGGGCGATCCGCTCGCTCACCCCGCAGCGCTCGGCGATCGCCACGGCCGTGTCGGCGCCGGCGGCGACGGCGGCGAACAGACCGATGCGGCTGGCCTGGAAGAGCTGCTTCGCGGCCATGTAGCCGGTGGCGATGTCGAGGATGCGGGCGGCGTCGGGAGTGGGGGTGTCGGTCATGGCGGATGCCTTTCGATATGTCTACGAACGTTGGAAATAAAGGACAGGAGGGGGCCGGGCGTCGATCGGGCGGGTCAGTCCGCGAGGAACCCGCGCACAGCGTCGCGGAACGCGGCGGTGTGCAGCGCCGCGAGATGATCCCCGGGGACGCGTCGCACCCGGACGTCGGGCAGCCGCGCGGCGAGCTCGTCGATGCCCGCGGCCATCGGGTCATCGGTACCGCCCAGGAGCAGCACGGGCATCGCCGGGGCAGCAGCCTCGGGCGAGAACGGCTCGGTCGCGAGCCCCTCGATGAGGTCGAGCAGATCGTCCGGGCGGTTGCCGGGCAGGCTCACCATGTGCACGATCATTCCGGTCAGCGGATCGACGGGAGCCGGTCCGCCGGCGATCGCGGCCCGAGCGGCGGAGAGGTCGACGAGCGCGAAGGGCTCCCCCGCACTGAGGCCGCCGAGCACGAGACGCCGCACCGCGACACCCGGGTGCCGGGCGAGGTCCCACGCGAGCCGGGCACCGAGCGAGTACCCGACGAGGTCGATCTCGTCCGGGCCGATCGCTGCGGCGAGCGCGTCGAGCACCGCGGAGGTCGGCACGGCTCCGAGCCCGGGGGCGTCGCCGTGCGCCGGCAGGTCGAGGACGCGGCGCGGTCGGTCGCCGAGCACCGCCGCCCACTCGCTCTCCGGCCAGTCCTGCGTGCCGCGCGAGGCGGGGCCGTGCAAGAACACCACGGGTCGTTCAGGGGGAAGGGTCATGACGGGCCGTCCTCTCGGGACCGGCCCCTCGCCCTCAGCGCAGCCGCGCGAGGAACCGGTCGATGTAGTTCTCGTAGTCGGCGATGCGGTCGCCGTCCGGGTACATGAGGTTGATGACCGTCGCCCCGACCGCCGCGGAGATGTACTCGTCGGCGAGCGGGCCGTAGTCCTGATCGCGGATCGATCCCTCGTCGCGGGCCGCCTCCATGCGCGCGATGAGCGAGGATCGCCACGAACCCAGGTGTCCGCGGTAGAGCTCGGCCAGCGACTCGTTCGCCATCGCGTACTCCCAGAGCGCCAGGAGCACCCGGCCCGCGGCGATCTGCTCCGGGTCGCGCGGCACGGTGGCCTGCAGGAAGCCCCGCAGCGCGTCGTCCGCCGCCACCGGTTCCTGCCCCGCGGCCTCCACGCCCTCGGACATCTGCTGCAGGATCGTCTCGAACGTCGCCGCGACGATGCTCTCCTTCCCGGGGAAGTAGTGCTTCAGCGCGCCGTTCGCGAAGCCCGCCTCCGCGGCGATGCTGCGCATGGTCGCCGCCTCGAACCCACCCTTCAGGATGATGCTCTTGGCCACCTCGACGATGTCCCGTCGCCGCTGGTCGTGGTCGATGATCTTCGGCATGGCGTCCTTCCGGCCGAGTCCGGGGTGTGGCGTGTTCCGGCCTGGAGCTACCGTACCGCCGCATCGGGCACCTCCCGCAGAGCGAGCCATTGCGCCCGGCGTTCCCGCTGCGCCACCGGGTCGGCGACGGGTGAGGCCAGCCGCAGGCGCTCGGCGTACGGGTGACGCGGCGCGCGGGTGACCTGCTCGCCGTCCCCGATCTCCACGATCTCCCCCCGGTACATCACGGCGACCCGGTGACAGACCCGCCGGACGACGCCGAGGTCGTGCGAGACGAAGAGGTAGGCCACGCCGGTGTCGCGCTGCAACTCGATGAAGAGGTCGAGGATGGTCGCCTGCGTGGTGAGGTCGAGTGCACTGACCGGCTCGTCGCACACGATCAGCCGGGGTCCGCGGACCAGGGCGCGGGCGATCGCGATGCGCTGCCGCTGCCCGCCGGAGAACTCGCTCGGATACCGGTCCATGCTCGTGGAAGGCAGGCGCACGCGGTCGAGCATGGCGCGCACGCGCGTGTCGGCCGCCTTCGCTCCGATGCCGGTCGTCAGCAGCGGCTCGGCGAGGATGTCGCCGATGGTCAGTGCCGGGTTGAGGGAGCCGTACGGGTCCTGGAACACGACCTGCACGTCGTCAGCGAGCGCCCGTCGAGCCTTGCCGCCGAGGCCGCCGATGTCCCGGCCGTCGAAGCGGATGCGGCCCGCGGTCACCGGGGCGAGGCCGAGGATGGCCTTGCCGAGGGTCGACTTCCCGGATCCGGACTCGCCGACGAGGCCCAGGCATTCACCGGGGGCGATGTCGAGGGAGACGCCGTGCAGCGCGCGGAAGGCGTGTCTTCCGCGGCCGTACTCGACCACGAGGTCGTCGACCTGCAGCAGGGGGTTCACCGGAACGGCGTTCATGCGGGGACCTCCGTCCGGCGGCTGTCGAGCGCGGCGCGCCCTTCGGCTTCGTCGAGCGACGCGGCGATGAGCTCGCGCGTGTACTCCTGGGTGGGCGCGGCGAAGAGGTCGTCCACGGGCCCCGACTCCACGATGTCGCCGCCGCGCATGACGATCACGCGGTCGCAGATGTCGGCGACGACGCCGAAGTTGTGCGTCACGATGAGCAGCGCCATGCCGTACTCCGCCTGCAACTCCCGCAGCAGCTCGAGCACCTCCGCCTGCACGGTGACGTCGAGGGCGGTGGTGGGCTCGTCCGCCACGAGGAGCGACGGTCGACCGGCGATCGCGCCGGCGATGAGCACGCGCTGGGCCATGCCGCCGGACACCTGATGCGGGTAGCTGCGCATCACCCGATCGGGATCGGTCAGCCCGACCCGCAGGAGCACCTCCCGCGCGCGCTGCCGGGCGGCGGCCTTCGCGAGCCCGTGCGTCCGGCGCAGCGGCTCGATGAGCTGATGCCCGATCGTGTACGAGGGGTCGAGGTTGCTCATCGGCTCCTGCGGCACGTACCCGATCGTGCGTCCGAGCAGGGCCTGGCGCTCCTTCGGCGTCGCGTGGGTGACCTCCGCGCCGCCGACCCAGATCGCGTCGGCGGTCGCCCGGCCGGTCGCGGGGAGCAGGTCGAGCACCGAGAACACTGTCTGCGACTTGCCCGACCCGGACTCGCCGACGATCCCGACGACCTCGCCTGGCGCGACATCGAGGGTCACGCCATGCACGACCTCGGTCTCCCCCGTCGGCGTCGCGTGGACGACGTGCAGGTTCTCGACGCGGAGGGCCGACGCCGGGGCCTCGTGGCGGACGCTGCCCGTGGCGGGAGCCGCGGCGACCTCGTCGCCGGTCTCGAGCACACCGCGCCGCCGCCGTCGGGCCGCCCGCGGCGTGCGCACCTGCACGAGCTCGGCGAGCGTGGAGCCCATGATCGCGAGGACGGCGATCGTGAGACCGAGCGCGGCGGAGGGCCACAGGAGCATGAGGGGGTAGGTGAGCATGAGCCGGAAGCCCTCGAGCATCATCGCGCCCCAGCTCGGCACGTTCGAGTCGCCGATGCCGAGGAACTGGAGCCCCGCCTGCATGCCCATCGCGATGCCGGCCGTGAGCGCGGTCTGGATGATGACGGGCGGGTAGACGGCCGTGATGACGTGCCGGAAGATGATTCGCGCGTCCGACAGGCCCGACACGCGGGCGGCGTCGATGTACGCCTCGCCGCGGACGGCGAGCGTCTGCGACCGCGCGATGCGGAAGTACCCCGGCACCATGAAGACGCCGACGGTGACCATCAGCAGCTCGAAGTTGTTGCGGCTGCCGGCGGCGACCACGAGGAGGATGATCATCCCGGGGATCGACTGGAGGGCGTCGCTGATCCAGGTCGCGACCCGGTCGAAGACGCCGCCGAAGTACCCGGCTGCGACGCCCGACGGGACCCCGACGACGAGCGCCGTGACGATCGTGATGAGCGCACCCCACAGTGTCGTCCTCGTCCCGTAGATGAGGCGGCTGAGGATGTCGCGGCCGGTGGAGTCGCCGCCGAGCAGGTGCTCCGGCGAGGGCGGGGCCTTGGCCGCCGCGAGGTCGACGAGGTTCGGGTCCATCGGCGCCAGCAACGGCGCGAACACCCCGACGAGCACGATGAGCACGAAGATCGCGAGCGGGATGTAGCCGCCGGGGTGACGGAGGAAGCGTCGGAACAGGCTCGACCGGCGCTTCTGGGCGGCGCGGTCGAAGGCGACGCGGATGTCTGTCGTGGTCATGCGACGCGCACCTTCGGGTTGATCCAGCCGAGCACGAGGTCGAGCAGGAGGTTGATGAGGACGACGAAGACGATGGAGACCACCGTGATCCCGAGCAGCATCGGGATGTCGCCGTTCTGCGACGACTGGTTCGTGAGCTGCCCCAGACCGGGGAGGCTGAAGATCTGCTCCACCACGATCGCGCCGGAGAGCAGGCCCACGAACATCAGGGCGATCACCGTGAGCGCGGCGGGCGAGGCGTTGCGGAGGATGTGCAGGTTCACCCGGGCGGCGGACAGGCCGCGGCTGCGGAGCGTGCGCACCCAGTCCTGGCGGCTCTGGGGGATCACGGCATTGCGCAGCTGCTCCGACACGGCGACGATGCCGCCCAGGGCGAGGGAGATCGCCGGCAGCGTGATCGAGCGCAGCCAGCCTTCGACGGACTGCGTCGGCGGGACGTAGCCCACGGCGGGGAACCACTTGAGTTGCACCGCCAGCCACATCACCAGGACCAGGCTCACCCAGAACCCGGGAAGTGCGAAGAGGAGGACGGAGATCCCCTTGATGATGCGGTCGAACCAGGTGCCGGGGCGGAGTCCGGTGATCATGCCGAAGGCGACGCCGATGACCGCGGTGATGAGGGTCGCGAGGGTCACGACGGAGAGAGTGACGGGGACCTTCACCGCGAGCTGCGCGCCGACCGGCTGGAAGTTGCGCCACGAGACGCCGAAGTCGAGCAGGACCGCGTGGGAAAACCAGTCCCAGAACTGGACGATCAGGGGGCGGTCGAGTCCGATCTTCGCCGCCAGCGCCTCTTGCTGCGCGGGACTCGCCGTGGTCCCGAGGAGCGAGGCGGTCGGGTCGCTGATCGCGAGGTGGGCGAGGAAGAACGTGCCGATCGAGACCGCGACGAGCAGGAGGATGCCGGACAGCACCCGCTTCGCCGTGAAGAGGAGCATGGGGGCCTCTCGAGGGTGAGGAGGAGGGGAAGGGGTGCCGGGGCGGCCACGTGGCGACCGCCCCGACGGGCGTTCAGCCCTGCGTGATGTACCGCAGCGTCGGGAACATCATCCCCACGACGGGCTGCAGCTGGATGCCGGGCGCCGTGTAGTAGATGTTGTTCGCCTGGTACCAGACCGACCACCAGGCCTGGTCGACGAGGGCCTCGTTGAGCTCCTTGATGGCGGCGGTCTGCGCGTCGCCGCGCTCCGTCTGCACCTTCTCGACGAGCGGGGCGATGACCTCGTTCTTCGCGTAGTCGGGCTCCGGGTTGAACCACTGCACGCTCGTCAGCTGCCGGGAGACGGTGGCCACGTCGTTGCCGTCCATCGCGAGGAAGGAGATGAACATCGGGTAGTTCGGGGCGTTGAGCTGATAGTCCGGCATCTGCATGTTGTCCCAGGTGACGGTGATGCCGAGCTCGTTGAGGGCCTGCTCGGCCGACGGCTTCCACATCTCGAAGATCGGGGACATCGGCATCGAGATGTCGAAGCCGTCCGGGTAGCCGGCGTCGGCCAGGAGCTCCTTCGCCTTATCCATGTTGAACGCGTAGGCATCGTTGAGCTCGGGGTCGTTGATGTCGCCGCCGTCCGGGAAGACCTGGTTGGTGGCCACGCCCGCACCGCTGCCGACCGCCGCGAGGACGGCCGCACCGTCGAACGCGTAGTTCAGCGCCTGGCGGACCTCGAGCGTGCCGAGGGGCTCGCTCTTCGCGCCAGTGTGGTCGGTGATGACGAGGCCCGCCCACCCGGAGACGCGCTGGGCGGTGTTCCAGCCCTGCTGCTCGGCCTGGTCGAGGTTGGCCACGTCGCCGTACTGCACGTTGATCTGTCCGCTGAGCATCGCGTTGTGCCGGGCGGTCGCGTCGGTGATCGGGTAGATCGCGAGTTCGGCGAACGGGTACGTCTTCGCGTCCCAGTGGTCCTCGGTCTTGGTGAAGTGGTACTCGGCGCCCGCGACGCTGGTGTCGCTGTCGAGCACGTACGGGCCGGAGCCGATCGGGTCGCTGCCGAGCGTGCCCGCCTCGATGGACGCCGGGGGCATGACGTAGCTGCGGCCGAGGCCCATCAGGTAGAGGATCGTGTCGTCACGCTGCGTGAGGGCGATGCGGACGGTGTCGTCATCGACCTTCTCGAAGCCCTTCGCGTTGACGTAGGCCTCACCGGACCGGGCGCCGGCCTTGAGGTACTCGAGGCTCGCGACGACGGCGTCGGCGTCGACCGGGGTGCCGTCGCTGAACACGGCGTCGGTGCGGATGTCGAGGTCGATGCTGAGGTCGTCGTCGGCCACGGTCCACTTCGTCGCGAGCGACGGGATCGGGGTGCCGTCGGCGTCGAGGGCGATCAGGGCGTCGTACACCGCGGACAGGTAGGGGCCGTCGAAGCCGATGTCGGCGAGGGACGGGTCCCACGAGGTGACGTCCAGGAAGTTGCCGATGTTGAGGGCGTCGGGGCCTTCGGCGCCGCCGCCCTCGGACGGCGAGGGCGTTCCGCCGCCGCTGCAGCCGGCGAGTGCGAGGGTCGCGGCGACGGCGGCGACGACCGCGAGGGGCATTCGTTTCATGGTTCCTTCTCTCGGGTGCAGGGGGTGGTGAAGAAGGTTCGAAGAGCCGCTGACCGGAGACCGGGACCGACGCCACTTCGATGTGTCGTGCTGGTTAGTCTACATACGTGGAAAAAGAGCGCAAGCGGGTTTCTTCCTCTGGCCGCGCGGACCGATGCCTCAGCGCGCACCCGCCTTGCTCCCCCGCGCACACCCCACCCCGTCCCGTACCCCGCCCGCCCGCACCCCGCGGGTGCAGGTGCGGGTACCGGGATCACTAACGCACCCCTGCCCTCCCCGCGCGGCCCACTTCTGATCCCGCCACTGCACCCACCCCTCCGACCTGATCAGAAACACCCCTCGGCGACGCCTTTTCGGCACCCTTTTCATCCCGCACCGGGGTGGACGACGGCGCGAACGGGCCACACTGCCGCTCCCGAGGGCCCCGCACCCCTTCCCGGGATCAAGAACGCACCTCCCACCCGGGCCCCAGGAGCACTTCTGATCCGGAGCGTGCGCGGGGCACTTCCGATCCAGCACGGAGGCGAGGAGCGCTTACGATCTGCTGCGAACACGAGGAGCACTTCTGATCCGGGGCTCCGGAGAGCGGTCCGGTCGCGCACGAGCGGCGGGCCCGGCGACCGCCACCAGAAGCGGGATCAGAATCGGCCGCACGCCCTCCCTACTCGGCGCGTTTTCGAATCGGCACGCAGAACGTCACGCCCTGCGGGATCAGAAACGTGCCCGTGGGGCGCGCGCGAGGTGCGGAACTGATCCCGCGCCCGGAGTGGGACGCGGGGGCGGAGTGGGACGGGGGCCAAGCGAGTGCGGGATCAGGAACGTGCTTGCGGGGCGCGCGCGAGGTGCGGAACTGATCCCGCACGCGGAGTGGGACGCGCGGGCGGAGTGGGACGGGGCCGAGCGAAGCGGGATCAGGAACGTGCTTGCGGGGTGCGCGCGAGGTGCGGAATTGATCCCGCACGCGGAGTGGGACGCGCGGGCCGAGTGGGACGCGGGGGCGAGCGAGTGCGGGATCAGGAACGTGCTTGCGGGGTGCGCGCGAGGTGCGGAATTGATCCCGCACGCGGAGTGGGACGCGCGGGCGGAGCGAGGCGGGATCAGAAACGGGCCTGCGGGACGCGCGGGAGGTGCGGAAGTGATCCTGGACGCCGGGGAAGCGGGCGGGGGAAGCGGGGGGAGGTGCGGGTGGGAGGCACGGGGGTCACCAGGTGCCGTCGGGGCGGACGGCGTGGTCGACGCGGCAGTCGGCGAGGGCGGCGCGGACCTCGGCGCCGTGGTCTCGGACGAGGGCGAGGGCGGCGTGGTTGTCCTCGAGCTGCGCGACGCGAGAGGCACCGAAGAGTACGTTGGCCGTCGCGGGGTTCGCCAGACAGAAGGCGATGCCGAGGGCAGCCGGCGTCACCCCGAACTCCCCCGCGACCCGCGCGACCTGGGGGTACACGGCGAGGATCCGCTCGCGGATACCCCCGACATCGGCACCGATCTTGCGCTGGGGCATCCGTCCCGTGGCGAGGATTCCGCCCTCGAACACGTCGGAGGCCTGCAGCGTGAGGGTTCCGTCGGCGAACAGGGGCCCGTAGGCGTCGCCCTCCGCCATGGCCCGGCGCGCGATGCCGTACTTGAGCTGCGCGAACGCGGGGCCGACCACCCCCTGAGCGGTTGCCTCGGCGAGCGCCGCCCTGGTGTCCGCGATCCGCCAGTTGTTGATCCCCCACGAGTCGACCAGGTCGTCGGCGATGAGGGCGTTCACGTCGGCGACGAGTCGCGGCATGTCCGGGGCGTCGAGGTAGTCCCCCACCACGAGGGTGTCGAAGCGGTCGAGGCCGGCCCGCTCGAGCGACTCCTCGATCTGCCCGCGGAAGCCCTGGTGCGGCCAGTCCCACAGCCAGAGCTTGCCGCAGAGCACGACGTCGACACGGTCCACCCCGCTCGCCCGGAACGCCTCTCCGAAGAGGATGTCGGTCCGGGAGTTCTCGGCATGCGGCCCCATGTTGTAGTACGCGATGTCGAAGAATCCGGCATCGAGGTCGACCGCCCGCTGGATGAGCTGCACGGCATCGTCGAAGCCCATGCGGTCCCAGGTGTTCCACGATCCGAGGGCGAGCGGCGGCACCGTCGCACCCCGAGGAGACAGCGGCTTGCGGGGGTATGTCACATCGGGCATGAGGGCTCCTTCGCCGTCTCGGGGCACGGGGTTGTGTTTTTCTATGTTTGTAGAATATAACGGAGGAATCCCATCGGAACACCGTCAGTGAGGACGACCATGACCGCTTCCCCGCGCCGCATCCTCGTCACCGGAGGAGCCTCCGGGCTCGGCCGCGGCATCGCCAGCGCCTTCCGCGCCGCCGGGCACGAGGTGTTCCTCGGCGATGTGAACCTCGAGGCCGCCCGGGCCGTCGCCGCCGAGATCGGCGCCACCGCCCTCCCCCTCGACATCGCCGACGAGGGCGCGGTCACCACCGCCGCCGCGCAGCTCGCGGAGGCCGGCGGGCTCGACGTCCTCGTCAACAACGCCGGCGTCGTCGCCGGTGGGGGCACACTCCAGGAGGTCGCGGTCGACGCGGTCGACGCGGCCCTGCGCGTCAACGTCCGCGGCACGTTCCTCATGCTGCGGGTCTTCGGCGGCCTGCTCGCGGCCGCCGGCCACGGGGCCATCGTCAACATCTCCTCCATCGGCGCCCGGCAGCCCACCCCGGGCCTCGGACACTACGAGGCCACGAAGGCCGCGGTCGACGCGCTCACCCGGACGGCCGCCATCGAGCTCGCCGGCTCCGGGGTGCGCGTCAACGCCGTCGCCCCCGGTCCCGTGCTCACGCCCCTGACCGCCGACTTCGCCTCGAACCCCGATGCCCGCGCCGCCTGGGAATCGCGCATCCCGCTCGGCACCATCGCCGAGGTCGACCAGGTCACCCCGCTCGTGCTCTTCCTCGCGAGCGAGGCCGCCAGCCACATCACCGGGGTCTCGGTCCCCGTCGACGGCGGCCAGCTCCTGGTCTGACCCCCGTCCCCCTCCGTGCGGGATCGATCCCGCCCCTCCCTGGCACCGCGGAGGACCGTTTTCGATCCCGCCACCCGCCCCGCGACTGGAGAACCCATGACCCTCCCCACCACCACCCGCGCCGCGGTGCTCACCGCGCACGGCGAGCCGCTCACCCTGCAAGAGCTCCCGCTGCCCGCCGAGATCGAACCCGGCGCCGCCCTCGTCCGCATCGCCTGCACGACGCTGTGCGGCACGGACATCGAGATCTGGGAAGGGAAGATGTCGTTCCCCGGCATGCTGCCCATGGTCCTCGGTCACGAGATGGTCGGCGAGATCGTGGCCACCGGACCGGACACCCGCGACGCGCTCGGCCGCCCGCTCTCCCCCGGCGACCGGATCGGTTGGTCGGAGTCCACCTGCGGCGAGTGCCACGGCTGCGTCGTGCTGCGCGAGCCGGTCGCGTGCTCCCGCCGCGGCTACGGCTTCCTCCAGCGCGCCGACGTTCCGCCGTTCGCGACGGCCGGGCTCTCCGAGTACGCGTACGTGACCCCGGGTGCCGCCACGCTCCTGCTCCCGGCGACCGTCAAAGACACCTGGGCCTCCATGGCGGGCTGCGCCGCGAAGACCGTCCTCCGCGCGTTCGAGCGGGCCGGCCGCATCCGCCCCGGCTCCCGCGTGGTGGTGCAGGGCTCCGGCGCCCTCGGCATCTTCGCCACGGCAGTCGCGAGGATCGCGGGTGCCGGGCAGGTCATCACCGTCGGTGCTCCCGCGGCCCGCCTGGAACTCGCCGCCCGCTTCGGCGCCGACGCCGTCGTCGACTTCCGCGACGGGCCCGTCGTCGACCAGGTCCTGGCGCTCACCGGAGGCCAGGGAGCGGACCACGTGTTCGACTTCGCGGGCGCCCCGAGCGTCGGACCGGACGCCGTCGGCATGGCCGCCCAGCGCGGCACCGTCGCGATCGTCGGCTCGACCGGCCCCGCCGGAGACGGCTTCGCCCTCAGCACGATCATGGGCAAGGAGCTCACGGTGGTCGGCTCGCTCAACGGCGACATCTCCGACTACGCCCGCGCGATCGACTTCTTCACGGCGTTCGCCGACCGCTTCCCCTGGGACGACCTGTTCAGCGCCCCGGTCGGCCTCGCCGACGCCTCCGCGAAGATCGCCCACATGCACCACCTCGATGAGGTCAAGGCCGTCATCGACCCGAGCCTCTGAGGAGCACCATGACCACCCCTCCCCCACCGAGAGATCGGCCACAGCGGTCTGCACGCCTCCCTGTTCTCCCTCGGCTCCTGGCACACTTACGACCGCATGGACTTCGCCGACGCGGTGGCGCTCCTCCGCGAGGCCACCGACCGCGGCGTGAACCTCTTCGACGTGGGCGTGTACTCCGCACCCGGCGCCCCGCCCGTCTTCACCGACGTGATCTTCTCGGCGATGGTGCACGCGGCCGGGCTGCGCCGAGAGGAGTGGCTGCTGTCGTCGAAGCTCTGGCTCGAGGCCTTCGGCGCCGACGGCTTCCGTCCACAGCTCGAGAACGCGCTGATGCGGGTGGGAGTCGAGCACGCCGACCTCGTGATCCTCGGCGACCTGCGCCGCGACGACCTCGAGCTGCGCGACCTCGTGCTCGACCTCGCCGCCCTCGCCGACGCCGGCCTCATCCGCGCGTGGGGCGTGAACAACTGGTCGGCGGGGAGCATCCAGAACCTGATCGACCTCGCCGCCGCGGAAGGCGTGCCCGGCCCGCAGATCGCGCAGCTCAAGTACAGCGTCTCGCGGCGGTCGATCCCGGACGGCGAGCCCTTCGCGCGCCTCTGGGAGCAGGGCCTCACGCTGCAGGCCTCGGACTGCCTGGAGGGCGGGATCCTCGCCGGGAAGGTGAACGGCGACCGGCAGATCGGGCGCGACCCCGGCGGCATCCGCGAACGGATCATCGCCGACGTCCCCGCGTTCACGGCGGTCGCCGACGACCTCGACGTGACCCCCGCCCAGCTCGGCATCGCGTTCACCCTCACCCACCCCGCCCTGACGACGACGCTGTTCGGCGCCTCCCGCGTCGCGCAGCTGCGGGCGAACCTCGACGCGGCCGCCCTCGTCGACCGCGTCGGCGCCGCCGAGCTGCGCCGTCTCGTCGAGCCCTTCTGGGCCGACCGCGGGGTCGTCGACCCCGAAGGCCCCTGACGCCGTCCCACCCGAGGAGAACCATGACCATCCCCGTCCCCTTCGATCCCGACGTGCAGGCCGTGCTCGACGAGATCGCGAAGAACCCGCAGCCCGCCCTCACCCGCGAGACCCTGCCGCGCGACGGCGTCGACCGGATGTTCCCGGACAACGACGCCGTGATCGCCGGCCGGGACATCACCTGGGAGGACCGCGTCATCCCCGGCCCGCCCGGAGCACCGGACATCGAGGTCACGATCTTCCGCCCCGCCGGCTCGGAGACCTCGACGCTCCCCGGCTTCGTGAACATCCACGGCGGCGGCATGATCGTCGGCCACCGCTCCTGGGAGACGGCTCGAGTCGTCGACATCGTCGCGGAGCACGGCGTCGTGGCCGTGAACGTCGAGTACCGCCTCGCCCCGGAGGACCCGTACCCCGCGGGCGTGGAGGACTGCTACGCGGCCTTCGTGTGGACGCACACCCACGCCACGGAGCTCGGCATCGACCCCGCGCGCATCGTCGTGGGCGGCGGCAGCGCGGGCGGGGGCCTCACCGCGGCCGTCGCCCTGCTGGCGCGTGATCGGCGGGGCCCCGTCATGGCCGGGCAGTTGCTGCTGTGTCCCATGATCGACAACACCAACACCACGGTGGCCAGTCGGCAGTACGACGGCATCGGCACCTGGCAGCGCGACATGAACCTCCTCGCCTGGTCGTGCGTCCTCGGCGAGGAGCTCGCCTTCAGCGTCGAGGCTCCCGCCTACGCCGCGCCGAGCCGGGCGACAGACGTCTCCGGCCTTCCGCCCGCCTACATCGAGGTCGGCGAGGCGGAGATGTTCCGCGACGAGGACACCGTGTACGCCCTCCGGATCTGGGAGACCGGCGGTCAGGCCGAGCTGCACGTGTGGGGCGGCGGCGCCCACGGCTTCGACATGTACATGCCGGACGCCGAGATCACCCGCGCCGCCCTCGCCGCACGTGCCTCCTGGCTGCGACGGATCTGGCGGACCGCCGCATGAGCACGCCCGAACCGGTGCCTTACGACCCGGAGCTCGTCGCCGGACTCGACGCCTTCGTCGACCTCGTCGAGGTCATCCCGCTGCGCGCGGACACCATCCACGCCAACCGCGATCACTTCGCCACGATCATCCCGCCGATGGCCGTGCAGGCGGAGGGTCGCGCCGTGACCTGGGAGGACCGGGTCATCCCCGGCCCCGTCGGGGCTCCGGACCTCGAGATCACCATCGTGCGCCCGGCGCAGGCGCCCGCAGACCCGGCACCGGCGGTGCTGTCGATCCACGGCGGCGGCATGGTGCTCGGCACGCGTTTCTTCGGCACCGCCGAGCTCATCGACCTCGCCGAGCGGCACGGTGTCGTCGGCGTCGCGGTCGAGTACCGTCTCGCCCCGGAGCACCCCGGACCGGCGCAGGCGGAGGACTGCTACGCGGCACTGGAGTGGATGGTCGCCCACGCCGACGAGCTCGGCATCGACACCTCCCGCGTCATCGCGTCCGGGCAGAGCGCCGGCGGCGGACTCTCGGCGGCGGTCGCGCTGCTCTCCCGCGACCGCGGCGGACCACGGCTGGCCGGGCAGCTCCTCGGCTGCCCGATGCTCGACGACCGCAACGAGACCCCGTCGAGCCGGCAGTACGACGGCTTCGGCGCCTGGGACCGGAACAACAACGACACCGCGTGGGACGCGATCGCCGGAGCCGACCGGTTCACCGACCGCGTGTCGCCGTACACGGCGCCGGCCCGGGCCACGGATCTGTCGGGACTCGCTCCGGCGTTCATCGAGGTGGGTGCCGCGGAGACCTTCCGCGATGAGGCCGTCGACTACGCGTCGCGGATCTGGGCCACGGGCGGCCAGGCCGAACTGCACGTCTGGGCGGGCGGCTACCACGGCTTCTCCGGGTTCTCCCCCGAGGCCGAGGTGTCGCAGGCCGCGGTGGCCGCACGGGAGAGCTGGCTGCGCCGCGTGCTGCGCCTGGGCGGATGAGTCTCCCGGCGCGCGGTGAGCCCGCGCGGATGGGCACGCTGCGGGCGATGCTGGTGCTCGGCATGCTGGAAGCCTTCGGTCCGCTGTCGATGGACCTCTACCTCCCTCAGCTCCCCCAGCTCGCGGCGTCGCTCGGCACGACCGAGGCCCTGGCGCAGGTGACCATGTCGGCGTGCATGATCGGCCTCGGCCTGGGGCAGCTCGTGGCCGGTCCCCTCAGCGACCGGCTGGGTAGACGTCTGCCGCTGCTGGTCGGCGTCGCGGCCTTCGCGGTGCTCTCCGCGGTATGCGCGGTCGCTCCGACCATCGAGCTGCTGCTCGTCGCCCGCTTCCTGCAGGGGCTGGCGGGATCGGCAGGCATCGTGATCTGCTTGGCGATCGCCCGCGACCAGTTCGAGGGCATCGAGCTCTCCCGCATGCTCTCGCTGCTGTTCCTCGTCTCGGGCACCGCACCGATCATCGCCCCGGTGGTGGGCGGTCAGCTCGCCCGCATCATGGACTGGCGCGGCATCTTCGGGGTGCTGTCCGGGATCGGCGTCATCCTGCTGCTCGTGGTCGTCTTCCTCCTGCCGGAGACGCTGCGACCGGAGGCGCGCCACGGCGGAGGCCTCCGCGTGCTGCGGGCGCATGCCGGCGCCGTGCTGGGCGACCGGCTCTTCGCCGCGGTCCTGTGCGCCTCCGCCGGTGCGGGCGTGGCGTTCTTCACCTATCTCTCGATGTCGTCCTTCGTCCTGCAGGACGAGTTCGGCCTCAGCCCGCAGAGCTTCAGTCTCGCCTTCGCCGCCGGCGCCCTCGCGAGCATCGTCGGCAGCCAGTCGAGCCGCCTGGTCGTGCGCCGCTTCGGCCCCCTCCGCGTCTACCTCGGCGGGGTCACGGCGACGCTCGTCGCGACCACGACCTTCCTCGTCCTGGCACTGAGCGGGACGGGGGTGGCGGGCGTGGTGGCGGCACTCGTCGGGTTCATGCTGTGCGCGGGCCTCGGCGGCCCGAACGGCCAGACACTCGCCCTCGCGCATCACGGCGCCAGGGCGGGGACGGCGTCCGCGCTGCTCGGCATGTCGTCGTTCCTGTTCGGCCCGGTGCTCGCCCCGGTCGCCGCCGGGATCGGGGGCACGAACGCCGTCACGATGGCGGTCACCATGACCCTGGCCGCCGCCGTCGCGGCGATCGCGGCCTGGGCCTTCGTCCGCCCCGCGGCGCGGGAGTGAGACCCTCGCACCGGACGGTCAGCCCGCGATGCTCATCGCGACGACCCCGATCGCCATCGCCCAGGATTCCACCGCGAGCAGCCGGGCGGCGCGGCCCCGATGCGCCGTCGTCCGCCACCCTGCGGCGATCGTCCAGGCGACGACGCTGAGAGTGCCGAGGAGGACGAGCGCGCCGAGCGCGCCGCCGAGTCCATGACCCCCGTGCCCCGCGGACGTCACCACGCCTTGACCGACCGATCCCGCCGCGCCGTGGAAGGCGCAGATCGCCATCACGAGCGATCCGAGAGCGCGGTGACAGCAAGGGGCCGCGGACGTCGCCCCGCGAACGCCCATCGTGCCGATCATGCCGGACACGAGCAGCAGGGCACCGATCAGCAGGGCACCCAGCGGCCCGGTCCCGCCCGTCGCCATCAGCAGCATCCCCGCCGCCATCACCACCGCGGCCTGGCGTCCCTGCCACGGCACAGCGCGCCGCGCAGCGAGGCAGGCGCCGGCCGACACGAGCGCCGCCGCCGCCATCAGCAACGATGCTGCCGGGAGCAGGAGGTCCACAGCCGAAGTATATTGATCGTTCGCTCAAAAAAGCGAGGCCGCACTTCATGCGACACAATGAGCACGTGCCCCGCATCGTCGACCATGATGAGCGTCGCCGTCAGATCGCCGACGCGCTGCTCGTCGTCGCCGCCAGAGACGGTCATGAGAGCGTGTCCTCACGGGCGGTCGCCAAGGAGCTCGGCGTCGCGACCGGTTCGCTCTGGCACTACTTCGACGGCTTCGACGACGTCGTCCGGGCCGCCGCGGCCGAGGTCACCCGTCGCACCGACGAGCGCATCGCCGCGGCGACGGACGGACTCCGCGGCCTGGCGCGCCTGCGGGCCCTGATGGGCGAGGTGCTCCCCGTCGACGAGCGCACTCGCACCGAGGCGCACGTCGTCGTCGGCTTCTGGGGGCGCCTGGCCACCCTCGCCCCGACTCCTGACGCCGGAGCGCCGACCCTCGCGACGTGGCAGGGCAGCATCCGCGAGGCACTGGAGGAGGCGGTGAGCGACCGAGAGCTGCGCCCGGACACCCCCACCGGCGACCTCCTCGCCCTCCTGCGCTCGATCACGTACGGCCAGCAGGTCGTCGAGGTCACCGAACCGCAGACGGCGGCGGCGCACTTCGCGGTCCTCGACAGCATCCTCGCCCCCTGGCGTCGCTGACCTCGACATCGCCCACACGCCACGGTTGTGCGCCCGTGCACGCCGTCGTATCATCGTGCCAACCCGTTTCTTGAGCACTTGCTCGAAAATAGTGAGGTCAACGATGTCCCCGCACTCCCCCCAGCCCGTCTCCCTCGAGCCGATCGCCGTCCCGCACCCGCTCGACCCGCTCACCGGTGCCGAGATCGCCGCCGCCCGCGCCGTGCTCGACGCAGCCGGCCTGCTGACGGCGACCACCCGCGTGCCGATGCTGCTCCCCGACGAAGCCACGAAGGAGGAGCTCGCGGCCTGGCGTCCCGGCTCTCCCATCGACCGCCGTGTCGACGTGACGCTGCTCGACACCGCCACCGGCGTCGCGACCGAGCTGATCGTCTCGATCACCCGTGGCGAGGTCGTGCGGCAGGAGCGAGTGCCGAACGACGCCCCGCCGTACGGCCAGCCGCAGTACCTGTTCGAGGAGTACGAGCGGGCAGAGGCCATCGCCAAGGCATCCCCGGACTGGCAGGCGGCCATGCGGCGGCGGGGCCTGGCGGACCACATGGCCCTCGCCTTCTGCTCCCCCCTGGCCCCGGGCTACACCGGCCGGGCCGACGAGGTGGGCCGCCGCGTGATCCGGTCCCTCACCTTCCTCCGATACGACGAGCAGGATTCCCCGTGGGCCCACCCCGTCGAGGGGCTGATCGTGCACATCGACCTCACCACGGACAGCGTGATCCGCGTCGAGGACGAGGGCGACGTGCCGGTGCCCGCCGGGCACGGCAACTACTACCCGGAGGTGCAGGGCGCGGCACGGACGACGCTGCGGCCCATCGAGATCACCCAGCCGGACGGGCCGAGCTTCGCCGTGTCCGGATCGCTCGTCGAGTGGGAGGGCTGGTCCATGCGCGTGGGCTTCAACGCCCGCGAAGGCCTCGTCCTGCACGACGTGTCGTTCCAGGGGCGCTCCGTGCTGCACCGGGCGAGCGTGCCGGAGATGGTCGTGCCGTACGGTGACACCGCCCCCGGGCGCTTCTGGATCAGCTACTTCGACGCGGGCGAGTACCTCCTCGGCAAGAACGCCAACCACCTGGAGCTCGGCTGCGACTGCCTCGGCGTGATCCGGTATCTCGACGGCTACGTCGCCGACGACCACGGTCACCCGGTGCGCATCCCGAATGTGATCTGCATGCACGAGGAGGACTTCGGCATCCTCTGGAAGCACACCGACCTCTCGGGACGGTCCGACGTGCGGCGCTCACGGCGCTTCGTGGTCTCGTACTTCTCCACGATCGGCAACTACGACTACGGCTTCTACTGGAACTTCGGACTGGACGGCTCCATCGAGGTCGTCGCCAAGGCCACGGGCATCGTGTTCGCCGGCGCCGGGGAGCCGGGCGTCCGTCAGAAGCACGCCACCGAGCTCGCCCCCGGCGTCTTCGCCCCGGTCCACCAGCATCTGTTCTGCGCGCGGCTCGACGTGGCTATCGACGGCCAGGACAACCGCCTCGTGGAGGTCGACGCGCAGCGGGTGCCGATGGGGCCGGACAACCCGTTCGGCAACGCGTTCACCTGGTCGGAGACGGTGCTCGAGACCGAGCACGCCGCCCAGCGTGAGGCCGACTCCTCCGCCGCCCGGGTGTGGGAGGTGCAGAGCGCCTCGCGGACCAACCACGTCGGCCGCCCGACCGCCTACCACCTCGTCCCGGAGTCGACCGCCCTGCTGATGGCCGACCCCGCCTCCTCCGTCGCCGCGCGCGCGGCCTTCGCCACGAAGCACCTCTGGGCGACCCGGTACGAGCACGGGCAGATCTGGCCGGCCGGGCGCTACCCCAACGCGCACCAGGGCGGCGCCGGCCTCCCGGAGTACACGGCCGACGACCGCCGGATCGACGGCGAGGACATGGTGCTGTGGCACACCTTCGGGCTCACGCACTTCCCCCGCCCGGAGGACTGGCCGATCATGCCCGTGGATTACGCGGGATTCTGGTTCAAGCCCTACGGCTTCCTCGACCAGAACCCCGCCATGGACGTGCCGGAGTCCTCCCAGGCGCACGGCGGCGCGACGGCGACGGACTCCTGCTGCGGCGGCGACTCCTGCGCCTGCGGCCACTGAGCGCACCCGGGGACGCTCCGCCGCGCGATCAGTAGCGGGCGGAGAAGGCCCCGTCGGCGTGGAGGAGCTGACCGGAGATCCAGCGTCCCTCATCCGAGACGAGGAACGAGACGACCGCGGCGATGTCGCCCGGCGTGCCGAGGCGACCGAGCGGTGTCATCCCGGCGAGGCCGACGCGCGTCTCGTCGTCCATCCATCCGGTGTCGATGGGGCCGGGGTTCAGGACGTTGGCGGAGATGCCGCGCGGACCGAGCTCGCGCGCGGCGGAGATGACGAGCCGGTCGAGCGCGCCCTTGGAGGCCCCGTAGGGCAGGTTCCCGGTCACGTGATCGCTCGTGAGCGCCACGATCGCGCCACCCGTATCGGCCTGCCGGGCGAAGGCCGCGATGAGGAGCAGGCTCGCCCGCGCGTTCACGGCGACGTGCCGGTCGAAGCTCTCCGCCGTCGTGTCCAGCACGCCGGACTCGACGTCGTGCGCGTGGCTGAGGACGAGCGCGGAGATCGGGCCGTGCGCCTCCGCGACCTCGGCGATCAGGCGCTCCGGCCCGTCGGCGGTGGAGAGGTCGGCGGGGTGATCGGCGTCGTCGAGGTCGCTGGTGACGACGGTCCAGCCGTCGGCACGGAGCCGCGGGACGATACCCGCGGCGATGCTGTTCGCGCGCGCGGCGCCGGTGACGAGAGCGAGGGGCATGCCCTCACGCTAGCGGGCAGCCCGTCGCGGGTGCGAAAAGGTGCCCCGATCGCTCCCGTCAGGCGCGATTCTCATCCCTGCCGAGGGGAGAGCGGGTCAGGCGAGGGCGGCGATCGCGTCGCGGAGGATGCCGTCGGCCGCGGCCAGCGCCTCAGCGGCGGTCTCGGCGGAGGCGCCCGTCGCGAGCAGGAGCAGCGCGAGCTTGACGGAACCGTCCGCGGCCTGCAGCGCGGCGGACGCGGCGTCGACGTCCACATCCGCGAGCTGCGACACCGTGCGGATCGAGCGCGCGTGCAGCTTCTCGTTCGTGGCCAGCAGGTCGACCATGACCCCGCGGTACGTCTTGCCGAGCTTGATCATCGAGAGCGTCGTCAGCATGTTCACGACGAGCTTCTGCGCCGTGCCGGACTTCAGCCGCGTGGAGCCCGAGATGAACTCCGGCCCCGTGACGACCTCGATCGCGATGTCGGCCTCCGCGCCGATCGCCGACCCCGCGTTCGAGGCGATCGCCACCGTGAGGGCGCCGAGGCCCCGGGCGTACCGCAGCCCGCCGATGACGTAGGGCGTACGGCCGGATGCCGAGATGCCCACCACCGTGTCCCGCTCGGTGAGGTCGAGGTCGCGCAGGGCGAGGGCCGCGGCCTCATCATCGTCCTCCGCGTTCTCCACCGCCGAGCGGATGGCCGTCTCCCCGCCGGCGATGAGTCCGACCACCATCGACGGGTCGGTGCCGAAGGTGGGCGGGCACTCGCTCGCGTCGAGCACGCCGATGCGACCTGCCGTGCCCGCACCGATGTAGATGAGGCGACCGCCGCGTCGGAAGCGCTCCGTGATGCCGTCCACCGCCGCCGCGATCTCCGGCGTGCGACCGGCCACGGCCTCGGGCACGCGACGGTCCTCGGCGTTCATGCGCTCGACGAGCTCAGTGGTGCTCAGCAGGTCGAGATCGCCCCGCTCGGTGGACGAGGCCTCGGTGTCCAGGCCCGCGAGCTCGGCGAGAAGGGTGGTCAGACGGGGGTCATTCGGCACGGTGCACGAACCTTTCATGGGGGAGGTCGAGGCGACGGGTCAGCAGCAGGGCCCCGTCCATGGCGCCGCCTCGCGCGGGGACGACCCGACGGCCGCTCCCTTCGAGCGCGCGTGCGAGGGCGGCGCGGAATCCGTCGTGGTCGGTGAGGCCGCCGTGCAGTGCGACGTCCGCGGTCGGCCCGGCGGCCGCAGCGGTCGTCGCAGCGAGGAGCCGGACGGCCTCCTCGACGATCCCGCGGGCGACGGGGTCGTCGTCTGCGGCGGCGGCGAGCACGAGGGGCGCGAGGGTCGCGAGGCGGCGGGCGAGAGCTCCGTCGGCGGCGAGCCAGGCCTGCACGGCCGAGGGCGGGCCGACGGGGGCGGCGAGCGCCGTGGTGAGAGCGGTGGGCGCGGCCAGCCCGTCGTGGGCACGGAGCACGGCGCGCAACGCCTCGCGGCCGAGCCAGGATCCGCTGCCGAAGTCGCCCAGCTCGGGACCCCAGCCGTCGACCAGACGCGCACCGGAAGGGTCGACGCCCAGCGCCACGGCTCCGGTGCCGGCGATGAGCAGCACGCCGGCCGCGCCGTCGAGAGCGCCCGCATGGGCGGTGACCACGTCCGACGCCACGGCCACGCGCGCTCCGGTCCGTGCGGCGAGCGCGGCGGCGAGTTCCGCGGCCGCCTCCGGGGCGAACCAGGCGCCGGCCGCCCCCACGCCGAGCGTGTCGATGCGCTCGACACCGTCGAGCAGCGGGAGAATCGCGGTGAGCGCCGCCTCCACTCCGCCCGCCGCGGCGAGGCCCGGCGCTCCGATCCCGGAGCGCTCCCCGGCCGTCGCGCCGTGCACGACGAGGCGGCAGCGGGACTTGCCGAGGTCGACGGTGGCGGTCGTCTCGCTCATCGGCACTCCTCGGATCCGGCGGAAAGAAAGAAAAGCGACTACACAACACGTAGACTCGCTGAAAAGAATTTACCATCCCGTTCCGCCGTTCCGGAGGATACCGTGAGCATCCAGTCCACGATCGAAGCCGCCGCTGCAACCCTGCCCCCGTCGCTGGCGCGCGTCGCGGCCGCCGTGCGGGAGAACCCGACCCTCGTGATCGACAAGACGATCAGCGAGCTCGCCGAGGAGTGCCGCACCTCGGTCGCCTCCGTCGTGCGGTTCTGCCGCGCGATCGGCTTCACCGGATACGCGCCGCTGCGGATGGCCCTGGCCACCGAGCTCGGCAAGGAGGCCGCGCAGTTCTCCGCCCGCGGCGCCTACGGCTCGGAGATCTCCGACGAGGACTCTCTGGAGGAGGCGGTCTCCAAGCTCGCGGCCCTGGAGCTCCTCGCCATCGAGGAGACCGTCGGCCAGCTCGACTTCGCTGTGCTGGCGGCGGCTGTCGCGGCCATCGACGGCGCCGACCGGATCCTGCTCTACGGCATCGGCGCCAGTCAGTTCGTCGCGGAGGACCTCGCGCACAAGCTCCTCCGCGTCGGCCGCAACGCCCACGTCCTCGCCGACCCCCACGAGGCGATCGCCGCCGCGGTCCTGCCCGTCAGGACCACCGTCGCCATCGGGTTCTCGCACGCGGGGTCGACGATCGAGACGGTGCGGTTCCTCGAAGCCGCCGTCGCCAACGGTGCGACGACCGTCGCCGTCACCTCCGTGAAGGACTCCCCTCTCGCCCAGGTCGCCGACCACGCCCTGTTCACCGAGGTGCGCGAGTCGACCTTCCGTGCCGGGGCGATGGTGAGCCGGATCGCGCAGCTCGCCCTCGTGGACTGCCTGTTCATCGGCGTCGCCAAGCGGCGGTACGCCGAGACCGTCGACGCCCTGCAGCGCACGCGTCAGGCGACGCGCCTCCTCCGCGACTGACGTCGCCGCCGAGCGCCGGTGCGTCAGCGGACCGCGGCATCGGGAGCGGTCAGGGCGTCGGCCCGCGGCGCGTGACCGCCCATCGTCCCCGCCGTGCGCAGGAACACGATGATCCAGCTGAAGATCAGCACGGCCGCGATGAGCTCGACCGCCGTGAGGTTGTAGTAGCCGACAGCGAAGAACGCCCCGAGCAGCACGATGACCAGCACGTACGTCCAGCCGAGGCCGACGAAGACGCGCGGGATGCTGCGCACGAACCACGGCAGACCGACGACGACCACCGCGAACACCACCACCATGCCCGTCGCGACGGTGTTGTGCAGACCGAAGAACTCGTCGACGGGGAAGATCCCGACGCACGCGAGGAAGATGCCCATCAGGATGAGCCCGCCGCGCACGATGGTCCGGCCACGGCGGTCGACCGGGTCGTCGACAGGCAGCCCCGCCGTCGCATAGCGCGAGATGGTCGTCACCATGATCCCCGCGATGACGAGGGTCACGTTGAAGGCCACCGAGGCGCTGTTGCTGCTCATGCCCAGCGCCGACAGATTGTCGCGCCACCAGTGCACGTCACTGGAGGCCAGCATCGCCGCGAACGCCCCGACGACGAGGAACACCGCCAGGACCAGCGACAGCACGGTCGGCGTCAGAGCGACGGCGCTGAGGAAGGCGACGTAGCCCGTGAGCGCGAACGCCACGGCGACCAGGATCGCTCCGGGGAACGCGAAGACGGGGGCGTCCACGAAGCTCTGCTCCAGCAGCTGCGCGATCCCCAACCAGCCGAGGTAGGCGATCGCGGCGTGCGCGAAGGCGATGGCGGCGAGGTCGTACCAGCGCAGGCGGTCGCCGGGTACCGCGAATCCGTCCCTGGCGCGGGTGGGGTCGGGCTCCGGAACCCGCACAGCGAGCCGCCCCAGGGCGAAGGCGAGCGCCGCCGCGATCGCGCCGCCGTAGGCCGCGAACATACCGATCGAGCCGGTGCCGCTGATCGAGAGCTGCCGCCCCCAGAACACCGGCAACGCCCCGAGGAACCCGACGAGGAGGAACGCCGCACCGACGATCAGCGCCGTCGCCTCGAACACCGCGTCGGAGGTGGCGGGTCCGCGCACCTGGCGGAGCACGTGCCGGATCCGCTGCGTCACCGTCGACATCATCCCGCCGTTCACGGACCACATCCTAGACGGCACCCCCGCAGGATCGTCGCCGGTGGTAGCATCACGGAACGGATCGTATACAACGTCGTCGTTCCCACCAGCCCGAGGTGATCAGTCATGAACGGTGCCCTCACCACCCCCGCCGAATCGGTGTCCACGCTCGTCGCGCGCAACATCAGCGAGTTCCGCGCCGCCGTCTCCGAGTCGTTCGTCCCGCTGCAGGTGTCCACCGCGGGCGCCGACCAGTTCCGCGGCGTGATCCGCGGCGCCGCCGTCGACGAGGTGCACGTCAACGACATCCGCGCGACCTCGCACGTCGTCGAGCGCACCACCGAGCTCATCGCCCGCGGGGACCGCTCGTACTTCAAGGTGAGCCTGATGCTCGCCGGGACGGGCCTGCTCATCCAGGACGACCGCGAGGCCGTGCTGCAGCCCGGCGACCTCGCCGTCTACGACACCGATCGGCCGTACTCCCTCGTCTTCGACCAGGACTTCCGCACCATGGTCGTCATGTTCCCGAAGCACCTGATCAGCCTCCCGCCGGACATGATCGGGCAGCTCACGGCCGTCCGCATCTCGGGTCAGGAAGGGCTCGGCGGCATGGTCGTGCCGTACCTGACGCAGCTCGCCGGCAACCTCGATGAACTCGCCGGCACGACGGGAGCCCGGCTCGCGCACAGCGCCCTCGACCTCGTGACCACCGTCTTCACGCGGGAGCTCGGTCTCGACCAGGTCTCCGCCGACCCGCACCGTGCCCTCATGCAGCGGATCCGCTCGCACATCGACCGCAACCTCGCCTCCACGGACCTCGGACCGGCCTCCATCGCCGCCGCGCACTTCATCTCCACCCGCCACCTGCACGGACTGTTCCAGGAGCAGGGGGCGACCGTGTCGACGTGGATCCGCACCCGCCGCCTGGAGCAGTGCCGTCGCGACCTCCTCGACCCGATGCTCGCCGACCGCCCCGTCGCCGCCATCGCCGCCCGCTGGGGCTTCGTCGACGCGGCGCATTTCAGCCGCGCCTTCAAGACCGCCTTCGGCGTCTCCCCCAGCGAGTACCGCGCCACCCACTGACCCTGTTGTTCCCATTCTCCCCGTCGCGCGCGGGATTAAAACCGCCCCGCCAGCGCTCGCCTCGCGCACGTTCCTGATCCCGCACCATCCCCCGCCCCGCGTGCGGGATCAAGAACGCACCCCACTCCCGTCGGGCAGGGGCCCTTTCGATCCCGCACCGACGAGCGGCACTCCGTGCGCGGGAGGGCGGCTCCCGCCCCAAAGGGCACGACTCCCGCACCCCAGAGGACACGACTCCCGCGCCCCAGAGGGCACCGCGCCCGCGTGCGGGATCAGGAACGCACCCCACACGCGTCCGGCAGGGGCGGTTTCCGTCCCGCGCCGGGGCGGCCGCAGGCGGGACGCCCGTGCGGGATCAGGAAGGCACCCCACTCGCGTCCGGCAGGGGCGGTTTTGATCCCGCACGGGGGCCAGGGGCGGATCCAGGGACGGAACCGCGGGGACGGAGCTGCGCGGGGACGGGGCTTGCCCGGGAGGGCACGCCGGTTGACTCTCGGTGCGGGATGGACTCCGCGCGCTTGAGGGCTCCCCCGGGCCGGCCGGAGCATGAGGCAAGCGCATCGCGACGACGCGGTGCCCGGGGCGACGAGGCCCCGCCGTGTGCGACGTCAGGACCCTCATGACCGACATCTCCGCCGACCCCGCTCTGGACGAATGGCGCACGTACGACGAGTTCGCCGCGGGCATCGACACGTTCCGCCTGCCGAACACGATGCTCGCCGGAACCGCGCTCACGCTCACCCTGGACGACGACACCGCGCTCGCGCTCCGCTTCGACGAGGACTCCGTGGCCTGGGAGGGCCTGGGCTCCTCCGGTCGCGACCCGTACGACGCCGTCCGCGTCCGTGACGACGTCGTCTTCGTGAACATCCCCTTCGAGACCCGCGAGCGCGAAGCCCTCACCGTCGTGTTCTCCACCACGACCCACCGCGCCACCGTCATCCGCTCCCGCATCGCCGCCGAGGCCGTCGAGGGCACCCCGCAGGTGGGGCAGGACTTCTGGGCCGCGACCACTGACGCCGGACCCGCGACCGGCGAGGTCCCCGGTCCGAGCCGTGACCTCATCGGCAAGCGGAACATCTACCGCTACAGCCCCCACCACCTGTACGAGCACGTCTACGTCTCCAGCCAGCGCTACGCGTGGCAGTGCCTGGAGGGCGTCCAGCGCGGTCACGGCGACATGGACCTCTCCACGGTGTGGAAGTTCGCGGACGGCCTCTACCTGTTCTGCTTCCGCGAGTTCCGGATCGCGGTGGCGAGCGTCTGGCTCCACGACCTCGGCTACCAGCTCATGACGACGGGGATCTTCCTCGGACTCAACGGCGACGGCGAGTCGGAGCACTCCCGCGCCGGCGGACACATCTACCCGCTGGGCGCCGTCGCCTACCCCGACGCACAGCCCGCCTGACCCTTCGACCCTTCGACCCTTCGACCCTTCGACAGGCTCAGGGACCCAGACGGGCTCAGGGCCCTTCGACAGGCTCAGGGATCCAGACGGGCTCAGGGCCCTTCGACAGGCTCAGGGACCCAGACGGGCGCAGCGACCCACCACGGAAAGAGAGCACATGAGCAACGCAGACCTGATCCGCGACCACTACGCCGCCAACGACCGCGGCGACCTGGACGGCATGCTCGCGCCCTTCGCGGCCGACATCGAATGGACCGAGTCCGCCGGATTCCCCTACGCCGGAACGTACATCGGCCCGGACGCGGTCGCCGAGAACGTCTTCGGCCGCATCCAGGAGGAGTGGGACGACTACACCGTCGCGATCGACGAGGTCGTCGACGGCGGCGACGTCGTGGTCGGCATCGGCACCTACTCCGGCACCTACAAGCGCACCGGTCGGTTCTTCGCCGCCCGGGTGGCCCACGTCTGGCGCGTGGCGGGCGGCGAGATCGTCGCCTTCGAGCAGTTCACCGACACGGAGCTCGTGAACCGCGCCCTGCGCGCGCCGTCGACGAGCACCGAGACCCAGCCTTCGAGCTGACAGCACGACCCGAACAGGAGAGGCAGGAAGCACATGAACAGACGAGCATCCGGCGCCGCGGCGATCATCGCCGTGGCCGCCCTCGCTCTCGCCGGCTGCGCCGGCGGCGACGGAGCCGGGGGCGACGGTGCCCCCATCGTCGTCGGCTCCGTGAACACGATCAGCGGCCCGGCGACGTTCCCGGAGGCCTCGCAGGCGGCTGCCGCCGTCTTCGACGCGTTCAACGAGGACGGCGGCCTGGACGGCCGCATGATCGAGTACAAGATGCTCGACGACAAGGGCGACCCCGCCACGGCCACCGCCTCGGCGCGGGAGATCGTGGGCAGCGACGAAGCCGTCGCGCTCGTGGGCTCCGCGAGCCTCATCGAGTGCGAGATCAACGCGAAGTACTACGAGCAGGAGGGCATCCTCTCGGTGCCCGGCATCGGCGTCGACACGGGCTGCTTCGACAGCGAGAACATCTCGCCGGCGAACGTCGGCCCGTTCAACGACATGACCCTCACGCTGCAGTACGGCTCCGAGGTGCTCGGACTCGACGACATCTGCATCCTGCTGGAGATCGCCGGTTCCACCCGTCCGACCTATCAGGCCGCGATCGACAAGTGGACCGAGATCACGGGCAAGGAGCCGAAGTACGTCGACGACACCGTGCCGTACGGCGCCTCCGACTACACGCCCTACATCGTCAAGGCGCGGGACCAGGGCTGCAAGGCCCTCGCGATCAACCCGGTCGAGCCCGACGCGATCGGACAGGTCAAGGCCGCGAACGCGCAGGGCTGGGACGACGTGACCTGGCTCTACCTCACGAGCGTCTACAGCGAGAACTTCGCCGACGCGATCGACGACGCGGGCGCCGGCATCTACGTCCCCGCCGAGTTCTACCCGTTCACGGACGACAGCGACATCAACGCGGACTGGCGGACGCTGATGGAGGAGAACGACATCCCCCTCACCTCGTTCAGCCAGGGTGGCTACCTCGCGGCGACGTACTTCATCGAGGTGCTGAAGAGCATCGACGGCGACATCACCCGGGAGAGCGTCTCCGAGGCGCTGAAGGGCATGGACCCGATCGAGAACCCGATGGTGGGCACGCCCTACGCCTTCGGCACGCAGAACACCGCGGGCTGGCCGATCATCCTGAAGTCGGGCACGAACGCCTGGGAGAAGGTCGCCGACGACTGGCTGCGGATCGGCGAATAGTCCCCGCGCTTCGACAGGCTCAGCGACCCACGCCGGGTCCCCGCGCTTCGACAGGCTCAGCGACCCACGCCGGGTCCCTGAGCCTGTCGAAGGGCCCTCACCAGAAAGGACGCCTGATGCTCCAAGGCGCCATCGCCGGACTCGCCGCCGGCGGCCTCTACGCCGTCCTCGGCGTCTGCCTCACCCTCATGTCACGCCTCGTGCGCGTCGTGAACTTCGCCCAGGCCGCGACCGGCATGTTCGGCGCGTTCACCGCCGTGTGGTTCGTGCGCGAGATCGGACTGCCCATCTGGCTCGGCTCGATCCTCGGCGTCCTCGTCGCGGGCCTGCTCGCCGCGGCCATCGGCTTCATCGCCGCGACCTGGCTGTCGGAGGCCTCGACGACGACCCGCTCCGCCATGACGGTCGGCCCGCTCCTGCTTCTCATCTCGCTGTCGTTCATCCTGTTCGGCAACAAGCCGCAGCCGTTCACCCCGATCATCGCCGGGCCCGCGTTCTCCTTCGGCGGCGTGGTCATCAGCCAGGTCACCGTCGCGACGGTGGCGATGGCCGTCGTCACCGCCGTCGCCGTCCGCATCGTGCTGCGCCGTACCCGGGTAGGCACCCAGCTGCGCGCGCTGTCGGAGCGGCCGACCACGGCGGAGCTGCTCGGCATCCGCTCCCGGCCGCTGTCGATCGCCGTCTGGTTCGTCACCGGGATCATCAGCGCCATCGCGATCATCATCGTCGCGCCCTCCCAGTCGAACGACGCCACGAGCCTGTCCATGCTCATCGTCCCCGCTGCGGCGGCCGCGCTCCTGGGCGGCTTCCGCCGGCTCGACCTCGCCGTCGTCGGCGGGCTGCTCCTCGGCGTCCTCGGCGGACTCGTCGCGCAGATCGACGAAGTGGCGCTCGTGCGCAACTTCCTGCCGTTCCTGTTCATCGTCGTCCTGCTGCTCTGGACGCAACGCAAGGAGGTGTGGGATGCCGCTCGCTGACCGCCCCTGGTTCCGGATCACCTGGCCGTTCGCCGTCGCCGTCGTCGGCATCGGCGCGGGCGCGCTCCTCAGCGCCGCCCTTCCCGGCTACTTCGTCTTCCTCGCGATCAGCGCCGTCACGGCCGCGATCGCGATCCTCGGCCTGGGCATCGTCACCGGCTCGGCCGGGATGATCGCCCTGTGCCAGCTCACCTTCGCCGCGGTCGGGGCGTGGATCGTCTCCCTGCTGAACGTGATGCAGGCGCCCGGCGGCTTCCTCGTCTGGCTCGCGCTCGGCGGTGTCGCGGCCGGTCTCGTCGGCATCCTCGTCGGCCTCCCCGCCCTGCGGCTGCGTGGCGTGAACCTCGCCGTCGTGACGCTCGGATTCGCGGCCGCGGCGGACGTCACACTCGTGCAGATCCAGTTCCCCGGCTCCGCGGACGGCATCGCGATCGAGCGGCCCGCGCTGTTCGGCAGTGACCGGGAGTTCTTCTTCCTCTCCATCGTCGTGCTGGCCGTCTGCGGCCTGGCGGTGTTCTTCCTGCAGCGCGGACGCTGGGGCGCCAGCTGGAAGGCCGTCGCATTCTCCGAGCGGGGCACGGCCGCGGCCGGGCAGAGCGTGCGCACCGCGAAGCTCACCGCCTTCGCGGTGTCGGCGGCCCTCGGCGGCATCTCCGGCGGGCTGCTCGCCGGACAGGTGCAGCTCCCCTTCGCCTCGAGCTTCACACCACTGCAGTCCCTCGCCCTGTACGTGCTGGCGATCATGTCCGGCGCGCACCTCATCGACATGGCCATCTTCGGCGGACTGCTCTGGGTGCTCGTGCCGGAGCTGCTCAAGCGCTGGGGCGTGCCGCAGGACTGGGGCTTCGTGGTGTTCGGCGTGCTGGGCGTCCAGGCCCTCACGAGCGGCACGAACCTCGGCCAGGGCATCCGCAACCTCCTGTACCGGCGGGCCGACCGGCGCACGGCCACCGCGGAGCTCACGGCGCTCCCGCCGGACGCGGGAACCGATGCGACGGCGATCACCACGACCACGACGGCCACCGTCGACGAGGCCGCCCTCGACGGCGCCCCGGTGCTCACGGTCGACGGGCTGACCGTGCAGTTCGGGGCGCTCAAGGCCCTCGACGACGTCTCGTTCACCGTGCCCGCCGCCTCGATCATGGGGCTCATCGGTCCGAACGGTGCCGGGAAGTCGACCTTCGTCGACGCCATCAGCGGGTTCCTCCCCCAGCACGAGGGCCGCGTGCTCCTCGGCGACCGCGACCTCGCAGGGCTCTCCCCCACCCGGCGCGCCCGCCTCGGACTGCGACGGACCTTCCAGCAGGACCGCGTCCCGCCGGCGCTCACGGTGGGCGGCTATGTGCGCTTCGTGGCCCGGCGGCACCTCGCCGCGGCGGACATCGACGAGGTCCTCGCGTTCTTCGGGTGCCCGCCGGCCCGGGCGCGCCTCTCGAGCGTCGACGTCGGCACCCGGCGGCTCGTGGAGGTCGCGGCGAACGTCGCCGCCCGCCCGCGCCTGCTCATCCTCGACGAACCCGCCGCCGGCCTCTCGCACGAGGAGCATCTGGCGCTCGCGGCTCGCCTCCGCGAGCTCCCCGGGCGCTACGGTGTGGCCCTCATCATCATCGAGCACGATCTGGACCTCGTCCGCTCGGTGTGCCCGACCCTCACGGTCCTCGACTTCGGCCGCGTCCTGGCGAGCGGCCCGCAGGCCGAGGTCCTCGCGAACCCCGACGTCGTCAAGGCGTACATGGGAGAGACGGAGCTGCTGAAATGAGCGCACTGGTGCTCGACGGGGTGACGGTGAGCCGCGGCGCCGGGCCGGTCATCTCGGACGTCTCGCTGCGGGTGACAGGCGGCGAGGTCCTGGCGCTGGTCGGCCCGAACGGCGCCGGCAAGACGAGTCTGATCGAGGCGGTGTCCGGCGTGACACCGCACTCGGCCGGGTCGATCATGCTGGACGGGGATCCGATCGACCGGCTCTCCCGCGTGGCGCGAGCCCGACGCGGCATCGTGCACATCGAGCAGGGGCGCGCCGTGTTCCCCTCGCTGACCGTGCGCGAGAACCTCTCCCTCACGGCGCGTACCGCCGGCGAGATCGAGGCCGTGCTGGCGCAGTTCCCGGAGCTCGAGAAGCGCATCGACTCCCCCACGGCGCTGCTGTCGGGTGGGGAGCAGCAGATGGTGGTGCTGGCACGGGCGTTCGCGGCGAAGCCCCGGGTGCTGCTCATCGACGAGATGTCCCTGGGCCTCGCGCCGGTGGTGTTCTTGCGCCTGATGCCGATCGTGTCGTCGATCGCGGAGTCGGGGGTGGCGGTGCTGCTGGTGGAGCAGTTCACGCAGCTCGCGCTCGGTCTCGCGCAGGAGGCGGTGGTCGTCGCCGGCGGCCGCGTGTCGTTCCAGGGCGCGCCGCAGGCCCTCCAAGACGACCCCGCCCTCCTCCACCGCGCCTACCTCGGGGGCTGAGTCTCCCGTCGACCCACCCCGTTGCGTTCCTCCCGGCCCCGTGCGTACGTGCGCAGGGGGCTGGGGCGCGCGAAAGGGGGTGGGTCGGCGGCGTGGGGGTTAGCCTGAGGGAGTGACCGAGATCCTCCACGCCCGCGCCGCCCTCCTCGACATGGACGGGACCCTCGTCGACTCGACCGCCGTCGTGGAGCGCCTCTGGCTCGCCTGGGCGGAGCCGCACGGGATCGATCCGGAGACCGTGCTCCGCACTGTCCACGGGCGGCAGGGACATCAGAGCATGGCGATCCTGCTCCCCGAGCGCGACCACGCGATCAACCTCCGCGAGAACGAGGTCATGCTCGCGACCGAGGCCTCCGACGTGGACGGTGTGATCGGCATCCCGGGTGCCGAGGACCTGCTCGCCGCGCTGCAGCCGTTCCCGCACGCCGTGGTCACCTCGGCCAACGTCGCCCTCATGACCGCGCGGATGGGCCAGGCCGGGCTCACGGTCCCCGAGCTCGCCGTCACGGCGGAGAACGTCTCCGCCTCGAAGCCCGATCCGGAGGGCTTCCTCCTCGCCGCCCGCACGCTCGGCATCGACCCCGCGGACTGCGTCGTGTTCGAGGACTCCGGCGCCGGGATCCAGGCCGCCCACGCCGCGGGCATGCGCGTGATCGGCATCGGCCCGCACGCCGCAGCCCACGCCCCGACCGCGCACGTCGACGACCTCACGCACGTCGCCGTGGTCGCGACCGAGGACGGCTTCGAGCTCCGCATCGACTGAGGCGCGACAGCCGCCGCTCGACCCTGACCCGCGCTACATCCCGGCGTGGTCGAAGGCGATGGTCGGCACGTCGACCACGTGCGACCCGCCGTCCGCCACGATCACGGCGCCGGTGATGTACGACGACTCCCCCGACCCGAGGAAGCGGACGACCGAGGCGATCTCGGCGGGACGCGCGGGGCGGCGCAGCGGCACATCGGCGGTGACCGTCGCGTACCCCTCCTCGCGGGAGCCGAGGCCGGCATGCGCGGCGAACTCGTCCATCTCCTCGTCGGCCATCGGCGTCTGCACCCACCCGGGGCAGATCGCGTTGACGCGGACGCCGTGGCGCCCGTAGTCGCGCGCGAGCGTCCGCGTGAGGCCGATGAGCGCGTGCTTGCCGACCGTGTATCCGGCCACCGACGGCCCCGCGAAGAGTCCGGCCAGCGACGAGACGATCACCACCTGCCCCTTGGCCTCGATCAGCGCCGGCAGCGCCTCGCGTGCCATCACGAACGCGGTGGTGAGGTTGGCGCGGATCGCCGCGTCCCAGCTCGCGTCGTCGGTCTCGGCGACCGGCGAGAAACCGTGTCCCCCGGCGTTCGCGACGAGGACGTCGATCCGGCCGAACCGCGCGAGGATCTCGGCGATCGCGGCCTGCGCCGACGCGGTGTCCGCCGCATCGGCGACGACGGGCAGGGCTCCGACCGCGCGCTCGACCTCGTGCAGCGGCTCCGGCCGGCGGCCCACCACGACGACGTGCGCCCCCTCGGCCGCGAACCGCTCCGCGACCGCTGCGCCGATGCCCGTGCCGCCTCCGGTGATGACGACGACGCGTCCGGAGACGCTTGATCCGACCACGGTTGCCATGTGTGCTCCTGTGTGTTCTGCGCGCGTGCGCTGTGGGGCCGGACGCGGTCGCGTCAGGCGGGGAATCCCGACCGGGAGGTGTACCCGAAGTCGCTGAGGAGGGTGGTGCCGTTCACGGCCCGGCTCCGCGGGGAGAGGAGGTACGTCACGTGCCCGGCGACCTCGTCGGCGCTCTGCACGGGGAAGGCGGGGTCGGCGAAGGCCTCCGAACCGAGATCCCCGCGGCTCATCGGAGTGTCGACGATGGACGGTGCCACCGCGTTCACCCGCACCCCGGTGCCGGCGAGGTCGACCGAGAGCGCCCGCCCGAACTGCACGAGCGCCGCCTTCGATGCGGCGTAGGGAGCCATGCCCGGCGAGGCCACGACGGCCGAGTCGCTCGCGAGCAGCACGACGGACCCCGCGGCGGACTCCCGGAGCGCCGGGATCGCGTGCTTGAGCACGAGGAACGCGCCAGTGACGTTGACGGCGAGGACGCGGTTCCACTCCTCCAGTGCGGTCTCCTCGATCGGCGTCCCGACCGGGCCCGAGATCCCGGCGCAGCAGACCACCGCATCGAGACCGCCCAGCGCGCGGATACCGGCGTCGACCGCGGCGGCCACCTGCTGTTCGTCCGTGACATCGGCGGCGAGCAGCACCGGATCGGCGCCGGCGACCGCGGCGGCGTCCCGGAGCGCAGCCGCGTCCCGGTCGAGCAGCGCGACCCGCACCCCTTCGCCGGCGAGCGCCCGGACGACGGCACGGCCGATGCCGCTGGCGGCCCCCGTGACGAGGGCCGTCGTGCCGTCGAGCTGCAGATCCATCGCGTCCTCCGACCGCGGCCCGGCGCCGCGCGGCGCCGACGAGACAGCGGTGTCGTCCCGGTCATCCTGCTCCGCGGGGCGGAGGGGCCGCACGCCCACCGGCGGGGTGTGCGCGGTGGCACCATCGTCCTTCGCTCACGGTCAAGCGCCGGATCGAGGCGGCGAGCAGACTCGCTCTATCGACGATTCCCCTCGTCGTCGATGCCGTGTCCGCACGGCCGTCACCCGAGCAAAGGAGCCGACGTGGCAGAGCAGACCTCCGCACCCACGACGCCGCACCACACCTCCCTCCGCCCCGGCGCCCTCGGCGTCGCCGGCATCGTCTTCCTCGTCCTGGCCGCCGTCGCGCCACTGACCGGGATCGTCGTCGTCGCCTCCCTCGCCATCGCCCTGGGCAACGGCGGCGGCACCCCGATGTCGTTCTTCCTCGTCGCGGCCATCCTGCTGCTGTTCGCGATCGGCTACGCCCAGATGTCGAAGCAGCTCGTGAACGCGGGAGGCTTCTACGCCTTCGTCGTGAAGGGCCTCGGCCGCACCGGCGGACTCGTCGCGGGCCTCATCGCGACGCTCGGCTACAACTTCTTTGTCGTCGGCACGATCGGCACCAGCGGCTTCTTCATGCAGACGATCATCCGCGACCTCACCGGTCTCGACGTGCACTGGCTCGTCTGGGGCCTGCTGTCGATCGTCGTGTGCTTCGTCCTCGCGCGGATCGGCGTCGACTTCAGCTCGAAGATCCTCGGCGTGTGCCTCGTGCTCGAGGTGCTCATGCTCGTCGTGTTCGACGTCTCCGTCCTCGTGCAGACGGGGTACGACGTCGCCGCGTTCAGCCCGGAGGCCGTGTTCTCCGGCTCGCTGCCCATCGGCCTGCTGCTGGCGGCGACCGGCTTCCTCGGGTTCGAGGCCACTGCGCTCTTCAGCGAGGAGGCCAAGCAGCCGCTGCGCACGATCCCGCGGGCGACCTACACCTCGATCATCGCGATCGGCGTGATCCTCGGCGTCACGACCTGGGCCGTGGTGAGCGCGACCGGCGTCGCGCAGGCGCAGGCCACGGCGCTGGAGCACCTGCCCACGGGCGACCTCATCTTCTCGCTCTCGCAGCAGTACCTGGGCGGTCCGCTCACGACCGTGATGATGGTGCTGCTCCTGGTGAGCCTGTTCGCGGCGATGCTCGCGTTCCACAACTCGGCCACCCGCTACCTGTACTCGCTGGGTCGCGCGAAGATCCTCCCCCAGGCCCTCGCCCGCACCCGCCCGAACGGTGCCCCGCAGCTCGCGGGCATCGTGCAGGCCGGCTTCGCGGCGATCGTGGCGATCCTGTTCGCCCTCGCCGGCGCCGACCCCATCGTCACGCTCGTGCCCGCGATGCTCGGCTTCGGCACCCTCAGCGTGCTGATCCTGCAGGGGCTCGCGGCGATCTCGATCGTCGTGTACTTCCGGCGCCGGAACGACCCGCGGTGGTGGAGCACGTTCATCGCGCCGGGCATCGGCTTCCTCGGCATCGCGGCCATCTCGATCCTGGCGATCGTGAACTTCAACATCGTGGCCGGCTCCGAGGAGCTCGCGATCCGCCTGATGCCGCTCCTGCTCGTGCTCGCGCTGATCGGCGGCATCGTCTACGCCGCCTACCTCCGCCGCGCCAAGCCCGCCGTCTACGACGGCCTCGCCACCGACCTGGAGCGGTTCAGCGACCGCTGACGCCCGCGCCGACCCCGTTCCCCGAAGGAAGGAATCCCCATGACGACCCTCAACCCCGCCGACACCTCCACCTGGCTGCCACTGGAAGGCCTCGCGCCCGGTTTCGACGCCAACAAGGCCCCGCACAGCACCGCGCTCAGCGGTCGCGAGATCGCTGTCGTCGACGCCCGCGGCACCCGCATCGTCCACCGCTTCGACGACTCGACGGTCGCCTGGGAGTACCAGCCCGGCGCCGAGGACCCCACGGAGGCCGCGTCCGACACCGACGACTACGAGGCGTTCGAGGTCGACGACGAGCTCTACTTCGTGCAGTTCCACCACCGCTACCTCCCGAACGAGGCGGTCTCGCTCGTGCTCGATCTGCGGCACGGACGCTCCCTCGCGGTGATCTCCGAGATCCTCCCCGCCCCGGAGCAGGGGCGCACCCGGGTGCAGCACCACTTCGCCCCCGGCACCATCGAGGGCGCCGCGGTCACCGGTGCCGAGGCCGCACCCACGACCACGCTCATCGGCCGCCGCGTCGAGTGGGTCTACAGCGAGGAGCACGCCTACGAGCACGTCTACCTCTCCCCGCGCTGGTACTCGTGGCAGTGCCTGGCCGGTCCGGAGCGCGGGCTCGCCGACACCGACGAGAACAGCGTGTGGGAGGTGCGCCCCGGGATCTACATCTTCGCGTGGCGCGAGAAGGTGATCCCGTGCGCCTCGGTGACGATCGCCGACCACCGCGACGTGAACGCGATCCGCTCCCACGGCGTGCTGTTCGGACTGGACGAGAGCGGTGAGGTGCCGACGCACTTCACGTTCGGCGCACACGGCCGCCTGCTGTCGACCACCCACCACACGCCGTCGCTCGAGCCCGCGACCTTCGGAGATGCCTGACATGACCGACGTCGCCGACCTCATCGTCACCGGTTCCGTGATCCGCACGTCGGACCGCGCCCGTCCGCGTGCCGAGGCCTTCGCCGTACGAGACGGACGGATCCTCGCCGTCGGCGACCGCGCCGACGTGGAGGCGTTCCGCGGCCGTCGCACGCGGCTGGTCGAGGTCGGCGACGCGGCGGTCTATCCCGGGTTCGTCGACGTGCACAACCACCACGCGCTCGCCGGACGGACCGAGCTGTTCGAGCTGTCGCTCGCCCCCTCGCTCACGCTCGACGAGATCCTGGACCGGGTGCGGGAGAAGGCACAGACCCTGCCCGAGGACGCCTGGATCGTCGGCGGCGCCGTGGCCACGACCCTGCTTCCCACCCTCGCCAACACCGCCACGCGGTTGCGTCTCGACGAGGCAGCGGGCGGACGGCCGGTGGCGCTCATGGAGGACTCCCGCCACAACCGGTGGGCCAGCACCCGGGCGCTGGAGCTGGCCGGCATCACGGCGGACAGCATCCCGACCTCCGGGGTGACGCTGCTCGACCCCGACGACGGCACCCCCACCGGCGTACTCCTGGAAGCCGCCGGCATCCCGGTGCAGGAGGCGTACGACCGCAGCGGCGGACTCACCGCGGAGCAGCACGCGGCCGCCTCCCGTCGCGGGATCGAGCTGCTGAACTCGTTCGGGATCACGGCGTTCCAGGACGCGGGGGTCTCCGTCGACATCCTCGCCGCGCTCGCCGGACTCGACCGCGCCGACGAGCTGCACGCCTGGGTGGTCTCCTCGCTCCTCATCAACGACGAGATCTTCGGGTTCGACCCCATCGGCGCTCCCCTGCTCGACCGCGGCGAGGAGTTCCGCACGCCGCACCACCGTCCCGACTTCGTGAAGATCTTCCTCGACGGCGTCCCGCCCGCCCGCACCGCCTCGTTCCTCGACCCGTATCCGGCGGATCCGGTGCACGGGGCGCACTTCCACGGCGAGACGACCATGACCCTCGACGAGCTCACCGACTGGCTGCGGGCCGTCGCCGCCCGCGGTCTCGGGGCCAAGGTGCACTGCACCGGCGACGGGTCGGCACGCCTCGTCCTGGACGCCGCCGAGCGCCTGCGCGCGGAGGGCTTCACGACGCCGGTGCAGATCGCGCACGGGCAGTTCCTCGCGGAGAGCGACAACCCCCGACTCGCGGCGCTGGACGTCTCCGCCGACATCTCCCCGTTCATCTGGTACCCGGGCGTCATCCCCCAGGCGCTGGCGGACGTGCTGGGAGAGCGTGCCGAGCACTCGCAGCCCAACCGCGCACTCCTCGACGCCGGGGCCCTCGTGGCCGGCGGCTCGGACTGGCCGGTGAGCGAGTCGCCGAACACGCTCGAGGGCCTGCAGGGGCTCGTGACACGGGCCGATCCGCTCGGTCGGGCCGCGGGCACGCTCTGGCCGGAGCAGGCGATCTCGGCCGAGGAAGCGCTGGAGGTCTTCACGATCAACGCCGCGACGGCGATGGGGCTCGGCGCCGAGACCGGGTCCCTGACCCCCGGCAAATCGGCCGACTTCGTGATCCTGGAACGGGATGCGATCGGCGGACCGGCGGAGGAGATCGTGCACACCGAGGTCGTCTCGACGTGGTTCGCCGGGCGCCCGGTGCACGAGCGCTGACCGCGCCGCGCCGTACGATGGGCGCATGCGCCGCTTCCCCGCCTCCGTCTATCGGGTCGGGGACGAGCCCGACCCCCGGTTCTCCCTCGCCAACGAACGCACGTTCCTGGCCTGGACCCGGACCGGCCTGGCGCTGATCGCGGGCGGCGTCGCTCTCGAGGTCCTCGGCCTCGACCTGCACCCCGGGTTCCGGCTGGCGGCCTCGCTGCTGCTGATGATCGCCGGCACGGCCGTGGCGCCGCTCGCGTGGTTCGAGTGGATGCGGGCGGAGCGCGCCCTCCGGCAGGGACGACCGCTGCCCGGCGCGCTGTCGGCGGTGGTGCTCGCGGTGGTCGTGGTGACGACGGGGCTGCTCGTCCTCGCCGGGGTGCTGTGGCGCTGAGCGAGGCCTGCCGATGACCGCCCCCGATACTCCGGTGCCCGCCACCCCTGCCCCCGATCTGTACGACCCCGGGCTGCAGCCGGAGCGGACGGAGCTGGCCTGGCGGCGCACGGCCCTCGCGATCGCGGTCGGCTCGCTGCTGTCGCTGCGGGTCTTCCCTCTCGTGCTGCCGAGCGGCGCCGAGGGGTGGGGCCTCGTGCCTGGCGTGCTGGGCGTCGGCACGGCGGCACTGCTCTGGATCGCCGCGCGCCGTCGGCAGCGTCGGACGACCGCGGTGCTCACCGCGCGGGCGCGCGGCCCGCTGCCGGGCGGCGGTCTCCCGCTCGCGCTGACGGTGTTCGCGACCGGGTTCGGGATCGTCGCCCTCGCGCTCGTGGCCGTGACGCTGCTCACGCGCTGACGCGCAGGAGCGCGAGGCGATCGCGACAGATGCCGTGATCGCCCCGCGTCCCCTCGCCGCCCTCCCTCAGTCCGCGAGGATGAATCGCGCGCCGCGTTCGCCGATCATGGCCGCGGGCGCGTTGGTGTTGCCGGTGGGCACGGTCGGCATGACCGAGGCGTCGATCACCCGGAGCCCCCCGATCCCGCGCACCCGGAGCTGCGGGTCGACCACGGACTCCGGGTCGGAGCCCATGCGGCAGGTGCCGACCTGGTGGTGATAGGTGATGGCCGTGCGGCGCACCCACTCCTCCACGTCGTCGTCCGCCACGTCCAGGCCGGGGTAGACCTCGACCGCTCCCCACTCCTCGGCGAGCGCAGGCTGCGTGCCGATGCGGCGGCACTGGCGCACGGAGGCCGCGAGGGCGTCGGCGTCGCGCTGATCCTCCAGCGCCGCCAGGTCGATGTGCGGCAGGTCGTCGACGCCGGGGCCGGTGAGGCGCAGTTCGCCGCGGCTGTGCGGCGTCACCAGGCCCGCCATGAGCGTGAACCCGTCGGTGCCGCGCGGCTCCAGCTCGCCCCACATGGGCACGGAGAAGTGGATGGGCTGCGTGTCCGGCTGCGCGAGGCCGTCGCGGCTGCGCCAGAACAGGTGGCTCTGCGTGACGGACACTCCCGGCTGCGGCGGGCCGACGGGCTTCTTCTCGGTCGCGAAGATCACGGGTGACAGGAGGTGGTCGTGCAGATTCTTGCCGACAGCGGGGGCGTCGAGCACGACGGGGATGCCGAGGGCACTCAGCTCGGCAGCGGGACCGATGCCCGAACGGAGCAGGATGACGGGCGTGCCGAGTGCTCCCGCGGAGAGGATGACCTCGTCCGCGAACACCTCCTCGGTGTCATCGCCCTCCCCGAGCCGGATGCCGACCGCGCGCCCGTCGCGCACGATCACGGAGTGGACGGCGCGTCCGGTGAGGATCGTCATCCGGTCGGCGACGGGCTGCGCATAGGCGGTCCAGGTGTTGACGCGGCGGCCGTCCCTGATCGTGACCTGCTCCTGCGACACCCCGTCGAGCGTGCCGCCGTTGTAGTTCGGGTTGCGCGGCAGCCCCTCCTCCACCGCGGCGTCGATGATCGAGGCCTGGATGGGCGAGAGCGCGTAGTCGTCGGTCACGGGCAGCAGGTCGTTCTCGATCGCGTCGTAGATCGGCTCGACCTCGGCCCACCCCCATCCGGTCGCCCCTGCCGCCTCCCACGCGTCGTAGTCGGAGGCCGCGCCGCGCACCCAGATCATGGCGTTCAGCGCGTGCGAACCGCCGGTGACCTTCCCGCGAGGCAGATGCAGACGACGACCGGCCGCGTGCGGCTGCGGCACGGTGAAGAAGTCCCAGTCCTCAGCGGAGTGCCAGAGCTCGCCCGCCCGCGAGGGGTCGTGGATGGCCGGGTTCGTGTCGTAACCACCCGCCTCGACGAGCGTCACCGCGACACCGGCGTCGGTGAGACGCCGCGCGACGATGGCGCCCGACGTACCGGCTCCGACGACGATCGCGGAGCGCACCGCGCCGCTGTTCGTCGCGGCCACGCTCAGGCCTTCCGGCCGGGTCCGGAGACGACCTGGGTGACCGCGACGGACTTGAGCCCCTCGACGCCGAACTCGAGCCCGTAACCCGAGCTCTTCACCCCGCCGAACGGCACCATCGGGTGCAGCCCGCCGTGCGAGTTGATCCACACCGTGCCGGACTGCATACGCGCGGCGACGGCGCGGGCCTCCTCCGGGTCGCTCGCCCACACCGAGGCTCCGAGGCCCACGTCGAGGGCGTTCGCCAGCGCGAAGGCCTCGTCGACGTCGCTGTACCGGATGACGGGGAGGGCGGGGCCGAACTGCTCCTCCTGGACGAGCGCCGCATCGTTGTCGATGTCGGCGACGATGGTCGGCCGGTAGAACAGCTCGCCGAGGTCGGATGCCGGCTCGCCGCCCGCGACGATCCGGGCGCCGCGGCTCTTCGCGTCGTCGACGAGGCGGCTGACGATGTCGAACTGCGGGCGGTTCTGCAGCGGTCCGAGCACGTTGCCCTCGTCGAGGCCGTTGCCCATCGGCACCTGCTCGGCAATCGCGGCGAGAGCGTCCACGACCTCGTCGTACACGGAGTCGTGCACGTAGAGGCGCTTCATGGCGGCGCAGGTCTGTCCGGTGTTGATGAACGCACCCCAGAAGAGGTCTTCCGCGATGGCCGACGGATCCGTGCCGGGGAGCACGATGCCCGCGTCGTTGCCGCCCAGCTCCAGCGTGAGGCGGGCGAGGTTGCCCGCGGAGCTCTCGATGATGCGACGCCCGGTCGCGGTGGAGCCGGTGAACATGATCTTGGCGATGTCGGGGTGCGAGGCGAGGCGGGCACCCACCTCACGGTCTCCGGAGACCCCGATGAGGACGTCGGCGGGCAGCACGTCGTTCATGACGGCGAGCATCGCCAGGACGCTCAGCGGCGTGTACTCGCTGGGCTTCGCGACGACCGTGTTGCCCATGCGCAGCGACGGGCCGATCTGCCAGATCGTGATCATGAGCGGCCAGTTCCACGGCCCGATGGCCCCGACCACGCCGGCGGCCTTGTAGACGAGTTCGGCGTGCAGCGTCTCGTCGTCGACGAGCAGCTGCGGCTCGAGGACCGTGGTGGCGTTGGTGCGCAGCCAGGCCGAGCAGGCCCCGAGCTCGAAGCGCGCGTTGGGGCCGTTCAGCGGCTTCCCCTGCTCCCGCGACAGGAGGTAGGCGAGCCCTTCGGCGTTCGCGTCGATGGCGTCGGCCGCGGCCAGGAGGAGTGCGCTCCGCCTCTCGTGTCCCAGCGCCTCCCACGCGGGCTGCGCGGCCTTGGCGCGGGCGATGGCGTCGTCGAGGTCCGCGACCGTGGCCACGGGCGCGCGTCCGATGACCTCCCGCGTCGCGGCATCGGGGATCTCGCGACCCTCGCCGCGCGGGGGCTGGATACGGTCGAGCAGCGCCGCGGCGGCGGACGCCGCAGAATCGGTGGATCCGGAGTCGACGGCTACGGGAACGGCGGAATCGGACATCGGTGTCTCTCCTTCGAGCGGGTCACGGCGCGGACGCCGGTCTTCTTCTCATTCTCGGTCGGCCCTTCCCGCCGCACTTGTCGCGGAGCGCGCCGGAGATGTCCCCGCGCGAAGGATGCGTCCGCGGACCGGTCCCGCGTGAGCGAATCGGGCCCCCGTCCGGTCCGGAGAGCCGGGAAGAGCCGGGCGCGGCGTGCGCCATCGTCGTCTCGGATCCCACCAGGCCGGCCCTCGCACCTGCGGCACTCCCCCTCGCATGCGGATCTGCCAGCCCGAGGTGTCCAACGTGCGGTGATGGTGCCAGCACAGCGCGACGCCGTTGTCGGTGTGGGTCGGACCCCCGCGAGCGTGCTCCGTGACGTGGTGGATCTCGCACCAGGCGGCCGGGACGTGACAGCCGGGGATCAGACACTCGCCGTCCCGCACGCCGATCGCCCGGCGCTGTGCGGGGGTGAAGATCCGGTCGCTCGACCCGAGCCCGACGATCCTTCCACCGGCACCGAGCACGACGCGCTGGACCGTCCCTCCGCACGCCGTGTGCGCGGCCACCCGCGTCGACACCGGCGTCTCGACGCCCTCGACCCGCGCCCAGCCGTGCCCCGTGGCATAGTCCTCGGCGGCGACCGTGACCACGAGCGTCGGCGCGGCACCGCCCAGCCGCGGCATGTCGTCATGACGGGCCGCGATCCCCAGGGCCGCCGCGAGCGCGTCGTGCTGCTTCTGCGCGCGTGTGCGCCCATCCACCATCCCGCCGACGTCGCCGGCCGGGAGCACATCGTCATCCGGGGAGACCGGTGCCTGCTGCTCCCCAGCAGCGTCGTCACGCACTTCCGACGGCACGAAGTGGACGCCGGGAAGCGGCGGACCGTCGACCTTCGGGTTCAGATACGCGTCCCAGATCCGCTGCAGCTGCCCCGCGACCTCGGGCAGCAGCGCGCCCCTGACCGGGATCACGCCGTCCTTGGCGCGGCCCAGCACGACGCCCCGGGCCCGCAGCGCGATGTCTTCCGCAGGCTCCGCGCCGTCCGGATCGAGGTACTGCACGATCATCTGCGCCCGCACCCTCAGGTCCTCGGGCGTCGGTGCCGGCCCGGTCTCGTTCTCGTCATCATCACTGTTCTCGGCGCCCTCGCAACTCTCCTCGCCCCGCGCGACCTCCGCCAGATACGCGTCGGCCTCCCAGCGGTCGGCGAGGCGCACGCGAGGGCCGGCCTGCTCGATCGGCCCGGTCGCGGCCAGCAACCCGGTCACGCCGATCGCCCCGTCGAGGAGGGCCTCACGCAGCGCCGGCCACCGCGCCGGCAGCCACTCCCCGGAGGAGAGGTCGACCTCGCGCCGCACCAACCGCGCGCTCTTCACGAGGCGCGCGGCGGACGCGCCGTCAGTGCGGAGCACACGCTGTAGCAGCTCGTTCATCGAGCGGCAGCCGAACCGTCCGCAGAACGCCGGTTCCCCGGACCCCGCCGGACGCGGATCGGCGCTCGCCACCGCGTCCACGATCACAGCCTCCACGCGTCGCTGGATCTCGCCCGCGACCCGCAACAGGTCCATCATCTCCCGCGCGTCGAGAGCGCCCACCGTGCCGGATCGCAGCACGGCGTCGAGAGCGACGAGCGTGTCGTCGAGAATCGCTGCCGGGGTGCTTTCCATACGACGATTCAACAGAGGGCCACCGACATTGCGAGGCCCGATAATCCCCGTTCAGCGCAATATTCCGATACGCGCGAGGGACTCTTCCTGCATCCACAGAGACCCGCGATCGACATTCCCCAGCACCGCAGCATCCACACCGCCCGCCGCCGCCGAAACCCCCGCACCTCACCGGCGCCCGCCGCACCCCAGCGAGAAGCCCGTACCCTCGACCGCGGGAGAGAACGTCACGCCCGGTCGGAGTCCTCGAAGATCAGGATCGTCCGCGTCGAGCGGATCGACGGGATCGCCTGGATGTCCTCCAGCACGATGCGGCGCAGGTCGCGGGCGTCGTTCGCGCGCACGAGCAGCAGCACGTCGAAGTCGCCGCCGACGAGCGCCATGTGCTCGATCTCCGGGATCGCCCGGAGCCGCGCGCTCACCTCCTGCCAGGTGGCCTGCTCGATCGCGAGCGTGACATAGGCACTCGCGTGATGCCCCAGCAGCACGGGGTCGGTGCGCACCGTGTACCCGGTGATCACCCCGGCGTCGGTGAGGCGCTTGATCCGCGCATGCGCCCCCGCCCGCGAGATGTGCACCGCCTCGGCGATTGCGGTCATGGACGCCCGCGCATCCCGCCGCAGCTCCGCGAGGATCGCGCGATCCGTCTCGTCCAGCGCCGCCATGACACCCCTCTCCCGTCCGGGAATCTTGACACTTCGGACGCCATTCTGACATGTGGAGCGCAATCGTCCACGATCACCCGACGGATCTTGGATGAGTGTCGCATGCGCGGCATGCTGTCCTCATCGAGTTCGGCAAGGAAGGCGGACGGATGCACCCCCACGACATGCTCCCGCGCGACACCGCGGTACGACTGATCGCCGAGGACGGGACCACCCTCCCCGACGAGACCTACGCGCTCCCCGCCGTCGACGCCCTGCTGGCGGCCTACCGCGGCCTCGTCGAAGGCCGTCGTATCAACGATCAGGCCGGCGCGCTCGTGCGCCAGGGCCGCCTCGCGGTCTACCCGTCGTCGCACGGCCAGGAGGCCTGCCAGGTGGCGGCGGCGATGGTGCTCGGCGACACCGACTGGCTCTTCCCCACCTACCGCGACTCGGTCGCCGTGATCGCCCGCGGCGTCGCGCCTGCGGAGGCGATGGTGCTCCTCAAGGGCGACTGGCACTCGGGCTACGACGTCCGCGCGCACCGCGTCGCCCCGCAGGCGACCCCGCTCGCGACCCAGCTCCTGCACGCGGTCGGCTTCGCGCAGGCGGCGAAGCACCGCGGCGAGGACACCGTGGTGCTCGCGCTCTGCGGCGACGGCGCGACGAGCGAGGGCGACTTCCACGAGGCGATGAACTTCGCCGCCGTCTTCCACGTCCCGGTCGTGTTCTTCGTGCAGAACAACGAGTTCGCGATCTCGGTCCCTCTCTCCCGGCAGACCGCCGCCCCCTCCCTCGCCCACAAGGCGGTCGGCTACGGCATGCCGGGGCAGCGCGTCGACGGCAACGACGTGGCCGCGGTCCTCGCGGTGCTCACGGAGGCCGTCGACCGCGCCCGCGCCGGCGGCGGCCCCTCCCTCATCGAGGCCCACACGTACCGCATGCAGGCGCACACCAACGCCGACGACGACACCCGCTACCGCGAACGCGAGGAGGTGCAGGCCTGGCTCGCCCGCGATCCGCTGGTCCGCCTGCGCGCGCACCTCACCGCGACGGGGACGCTGGACGACGAGGCCGAGACGCGCTTCGCCGCGGGCGCGGAGGAGATCGCCGCCGCCATGCGCACCGCCCTGAACACCGATGCGGAGCTCGACCCGGAAGACCTCTTCCGCTTCGTGACAGCGACCCGCTCGCCCCAGCGGGAGGAGCAGTGGCAGCTCCTCCGCGACGAGATCGCCCGCTCCCACCCCGCCGAGACGATGACGACCGGAGGCGCCCGATGACCATCGCCGAGCACGAGACGCCGGTCGCGACGACCGTCGGCACCACCACGACCATGACCATGGCCGCCGCCCTCAACCGCGCCCTCGCGGACGCCCTCGCCGCCGACCCCGACGTGGTCGTGTTCGGAGAGGACGTGGGAGCCCTGGGCGGCGTGTTCCGCATCACCGACGGGCTCACCGCCCGCTTCGGTGAGGACCGCTGCTTCGACACCCCGCTCGCGGAGTCCGGCATCATCGGCACCGCCGTCGGCATGGCGATGAACGGGATGCGCCCTGTGGTCGAGATGCAGTTCGACGCCTTCGCCCTCCCCGCGTTCGAGCAGATCGTCAGCCACGTCGCGAAGCTCGGCAACCGCACCCGCGGCGGGATGCGCATGCCGCTCGTGATCCGCATCCCCTTCGGCGGCGGCATCGGGGGCGTCGAGCACCACTGCGACTCGTCCGAGGCGTACTACGCGCACACGCCCGGCCTCACGGTCGTGAGCCCGTCCACCCCGCAGGACGCCTACTCGCTGCTCCGCGCGGCCATCGCCTCGCCGGACCCCGTGGTCTTCCTGGAACCGAAGAAGCTCTACTGGTCGAAGGGCGAGGTCGACACCGCGGTGACCGCGGAGATCGGCTCGGCGCGCATCGCCAGGGACGGCACCGACGTGACCCTCCTCGCGTACGGGGCCTCCGTGCCGCTCGCGCTGGAGGCGGCGGAGGTCGCCGCGGGCGAAGGACGCAGCGTGCAGGTGGTCGACGTGCGCTCCCTCTCCCCCTTCGACGACGAGACGGTCACCGCGGCGGTACGGTCCACGGGACGCGCGGTCGTGATCGCCGAGGCCCCGGGCTTCGTCAGCGTCGCCTCCGAGATCCAGGCCCGGGTGTTCGAGCGCTGCTTCGAGTACCTGGAGGCCCCCGTGCGGCGGGTGACCGGGTTCGACACCCCCTACGCGCCCCCCAAGTTCGAGCACTGGTACCTGCCCGACGTCGACCGCGTGCTCGACGCGATCGACTCGTTGCACTGGGAGGACGACGCATGAGCACGCCTGTGAAGACCGCCGCCCGCGTGTTCCGCCTGCCCGACCTCGGCGAGGGACTGACCGAGGCCGGCCTCGTGCAGTGGCTGGTGGCCGTCGGCGACACGATCACGACCGACCAGGCGATCGCCGAGGTCGAGACCGCGAAGAGCGTCGTCGAACTGCCCTCGCCGTTCGCCGGAGTCGTGACCGCCCTGCACGGCACCCCCGGCGACACCATCGACGTCGGGGCCCCGGTGCTGGAAGTCGCCGACCCCGGCAGCGAGGAGACCGCGTCCGCGCCGCAGCCCCCCGCCACGCAGCCCGAGCACGAGGCGTACCGGCAGGAGGAGCGTGCGGGGTCGGGCAACGTCCTCATCGGGTACGGCACCTCCGCGTCCGCCTCGACGGGTCGGCGACGGCGCCCCGCGCCGCCACGCCCCACGCCGGCGCCGGCCTCGACAGCGCCCGCACCCGCAGCACCCGCCTCGACCGCTCCGGAGTCAGCCGCACCGGTCGCCCGCGACGCCGCACGACCCGCTCCGGTCGCCGTGCGATCGCCGCTCGTGCGGCGCCTCGCCCGCGATCTGGGCCTCGACGTGCACGCGATCTCCCCCACCGGAGCGGACGGGGCGATCACCCGCGCCGACGTGCTGCGCGCCGCCGTGGACCACGCCGTGGACGGCGTCGCCGCGGCCCCGACGCCGACCTCCGCGACCGCTCCCACCGGCGAGATCGACGGCCTCCCGGTCCGCAGCAGGGAGCGCCTCTCCCCGCTGCGTCGCACCGTGAGCGCCCGGCTCGCCCGCAGCCGGTCCGAGATCCCCGAGGCCACCGTGTGGGTCGACGTCGACGCCACCGATCTCTGGAATCTCCGCGCTCAGATGGCTCCCGACGGCGGGAAGGCCCCGTCGATCACGGCGCTGCTCGCGCGGTTCGTGCTCCTCGCGCTCGAGGACTACCCCGTGCTCGCCTCGCGGCTCAGCGACGACGGCTCCGAGCTGATCTCGTTCGACGGCGTGAACCTCGGCGTCGCCGCCGACACCGAACGCGGCCTCCTCGTCCCGGTCGTCCCGCACGCGCACCGGCTCACTGTCACCGACCTCGACGCCGCCCTGCGCGAGCTCGCGGCCACCGCGCGCGCCGGCACCCTGCCGCCCGAGCGGCTCCGCGGATCCACCTTCACCCTCAACAACTACGGCGGGCTCGGGGTCGACGGCTCGGCGGCGATCATCAACCACCCCGACGTCGCGATCCTCGGCATCGGCCGGATCATCGAGCGCCCCTGGGTCGTGGACGGGGCGATCGTGCCGCGTCGCATCGTCCAGCTCTCCCTCGTGTTCGATCACCGGGTCTGCGACGGCGGGTACGCGGCGGGATTCCTCCGCCGCGTGGTGGAGCTCATCGAGCATCCGCTCCGCGCCTTCGGGAGGGTCTGAGGTCGATCCGGCCGGCGAACCCTCGTGGGCGGAGCGCCGATACGCTACGCTCGGCGATTACTGACCGATCATTCGGTAAGTCATCACCGACGTACCCGCGTCGGTGCTCCCCCCTCGCAGAACAACGGAGTTCGCATGACCTCAGCCACCGCAGCCGCCTCGTCGACCGGAAGGATGCCCGCAGAGGAGCGGCGCGTCCTCGCCGGCACCCTCGTGGGGACGTCGATCGAATGGTACGACTTCTTCATCTACGCCCAGGCGGCGGGCCTCGTGCTCGCCCCGCTCTTCCTCGCTCCCATCGCAGAGTCGAGCCCCGGGCTCGCCCAGGTGCTCTCGTTCGCGACCATCGGCATCTCGTTCCTCTTCCGCCCGCTCGGTGCGATCGTCGCCGGGCACCTCGGCGACAAGCTCGGCCGGAAGAAGATGCTCGTCTTCACCCTCGTGATGATGGGACTGTCCACGTCCCTCATCGGGCTGCTGCCGACGTACGCCGCCATCGGCGTCGCCGCCCCGATCCTCCTGATCCTCCTGCGCATCCTGCAGGGCTTCTCGGCCGGCGGCGAATGGGGCGGCGCAGCCCTGATGGCCGTCGAGCACGCCCCGTCGGCGCGACGCGGCCTGTTCGGCGCGTTCCCGCAGATCGGCGTGCCGGTCGGCATGATCCTCGCCACCTTCACCCTGTGGGCGCTCACGAGTTCGACGTCCCCCGAGGCCTTCCTCGAGTGGGGCTGGCGTATCCCGTTCCTGCTCTCCATCGTGCTCATCGCGGTCGGCTACGTCATCCGCCGCGCCGTCGACGAGAGCCCCGTGTTCGAAGACCTCCGCCGCCGCCGCAAGGAGGCCTCGGCCCCGCTCGGACAGCTCTTCCGCGCGCACACGAAGAAGGTCGTGCTCACGGCCGTCATCTTCATCGCGAACAACGCCGCGGGTTACCTGCTGATCGCCTTCTTCGCGACGTACGCGGTCACGGGCCTCGGCATGGAGCGCCCGCCGGTGCTGCTGGCGACGACGCTGGCCTCGTTCGGGTGGCTGATCTTCACCCTCTGGGGCGGGGCGCTCTCCGACCGTCTCGGCCGGATCCGCACGTTCCAGATCGGGTACGTCGCCCTTGCGGTGTGGGCGATCCCGATGTGGTTCCTCATCGACACGGCGAACATCGTCTGGTACTTCGTGGCCCTGTTCGTCATGACGTTCGCACTCGGACTCTCGTACGGCCCGCAGGCGGCGCTGTACGCCGAGATGTTCCCTGCGAACGTGCGGTACTCGGGCGTCTCGATCGGCTACGCCCTCGGGGCCATCCTCGGCGGCGCGTTCGCACCGATGATCGCGGAGGCGCTGCTGAACCAGTTCCACGCCGCGTGGACGATCGGCGTGTACATCGCGGTCGCGTCGATCATCTCGCTCATCGGCGTCTCGCTGGTGAAGGAGACGAAGGGCGTGGATCTCAGCGTCTGACGCCCGGTCCGGGATCGCGGCCGGCCGTGCGCCTGTGCCATAATTACCTTACGATCGGTCAGTAATTCTCGACCGGCCGCTCCCGGACCACACCAGGACGACGAAGTCAGGAGATCCGCATGCCAGAGGCCTACCTCGTCGGAGGGGTCCGCACCCCGGTCGGCCGTTACGGCGGCACCCTCTCCGCCGTCCGTCCCGACGACCTCGCGGCGCTCGTGGTCGGCGAGGCCGTGCGCCGCGCCGGGCTCGACCCGGCGCGTACCGAGCTGGACGAGGTCATCCTCGGCGCTGCCAACCAGGCCGGAGAGGACAACCGGAACGTCGCCCGGATGGCCGTGCTCCTCGCCGGTCTCCCCGACACCGTGCCGGGCATCACGGTCAACCGCCTGTGCGCCTCCGGGATGTCCGCCGTGACCATGGCCGCGCAGGCGATCCGCGCGGGCGACGCCGATCTCCTCGTCGCCGGAGGCGTCGAGTCCATGACCCGCGCCCCCTGGGTGCAGGCCAAGCCGGAGAAGGCGTGGGCGAAGCCCGGAGCCGCCTTCGACACCTCCATCGGCTGGCGCTTCCCGAACCCGCGGCTCGCCGCGCGGGACAAGGCCACCTTCACCATGCCGGAGACGGCGGAGGAGGTGGCCCGCGTCGACGGCATCACGCGCGCCGAGGCCGACGCCTTCGCCGTCCGCTCCCAGCAGCGCGCCGCCGCCGCGATCGCCGCGGGCCGCTTCGCCCCGGAGATCGTCGGCGTGCCGGTCCGCGACGGCGAGGTGCTCGTCGACGAGGGCCCGCGTCCCGACACGACCCTCGAGGTGCTCGCGCGCCTCCGCCCCGTCGTGGCGGGCGGAGAGGTCGTCACGGCCGGCAATTCCAGCGCCCTCAACGACGGCGCCTCGGCCGTGCTCGTGGCGAGCGCCGAAGCCGTCGAGCGCCACGGACTGACGCCCCGCGCGCGGATCGTCGTCGGCACCTCCGCCGCCCTGGCTCCGGAGATCATGGGACTCGGACCGGTCCCCGCGACGGAGAAGGCGTTGCGCCGTTCGGGGCTCTCCCTCGACGACATCGGCGCCGTGGAGCTCAACGAGGCGTTCGCCTCGCAGTCGCTCGCCTGCATCCAGCGGCTCGGCCTCGACGAGGACCGCGTGAACGCCGACGGCGGAGCCATCGCCCTCGGCCACCCGCTCGGCTCGTCCGGCTCACGCCTGCTCGTGACGCTGATGGGACGCATGGAACGCGAGGACTCCCGTTACGGCCTCGCCACGATGTGCGTCGGCGTCGGCCAGGGCGCGGCCGTGATCCTGGAGAAGGTGTGAGGGGCGCGGACGAGCCGCTGCTCGTCACCCGCACCGCGGACCGCGTCGTCGCGACCCTGAACCGTCCGCACAAGCGCAACGCGATCGACCAGGCCACGATCGACGCCCTGCACGCGCTGTGCGCCGAGCTGGAGGAGACGCCGCGCACGCTCATCCTCACCGGCGCCGACGGGGTGTTCGCGGCGGGCGCCGACATCGCGGAGCTCCGGGACCGTCGCGCCGACGACGCCCGTCGCGGCATCAACGCCCACGCGTTCGTCCGCGTCGCGGAGCTGCCGATGCCGGTGATCGCCGCGATCGACGGCTACGCGCTCGGCGGTGGCGCGGAACTCGCGTATGCCGCCGACATCCGCCTCGCGACGCCGACCCTGAAGATCGGCAACCCGGAGACCGGCCTGGGCATCCTCGCCGCCGCCGGAGCGAGCTGGCGGCTCAAGGAGATCGTGGGCGACGCCCGTGCCATCGAACTGCTGCTCACGGGACGCACCGTGCACGCCGAGGAGGCCTTCCGCATCGGGCTCGTCTCCTCGCTGCACGAACCCGCCGATCTCCTCGCCGCCGCCCACGCGGTCGCCGACCGCATCGCCCGCAACGACCCCGCGGCGACCATCGCGACCAAGCGGGTCTTCCGGGCGCCGCGCGACCAGCACCCCGCAGCCGACCTCGAGGAGCAGGCCGCGCTGTTCGAGAGCCCGGAGAAGCACCGTCGCATGACCGCCTTCCTGGAACGGAGAGACCGATGAGCACGCCCTCCTCCCCCGAGGCCGCAGTCCCGGCCCGCGTCGGCGTGCTGGGTGGCGGACGCATGGGCGCCGGTATCGCCCACGCCTTCCTCCTCGCCGGATCCCCCGTGACCGTCGTCGAGCGGGACGACGACGCCGCCGCGGCCGCCGCCGCCCGCGTGCACGGGTCGATCGACGCCTCGCTCTCCCGCGGCACGGCCGTCGAGACCGCCGAGGCGTATCGCGCCCGCTTCGCGACCGGAACCGACGCCGCACTGCTCGCGGACTGCACCCTCGTCGTCGAGGCCGTCCCGGAGGAGCTGTCGCTCAAGATCGAGGCGCTCACCCGCGTCGAGCAGCACCTCGCGGACGATGCGGCGCTCGCGTCCAACACCTCGTCCATCTCGATCGACGAGCTCGCAGCCGTGCTCGACCGCCCCACCCGGTTCCTCGGGATGCACTTCTTCAACCCCGTGCCCGCCTCCACGCTCGTGGAGGTCGTGCGCGGCGCCGCGACCGCGCCGGACCTCGTCGCGGACGCGGCTTCCTGGGTCCGCGCGCTGGGCAAGACGCCCATCGTCGTCGCCGACGCCCCCGGTTTCGCGTCCTCGCGCCTCGGCGTCGCCCTCGGCCTCGAGGCGATCCGGATGCTCGAGGACGGCGTCGCCGACGCCGCCGACATCGACGCCGCCATGACCCTCGGCTACAAGCACCCGGTCGGGCCGCTCCGACTCACCGACATCGTCGGGCTGGACGTCCGGCTCGGCATCGCCGAGTACCTCGCGGCGCACCTCGGCCCGCGCTTCGAACCCCCGGCCCTGCTGCGCCGCCTCGTCGCCGAGGGACACCTCGGCCGCAAGAGCGGACGCGGCTTCTACGAATGGGACGACTGATGAAGGGAACCCCGATGACCGAGATCCTCCCCAGCTACGTGCAGGGCTCCTGGTGGACGCCCGCCTCCGACGCGGACGCCACCGAGGTGCGCGACGCCTCGACCGGAGAGACGGTCGCCCGCGTCTCCACGGCCGGCCTCGACCTCGGCGCCGCGCTCGACTACGCCCGCACCACCGGTCAGGCCTCCCTCGGGGAGCTCACGTTCCACCAGCGCGCCGTGCTGCTCAAGCAGCTCGCGCTCGCGTTGACCGCCCGCAAAGAGGAGCTGTACGCGCTCTCCAGCCGCACCGGCGCCACCGCGCAGGACTCCTGGGTCGACATCGACGGCGGCATCGGCGTGCTCTTCGCGTACTCCAGCAAGGGCCGCCGGGAGCTGCCGAACGCGAAGGTCTACGTCGACGGCGCCGTGGAGAACCTGTCGCGCGACGGCTCCTTCCTCGGTCGGCACATCTACACCCGGCTGCCCGGGGTGGCGGTGCAGATCAACGCCTTCAACTTCCCCGTCTGGGGCTCGCTGGAGAAGTTCGCGCCGGCCTTCCTCGCCGGTGTCCCCACGGTCGTGAAGCCCGCCACCCCCACCGGCTACCTCACCGAGGCCATGGTGCGGGTGATGGTCGAGTCCGGTCTGCTGCCCGAGGGGTCGCTGCAGCTCGTGTCCGGCAGCGTGCCCGACCTCTTCGACCACCTCCGCCTGGGCGACCTCGTCGCGTTCACCGGTTCCGCGTCGACGGCCGAGCGGCTGCGGGCGCACGACGCGGTGCAGACCGGCGGGGTCCGCTTCACCAGCGAGACCGACTCGATCAACGCCTCGGTCCTCGGCACGGACGCCGCCTCCGGCACCCCGGAGTTCGACGCCTACGTGAAGCAGCTCGTCGCGGAGATGACGTCGAAGGCCGGGCAGAAGTGCACCGCGATCCGGCGGGCGATCGTGCCGGAGGACGCGGTGGACGACGTGATCGCCGCCGTGCGCGACCGGCTCGCGGCGCGGATCGTCGTGGGCGACCCGCGCGCCGAGGGCGTGACGATGGGACCGCTCGCCTCGACGGCCCAGCGCGACGAGGTGCTCCGGCAGGTGGCGCGACTCCGCGAGGGCGGCGGCGAGCTCGTGATCGGCTCCCCCGAGGCCCCGACGGTCCGCCGTGCGGACGGCAGCGAGGGCCCGGCGGAGGACGGCGCGTTCGTGGCGCCGATGCTCCTGCGCTTCACCGATGCGACGAGCCCCGCCGTGAACGAGATCGAGGCGTTCGGCCCCGTCTCCAGCATCCTCGGCTACCGCACGCTGGACGAGGCGGCGGCGCTCGTGGCCCGGGGCGGCGGCTCGCTCGTGACGAGCGTCGCGACGCACGACCCGGAGGTCGCGACGACGCTGGCCGCGGGGATCGCGGCGTACAACGGCCGCGTGCTCTTCCTCGACCGCGACGACGCCCGCAGCTCGACCGGACACGGCTCCCCGCTCCCGAACCTCGTGCACGGCGGCCCCGGCCGCGCCGGCGGCGGCGAGGAGCTCGGTGGCATCCGGGCGGTGCTGCACCACATGCAGCGCACGGCGGTGCAGGGCTCCCCGGAGATGATGACCGCGCTCACCGGGGTGTGGCACCAGGGGGCCTCGGCCCGTCCGTTCGACGCCGGCGACGGCGTGCACCCCTTCCGCAAGTCGCTGGCGGAGCTGCGCATCGGGGACCAGGTCGTCAGTCCCTCACGCACCGTCAGCCTCGACGACATCGAGACGTTCGCGGCGTTCACGGGCGACACGTTCTACGCGCACATGGACGAGGCGTCGGCGGCGGCGAACCCGTTCTTCCCCGGACGCGTGGCCCACGGCTACTTGCTCGTGTCGTGGGCGGCGGGGCTCTTCGTCGACCCGGCTCCCGGGCCCGTGCTCGCGAACTCCGGGCTGGAGAACCTGCGCTTCGTGACCCCGGTCTCCCCCGGCGACGAGATCCGCGTCGAGCTCACCGCCAAGCAGATCACGCCGCGGGAGACCGACGAGTACGGCGAGGTGCGCTGGGACGCGGTCCTGAAGAACCAGGACGACGAGCTCGTCGCGACCTACGATGTCCTGACCCTCGTCGCGAAGGAGCTCACCCCCGCCGCATAGTCCCCCGAGACCCCGGGCACTCGTCGAGGCCCCGCCCTTCCCACGCGGAGAGGGCGGGGCCTCGGCGCGAAGACGGGGTCTCGCGGGTCAGGGATGGCGGAGGCCGTCGAGGGCGATCGCGACGACGTCGTCCGCGAGACGATCGGCGCCCTCGCGACCGCCGGGGCGGTACCACTCGACGATCGAGTTGATCATGCCGAACGTCAGGCGGGCGACGACGGCCGCATCGATGTCCGAGCGCAGGGAGCCCTCGGCCTGCGCCTCCGCGACGAGGGCCGTGATGCGGCGGTCGAACGCCCGCCGCCGGGTGAGGGCACGGCGCTCCACCTCGGTGTTCCCGCGCACGCGCAGCAGCAGCGTCACGGCGGGGAGCTGGTCCACGAGCACATGGACGGCCCCGCGGAGCACGTGCTCCAGGCGGGCGACCGCATCGGCGGCTCCCCCGCTGTCCGGGAGAGGCGCGTCGACCACGGCCTCCAGCCCGCCGAGGGCGCTGTCGAGGGCGCGGTCGAGCATCTCGTCCTTCGACCCGAAGTGATGGTAGATCGCCGACTTCGACAACCCGAGGCGCTCCGCGAGCATCCCGATCGAGGTCGCGTCGTAGCCGTGCTCGTTGAAGGCGGCCACCGCGACGGCGAGGATCCCCTGCTGGTCGTACCCGGGGCGGCCGCGCCGCGTGGTCTGCATCTCGGACATCCCCCTCAGTCTCGCACCGCCCGCCGCGCTCATCGCGGAGGTCGCCGCCGAGACCCCCGCGTGTCAACGCAGGTCATACACGCGCTTGTACTTGCCCTCGCTACGCGGCAGTGCCCCCGGCTCCTCCAGCCGCACGGCGACCGACGAGCCGATGAACACCTTGATGCGCTGCACCAGCACCTGTGCCGCCGCCTCGCACGTCTCCACGGAGAGGTCGGGATGGCGCTCGATGCGCACGGTGAGGGCGTCCATCCGGCCCTCCTTCGTCAGCTCCAGGATGAAGTGCGGGGTGAGCTGCTCGATGCCGAGGACCAGCTCCTCGATCTGCGTCGGGAAGAGGTTGACGCCGCGCAGGATGATCATGTCGTCGTTGCGTCCGGTGACCTTCTCCATGCGCCGCATCCCCGGCCGCGCCGTGCCAGGGAGCAGGCGGGTGATGTCGCGCGTGCGGTACCGGATGACGGGGAACGCCTCCTTGGTGAGCGAGGTGAAGACGAGCTCCCCCCGCTCGCCGTCCGGAAGCGCCTGCAGCGTGTCGCCGTCGATCACCTCCGGCAGGAAGTGGTCCTCCCACAGGTGCGGGCCGTCCTTGGTCTCGAGGCATTCGTTTCCGACGCCCGGCCCCATGACCTCGCTGAGCCCGAAGATGTCGAGGGCGTCGATACCGAGCCGCTGCTCCAGCTCATGCCGCATCTCGTTGGTCCAGGGCTCCGCGCCGAGCACCGCGACCTTGAGCGAGGTGGACCGCGGGTCGATGCCCTGCGCGGCCATCGCGTCGGCGATCGTGAGCAGGTAGCTCGGCGTGCACAGGATCGCGTCCGGCTCGAAGTCGTGGATGAGCTGCACCTGGCGCGCGGTCTGCCCGCCCGACATGGGGATCACGGTCGCTCCCAGCGCCTCGATCCCGGCATGCGCCCCGAGCCCGCCCGTGAAGAGACCGTAGCCGTAGGCGTTGTGCACCTTCATGCCGCGCCGGATCCCGCTGGCCCGGAGCGAGCGGGCCACGAGCGACCCCCATCGGTCGAGGTCGCCACGCGTGTAGCCGACGACGGTCGGGCGCCCCGTGGTGCCGCTGGACGCGTGGATGCGGGCGACGTCTGCCATCGGCACCGCGAACATCCCGAACGGGTACGTCTCGCGCAGGTCGTCCTTGGTGGTGAACGGCAGCCGGTGCACGTCGTCGAGCGTGCGGATGTCGTCGGGGTGCACGCCCGCCTCATCGAACTTCCGCGTGTAGAGCGGGACGTTGCGGTAGGCGTGCTGCACGGTCCACCGCAGGCGCTCGAGCTGGAGCTGCTCGATCTCGGCGCGGCTCATCCGCTCCTCGGGGTCGAGCTCATCGGCCGTGGGCGGGCGGAGGGCGGAGGCGGGGGCGGTCATCGTCGACACGGGGACTCCTCGGGACGGGGGCGGGGTCAGAAGGTGCGGGAAGTCGTGCGGGAGCGGCCGCGGAACTCGGCGACCGCGTCGCCGTGCTCGTCCACGACCGTCACGTCGTAGAGGCCGGAGCGACCGCTACGGGTGCGGCGGACGGCGGTCGCGGTGAGGGTCTGCCCCGCGACGGTGGGCTTGAGGAACGAGATGTCGGCACCGGCGGCCACCGTCACCCGATCGTCCTCGTTGCACGCGATCGCGAAGGCGGTGTCGGCGAGCGCGAACACGAGCCCGCCGTGGGTGATCTGGAAGCCGTTGGTCATGTCCTCGCGGACGCGCATCGACACGACCGCGTGCCCCGGGTCGTCGCGTTCGATCACGAGCCCGAGCATCGCGGAGGCTCGGTCACGTTCCATCATGGCCCGGTTCGGCCGCACGGCCTCCGCCGTATCCGTCGCCTCCGTCATCGCCGACCTCCTCGTCGCGCTGGGACGGGACCGCGTCCCGTCCGCCCATACTAACTGAACGATCGGTCAGTAACGCAAGGAGCTGGACGCAGGAGCCGTGCGGCTCAGCCGGCGCCGCCTCCGCCGAGCACGAGAGCTGCTGCCTGCCGCGCCTCCGCAGCGGTCGCCGCGCGGCTCGCCCCCTCCGCCGCCCGTCGGCACTCGTCCGGGCCCACCGCGTCGAGCGCGGCCGCCACCCGCCCGAGCGCGCGAGGCGTCATCGACAGCGAGGTCGCGCCGAGCCCGACGAGTACCGGAGCGAGCGCGGGATCACCGGCCGCCTCCCCGCAGATCCCGACCGGCTTGCCCGCCGCTCGCCCCGCCGCCCCGACCGTCCCGATCAGCCGCAGCACCGCCGGCTGCCAGGGGTCGTTGAGATCGGCGAGCGCGCTGGACAGCCGGTCGGCGGCCAGAGTGTACTGCGCGAGATCGTTGGTTCCCAGGCTCACGAAGTCCACGACCTCGAACAGCTCGGCAGCCAGCAGCGCCGCCGCCGGGGTCTCGATCATGATCCCCGCTCTGTCCAGCCCCGCGGCACGACACCGCGCGGCGAAGTCCGCCGCCTCGTCGACCGTGGCGACCATCGGCGCCATGACCTCCACGTCCGCGGATTCCGCGTCGGCAGCCCTGGCGAGCGCGCGGAGCTGGTCGTCGAGCAGCGCTGGGCGGCGACGGGAGAGACGCAGGCCCCGGACGCCGAGCGCCGGGTTGTCCTCGTCGTCGTCGTTCGCGAACGGCAGGGGCTTGTCGCTCCCCGCATCCAGCGTGCGCACGACCACCTTGCGTCCGGGGAACGCGCGAAGGACCCCGCGGTACGCCTCCACCTGCTCCTCGATGCTCGGCGCTTCGGTCCGGTCGAGGAAGCAGAACTCGGTGCGGAACAGTCCGACCCCCTCGGCGTGCGCCGCCGCGGCGCTCCCGGCATCCGATGCCCCTCCGACGTTGGCCAGGAGCGGCACGCGGGTCCCGTCGGCGAGACGGCCCCGTCCATCGAAGGTGACGACGACCGCCGCGGCCCGTGCCTCGGCGATCTCCGCCTCGTCCGGGTCGACGTGGATGGTGCCGTGGTCGCCGTCGACGAGGACCATGGCGCCCTCGGGGATCCCCGTCGCTCCGGCCACCCCGACCACGGCGGGCAGTCCCAGCGCGCGCGCGATGATCGCCGTGTGCGAGGTCGGCCCGCCGTCCGCTGTCACGAGGGCGACGCAGTTCCCGCCCTCCAGCGCTGCCGTGTCGGCGGGGGCGAGGTCGGTCGCGACGAGCACGAACGGCTCGTCACGCTCGGGGACCCCTGGCATGTCCACCCGGAGGATCTCGGCGATCATGCGGTCGCGGACGTCACGGATGTCGGCGGCGCGTTCCGCCATCCTCCCGCCGAGAGCCGTGAGTGCCGCTTCGTGCGCCGCGGACGTCTCCCAGACCGCCCGCGCGGCCGACCGTCCCTGCGAACGCACGAGGGCGGTGGCTTCGGCCACGAGCTCCGGATCCGAGGCCAGGAGTCGGGAGGCGTCCAGGATCGCCCGCGCCTCTCCGCGCGCCCGCTCGGCGCGCGATCGCAGCTGATCGGCGACGGCGACCGCCGCCCATTCGATCGTGGAGACCTCGGCCTCCCGGCCCTCCGGCGGGACGACAGCAGCGGCATCGGGTTCCGGGAGTGCCGGTGCGAGGGACACCGCCCTCGCGGCCACACGTCCGGGACTGACCCCACGGCCCTGCAGCACGGTCCCGGAGACGATCTCCGGCGGCGGCGCGGACGCGTGGTCGGCCCCGGTTCGCGTCTGATCGTCCCCGGCCGTGCCGGGCGCGGGCGCGGGTGCGGTTCCGGAGCTGCCGGCGGCGTCCTCGTCCGCCTCGACGCCCTCGCCGAACCCTCCCTGGAAGAGCGAGACCAGGCGGTCGATCGCCGCCTCGGCGTCCGCTCCCCGACCGGTGAGTTCGATCTCGGTCCCCTGACGCGCCCCGAGCGCGAGCAGCCGGGTCAGGCTTCCGGCCGCGGCTTCCTGGCCGTCCGGCAGCCGCCGCAGACGCACGTCCGCCCCCGCCGCCGACTCCGCGATCAGCGCGGCGGGGCGGGCATGGATGCCGAGAGGGTTGCGCACGCGCACACGATGCGTCACGGTTTCCCCGGCCACGTCGGGCGAGGCGGAGGCGTCCCCCGCCGACACCGGCGCGGAGTCCGCTGCCGCCGTGCCTTCCGCGTCCGGCGGGAGGAGCTGGCCGGTCTTCGCCGCGAGGGCGGACGAGGCTTCGTCGGCGATCGCGTCGAGGTCGCCGCCTGCCGCCGCAGCCACGACCGCCGCGAGGAGCCCCTCGACGAACGGTGCCGGAGCCAGCCGCACCGGCACGTCGCTGCTGCGCAGTTCGAGCGCGAGTTCGGCGCTCAGCACGGCCGACCCGAGATCCATCAGCACGAGCACGCCGTCGACGTCGGGGGCGAGCTCGTCGATCGCCGCCGACACCGCGACGGCGTCCGTCCCGAGGATCGGCGCACCCTCCGCGTCCACACCCGCACCGGCCGCCACACGGACCTGCACGCCGCCGCCCGGCACCATTTGCAGGGCGAGTTCGAGCGCCGCCTCCCCGAGCCGGGCGCTGTGGGAGACGGCGACGATCCCGATCATTCGGCGTCCGCGAGGGCCGCGGCGAGCGTCTCGAATAGGAGCGCCGTCGAGGCGGCTCCCGGGTCGAGATGTCCGGCGCTGCGTTCACCGAGGTAGCTCGCTCTGCCCTTCCGGGCGACGAGGGGCACCGTGGCGTCACGACCGGCGGTCGCGGCGTCCGCGGCCGCCCCGGCCGCCGCCGCGGTATCCGCTCCGCCGGCGAGGGCGGCATCGAAAGCGTCGACCGCGGGGGCCATCGCATCGAACATCGTCTTGTCGCCGGCCTCGGGCTTGCCCCGCGCGACGATGCCCTCGAGCCCCGCCCGCAGTGCCGCGGCGAGCGCCGGTCCGTCCAATGTCGTCACCGCACCGGCCGACATCCCCATGCGCAGGAAGAAGGTGCCGTAGAGGGGGCCACTCGCACCGCCCACCGAGCTCACCAGGGTCATGCCGACGGACTTGAGGAGTTCGTCGATCGTCGCGGGCGTCGTCGCCGCGAGCTTCTCCCCGACCGCCGTGAAGCCCCGCGCCATGTTCGCGCCGTGGTCGGCGTCCCCGATCGCGGAGTCCAGTTCCGTGAGCCAGTCGCGCTGCGCGGTGACGGCCTCGCGGTAGCGGGAGATCCAGTCGACGAGGACGTCGGTGCCGACGGCCGCCATCACGCGCCCCACCGCAGGCCGGGGGTGTTCACCGGGGCGTCCCACAGCCGTAGCAGCTCGTCGTCGGCCTTCAGCACCGTGACGGAGCACCCGGCCATGTCGAGGGAGGTGATGTAGTTGCCCACCAGGTTCCGCGCGATCTGCACGCCGGACTTCTCCAGGATCGCGGCGACCTCGCCGTACATGAGGTAGAGCTCGATCAGGGGCGTGGCGCCCATGCCGTTGAGCATCACGATCGCGGGTCCGGTGGCGTCGAGGTCGCCGAGGATCGGCTCGACGAGCTGCCGAGCGATCTCCGACGCCGGCGCGAGCGGCTCACGATGCCGTCCCGGCTCGCCGTGGATGCCGATGCCGATCTCCATCTGATCGTCAGGGAGGTCGAAGGTGGGCTTCCCGGCGGCGGGCACCGTGCAGCTCGTGAGGGCCATGCCCATCGAGCGCCCCTGCCCGTTGATGCGCTTCGCGAGGTCGACGACCGCCGCGAGGTCGCGGCCCTCCTCCGCCGCGGCTCCCACGAGCTTCTCCAGCAGGACGGTGAGGCCGACGCCGCGACGGCCGGCGGTGTAGAGCGAGTCCTGCACGGCCACGTCGTCGTCCACGACGACCGTGCCGACCTCGATCCCCTCCATCGCCGCGAGCTCGGCGGCCATCTCGAAGTTGAGCACGTCGCCCGTGTAGTTCTTGACGATGTGCAGCACGCCGGCGCCGCGGTCGACCGCTTGAGTCGCCACCTGCACGCGGTCGGGGGTGGGCGAGGTGAAGACCTCGCCGGCGACGGCCGCGTCGAGCATGCCGGTGCCGACGTAGCCGCCGTGCAGCGGCTCGTGGCCGGATCCGCCGCCCGAGACGACGGCCACCTTGCCCTGTTCCTTCGGTGTCGCCCGGGTGATGACGTGGTTCTCCAGGTCGACCGAGAGTTCAGGGTGCGCGGCGGCGACGCCCTTCAGGGACTCGACGAGGACGTCCTCCGGGGCGTTGATGAGCTTCTTCATCCTGCGATCTCCTTTGATGCGGCGTGAGTCTCGAGCAAAAATCCGAAAAGGATTCGTCAATGTCGAATATGCTCGGAGCCTGCCGGGTTGTCAAGATCGATCCGGCGACCGGAAACCCGGCTCGACGACGACCGGAAGGAGGACGCGCATGATCCAGGCGATCGACCGCGCGGCGAAGATCCTCGACCTGCTCCAGGGCGCCCGCCACCTCGGTATCACCGATCTCGCTGCGGCCCTGAGCCTTCCGCCGTCGACCGTGCACGGGCTGGTGAAGTCGCTGCGCGCGCACGGCCTCGTCGCGAAGGAGCGCGGCGGACAGCGCTACATGCTCGGCCCTACCCTCCTGCGGCTGAGCAACGTGTACCTCGACACACTGGATGTGCGGGCGCGGGCGATGCGCTGGACGCAGGAACTGGCCCGGCGCACCGAGCTGTCCGTGCGCCTCGGCGCGCCGCACCTCACGGACGTCCTCGTGATCCACCACAACCTCCGGCCCGACGACAGCCCGCAGATGCTGGAGACGGGAATGGCCGTCCCCGCGCACGCCTCCGCCATGGGGAAGGTGCTCCTCGCCTACGACCAGGGCTTCCAGCAGAGCGTGTTCGCGGAGCCCCTGCGCAGCCTCACCGGCGACACCATCACTGACGTCGCCCGACTGACCCTCGAGCTGCCGGGGATCGCGGAGCGCGGGACGGCGGCCGAGACGGATGAAGCCGTGCTCGGCGAATCCTCCCTCGCCGCCCCGATCGCCGACGCCTCGAACACGATCGTCGCCGCCGTCGCCGTCGTACTGCCGACGTCGGAGGCACCCGCATCCGACGCGACCATGCACGCGCTGCGGGACACGGCACGGAACATCTCCCGCGAACTCGGCGCGACGACCTGGCCGCCACCCGTAGCCCCCGCCGAGGACTGACGGCGTCGGTTCGGGGACCGGTGCTCAGCCGCGCAGGCCGAGCGCGAACGGCAGCACGGCCGTGGCTCCGGCCTGCCGCACCGCGCGCGCCGCGACCGTCAGGGTCCAGCGACTGTCGATGAGGTCGTCGACGAGCAGCACCGGACCGGCGGGGACCTCGAGATGCGCCGCGTCGAACCGATCCCACACCCCCGCGAGCCGGAACACGCTGTTCCCGCCCGCCTGCCCCGAGGGACCCCCGTTCCGCCACTCCAGCGCGCCGAGGTACGGCAGCCGCCCGATCTCCGAGAGCCCGCGGGCGAGGGAGTCGACGAGCTGCGGATGCGAGCGCGACGGCATCGCGACCACAGCCATCGGCCGCTCCGCCCAGTCCCACCCGGCCAGCACGCGCACGCAGGCCTGCAGCAGCGCCGGGCTGATCGGCGCGTCCGCGGCACCCGCGGCGAAGATCTCGCGCAGCGCGCCGCCCCAGCCGAGGTCGGTGAGCCGGGCGAGGGCGCGTCCCTCGTCGGCCTGCTCCCCCGCGGGGATGCGACCGCGCACCGGCACGCCCAGACGGTCGGCGCCGGTCGGCCACGCGCGGCGAGGCTCGACCGGCACACCGACCCGGTCCAGGGACTCCGTCGCCTGTGCACTCGCCGTCTGCGCGATCTCCGCCGGGAACCACACGCCCGCGCAGTTGTCGCACCGACCGCAGGGAGCCGCGGTGTCGTCGTCGAGCGCCCGCTGCAGGAAGGCCATGCGACAGCCGTCCGTGCGCTCGTACTCCAGCATGTGCTCCTGCTCTGCGACCCGTTCGGCGGCGATGCGCTCGTAGCGCTCGGCGTCGTACGTCCACGGCTGTCCCGTCGCGACCCAGCCGCCCTGCACGCGGCGCACGGCACCGTCCACGTCGAGCACCTTCAGCAGCAGCTCGAGGGGCGTACGACGGATGTCGACGACGGCCTCCAGCGCCGGCGTGGAGATCGGGCTGTCGCCGAGCGCCGCGATGACCCGTTCCGCGCGCTCCCGATCGGGCATCGACGCGGTCGCGAAGTAGTGCCAGATCTCACGGTCCTCGACACCGGGGAGCAGGAGCACGTCCGCGCTCTCGCTGGCACGCCCGGCTCGTCCGACCTGCTGGTAGTACGCGACGGGCGAGGACGGGGCACCGAGATGCACGACGAACCCGAGGTCCGGCTTGTCGAACCCCATGCCGAGGGCGCTGGTCGCGACGAGCGCCTTCACCTCGTTCCGCTTGAGCATGCCCTCCGACTCGGCGCGCTCCTCGGGATCGGTCTGGCCGGTGTAGGCGCGCACGTCGTGGCCGTGGTCGCGCAGGAATCGGGCGGTGTCGACCGCCGCCGCCACAGTCAGCGTGTAGATGATCCCGCTGCCGGGGAGGTCGTCGAGGTGACTGAGCAGCCAGGCCAGGCGGCTCGCCGAGTCCCTGAGGCGGAGCACGCCGAGCCGCAGCGAGGTGCGGGCGAGCGGCCCCCGGATCGTGAGCACGGGTACCGCCTCCGCTCCGCTCGCGCCACCCGGCAGCGCCCCGAGCTGCTCCGCGACGTCGGCCACCACGCGACTGTTGGCCGTCGCGGTCGTCGCCAGCACCGGCACGTCGGCGGGCATCTGCGCGATGAGATCGCGGAGCCGGCGGTAGTCCGGGCGGAAATCGTGCCCCCAGTCGCTGATGCAGTGCGCCTCGTCGACGACGAGCATGCCGAGCCGCGCCACCAGCGTCGGCAGCTGCTCCTCGCGGAAGGCCGGGTTGTTCAGCCGCTCCGGGGAGACGAGCAGCACGTCGACCTCGTCCCGAGCGAGGCTGTCCTGCACCTCCGCCCATTCGTGCGCGTTCGTCGAGTTGATGGCGACCGCGCGCACCCCCGCGCGCTCGGCCGCGGCGATCTGGTCGCGCATGAGCGCCAGGAGCGGGGAGACGAGCACGGTGGGGCCGGTGCCCTGCCGGCGGCGCAGGAGGGTCGCGACGAAGTACACCGCCGACTTCCCCCACCCGGTGCGCTGCACGACCAGCGCGCGGCGACGCCCCTCCACCAGCGCCTCGATCGCCTCGAACTGGCCGTCGTGGAAGTCGACGTCGGGGCGGCCGACGAGTTCGCCGAGGGCGGCGCGGGCAGCCTCGCGGAGGGGCACGGCAGTCGTGGAGGTCATGCCTCCACTCTGCCGCAGGCCTCTGACAGGACTCTGCCCGTCGCCCACGCTCGGTGGACGACCGGCGCGGAACCCGTAGCGTGGAGGAATGATCACCCGCGAACTCGCCGTCGCGCTCCGCGATGCCGGCCTGACCTGGAAGCCCGCGGAGGGTGACCGGTTCCAGCTCGACCTCCCGGACGAGGTGGAGCTGGAGGCGGAGGCCGACGTCTTCACGGTCAGCGCGATGACCATCGAGGCGCGGCAGACGCCGGCCGGCACGGATCTCGCCTTCAACGGCACGACGGAGTGGGCGCTCGACGCCGTGACCCTCGCCGATGCGGTGTGGCTGCCGCGCGAGGACCAGCTGCGGGACCTGCTCCGCGGGACGTTCCGTGCCCTCATCCGCCTCCCCGACACGTTCCGCGTCGAGATCGAGCTCGCCGGGACTCCCCTGCTGTTCGAGCACCCGGACCCGGCGGAGGCCTACGGCCGCGCCCTGCTGGCGCTGATCTCGCGCTCCCGCTGACACGTCCTGTTGAATCGGGCCGTCGCGTGTGTCAGAATTACCTAACGATCGGTCAGTAAAGAAGGACCGGACCCCGAGGAGTCGATGATGACCAGTCCCGCAGACCTGTCCCTCGTGGACGGCGAGACCTCCGACGAGGAACGCCTGTTCGACGAGCTGATCGCGAACGAGCAGCGCATCGAGCCCCGCGACTGGATGCCCGAGGCCTATCGCAAGACCCTCATCCGGCAGATCTCCCAGCACGCCCATTCCGAGATCATCGGCATGCAGCCCGAGGGCAACTGGATCACGCGCGCCCCGAGCCTCAAGCGCAAGGCGATCCTCATGGCGAAGGTGCAGGACGAGGCCGGTCACGGGCTCTACCTCTACTCCGCCGCGCAGACCCTCGGCATCACCCGTGACGAGATGATGGACCAGCTCATCTCCGGAAAGGCGAAGTACTCGTCGATCTTCAACTACCCCACCCCGACCTGGGCCGACATGGGCGCGATCGGCTGGCTCGTCGACGGCGCCGCGATCTGCAACCAGGTGCCGCTGTGCCGCGCCTCCTACGGCCCCTACGGCCGCGCGATGGTGCGCATCTGCAAGGAGGAGTCGTTCCACCAGCGCCAGGGGTTCGAGATCCTGCTCTCGCTCATGCGGGGTACGGACGAGCAACGGCAGATGGCGCAGGACGCGGTCGACCGCTGGTACTGGCCGAGCCTGGCGATGTTCGGGCCGCCCGACGACCAGTCCCCCAACTCCGCCCAGTCGATGGCGTGGAAGATCAAGCGCTTCTCGAACGACGAGCTGCGTCAGCGGTTCGTGAGCATGCTCGTGCCCCAGGCCGAGATCCTCGGCGTCACCCTCCCCGATCCCGACCTGCGGTTCGACGAGGAGACCGGTCGCTACGAGATGGGTGAGATCGACTGGGACGAGTTCTTCCAGGTGCTGCGCGGCAACGGCCCGTGCAACGCCGAGCGTCTGGAGCGCCGCCGCACGGCGCACGACGAGGGCGCGTGGGTGCGGGAGGCCGCCGCGGAGTACGCCCGCAAGCAGCGTTCCCGCCTGACCCCTGAAGGGGCGGTGGCGTGATGGCGACCCCCGGGGCCGACCCTTCGACGAGCTCAGGGACCCAGGGACGGGAGGTCTGGCCGCTGTGGGAGATCTTCGTGCGGGCGAACCGCGGGCTGAGCCACGTGCACGTCGGCTCGCTGCACGCGCCCGATGCTGACATGGCCATCCGCAACGCCCGCGACCTCTACACCCGCCGGGGCGAGGGCGTGTCGATCTGGGCGGTCCCCGCCGAGGCGATCACCACGAGCGACCCCGACGCCAAGGGCGCGTACTTCGAGAGTCCCGCGGGTAAGAACTACCGGCATGCGGTGTACTACACCGCGTCCGAGGGGGTGCCGCACCTGTGACCCTTCGACACGCTCAGGGACCCAGCTCTGCTCAGGGACCCCGCTCCGCTCAGGACCCCAGCTCCGCTCAGCAAGCCGGCGACGTCCACGGGGATGCGCACGGGGACGTCTCCGTCGACGAGTTGCGGCTCAGCGAGGAGCTCGCGGGCGCCGGCACGACCGCGGCGAGCGCCGACATCGCCGAGTACGCCCTGTGGCTCGGCGACGACGCCCTCATCCTGTCGCAGCAACTCGGCGCCTGGATCTCCCGGGCCCCCGAGCTGGAGGAGGACGTCGCGCTCGGGAACATCGCGCTCGACCTGCTCGGCCACGCCCGCTCCTTCCTGCACTTCGCGGGGACGTGGGACGGCCGTTCCGAGGACGACCTCGCCTACTTCCGCGACGAGCCGGAGTTCCGCAGCGCCTGGATCATGGAGCAGCCGAACGGCGACTTCGCGCAGACCATCGCCCGCCAGCTCGTCGCGTCCGTCTACCTCGTCGAGCTGTACGCCGCGCTCCGTGCGAGCTCCGAGCCCACCTTCGCCGCGATCGCGGAGAAGGCGCTGAAGGAGGTCGACTACCACCGCGACCACGCCGTGCAGTGGGTGCTGCGCCTGGCGGGCGGGACGGAGGAGTCGCGGCGCCGCATGATCCGTGCCCTCGCGGATGTGTGGCCGTACGTCGACGAGCTGTTCCGCGATGAACCGCTGATCGACCGGCTGGGCGACGCCGCCGTGCGACCGTCGACGCTCCGCGCGCCGTTCGACGCGGTCATCGCCACCGTGTTCGCCGAGGCCGAGCTCGCGGTGCCGCCGGTGGCGGCGTCGTCCGCGGGCGGCCGGAACGGCGCCCACGCGACCCCCTTCGGTCACCTCCTCGCCGAGATGCAGGTGCTGGCGCGACGGCATCCGGGGGCGTCATGGTGACCCGGACCACCGCCGATGTCGAGGCTCAGGCCTGGCGGATCGCCGCCGCCGTGCCGGACCCGGAGGTGCCGGTGCTCACGATCGAGGACCTCGGCGTGCTGCGGGCGGTCGAGCTCCGCGGCGAGCGCGTGGTCGTCGACATCACGCCGACCTACAGCGGGTGCCCGGCCATGGACACGATCCGCGACGACGTCGTGCTCGCGCTCACGGCGGCAGGATTCGGCGACGTCGAGGTGCGGCTCGTGCTCTCCCCCGCGTGGACGACGGATTGGATGAGCGACGCCGGGAAGCAGAAGCTCCGCGCGTACGGGATCGCGCCGCCCAGCGGCCGCGCGGCGATGCCCGCCGGTCCGATCCGGCTCGCCCTCAGCGTGCGCTGCCCCCGGTGCGGCTCGCTCGACACCCGGGAGGTCTCCCGCTTCGGGTCGACCTCGTGCAAGGCACTGTACGAGTGCCGGGCCTGCCTGGAACCCTTCGATCACTTCAAGGTGCACTGATGTCGCTGTTCTCCCCGGCCCCGGCGACGACGCCGTCGGCCGCTCCCGCCACTCCGAACCGCACACGGAGCCGTGCCCGGTTCCACACGCTCGAGGTCGAGGACGTCCGGCCGCTCACCGAGGACTCCGTCGAGGTGACCTTCACGGTGCCCGCGGAGCTCGCCGACGACTACGACCATCTCCCCGGGCAATACGTGGCGCTGCGCACGACGCTGGACGGCGTGGAGGTGCGGCGTTCGTACTCGCTGTGCCGGGCGCCCGAGCATCGCACCGACGGGGCACCCACCCGCCTGAGCGTCGCCGTGAAGCGCGACGAGGGCGGGACGTTCTCCACCTGGGCCCAGACCGGCCTGCACCCGGGCTTCCGCATCGACGTCATGAGCCCCCAGGGCACCTTCACCTCCGGCCTCGACGATCTGGACGAGAAGCACGTCGTCGGGATCGCGGCCGGCTCCGGGATCACGCCGCTGATGGCCCTCGCGCACACCGTGCTCTCCCGCTCGCAGACCTCGCGGTTCACGCTCCTGTACACGAACCGCTCGACGCTGGACGTGATGTTCCTGGAGGACCTCGCCGACCTCAAGGACCGCTACCCGACACGGCTCACGCTGCACCACGTGCTGTCCCGCGAGCAGCGGACCGCGCCGGTGCTGTCCGGCCGCATCGACGAGCCCAAGCTGCGGACGATCCTCGACGCGCTGATCGATCCGGCCGACGTGGACGAGTGGTTCCTGTGCGGACCGCTCGCACTCGTCGACCTGTGCCGGGAGGTGCTGGCCGACGTGGGCGTGCCCCGCGAGCACGTGCGCTTCGAGCTGTTCACGACCGGCGACGAGCCGGTGCGGGCCGCCCGGCCGGTCACGGTGCGCTCGGGCGAGAAGACCGTGCGGATCGAGGTGAACCTCGACGGCGTCTCGTCGACGGTGGAAAGCCCCGTCGCAGCGCGCGAGTCGGTGCTGAACGCCGCACTGCGGGTGCGGCCGGACGCCCCGTTCGCGTGCGCGGGTGGCGTCTGCGGCACCTGTCGGGCGCGCGTGCTGGAGGGCAGCGTCACGATGACCGAGAACTATGCCCTGGAGCCCGACGAGCTGGAGCGCGGCTACGTGCTCACCTGCCAGTCCCACCCGACCAGCGACCGCGTGGTCGTGGACTACGACGTCTGACCCGGAGACCCCATGATCGATCTCGCCATCGCCGACGACGTCGCCACCGTGGTGCTCGACGCCCCCGCGAAGCTCAACGCCCTGGACGAGGCCGCCCTCGCGGAGCTCGACGCCGCGTACCGGGAGGCCGAGGCCGCCGGGGTGCGGGCGCTGCTGCTCCGTGGTGAAGGGCGGGCGTTCTGCGCCGGGCGGGACATCTCCGCCGTCGATCCGCGCGACGACGATGTGCTCGACTACCTCGGCGGGCGGGTGACACCGCTGCTGCAGCGCATGTCCCGCTTCCCGGCGCCGACCTTCGCCGTCGCCCACGGCGCCTGCCTCGGCGTGGGACTCGGGCTGCTCATCGCGACGGACGTCGTGTACGTCGCGGAATCCGCGAAGATCGGCTCCCCGTTCGCGGCGCTCGGCGCGACCCTCGACTCCGGCGGGCACGCGCTGTTCCTCGACCGGCTCGGCCCGCACAAGACGCTCGACCTCATCTACACCGGCCGGCTCATGAGCGGCGCCGAGGCGGTACGCTCCGGCCTCTTCTCGCAGGTCTTCCCCGACGACGAGGTGCTCGCGGCCGCGACGGCCGCCGCGGCGAAGACCGCGCGTGGCGCCACGGCCGCCTTCCGGGCGAGCAAGGAGCTCGTCTCTCGCATTCGCGACGAACGGCTCACCCTGTGGGAATCCATCGACGTCGAGAACGCGGCCCAGGCCGCCCTGTGCGACACCGAGGACTACCGGCAGGGCTTCGCCGCGTTCCAGGAGAAGCGGACGCCGGAGTTCCGCGGACGCTGACGCCACGCCCCGGTGGTCGCTGTCAACCGTCTCGTGCGGTGTCCGACCCCGGTGGGAGGATGCCCGCATGCTGCTCTCGGAGCTCGTCACCACCACCGACCAGGTCGCCGCGACCTCGTCCCGCCTGGCCAAGATCGAGGCGATAGCGGCGCTGCTCCGCCGGGCCGACGCCGACGACATCGCGCCTCTCGTGGGGCTGCTCCTGGCCGCGCCCCGCCAGGGTCGCCTCGGCGTGGGGTGGCGGGGGCTGACGGCCCTCGCCATCGAGCACACCACGACGCCGACGCTGACCATCGCGGAGGTCGACCACGCCTTCGACACCCTCGCGCACACCTCGGGCTCCGGTTCGGCGGGCGTGCGCAGCGAGCTGCTGCACGACCTCGCCGCCCGAGCCACCGCTCCCGAATGGGACTTCCTGACCAGGGCGATGCTCGGGGAGCTCCGCACCGGAGCGCTGAGCGGCGTGCTCCTCGACGCGATCGCCCGCGCCGCCGAGGCCCCGCCTGCCACGGTGCGACGAGCCGCCATGCTCTCCGGCGACCTCGGCGAGACGGCGCTGCTCGCGCTCACCGGCGCCGAGGGCGCACTCGACGAGGTCGGGCTCCGGGTGGGTCGCCCCGTGCTCCCGATGCTCGCGGCCACGGCGCCGACGCCCACGGCCGCTCTGGAGATCACCGGGCGCGCCTCGGTCGAGTACAAGCTCGACGGCGCGCGCATCCAGGTGCACCGCCGCGGCGACGAGGTCGGCATCTACACGCGGAGCCTCGCCGACGTCACCCACCGGCTGCCCGAGATCGTCGAGGTCGTCCGCGGTCTTCCCGCGCAGGAGGTCATCCTCGACGGCGAGACGCTGGCGCTCGACGAGGACGGCGGTCCCCGGCCGTTCCAGGAGACGATGTCGCGGTTCGGTGCGGATGCCGCGCGGGAACTCGCCCTGCGCCCCTGGTTCTTCGACGTCCTGCACGTGGACGGCCGTGATCTGCTCGACGAGCCGCTGTCGGTGCGTCAGGAGGTCCTGGCCGCGGTCGCCGGTGAGTGGCGCATGCCCGGCATCGTCACCGACAGTGCGGAGGAAGCCGAGCGTCTGTCCCGGGAAGCGCTGGCGGCCGGCCACGAGGGTGTGCTCGTGAAAGCCGTGGATGCGCCGTACGCCGCCGGTCGACGCGGCAAGTCCTGGGTGAAGGTGAAACCCGTCCTCACGTTCGACCTCGTCGTGCTCGGCGCCGAGTGGGGGTCGGGGCGCCGGCGTGGATGGCTGTCGAACCTGCACCTCGGCGCGCGGGACCCGGACGGCGACTTCGGCGACCCGGGCGGTTTCGTGATGGTCGGCAAGACGTTCAAGGGCCTCACCGACGCGCTGCTGCAGTGGCAGACCGACGAGTTCCCGGCGCACGAGACCCATCGCTCCGCGTCGACGGTGTTCCTCCGGCCGGAGCTCGTGGTCGAGATCGCGATCGACGGCGTGCAGCGGTCCCCGCGCTACCCCGGCGGCCTCGCCCTCCGGTTCGCCCGGGTCAAGGGCTACCGTCCGGACAAGACCGCTGCGGAGGCCGACACGATCCAGACGCTCCTCGCCCTGCGGCGGGGCGCGACGGACGACGCCTGATCAGGCCGTGGGCGGGAGGCCTTCGTCCTCCTGACGCACGGTGCCGCGGAACGACCAGGGGAAGTCGATCCAGAGGTCGGTGTCCTTCCACGCGAAGTCCGGCTGGATGATCGTCGAGGGCTTCGTGTAGATCGTGACGGACCGCACGTCGGCGCCCTTCTCCTGCAGCAGCTGCACCGCGAGCGCCAGCGTGCGACCGGAGTCGGCGACATCGTCCACGAGCAGCACGCGGCGGCCGTCGAGATAGGCCATGTCGAGCTCCGGCGGCAGCACCTCCGGGGCGTCCAGCACGGTGCCGATGCCGGTGTAGAACTCGACGTTGATCGCGCCGCAGTTCTTCACGCCGAGCCCGTACGCGATGGCCCCGGCCGGGAGCAGGCCGCCGCGTGCGATCGCCACCACGACCTCCGGCTCGAAGCCCGTCGCCGAGATGTTCCGCGCCAGATCGCGCGTCGCCACGCCGAAGCCGTCCCAGGTGAGCGTCTCGCGCTCGATCGATGCATCCGTCATCGGTCCATTCTCGCGCATCCGCTCCGCCCGAGCCGCCGCTAGACTGAGCAGGTCCGGCCCCGCCGGTGCCTGAAAAAGAGGCACGAAGCACCTCGCATCGCCGCGAGGGCGAGACACATACGGATCCCCCTTCTCCGTCCCTGTCTCGAAAGGCTTCTCCATGCCCTCCGTCTCCGCGCACGTCGCCCTCACCCTCGCCCAGCACGTCGATGCCGTCTTCGGCGTGATGGGCAACGGCAACGCCTACTTCCTCGACGCCCTCGAGACGCAGACCGACGCCACGTTCACCGCCGTCCGCCACGAGCAGGGCGCGGTCGTCGCCGCCGACGCCCACTTCCGCGCCTCCGGCCGCATCGCCGCGGGCACCTCCACCTACGGCGCCGGCTTCACGAACACGATCACGGCGCTGGCCGAGGCCGTGCAGGCGCACGTGCCGCTCGTCCTCGTGGTGGGCGACGAGCCGACCTCGGGGCCGCGGCCGTGGGACGTGGACCAGATCGCGCTAGCCTCGGCGGTGGGCGCCCGCACCTACACCGTCGGGCGGACCGATGCCGCCGCGACCACCGTCATCGCCGTCGAGCACGCCCTCACCTATCGCGTGCCCGTGGTGCTCGCGATCCCCTACGACGTCGCCGCCCTCGAGGCGGGCGCGGTGCCGGCGGCCCCGGCTCCTCGACTCCCCACGCCGCTCGCACCGCGCGGGGACTTCGCCGAGAGCATGCTGGATGAGATCGCCGCCGCCCTGCGCGATGCCGAGCGTCCGTTCCTCCTCGCCGGCCGGGGCGCCTGGCTGGCCGGCGCCGGCGAGGCTCTGGGCGCCCTCGCCGCGCAGACCGGGGCACTGACCGCCTCCTCCGCCCTCGGCCGCGGTATCTTCCCGGACACCCGGTACGACCTCGGGGTCACCGGCGGCTTCGGCGCCGAGGGGGCGATGGAGCTCGTGCGGACCGCCGATGTCTCCGTGGTCTTCGGCGCCAGCCTGAATCAGTTCACGATGCGCTTCGGCGACCTCTTCGCCCCGGGCACCCGGGTGTTCCAGATCGACACCGCTCCGGCCGCCACGCATGCCCATGTCGGCGGCTTCGTGCGCGCCGATGCCCGTCTCGCCGCCGAGGCCCTCGTCACCCGCCTCTCCTCCGGGCACGACTTCGGAGATGCCGCAGGACTCGCCGGGGCCACCCCCGACTCCGGCGGCGAGTCGGGCACCGGCTCCGCAGTTGTGTCCGCCCGACCCTGGCGGGAGACGGTCGATGTCGCCGCGGCCCGCGCGTACGAGCCCGGGGACGACCTCGCACCCGACGGACGCCTCGACCCGCGTTCCGCCGCGCGCCGGATCGCCGAGCTCCTCCCCGAGGACCGCGTCGTGGTGTCGGACGGCGGACACTTCATCGGCTGGGCGAACATGTACTGGCCGGTCGCCGCACCGGACCGGATGATGATGATCGGCACCGCGTTCCAGTCGATCGGACAGGGCTGGCCCAGCGTGGTGGGCGCGGCCCTCGCCCGTCGTGACGCGACCATCGTGCTCACCTCGGGCGACGGCGGCGGGCTCATGGCGATTGCCGACCTCGAATCGGCCGTGCGGGCGGCGGGCGGACGCGGCATGGCCGTTGTCTGGAACGACGCGGCGTACGGTGCCGAGGTCAACCTCTACGGACTTAAGGGCCTGGCCGAGGGACCGATGCGCATTCCCGAGGTCGACTTCGCCGCGTTCGGAGCCGCGGTCGGCGCGGAGGGTGTCGTCGTGCGGACGCTCGATGACCTGGAGCGTCTGGCCACCTGGGCCGAGGAGGACCCGGCGACCCGGCGCTTCCTCGTCCTCGACCTCCGGATCTCCGGCGACGTGATCGCGCCGTACCAGCAGGAGATCATCCGCGTGAACTCCTGACCCGCGCGGGCCGATAGGCTCCCGGGATGACGGATGCTCCCGAGGTCCTGCGCTACAGCGCCTTCGCCGCGACCCCGGACGGCGGCAACCCGGCCGGGGTCGTGCTCGCCGCGGACGGGCTCGATGAGGCGGACATGCAGCGGATCGCGGCCGAGGTCGGCTACTCGGAGACCGCGTTCGTGCAGGATACCGCGGCGGACGGCTCCCGCTTCCGGGTGCGGTACTGGTCGCCTGCCGCGGAGGTGCCGTTCTGCGGTCATGCGACGGTCGCGACGGCGGTCGCCCTCGCGGAACGGCAGGGTCCCGGGGCGGTCGTGTTCGAGACCGCGGCCGGAGACGTGTCGATGGAGTCCTTCGCGGACGCGGACGGCCGGGTCACGGTGTCGTTCACGAGCGTCGAGCCGGAGGTGCGCGACCTCGACCCCGTCGTGCGTGACCGCCTCCTCGCGCTGCTGGGGATGGAGCCGGTCGATGTCGACCCGCGCTTCCCGGTCCGCGAGGCGTTCGCGGGCAACTGGCATCCGATCGTCTTCGTTGCCGACCGGGAGCTCTTCCACCAGTTCCGTTTCTCCCCCGCCGAGGTCGCCACTCTCATGCGCGCGCGGGGCTGGCACGGCACGGTGACGGTGCTGCACGCCGAGGATCCTGCCGAGATCCAGGCCCGCAACCTCTTCCCCGTGGGGCGCATCACGGAGGATCCGGCGACAGGGTCCGCGGCCGCTTCGGTCGGCGCCTACCTCCGCGCCCAGGGCTATCCGGGCGACACCGTCCGCATCCATCAGGGGGCCCACGTCGGTCGCCCGAGCGAACTCCGCGTCGCGATACCGGCCTCCGGCGGCCTCGTCGTCTCGGGCGGAGCCACCCGCCTCCCCTGACCCCGGCCGCGGACTCCTCGGACTCGAGAGACCGAGCACGAGGCACGCGCGGTCACCCGCACGACGCGGTTCCGTCTGCGCGACCACAGCCCTCGCCCGGCCGTGCATCCGTCCCCGGATCGTGCATTCGTCACAGCACCCGGTACCTCGCTCCTACGGCACGGTCTCACCGGCACGACCCGGCTCCGTCTGCACGAACCGGCTCCGTCTGCACGGCCGAAACCCTCCCCGGGTCGTGCACCCGTCATCCGACTCGAGCCCCGCCTCCCCGGGCATCGGAACGTCTGCACGAGCCGGTTCCGCCTGCACGACCAACCTCAGCCCCTGGTCGTGCACCCGCCCCGCCATCGTGCATCCGGAACCCGAACCGAACCTCGGAACCCGAATCGGACCCGGAACCCCGAACCAGACCCCGGAACCGGAACCGGAACCAGACCCCGGAACCCGAACCAGACCCCGGAACCCGAACCCGGAACCCGAACCGGAGCCCGAACCAGTCCCCGAATCGTCACCCCTGGGCGCTGTAGTCCGGGAGCTCCTGCAGGGTCCAGGTGTTGCCATCGGGGTCGTCGAAGCGCACGAAGCGCCCCCAGTCCTGCTCGTCCACGCCCTCCGCCTCCACGCCGAGGCCGCGCAGGTGCGCGAGAGCCTCGTCGGCGTCGGGGACGACCACCTGGATGGTGTTCTGCTGCCCCGGCTCCAAGCCGGTGGTCAGCCCCGTGCCGAAGGCGATCGAGCAGGCCGATCCCGGCGGCGTCATCTGCACGAAGCGCAGCCCCTCGTACGGCACATGGTCGTGGTCGGCGTTGAAACCGATCTTCACGTAGAAGTCCTTCGCCCGGTCGACATCGCTGACCGGGACGAAGATGAGTTCGATCTTCCAGTCCATCACGCACTCCTCCTGCCGGGCTCCGTCACCCGTCGGCCCTCACAGTACGCGGGGCCTCCGACACCCGCCAGGGCCGGACGTGCGCCGAGGGTCAGCGCGCCGGCAGCAGCGCCCCGTCCAGGAACTTCGCCAGCTCGTCCACGCCGTCCAGCGGGAGGATCGCGGCGACGTACTGGTCCGGACGCACGACGATCACGACGCCGTCGCGGGACAGCTCCCGCGCCTCGAAGATGTCCGTCTCGCACCACTTGCTCGGGCCCGCGGCGTAGACCTTCTCCCAGTCGGTGAGTCCGAGCGGGCCGGTCTTCGGCTGGAAGAGCTCGGGCGTCGTCGTGACCTCGACCTCCTCGAAGGGCTGCTGGTACACGGCCTTCACGTCGAACACGGCGTCGGCGTCAGCGTCAGCCGGGGTGAACCGCGCGAACACCGGCGCCGCCTCCTCCGCCCACGCGGCGAGCGCCTCCCCGGTCCGGTCGCCGAAGGCGTAGACCCGCCAGCGGCCGTCGGCCTTCGCATGGTGCCCGAGGTGGACGACGTTGCCGTCCCCGACCCGCACGACCTCCGCCGACTTGAAGCGCTTGCCCAGCGGGTAGCCGACCGCGAGCTCCTGATGGGCGTCGGTGCCGGTGATCATGGAGGACGTGTACTGGGTCATGAAACCGGAGGGGAACTCGGCCGTCGCGAGGTAGTACGTGGCCAGCTCGTTCGGGTCGGAGATCTCCTCCGGCTTGCGGGCCATGAGGCTGGACCACTCGCGGTCGAAGTCGATGAGCTGCTGCGCGACGGGACGACGCTCGGCGCCGTACGTGGCGAGCAGCGCCTCGGGGGCACGGCCGCTCAGCACGGAACCGAGCTTCCAGCCGAGATTGAAGCCATCCTGCATCGACACGTTCATGCCCTGGCCGGCCTTGGCGCTGTGCGTGTGGCAGGCGTCGCCGGTGAGGAAGACCCGCGGGCTGCGATCGACGCCGGGGTCGACGTCGTCGAAGCCGTCCGTCACACGGTGGCCCACTTCGTAGACGCTGTGCCAGGCCACCTGCTTCACATCGAGCGTGTAGGGGTGGAGGATCGCGTTGGCGCGCCGGATGATCTCCTCGATGGGCGTCTGGCGCACGCGGTGGTCGTCGTCCGCGGCGACCTCGCCGAGATCGATGTACATGCGGCTGAGGTAGCCGCCCTCCCGCGGGATGTGCAGGATGTTGCCGGCCTTGGAGTTGATCGCGCACTTGGTGCGCCAGTCCGGGAAGTCGGTGTTGACGAGCACGTCCATGACGCCCCAGGCGTGTGCGGCGCTCGCACCCACGTGTGTGCGGCCGATCGCCTGCCGCACGCCGCTCCGGGCGCCGTCGCAGCCCACCACGTACTTCGCCCGGACCACGCGCTCCTCTGCGTCACCGACGTGCCGAACGTGCACCTCGACCGGGTACTCGCCCTCCTCGTGCACGGTGAGCCCGAGGAACTCCACGCCGTAGTCCGGCACGATCCGGCCGGGACCGTCGGCCGCCGCCTCGGCGAAGTAGTCGAGCACGCGCGCCTGGTTGACGATGAGGTGCGGGAACTCGCAGATGTCATAGGCGTAGTCGGCGGTGCGGGTGGTCCGCACGATCTGATCGGGGTGCTCCGGGTCGGGGCCCCAGAAGTTCATCCAGCCGATGTTGTAGGCCTCGGCGATGATGCGTTCGGCGAAGCCGAAGGCCTGGAAGGTCTCCACGCTGCGGGGCTGGATGCCGTCGGCCTGCCCGAGGACGAGGCGGCCCTCGCGCTTCTCGATGATGCGGGTGGTGATGTCGGGGTACTGCGACATCTGTGCCGCGAGCAGCATGCCCGCGGGCCCGGAGCCGACGATGAGGACGTCGACCTCGTCGGGCAGGGCGGCGGGGCGGTCGATCCCGGTGCCGGCGGCGTCCTGCACGCGCGGGTCTCCGGACACATAGCCGTGATGGTGGAACTGCATCGTCGTCGATTCCTTCCGGACGTCTTCGTCGGGTGTTGCGTCCAGGAACACGGTGTTCTATATTCGAACACAGTGTTCTACTATTGAACACAGCCTAGACCGGTGCCTCGCGCATCGCAAGGAGAGCCATGCCCGAGCGCCCCGCCGCCCCCGCGTCGCAGACGCTGAGTCGCGGCATCCGCATCCTCGAGGTGCTCGCCGACGCCCGCGGCGCGCTGACCATCGACGTCATCGCGGGGCGCCTCGACGTGCACCGGTCCATCGCGTACCGTCTCCTGCGCACGCTCGAGGATCACGGCCTCGTGACCCGCGATGCGAGCGGCGCCGTGAGCCTCGGCGCCCGCATGGCCGCTCTCGCCGCCGGCGTCGCCCACGACCTCCAGGCAGAGGCGTTGCCGGAGCTGACCGCCATCGCGAACGAGCTCGGCATGACCTGCTTCCTCGCCGTCCTCGATGGCGCCGAGTGCATCACCCTCGCCAGCGTCGAACCGCGGCACGCCGTCGCGAGCGTCGCCCAGCGCCCCGGCGCGCGGCACTCCGTCACGGTCGGCGCTCCCGGGAAGGCGATCCTCGCGCAGCTCGACCCGGCGGAGGTGCCCGTCGGCATCTCCCCCGCCCTGCGCGCCGACATCGACACCGCCGCCGCACGCGGCTATGCCACGAGCCACGACGAGGTCATCCCCACGGTGCAGTCCGTCGCCGTCCCGCTGCGTCTGCGCGGCCAGCGTCCTGCCGCGATCGCGGTCGTGCACGTGGCCACCGACCTGGACGACGGGGAGATCGCCGCGCGACTCCAGCGTTCCGCCGACCTCATCCGCGAAGCCCTCGAGGGCTGAGCCGGAACGCACGAGAGCGCACGCCCCCTCAGGGACGTGCGCTCTCGGATCGCCGGGTCAGACCTTCGCGAGCCCGCGGATCGGGCTGACGGACTGCTCCTCCTCGTGGTCCGGACCGAGCGGGATGCCCGACCGGTCGCGCAGCAGGAGCGTGGCGACGAGACCGAGGAGCGTCATGCCCGCGAGGTACCAGGTGACCGCCTCGGTGGAGCCGGTCTGATCGACGATGAACGTCGCGATGGTGGGCGCGAAGGCGCCACCGGCGATCGCGCCGATCGCGTAGGAGATGGAGACACCGGAGAACCGGATGCTCGCGGGGAACAGCTCGGTGTACAGCGCCGCCTGCGGCCCGTAGGTGAAGCCGAGGCCGATCGTGAGGATCGCGAGGCCCGCGAACAGCAGCCCCACCTCGCCGGTGTTGACGAGCGGGAACAGCGTGAACACGCCGACGAGCTGGAGCACCCAGCCGATGAGGTAGGTCGTGCGACGGCCGATGCGATCCGACACCCAGCCGGCCAGCAGCGTGGTCAGCAGCCAGGTCACGGCCGATCCGGTGACGGCCCACAGCACCGGCCCGCGCTCGAGCCCGATGGGTCCGTCGGGGTTCGTGGCGTAGCCCTGGATGTAGCCGCCGGTGGTCATGTAGCCCACGGCGTTGTTCCCGGCGAAGACGAGGGCTGCGATGATGACGAGCAGCAGGTGCTTGCGGAAGAGCTGCACGATCGGCATCTTCGCCTTCTCCTTGCGCTCGGCGAGCTCGGCGAACACCGGGCTCTCCTCCACGCGACGGCGGACGTAGTAGCCCACGAGGATCAGCACGACGCTGAGCAGGAACGGCACGCGCCAGCCCCAGGCGAGGAACTGGTCTCCCGGAGCGATCGCGGTCATCAGCGCCATGACGCCCGACGCCAGCAGCAGGCCGAGCGGCACGCCGATCTGCGGGGAGGCGCCGAAGATGCCGCGCTTCTTGCGAGGGGCGTGCTCGACGGCCATCAGCACCGCGCCGCCCCACTCCCCGCCGGCCGAGATGCCCTGCACGATGCGCAGCAGCACGAGGAGGATCGGCGCCATCACGCCGATGGTCTCGTAGGTGGGGAGCAGACCGATCAGGGCGGTCGCGGCGCCCATGAGGATCAGCGTCCACATCAGCACCGCCTTGCGGCCGAGCTTGTCGCCGTAGTGGCCCGCGAGGAACGCGCCGAGGGGCCGGAAGAGGAAGCTCACACCGACCGTGGCGAAGCCGACGAGAGCGCTGTTGGCGCCGAGCGGCGCGAAGAAGAGCTGTCCGAAGACGAGCCCGACCGCCGTGGCGTAGATGAAGAAGTCGTACCACTCGACGGTGGTCCCGACGACGGTGGCGAAGACGACACGACGCCGGTCGGCCGCCGTCGCGATGGTTCCGGTGGGTGTGAACCCATCCTGTGACTGCCCGCTCATGGGGTGTCTCCTTTGTGCTTGTGACCGCGTTGTCACGGCGCGCGCGGACGTGAATCCGATCTGCTTGCCGAGGGGTGAGACGATGATATATGATTTCGGATACGACGCACAACGCGTCCTGACGAGCGCGAGGAGGCGCATCCGTGACGGACACCATCGCCCGACCTGGGAAGATCATCGCGATCCACCTGAGCTACGCCTCGCGGGCCGACCAGCGCGGTCGACGCCCCGCCCATCCCTCCTACTTCTTCAAGCCGGCCAGCTCGGTCGGCGTCTCCGGCGGCACCGTCGAGCGCCCCGCCGGCACCGAACTGCTCGCGTTCGAGGGGGAGATCGCGCTGATCATCGGCGCCCCGGCCCGCCGGGTCGCCCTCGCCGACGCCTGGGATCACGTGCAGTGGGTGACCGCCTCGAACGACCTCGGCCTCTACGATCTGCGCGCGAACGACAAGGGCTCCAACGTCCGCTCCAAGGGCGGCGACGGGTACACCCCGCTCGGTCCGGAGCTGATCGACGCCCGCACGGTCGACCCGGCGGCCCTCCGCGTGCGCGCCTGGGTGAACGGCGAGCTCCGTCAGGACGACACCACCGCGGGCCTCATCTTCCCGCTGGCCCAGCTCGTCGCCGACCTCTCCCAGCACTTCACGCTGGAGACCGGCGACGTGATCCTCACCGGCACTCCCGCAGGATCCTCGGTCATCGTCCCCGGCGACGTGGTCGAGATCGAGGTCGACGCCCCGGACGCCCCCGGCGCTCCCACGTCCGGCCGCCTGATCACGACGGTCACGCAGGGCGATGTCCCCTTCGACGGCGACCTCGGTTCACTCCCCGCCGTCGACGACCTCCAGCGCACCGAGGCCTGGGGCTCCCGCGAGGCCGCGGGCCTGCCCGCCGAGGACACCGCGCCCACGCTCACCCCCGAGCTCCGCGCCCAGCTTCTCGAAGCCCCCACTGCCGGCCTCTCGGCACAGCTGCGCAAGCGCGGACACCACTCCTGCTTCATCGACGGCGTCTCTGCGAACCTCCCGGACACGAAGATCGTCGGCACCGCGAAGACCCTGCGCTTCGTGCCGTTCCGCGAGGATCTCTTCCGGAGCCACGGCGGCGGGTACAACGCCCAGAAGCGCGCGTTCGACGCCGTGGCCGAGGGCGAGATCATCGTCATCGAGGCCCGCGGCGACGCGACCACCGGCACGCTCGGCGACATCCTCGCCCTGCGCGCGCAGACCCGCGGTGCGGCGGGCGTGGTGACCGACGGCGGCGTCCGCGACTTCCAGGCCGTCGCCGAGATCGGACTGCCGGTCTTCTCCCAGGGCGCGCACCCGTCCGTACTCGGCCGCAAGCACGTGCCGTGGGACGTCGACGTGACGATCTCGTGCGGCGGTGCCACCGTGCAGCCCGGCGACATCATCGTCGGCGACAGCGACGGTGTGATCGTGATCCCGCCGGCTCTCGCCGCCGAGGTCGCCGCCGACGCCGTGGCCCAGGAGATCGAGGACGCCTGGATCGCCGAGCAGGTCGCCGCCGGACACCCGGTCGACGGCCTGTTCCCGATGAACGCCGAATGGCGCGCCCGCTACGAGCAGGCAACCGGCACCGGAGCGGAGCGGAAGTGAGCACGGTCGAGAGCGCCAGCAAGTCGGAGCAGGCGTACGCCTGGATCCGCGCGCGCATCTCGGCGCACACCTACGGTCCCGGCTACCGTCTGGTCCTCGGGCCGATCGCCGAGGAGCTGGGCATGAGCGTGGTCCCGGTGCGCGAGGCGATCCGCCGCCTGGAGGCCGAGGGGCTCGTGACCTTCGAGCGCAACGTCGGTGCCCGGGTGACCCTCGTGGACGAGGGCGAGTACGCGCACACCATGCAGACGCTCGGACTCGTCGAAGGGGCGGCGACCGCGCTGTCCGCTCCCCTGCTCGACGCGGACGCGCTCGCGCAGGCCGCGGAGGTCAACGAGCGCATGAGCCGCCTGCTCGACCACTTCGACCCGCACACGTTCACCGAGCTCAACCGGCAGTTCCACTCCGTGCTGTTCGAGCCCTGCCCCAACCCGCACCTGCTCGACCTCGTGCACCGCGGCTGGGCCCGGCTGTCCGGCATCCGCGACTCGACCTTCGCCTACGTGCCCGGCCGCGCCCACCACTCGGTCGACGAGCACACCCAGATCCTCGAGCTCATCCGCGACGGCGCCGAGCCGCTGGAGATCGAGCTCGCCGCCCGCAACCACCGGTGGCGCACGAGGGACGCGTTCCTCGACGCCCTGCACACCCGTTCCGTCCCCGCCGAAGGAGAAGCATCATGACCGACTCCCGTATCCCCGCCGACCTGCCCGACCACATCCAGCACTACATCGACGGCGCCTTCGTCGACTCGATCGACGGCGACACGTTCGACGTGCTCGACCCGGTGACGAACCAGACCTACACGACGGCAGCCGCCGGCAAGAAGGCCGACATCGAGCGGGCCGTCGCCGCCGCCAAGCGCGCCTTCGACGATGGTCCATGGCCCCGGATGCTCCCCCGCGAGCGCTCGCGCGTGCTGCACCGGATCGCCGACATCGTGGAGTCGCGCGACGCCCGCCTCGCGGAGCTGGAGTCCTACGACTCCGGCCTGCCGATCACGCAGGCCCTGGGCCAGGCCCGCCGCGCCGCCGAGAACTTCCGCTTCTTCGCCGACCTGATCGTCGCGCAGGCCGACGACGCCTTCAAGGTGCCCGGCAAGCAGATGAACTACGTCAACCGCAAGCCGATCGGTGTCGCGGGACTCATCACCCCCTGGAACACGCCGTTCATGCTGGAGTCGTGGAAGCTCGGGCCCGCGCTCGCGACCGGCAACACGGTCGTCCTCAAGCCGGCCGAGTTCACGCCCCTCTCCGCCTCGCTGTGGGCGGGCATCTTCGAGGAGGCGGGGCTCCCGCAGGGCGTCTTCAACCTCGTCAACGGCCTCGGTGAAGACGCCGGCGACGCCCTGGTGAAGCACCCCGACGTGCCGCTCATCTCCTTCACCGGCGAGAGCCGCACGGGACAGATCATCTTCGGCAACGCCGCCCCGTTCCTCAAGGGCCTGTCGATGGAGCTCGGCGGCAAGTCGCCCGCCGTGGTCTTCGCGGACGCCGACCTGGAGGCCGCCGTCGACGCCACGATCTTCGGCGTCTTCTCCCTCAACGGCGAGCGCTGCACCGCCGGGTCCCGCATCATCGTGGAGCGCTCGATCTACGACGAGTTCGTGGAGCGCTATGCCGCGCAGGCGCAGCGCGTCAAGGTCGGCTACCCGCACGACCCCGAGACCGAGGTCGGCGCGCTCGTGCACCCCGAGCACTACGACAAGGTGATGTCCTACGTCGAGATCGGCAAGACCGAGGGCCGCCTCGTCGCCGGCGGCGGTCGCCCCGAGGGCTTCGAGGAGGGGAACTTCGTCGCCCCGACGGTGTTCGCCGACGTGGCCCCCGACGCCCGCATCTTCCAGGAGGAGATCTTCGGCCCGGTCGTCGCGATCACCCCGTTCGACTCCGACGAGGAGGCGCTGGCGCTCGCGAACAACACGAAGTACGGCCTCGCGGCCTACATCTGGACGAACGACCTCAAGCGCGCCCACACGTTCGCGCAGTCCGTCGAGGCCGGGATGGTGTGGCTGAACAGCAACAACGTCCGCGACCTGCGCACGCCCTTCGGCGGCGTGAAGGCGTCGGGTCTCGGCCACGAGGGCGGCTACCGCTCCATCGACTTCTACACCGACCAGCAGAGCGTGCACATCACGCTCGCCTCGACCCCGCACAACCCGACGTTCGGCAAGAACTGACGCCCCCGGACACAAGCAAGGACGCTGACATGACCGACAAGGCCGCCAAGACCCTCACCTCCTCCGGCTACTACGTGAGCCAGGAGGCACCGATCCAGAGCGACAACCCCGTCGCGACGCCGAAGAGCACCCCGCCGGACATCCTGCGGTGCGCGTACATGGAGCTCGTCGTGACCGACCTGGCCGCCTCGCGCCAGTTCTACGTCGACATCCTGGGCCTGTACGTGACCGAGGAGGACGACGAGGCGATCTACCTGCGCTCGACCGAGGAGTTCATCCACCACAACCTCGTGCTGCGTCAGGGGCCGATCGCCGCGGTCGCCGCGTTCTCGTACCGGGTGCGCGCCGCGGAGGACCTCGACCGTGCCGTGGAGTTCTACACGGAGCTCGGCTGCGACGTCCGTCGGCAGGAGAACGGCTTCGTGAAGGGCATCGGCGACTCGGTGCGCGTCGTCGACCCGCTCGGCTTCCCGTACGAGTTCTTCTACGCCACCGAGCACGTGGAGCGCCTGTCCTGGCGGTACGACCTGCACACCCCCGGCGAGCTCGTGCGCCTCGACCATTTCAACCAGGTCACCCCTGACGTGCCGCGCGCGGTGCGCCACTACCAGGACCTCGGTTTCCGTGTGACCGAGGACATCCAGGACGACGAGGGCACCGTGTACGCCGCGTGGATGCGCCGCAAGCCCACCGTGCACGACACCGCGGCGACGGGCGGCGACGGTCCGCGCATGCACCACGTCGCCTTCGCCACGCACGAGAAGCACAACATCCTCGCGATCTGCGACAAGCTCGGGGCGCTGCGCCGCTCCGACGCCATCGAGCGCGGCCCCGGCCGGCACGGCGTCTCCAACGCGTTCTACCTCTATCTGCGCGACCCCGATGGCCACCGCGTGGAGATCTACACGCAGGACTACTACACCGGTGACCCCGACAACCCTGTCGTCACCTGGGACGTGCACGACAACCAGCGCCGTGACTGGTGGGGTACCCCCGTCGTCCCCTCCTGGTACACCGACGCCTCGCTCGTGCTCGACCTCGACGGCAACCCGCAGCCGGTGATCGCCCGCACGGACTCCAGCGAGATGGCCGTGACGATCGGCGCCGACGGCTTCTCCTACACCCGCGCGGACGAGGGCGAGACCTCGATGCCCGAGTACAAGCAGGGCGAGTACAAGCTCGGCCACCAGCTTTAGGGGTCACGGATGCTGTCTGAGGAGACGATCGCGCAGATCGCGGCGGAGCTCGCCGAGGCCGACCGCACCCACGGGGTGATCCCGCGCATCACCGCGCGATACCCCGAGGCGACCGTGGAGGACTCGTACGCCATCCAGGGCGTGTGGCGGGACTCGCAGGTCGCGGCCGGACGTCGGCTCGTGGGCCGCAAGATCGGTCTGACGTCGAAGGCCATGCAGCAGGCGACGGGGATCACCGAACCCGACTACGGCGTCATGTTCGACGACACCGTATACGAGTCAGGCGCGGAGATCCCCACCGATCACTTCTCCAACGTCCGCATCGAGGTCGAGCTCGCCTTCGTGCTCAAGGAGCCCCTGGAGGGCCCCGACTGCACGCTGGACGACGCCCTCGCCGCGATCGACTACGCCGTGCCGGCCCTCGAGGTGCTGAACTCGCACATCGAGCTCGAGGGCCGCACAATCGTCGACACCATCAGCGACAACGCCGCCTACGGGGCGATGGTGCTGGGGACGGTGCGCAAGCGCCCGGACGAGATCGACCTGCGGTGGGTCCCCGGCGTGCTCTCCCGCAACGGGGAGATCGAGGAGACCGGTGTCGCCGCAGGTGTGCTCGGCCACCCCGCCACCGGAGTCGCCTGGCTCGCGAACAAGTTCCATCAGCACGGCGCGCGTCTGGAGGCGGGCGAGATCATCCTGGCAGGATCGTTCACACGCCCGATGTGGGTGTCGCGCGGCGACGAGGTGCTGTGCGACTACGGACCGATGGGGACCATCACATGCCGCTTCGTCTAGATCCGTCCTTCCGTGAGCAGCTCGCCGCGTCCGACCGCCCCTTCGTCGGCATGTGGGTGTGCTCCGGCAGCCCGCTGCTCGCCGAGGTCGCCGCGGGGTCCGGGCTGGACTGGCTGCTCATCGACATGGAGCACTCGGCGAACACGCTCGAGTCCGTGCTGACCCAGCTCCAGGCGGTCGCGGCCTATCCGGTCACCCCGCTCGTCCGGGTGCCCTTCAACGATGCGGTCGCGATCAAGCAGGTGCTCGACCTCGGCGCGCAGAACCTCATCGTGCCGATGGTGTCGTCCGCCGACGAGGCCAGGGCCGCCGTGGCCGCGACGCGGTATCCCCCCGAGGGCGTCCGCGGGGTCGGCAGCGCCCTGGCCCGCAGCGCTCGCTGGAACCGCGTCGACCGGTACCTGCAGGAGTCCGCGCAGCACGTGTCGCTGACGGTGCAGATCGAGACGGCCGCGGGGGTCGAGGCCGCCGCCGACATCGCCGCGGTGGACGGAGTGGACGCGGTGTTCGTCGGCCCCTCCGACCTGTCCGCGTCGATGGGCCTGCTCGGACAGCAGACGCATCCGGACGTGGTCGCCGCCGTCGAGTCGGTGTTCGCCGCGGTCCGCGCCGCAGGGAAGCCGATGGGCGTGAACGCCTTCGACCCCTCCGCCGCCGACGCGTATCTCGCGGCGGGCGCGGACTTCGTGGCCGTCGGCGCCGACGTCGCCCTCCTCGCCCGTGCCTCCGAGGCCCTCGCCGCCCGCTTCCTCCCCCGCTCCGACGCCCCCGGCCGCCCCAGCTACTGACTTCGAGTCGCGCACCTGGCTCCATCCGCGGCCGGAATGGGGCCATTTGCGCGATTCGAAGCGGCCGGGAAGGATGAGCCGGTGCACAGACTGGCGGCGATGCAGGACCGCAACTTCCGGTGGTTCTTCCTCGCGCGCGCCCTGACGCTCGTCACCGGCTCGATGTCGGCCATCGCCCTGGCGTTCGCAGTGCTTGAGATCGACAACGACGCCCGCTCGCTCTCGATCGTGCTCGCGGCCTTCACGATCAGCAACATCGTGTTCGTCCTGTTCGGAGGGGTCGTCGCCGACCGCGTCCCCCGCGCCCTCATCATCCAGTCCTGCTACGTCGTGGACATCCTGTCGGTCGGGGCGATGGCCGCTCTGCTGTTCACCGGCACGGCTACGGTCCCGCTCCTCGCGGTGCTGTCCGCGATCAACGGCGCCTCGTCCGCGTTCGTGCTCCCGGCGATGCAGGGCATCATCCCGCAGCTGACCACTCCCGCGCACCTCCAGCAGGCGAACGCGATGCTGTCGTTCGTCCGCTCGGCGGTCACGATCGGCGGGCCGGTCATCGCGGGCGTCCTGGTCGCGACCGCGGGACCCGCGTGGGCCATGGTCGTCCAGGCGGCCGGCTGGCTGCTCGCGATCCCGGTCCTCGCCCTCGTGAAGCTCCCGCCGCCTGCGGCCTCCGGCGGCACCACGATGTTCCACGACCTCCGGGTGGGCTGGCGCGAGTTCTGGAGCCGCTCCTGGCTGTGGACGATCGTGCTGGCCTTCATGATCATGAACGCGATCCACGTCGGAGCCTGGGGCGTCGTCGGCCCCTACATCGCGAAGAACGACGATCGCCTCGGCATCTCCGGCTGGGGGTGGGTCGTGAGCGCGGAGGGCGCGGGGGTCCTGGTGATGACCCTGCTGCTGATGTGGTTCCCGCTCCGCCGCCCCCTGCGCTACGGGATGATCGGGATGGCGGTGTTCGCCCTGCCGCTCACCCTCCTCGGCGTGCACCCGGCCGTGGTGCTGCTCGCGATGGCCGCGTTCGTGGCCGGGGCCGGGGCCGAGGTCTTCGCGACCGGCTGGAACCTCGCGATGATGGAGAACATCCCCGGCGAGAAGCTCTCGCGGGTCGCGAGCTACGACATGCTCGGCAGCTTCGTCGTGATGCCCATCGGCACGCTCGTGTACGGCTGGCTGGTGACGCACGCGGAACCGGCCACCGTGCTCACCACCTCCGCCGTCCTCTACGCCGCGATCGCCCTGGTGACGCTGCTCGTCCCCGCGGTGTGGCGGATGGGGCGCCCCGCGGCGGCCGTCACGGAGCGCGCGGGAGTGGCGGATTCATAGCAATCCCGGCGAGACTGTGAGCATGACCTTCCCCCCGCTGCAGCCCCTCGCCGACCGTGCCGCTCTCTTCACCGCGCTCCGCCAGGACGCCCTCTCCGCGGCCGCCGACGCACTCGGCGAGCACCGGTGGGACGCCGATCTCGCTGCGGGGACCCTGACCTTCACCGCGAACGCCGACCCGACCCGGCAGCTCGTGACCCGCGCGCACCTCATCGCCACGATCGCCCCCGGTCCGCGCTCGCTGCTGTGGGCGTGGGCGCACCCGCAGGGCGACCCCCAGGGCGTCGCGGCACAGCTCCGCGCCTACGGCGAGCAGCACGGGATCGCCGAGCTCACCACCCCCGAGGTCCCGTTCCCCGCCGATGCCTCGGGCGACGCGGACTGGATCGCCCGCGCGGCGCACACGATCGGCGGCGTCGCGGTCGAGCTCACCGGACGCTCCCCGTACTACTCGGCACCCGTCGACGGCGGCACCCGCGCGGTGTTCCTGCTCGACGCGCCGCTGGCCCCGCTCACGGTCGCCGACACGGTGGTGGCCCTCCCCCGCACCCTCGCGCAGACGCCCCTACCCGACGCCCGCACGGCCGTCTGGGACCTCGCCCGCCTCGCCGGGTGGACCCTCACCTGGACGGACGAGTCGTTCTCCGGCGCCACGGTGACGGATGCCTCGGGCACCGCGACGATCCGCTTCGACGAGCAGGCCCGGATCAGCGGCGTGGAGAGTTCGCTGCACGGCCAGGTCTGAGTCCGCAGAAACGCACGAACGCCGCAGGGATCACCGGGATCCCTGCGGCGTTCGCGTGAATCTGCGACGCGGCGCGGAGGTCAGACCGTCCGCTCGGCCGCCTCGACGACGTTGGTCATGAGCAGGGCGACGGTCATCGGCCCCACCCCTCCCGGATTCGGCGACAGGTACCCGGCGACGTCGGCGACCTCGGGAGCGACGTCGCCGAACACGAGGTTCTTCCCGGTCTCCGGGTCCGTCTCCCGGGTCACGCCGACGTCCAGCACCGCGGCTCCGGGCTTGACGTCCTCGGCGCGGATGAGGTGCTTGACCCCCGCGGCCGCGACGATCACGTCGGCCTCCCGCAGGTAGCGCGGCATGTCGACCGTGCCGGTGTGCGTCAGCGTGACCGTGGCGTTGAGGTCGCGACGGGTCAGCAGCAGCCCGATCGAGCGCCCGATCGTGACACCGCGACCGACGACCACGACGTGCTTGCCCTTGAGGTCGTAGTCGTTGCGCAGCAGCAGCTCGATGACCCCGCGCGGGGTGCACGGCAGCGGCGTGTGGATCGGCGCGTTGACATTGAGGACGAGGCGTCCGAGGTTGGTCGGGTGCAGCCCGTCCGCGTCCTTCGCCGGATCGATCCGCTCCAAGATCGCGTCAGTGTCCAGGTGCTTCGGCAGCGGCAGCTGCACGATGTACCCGTGGCAGGCGGGATCGGCGTTGAGCTCGTCGATCAGCGCCTCGACGTCGGCCTGGGTGGCGTCGGCCGGCAGCTCGCGCTGGATCGAGTTCATCCCGATCGCCTCGGACTGCCGGTGCTTCATGCCCACGTAGAGCTGCGAGGCGGGGTCGGCTCCCACCAGCACCGTGGCGATGCCGGGGGTGACGCCCTTCTCCTTCAGCGCCGCGACCCGCTCCGTCAGCTCGGCACGGATGTCGGCCGCCGCCGCCTTGCCGTCGAGGACGACCGCGGTCACTGCTGCAGGTCCGGGTAGAGCGGGAAGGCCGCGGCGAGCGCGTCCACGCGGGCACGGAGCGCCTCGATGTCGGCACCGGGGAGCAGCGCGAGGGCGATGATGTCGGCCACCTCCGTGAACTCGGCGTCGCCGAAACCGCGGGTCGCGAGCGCGGGCGTGCCGATGCGGAGGCCCGAGGTCACCATCGGCGGACGCGGGTCGTTCGGCACGGCGTTGCGGTTCACGGTGATGTGGATGTCGTGCAGGAGGTCCTCCGCCTGCTTGCCGTCGATCTCGGCGTCGCGGAGGTCGACGAGCACGAGGTGCACGTCCGTCCCGCCCGAGCGCACCGCGATGCCGGCGTCCTTCACGCCCTGCTGCGACAGGCGCTCGGCGATGAGCTTCGCCCCGCGCAGCACGCGCTCCTGGCGCTCCTTGAACTCCGGCGTGCCTGCGAGCTTGAAGGCGGTCGCCTTCGCGGCGATCACGTGCATGAGCGGCCCGCCCTGCTGGCCCGGGAACACCGCGGTGTTGATCTTCTTGGCGAGGTCGGCGTCGTTGGTGAGGATGAAGCCCGAGCGGGGGCCGCCGATGGTCTTGTGCACGGTGGAGGACACGACGTGCGCGTGCGGCACCGGGTTGGGGTGCAGGCCGGCGGCGACGAGGCCGGCGAAGTGCGCCATGTCGACCCAGAGGATCGCGCCCACCTCGTCGGCGATGGCGCGGAACGCGGCGAAGTCCATCGTGCGCGGGTAGGCGGACCACCCGGCGATGATGACCTTGGGCTTGTGCTCGATGGCGAGGCGGCGGACCTCGTCCATGTCGATCGTCGAGGTCTCGGCGTCGACCCCGTAGGCCACGATGTCGTAGAGGCGGCCGGAGAAGTTGATCTTCATGCCGTGCGTGAGGTGGCCGCCCTGGTCGAGTGAGAGGCCGAGCAGGGTGTCGCCGGGGCGGGCGATCGCGTGCAGGACCGCGGCGTTCGCCGAGGCACCGGAGTGCGGCTGGACGTTCGCGAACTCGGCGCCGAACAGGCTCTTGGCGCGGGAGATGGCGAGCTCCTCCGCGACGTCGACCTCCTCGCAGCCGCCGTAGTAGCGACGGCCGGGGTAGCCCTCGGCGTACTTGTTGGTGAGCACGGAGCCCTGCGACTGCAGGACCGAGACGGGGACGAAGTTCTCCGAGGCGATCATCTCGAGGAAGGTCTGCTGGCGCTTCAACTCGCGATCGAGGACCTCGGCGATCTCCGGGTCGACTTCGGACAGCGGGGCGTTGAAGTAACGGTCGGTCATGACGTGCTCCTCTTGACGACGGATTCGAAAAGGGTGTTCCTATCGGCCCAGGCGCGCGGTCGAATTCCGTGGTCAGTCGCTCCCCGGTGGTTGTCCACCCAGACGCCAGTCGCGACGGTTACGAGCATAGCCGATGCGCGACGCCGCGCACGCGGTCGTTTCGGGCGTCGTGCCCACCGCCTCCAGAATCGTTTCGATCGCCCTGTTCCCTTGCGGTGTTCCGGCGGCTAGGTTTTGTTCATGGTCCTACCTCTTGATCTGCCCCTCGTCCCTGCACCGGTGTCCGCGAAGGCCCGCGACGGACGCCTGCCGCTGTCCGCGACGACGCGTGTGCTCGGCTCCTCCCCCGCCGCCGGACAGCTGATCGACGCCGTCGCACGCCGCACCGGCCTCACCCTCACCGCGGCGGACTCCGGCCCCGCCGAGATCGAGTTGTTCGTCGATCCGGCATCCTCCGCGCCGGAGGGTTACACGCTCGAGATCGGCGACCGCGCCATCCTCATCGGCGCCGATGAGGCGGGGCTCTTCTACGGGGTCCAGACGCTGCTGCAGCTGCTGCGTGAGGACGACGCCGGCTGGGCGCTGCTCCGTGCCGACATCGCGGACGCCCCGCGCTTCGCCCGCCGTGGCGTCATGCTCGACGTGGCCCGGCATTTCTTCGGCGTCGACGACGTGAAGAGATTCATCGACAGCACCACCGCGCTGAAGTTCAACCACCTGCACCTGCACCTGACGGACGACCAGGGCTGGCGCGTGCACATCGACTCCTGGCCGCTGCTCACCAAGCGGGCGGCCACCACCGCGGCCGACGGCGCCCCCGGTGGCTTCTACACCAAGGACGACTACCGCGAAATCGTGGCGTACGCGGCTGCACGCCACATGATCGTGATCCCCGAGGTCGACCTCCCCGGGCACACCCACGCGATCGGCGTGGCCTACCCCGAGCTGGTCGAGGCCCCCGTCCTGAACGACGCACTGGTGACCCAGTCCGAGCAGCTCGGCCAGCCGCTCCCGGTGGCCGGAGAGCCCTATCTGGGCTGGGGCGTCGGGCACTCCAGCATGCGCATCCACGAGGAGGAGACGTATCGATTCGTCCGCGACGTCGTCCGCGAGCTCGCCGAGATGACCCCGGGGCCGTACATCCACATCGGCGGCGACGAGTCCCTCGGCACGCCCCAGGCCGACTTCGACCTCTTCGCGGAGCGCGCGACGGCGATCGTCGTCGAGGAGGGCAAGACCCCGGTGGCCTGGCACGAGATGGGCTCGGCTGCGGGCATCGCCTCCGGCACGGTCGGCCAGTACTGGGGTATGACGACGCCGACCGGAACGCACGCCGAGGAGGCCGCGCACTTCGTCGAGCGCGGCGGCGCCCTCATCGTGTCGGCGGCGGATGCGACCTACCTCGACATGAAGTACACCGCCGACTTCCCGCTGGGTCTCACCTGGGCCGCGATCATCGACGTCCGTCGCGCCTACGAGTGGGAGCCGACCGCTGTGCTCGACGTGCCGGACGAGGCGATCCTGGGAATCGAGGCGCCGCTGTGGTCCGAGACCACCCGCACGCTCGACGAGGTGGAGCAGCTCGTGTTCCCCCGTGCCGCCGCGCAGGCCGAGATCGCCTGGTCGCCGCGCGAGGGCGTCGGCCGCACGTGGGAGTCCTTCCGCGACCGACTCGGTGCGCTCGCACCGCTGTGGAAGGCTGAGGGGGTCGATTTCCACCCCGCCCCCGAGATCCCCTGGAGCGCCCGTTGAAGACCCTCTCCTCCGCGACCGGTTCCCTCGTCATCCACTCCGTCCGCCTCGTCGATCGCGGGGAGATCGCCGAGGACGCGTGGGTGCGCATCGAGGACGGCGTCGTCGTCGCGCGCGGCACGGGCACGGACTGGGAGCCCGCGACCGAGGTGGTGGACGGGACGGAGGTGGCAGGCCCCGGCGCGCTGCTCACGCCGGGCTTCGTGGACATCCACGGTCACGGTGGAGCGGGCGCCGCGTACGACGACGGGGTGGACGCGATCCGGACGGGGCGGACCCTGCACCGCGAGCACGGCACCACCAGGGCGGTCATCTCGCTCGTCACCGGCACGATCGACGACCTGGCCCGCAGCGTCGCCCTGATCGCCGCCCTGACCAGGACCGACGGGGACGTGCTCGGCTCGCACCTCGAGGGCCCGTTCCTCGACCCCGGTCACCATGGGGCCCATGAGCCCACGCTGCTCCGGCACCCCGTCGCGGCCGATGTGGCCCGGCTGCTGGAGGCCGGAGAAGGCACGGTCCGCCAGGTCACCATCGCTCCGGAGCTCCCGGGCGGGATCGACGCCGTCCGTCAGATCGTCGCGGCCGGCGCCGCCGCCGCCGTGGGTCACACCGATGCTGATGCCGCCATGGCCGTCGCGGCCTTCGAGGCCGGCGCCTCGCTGCTGACCCACGCGTTCAACGCGATGCCCGGCATCCACCACCGCGCTCCCGGCCCGGTGCTCGCCGCGGCCGCCGACCACCGGGTGATCCTGGAGGCCATCGCCGACGACGTCCACCTCGACCCCCACGTCGTCAAGCTCGTGTTCGACGCGGCCCCGCACCGCGTGGCGCTCATCACCGATGCGATGGCGGCCGCAGGAAGCGCCGACGGCAGATACGACCTCGGTGCGGTGAAGGTGACCGTCGAGAACGGCGTGGCCCGCGCCGACGACACCGGCTCGATCGCCGGCTCCACCCTGACCCAGGACGTCGCGCTGCAGCGGGCCGTGGCAGCGGGCGTCGATCTGCCGGAGGTCGTGCGTGCGCTCACGGAGACGCCGGCGCGGGCCATCGGGCGCGACCCCCACCTCGGCGCACTGCGTCCCGGCCTGCTCGGCGATGCCGTGCTGCTGGACGCGGAGCTGCGCGTCGCGCGGGTCTGGACAGGACCGGCGCTGCCCGCCTAGGCGTGCAGCGCTTCGCGCGACGCGCAGCGCTGCGGTCTCCGGTCGATCGGACGAGATGGCGGCGCCGGATTCCCCAGATCGACGTCGCGCTTCTCGCGAGGTGGGAGTGGAGGGCCGCCGTTCTCCCCAGATCGGCGGCCCTTTCCCTCCCGTTCGAGCGGGCGGGGCCGGGAGCTCCTCCCCCGAGGATCCCGACCCGCCCACTGGTGCAGTACCCCCCGCACCAGCGCCGGAACTCCGCCCCCCGGTGGAGTCCATTTCGGCTGTCTCTACGGGATGAGACGAGGGCCGGCCCGGTTCATTACGCGGTTCTCGGAAAAAAGTTCAGAAAGTTCTCGCCGGGCAGCACCGCCGGGGCGCGGCGGCGTCCCCGAGCATCTGCTCCGAGTCCTCCCTGGGGGTGGCCACCGCGCCTATTTCGCGAGAGAATGGTCCGACCGCGTAATGAAAGACGCCTTCTCGCGTCTCTCCTCCTGGGGACGGTTGTGTGCCCCGGGACCAGATGGATGACCGTGCACCGAGAGAACACCACACCAGACGAGACCATCGGCGATGCCGACCTGATCCTCCGCGTCCGCTCCGGCGACAAGGGGGCGTTCGGGGAACTCTGGAGGCGGCACTATCCGTCCGGCATGGCCGTCGCGCGATCGGTGACCTCGTCGATCGATCCCGACGATCTGGTGCAGGAGTCCTACACCCGCATCTACCAGGCGATCCTCAAGGGCGGCGGCCCCAACGGCTCGTTCCGCGCCTACCTCTTCACCAGCATCCGCAACACCGCCGCGGCGTGGGGACGAGCACGTCGCGAGACCGCGATCGACGAGCTCGACACGGTGGCCGATCCGGACAGCACCGAGCACGCCACGAACGAGGCCCTCGACCGCAGCCTCACCGCGCAGGCCTTCCGCAGCCTCCCGTCGCGGTGGCAGGAAGTGCTCTGGTACACCGAGATCGAGCAGATGAAGCCGCAGGAGGTGGCTCCGCTCCTCGGGATGAAGGCCGGCGCGGTGTCGCAGCTCGCGTTCCGTGCGCGTGAGGGGCTCCGCGAGGCGTGGATCCAGGCGCACCTGCGGAGCGCGAGCCCCGGCTCCGAGTGCCAGTGGACGATCGAGCACCTCGGTGCCTATTCGCGCGGCAACCTCGCGACCCGCGACCACCGTCGCCTGGAGCTGCACCTCGACGAGTGTGCCCGCTGCATGATCGTCGCCGCCGAGGCCAAGGACGTCTCCAAGCGTCTCGCCCTCGTCCTGCTCCCGCTCGTCCTCGGCGCCACCGGTGCCTCCGGGTACCTCGCCGCCCTGCAGGGCGGTGCGCCGGTCCTGGCCGTGGCGGGGATGTCGTCCACCATCCCGGGCGCGGTGTTCGTCGGTGACGGCGGCATCGGCCAGGCCGCGGCGGCCACCTCCGGCGCGGGCGCAGCCGGCTCAGGAGCGGGATCGGCCGGCGGCGCCGGCTCGGGCGCGAGCACGGGCGGCGTCTTCACGGGTATGGGCGCCGTCGTCGGCGCCGGGTCGGCAGCCCTCGTGGTGGCCGGAGTGGTCGCCGCAGCGGCCATCGTCCCCGGACTCGCGGGCGCGAACCCGGCGACCTCCCTGCCCAGCGCCTCGGACACCGACCCGTCGTCGATCGCGACCGACATCGCCCCGGACTCCTCGCTGAACCTCGACGAGCCCGTGGTGATCGAGACGCCGGAGAACGACGAGACGCCTGCACCTCCTGCCGAGGAGGAGGCGGCGCCGCCCGTCTCCTCGGAGGCCGGGCCCGACACGGCACCCGCCGTCCCGGATGTCCCCGCGGCGCTTCCCGAGGCCACGCAGCCGCCCGTCGCTCCGGTGGACCCGATCGATCCCGTGGACCCCGTCGATCCCGTGGACCCTGTCGATCCGGTCGATCCGGTGGAGCCGGTCGACCCCGTGGACCCCGTCGACCCGGTCGACCCGGTCGACCCCGTGGACCCCGTGGACCCCGTGGATCCTACGATCCCGACGGAGCCGCCCACCTGGAGCCCCGCCGACTACTGGCTCGGCGAAGACCTGCACTGGTACTACCTCGTGCCGATCGCCGGAGCTCCGGGCACGATCGTGCAGGCTCTCCTCGGCACCGCAGACGCCGGCAGCGTCGTCCTCGGCGAGGACGGCACCGGCACCCTCGAACTCCGCGCCTCGCTGGACCAGTTCCTGTTCGCCAGTCTCGTGCCCGTGACCTTCCGCTACGTCCTCCCCTCCGGCGCGGACGCCCCGTCGGCCGTCACCACGCTCTACGCCTTGCAGCCCCAGGACGCGGCGGCCGATGAGCGCGCTGCGGCGGCTGCGCCTGTCGAGCAGACGGCGGTCGTCATCGACGAGGCCGAGCCGGTGACCGCTCCGGTCGAGGCCCCGGCGCCCGCCGTCTCTGAGGACACCGCGACACCCGCCGACGAGGTCGAGGCAGCTCCCGCACCCGTGGAGCCCGCGCCGGCGGAGCCCGCGCCGGCCCCCGAAGCTGCGCCGGCCGCCGAAGCTGCACCGGCCGCACCGGCCGAGGAGGCCCCGGCCACGGAGGCCCCGGCTCCGACCGAGGACGCTCCGGTCGCGGAATAGACTGGACGCATGACCCCGGATTCCGCCCCCGTCGCCGGCGTCGACCGTCCGGCCATCACGGCCCTCGACATCGTGCGCGTCGTCGTCCTCATCGTGGCGATCGCCTCGCTCGCCCTGTGGGGGTTCGCCAGCTGGGACCTGCCGTGGAGCATCGTCATCGGCGTCGGCGCCCCCGTGGTCACCCTGCTGCTGTGGGCGCTCTTCCTCTCGCCGCGGCCGGTTCTTCGCGTGCACCCCTTCCTCCGGGCGGTCGTCGAACTGTTCATCTACGTGGGCGTGACCATCGCCTGGTGGTCCATGGGGCAGGCCCTGATCGGCACCGCCTTCGCCCTGGTCGCCGTCGTCGCGGGCGTCCTCAGCGGACGCCGCGCCCTGGCATGAGCGCACGGTCGTGAGCGTCGTCTCGCTGCTCCGCGACGCCCTCGGGGCGCGCGTGGACGTCAGCGAGCAGGCGAGGCAGGACGCCAGGTCCGACAGGTCGGGTCATGCCGCGGTGGGCCTCCCGCAGGCCGTCGTCCATGCCGAGAGCGTGGACGACGTGCAGCAGACGATGCGGATCGCCACCGCCACGCGCACTCCCGTCGTCGTACGCGGCGCCGGGACGGGGCTCGCCGGCGCCGCGAATGCGGGCGACGGCGAGATCGTCCTCACCCTCCGCCGGATGGACGCCGTCCTCGAGGTGCGACCGGACGACCTCCTCGCCGTGGTCGAACCCGGGATCCTCAACGCCGACCTCAACGCGCACCTGGCCGCGCACGGCCTCTGGTGGGCCCCTGACCCCGCCAGCCACGACATCTCGACGGTGGGTGGCAACATCGCGACCGGAGCCGGCGGACTCCTCTGCGCGAAGTACGGTGTCGTGCGGGATGCGGTCCTCGGCGTCGACCTCGTCCTCGCGGACGGTCGCCTGCTGCACCTCGGCCACCGCAGCGTGAAGGGCGTGACCGGGCTCGACCTCACCGCTCTCGTGGTGGGATCGGAGGGAACGCTCGGCGTCGTCGTCGGGGCGACGCTCAAGCTGCGCAGACTGGTGCCGGGCGAGACCTGCACGGTGACCGCGACCTTCCCCGGCGTGCGAGCCGCGGCCGCGGGTTCTGCCGCCGTGACCGCTGCGGGAATCCAGCCGGCGATCATGGAGCTCATGGATGCCGCCAGTCTCACCGCCGTCCATGCCCTCCTCGGGCTCCCGGCACCGACGCCGGGGGCCGCGCAGCTGACGATCCAGACCGACGGCCCCGCCGCCCGCGCGGAGGCGGAGGCCATCGCCGCGATCCTGAGCGCCCACGAGGGCGTCCCCGTGGTCTCGCACGACCCCGTCGAGGGCGATCGGCTGCTCGCGGTCCGGCGATCCATGCACGCCGCGATGGCGTCGCTCGGGACCACCCTCATCGAGGACGTCTCCGTGCCGCGGAGCGCCATGCCGGCGATGTTCGACGAGATCGCACGGATCGAGCGGGAGTTCGACATGGTGATCCCGACGGTCGCACACGCGGGCGACGGCAATCTGCATCCGAACTTCATCTTCGAGGGCCCGGAGACCCCGGCCCGGGTGTGGGAGGCGGCCGATGAGCTCTTCCGCGCCGCGATCCGGCTGGGCGGAACCCTCACCGGCGAGCACGGCATCGGCGTCCTCAAGAGACGATGGCTGGCCGACGAACTCGGCGAGGACCAGTGGCGCCTTCAGCGCGACATCGCGGCCGTGTTCGATCCGCTCGGCATCCTCAACCCCGGAAAGGTCTTCTCCCCCGATGCCTGACATCCACGTGAGCGCGGCCGTGATCGTCGATGCGGAGGGCCGCGTCCTGGTCGTCCGCAAGCACGGCACGACGCGCTTCATGCAGCCGGGAGGGAAGCCGGAAGCGGGCGAGTCCCCCGCCGAGACCCTCATCCGGGAGCTGCACGAGGAGCTCGGTCTCGAGCTCGCGGAGACCGACCTCCGGCCGCTGGGGCGCTTCGTGTCGGCGGCCGCCAACGAGCCGGGGCACCGCGTCGTGGCCGACGCGTTCTCGGCCTCGATCGATCCCGACGGGGTCCGGGTGCAGGCCGAGCTCGCCGAACTGCGCTGGATCACCCCGGCGGACGTCGCGACGCTTCCGCTGGCCCCGCTGAGCGTCGAGCACCTGCTGCCGCTCGCCTGGCCCGCCGCAGCGCGCTAGCCCGTCCGGGTCAGATGCCCTGCCAGGAGGGCTTGTTCGCGAACGTGTAGCGGTAGTAGTCCGCGAGCTGCAGCTTCGACGCGGCGGCTTCGTCGACGACGACGGTGGCGTGCGGGTGCAACTGGATGGCCGATCCGGGCAGCAGCGCCGTGAGCGGCCCCTCGACCGCGCCGGCCACCGCCTCCGCCTTGCCGGCGCCGAATGCCAGCAGCACGAGGTGGCGGGCCTCGAGGATGGTGCCGAGGCCCTGCGTGATGCAATGCATCGGCACGTCGTCGATGGAGTCGAAGAAACGGGCGTTGTCCTCGCGCGTCTGCTCGGTGAGGGTCTTCACCCGCGTCCGGGACGCGAAAGAGGACCCGGGCTCGTTGAACCCGATGTGGCCGTCCGTGCCGATGCCGAGGATCTGCAGGTCGACGCCGCCGGCCGCCGCGATGGCCGCGTCGTAGTCCTCACCGGCGTGCTGGATGGTGGCCTGCGCGCCGTTCGGCACGTGGATGCGCTCCGGGTCGAGGCCGAGCGGCTCCACCACCTCACGGGTGATCACGGAGCGGTAGCTCTCCGGGTGGGACGGGTCGATGCCGACGTACTCGTCGAGCGCGAAGCCGCGCACCTGCGACACGTCGCGTCCCGCGAGGCGGCTGCGGAGAGCCTGATAGACCGGCAGCGGCGTCGATCCGGTCGCGAGCCCCAGGACGGCGTCCCGACGGCTGTCGATGAGCTCGACGACCTCGGTGGCGACCAGGGCGCCGGCGGCCTCGGCATTCTCGACGATGACGACCTCAGCCATGCGGAACGATCTCCTTCTCAGAAATGGATGCGCCCACCAGAGCGGCGCCGAAAGCGGCGGCGGGGGAACCCGCGGGGAGCAGTTCGATTCTCTCATCCAGCCGCAGGGACTTCAGGAACGGTGACGCCTCGGCACCGGCGTGCAGGGCGGCACGGACCCCCGCCGCCAGCCGGCCGCCGAGAGCGGTGAGTCCCCCGCCGATGACCACGGTCTCGACGTCGGCCGACAGCACGAGCACGCGCACGGCCGCCGCGGCCCCGAAGAAGAGGTCCGCCTGCAGGGCCTGGGCGTGCGGATCGCCCGCGTCAGCCGCCTCGACGATGTCCTTGACGGGCAGCGCACCGGGACGTCCCCACGCCTTGGCCAGCGCCCCACCGCCGCAGAAGGTCTCCACGCAGCCGCGCTGCCCGCACCCGCACAGCCGGCCGCGGGGATCGACGGAGAGGTGTCCAACCTCGCCGGCGGTCCCGCGTGCGCCGCGCCAGATGCGGCCGTCCACCACGATGCCGGCGGCGACGCCGGTGCCGAGGTTCAGATAGGCCATGGAGCCGGCGACGTCGCTCAGGACCGCGGCGCCGAGCGCGGCGGCCTTCACGTCGTTCTCCACCCGGAAGGGAACGCCGAGCGCCTGCTCGGCGCGCGCCGCGAGGTCGAGCGACTCCACGCCGAGGTTCACCGCGTGCAGCACGCGGCCGGTCTCCGCATCGACGAGGCCGGGGATGCCGATGCCGGCGGATCCGACCGCGGACAGCGGCAGTCCGCTCTCCTCGGCAAGGGCGGCGACGGTCGACACGATGCTGTCGACGACGGCGTCCTCTCCCCACCCGGTCGGGCGGCGGAGGCGGGCGAGGATCGTCCCTGCCGGATCGACGGCGACGGCGACGATCTTCGTGCCGCCGACGTCCAGACCCACGCGAAGGGGCCGACCGGCGCGGTCGGCGGAGGCGGGGATGATCATCGGATGCCGTTCCCGATCATGGTCGCGGATGTCACGACACCCCCAGCTGCCCGGAGAGGACCATGACGGCGGCACCGCGGAGCACGATGTCGTCCTGACGGGTGAGCCGCACCATGACGTCCTCGAAGACGCCCTCGAGCGTCCGCGCGTGCAGCGTCTCGACGGCCGCATCGATGAGCGTGCCGTCCAGCAGCTCGGCGGGCCCGGAGAGCACGACCTCGGACAGGTCCAGGGCGGCGACGATCGGGGCGATCGCGATCGCCATGCGGGTCCCGGAGTCGCGGAGGATCTCCTCGCGGGCGGCCGGGTCGGCGTCGAGCGCCTCCTGCATGCGACTCACGCTCAGCCATGCCTCCAGGCAGCCGATCTTGCCGCAGGCGCAGCGAGGGCCGCCGTCCGTGCCGACGACGACGTGGCCGATCTCCCCGGCGGCGAAACGGCTGCCGAGGAGCGGCTGGCTTCCGGTGATCAGCCCAGCACCCACGCCTCGACCGATCTTGATCAGCATGAAGTCGGCCTCCGCCTCGCCGAACGTGTACTCGGCGAGGACCGCGGCATTGGCGTCGTTCCGTGCGAGCACCGGCAGGTCGAGGTCGGCGCTGAGCTTCGCCTCCAGCGGGAAGTCCGTCCAGCCGAGGTTGGGCGAGCTGAGGACGAGGCCGTCGGGGCGCACGACACCCGGGGTGCCGATGCCGACGCCGAGCACCGGCTGTGTGGCGATCTCGACGAGGGTCTGCGCGAGGCCGCGGAGAGCCTCATACGCGGCATCGCCGTCCGGCGTCTCCGGACGCGGCACCTGCCGCCGCTCCAGCACGTCGCCGTCCAGGCTGAGGACGGCGCCCTCGAAGGCGGTCGGGCCGGAGAGGTCGAGCCCGATGATCTGATGCCCCACCCGATCGATGTCGATGAGGATGGGCGGCTTGCCGGGGCCGACGGCCTCGCGCACGCCGATCTCGACGACGATGCCGTCGGCGATGAACTCCGCGACCAGATCCGAGATCGTGACGCGTGTGAGGCCGGTCTCGCGGGAGAGGTCAGCGCGACTCATCGCCCCCGAGTGATACAGCGTCTGCAGCACGAGCGCGCGGTTGTGTCCGCGGGCGTGCTCGGGGAGCACCTTGGTGCGCGAGCGGAGATGCCGCGCGGGGCCGAAGGCGTGCGCGTTCGCGGCGACGAAGTCAGTCGTCGCCGCGGGGCGCTGATCATCCGAAACGGACATGTTTGTTAGTAGACCTTACGAACAGGATTTGTGCAACTGTTCCGCGCGATTCCGCGGGCAGGGTTACCGAAACGTGACATCATGCCGACCGCGGCGGTTCGTCGTCCGCCGCCATCCGGAGCAGCCGCTCGACGAGCCCGGCGACGATCCCCTCCCGGGTCTCGACGGTCATGGGCTTGCCGGGAACCCCCGGTCGCCGCTGCTCGGGCGACGGCCCGTCCAGCGGACGATACCGCACGCCCACCGCGGCGAGGCGCCGCAGATGCGTGGGCAGCCGCCGGGCGAAGTCCGCGAAGGGCGCGGGCTCTCCCCCGTCCCACAACCGCTCCGCGATCGCGGCGAGGCGCGGGAACATCGCGAAGTCGACCCGGTCCCTGCTCGGCAGGTGCTCCGTCCAGATGTTCGCCTGCCCGCCGACCGCGCCGTCGACGACCTCGAACGAGTACGCGCGCTCGATGGTCAGCGGGGGCCCGACGCGGATGGGCTCCTCGGCCGATTCGGACTGCGGGTAGTCGAGGTACACCTCGAGATCCGGGCACCCGACAACGGGGATCCCCCGCCGCAGTGCCTCGCGCATGGCGACCGATCCGCGCCAGGCGAGGATGCGCACGCCCTCCGGGACCTCGCCCTCCAGCACCTCGTCCCAGGCGAGTGCCGTCCGTCCCCTGCGGCGGACGTGCGCGACGAAGTGCGCCGTGAACCAGGGCTGGACGTCGTGCGCGGCGGCCAGCCCGAGCTCCCGCATCCGCGCGGCGGCCGTGGCGCTGTCGGCCCATTCGGTCACCGGGACCTCGTCGCCGCCGATCCCGATCCATGCGGACGGGAACACGTCGCACAGCGCATCGATGGCGGCACGGCCGAAGGCCAGCGCCTCCTCGGTCGGCGCGAGGGTGCGCGCGTTCACGCCGAAACGCTCCCACGGCCCGGTGGGCGGCGTCCCGACGTCGAGGTTGCCCAGCTCCGGGTACGCGGCGAGCGCGGCCTGGATGTGTCCCGGCAGCTCCACCTCTGGCACGAGAGTGACGAAGCGCTCGGCCGCATACCGCACGAGGTCGCGCAGCTCGGCGGTCGTGTAGAAGCCCTCGTGCACGCCGGGCTCGACCGTGGCCTCAGGGCCGTGGCCGCGTTGCGTGGCCTCGCGCCGCGCACCGACCTCGGTCAGGCGCGGATACCCCGGCACCTCGAACCGCCAGCCCTGATCGTCCGTCAGGTGCAGGTGCAGGATGCTGAGGTGGTGATCGGCGAGCAGGTCGATGAGACGACGTACGTCTTCCGCAGGGCGGAAGTGGCGCGCCACGTCGAGCATCGCTCCACGCCAGGCGTAGGCGGGAGAGCCCTCCCAGCGCCCTGCCGGGATCGTCGCGGGGAGAGCGGGGTCGTGGTCCGGGTCGCGGAGCTGACGGAGCGTGGTCGCGCCGCGGAAGACCCCCTCCGGCGTCGCCCCCGCGATCTCGATCCCCGAGGCCGTCGCGGTCACGCGGAAGGCCTCGGGGCCATGGCGCCCTGCCGCGGATGCCGCGGCGCCCAGCTCCGAATCGATCACGAGGCGGATGGCGGGCAGCGTGTCGTCCGCTCCCCCGCCGCCGAGTCGTGCGACGGCCGCGGCCAACTCCGGCGCCGCCTCGATCGGCGTCGACGGGGTCCATCGGAAGCCCGGAGCCAGGGAGTCGATCTCTGCGACGACGTGCGGCACCGTCGCGCGCGGAGCCGAGGGGGGCATCCGCAGCGCGCGGCCGGCGACCGCACCGGCGGGGTCGCCGTCGATGACGACCGGCACACCGCCGACGAGAACCTCGCGCACACCCTGCGGCGCACCGTGCGGGTCGTCGAACGTGGCTCCGGCCGCGATCGTCTCCGGGTCGAACAGCACCAGGTCGGCGGTGGCGCCCTCGCGGAGCACACCGCGCGGCGCGTCACCGCGGTCGAGGCCCAGGCGGGCGGCCGGGTTGCCGGAGAGATGGCGGACGGCCTCCTCGAGGCTCAGCACCCCCAGGTCCCTGACGTAGTGACCGAGGTAGCGAGGGAATGTGCCGCGGCCGCGCGGGTGCGGCCGGGCACCGATGAGGATGCCGTCGCTGCCTCCGGAGTGCCGCGGGTGCCGCATGATGGCGCGGACGTTGTCCTCGTCGCCGATGTGCATGAGCACGCCGGTGGCGCCCGCATCGGCGAGGATCGTGTCGATCACGACGTCCACGGCGCGCTGCCCGGTCTCCGCCGCGATGGCGGCGATCGTGCGGCCGACGAGGCCGGCCAGAGCGGGGGTGCCCGTCCCCGAGATCTGGATCACCGACCAGTCCGCCACCTCGCCGTGGAACCCGTCGCAGCCGATCTCCTCCAGCTCGACGCGGACGGCCTCGCGCCCCTCCGCATCCAGGCCGGCCAGGACGCCCAGCAGGTCGCCGGTCGCCGCCAGCCTGCTCGGCAGGAGCGCCGCGAGAGTGGTCGCCCCCGGGAGGTACGGGTAGGTGTCCAGCGTCACGTCGACGCCGTCGGCCGTCGCCTCGTCGACGAGCGCCAGCAGCTCCGCGGCACGCCCGCGGTTCGGCGCGAAGTTCATGGTCGCGTGCGTGAGATGGACGGGACACCCGGTACGGCGGCCGATCTCGATCGCCTCGCGATACGCATCCAGCGCCGCCCGTCCGTAGCTGCGGGTGTGCGGCGCCCAGTAGCCGCCGCGCTCCGCGACCACTCGGCAGAGCGCCTCCAGCTCGGCGACGTCGGCGTACATCCCCGGGGTGTAGGTCAGGCCGCTCGACATGCCGAAGGCCCCGGCATCCAGGGCCTGGCCGAGGAGGTCGGCCATCGCCACGATCTCGGCGGGGGTCGCCCGACGGTCATCGTGCCCGACCACCATCATCCGGAGGTTGCCCTGCGGCACCAGCACCGCGGCGTTGGCCACCGCGGCGACGTCGATCGCCTCCAGGAAATCGTCCATCGACCGCCACGGGACCTCCGCCGGCCGCCCGTTCCAGCCCGCGATCTGGGCGGGGATGACGGCGGCGGTCGCCTCGTCCAGCGGCGCGTAGCCCAGGCCGTCCTGGCCGAGCACCTCCGTCGTGACCCCCTGACGGATCTTGGCGTCGTGCGCGGCGCCCTGGAGCACCGCGAGGTCGCTATGCGCGTGCATGTCGATGAAACCAGGCGCCAGGACGAGGCCGGACGCGTCGACCTCGACCGCGTCGTCCGGCAGCTCGATCCGGGCGGCATCGCCCTCGCGGATGACGGCGACGACCCTGGCCCCCTCCACCGCGACGTCCGCGACGAAGCGCGGGGCGCCGGTGCCGTCGACGACGGTCGCCCGCCGGTAGACGCGTACGAGGCCCGCCGCCGCCTTCTCCGCGCTCAGAAGCATGTCGCCACCGCCCCGATCACTCGCGGGTCCGCGGCATCGGGGTCGTCGATCACGGCGACGACGCGCCATTTGTCGAAGGCGGTGCACGGGTGCGAGAGGCCGAGGCGCACGACCTCGCCGACCGCGACGGTCGCCCCGTCGGCGGGTCGGAGGAAGGCGTGCTGGTCATTCAGGGCCGTCACGGTGCCGGCGACCGACTGCGGCACCGGGAGGTCGATGTCGAACGGCACGTCCCGCCGCCCGGCGTCGAGCAGGGCGAGGCCGGGTTCGGGCTGCGAGACCACCCGCGACCACGCGTGCATCGCGGAGCGCAGCGGGGCGGTGTCCGTGAGCGGACCGAACGGCGACATGCGGGAGTAGAAGCCGTCGTCGTGGATCTGGAAGGCACCGGAGCGCAGCACGACCTCGGCGTCCGCTCCCGCGGCGCCGAGGACCGCGGCGGCGCGATCGGGGAAGGAGCTGCCGCCCGCGCTGAGCACGGGGCGGACGCCGTCGGGGTACTCCAGTCGGCGATGCAGCTCGACGAGGGTGGCCAGGAAGCCGTCCACCGCGGCGACTGACGCCGCGGAGCGATCGGGGCCGAAGGGGCCTTCGTAGCCCGTCACTCCGGCGAGGCGGAGACCGGGGGCGGCCATGATCGCCGCGGCGATGCGCTCGCCCTCCGCCACGGTCCGCGCACCCGTGCGCCCCTGTGCACCGCCGAGCTCCACGAGCACGTCCAGCGGACGCGGGGCGTCCGCGAGGGCGTCGGCGAGGATCGCCACGCCGGCGAGGGAGTCCGCCCCGCACAGGATCCGCAGGCCTTCGTCGGCCGCGAGCAGCGCCCCGAGCTCACGGGCCGCAGCGCCGTCGGTCACCCCGTTGGCGATGAGCACCGTCGGGACACCGGCGTCGACGGCGACGCGGGCCTGCCACGGCGTCGCCACGGAGATCCCCCAGGCCCCGGCGTCCAGCAAGCGCTGCCACAGCGCGGGCGCCATGGTGGTCTTGCCGTGCGGGGCGAGGTGGACGCCCTCGCGCGCGGCCCAGCCGAACACCGTGTCCTCGTTGTGCGCGATCGCGTCGGCATGCACCGTGAGCGCCGGCGTGCCGAGGTCCGAGAGGCGCAGCCCCGCACCGCCGACCTCCGACAGACGCAGCCCGGCGGCGTGCGCCGGGAACCCCTTCGCCCAGGCGCCGAGGACGGGATCCGGAATTTGTAGAGGCATCTAACAAGGCTACTAGGCTGGCGGCATGACCGCGAAGACACGAGTTTCCACCGACGCCGCCCCCGCTCCCGCGCACACGTTCTCCCAGGGCGTCCGCAAGGGCCCGATCGTCCAGGTCTCCGGCCAGGGCCCCGTCGACCCGCAGACCAACGAGTACCTGTACCCGGGCGACGTCGCGGCGCAGACCACCCGCACGCTCGAGAACGTCAAGGCCATCGTGGAGGCCTCCGGCGCCACGTTCGACGATGTCGTGATGCTGCGCGTGTACCTCACCACGCGCGAGGACTTCCCGATCATGAACGAGGCCTACGGCGCGTTCGTCGAGGCCCACACGACCAGCGGCGTGCTGCCCTCGCGCACCACCGTCTTCACCGGTCTTCCCCGCGAGGAGATGCTCGTCGAGATCGACGGGCTCGCCGTCATCGACTGACCCCCGACACCCCTGGCGAACGGGGAGGCACCTTATCAGGACCGTTGCCTCCCCGTTACCAGCCATCCCGTACCATGGACGACAGGACACGTCGAGACTGCGGGGGGTGTAGTTCGTGACCGATCTGATTTCCACGCCGGGCACTGCGACGGGGGCACAGCCCGACGATGCGACACCGACGAGCGTCTTGACGCCGGAGGCGGCGACCGACACGGCCCCGCCGCAGACCGGCGAGCAGCCCCTGGCCTGGGCTCCCGTCGAGCCGGCCCCGAAGAAACGCCGCCTCGGCCTGTGGATCGGTCTCGGCCTCGGCGTGGTCGCGCTCGGCGCCGGCGCCGCCTCGATGATCCTCATCGCCCCCGGCACCACCGTCGCGGGCATCCCGGTGGGCTGGATGACTCCCGGTGCCGCCGCCGAGACGATCAGCTCGCACCTCGCCCAGACCGAGGTCACCCTCACGGGCGACGGCGACGACGCCGTGCTCACCGGCGCCGACCTGGGGGCGACCGCCGACGCCACGGCCCTCGCCGATGCCGCGTTCTCGGCGCATCCGATGTGGAATCTCGGCGTCTGGATGGGCGACCCCGTGCCCGCGGACATCGTCCTCGACCCGGAGACCGCATCCGCCGCGCTCCGGGCGGCCGTCCCCGGGAGCTTCGTCGACCCGGTCGACGCCGCCGTGGTCTTCGACGCCGCGAAGGGCACCTACACCGTCACTCCGTCCGTTCCCGGCACCGGTGTCGACGTAGCCGATCTGAACGCTGCTTTCGTCGAGGCTGTCGGCGACGGACGCACGACCTTCGAGTACCCGGGCAGCCCTGTCGAAGCCCTGCCCGCCGTGTCCGACGACGACGCGACGGCCACCGCCACCACCCTCAACACCATGCTGTCCACCATCGGCTTCTACGTCGGCAAGGAGCGCACCGTCCCGGTCTCCCCCGCGGTCGCCGCGTCCTGGCTGACCGTGGTCGACGAAGACGGCCAGCTCCGCATCGAGGCGGATCCGGCGGCGATCCAGACCACCGTCGACACGCTGCCCGCCGCCGTGGACCGCGCGCCCGTGAACGCGACCAACATCGTCGACTCCGCGGGGAATGTGCTGCGCGCCGAGAAGGAGGGCGCCACCGGACGCGCCCTGGGAGACACCGACCGCATCGCCGACGACTTCGCGACGCAGCTTGCCGCGGGCGACGGCACCTTCGCGCTCTCCGTGACCGAGACGCCGTTCGAGACGACGAACCTGTTCCGCCGTGCGGAGATCAACCTCAGCACGCAGCGCGCCTACCTCTTCGAGAACGACAAGGTCGTGCAGTCCTGGGCGGTCTCGACGGGCCTGCCCGGTACGCCGACGCCGACCGGCAACTTCAAGGTCTTCGCGCACACGTCGATGCAGGACATGGGCTGCTACGAAGGTGCGCCGTACTGCACCGAGGACGTGCCCTGGATCACGTGGTTCGCCCCGAACATCGGCTTCCACGGCACCTACTGGCACAACAACTTCGGCAACCGGATGAGCCACGGCTGCGTGAACCTGCCGATCGACCTCGCCAAGTACGTCTACGACTGGTCCCCCGTGGGCCTCGAGGTCTCCGTCTACAACTGACCCGGTTCGCGTGCCGAGCACAGCTTCGGAGACGCGGAACGACACGCCGCCGAGGCGTCCCCTCTCCCAGGTGTCGCGGTCGCGCTCCGCAGTCGTGCTCGGGCCTGGCGGAGGGCGGACAGCGAGAAGGGGGCGGATGCCGCAGCATCCGCCCCCTTCCGTCGTCTCAGCGCAGGGCGTCGACGATCTCGTTGAGCGTCGTGGACGGGCGCATGACCGCCGCTACGAGCTTCTCGTCCGGGCGGTAGTACCCGCCGATCTCCACCGGCTTGCCCTGCACCGCGTTGAGCTCGGAGACGATGGCCTCCTCGTTCGCTGCGAGCTTCTCGGCGACCGGGGCGAAGGCCGCGGCGAGCTCCGGATCCTTCGTCTGCTTCGCCAGCTCCTGCGCCCAGTACAGCCCCAGGTAGAAGTGGCTGCCGCGGTTGTCGATCGTGCCGAGCGCGCGGCCCGGCGAGCGGTCCTCCTCGAGGAAGGTACCGGTCGCGGCGTCCAGCGTCTCGGCGAGCACGCGGGCCTTCTCGTTGCCCGTGCGGTCGGCGAAGTGCTCGAGCGAGGCGGCCAGCGCGAAGAACTCGCCCAGCGAGTCCCAGCGCAGGTAGTTCTGCTCGACCAGCTGCTGCACGTGCTTCGGAGCGGAGCCACCGGCACCCGTCTCGAACAGTCCGCCGCCGGCGAGCAGCGGCACGATCGAGAGCATCTTGGCGCTCGTGCCGACCTCGAGGATCGGGAACAGGTCGGTGAGGTAGTCGCGCAGCACGTTGCCCGTCACCGAGATGGTGTCGAGACCGTGACGCATGCGCGCCAGCGTGTACCGCGTCGCCTCCTCCGGCGCGAGGATCGTGATCGTCAGGCCCTTGGTGTCGAGCGTGGCGAGGCCCTGGTGCACCTTCGCGATGATCTGGGCATCGTGCGAGCGGTTCGCGTCGAGCCAGAACACCGCGGGCACGCCGGTCGCACGGGCACGGCTGACGGCGAGCTTGACCCAGTCCATGACCGGGATGTGCTTGGTCTGCGTCGCGCGCCAGATGTCGCCCTTGCCGACCTCGTGCTCGATGAGGACGGTGCCTTCGCTGTCCAGCACCTGGACGATGCCGTCCGCCGCGATCTCGAACGTCTTGTCGTGGCTGCCGTATTCCTCGGCCGCCTGCGCCATGAGACCCACGTTCGGCACGGTGCCGATGGTGGCCGGGTCGAGCGGGCCGTTCGCGATCACATCGTCGATCACCGCCTGGTAGACGCTCGCGTAGGACGAGTCGGGGATGACCGCGATCGTGTCGGCCTCCTCGCCGTCCTTGCCCCAGAGCTTGCCGCCGTTGCGGACGAGCGCCGGCATGGACGCGTCGACGATGACATCGCTCGGCACGTGCAGGTTGGTGATCCCCTTGTCGGAGTTCACGTACGACAGACGCGGCCCCTCGGCGATGGCCTTGTCGAACGCCGCAGCGATCTCCTCGCCGCCGGTGACGTTCGCCAGGCCCGCGAGGATGGAGCCGAGGCCGTCGTTCGCGCTCAGTCCGGCCTCGGCGAGCTGCGTGCCGTACTGGTCGAAGACATCCTTGAAGAACGCCTTCACCACGTGGCCGAAGATGATCGGGTCGCTGACCTTCATCATCGTCGCCTTGAGGTGCACCGAGTAGAGCACGTCGTCGGCCTTGGCCTCCGCGAGGGTGTCCGCGAGGAAGGCGTCCAGCTCCTTCGCGGAGAGGAACGTCGCGTCGATGATCTCGCGCGGGAGGACCTTGAGTCCTTCCTTGAGGACCGTGACGGTGCCGTCCTTCGCCGTGTGGCGGAAGGAGAGGACGTCGTCGTGAGCGGCGACCCACGAGCGCTCGTTGTGCTTGAAGTCGTCGTGGCCGAGGGTCGCGACGCGGGTCTTCGAGCCCTCGGCGAACGGCTTGTTGCGGTGCGGGTGCTTCTTGGCGTAGTTCTTCACCGCGAGCGGCGCGCGGCGGTCGCTGTTGCCCTCGCGCAGCACCGGGTTCACTGCGGAGCCCTTGATGCGGTCGTAGCGGGCGCGGACGTCCTTCTCCTCCAGCGACGAGGGCTCGTCCGGGAAGTCGGGGACGTCGTAGCCCTGCTGCTGCAGTTCCGCGATGGCGGCCTTGAGCTGCGGGATCGACGCGGAGATGTTCGGCAGCTTGATGATGTTCGCCTCGGGGAGCGTGGCGAGGCCGCCGAGTTCGGCCAGCGCGTCGCCGACCTGCTGCTCCGGGGTGAGCTTCTGGGGGAAGGCGGCGAGGATGCGGCCGGCCAGAGAGATGTCCCGCGTCTCGAATTCGATGCCCGCCTGGCCCGTGTAGGCCTGGATGATCGGCAGGAACGAGGCGGTGGCCAGCGCCGGTGCCTCGTCGGTGTAGGTGTAGATGATGGCGTCGTCGGTCACCGGGAGGTTCTCCGTTCACGAGGGCTATTTGTCTCGATACCAAGATACCTGAGCGGCCCTCGCCCCGAAGCGGCGCTCCCGGCGACAGGGTCCGGCACGTGACCGGTCCGTGAAAAGTCCGCCCGAGTGATGAATGCGGTGAGCGGAGGGGCTAGCCTGGGGGCATGTCCGAACTGCGCATGGTCGAACTCTCCGCCGCGACGATCGTCGCCGTGAACAACCTGTCGCTCAAGCCCGGACAGGAGCAGTTCCTCGCGCCCGTCTCGTACGGCATCGCGGCCACCGTCATCAACCCGCAGACCTCCTGGCAGCGGGTGATCCTGGACCGCAACGAGGTCGTGGGCTTCGTCAGCGCCAACTTCGACGACGAGGCCCCGGAGGAGCACTTCCGCTCCGTGCTGTGGCGCATCAACGTCGACGCGGACGACCAGGGTCGCGGCATCGGCCGCTTCGCCGTCGAGAACCTCATCGACGAAGCGCGCACCCGCGGCGTCGACCACGTCAATGTGATCTACGAAGCGGGCGAGGACGGCCCGGAGGCCTTCTTCCGTCGCGTCGGCTTCACCCCCGTCGGGGAGACGGCCTACGGCGAGGTCATCGCCGAGATCCGCGTCCCCTCCTGAGACCGGCGGCGGGGTCTCGAATCCCCTCCCCCATCGAGACTCCGTCGCCCTCGGATCCCGCCGGACGGCTCGACCTCGATCCTCCTCAGCGCTGACCGTTGCCGTCCGGAGGCGTGCCCTTGCCCCGGCGACTGTTCCACGCGGCGAGCGCTGAGGCGGCAGCACCTGCTGCGCGGTCGATGGCCTCCGCGGAGCGGTGCAGCATGTCCTGCGCGGCGTCCTGCCAGGCCGCGGTCGGAGGTGCCTCGCCCGTCTGGACCTTCGCCGCGTGCTCGGCGGCCTCGAACGCCCGCTCCAGCTCCGCGACAGCGTCGCGGTACGCCGCGTACTCGGCGGCGGTCACCCGGCCCGTCGTCTGCCGACGCGCCTCGACCGCGGCACCGGCGGCCCGCAGGTAGGCCGCCGTCTCCGGACGCTTCACGTCCGTCATCTCGGGATAGGTGATCTGCAACGCGGGGTCTGTCTCATACCGCATCCACCGCGCGGTCACCGCGTCGTGCTCCGCATACAGGCGCTCCAGCGGCCGCGGCGCGGAGCCGGCGGGGATCGCGGCGCGAGCGGCGTTCACCCTAACCCGCCGGGCGCGGACGTCGGCCGCCGCGGCCCTGGCGTCGCGCTCACGCTCCTTGAGCATGCGTCGGGCGCCGGACACCTGCTCCGCGCTCGCCCGCTGCGCGGCCCGCTCGGCGGAGACCCGGGCGAGGTCGGCCCGTGCCACCTTCAGGGCCGTCCGTCGCACCACCGCGCGCTGCTGGGCCTCGCGGAGGTCGTGCCGGGCCGCGTCATACTCCAGCCGGCGGCCGCTGCGGGTGTTGCGCCGACGGACGCCGATCGCGCCCGCGGTCACCCCGGCGGCGGCGGTCGGCGCGAGCCACCACCACTCCGCGACGAGGAGGAAGGGGTCCATCCCTCGATGCTACCGATCCCGGCGCACCCGCGCCCGGACGAGGAAGCCCCGGCATCCGTACGGATGCCGGGGCCACTGTCGCGTCAGGACGTCAGACGAGCGTCTCCTGCCAGGCCGCGTGCAGCTGGGCGAACTTCCCGGTGCCGCCGATGAGGGCGGCGGGGGTGTCGTCCTCGATGATCCGGCCGTGCTCCATCACGAGCACACGGTCAGCGATCGCCACCGTCGACAGCCGGTGCGCGATGATGATCGCCGTCCGGTCGGCCAGCAGCGTCTGCAGCGCGTCCTGGATCAGCCGCTCAGACGGGATGTCCAGCGAGGCCGTCGCCTCGTCGAGGATCAGCACCGCCGGGTCGGCGAGGAAGGCGCGGGCGAACGAGATGAGCTGTCGCTGCCCTGCCGAGACACGACCACCGCGCTTGTTCACGTCGGTGTCGTACCCGTCAGGCAGCGCCGAGATGAACGCGTCGGCGCCCACCGCCCGCGCCGCCTCGCGGATCTCGTCCAGAGTCGCATCCGGGCGCCCGAGCGCGATGTTGTCGGCGACGGTCCCGCTGAACAGGTACGCCTCCTGCGTGACCATGACGATCGCGCGGCGGAGGTCCTTCGGGTGCAGCGACCGCAGATCGACCCCATCGAGGGTCACCGTTCCCGCGGACGGGTCGTAGAACCGGGAGATGAGCTTGGCCAGCGTGGACTTGCCCGCCCCCGTCGTCCCGACCAGCGCGATCGTCTGCCCGGCGGGGATGTCGAGCGAGAAGTTCGGCAGGATCGTCTTGTCCTCGTTGTACGCGAACGTGACCTCGTCGAAGCGGATGTGCCCCCGGGACTCCCAGAGGTCCACCGGCTTCTCGGGGTCCGGCACCGTCGGCACCTCCTCCAGGACGCCCGACACCTTCTCCAGCGCCGCGGTGGCGGACTGGTAGGAGTTGAGGAACATCGCGATCTCCTGCATCGGAGCGAAGAAGTTGCGCACGTAGAGCACGGCGGACAGCAGCACGCCGACCGTCAGGGCCCCCTCCGAGACCCGGATGCCGCCCCACAGCACGACCACGCCCAGGACGAGCGCCGCGACGCCCATGAGCCCCGGCTCGAACGTGCCGAACAGCAGCATCGAGCGGCGGTTCACGTCCCGGTACTCGCCGGCCACGCCCTGGAAGGCCTCGTCGTTGCGCGGCTCCTTCCGGAAGGCCTTGACCGCGCGGATGCCCGTCATGGTCTCCACGAACTGCACGATCACCTTCGCGCTGATCACCCGGGACTCGCGGTACACGAGCTGGGAGCGCGAGTAGAACCAGCGCATGAGGAAGAACAGCGGCACGCCGCCGATCGCGAGGATCAGACCGGACTGCCAGTCCCACACGCACAGGGCGATGAACGTGAAGACACCGAAGAGCACGCCGGAGACGAGCTCGTTCAGGCCGCCGTCGAGGAGTTCCTTGATGGAGTCCAGGTCGCTCGTCTGGCGCGAGATGATCCGCCCAGACGTGTACGACTCGTGGAACTCCAGGCTCAGACGCTGGGTGTGCAGGAAGATGCGCTTGCGCAGGTCCAGCAGCACGGCCTGGGTCAGCTTGGCCGCGATGATGACGTACCAGGCGATGAGCACGGCGGCCAGAGCCCCGGCGAGCAGATAGATCCCGCCGACGACGAAGGTGGGCATCCAGTCGGCATCGTCGAGCACCGCCGGGAGAGCGCGGTCGAGGCCGATGCTGATGAGGATCGGCCCGGCCACCTGCAGCGCCGTCGAGATGACGAGCACCGTGGCGGCGAGCACGATCTGCGGCTTGAGCGGGCGCACGAGCGAGCCGAGCAGCCGCAGCGAGCGACGGCGGATCGCCCTGCTCTCCTCCGTGGTGAGGCGGGAGCGGTCCTCGTCCTGGGTTCCGGTGAGGGAGCTCATCGCTGCACCTCCTCTCCTGCGAATCGGGACGCGCTTCCCGGCGCCTCGTCGTCGGCCTCCTGGCGGATGCCGTCCTGCACGGTGTCGTGGATCTCCGACTGCTCGTCGCGGATGATCGGGATGGCGCCGGTGCGAGCCGCCTCCTCGGCCTCCAAGCTGGAGATGACGTGCCGGTAGTGCCGGCTCGTCTTCAGCAGCTCGGTGTGCGTGCCGACCGCGGTGATCCGGCCGTCCTCCAGCAGCGCCACGCGATCGGCGAGGGCCACGGTGGACGGACGGTGTGCGACGATCATCGCCGTGGTGTCGGCGAGCACGTGCCGCAGCGCCTCCTCGACGAGGGCCTCGGTGTCGACGTCCAGCGCCGACAGCGGGTCGTCCAGGACGAGCACCCGCGGCGTGGCGGCCACCGCTCGGGCGAGGGCGAGCCGCTGGCGCTGCCCGCCGGACAGGCTCAGTCCCTCTTCGCCGATGACCGTCTCGACGCCCTCGGGGAGCGTGTCGACGAAGGCGGCCTGCGCGACGTCGAGCGCCTCGCGCAGGACGCGCTCGGCTTCGGGGCTGTGCACGTCGAGGTCGGCGCGCCCGAGCAGGACGTTCTCGCGGACCGAGGCGGAGAAGAGCGTCGCGTCCTCGAACGCCATCGCGATGTGCTCGCGCAGCTCGGCGAGGGTGAGGTCGCGCACGTCGACGCCGTCGAGCGTGACCCGCCCTCCCGTCACGTCGTAGAGCCGCGTCGGCAGGGTCGTCAACGTGGTCTTGCCGCTGCCGGTGAGCCCGACCAGCGCCATGGTCTCCCCCGGTCGGAGGACGAGGTCGATGCCGTCGAGCAGGTCCCGCTCGTCGGGGGCCGCGTCCTGGTAGCGGAAGTGCGCGTTCTCGAACGCGAGCTCGCCGCGCGGGTTCTCGATGTGCACGGGGTTCGCGGGGTCGGTGATGGTGTTCGTCTCCGAGAAGATGTCGAACACGCGGTCCGTCGCCGTGCGCGCGTCGAGCATGAACGAGAAGAGGAAGCCGATCGACTCGATGGGCCAGCGCAGCACGACGGCCATCGCGAAGAAGGCGAAGAGCTCCGCCGAGGTGATCGCGTCCTGCGAGATGAGCCAGATGCCGGACATCAGGCTCAGGCCGAAGGCGATCTGTGGCATGAGGTCGAGCCAGAACCAGATCGAGGCGATGGCTCGGGCCTTGCTCATCTCGGTCTCGCGCAGCGTCTCGGCCTGACGGCTGAAGCGGCGGAGGGCGTGCGTGCCCCGTCCGAACGCCTTGAGCACCCGGATGCCGTGCACGCTCTCCTCGACGCTCGTGGCGAGGTCGCCGGCCTGGTCCTGGCTGCGCCGCGTGAGGGCGCCGTAGCGCTTCTCGAACAGGTAGCCGCGGATCCACAGCGGGATCGCCGTCACGAGGAAGATCGTGCCCAGCAGCCAGTGCCAGCGGAACAGCAGGACGGAGCCGATGAGGATCGTCAGCACGTTCACGACGAGAAGCACGAGGCCGAAGGCGAGCCACCGGCGGATCAGGCCGATGTCCTGCATCATGCGGCTGAGCAGCTGGCCGGACTGCCACCGGTCGTGGAAGGCGACCGGGAGGGTCTGCAGTCGCGAGTAGAGCTCGGTGCGCATGCGGTACTCGACCTGCGTGGCCGGGAACAGCACGAACTGCCGGCGGAGCCAGACCATGAGCGCCTCGCCGAGGCCGAGGGCGAACACGGCGAGCGCGCCCCAGACGATCGCGTCGAGCGCTCCGGACTGCACCGGCCCGCCGATGATCTGTTCGAGCACGATGGGGATCATCAGCGCGATGAGCGCGGCCGCGAGCGCGCTGGCGGCACCGCCGGCGAGACGCCAGATGACCGGCTTCACGAAAGGCTTGAGCCGCCACAGCGCGGCGGGCGTGGAGAGGGAGGACGAGGGGGACGGTTTCTGCGCGGAAGACGTGGAAGACATGTCTCTCAGAGGAGTCGAGGGTGAGAAGAGTGAAAGGACGGATGCGAGAGCGGGCTCACGGAGCCCGGCATCCGGTGCAGAAGAGGGCGGGGGCTCTAGGAGAGCGGGCGCGCCGGGGTCGAGCCGAGGGTGGCGATCCGCGCGGTGGCGATCGTGGTCATGGTGTCCTCCTCAGGGCTCGGCGAGGTCGTCCGGTTGGCGCGACAGCCCATCAGCCTATTCCTGTGAACCAGCTGAGCGCAAGAGGAATTCCCGAGACGACGAAGAGCCCGCTCTCCGGGGAGCGGGCTTTTCGAACCGAGAGGTCAGCGGGCGGCGCGTTCGCGCGCCAGGAGCCTCTCCTTCACGGGCAGGCCCCAGGCGAAGCCGCCGAGAGAGCCGTCCGTGCGGAGCACCCGGTGACAGGGCACGAACAGGGCCGGGGCGTTGCGGGCGCAGATCGACGCGGCGGCCCGCACCGCACGCGGATTGCCGAGCCGGGCCGCGAAGCCCGTGTACGTCAGGGGTTCCCCCGGGGCGATGCCGCGGAGCGCCGCCCATCCGGCGAGCTGCAGGGCGGTGCCGGTCTGCGCGACCGGGACCGCGTCGATCGCCGTGACGTCGCCGGCATAGTACGCGCGGACGGCACCCGCCGCGTCCGTCTCGGCCTCCCGCACAGCGTCGGGACGGCTTCGGGACGGCAGGCGTCCGAGGATCGCCTCGACGTCGTCGGTCCACCCGGACACGAGCACCCGCTGGCGCTCGTCGGCGAGGATCGTGAAAGGGCCGTCGGCGGTGTCGAGGGTCTGGATGAGTGCGGTCATGAGGTCTCCTCGGTGTCGGATTCGGGGCCGCGGGCGGGCCGGGTGGCGGTCTTGCTCCGCGGTCCGGCGGGGCGGATCGGGGCGGCACGCCACAGGTGCGCGCTGAGGTAGCTCCGCCACGGCGCGGTGCGCTCCGCCCAGGCGGTGAGGGTCTTCGGTTCGGCCGGGAGACCGGCAGCCGCGGCGCCGGCGCGGAGGGCGACGTCACCGGGCAGCAGCACGTCCGGATCGCCGAGCACCCGCATCCGCACGTAGTCGGCGGTCCAGGGACCGATGCCGGGCATCGCCAGCAGGGCCGCGCGCTGCGTGGGGCCGTCGTCGCCGACCGTGAGGGTCAGGCTCCCGTCCGCGAGGGCGGCGGCGGCTCCGGTGACGGCGCGGATGCGGGCGGCGGGCCCCCGCAGCACCTCGGCGCCGTGGGCCGCGATGGCCGACATCGTCGGGAACAGCAGCCCCTCGGGGGTCCGCTCCCCCAGCGCGTCGGTGAGGGCGGTGAGCGCGGTGCGGGCGGCGACGACCGTGATCTGCTGCCCGATCATCGCGCGGATGAGCATCTCGTGCGGATCGGCCGCTCCGGGCACGCGGATACCGGGGGTGCGCGCGATGAGGGGAGCGAGAGGCGGGTGCGCCGCCAGGGCCTCGTCGATCGCCAGGGGGTCGGCGTCGAGGTCGAAGATCCGACGCGCGGTCGCCACCAGCGGCGCGAGGTCGCCGAGCTGCGCGACCCGAGCCCGGAGGTGCAGCCGCTCCGTCTCCTCCTGACGCACCTCGAACCACGCAGGGCCTCCGGGCATCCGGAGGTGTCGGGAGAACGCCGTGGCCGTGGCCTCCTCGACCCCGGTCACCGCCCGCGCCGCCATCCACGCGAAGATCCCGGCCGCATCCAGGGGACCCCGGTACGGCAGGACCAGGTCGATCGTTCCCGGCACGGACGCGGACGGCGTGCGGCGGCGGGCGCGCAGCTCTCCGGGCGTGAGGCCGAACACCTCGCGGATCGTGTCGTTGCACTGGCGGATGCTGTGGAAGCCGGCGGCGAAGGCGACGTCTGCGATGGGCATGTCCGCCCCCACGAGCAGCATGCGGGCGGTGTGGGCGCGATGCGCTCTCGCCAGTGCCAGAGGTCCGGCGCCGAGCTCGGTCGTCAGCAGCCGCGTGAGGTGACGGCTCGAGTAGCCGAGGCGCGCGGCGAGCCCTGGCACGCCCTCGCGCTCGACCACGCCGGACGCGATCAGCCGCATGGCGCGAGCGGCGGTGTCTCCGCGGACGTCCCACGCGGGCGACCCGGGGGCGGCCTCCGGCAGGCAGCGTTTGCATGCGCGGTAGCCCGCCTCGTGCGCCGCGGCACTGGTCGGATAGAAGGTCACGTTCTGCGGCTTGGGGGTGCGGGCGGGGCAGCTCGGACGGCAGTAGATCCCGGTCGAGCGCACGGCGGTGACGAACTGGCCGTCGAAGCGGGTGTCCCGGGCGCTGATGGCTCGGTAACGCTCGTCGAACGCGGTCACGGGGAGGCTCATGCCCTCCACTCTCTCACCCCCGCATGGCTACGGCTGGCGGAAATCGGACATCGCGGTTTCTTCCCCGAAACCCCGCCGACGCGCCGAGACCCCGGGGTGCAGACGTGCGCACACCGGGGTCTCGACGGAAGACCGGGGTCTCGGTCAGTGGAAGAAGTGACGCTCCCCCGTGAAGAACATCGTGACGCCGGCCTTGCGCGCGGCATCCACGACCTCCTCGTCACGAACGGACCCACCGGGCTGCACGATCGCCGTGACACCCGCGTCGATGAGCACCTGGGCGCCGTCCGCGAAGGGGAAGAACGCATCGGACGACGCGACCGATCCGGCGGCACGATCCCCTGCCCGCTCCACCGCGAGGCGGCACGAGTCGACGCGGTTGACCTGGCCCATGCCGACGCCGACCGTCGCATTGTCCTTCGCCAGGACGATCGCGTTCGACTTCACGGCCCGGCAGGCCTTCCACGCGAAGATCAGGTTCTCCATCTCCTCGTCACTCGGACGCTCCCCCGACACGAGCTCCCAGTTCTTCGCGACCGAGACGATGTCGTCCGGGAAGCGGTCCGCGTCCTGGAGCAGGAGACCGCCGGACACGAGCCGCACGTCCATGCGCTCCTGCTGCCAGTCCTCGGGGAGCTGCAGCAGGCGCAGGTTCTTCTTCGCCTTGAAGACCTCGAGGGCCGCGGGCTCGAACGACGGCGCCACGATCACCTCGGTGAAGATGTCCTTCAGGTTCTCGGCCATCTTCAGCGTCACGGTGCCGTTCGCGGCGATCACCCCGCCGTACGCCGACACGGGGTCGCACTCGTGGGCACGGAGGTGCGCGCTGGCGATCGGGTCGAGGGCGTTCGGGGCGGTGGTGGCGATCCCGCAGGGGTTCGCGTGCTTGATGATGGCGACGGCGGGCTTGACCATGTCGTAGGCGGCGCGCAGGGCGGCGTCGGCGTCGACGTAGTTGTTGTACGACATCTCCTTGCCCTGCAGCTGCGTGGCCTGGGCGATGCCGTGGCCCCCGGCGCGGGTGTAGATGGCGCCGCGCTGGTGGGAGTTCTCGCCGTAGCGGAGCGTCGCGAGCCGCTCGGCCTGGATCGTCAGATGCGCCGGAAGGTCGCCCGGCTCGTTGAGGGTCCCCTCGGCGAACCACTGCGCGACCGCCGTGTCGTAGGCCGCGGTGTGCGCGAAGGCCCGCGCCGCGAGCTCCCGGCGCTGGGCGAGCGAGGTGCCCCCCTGCTCCACGGCCGCGACGATCGCGGGGTAGGACTGCGGCGACACGACGATCGCGACGTTGGCGTGGTTCTTCGCGGCCGCGCGCACCATGGCGGGGCCGCCGATGTCGATCTGCTCCACCACGTCGTCGCCCTCGGCACCGGAGGCCACGGTCTCCACGAACGGATAGAGGTTGACCACGACGAGCTCGAACGGCGCGATGTCGAGGTCGGCGAGCTGACGCTCGTGGTCCTCCAGGCGCAGGTCGGCGAGTAGGCCGCCGTGCACCTTCGGGTGCAGGGTCTTGACGCGGCCGTCGAGCATCTCGGCGACACCCGTGACCGCGGCCACGTCCGTCACCTCGAAGCCGGCGTCGCGGATGGTGGACGCCGTGGAGCCCGTCGAGACGATCTCGACGCCCGCCTCCGCGAGCGCGGCGGCGAGCACGAGCAGGTCGGTCTTGTCGCTGACCGAGACGAGGGCGCGCCGGATCGGCACGGTGTCGCGATCGCGGTAGAGCGTGGGGTCGTGGCGGGGGCCGGCCATGATGGGCTCCTTCGTGCGGGGGCGTCGGGGGGTCAGGGGGCGGAGGTCAGGGCGAGGTCGCCGGTCGCGATGCGCCGGACGACGTCGATGAGGAGCCGGCGCTCGACCGGCTTGATGCGCTCGTGCAGCGTGTGCTCGGTGTCGTCGGCCCTGATCGGCACGCGCTCCTGGGCGAGGATGGGGCCGGTGTCGACGCCGTCGTCCACGACGATCACGCTGGCACCGGTCTCGCGGACCCCGGCGGCGAGGGCGTCGCGGACGCCGTGGGCTCCGGGGAACTCCGGGAGGTACGCGGGATGGGTGTTGATGATCCGGGGCGCGTAGGCGGCGACGAGCGAGGACGGCAGCAGGCGCATGAGGCCGCTGAGCACCACGAGGTCCGGCGTCCAGACGGCGAGCTGACGACCCAGCTCCTCGCCCCACGCCTCGCGGCTCTCGTGCTCGTGCCACGGCACGGTGAAGCTGGGGATGCCGAACTCCTCGGCGTGGGCCAGCCCGTCGGCTTCGCGGTCCGCCCCGACCACGACGACACGCGCCGGGAAATCGGGGTGACGAGCGGCCTCGAGGAGGGCGCGAAGGTTCGAGCCGGCGCCCGAGATGAGTACGGCGACCGTGAGCACGCGCCCAGTCTACCGGCGTGCCGGCGACGCTCAGACCCGGTCCGCAGAGCGCTAGGGACGCCTAGCGACGGTCGTCGTCGGCGTGGCCCTCGGAGCCGAGCGTGGACATCTCCTCGATCCAGCGGTCCGTACGCTCTTCCGCGAGCTCGTCGCGGTTGCGCGGCGACAGCAGGAGGATCGCGGCGCCGACGAGCACCTCCGCTCCCAGCGACAACGCGAACGGCAGCACCGCCGGTCCCACGACCTCGAGTCGCCCCGGGCCCATCGAGCCGTTCGCGACGGCGGCGGCGAGCGCGGCCACGCCGGCCGAGACCGCGGCGATCCCGACCGCGATCACAGCCCGGTGCAGGAGCCCGAGCGGGGTCCCCTCCCAGACGAGGCGCGAGCGCACGGCCCACCCGGCGAACGCCCCGGCGGCCACCGGGATCAGGATGACGATGAGCATCCACATCGAGGTGTTCTCCGGCAGCAGACCGAAGGCGGGGATGCCCGGGACGACGCCGAGCTGCGTCCCCGCCGGCGACACCGCGGTGCCCGCGCCGACGGCGAACCCGGGGCCGGCGAGCCAGGACGCCGCCCACACCACCAGTGTGGGCAGATAGGCGAGTTGCCCGAGGGTGAGCACGGTCGCGCCGAGCGCATCGACCCGCGCCGCCTGGAACAGCGCGACGACCTCGCCCCCACGGGTCAGGACCGACAGGGCGACGGCCAACGCGGCAGCCCCCAGCACACCGACGAGCGCGAACGCCGCCCCGCGCACGACCGCGGACGGTACCGGCGCCCAGTCCTCCCTGGCGTCCAGCACATCGTGGATGCGGTCCAGCACGCCGCCGTCGCCGTCCTCCCACGCGACGCGGACGGCGCCGCACACGGCGCCCACGAGGTAGACGGCGGGGGGCAGCAGGATCGCGAGAGCCAGCGGGACGCGAGCGGCGCCCAGCGCGGACGTGAGGGCGACGACCGTCGAGATCACGGCGAACACGACCGTCCCCGACAGGGATCCCAGCACCCACGCGCCGGATCGTGCGGCCCGGGCGCCGGAGCGCGCCGCGAAGAGCAGAGTGAGCAGCAGGAACGCCAGCGGCGTGACCGAGACGGCGAAGCGCGCGGCGTCGGCCGGGATCGCCAGGGTGACGAGCAGGGCGTCCGGGATCGTGATCTCCAGAGGGACACCGTGCCCGAACTCCCACAGCGTTCCGGTGAGCGGCCACAGCGCCCCCCAGTCCGCGGTGACACCGAACGCGAGCGTCCACAGGAGCGTCAACGGCGCCAGCAGCACGGCCAGCCCGACGGCGGCCGCGATGGCGGCGTCGAGGGCGGCGAGGAGCGCGACGAGGAGGCGTTGCATAGCGCCTTCGAGACTACGACGACTTCCGGTCCGGCCCCCGTGGGCGCGCGCGAGGCGGACGACACGGTAGCGTTTCTCCGGAGGTTTCCCGATGACTACTGCCCCACCCGCCCCGGCGTCCACCGAACCCACCGGTACCCTGGACCGCTTCTTCGAGATCAGCAAGCGCGGATCGACGATCGGCACCGAGATCCGTGGAGGCCTCGTGACGTTCGTCACGATGGCCTACATCGTGATCCTGAACCCGATCATCCTCTCCGGAAAGCCGGACGTCGCCGGCGACATGCTCGACTTCAACGCCGTCGGTGCCGCGACGGCCCTGACCGCCGGCGTCATGACGATCCTCTTCGGTGTCGTCACCCGCCTGCCGTTCGGCTTCGCCGCCGGCCTCGGCATCAACGCCTTCGTCGCGTTCTCCGTCGTCGGCCAGGTCACCTGGCCCGAGGCGATGGCGCTCGTGATGATCAACGGTGTCGTGATCGTGCTCCTCGCCGCCACCGGGCTGCGGAAGGCGATCTTCGACGCCGTGCCCTTCCAGCTGAAGATCGCGATCACGGTCGGCATCGGCCTGTTCATCGCCTTCATCGGCTTCGTGAACTCGGGCTTCGTCACGGCGACCGGCGCCTCGTCGCCGCCCGTCGGCCTCGGTGTCAACGGGTCGGTCGCGACCGTGCCGAGCCTGCTGTTCGTGATCACCCTGCTCCTCACGGGCATCCTCGTCGCGCTCCGCATCAAGGGCGGGATGCTCATCGGCCTCATCGGCGGCACCGTACTCGCGGTCATCGTCGAGGCCATCTGGCACATCGGCGCCCGCGGCGTCGATGACGACGGCAATGTCGTGAATCCCGGCGGCTGGGGCCTCACCGTCCCGGCGCTGAACGGCTCCCCCGTCAGCGTCCCCGACCTGAGCCTCATCGGCGCCGTCGACTTCTCGTTCGACCTCGGCAAGGTCAGCCTCGTCGCCCTCGTGATGATCGTGTTCACGCTCCTCTTCACGAACTTCTTCGACGCCATGGGCACGATGACGGGCCTGGCCAAGGAGGCCAACCTGGCCGACGACAACGGCGACTTCCCGCGCATCAAGTCGGCCCTCGTGGTCGAGGGTGTCGGGGCGATCGCCGGTGGTGCGACCTCGTCGTCCTCCAGCACGGTCTTCATCGAGTCCGGCGCGGGTATCGGCGAGGGTGCCAGGACGGGACTCGCGAACGTCGTGACGGGCATCGTCTTCCTCATCGCGATGTTCCTGACCCCGCTGACCTCGATCGTCCCGACGGAGATCGCCGCCGCGGCGCTCATCATCGTGGGTGCCATGATGATGGCCCAGATCCGGCACATCGACTTCGGCGACTTCCGGGTGCTCCTGCCGGTGTTCCTCACGGTCTCGGTCATGCCGCTGACGTACTCGATCGCCAACGGCATCGGGGCGGGCTTCGTGAGCTGGGTGCTCATCCACGCCTTCTCCGGCAAGGCCAAGACCATCAGCCCGCTGCTGTGGGTGGTCGGCGCCGGCTTCCTGATCTTCTTCGCCCGCGGTCCCATCGAGGCCCTCTTCGGCGTCGGGATCTAGCCCCGCTCCGAGTCGCGCACATGGCCCCATTCCGACACGGAATGGGGCCATGTGCGTGATTCGAGGGAGGTGAGGGTATGACGAAGGCCCCGGGGTGGAGCCCGGGGCCTTCAGGTCAAGCGTAGCTCAGATCAGAGCGACTCGATGATCTCGCGCATGAGAGCGGCGGTCTCGGACGGCGTCTTGCCGACCTTGACGCCGGCGGCCTCAAGGGCCTCCTTCTTCGCCTGCGCGGTACCGGCCGAGCCGGAGACGATCGCACCGGCGTGACCCATGGTCTTGCCCTCGGGAGCCGTGAAGCCCGCGACGTAGCCGACGACCGGCTTGGTGACGTTCGCCTTGATGTACTCGGCCGCACGCTCCTCGGCGTCGCCGCCGATCTCGCCGATCATGACGATGGCCTTGGTCTCGGGGTCGGCCTCGAACGCGGCGAGCGCGTCGATGTGCGTGGTGCCGATGACCGGGTCGCCGCCGATGCCGATGGCGGTCGAGAAGCCCAGGTCGCGCAGCTCGAACATCATCTGGTAGGTCAGGGTGCCCGACTTCGACACGAGGCCGATCGGGCCCTTGCCGGTGATGTTCGCGGGCGTGATGCCGACGAGCGCCTCACCGGGGGTGATGATGCCGGGGCAGTTCGGCCCGATGATGCGGGTCTTGTTGCCCTTGCTCTGCGCGTAGGCCCAGGCCTCGGCCGAGTCGCCGACGGGCACGCCCTCGGTGATGACGACGAGCAGCGGGATCTCGGCGTCGATGGCCTCGATCATCGCGTCCTTCGTGAAGGCGCCGGGGACGAAGGCGATCGACACGTCGGCGCCGGTCTCCTTCATGGCCTCGGCGACCGAGCCGAAGACGGGGAGCTCGACGGCGTTGCCGTCCTTGTCGGTGTGCGAGACGGTGGTGCCGGCCTTGCGGGCGTTGACGCCGCCGACGACCTGGGTGCCGGCCTTGAGCATCAGCGCGGTGTGCTTGGTGCCCTCGCCGCCGGTGATGCCCTGGACGATGACCTTGGAGTCCTTGTTGAGGTAGATCGACATGTTCTGTTCCTTAAATCCTGTCGAAGCGTCAGGCGTTGGCGAGCTCGGCGGCCTTGTCGGCGCCCTCGTCCATCGTCGCGGCCAGGGTCACGAGCGGGTGCGCGTAGTCGGCGAGGATCGCACGACCCTCGTCCACGCGGTTGCCGTCCAGGCGGACGACGAGCGGCTTGGAGGCCGTGTCGCCCAGCGTCTCCAGGGCACCCTTGATGCCGTTGGCGACGGCGTCGCACGCTGTGATGCCGCCGAACACGTTGACGAACACGCTCTTGACCTGCGGGTCGCCGAGGATGACGTCGAGACCGGCGGCCATGACCTCGGCCGAAGCGCCGCCGCCGATGTCGAGGAAGTTGGCGGGCTTCACGCCGTTGTGGTTCTCACCGGCGTAGGCGACCACGTCGAGCGTCGACATGACCAGACCCGCGCCGTTGCCGATGATGCCGACCTCGCCGTCGAGCTTGACGTAGTTGAGGCCGGACGCCTTGGCCTTGGCCTCGAGCGGGTCGGCGGCGTCCTTGTCCTCGAGCGCCTCGTGCTCGGGGTGGCGGATCTCGGAGGCGTTGTCGTCGAGCGTGACCTTGCCGTCGAGCGCGATGATGTCGCCGTCCTCGGTGCGGACGAGCGGGTTGACCTCGACGAGCGTCGCGTCCTCACCCTTGTAGACGTCGTACAGCTTCACGAACACATCGGAGACCTTCTCGACGAGGTCCTCCGGGAAGTTCGCGGCGCGAGCGATCTCGACCGCCTTCTCCTTGTCGATGCCGGTCAGCGGGTTGACCTCGACGCGGGCGAGGGCCTCAGGCTTCTCGACGGCGAGCTGCTCGATCTCCATGCCGCCCTCGACGGAGCACAGGGAGAGGTAGGAGCGGTTGGCGCGGTCGAGCAGCACGGAGAAGTAGAACTCCTCGGCGATGCGCGCACCCTGCGCGACCATGACGCGCTTGACGACGTGGCCCTTGATGTCGAGCCCGAGGATGGCCTTCGCGGCTTCGTACGCCTCATCGGGGGTCTTGGCGACCTTGACACCGCCGGCCTTGCCGCGGCCTCCGGTCTTGACCTGGGCCTTGACGACCACGACACCGCCGATCTTCTCGGCAGCCGCCTTCACCTCCTCGGGGGTGTCCGCGACGATGCCGGCGAGGACCGGCACTCCGTACTTCTCGAAAACGTCTCGTGCCTGGTACTCGTACAGATCCACTGTGCTTCCTTCACTGGGCTGCGGTCTGGTCTGGTGATTCTCTCGATGTCGAGACATCGACCAGTCCCCCAGCCTACTACCGCAGGCTGAACGCTCCGACGCCCCGACGCCCTCGCCGACCCGCCGACGCCTCCGGTACGATTCTCGGCGTCGGAGCCAGACGAAGGAGACGACGTGAGCGACCTCACCGGCGCCCAGGCGCAGCGCATCATCCGCGACGAGAAGCTCACCGCGACCGCGAACTGGTTCGGCCGTACAGGCCGACCTCAGTCGTCCGCCTGGATCGAGCGCGAAGGCGAGGAGTGGATCGTCTGGGAGGCCGACGAGCGCGGTGAGCGCTTCCATGCGCCGCTCCGCTTCCGCTCGGAAGCCGAGGCCCTGGACCTCTTCATACGGATCGCTCGGCGGTATCGGGCATCGGACTCGCGCGCGAGTCGGCGAACCCCGGACGCCTCGTGACCACAGCCAGGATCAGCATGGACGGTCGCGCGCCCTCACGGAAACGCGGGTCCTGGAACTGCGTCAGCGGTGCGCTCCCGCGGGGACGCTCGGGCGTGAGCCCCACGGCGGTCTAGGATTTCGCCATGCAGGAATCCGCAGAGCTGCGCACCGGGGGCGTCGTCGCCGCCGCGCTCGAACTCTTTAGCGCCCAGGGGTTCGACCAGACGTCCGTGGAGCAGATCGCCAAGGCCGCCGGCGTCTCCCGGTCGACCTTCTTCCGGCAGTTCGGCGGCAAGGAGGACGTGGTCTTCGCCGATCACGAGGTCCTGCTGGAGCAGCTCCGGGAGTTCCTCGACGAGGGGCACGACGATCCGTGGGGCGCGGTCTGCGCGGCATCGGAGTCCGTGTTCACGCACTTCGCGAACGACCCGGAGCTCGCGCGACGGCGCTACCAGATCGTGCGGGAGGTGCCGGTGCTCCGTGAACGCGAGATCATCACCGTGTTCCGCTACGAGCGGCTGTTCGACGAGTACCTGCGCAGCGCCCTGCCGGGAGTCGATCCGCTGGACGCGGTGGGCTTCGCGGCGCTCGTGACGGCGGTGCACAACCACGTGCTGCGACAGCTCCTGCGCGGACGCAGGAAGGTGCCGCTGTCCACCCTCCAGTCCGCGCTCGCGGATGCGCGTCGACGGTACGGCGTCGGCGAGGACACCGCGGCGGGGGCTCCAGACGACATGGTGGTGGCGGTCTTCCCCCGTTCGATGCCCGTCGCCGAGGTCACGCGGAGGCTGCGCTCCGAGCTCGACTGAGCCCGCCGGAGAGATCGTGATACCGAGTATCGAGGAGTACGATACCTGGTGTCACGAAGGAGCATCATGAGCACGGAAGCCTCCCCCGTCCCCGGCGAGCGCGTCTCGTCCTACGACATCACCGGACGGCAGGACAGCGACTACTACGCCGTCTTCGCCGACATCCCCGCCGTCGATCGGGAGGCGTGGGATCGTGCGAAGGCGTACGTCGACGAGGTCGCCCCGCAGATGGCCGAGGCCTGGGACCGCGCCGAGTACCCGCTCGACGCCGCCCGCCGCATGGGCGAGATGGACCTCGTCGTCGACGGCGTCGACCATCCCGCGCTCACCCGACTCTCCCCGCTCGCCGCCGGCCTGGTCAACATGGAGATCTCGCGCGGAGACGGCTCCCTCGGCACGATCCTCGCCGTGCAGGGCGGCCTCGCGCTGCGGACGCTCGCCCTGTTCGGCTCGCCCGCCCAGCAGGACCGCTGGCTCACGGCACTCGCCGACGGCTCGGTACTCGGATCCTTCGCGCTGACCGAGCCCGACCACGGCTCGGACTCCGTCTCGCTGGAGACCGTGGCCCGCCGCGACGGCGACTCCTGGGTCCTCCGCGGCGCCAAGAAGTGGATCGGCAACGGCGCCTCGGGCGGCATCGCCTTCGTCTGGGCACGGGTCGACGACGAGTCCGCCGCCGAGCACGGGGCGGTGCGGTGCTTCCTCGTCGAGCAGGAAGCCCCCGGGTACACCGGCACCGTGATCCGCGGGAAGGCCTCACTCCGCGCGATCCACCAGGCGCACATCCGCCTCGACGACGTGCGGGTACCGCTGGACGCGGTGCTGCCGGGGACCAGGAGCTTCAAGGACGCCTCGACCGTGCTCTACGCCACCCGGTCCGGAGTCGCCTGGTCGGCGCTGGGCCACGCGACGGCCTGCTACGAGGCGGCTCTGGCCTACGCGAAGCAGCGTGTGCAGTTCGGCAAGCCGCTCGCGAAGTTCCAGATGGTGCAGGAGAGGCTGACGCACATGCTGGAGGACCTGACGGCGATGCAGCTCTATTGCCGCCGGATGGCAGACCTCGAGCAGGCAGGAGCGCTGCGTCCGACCCAGGCCTCGCTCGCCAAGTTCCACAACACCCGGGCGGCCCGGCGGATCGCGGCGACGGCGCGTGACCTCTTGGGAGGCAACGGCATCCTTCTGGAGAACGGCGTCATGCAGCACATGGCCGACATCGAGGCCATCCACACCTACGAGGGCACCGAGTCCGTGCAGGCCCTCCTTCTCGGCCGCGACATCACCGGGATGAGCGCCTTCGCCTAGCCCTTCGAATCGCTCACTTCGCTGGGTTCGGCGACCGGATGCAGCGAAGTGAGCGATTCGAAGCAGAGGAGGCGGTCGCGATCGTCCCAGGGGTCGACGGGGCGGAGGCCGCGGGACGTGTAGAGCCGGATCGCGGCGTCGCGCCACTCCCACACCGACAGCCGCACCGCACCCTCGGCCTCCGCCAGGACGGCGTCGAGCAGCGCGGAACCGACACCTCGGCCGCGCACGGCGGGGTCAGCCCAGAGCCGCTTGATCTCGGTGTGACCGGCATACGGCAGGGCGATCACCACGCCGGCCGGGGCCCCGTCGATCTCCGCCACGAGCACCCGACCATCGGCGTACGCGGTCGCAGGGTCACGGACCTCCGGCCGGTACCGCTCGGGGAGTTCGCCCTCGGGTTCCTCCGGATCACCCAGGACGTCGTGCTTCTCCTGCTCCGTCTGACGGAGGTACGTCGAAACCGCCGTACCGACGAAGGCCGCATCCTGTGGCCACTCCGCCTCGCGGACGGAGACGCCGCCGTGCGACGCGGAGGCCGCGGGCATCAGTCGCAGCCGCAGCCGCCGGCGGGGGTCTTCACCATGAAGCAGACGTCGCACACGCCGTAGTCGCGCTCGACGGGCTTCGGCGCCGCGGGGGTGCGCGGTGCCGAAGGGGTGCGCGGCGTCGTGGAACGCTTGGCCTTGACGGGGGCCTGCGGGGCGAACTCGCTCGGGTGCGTGACGTAGAAGTACGGCGCGCGCCCCTCGCTGGGCTGCAGCCGCAGGCGGGTCGAGCCGACGGTGACGACCTCGTCCTCCGTGAATCCGTTGGTGTACGTGCGGCCGATGTGCAGCGCCGCGCCCTCGCGCCGGATCGCCTCGATGTAGCGACCGCGGTCGATCAGAGAGGTCACCCCCGCGGAATCGACGATCTCGGTGATGAACGCATGGTTCACCGGATCGATGCGGTGCGCGCGGAGCGCCTCGGGAAGCGAGCGGTACGGACGGGAGGTGCCGGCGGGGGTCGGGCCCTGGACTTCATTCATCCCTTCCAGGATCGCACGGCGCAACCCCCTCCGCCGACCGCGGACTCGCGTGCGAGACTGGCCGCATGGCACTCGCGACGATCATCGGATCCGGCCCGAACGGCCTCGCCGCCGCCGTCTCCCTCGCCCGCGCCGGCTACCGGGTACGCGTGCTCGAGGCTGCGGACACGGTCGGAGGGGGCCTGCGCACTCGGGAGGCCACCCTCCCCGGCTTCCGTCACGACGTCTGCTCGGCCGTCCACCCCGCAGCCGTCGCCTCGCCCTTCTTCCAGGCGTTCGGGCTCGACGAGCGGATCGAGTGGATCCGCCCCGAGATCTCCTTCGCCCATCCTCTGGACGACGGTCGTGCCGCCATCGCGTGGCGCGACATCGAGCGCACCGCCGCCGACCTCGGCATCGACGGGGGCGCCTGGCTGCGCCGGCTCCGCCCCCTCAGCACGCACATCGACGGCGTCACGGACTTCACCGGGAACCAGCTCCTCCGCCTCCCGCAGGACCCGATCACCGCCGTCCGCTACGCCATCCGCATGCTCGACCAGGGCACGCCCCTCGCGCGGGCCGCCTTCCGCACGGAGGAAGCGGCCGCGCTCATGGCCGGAGTGGTCGCGCACGCGAACTCCCCGCAGCCCACGCTCGCCGGCGCCGCGGCGGGTCTGCTGCTGGCCGGGCTCGCCCACGCCGGCGGCTGGCCGTACCCCCGCGGCGGCTCGCAGGTGATCGCGGACGCCCTCATCGCCGATCTCGAGGCCCATGGCGGCACGATCGAGACGGGCGCCCGCGTCACCGACCTCGCGGACCTGGACGGGGTCGACCCCGACCGCGGTGACGTGCTGCTGCTCAACACCTCTCCCCGGCTCGCACTCACCCACCCTGACATCCCGGCCTCGTACGCCCGCGCCCTCCGCGGCTACCGCTACGGCGCCGCGGCGGCGAAGGTCGATTTCGCGCTCGATGGACCCGTCCCGTGGGCGAACGAGCACGTGCGGAGCGCCCCGACCGTGCACGTCGCCGGGACGAGGGAGGAGGTGTGGAACAGCGAGAACGCGGTGGCGGTCGGCCACGTGTCCGAGCGTCCGTACGTGCTGGCGGTCCAACCCTCGCTCTTCGACCCGACCAGGGCGCCCGACGGCAAGGCCGTGCTCTGGGCGTACATCCACGTGCCGAATGGCTCCGACCTCGACCCGACCGAACTCATCACCGCACAGGTCGAGCGCTTCGCGCCGGGATTCCGCGACCGGATCCTCGCCCACCACGCGGTGCCGGCATCCTCGCGCGAGGCGATCAACCCGGCCGAGATCGGCGGCGACATCTCCGGGGGCGTCTTCGACATGCGTCAGGCCCTGCGCCGCCCCGTCCTCTCCCCCGCTCCGTGGCGGACGCCGATGCGCGGCGTGTACCTCGCGTCGGCCTCGACTCCGCCCGGCCCCGCGGTCAACGGCATGGCGGGATGGCACGCGGCACACACCGTGCTCCGCGACGCCGGCACGCCCGCGGAGCTCGACGACCTGTTCGGCTGACCCGGCCCTTTCCCCCGCTCGCCGCCCGGTCCAGGATGGGTGCATGCGCTACGAGATCCCGGCCCCCATGCTCGCCAAAGCCGTCGCGGCCGTTCCCGACCCCGACAAGACGCCGGGCGGCCTGCTCTACGAGCCGAAATGGGACGGGTTCCGCGGGCTCATCGCCTGGGACGGCGAGAAGGTCGAGATCGGGTCCCGCGGCGCGAAGCCCCTGACGCGCTACTTCCCGGAACTCGTCGACGCGATTCCGCAGCTGCTCCCCGTGCCCTGCCTGCTCGACGGTGAGATCGTCGTGGCCACGGGTCCGCACGGCGCGCAGCGTCTGGACTGGGAGGCCCTCAGTCAGCGCATCCACCCGGCGGCCTCCCGGGTCGCGAAGCTCGCCACGGAGACCCCGGCCATGTTCATCGCCTTCGATCTGCTCGCCTCCGGGGAGGACGACCTGCGGGCCCAGTCGTTCGAGACGCGCCGGGCCCGGCTGGAGACACTCATGGAGTCCGTGGAGCACCCGCTGCACCTGACCAGGACCACCCGCGATCGGGACGCGGCCGTCCGCTGGCTCGAGGAGTTCGAGGGCGCGGGGCTCGACGGCGTCGTGGCGAAGCCGCTGGCCCAGCCGTACGCGCCGGGGAAGCGCACCCTGTTCAAGATCAAGCATGCGCGGACCGCCGACGTCGTCGCCCTCGGCTACCGCATCCACAAGTCCGGCACCGGGGTCGGCTCGCTGCTCGTCGGGCTCTACGACGCCGACGGGACCCTGCGCCAGGTCGGCGGCGTCGCGGCGTGGAGCGACGCGAAGCGGAAGCAGCTCGTGGAGGAGCTCGCGCCGCTGGTCGAGCGCGACGAGGACGGCGCCGCCGTGACGGGTGAGGGTGAGCGGTCGCGGTTCAGCGGATCGAAGGACGTGTCGTTCGTTCGCCTGCGCCCCGAGCGGGTGCTGGAGGTGCGGTACGACCAGCTCGAGGGCGCGCGCTTCCGCCACACCGTGCAGTTCGAGCGATGGAGGCCGGACCGGGAAGCCCGCTCCTGCACGTACGACCAGCTCGACACCGTCGACGGCTACGACCTCGCCGACGTCCTGAGCTGAGCGCGCTCAGTCGTCGACGGGGTTGCCGTCGGCATCCCAGTTCGCGGCGTTCTTCTTGCTCGGCTGCACGCGCGGCGGCTCTCCCGGCATCTTCGGGAACTCCGGTGGGAAGGGCAACTCCCCGAGGCCGTCCGCCGTGTCGCGCTCCCACCACTCCAGCAGCGTGTCGATGCGCCCGGGCTTCGCCTGCATGTCGGCCCAGGGGTCGCCGACCTCTTCGAGCCGCTGCGGGACGCTCCGGACGGTGAACGTCCTGGGGTCGAGATCGTCGAGCTCGTCCCAGTGCACAGGCGTCGCGACGGTCGCACCGGGGAGGGCGCGCGGACTGTAGGCGCCGGCCATCGTGCGGTCGCGGTTGGCCTGGTTGAAGTCGACGAAGAGGCGCTCGCCCCGCTCTTCCTTCCACCAGTTCGTCGTGACGCGATCCGGCATCCGGCGTTCGAGCTCCCGGCCGGCGGCGATCACGGCGTGCCGCACGTCGAGGAACTCGTGGGTCGGCTCGATCGGGGCGAAGACGTGCAGGCCGCGGTTGCCGCTCGTCTTCGCGAACGCCTCCAGCCCGGCCTCCCGCAACACCTCCCGCAGAGCGTGGGCGGCGGGGACGGCCTCGGCGAACCCGGTGCCCGGCTGGGGATCGAGGTCGATCCGCAGCTCGACCGGGTTGTCGGAGTCGGTCGCCAGCGATGCCCACGGGTGGAAGACGATGGTGTTCATCTGCACCGCCCACACGATCGCGCTCGTGCGGTTCAGGACGATCTGGGGATGGCGGCGGCCGCTGTTGTAGGTCACCGTGACGGCGTCAACGAAGTCCGGAGTGCCCTTCGGCGGGTTCTTCGAGAAGAACCCCTCGGGACGCGGACCGCCGGCAGCGCCGACGCCGTCGCGGAAGCGCTCCAGGGACACCGGGCGGTTGCCGTTCGCCGAGAGGAACGGCACAGACACGAGCTGCACGTACTCGGCGAGTTCCGCCTTGGTGATACCGAGGTCGGGCCAGACGATCCGATTCGGGCTGGAGAGCGCGACCTCACGCTCTCCGTCGGTGTCGGCGACGGTCAGGGTCACGCGTTCAGAGGCCATGCTCCGACCCTAGGGGGCGGTCACGACGCACGGAACCCCCGGCAGGCCCCCGGTGGACGCGTGCCGTCAGTCCTCGATCCGCAACGCGCGCACGAGCACCGGGGCGAGGGCGTCGCGCTCCACCACCATCGAGGGTCCTGCGGAGTCGATGATGACGCCGGCCATCTCGGAGTGGCTCGACAGCACCTTCGCGAGCTGGTCAGGCTCGAAGGGCAGCGGGCGGTCGCCGCGGCCCAGCGCGATGACCTCCAGCGGGTGCGAGAAGAGCTGGAGGAAGCGCCGACCGTCGGCTGTCTGAGCCTCGGCGATGCCGACCTGACCGGTGCCGGATCCGTCGTTCACGGCCACCCACATGCGCGTCGTGGCGAGGGCCTCGCCCACCTTGGCGGGCGAGTCCTGCTCCCGCGGAGCGGCGAGCAGCGACTTCACGGTCATGTCGACGTCGGCCTGCTCGAGCGTCTTCTGCAGGAGCTCAGTGGGGAACACCACACGATGCGGCGCCGAGGCGTTGTCGATGATGAGACCCGCGAAGTCGCCGGAGACGACCTGCTGCATGACCGAGGTCGTCGGCTGGGCGACCGCGGACGTGGCGGACGGGTCTGCTTCGAGCTGGACGGAGTCGCGGACGGCGGCCGCCGAGCTGAATGCCAGCATGAACTGCCGCTCTCCGTCGCGGACCACGGCGACGGCCAGCGGCTTGCCCTCGCTGATCTGCGCGCGGGCATCACCGCTCACGCGGATGTAGAGGTGGCTCTGCAGAGCCTGGCGGAGCACTCCGAGGAGCTGCTCGTTGGAGGCGCCCGCCTCGATCTGCGCCAGGGACTCGCGCAGGAGGACGTTGTCCTTCATCCCTGCGACGGTCTCGGTCTGCTCGGGCGGGAGCGCAGGAGCGAGCGGGAGCTTCCGCTCGGCAGCCGGCGCCGCGGGCTCCTCCGCCGGGCGCGGCGGTGTCGCTGCGGCAGCGGGCGCCGGTGCTGTCGCGGCATCCGGATCCGGAAGGGCGACCTCGGGTCCGGCTTCGGCGCCAACACCGCGGAACGCCTGGACGGAGATGCCGACGGCGGGCGATGCCTCGGCCGTCGACGCCTCCGACTCCTCGGTCGCCATGCTCGCGTCCTCCTCGGTGTCGGCTGCCGGAGCGGCGGAGGGGGCGGGAGCGACGGCGTCGTCGCCGGACTTCTTGCGGCGGGAGAAGAGGGCCATGGGAGCCAGCCTAACCGTGTCTCCCCGCCCCCTTCGCCGCGACGTCAGAGCTTCTGGATCGGTGCGACCTTGATGAGCAGCTTCTTCTGCCCCGCCGTGTCGAACCGGACGTGGGCGATGCGCTTGGCCCCCTCACCGGTGACGGCGTCGACCCGGCCCTCACCGAAGTCGTCGTGCCGGATGCGGTCTCCGGCGGCGAGTTCGAGGTCGCCGTTGTCGCGCATCTTGGCGGTGACACGGTTGGGGATCTTGTCCATCGCCGTCGAGAGCGGCTTGAGGGAGTCGCGGGGCAGGGCCTTGACGCCGAAGCGGTCGCCGGAGCCCCCGGAGCGGCGGGCGTTCAGCGCCCTGGACTGCATGCCCCCGCGGGAGTTGACGTCGCCCGGGGACTGCCGCCAGTCGATGAGGGAGGCCGGGATCTCCTGCAGGAACCGGCTGGGCATCGCGACCGTCACCTCGCCGAACTGCGCGCGGGTCATCGCCAGGGACAGGTGCAGGCGCTTGCGGGCGCGGGTGATGCCCACGTAGAACAGCCGCCGCTCCTCCTGCGGCCCGCCGGGCTCTCCCGCCGAGATGCGGTGCGGGATGAGGTCCTCCTCGACGCCGGTCACGAAGACCGCGTCGTACTCCAGGCCCTTGGCGGTGTGCATCGTCATGAGCGAGACCGACCCGGACTCGTCGTCGAGGTCGTCCGCATCGGAGACCAGCGCGACCTCGGTGAGGAAGTCGGTGATGGTGCCCTCGGGGTTGTTGCGCGCGAAGTCGCGCGTCACGGCCACGAACTCGTCGAGGTTCTCCACGCGGGCCTCGTCCTGCGGGTCGCGGCTGGCGCGCAGGGCGTCGAGGTACCCGCTCTTGGACAGCAGGAGGCTGAGCCCGTCGGCCACGGAGGTGGGCGGCGGCACCTCCCCCGTCGGCGGGAGCATGATCGCCGTCGCCTCGGCGAGAACCGCATCGAGCTGGGCGATGGCAGCCTGGATCTTCGGGCCCACACCGAGCTGCCCCGGCAGCGACAGGGCATCGCGGAAGGAGATGCCGTGCTCCTCGGCGAAACGGGCGATGGCGGTCTCTGTGACGTCGCCGATGCCGCGCCGCGGCTTGTTGAGGATGCGGCGCACGGCCATCTCATCGGCGGGATTGGCGACCGCCACGAGGTAGGCCAGGGCGTCCTTGATCTCGGCGCGCTCGTAGAACTTGGTGCCGCCCATGATCTTGTACGGCACGGCCGAGCGGATGAAGATCTCCTCCAGCGCGCGGGACTGCGAGTTCGTGCGGTAGAAGACGGCCATCTCCGAGTACGGCATGCCCTTGCGGTGCAGGGCCTCGATCTCGTCGGCGACGAACTGGGCCTCGTCGTGCTGCGAGTAGCCGGTGAAGCCGATGATCCTGTCGCCCTCGCCGCGGTCGCTCCAGAGCTTCTTGTCCTTGCGGTCGAAGTTGTTGCCGATGACGGCGTTCGCGGCGGAGAGGATGTTCTGCGTCGAGCGGTAGTTCTGCTCGAGGAGGACGACCTTCGCCCCCGGGAAGTCGCGCTCGAACTCGCTGATGTTGCGGATGTCCGCGCCGCGGAAGGCGTAGATCGACTGATCCGAGTCGCCGACCACCGTCAGCGACGCCCCGGCCTCACCGGCGCCCGGTGCCGGCTCGGGGTCGGGCTCGAAGATCATCATGCCGTTGGCGGCATACGGCTCCGGTGTCGCGCCGACGCCGGACACCGGACGGGTGAGCTCGTGGATGAGCGCGTACTGCGCGTGGTTGGTGTCCTGGTACTCGTCGACGAGGATGTGGCGGAACCGGCGGCGGTAGGTGTCGGCGACCTGGGGGAACGCCCGGAACAGGTAGACCGTCTGGCCGATGAGGTCGTCGAAGTCGAAGGCGTTGGCCTTCTGGAGCTGGCGCTGGTAGTCGGCGAAGACCTCGACGAAGACGCGTTCGGCCGGGTCGCTCATGTTGGCCTGGCGGGCATAGGCCTCGGCGTCGGAGAGCTCGTTCTTGAGCTTGGAGATGCGCCCCTGGACCGCCGCCGGGGTGAGGCCGTAGGCGTCGGCCTCGTGCTCCTTGACCAGCCGCTTGAGGAGGGCGCGGGAGTCTCCGGAGTCGTAGATGGTGAAGTTCTTCGTGAACCCGAACTGCTGCGCCTCGCGGCGGAGGATGCGCACGCACGCGGAGTGGAACGTGGAGATCCACATGCCGCGCGCGGCGTCCCCGATGAGCCCTTCGACGCGCTCGCGCATCTCGCCGGCGGCCTTGTTGGTGAAGGTGATGGCGAGGATCTGGCTCGGCCACGCCTCCCGGCTGCGCAGGAGCGAGGCGATGCGGCGCGTGAGCACGCTCGTCTTGCCCGATCCGGCGCCGGCGACGATGAGCAGCGCGGGCCCGCGATAGGTGACGGCCTCGAGCTGCTGGGGGTTGAGGCCGGCGAGGAGGTCGTCCTGCGCGGGGGCGCCGGAGGACTGCGGGCCGACGGATCCGGGGACGATGAGAGGGGCTTCGGTCATGACCTCTCGAGTCTAGGCGGCGGCACCGACATCGAGGGCCCCGGCGGAGGGGTACGCGGACGACGCGCACCCCTCCGAGTCGGACGGCGGTCCGCTTCCGGTCAGGCGATGCGCGTACCGGGCGGCAGCCGTCGCGCCGGCGTCCGCGTCCGTGCCCACGCTCCCGCGAACAGCGCCCCGGCGAGCACGACCTGCACCCCGAGCCCCACGAACCAGCTGGGCACGGTCTCGTCGATCACCTGCTCAGCCGTCTGGGAACCGCTCTTCGGATCGCAGTCGTCCCATCGCTGCTCCAGCGGCGAGAGCTGCGCGCTGCGGACACCGAACTTGATCTGCCCGTACAGATCGACCGGGTACCCGCTCGTGTTGAACTCGGTGGGGGTCGCGTCGGCGAGCACGACGAACGGGTTGGCGGCGAGCGCCCACCACACGAGGTCGAACCGCGGCGCCTCGTACGTGTAGCTGTCCCAGCTCTCGCAGTCCACGTTGCCGTTGCTGTCGTAGGGGCGGCTGTAGGTGGTCGCCTCGCTGCGCACGGCCAGGCCGCCGAGTGCGAAGACGATGATCGTGCCGATGACGAGCGCCGACACCACGAGGTAGGTGGACGCGACGGAGAACAGCGGTCGGGCGATGAGGCCGCTCAGCCCCACGCCGATCGCGGCGACGATGATGATCTCGGCGGCGAGGATGAGCAGCGCCACGAACAGCACGATCGGATCGGTTCCACCCGCCAGCAGCGACGCCGCGAGGAACGGAACGGCCACCAGCAGGAACGCGCCCCCCGTCGCGATCGCCGCGAGGAGCTTTCCCAGCATGATGTCGCCGGTCGACGCCGCGGTGACCTGGATCGGCGCGAGCGTGGCCGCCTCCCGGTCGCCGTTGATGGCGTTGCCGCTGAGCGTCGGCGAGACGAGCACGACGAGCAGCAGGACCACGTTGACGACGATGGACGACACGCCGGCCCCGACGTCCTCCCCCCAGGAGTACACGGCGAACGACAGGCCGGTGACGCCGAGGAGCACCAGCGCGAAGACGCCGAGGAGCACGTACCAGCCGACGCTCCGCAGCCGCTGGGTCAGTTCCAGGCGCGCGATGACGCCGATGTTCGCGAGGCTCATGCTCCCGCCTCCGTTCCGTGGGGTGCCGCAGGCGGCGGGGGTGGGGTCGTCGCCGCGGGCGGCTGCGGGTTCCGGAGCGCGAGGAAGGTGTGCTCCAGGTCGCTCTGCGCGGGCGCGAACTCCGCGACCGGCAGCCCCGCCTCCACGAGGTGACGCAGCGACTGGGCGGCGGCGTCTTCCCCGGGGAAGCCGACGAGGACGGCGCCGCGGTCCACGACGAGGGACTCGGGAGCGAGTCCGAGAGTCGACGCGACCTGCCAGGTGTCCGCGGTCAGGCGTGCGGGGGTCGCGCCGGCGAGCCGCACCCGCCAGGCGCGGACCGCGCTCTGCGCCGGAGCGGCATCCACAACGGCCCCGCCGACGAGGAAGACGGCGTCGTCGACGACCTCTTCCAGCTCGGACAGCACGTGGCTGGAGATGAGGACCGTGCGTCCTTCGGCCGCGAAGCGGCGCAGCAGCACCCGCAGCTGTACGCGGGCCTCGGGGTCGAGACCCGACGCCGGCTCGTCGAGGAGCAGCACCTGCGGGTCGTGGACCAGGGCACGGGCGAGGCCGAGCTTCTGCTTCTGCCCGCGGGAGAGCACCTTCGCCGCCGAATCCGCGAGCTCCCCGAGACCGACCAGGCCGAGGAGGTGCTGCGCCCGCCGCTCCGCGTCCGCGCGGTCGATCCCGTAGAGCCGGGCCGTGGTCACGATCGTCTCGCGGGCGGTGAGGGAGGGCCAGGCGCCGAGGGCATCCGGCATCCACCCCAGCACCCGACGGGCGGCGAGCGGGTCGGCCTCGGGGTCGATGCCGCCGATGCGGATCGAGCCGCTGTCGGGGGCGAGCAGCGAGGCGAGCATCAGGAGCAGGGTCGTCTTGCCCGCCCCATTCGGGCCCACCAGGCCCGTCACCCTTCCCGCCTCTGCGCGCAGCGTGGCCCCTCGCACGGCCTGCACGTCCCCGAACGCTCTACTGACGTCGTCCACCACTATTCCGGTCATGCGGTCAGTCTGGCATCGCCGGGCGCGAGCGCCGGGGACCTCCGGGCTGATGCCCAGCCGCGCCGCCCCGCGGGTGACACAATCGCAGTATGCGCACGATCCTCAACATCATCTGGGTCATCCTCGCGGGCTGGGCGCTCTTCCTCGGCTACGTGCTGGCCGGCCTGCTGCTGTGCATCCCGATCATCACGATCCCGTGGGCCATCGCGTCGTTCCGCATCGCCGCCTACGCCATCTGGCCCTTCGGCCGCGAGGTCGTCAGCAAGCCGACGGCCGGCGTGGGTTCGTTCCTCGGGAACGTGCTCTGGGTCATCCTCGCGGGATGGTGGCTCGCGCTCGGTCACATCGTGTCGGGACTGGCGCTGTGCATCACCATCATCGGCATCCCGATGGGCATCGCCGACTTCAAGATGGTCCCGGTCTCGCTCATGCCACTCGGCAAGGAGATCGTCTCCACCCGTCAGGGCGCGTTCGACCGCACGCTCTAGCGCCGTGGGTCAGGCGCGGAAGACGGCGACGCCGAGGTCGGGGTGGTCGACGAAGACGCCGTCCACGCCCTGCCGCGCGATCACGGCCCACTCGGCCTCGTAGTCCCCGAACGCGCTCTTGCCTCCCGGTCCGCGGTGCGGCGCCGCGAGGAAGGTGTTCTCCGGCCGACAGGTCCAGGTGAAGACGGTCAGACCGCGGGCATGGGCGTCGGCCACCAGCGTCGTCCCCGGCACGAGGAGCATCTTCTTGTCGACGCTGATCCCGTCGACCCGCCCGACCAGACGGTCGAGGTTCTCGGGCACCACCGTCTCCGGGTAACTCAGGGCGGTTGCTCCCTCCGCGACGAGGAGATCGTACGGCTGTCCCGCCGCCTCGATGAGGTAGACGAAGCTCGCGTCGACGCCCTCGGCACGGAGCTGTCGGAGCACGGTCGATTCGAAGCTCTCCACGATGAGCGGCAGCTCCCCCGCCGCCCACCGCGCATCCCGCAGCTCCTGCGCGATGAGGGGCGCGAGGTCGAGCCCGATGCTCGCGAAGTGGGTGGCGTGTTTGACCTCGAGCACGACGCCGATCTCCCGCCCCTGAGCGGCCGCGGCCGCCCGCACCAGGTCGAGCACGTCGCGCAGACGCAGGATCGGCTCCGCGCCGTCGAAGGAGGCGCTGGACGACCGGATCTTCGGCAGCCGCTCCCGGCACCGCAGCGTGGACAGTTCCTCCCAGGTGAAGTCCTCGGTGAACCAGCCGGTCAGCGCGGCGCCGTCCACGCGCCTCGTCGTCCGGCGGTCGGCGAACTCCGGGTGATCGGCGACGTCGGTGGTGCCGGAGATCTCGTTCTCGTGCCGCACGACAAGGACGCCGTCCTTGGTGGCGACCACATCCGGCTCGACGGCGTCGACCCCCATCGCGAGGGCGAGCTCGTAGGACGAGCGGGTGTGCTCGGGGCGGTAGCCGGGAGCGCCGCGATGCCCGATGACGAGCGGGGATTTGCTGGGCACGCTCACAGCGTAAGGCACCCCGGGAGTGTCGCCGCCCGGGTATCGTGGAGGAAAGCGACCTACGACCCCCCTTTGGAGTGAGGCCCACCTGATGAGCAACTTCGCCTTCAACAATCCTGCTTTCCAGCAGCAGGACCCGCGCAACGTCGCGACCTACCCGGGTGCCCCCCAGGGTGCGCAGGGCGCACAGGCCGCGTCGCTCCAGCACGGTGCGATGGATGCCGCCGCCAACGCGCAGCTCGAGGGCATGTACGCCGCCCCCGCGGCCGGCGCCCTCGAGACCGACCGGATGTCCGTCGAGGACACCGTGTGGAAGACCGCCGGCCTGTTCGGCATCCTCCTCGTCACCGCCGCCGTCGGCTGGGTGCTGACGCTCGGCGGCCTCGACGTGCCGCGGTACGACCCGTACAACCCCGCCGCCGTCAACGTGCTGCCCTGGGCCCTCGGGGCGCTCGGCGGCTTCGTGCTGGCGATGGTCATCACCTTCACCTCGCGCAAGAAGGTCCGCCCCGCGCTGATCTTCGCCTACGCGGCCTTCGAGGGCCTCTTCATCGGCGGCATCTCGGCGTTCTTCGAGGTCCGCTGGCCCGGCATCGTCTTCCAGGCAACGCTCGCGACCGTCTCGGTCGTCGGCGTGACCCTCGCCCTCTTCGCGAGCGGCAAGATCCGCGCCTCGAAGAAGGCGACCAAGATCTTCATGATCGCGATGATCGGCTACCTGGTCTTCTCGCTCCTGAACCTCGTCCTCATGTGGACCGGGATCAACGACAACGCGTTCGGTCTGTTCAGCGCCGAGATCATGGGCATCCCGCTCGGCCTCATCATCGGCGTCCTCGTCGTGATCATGGCGGCCTACTCGCTGGTGCTCGACTTCGACCAGATCCAGCAGGGCGTGCGCAACGGCGCTCCCCGCAAGTACGGCTGGCTCGGCGGCTTCGGCATCATGGTCACGGTCGTCTGGCTCTACGTCGAGATCCTGCGGATCATCGCGATCGCCCGCGGCAACAACTGACGCGATACGGCACCACGAAAGGCCCGTCTCCCTGCGGAGGCGGGCCTTTGCCATATCCGGGACGGTGCGCGCAAGGGGTTGGCACGCGGTCCGGCGACCCGCCACAGTGGATACCACGAAGCCCCGGCACCCCGGGGCTCCTGACCCAAGGAGCTGACCATGAGTTTTCTCGGCTTTCTTCTTCTCGGCCTCATCGCCGGAGCCATCGCGAAGCTGATCCTGCCCGGCAAGCAGGGCGGCGGATGGTTCATCACCCTGCTGCTCGGCGTCGTCGGCGCCCTGCTCGGCGGCTGGCTCGGCAGCCTGATCCTCAACCGTCCGCTCACGGAGTTCTGGGACCTCGGCACCTGGCTCCTGGCCATCGGCGGTTCGATCATCGTGCTGCTGATCTACGGCCTCATCGCGGGCCGCAGCCAGCGGGTCAACGACTGACGCAGACCCCACTCGACGCGCTCCGCGTCACCCACGCCCGTCCCTCACGGCTGCGAGAGCATCCGTGAGGGGCGGGTCTTTTTCGTGCCGCTGCCGGTCAGCCCTCGGCTCCACGTGCCTTGCGCTCCAGGAGTCGGCGTTCGCGGTCGTTGCCGGCCAGCCCTGCGGCCACCGCGAACTCGCTGCGCGCCTCACTCTCCCTGCCGAGCCGACGCAGCAGCTCGCCGCGCGTGGCCGGGAGGAGATGGTATCCGCGCAGCACCCCGGACGCGCTCAGCTCATCGAGCAGCCGCAGGGCGGAGGCGGGCCCGGTCGCCATGGCCACGGCGGCCGCGCGGTTCAGCTCCACCACCGGAGACGGGGTGAGCCGGCCCAGCGCCTCGTAGAGCACGACGATGCGATCCCAGTCCGTCTCCTCCACGGACGGCGCGACGGCATGGCACTCGGCGATGGCTGCCTGCAGACCGTACGCCCCGCGACCGCGGCCGAGTCCGTCCGCCGTCGCCAGAGCCGCTCTCCCCCGCGCGATCCGGCTGCGGTCCCAGCGTCCGCGGTCCTGATCGGCGAGCAGCACCGGGTCCCCGTTCCGGTCGGTACGCGCCGGGAAGCGGGCGGCCGTGAGCTCCAGGAGCGCGAGCAGACCGTGCACCTCCGGCTCCCGAGGCTGCAGCGCGGCGAGCACCCTGGCGAGCCGGATGGCCTCGTCGCTCAGCTCCGGCCGCATCCACTCCGGACCGCTGCTGGCTGCGTGCGCCTCGTTGAAGATGAGGTAGAGCACCCCGAGGACCGCACCGAGCCGCGCCGGATGCTCGTCCCGCGGTGGCACCTCGAACGGCGCGTGCGCGGCCGCCAGCGTCTTCTTCGCGCGCACGATCCGCTGCTGCACCGTGGCTGTGGGAATGAGGAAGGCGCGGGCGATCTCCCCGGTCGACAGACCGCCGACGACCCGCAACGTCAGGGCGACCTGCGCCTCCCGCGAGAGCACCGGGTGGCACGCGATGAAGAGGAGGCGCAGCACGTCGTCGTCCACCGCGTCCGGATCCCACGGCAGGTCCGGCACCTGCGCCTGCTCCTGTTCGAGCTCGTGCGCGATCAGAGCGAGACGATCGTCCAGCCGCTCGCGGCGGCGCCACCCGTCCACCGCCTTCCGCTTCGCCACGGCCGTGAGCCACGCCGCGGCGTTGCGCGGGACCCCTTCGACGGGCCATTGCCGCAGCGCGGCGACCAGGGCCTCCTGCGCCAGATCCTCCGCCAGGCCGAAGTCGCCGACCATCCGCGTCAGCGTGCCGACGATGCGCGCGGACTCGATGCGCCACACCGCTGCGACAGCCCGCTCGGCCGCCTCCTGCGCAGAGGCGGCCGAGGTGGCCCCCGGGTCCGAGGAGCCGTCCATCAGCGGAGCGGCCTCACGCCTGCTCGGTACGGCGAGCCTGCTCCTCCCGCCAGCCCGCCTCCTTCTCGATCCACTCGTTGTCGGCGGGGAAGTCCTCGGGGCCGGTCACCCGGCGCACCTCGAGGAACGACCCCGGCCCCAGCGGCGCCCGGCTCGCCCACTCCGCGGCCTCCTCGCGCGAAGAGACCTCGATGATCCAGAAGCCGTTGAAGAGCTCCTTCGTCTCCCCGTAGGGGCCGCCCGTGAGGAGCGGCTTCTCGGCGCTGAAGTCGACGACGAAGCCCTCCGCCGCGTCGGTCAGGCCCTCGCCGGCGACGAGGACGCCCGCCTTCATCATCGACTCGTTGTATCGGCCCATGGCCTCGATGACCTGCTCGAAGGGCATCTCCTGGTAGGCCGCCACCGCGTCGTCGGTCGCGCGCATGATGAGCATGAACTTCATGATGTTCTCCTTGTTCCGAAGGGCCGTTCCTCGACCCTCTCATCACAGACGTCGAACGGGAACAGCGGAGATCGACATCGGGGTGGGACTTCTTTCGTTGACTTCTCGAGGACGCACTGAAGGCATAGAGTTTCAGTTCACACCCTTTCAATGGAAATTGTTTTCCAGATCGGACGAGACTCGATGAAGAGACCCATCGCGGCCACCGCCGCTGCCGCCCTGCTCCTGCTGGCGCTCCCCACCACCGCCGGAGCGGCCCCCGACGAGGAGCCGTTGACCCGGTACGTCAAGGACACCTCCGGCGCCTATGGCTACAGCACGGAGCCCGTGTACACCTATCCGGGATCCGGAGAGCAGGTCGCCATCCCCACGACGCTGACGCCGGAGAACCGCCGCTTCTCCAGCGCCTGGGTCGGCACGATCGGCAACCTGAACTTCGGCAAGCCCACGGATGCAGCGGACTTCGACGCCCGCTACGCGACGGTGCTCGACGACTTCGCCTCCTGGAACATGAACGCCGTGATCTTCCAGGTGCGTCCGCTGCTGGACGCCTACTACCCGTCGGCGCTCAACCCGTGGTCCGAGTTCCTCACCGGCACCCAGGGCGCCGATCCCGGGTACGACCCGCTGCAGCGCATGGTGGAGGCCACGCACGCGCGCGGCATGGAGTTCCACGCCTGGCTGAACCCCTACCGTGTGACCAACACCAAGATGACGTCTCCCGCGATCCTCACCGCACTCGGGCTCACCGCGGACGAGGTGAAGGCGCTCTCGATCCCGCAGTACATCGCGGCGCTCAACGACGCCGGCATCCTCGCCGACGACAACTTCGCCGTGCAGCACCCCGACTGGGTGCTGTCGTTCGAGGAGAAGCTGTTCCTGGACCCGGGCCAGCCCGAGGTCCCCGCGTACGTCGCGGCCACCGTCGCCGAGATCACGGAGAACTACGACGTCGACGCCATCCACTTCGACGACTACTTCTACCCGTACCGGATCACCGTCGACGGCCAGAACGTGTTCTTCGGCGCGCAGGGCGAGGACCGCGCGACCTTCGAGGAGTTCGGCCTCACGGCGGGCTACCCCGACACCGTGGACGGCATCGAGGCGTGGCGGCGCGACAACATCACGGGTCTCATCACCCTCGTCGGCGACGCGATCGATGCCGGCAACGCGGCCCGCGGCACCGCCGTGCAGCTCGGCATCAGCCCGTTCGGGATCTGGGAGCACGAGGCGCTGGACCCGGCCGGATCCCACACGCCGACCAGCTCGTCGCAGACGTACAGCCAGGCGGTCTTCGCCGACACCCGCGGGTGGGTGCAGAACGAGCTGATCGACTACATCGTGCCGCAGATCTACTGGAGCTTCGATCAGGCCGCCGCCCCCTACGGGGAGCTCGCGCAGTGGTGGAGCGACGTGGCCGCCGGCAGCCGCACCCAGGTGTACGTGGGGCACGCGCTCTACAAGCACGTGAACAACGGCGGCTGGGAGCAGGCCTGGATGAACCCGGAGGAGGTGCCGAACCAGATCCGGTACAACCAGAAGCTCGACGGCATCGAGGGCAGCGTCCTGTTCAGCTACAACGACATGAAGCCCAGCGATCTGAGCTCTCTCCCCGCCGATCAGCAGCCCAAACACCAGGCCAAGAACACCGCGATCGAGCTCCTCGAGGGCGAGGCCTTCGCCCACCCCACGCTCGTTCCGGCCAAGCCCTGGCTCTCGGACGGACAGGTGGCCACCCCGGCGGCCCCCGAGGTCATCGACGGCGAGCTCCGCTGGCAAGCCGGGGACGCGCAGGAGGCCCGCCAGTATGCGATCTATCGCGGAACCGGTGATCCGGCGCAGATCGTCGCCACGCCGGGCGCGCTGGTGGACACGGTCTGGGCAGGCGGCGCGGCGTCGTTCCGCTTCCCCCTCCCCGCCGACGATGCCCCCACCGCCGCGCGCGCTGCGACGGAGACCTGGGTGGTGACCGCGCTGGATGCCGCCGCCGTCGAGAGTGCACCGGTGGCTGTCGCCGTGGACGAGCCGGTGGACCCGACCGATCCGGGGACTCCGACGGATCCGACCGGACCGACGGACCCCGGCAGCCCGTCGAACCCGGGCGCTGCGGGTGAGGACGGCGTCACAGCACCCGGGAGCGGGGCCACGCGTGGCGAGCGCGGTGATCTCGCGGCGACGGGTGGCGACGCCCCCATCGTCGCTCTGCTGCTGGGCGGCCTGCTACTGGCCGCCGGCGCCGTCACCACGGTCGTGGCCGCACACAGGCGCCGCACGCGATGACGCCATCGACCGCCGGGGGGCCGCTCGCGACCTCCCGGCGGTCGCGACGGTCGCGTTCAGCGGCGCCGGGACGGAGCCCGCACGACGGCGGCGATGGTCGTGGCCAGCGCCTCCATCGAGCGCTCCGGACTCCACGCCGCCGCCACGGCCGGCGCCTCGGCACGCAGCGCCGCCAGACGGTCCTGGTCGGTCAGCAGCTCCCGGAGCGCCTCCCCCAGCGCCTCCACGTCGCCCGCGGGGACGAGGACCCCGCCGCCCGCACCGAGAACATCGCGGATGCCGTACCGCACGTCGTAGGACACCACGGGCGTGCCGTGCAGGAGGGCCTCGACGATGCCCAGCGGCTGCCCTTCGAACGCCGTGGAGGTGACGAGCACGGATGCCCGATCGAGAACGGTGGCCGGATCCGCGGTGTAGCCGCAGAGACGCACGCGGTCCGCGGCGTCGAGCTCGGCGATCAGTGCCGCCAGCCGCTCCTGCTCTGCTCCCGTGCCCCAGATCTCCATCCGGGAGCCCGGCACGTCCGCCTCGATGAAGGCACGGATGGAATGGTCGATGCGCTTGCCGGCCGCGAGCCGCCCCAGCACGACCACGAGGCCCTCCTCGCGCAGGTCGTCACGGCGCTCGACCGGCGCGATGGGGTTCGGCACCACGACATGGTTGGCGGCCTCACCGAACCGCGCCACGACGTCGTCGCGCTGCGTGGCCGTCGGCCAGATGACCGCGTCGAAGCGGTCGGCCAGCCGGAACCAGCGCGTCCAGAGCGTGTTGACGGTCGCGTCGGGCGTGTAGGGCGCCTCCACGTGCATGGTGTGGATGGGGTGCAGGATGCGGACGCGGGGGTCGACCCAATCGGCGATCAGCTCACCGAGCTGGCGGGACTCGCAGATCACGACGATCGGACGGTCCCCCACCGCCGCGGTGACGTGCCCGAGCCAGGCACCGTAGAGTCCGCGGAAACCGTGCAGCGCACCGACGACCCCGCCGGCGCCGTCGTACACCAGCACCGGTTCATCCGTCAGATGCCAGTCGGGGTTGCCCGGGATCACCGGGAGCGCCGCGAAGGGGCGCCCCTCGGGGTCCGCGAGCACCCGGTACTCCACGTCGGGGTCGGCCGTCACCGCAGCGTCGGCCGCGTCTCGCAGCCAGGAGGCGGCTCCGCCCTCCGGCGCGACGGCCTCGTCGAAGAGGTTCCGCAGGCGATCGCGGGCGGTGAGCGCACCGCGCTCGGTGAACACGCGACGGTGCTCGGCGTGCTCGGCCGCCGTCCCCGGGTCGAAGGTCAGCAGCTGCGGACCCGCGCCCTCCCCCGCCCCTGCGGCGGCCAACAGCCGGGCGCGCGCGAGCGTGGCGATCGTGTACCCGCCGTCCAGCCCCGGGATCAGGCGGCTGGACAGCACCAGGTACTCGGCGTCCGGGAGGGCGGGCGCCGAGACCGGGGGCATCGTGCCCCCTACTCCCACTCGATCGTCCCCGGCGGCTTCGACGTGACGTCGAGCACGACGCGGTTGACGTCACGGACGCCGTTCGTGATCCGGTTCGAGATCTTCGACAGCACGTCGTACGGCAGGCGCGTCCAGTCGGCCGTCATCGCGTCTTCGCTGGAGACCGGACGCAGCACGATCGGGTGCCCGTAGGTGCGGCCGTCCCCCTGCACGCCCACCGAGCGCACGTCGGCGAGGAGCACGACGGGGCACTGCCAGATCTCCTGATCGAGGCCGGCCTTGGTCAGCTCCTCGCGGGCGATGGCGTCGGCCTCACGCAGAATCTCGAGACGGTCAGCGGTGACCTCACCGATGATCCGGATGCCGAGGCCGGGCCCCGGAAACGGCTGGCGGCCGACGATCGCCTCGGGGATGCCGAGCTCGCGACCGATCGCGCGGACCTCGTCCTTGAAGAGGGCCCGCAGCGGCTCGATGAGCTCGAAGTCGAGGTCGTCCGGCAGCCCGCCCACGTTGTGGTGCGACTTGATGTTGGCGGTGCCCGCACCGCCACCCGACTCCACGACGTCCGGGTAGAGCGTGCCCTGCACGAGGAACTTCACCGGGGCGCCGCCGTCGGCCTTCGCCTCCTCGACGAGGTCGAGCTGCACCTTCTCGAACGCCCGGATGAACTCGCGCCCGATGATCTTGCGCTTCTCCTCCGGGTCGGTCACGCCCTGGAGGTGACCGAGGAAGGTCTCGGCGGCGTCGACCGTGATGAGCCGCACGCCGGTGGACTCGACGTAGTCCTTCTCGACCTGCTCGCGCTCGCCCTTGCGGAGGAGGCCGTGGTCGACGAAGACCGCGGTGAGCTGGTCGCCGATGGCCTTGTGCACGAGGGCGGTCGACACGGCGGAGTCCACGCCGCCGGACAGCGCCGAGATGACCCGGGCGTCGCCGACCTGCTCGCGGATGCGCTCGACCTGCTCGGCGATCACGTTGTCGGGGTTCCAGTCGGATGCCAGGCCGGCACCCTTGTGGAGGAAGTTCTCGAGCACACGCTGACCGTGGTCGGAGTGCTTGACCTCGGGGTGCCACTGCACGCCGTAGAAACCGCGCTCCTCGTTCGCGAAGGCGGCGACCTTCGTGGCCTCCGTCGTCGCGAGCACCTCGAAGCCCTCCGGGGCCTTCGCGACCTGGTCACCGTGACTCATCCACACGTTCTGCTCGGTCGGCTGCCCGCTGAGCAGCGTGCCCCCGTCACCGGAGATGACGGCATCGGTCGCGCCGTACTCACGGAGGCCGGTGTGCGCGACCTCGCCGCCGAGGGTCTGCGCCATGTACTGGAAGCCGTAGCAGATGCCGAGCGTGGGGACGCCGAGGTCGAAGACCGACGGGTCGAGCTTCGGTGCACCCTCCTCGTACACCGAGGACGGACCACCGGAGAGGATGATCGCGACGGGGTTCTTCGCGGCGATCTCCTCCGCCGTGGCGGTGTGCGGCACGATCTCGCTGTAGACCCCGGCCTCGCGCACGCGGCGGGCGATGAGCTGCGCGTACTGGGCGCCGAAGTCGACGACGAGCGCGGGGCGCTGCTGGGTCTCGGACTGTTCGGTCAACGGACACCTTCCGGGGCGATCGCGGAGGCCTCGGCGGCCTCCCTGGTGGCGAGATAGGTCTTGACTTCACGGGCGACGACCGCCTCCATGAAGAACGACAGCAGCGGCACGACGCCGCCGAGCGCGAGCAGGATGAACCGCGGGAACCGCCAGCGCATCAGACTCCACATGCGGAAGCACGCGAAGAGGTAGACGACGTAGAACCAGCCGTGGGCGACGAGGATGAACAGCGAGATGTTGAAGCCGTCCCCGAGGGAGGTCATCTCGCAGGAGTTCGTCCACGGCGCGAACAGCGACCACCACTGGCAGTCCGGTCCGGCGATGACGCCGGCGAACCAGAGCGGGCCGCCCGACCCTCCGGCGAAGAGCTCGAGGTGGATCGGCGTGTACTTCAGCACCATCTCGGCGAGCAGCAGGAGCAGCATGACTCCCGTGATGATCGACGCGATCTGGTAGAACTTCAGCGCACCGCGGATCGCCGGAAAGCTGGCGACTTTCGGTTCGGGCATGCCCCCAGTCTAGTCGGCGGGGCGCGCCACCCCGACCCCGCGGAAACGACGGAGGCCGCCGGGTCGCCCCGACGGCCTCCGCCACGTCATCCGCCGATCGGCGTCAGAACCATCCGGTCAGGAGGTCCCACAGCCAGTCGACGATGTCCTTGATGATCCCGCCGATACCGCCGGCGCGGTTGACGGTGACCGTGGCCGTGGCCTCGTCCCCGTCCGCCTGCGCCACCGCGACGGTGTACTTCCCGGGCTGGGCGTTCTTCGGCACCGTCACCGACGTGCTGAACGTGCCGTCCTGACGGACCTGCACCGTGCCGACCTCGACGCCCTGGCCCTTCTTCGGGCGGAGCTCCACCGTCACGGTCTCGCCGGGCTGGTAGCCCTCGCCGGTGATCGCGAGCTTCTTGCCCGCGGCCACCTTCGAGGAGCCGAGCGCGATGGTCCCCGCGAACTCCTCCTCGCCGGCGATCGTGAACGGCACCTGCACCGTGGTGCCCGTCGCCGGGACCTCGACCGTGAGCTGCTGCTCGCCGAACACCCCGGACGGCACCGTGAAGGTGAGGGTGGCGCGCCCGCCCTCGTCCGTGGTGTCCACGATGGTCGGGTCGACCGTGCCGGCCGCGAGCTGCGTGTCACCGAGCGACAGGGTGACCGCTCCCGGAGCCGCCTCGCCCCCGCTGAAGGCCAGCGAGGAGAGGGAGACGGTCACCTGGTCGCCCGCGCGGTAGCCGTCGGCGTCCGCCGGGCTGACCGTCACGCCGACCGCACGCTGGGCGAGGTCGGGCGAGGCCGTCTTGTTCGCGTCGAACCAGTCGACCATGGACTGCAGGTCGATCTTGCCGGTGTCCCGCTTGCCCGCGCCCTCCTTGAAGGTGGCGAAGTTGTCCCCGCCCGCAGCGAGGAAGGAGTTCGCCGCCACCGTGTACTCCCCGTTCGGGTCGATCGCAGTGCCGTTCAGCGTGATCGAGGTGATCCGCGAACCCGCGGCCGCCGTCGGGTCGTAGGTGTAGACCAGCCCCTCGGAGACGCCGAGCTTGAGGAACGGTCGCGCCGATCCGGCCGGCTGCCACTGCTCCTCCAGCACGCCCTTCAGCTGCGTGCCGGTGAGGGTCAGCGTGACCAGCGTGTTGGCGAACGGCTGGACGGTCGCCGCCTCCCGGTAGGTGACGTTGCCGTTCGGATCGTCGGCGTTGCTCGACGCGTAGGTCAGGTTGGCACGGATGCCGCCCGGGTTCATGAGAGCGATGTCCGCGCCCGTGGACCACTTCTGCACGTCGGCGACGAAGTTGCCGATGGTGGACTCGCCACCGCGGTTCTCCGAGCCGTTGGTCTGCCGCGCACGGTTGAAGTCGGCGGTGATGTCGCCGACCTTCACGGCGCCCAGCACGTCGGCCTCCGCCTTCGCCTTGTCGACGATCGCCTGCACCTCCGGCACCGCCGGGTACAGCGGCTTGCCCGCAGCCGTGAGGGGCTTGATCTCGTTGGTGATCGAGAGCAGCTCCTTCGTCTTCGGGTCGACCTGGATGTTCATGAGGCCGAGGTTCTCGCCGTACTGCCCCGCCGAGACGACCGGCCGGCCATCGATGACGTGGTTGTAGGCGAGGTGCGTGTGCGCCGAGACGATCGCGTCCACGTCGTCGTCGACCCCGTAGACGATCTCACCCAGCGGCGAGTCCTCGGTGATCGCGGACAGCGCGGTGCTCTCCGCGCCTTCGTGCACGAGCAGGATCACCACGTCCGCCTCGCCGTTGGCGGGGTCCCCGTCGCGCAGGTCGTCGGCCACGGCGTTCACGGAGTCGACGATGCTGCGCACCTCGAGATCAGCGATGCCCTCGGGCGAGACGAGCGAGTCGAGGTCTTCCGTGACGGCGCCCACGAATCCGACGCGCACGCCGTCGAGCTCCTTGACCCAGGCCGGGGCCAACGCGGGCTCACCGGTCTCGGTGAGGAAGACGTTCGAGGAGATGTACTCCCAGTCCGCGCGCTCCTGCACCCGGTCGCGCAGGTCTTCCCAGCCCTGGTCGAACTCGTGGTTGCCCGCGGCGCTCACGTCCAGCCCGGCGGCGTTGAGCGCGTCGATCGTGGGGTTGTCGTCGTTGATGAACGAGGTGAACGTCGACGCCCCGATGAGGTCGCCGGCTCCGGCGAAGATCGTGTTCGGGTTCGCCGCACGGAACTGCTGCACCGCGCCGGCGAGCACGGCAGCTCCTGCCGCCGCCCCGTCCGCCTCGATACGGCCGTGGAAGTCGTTCACCGTCACCACGTCGATGCTCACCGGCGGGATCTCCGAGGAGACGCCGACGAGGATCGGGTCGTGGTCGCTCGACCGGTAGGGGGTGCCCTCCTCGGCGGCGCCGAACGCATAGCCGCGGTCGCTCCACTCGGGGGAGTTGATTCCCCACACACCGGCGCCCGTGATCGACGGGACGAGCGAGGGCGAGGCGATCACGTGGTCGAGCGAGCCGAGCTCGCCGTCGAACGTGTAGGTGTACTGACCTGCGGCCTTGTCGGCGGCGACGTCGCTCCACCCCTGCGAGGTGAACACGTCGATCGGGTCTTCCTGCCCGTAGGCGTTGAAGTCGCCGATCAGCAGCATGTCGCTGCTGCCGCTGCTCTCGGCCAGCTCGTCGGTGAAGTCGAGGACGGCCTGCGCCTGCTTCACCCGGTCGGCGTTGAAGAATCCCTGACCGTCGGCGGGCTCGGCCCCGGCGCCCTGCGGCGGGGACTTCGACTTCAGGTGGTTGGCGACGACGGTGACGACGCGGCCGTCGATGTCGAACGCCTGGGCGATCGGCTCGCGGGCGTTGCCCCACACGGACTCGTCGGTGACGGTGGCGCTGTCGCCCACCGTGCTCACGGCGTCCTTCTTGAAGATGATCGCGTTGGTGATGTAGTCCGTGGTCGCCGGGTCCTGCAGAGCCTCGGGGGTGCGCACGTAGTCCCACACGTCGGAGCCCGCGTCGGCGTTGAGGCCGGCGACGAGGTCCTTGAGGGCGGTGTCGACGGGCTTGCCCAGCTTGACCGAGTTCTCGATCTCCATCAGCGCCACGATCTCCGCGTCGAGGCCGTTGATGGCCGAGACGATCTTGGACTTCTGGATCGCGAACTGGGCCGCGTTCGCCGCGCCGCGGGCGTCGGCGTCCTCGCTCTTCAACGTCGTGAAGTAGTTGTAGACGTTGAACGACGCCACCTGCGCATCACCGCCCACCTCCGGGGCCTCCGCGGGGCGCGGGTTCGTCGCCTCGAAGGTGACCTTGCGCTCCGCGGGGGAGGCGTCGTCGATCGGGACCACCGGCTGCAGACGCCAGTCGTCGAAGCCCCACTGGAGCACGTAGCCGTTGGACCCGAAGTCGACGGTGTCGCCGTTGCGGACCACCGTGTCCTCCGTGAAGTACGGCTGCTGGCCCGGGTGGCCGTTGTTGGTCACCTGGATGGACCAGGCGTCGTCGAGCAGGATGCGGTTGGCGCGGTTCTCGGCCGCGATGGCGGCCGCGTCGGCCCCGGGACGCGTGGTCTCGGTGCTCTTGACGTTGAGGTCGTCGCCGGCGTTCAGCCACAGCGCCCCGTAGTTGTAGAGCTGGTGGCTCGACGCGAGCCGGTACGTGCCGGTCGGGGCGACGTACATGTTCTCGTACTGCTCGCGGTCGGCACCGCGGACGGTGTCGGGCAGCGGCGTGAGCGCGGGCACGCCCACGCCGGCCGTGACCACCGAGACGTCCGCGACCGCGGCAGGGGCGATCTGGGTCTGACCGTAGTACTCGCTCACCGTGCCGGTCACCGAGACGAGGTCGCCGATCTCGAGCGTGGGCGCGAGCGCGTTCAGGAACACGAACACGCCGTCCGAGGCGCCCGGGGTCGCGTCGGTCTCGCCGCCCGAGCCCTGCGTCTGGATCACGATGCCCTTGTAGCCGCCGGTCCGGTGGTCCGCCGTGACGACGCCCTCGACGCGGACGCGCTGTCCGGCGAGCGGCGAGACGTCGCCGGTGCCCTGGACCTCCGCGATGGTGGCGGCCTTCGGCTCCGTCCCCGGCTCCTCGCCCGGGTCGGTGCCGGGATCCGTGCCGCCGGAGTTCTGCGGGGTGATGGTCGCCGACAGTGCGAAGTCGGCCTTGTTGTCGTCCGCGTCCGCACCGTCCGTGCGATTCAGCGACCGGACGTCGGTGTTGCTGGTGGGGGCGGTGGCCGCCGCCGTCTCGAAGGTGTTCGAGGTGCCGTAGCCGAGGAGGTCGATCACCCCGTCCACGCCGACGGTCGAGCCGGGGGTGAGGGTCACCGCCGCGGTGCCCTCGACGAGCGCCAGGGTGCCGTTGGTGCCGCTCGGGCTCAGCGTCGTGGTGGCGTCAGGAGTGGGCAGCGCGGCGCCGTTGGTGCCGTTGCTGTTCGCCTGCACGAGGAAGTAGCCGCCCGCCGGGATCGTCCCCTTCAGCGGTGCGACGCCGTTGAAGGCGCCGGTCCCGGCCGCGGAGCGGTACTGCAGGGACATGCCGTCGAGCGTGACGGGCGCCGTCGTCGGGTTGTAGAGCTCCACGAACCTGTTCGTGAACGCCGCCCCGGCGCTGCCGCCGGACAGATAGGCCTCGTTGATCACCACCCCGGTGCCCTCGGTATTCGCCGATGCGGGCGCGGCCACCAGCGAGCCGAGGCTCAGGGCGGCGACGCACGTCGCGGCGAGAGCGCCCACGCGCCCTCGGATTCTGCGGTGCGAGACGGGGGTCAGGGTCTCCCCGTGCTCAGGAGCGGACATCATCGGTGCTGTCTCCTCGATCGTGTTCCGGCGCTGCTCAGGACGCTGTCATCGCACACATCGGGAACTCCCAGCGTGCGCACATGGAGCGAGCATACGGAGCGGTTCGGACATCCTCAACGGAGTTTTCCCATTGGTCATCCAGCGCTCACCGAATGGCCGCGACGCCCCCTGACGAAGGTTCACACGCCGGCCCCGCGGCGCGCAGAAGCGCAGCGCCCGTCGCGCGGATGCGCAGTGGTCGTCAGACGGCCGCTGGCCCCTCGGCGTCCTCGAACTCCTCCACCTCGCGCTCCCAGGCGTCCTTCGCCAGGCGGTACCAGAGGTAGAACGCGAAGCCCGCGAAGATGACCCACTCGGCGGCATAGAAGACGTTGAGCCAGTTGACCGGGGACTGCTCCTCCGGCGCGGGCGAGGCGATGTCGTCGAGCCCTGCCGTGGCGGTCGTGGAGGCGAGATACGGACGGTAGACGTCGAGCTGCTCGATGTCGTGCCAGCGGCTCAACAGAGCGGCCGGGGACATCCGGTCCATCTGCTCCGGATCGGAGCGCGGAGGCACCGACGGACCCTCATCCGAGATGACGCGACCGGCGACCTCGACCACGCCGCCGTCCGCCTCGGCTTCCAGACGCTCCACGGCGGCGTCGGCGGCCTCGCGATCCGGCGCCCAGCCGATGGCGACCGCCAGCGAGACGCGCTCGTCGACCCGGAGCTGTCCGGTGACCCAGTACCCCTCGGCGCCGTCGTTGAAGCGGCTGCCCACGACGAGGAAGTCCCCGGGGACCCAGACGCCCTCCGTCTCCACGCGCTGCCCGACGAGGGGCTCGGGGAGGTACTCCCCCGGCTGCACGACCTCGTCCAGCGGCCGGACCTGCTCGGTCGCCCCCGGCGCCGGTGGATCTGTCTCGATCGCCCGCTCCAGCTGCCATTGGCCGAGCCAGGCGAACACCCCGGCGACGACGAGGCACAGCAGCAGCATCGCGATCCAGCGTCCCCGCAGCATGACCTCACGAAGGGTCGGCGGGAAGGGAGCAGGTGCGGTCACGGTGATGCGGAGACCTCAGGCCTCGTACGGGGCCAGCACGACCTCCACCCGCTGGAACTCCTTGAGATCGGAGTACCCGGTGGTGGCCATCGACTTGCGCAGCGCGCCGATGAGGTTCGCGGTGCCGTCGGCGACCGGCGCCGGACCGTAGAGGATCTCCTCCAGCGTGCCGATCCCGCCGACCTCGACGCGTCGTCCGCGGGGCAGCTTCGGGTGGTGCGCCTCGGGGCCCCAGTGGAATCCCTGGCCGGGAGCGTCCGTCGCGCGAGCCAGGGCGACCCCGAGCATGACGGCGTCTGCGCCCATGGCGAGCGCCTTCACGATGTCGCCGGAGGTGCCGACGCCGCCGTCGGCGATCACGTGGACATAGCGCCCGCCGGACTCGTCGAGGTAGTCACGGCGAGCCGCGGCCACATCGGACACCGCGGTGGCCATGGGCGCGTGGATGCCGAGGGTGGCCCGGGTGGTGGACGCCGCGCCGCCGCCGAAGCCCACGAGCACGCCGGCGGCACCGGTGCGCATGAGGTGCAGGGCCGCCGTGTAGGTCGCGGCTCCGCCCACGATCACCGGCACGTCGAGGTCGTAGATGAACTTCTTGAGGTTCAGCGGCTCCGCCACGCTCGACACGTGCTCGGCGGAGACGGTCGTGCCCCGGATGACGAACAGGTCGACGCCGGCCGCGGCGACGGTGTCGTAGAACTCCTGCGTGCGCTGCGGGGTGAGGGAGCCGGCGACGGTGACGCCGGCTTCGCGGATCTCGGCGAGTCGGCGGGTGATGAGCTCGGGCTTGATGGGCTCCGAGTAGAGCTCCTGCATGCGCACGGTCGCGCGGTCCACCGCGAGGCCGGCGATCTCGGCGAGAAGCGGCTCCGGGTCCTCGTACCGGGTCCAGAGCCCCTCGAGGTCGAGCACCCCCAGGCCGCCGAGCTGCCCGAGCATGATCGCGGTGCGCGGGCTGACGACCGAGTCCATCGGCGCCCCGAGCACCGGGATCTCGAAGCCGAAGGCGTCGATCGTCCATGCGGTGGACACGTCCTCGGGGTTCCGCGTGCGCCGCGAGGGCACCACCGCGATGTCGTCGAACGTGTACGCGCGACGCGCGCGCTTTCCTCGGCCGAGCTCGATCTCCATGGTCACCCGTCCAGCCTACCCGGCGCCCGGCGGCCTCCGCGGCGGTCAGCGTGCACGCGCCACCCGCCGCTCGTCCCAGACCGGCTCGTCGGATTCGTAGACCTCGCCGTCCGTGCCGAACACGAGGAACCGGTCGAAGGAGCGAGCGAACCATCGGTCGTGGGTGACCGCGACCACGGTGCCCTCGAAGCGTCCGAGCGCCTCCTCCAGCGCCTCGGCCGACTCCAGGTCGAGGTTGTCGGTGGGCTCGTCGAGGAGGAGGAGGGTCGCGCCGGACAGCTCGAGCAGGAGCACCTGGAACCGCGCCTGCTGTCCGCCGGAGAGCGACTCGAACGCCTGCTGGGCCTGGCGGACGAGGCCGTACCTGTCCAGGGCCGAGCTCGCCGCGTCCCGGGGCATGCCGTCGCGGAGGTCGTCCCCCCGATGCAGGATCTCCAGCAGCGTGCGGCCGACGAACTCCGGGTGCGCGTGGGTCTGCGCGAAGAGCCCCGGCACCACGCGGGCGCCCAGCACCGCGCGTCCGGAGTGCTCGACGGGGCGGAGGTCCTCCGCGACCGCGGTCACATGTCCCAGGGACGGATCCGGGTCGGTGCCACCGCGGGCCAGCAGTCGCAGGAAGTGCGATTTGCCTGAGCCGTTCGACCCGAGCACGCCCACCCGGTCGCCGTACCAGATCTCGGTGTCGAAGGGCCGCATGAGACCGGTCAGCTCGAGTCGGTCAGCCACGACCGCCCGCTTCCCGGTCCTGGCCCCGCGGAGGCGCATGTCGAACTCCTGCGCCGGGGGCCGCTCCTCGGGCGGGCCCGCCTCCTCGAACTTCCGCAGTCGCGTCTGCGCCGCCTGATACCGGGACGCGAAGCCGTCGTTCGCGGACGCCTTGACCTTGAGGTTCGCCACCAGGATGCGGAGCTTCTCATGCTGCTCGTCCCACCGCCGGCGCAGCTCGTCGAGCCGGTCCATCCGATCGGCGCGCGCCTGATGGTAGGTCGCGAAGCTCCCGCCGTGCACCCAGGCGGTCGACCCCGCCGCACCGGGTTCCAGCGTGATCAGCCGATCGGCGGCTCTGGCGAGGAGCTCGCGGTCGTGCGACACCAGCAGCACGGTCTTGTCCGTGGCGCGCAGCCGCTCCTCGAGCCACCGCTTGGTCGGCACGTCGAGGTAGTTGTCCGGCTCGTCGAGCAGGAGCACCTCATCGGGGCCACGGAGCAGCGCCTCCAGGGCGAGCCGTTTCTGCTCTCCGCCGGAGAGGGAGGTGAGCTCGCGGTACCGTGCCCGCTCGAACGGCACGCCGAGCGCTGCCACGGTGCACTGATCCCACACGGTCTCGTGCTCGTATCCGCCGGCGTCCGCGTACTCGGCGATGGCGGAGGCGTAGGCCATCTGGGTGTCGTGCTCGTCGCGATCGATGAGGGCGTTCTCCGCGGCCTCCATCGCCTCCGCGGCGGCACGGAGGCGGGTGGGAGCCACCCGCACGAGCAGCTCGTGCACGGTCTGGCCCGGCTCGCCGTGCCCGACGAACTGGTCCATGACGCCGAGTCCGCCGTCGATGGTCACCACCCCGTCGTCGGCCGGCTGCTCGCCGCGGATGATCCGCAGCAGCGTCGTCTTCCCCGCCCCGTTCGGCCCGATCAGAGCGCTGGTCGAGCCCGCCCCGACCCGGAACGACACCTCGTCGAGAAGCGGTCTGCCGTCGGGAAGCGTCAGTGAGATCCCGGATGCGTCGATGTACCCCACAGGCATGGCCGTCCTTCCGCCCGCGGACAGCGAGCCGACCAGGCTATCAGTCCGCGCGGCTTCGCGACCACCGGGACGAGCCTTCCGGGCCCGTCAAGCCGCGTCTTCCTGCGCTGCGGCCGCTCGACGCTCATCGTGGAGCGCGTTCGCCAGACTGGCACCGGTGAGCTGCGCACGGACAAGTGTCCGCGCCTGCTCCCGTGCGAGGAGGACGACGCCGCCGCGGTCCTCCTCGATCATCAGCAGAGTGACGCCCTCGTTCCAACGCTGCCGCGCGCGCAACTCGCCGGGAATGACCAGGCGCCCGTGGTCATCCAGCGAAGCAGTGAAGGTGGCGGTCATGACGCCCACCGTACCGCTCCCCCACCGATGTGTCAGTCCGCGCGACTGAGGGTCTGCAGCACCTCGGTCTTGGGAGCCGCCGGGAGCACGAACCGGAACTCGGTGCCCACGCCCTCCTCGCTGGTCACGTCCATCGATCCGCCGTGGGCCAGCACGATCGCGCGCGTGATCGTGAGACCCAGCCCCACCCCCGGGACGGCGTTGCGCGTGGCCGTCGAGGCGCGGAAGAACCGGGTGAAGAGCATGCGCTGCTCGTCCTGCGGGATCCCGACCCCGGTGTCGGCGATGGCGACCTGCACCCCGCCGTCGAGGCGACGCACGGCGGCCGTCACTCGACCCCCGCGCGGGGTGAACTTGATGGCGTTCGAGAGGAGGTTGTCCACCGCCTGCCCGAGGCGTCCGGGATCGACCAGCAGCGGGATCGGCTCGTCACCGACCTGCAGCTCCAGTTCGATCCCCTCGCGCTGCGCATGCGGCCCCGCCGAGGCGACCGCCGAGCGCACGAGGTCCGCGATGTCGGCCTCGTCCCGCTCCAGGGGAAAGCGCCCCGATTCCACCTGCGCCGTGAAGAGCAGATCGCCGACGAGGTTCAGCAGGCGCTTCGCGTTGCGCTCGATGATGCCGACGAACTCCTGCTGGTCCTCGGTCAGGGGCTGACCGGGGTCGTTCTGCAACAGGTCGAGGAAGCCGATGATCGCACTCAGCGGCGTCCGGAGCTCATGGGAGATCATCCCCACGAACTCGTCCTTCATGCGCGCGACCTCGACGGCTCTGGTCTCGTCCGTGAGCACGAACAGGTAGCCCTGCTGCGCGCCGGACGGATCCTTGTGCGGGGTGACGGTCACCCGCGCCGGCACCGTCGTGCCACCCGCGGTCCTCACCTCGATGTCGCCGTCGACGGTATGGCCGGCGTCCGCGTGGGCGAAGAGCTCGCGGAGCCCGTCCGGCACTCCTGCGCGGTTTGGCGCCCCGCCCTGCCCCGCCGGCACCCCCGAGACGTCTTCGCGCGATGCGGTGTCCTCGGCGAGCATCCTCAGCGCCGACGGCGAGAAGAAGCGGTCGACGCGCACGTCGTCGAGAGCCTCGTCGTGGGAGAGCCCGAGCAGGCGGACGGCCCCGGGGTTCCACGCCGTGACGCGCCCTTCGCGATCGGTGCCGATCACGGCCTGCGCGGTGATCGACGCCCACAGGCCCTCGAACGAGTCGAGCAGCACGCGGTACTCGTGCTCCTTCTGTCGCAGCTGCACGATCATCGAGACGTTCTCGGACAGCGCCTTGGTCCGCTCCGTGACCAGTTCCTCCGCCTGCTGCACCCGCAGGCGCTGCTGCCGGGAGAGCTCGTTCACCACGGCCGCGACGGCCGCGAAGACGAGCGGACCGACGACGCCGCGGAGCCACACCACCGCGTTCGTCGGCGGTTCGACGACGTAGGGGATCAGCAGCGCGAACGACGTGAACGCGCCGACGACGAAGACCCAGCGGATCCCCGGCGCCGCCGCGATCCAGATCACCGGGAGCAGCACGAGCGATCCGAAGAGCGAGGCCGCGCCTCCCGTCCCTGCACGGAAGAGGCCCAGTCCCAGGATGTCGATCATCGGCACCAGCAGCACGATCCAGCCCTCGCGGATGTGCAGCGCGCTGAGCACCCCGGCGTGGAGCGTCGCGACGAGCACGACCGCGAGGCCGGTCAGCGCGAGGGCCACATCGGTGAACGGCAGGCTGGGGATGGCCCAGGTCATCACGCCCGCGATCGCGGCGGCGACGAGAGTCGGGACCTGCTTGACGATCGGGCTCGGGTTGTCGACGACCCGGTACCAGCGGTTCTCGGCACGCTCCAGCGGCGTGGCCCTCATCGCGGCACCCGCTCCACGGCCCGATGCAGGTCCGCCCCCGTGATGGGCTTCGGCAGCGCGGCGTCAGCCGGTGGATACTCCGCGACGTCCAGCACCGAGCTGACGATGAGGAAGCACTCCGGGTAGCGTTCGTGGATCAGCCGGCAGCACGCCTGACCGGAGATGCCGGGGAGCAGCAGGTCCAGGACGGCGACCTGGGGGTCGATGTCCGGGAAGGCGGCGATGGCAGACTCCGCATCGGGCGCGACGAACACGTCGAAGCCCTCCCGATCGAGGTACCGCCCCAGGAGGGTCGCCTGATCCGGAGCGTCCTCGACGACCAGGGCGAGCGGCCGTCCGGTCATCGCAGGAGCAGCTCTCGGACGACGACGATCACGACCACGACGGCGAGGGAGATGAGCGCCTGCGGGATGAGGCGGCGCTCCTTCCGGGCGTCGGCCGCGATCTCCTCCACCTCGGCGTCGTGCGATGGTGCGTCGGTCATGAGTCGACCCGTCCGATCTTCTCGGTCTTGATCCAGGAGGCATCCGCGCGACGCCACTCCTTGAGGTACGAGTCGGCGGTGATCGCGCACAGCAGTGATCCGTAGCCGCAGACGTAGAGCAGCAGGCCCGCGAAGAAGCGTCCGGCCGGAAGCGGCTCGACCGCCCGCGCGAGCCAGATGCCGAGCATCGACACCGGCCCCCAGAGGGCGAACGCCAGCAGCCACAGCACACGCGTCTGCTCCGTCGACTCCTGCCCGGCCGCGCCGATCAGGCCGTCCAGGGCCCAGGGGAACAGCGCCAGGGCCATGAGGATCAGCGCCCCGAGCCCCGGGAACATGATCGCCTCGCGCCAGGACTGCCGCCCGATGCGCGGATCGAGCTGGACGGAGTAGAGCATCGAGAAGATGTAGATGGCCGCCGCGGCGATCCACATGAACCGGAACACGAACTCCGCGACGTCGCTGTGCAGGAGCAGGAGGACGATCATCGCGGTGGCGGCGAGGAGCAGGAGCGCCGGCATCAGCAGGATCGTGAACCAGGCCAGCCCGAAGGGGATGCTGCCCAGGTTGTGGTCGCGACTCGGACGGAACCAGAGCTTCTTGTAGATCGAGGTGAGCTGCACGTTGCCGCGCGCCCAGCGCAGCCGCTGCTTCCAGAGACTGTCGATCGTCCGCGGCTCCTCGGCGAGCACCACGGCGTGCGGCTCGAACACCATCCGGCGGCCGTGGAGCTGACTCTCGAAGGTCGTCATGGTGTCCTCGGCGAGCGTGCCCGTCGGGATGCGACCGCCGATCGCCTCGAGGTTCGCGCGGGAATGCAGCTGGGCGCCCCCGGCGAGGCAGGCGATCGCTCCCCCGACGTTCTGCGTGCGCCGTGCCGAGAGCTGGCCGATGACGTACTCGATCGCGATGAACCGGGTGAGGTAGTTGCGGTCCCTGCTGCCCTCCGCGATGTAGGCCGTGACGGCCCCGACCTCCTCGTCCGCGAGGTGCCGGGTGAGCTTGCGCAGGGAGTCCCGCGCGAAGATCACGTCGGCGTCCATGATGAGTACCGCTTCGGTCCACGGGTCGGCGAGCACGACGTCGAGGCCGTGGTTCAGCGTGTGCGCCTTGCCCTCGCCACCCTTCTCGCGCCGCAGGTGGACGACCCGTCCCGGGTAGGTCGCCGCCTTCTGCTGCACGATCGACGGGGTGTCGTCCGTGGATGCGTCGTCGACGACGAAGACGCGGAGGCGCTCGGCCGGGTACTCGAGCTGGAGCAGACGCTCGATCGCGGGGCCGATGACGAGCCCTTCGTTCCACGCCGGGATGACCACGGCCACGTTCGGGTGGTACGGCGCGGCCTTGCCGTAGTGATTGCGGAAGGCGTGCAGCGGCAGCATGAGGAACTGCAGCCCGGTGTTGACGACCGGGAGCGTGCCGATCAGCACGCAGAGGAGGAGGATGACGACGACGACCGTCTCGATCCAGGTCAGCTCGGGCATCAGCGTCCTTCCGTCCCTTCGAGCAGCGGGAGGATGCGGGAGTACCGGCCGACGTCTGCGGCCACGTGGCTGTCGGTGGACGCGACGATCCCGGCACCCGCGCGCTCCAGCGCGGTCAGCGCCTCCGCGCCGGGGCACACCCACTTCTCGTTGACCTCGACGAGGGTGTCCGTCTCCGCGGCGGCGCGAGCCCAGGCCTCGAGGCGCTCGGCTCCGAGCTCCTCCTCCGCGAGACCGATCTTCGGCAGGATCGAGAAGCAGTGCGCGAGCTGGTTGCCCGGATGGCGTCGCATGGTCGCGATGACCGCGTCCGTGAACTGGTCGAGGACGTCGGTCGGCGCCCACCCCGCGGCGATGCGCTCGCGGACGGCGGTGGGACCGAGCGGCCCGTCCACGCCGGGGAACTGATGGTCGGCGATGAGGATCCGGTCGATGCCCTCAGGCAGCACCGGCATGTCGAGTTCCCCCGAGGCGTCGAGGATCTTCGCCTCGACGCCCGTGAGCACCGTGAGTCCGTCCGGAACGCGCAGCCGACGGACCGCGGCGAGGTACTCCGGCACCCAGGTCGTGCTCTGCCGTACGTGGTCGACGAGGCGGACCGTCTCGAGACCGACGGCCGCAGCGGCGGCGACGTTCTCCGCCAGCGTGGAGACCGCGTCATCGGAGAACGTGGAGTGGACGTGGTGGTCTCCGCGCAGGGCGGGATGGCTCACAGTTCCTCCTGGTGACCGGCGTGCGCCGACACGAGCACGTCGTCGACCTCGACGATCACGTCCTCCAGGAAGCGCACCGATGCGACCTCGCGGAAGGGCACCTGCACCGGGATCTCCCGGCCGAGGAAGAGGTCGGCGACGAGCGACGGGATGTCGACTCCGGCGGCGATCGTCAGCGGGAGCGCCCCGGGGAAGCGCGGGTTGACCTCGAGCAGCACGGCCCGCCCGTCCCGGTCGCGACGGAGCTGCACGTTGGCGACGCCCACGAGGCCGATCGCCCGCGCGATGGCGGCGGCGGTCTCCTCGAGCTCGGGATCGCGGAGGGTGCGACCGGCGATGGCGACCCCCGAGTCCACACGGGCGCGGGTGCGCGGGACCGCCGCGACCACACCGCCGGACGCGTCGGCGATCACATCGACCGAGTACTCCTCGCCCGGGAGGAAGTCCTGCACGATCAGCCCCTCATCGGTGGGGAGGGCGGCGAGCGCCTCGGCGTCCGGGACGAGGCGCACACCGCGACTGCCCGCACCCTGGCGGGGCTTGGCGAACACGGGGAACTCCCACGCGACTTCCGCGGCATCCGGCCCGGCGAGCACGGTGCGCGGCACACGACCGGTCGGCGCGCAGCGCTCCGCGAGAGCGAGCTTGTCGAGGGCCGTGTGCAGCGTGTCGGCGGGCGGCGCGGCGAGGACCGCGGGGGCCAGCTCGTCGCGGCGGTCCGCGAGGGCGATCAGCTCCACGTCGACGGTCGAGATCACGAGGTCGAGACCGTCCTCCGCGACCATCCGCGCGATCGCCGGCACGAAGTCCTCGTCACGCCCCGGGGGAACCAGACGGCGTTGCGCCGGTGGCACGAGGTAGATGCCGCTCGCCCATCCGTCCATGTCGGCCGCGAAGACCGTCAGATCGGGCCGTCGCAGCAGGGAGCGGATCACGGCGACGCCGGCGGGGCCTCCGGCTCCGGTGACCAGTACGCGCTTCGTCATCAGCTCTCCCGTCGACTCAGTTCATGGGCGCCGATGAACTCGGCGGTCTCGCGCACGACCTCCAGCGGCTCGACCGCCTCGCCGCCGCCGAACCGCGACCAGTAGCGTGCGGTGGCGGTGACGAACTCCGGCGAGAGATACTCCCGGTTCGCCGCGGTCTGGGACTGGAAGCACTCCAGCAGCCGCAGCTTGTCATCCAGGAAGCGGTCGATGCGGACGAAGCGCGTGGGCCGGTAGTCGATGGTCGCGGAAGGGCTCTGGTAGCAGGCGACCGTGCCGACGCGGCGGGTCGCGACGATCGTCGCCTCGTTCACCGCGCGGTGATCCTGGTGGCGGTCGTGGTGCGAGTGCGTGTAGACGATGGTCGGCTGGATCTCCTGCACGACCTCCTCGATGAGGCGGACGGTCGATCCTCCGCCCGAGATCTCGGTGTCGATGAGGTCTTTGACGAACAGGCGCGCCCCCACCTGCTCGGCCGCGGCGAGCGACTCATGCTGGCGACTGTCCGCGTCACCGCCGCGCGCTCCGCGGGAGAGCGTGAGGATCGTGATCTGATCGCCGGCGGCCGCGTGCGCCGCGAGGATGCCGCCGACGCCGATCTCGACGTCGTCCGGGTGCGCCCCGATCGCGAGGACGACCTCGCCGGTCTTCGCCTCCGCCTTCCGGCGCCGGGACTCCTCGACGAGCCGGGTGACCGACTCCACGAGTCGGGCGTTGTCGAGCGGCTTGGTGAGGAACTCGTCGGCCTGCGCCCGGAGCGCCGACACGGCGTACTCGACCGAGACGTGCGCGGTCATCACGACGACCGGCACGGTCGGCATGAGGCGCCGTAGTTCCGCGAGCAGCTCCAGGCCGCTGAGCCCCGGCATCTCGATGTCGGTCACGACGACGTCGGGTTTCACCGCCGCGGCCTTCTCGAGCGCCGACCGGCCGTCGTCCGCGAGATCGACGACGCAGCCTGCACGCCGTTCCAGGACGGTCTTGACGAGCAGGGCGACGTCGTGGTCGTCGTCGACGACGAGGATGCGAGGGGGACCTCAGCCATGTACAGCTCTCCTTGGGGAGATTCCCTGCCGGGGGGATTCGGCGGTGCGAGCTCGGTGCCTTCATCACCGGGCCGCAGGGAAAGTCGAGCGGGGTACGTCGATTCTGGCACAGGGCTCCACCCCCGGCCCGCAGCGCGTCAGCCCGCGCGCGCCGCCCGCTTCTCCTCCTGATAGACCCGGATCGCCTCGTAGCGCTCCGCCGATCGCGCCCGCCTCTTCGCCGCCTGCTCCTCGCGGTTCTTGGGCGGTGCCGAGGTCACGAGATCGTCGAGCAGCCGCCGCGTGGCCACGGCGATCTCGGCCACCGCGCGATCGAACACCTCGCGGTTCGCGCGCAGGGCGCCGTCGTCCCGGAGATCTTGCGGACGAACTGGAGCGCGGCCTCCTGGCACTCCTCATCCGTGGCTGCGGGCTCGAGGTTGTTCAGAGGCACGATGTTTCGGCACATACCGGCACCGTACGCGCGGCGCGCGGGGCCCGGAAGGGGGATGGCATGCCCGTCCCTCCGTCGCTACGCTCTGGGCTACGACCGGAACCGAGGAGAGATCATGACCGACGCACCGTCGCCCGACGCCCCGCCGCCCTACAACCCGCCGCCGCCCGGCGGCGCGCCCTCGCCGTATCCCGCGGCCTCCGCTCCCCCGCCCGGCGCCCCCTACGCGCAGGACGTGCCGACCTCGCCGCCCGGGCGGGTGCTGTCGATCATCGGCCTCGTGCTGGCGTTCCTGCTGCCGCCGGTCGGCCTCATCCTCAGCATCATCGCCGCCGTGCAGCTCGGCAAGGCGAAGGCCCCCAAGGGCATCGCGATCGCCGGCATCATCGTCGGCGCCATCCTGACGATCTTCGCGATCATCGGGATCGTCCTGCTGGTGACCGTGCTGGCCGGCGTGATCGGGACCTGCGCCGAGCTCGGACCCGGGGTGTGGGACGTCGGCGGCGTCACCTACCGCTGCGGCTGACCGCACCGCGGACGACGAGGGGCCGGATGCAGCGCATCCGGCCCCTCCTGCGTCCCCCTTCCCGGGGGCCGCTGTCACTTCTTGTAGTTCGGCGCCTCGACGACGATCTGCACATCGTGCGGGTGCGACTCCTTGAGTCCCGCCGAGGTGATGCGCACGAACTTGCCGCGCTGCTTGAGCTCCTCGATGGTGCGCGCACCGACGTAGAACATCGACTGCCGCAGCCCGCCGACGAGCTGGTAGGCGACGGCGGAGAGCGGGCCGCGGTACGGGACCTGGCCCTCGATGCCCTCCGGGATCAGCTTGTCGTCACTGGGCACGTCGGCCTGGAAGTAGCGGTCCTTCGAGTACGAGGTCTGCTTGCCGCGCGTCTGCATGGCGCCGAGCGATCCCATCCCGCGGTACTGCTTGAACTGCTTGCCCGACTGGAAGACGATCTCGCCCGGCGACTCGTCCGTGCCGGCGAGCAGCGAGCCGAGCATCACGGCGTCGGCGCCGGCGACCAGGGCCTTCGCGATGTCGCCCGAGTACTGCAGGCCGCCGTCGGCGATCACCGGGACCCCGGCCGGACGCGCCGCGAGCGACGCCTCGTAGACGGCCGTCACCTGCGGCACGCCGACACCGGCGACCACGCGCGTCGTGCAGATCGAGCCGGGCCCCACGCCCACCTTGACCGCGTCGACCCCCGCGTCCACCAGCGCCTGCGCGCCCTCGCGGGTGGCGACGTTGCCGCCGATGACGTCGATGTGCGCGAACGACTCGTCGGCCTTGAGGCGCTTGACGAGGTCGATCACGCCCTGGGACTGCCCGTTGGCGGTGTCGACGACGAGCACGTCGACGCCGGCGTCGCGGAGGGCCTCGGCGCGCTCCCAGGCGTCGCCGAAGAAACCGATCGCCGCGCCCACCCGCAGGCGGCCCTGGTCGTCCTTGGTGGCGAGCGGGTACTTCTCGCTCTTGTCGAAGTCCTTGATGGTGATGAGGCCGGCGAGCTTGCCGTCCTCGTCGATGAGGGGCAGCTTCTCGACGCGGTGCTTCGCGAACAGCGCGATGACCTCGCCTGCCGCGACGCCCACCGGGGCGGTGACGAGGTTCTCCCTCGTCATGACATCCTTCACGAACGTGCTCTGGCGCTCGAAGCCGGAGACGAAGCGCATGTCCCGGTTCGTGATGATGCCGACCAGACGACCCTCGTCGTCCACGACCGGGAGACCGGAGATCCGGTACTTGGCGCACAGCGCGTCGACCTCCTCCACGGTCGCGTCCTGCGTCGTGGTGATGGGGTCGGTGATCATGCCGGACTCGCTCCGCTTCACGCGGTCGACGTGCGCGGCCTGGTCGGCGATCGAGAGGTTGCGGTGCAGGATGCCGATGCCACCCTCCCGCGCCATGGCGATCGCCATGCGGGACTCGGTCACGGTGTCCATCGCGCTGGAGAGGAGCGGCGTCGCGACGGAGATCCGCCGCGTGATCCGGGACGACGTGTCGGCCTCGCTGGGGATGACGTCGGTGTGCCCGGGGAGCAGCAGCACGTCATCGTAGGTCAGTCCGACGAAGCCGAAGGGATCGTGCTGGTCCATGGAATCTCCTCCTGCGCGAGTGGCGCGGATCCGGGTGCGAATGGGGGGTCGACGTCGGCCGGTGCGCGGGCGTGACCCGTATGGAGATTCTAAGCGAGACACGCCCGAGAACATTCCCAGAGCCCTGTCGTTACCGGACCGTTGGCCCGGACGATAGGTGAATCGCCGATCGCCCATTACGCTCAAGTGCGTCGTCCATCCCCGCGGTTCGACCCGAGTCCGCGGAGACAGCACTCACAGTGGAGGTTGCGTGGGACCCACAGCACTCGCCGGACCGCGAAAGCGCCCTTGGGCCTTCGCCTTCTTCGGAATCCTGATGGCGCTCGCGGCATCGCTCCTCCTCCCTCCCTCAGCCGCATCCGCGGAGACGACGGACGACGGCCAGGAGGTCACCGACTTCTACTTCGCCGGCGTCGTCACCGACGGCGACGAGCCCGTCGAGGGCGTCGTGATGACGATCGAGGGGAACGGCTTCGACGCCGAGACCGAGACCGACGCCGAGGGCAAGTGGCGGCTGTACGTGCCGGATAAGGAGACGTACACCCTGACGGTCGACGAGTCCACGCTTCCGGACGGCGTGATCGTCGACGCGACGCAGCTCCCCGAGGGGATCCAGCCCGTCTCGGGCACGACCGCCTCGTTCGAGCTGGAGTTCGGGCTCACCGGCACGAAGATCGTGAACTTCTTCCTGGGCGAGGGCGAGCGGGTGACCGTCTCCTTCCTCGACCAGCTCCTGTCGCGCATGGTGGGCGGTCTGAACTTCGGTCTGCTGCTGGGGCTCGCCTCGATGGGCGCCGCGCTGATCTACGGCACGACCCGGCTGTCGAACTTCGCGCACGGCGAGATGGTGAGCTGGGGCGCGGTGGTCACGCTCGTCGTCACCTCGTTCTGGCAACTCCCGCTGTGGGCCGGCATCATCGCCGCGGTCATCGGCGGTGCGGCGCTCGGCTGGGCTCTGGACGCCGGCATCTGGAAGCCGCTGCGGCGCCGGGGTCTGGGCGTCGTCCAGCTCATGATCGTCAGCATCGGCCTCTCGCTGGCCCTCCGCTACGGTCTGCAGTACATCATCGGCGGCAACACCTATCAGCTGCCCGGTTCCAGCCCGGAGCCCATCCGTCTCGGGCCGATCTCCCTGTCGTACATCGACCTGATCGGCATGGCGACCAGCATCATCGTGATCCTCGGCGTCGCGTTCTTCCTCACCCGCACCCGCACCGGCAAGGCGACGAGGGCGATCTCGGACAACCCGCAGCTCGCCGCCGCCTCCGGCATCGACGTGGACAAGGTCATCCGCATCGTCTGGATCCTCGCCGGCACCCTGGCCGCGATCTCCGGGATCCTCTGGGCGTACTTCCGCCCCGGCGTGAAGTGGGACATGGGTATGCAGATGCTGCTGCTGATGTTCTGCGCCATCACGCTCGGCGGGCTCGGCTCGGCGATCGGCGCCCTGATCGGCTCGATCATCGTCGGCCTCGCGGTCGAGGTGTCCACGCTCCTCGGGGTGCCGACCGACCTCAAGTACGCCAGCGCCCTCGTCGCGCTGATCATCATCCTGCTCGTGCGACCGCAGGGCATCCTCGGACGCAAGGAAAGGTTGGGCTGACGCATGGACTTCGGAAGCATCTTCGGCAACACCGCCTCCTACCTGTTCAGCCCGACGACGATCGCCTACGCGCTCGCGGCCACCGGCCTCGCTGTGCACTTCGGCTACACGGGTCTGCTCAACTTCGGCATGGCGGCGTTCATGGCGATCGGCGGCTACGGCTACGCGATCTCGATCCTCACCTTCGGCTTCCCGTGGTGGCTGGGCGTGCTCGTCGGCATCACCGGCGGAGCGCTCTTCGCCCTGCTGCTGGGCATCCCGACGCTGCGTCTGCGCGCCGACTACCTCGCCATCGCGACCATCGCGGCCGCGGAGGTCGTGCGCCTTATGTTCGTCACGGAGCTGTTCAAGGACTGGACGAACTCCGCCGGCGGGCTCTCCGGCTACCACCAGAGCTTCCGCGACGCCAACCCGTTCCCTCCGGGGACGTACGGCTTCGGCCCGTGGACGTACAACGCGAACGACCTCTGGGTGCGTGTGTTCGGTCTGCTCACCCTCGCTCTGACGATCCTCGTGGTCTGGGCGCTCATGCGCAGCCCGTGGGGCCGCGTGCTCAAGGGCATCCGCGAGGACGAGGACGCCGTGCGGTCGCTCGGTAAGAACGTCTTCGCGTACAAGATGCAGGCGCTCGTGGTGGGTGGTGTGATCGGTGCGCTTGGCGGCATCGTCTTCGTCCTGCCCTCGGCGGTCATCCCCGGCAGCTACTCGACGTCGCTGACGTTCTTCCTGTGGACGATCCTGCTCCTCGGCGGTGCGGCGACGGTCTTCGGCCCGACGCTCGGCGCCGTGCTCTTCTGGGTGGTGTTCGCCTTCCTCGGCGCGCTCCTCCCGGCGATGGCCACGGCCGGCTACCTGCCCATGACGAGCGCACAGGCCGACGTGGTGCGCTACATCCTCATCGGCATCGTGCTGATGCTCATCGTCGTGTTCCGCCCGCAGGGCATCCTGGGGAACAAGAGGGAGATGACCTTTGTCAAGTGAGAACGACGCGGCCGTCACGCCCGCGAAGAGCGCTCCCCGCGCCAAGACCACCGGCCTCGCCGCGGGTCCCGCCGCCCCCGGAGTCAAGAAGGTCGACCCGATCCTCGTCGTGGACGCGGTGCAGCGGCGCTTCGGCGGACTGACCGCCGTCGACGTCGATCACCTCGAGATCCCGCGTGGCGCCATCACGGCACTCATCGGCCCCAACGGCGCCGGGAAGACCACACTGTTCAACCTCCTCTGCGGGTTCGACAAACCCAACAGCGGTACCTGGTCGTACGACGGCAAGAGCCTCTCCGGCATCCCGTCCTTCAAGGTCGCCCGGATGGGCCAGGTGCGCACCTTCCAGCTCACCAAGTCGCTGTCGCTGCTGACCGTGCTGGAGAACATGAAGCTCGGCGCGAAGGACCAGCGCGGCGAGGGCTTCTGGGCCGGGCTCTTCCCCTTCCTCTGGCGCGCGCAGGAGCAGGAGATCGAGCAGCGGGCCCACGAGCTCCTCGTGCGCTTCAAGCTCGACGCCAAGGAGCAGGACTTCGCCGCCTCCCTCTCCGGCGGTCAGCGCAAGCTCCTGGAGATGGCACGGGCGCTCATGAGCGACCCGAACCTGGTGATGCTCGACGAGCCGATGGCCGGGGTGAACCCCGCCCTCACGCAGTCGCTCCTCGACCACATCCTCGACCTCAAGGACCTCGGGATGACGGTGCTCTTCGTGGAGCACGACATGCACATGGTGCGTCACATCGCCGACTGGGTCGTCGTGATGGCCGAGGGGCGCGTGGTGGCCGAGGGGCCTCCGGAGACCGTCATGGAGGACCCCGCGGTCGTGGACGCCTACCTGGGCGCCCATCAGGACGTGGACCTCGGCGCCGTCACCGGCCGCCTCCCGGTGATCTCGGACGCCGACGCGGAGCGCATCCGCGAGCAGATCGAGACGGAGGTCGAGGCCGAGGTCGAGGCCGAGGACGCCGCCGAGGAGGACAAGGCATGAGCACCGCGATCCCCGCCGAGGGCACCCCCGAGACCGGCGACGTCATCGTCGAGCTGAAGGACGTGCACGCCGGCTACCTGCCGGGAGTGAACATCCTCAACGGCGCGAACCTCGTCGCCCGCCAGGGCGAGCTCATCGGCATCATCGGCCCGAACGGCGCCGGGAAGTCGACGCTCCTCAAGGCGATCTTCGGCATGGTGAACGTCCGCGAGGGCGATATCACCGTCAAGGGCGAGAGCATCGTCGGCCTCAAGGCCGACAAGCTCGTACGCCGCGGTGTCGCCTTCGTGCCGCAGACGAACAACGTGTTCCCGTCGCTCACCATCCAGGAGAACCTGGAGATGGGGCTCTACCAGAACCCGAAGATCTTCGCGGAGCGGCTCGAGTTCGTCAGCAGCATCTTCGCGGAGATCGGCAAGCGCCTGAAGCAGCGTGCGGGCTCGCTCTCCGGCGGCGAGCGCCAGATGGTCGCCATGTCCCGCGCGCTCATGATGGACCCGTCCGTGCTGCTGCTGGACGAGCCGTCCGCCGGCCTCTCCCCCGTGCGGCAGGACGACGCCTTCATCCGCGTCTCCGACATCAACAAGGCGGGCGTGACGACGATCATGGTCGAGCAGAACGCCCGTCGGTGCCTGCAGATCTGCGACCGCGGCTACGTGCTCGACCAGGGGAAGGACGCCTACGAGGGCACCGGTCGGGAGCTGCTGAACGATCCGAAGGTCATCGGCCTCTACCTCGGCACCCTCGGGACCGACGCCGCCTGAGACCTCGCGCCGCACGATGAAGGCCCCGGATGCCGAAGCACCCGGGGCCTTCCTCGTGCGGTGTTTACTTGATGCGCGAGGTGACGTTCTCGGCGTCGAACTCGTAGACGCCGATCGCGGCACCCTTCGGGTCGTTGTTCTCGTCGAACGTGATCTCGCCGGAGAGGCCGTCGTAGTCCGGCGTGCCGCCGTCGTTGATGATCGCGGCGCAGTCGGCGAAGTTGTCGCACTTCTCGCCGTCGCCGTCGCCGCCGGAGACGGTGATCATCTCCGCCGCGATGTCCGGGCCCTCGACCGAGCCGGCCTTCAGCGCCGCCAGAGCGATGAGGACCACGGCGTCGTACGCCTCGGCCGAGTAGGTCACGGCGTCGATCGGGTCGTTGCCCTCGGCCGTCCAGACCTCGTTCAGCTGGTCGAGGAAGTCCTGCGGCAGCTCGGCGCCGGCGCGGGTGCCCTTCGAGCCCTCGAGGCTCACCGGGATGTCGGCGCCCCAGTCCTTGAGGTTGCCGTCGACGAGGTACAGCGAGCCCGTGTCGACCCCGGCGTTGCCCAGCAGCGGCGCGATGGTGGCGAACTGGTCGTAGGAGACGACAGCGACGGCGTCCGGGTTCGCCGCGGCGATCTCCGAGACCTGCGCGTTGAACTGACCGTCACCCTGGTTGTACGACGCATCGGCGACGACCTCGCCGCCGGTGCTCTCGAACGTGGCCTTGATCGCCTCGAACAGGCCCGTGCCGTACGGGTCGTTCTGGTAGATGATGCCCAGCGTCTTGTGGCCGTCCTCGGCGATCTCGTTGCCGAGGACCTCGCCCTGGAGGTTGTCGCTCGGTGCGGTGCGGAAGTACAGCGGGTTGATGCCCGTGAAGTCCGGCGAGGTGTTGGACGGGGACACCGTGAGGATGTCCGCACCCGCGTTGCCGTCGAGGATGAGCTTGGTGACGCTGGAGGACGCCGCGCCGATCATGGCGGTGATGTCGCCGTTGCGCAGGTTGGTGATGGAGGTCTCGTAGGCCTTGTTGTCGAGGTCGCCCTCGTCGCCCGTGCTGAGGTCGATCGTGATGCCGGCGTCGGCCTCGTTGATCTGGTTGACGGCGAGCTGGACGCCGGCCTCCATCGGCGCGCCCAGGAACGCGAGCGTACCGGTGGCGGGCAGCAGCGAACCGAGCTTGAGCGTCAGGTCGGCGGCGGGCTTGTCGCCGCCCCCGTCCGACGGCTCCGCATCGGGCGTGCTGCTGCAGCCCGCGATGATGAGGGCGGAGGCGCTGACCAGCGCGATCCCGGCGAAGATCCTCGCGCTGCGCGAGCCCTTCAGTGCGTTCATGATGCTCCCTTGCGTAAACGAACGTGGATGATGACCACAGTCGGGTGCTCTAACACTAGGGCGTGCGCCCCGCGCGCAGGAGGGGCAAGTATCTCGGTGCGTTAACGATCCAGGGCCGCCGTTTCGGGGCGCGGGCAGGACCGATCAGAGCGCCGCGGCGCGGGTGGCACGACGGCCGCGACGCGCGGCGAGGAGCAGATCGACGACGAAGACCGCGATCGCGACCCACACCAGGAGGAACCCGATCCAGCGCTCCGGCGGCATCGGCTCGTGCAGCACGACGACCCCGATCACGAACTGCAGGACCGGGGTGAGGAACTGCAGCATCCCGATGATCGTGAGGTCGACGCGACGCGTGCCGGCCGCGAACAGCAGCAGGGGGACAGCCGTGGCCACCCCCGCGAAGGCGAGCAGCACGGCGTGCGGCCAGCCCGCGGTCCCCATCGTCAGGCCGACGGGCGTCGTCGCCACGACCACGAGTTGCACCACCGCGATGGGGATCAGCCAGAACGACTCGAGCGTCAACCCGCTGACCGCGTCGACGGCAGGGCCGATCTTCTTCTTGATGAGCCCGTACAGACCGAAGGAAGCGGTGAGGGTCAGGGCGATCCAGGGGACGTGGCCGTACGCCACGATGATGACGACGACCGCGACGGCCGCGATCCCGACCGCCGCCCACTGCAGACGGCGGAGGCGCTCCTTGAGGACGAAGACGCCGAGCAGCACGGTGGTGATCGGGTTGATGAAGTAGCCGAGCGCCGTCTCCACCACGTTCTCGCTCAACGTGCCGAGGACGAAGACCTGCCAGTTGACGTAGATGAGCAGGCCGGCGAGGGCCGTCCACCCGAGCAGTCGCGGACTCCGGACGATCGCGAGGAAGGCGGGCCATCCCCTCGTGACGGTGAGCAGCAGAAGACAGAAGACGAAGGAGAGCAGCACCCGCCAGGCGACCACCTCCCACGGCCCGGTGGGCTGCAGCAGGAGGAAGTAGAGCGGCAGCACGCCCCACAGGAGGTATGCGCTCCCGGCGTAGGCGACGCCCGCCGTCCGGGTGGCGCGGGTCGTCTCGGGGGTCACCGCACAACCCTATGCCCGCGAGGACGAGGGCCGCGCCGCTCCGGACGCGGAAGAGGGCCCGGATGCCGAAGCATCCGGGCCCTCTTCGGACCGGGTTCCCGTCCGCCGTGCAGAGGGAACCGAGTGTGCGATCAGCGGACGACGACCGCCAGGACGTCGCGAGCCGACAGGACGAGGAACTCGTCCGCGCCGAACTTCACCTCGGTGCCGCCGTACTTGCTGTAGAGCACGCGGTCGCCGACGGCGACGTCGAGCGGAACGCGGTTGCCGTTGTCGTCGATGCGGCCGGGGCCGACCGCCACGACCTCGCCCTCCTGGGGCTTCTCCTTGGCGGTGTCGGGGATGACCAGGCCACTCGCGGTGGTCTGCTCGGCCTCGACCTGCTTGATGACGATGCGGTCCTCGAGCGGCTTGATGGAAACCGACACGGTCTACCTCTTCTTTCTTGACGCTGACACGAAAGACTCGTTCGCACTCTCAACCCGAGAGTGCTAATGCCAGTGTAGGCGGTCGGCTGGCACTCATGCAATGCGAGTGCCAACCCGAGTCACACGTCACGCGGGTCCTAGGCTGGGAGGGTGGAGATGTCCGAGCTGCGCGCCCTGCTGACCCCCGCCGGCCTCGAGCTGCTCGACGCGCTCGGGCCGGTCACCTCCACCGCCGAGGCGGCCGCAGCCGTCTCCCGGCTGCGTGCTGCGGGACACTCCCCCGACCTCGTCTCCGCCGTCGTCGGGCAGGCGCACCTGCGCGCCAGGGCCGCGGCGAAGTTCGGCCCCTTCGCCGCCCGCATGCTGTTCACCCGCGCGGGCCTCGAGCAGGCCACCCGCCTCGGCGTGGCCGCCCGCCACGCCCAGCGGATCCGCCGAGCCGGCCTCACGAGCGTCGCGGACCTCGGCTGCGGGATCGGCGGCGACGCCCTCGCGTTCGCCGGCGCGGGACTGGCAGTGCACGCGGTGGACGCCGACGAGGTGACCGCGGCCCTCGCCGCCTACAACCTCGCCCCGTTCGGCGACGACGCCACCGTCCGGCACGCCACGGCGGAGGACGCGCTCGGAGAGCCGGTCCCCGGCCAGGCGATCTGGATGGATCCCGCCCGCCGCACCTCCGGACACAGCGAGACCCGGCGCGTCTCCGCCGACGACTACTCGCCGTCCCTCGACTGGGCGTTCGCCGTCGCCGCGCAGCGCCCCACGGGGATCAAGCTCGGCCCCGCCCACGACCGCGACGCCCTGCCCGCGGACGCGGAGACGCAGTGGGTCAGCGCCGACGGCAGCGTCGTGGAGCTCGTCGTCTGGTCCAGGGAGCTGGCCAGGGAAGGGGTCCGGCGCTCGGCCCTGGTGATCCGCGGCGAGCGCTCGCACGAGCTCACCGGCCCGGCCGATGCCGAGGACGCTCCGGTCCGACCGCTCGGGGCCTTCCTCCACGAGCCGGACGGCGCCGTCATCCGGGCGCGCCTCATCGGCGACGTCGCCCGCAGCCTTGATGCGGGGATGCTCGACCCGCGCATCGCCTACCTCACCTCCGATGCCGCGCTGACGAGCCCGTTCGTGCAGTCCTTCCGCGTCCGGGAGACGCTGCCGATCACGCCGAAGACGATCAACGCGGCCCTGAAGACGCACGGCATCGGCCGCATCGAGATCAAGAAGCGCGGGGTCGACGTCGACCCCGCGGCCTTCCGGCGCAAGCTGACCCTGCGCGGCGACGCCGAGGCGACCCTGATCCTCGCCCGCTTCGGCGATCAGCGACGCGCGATCCTCGCCGACCGGGTGCCCGTCGCGGACTGAGAGCGATCAGTCGCCCGGGTCGCGGCCAGGTATGTCGACGCGGATCGGATCCCCCGGCGGCCCGGTGATCACGAGATACGACTCGCCCGTCGCCTCGTCGACCACGGCCGGGCCCGAGGTCACCGTGAGGTAGGGCATCTGCCAGCGGGTGAAGGCCACCTCGACCACGGACGCCGACAGCAGCTCTCCCGTCTCCTGATCCACGTCGAGGAGCTGCACGCGCAGCCCGGACTGGAGCGCCTCGTCGAGGGTGGCGCACTGCCGCGAACCGTCGGCGTCGACGATCAGGCAGCGCTGGGCGGGGCCGGTCGTCGTACGGCGGTCGCCCAGCCACACCGGCTGCTCGCGGAAAGAGCCGAGGAGGGTGAGGTTGAGGTCATAACCGTCGCGGATGAGTTCCTTCACCCTCGGGCGCTGCTCCTCCCCGAACTGGGCGAAGAGCGTGGAGCTTCCGCCCCACCGCTGGATGCTCACCATCGGCTCGTCCGCGGTGGAGAACAGCATCACCGCCGTCACGCTGTCGGTGGAGAACGAGTCCTCGTCGTCACCGGCATCGGAGGCCGCCACGGGGAGGGCGGCGTACAGGCCCGGCCCCAGCTCCTCCTCCGCTGCCAGACAGGTGGATTGGGAGTCCTCGCCCACGTCGAGGATCAGGCACCGGGTGGCCCCGTCATCCTGCGTGGCGAACCAGGCGAGCGCGCCCTCCGCCTCCGCCACCGGGCGCACGGAGCCGGGGTCGTAGTCCTCCCCGGCGAGTTCGATCCGTCGCTGCTCCTGCGTCTCGGTCAAGGGGAACGCCTCCGACCGCGGGGCGAACAGCGCCCACCCCGCCCCGACGCCGATCGCCAGGAGGGTCGCTGCCGCCACGAGCACCGGCACGACTCCGCGCGCCCGCATCGGCGCGCCCGTCTCGACGGGTGCGGGTGGTGCTCCGGCCGCGGCGAGCGGCGATGCGTCGGAAGCCGGCGGCGGATCGGACTCCCGACCCTCGTCGTCCGCCACCGGGAGCGCCTCGGAGGCTGTCGTCGGCCGTTCCTCCGCCGGAAGCTCCTGCCGTCGATGCTCCTCCTGGAGCTCGCGCAGGCGCCGGGCACCGGCGGCGTCGAGTCCGCCGTCCCGACCATAGGCCGCGCGCTCCAGTGCTCGGCGCTCCTCCGCCGCAGCGGAGCCCTGGCGGTCAGTCTCCTCCCGCACCGACGTCGCTCCCCTCTCGGATGATCACGAACGACCCGAAACCGGAGGTCGGCAGCTCGTAGGTCGTCATTCCGCCGGTCTCCGCGTCGGTCACCTGCAACCGCAGCCGACCGTCGTGCTCCTGCAGCGTCTCCGTCGTCTCACAGGCCCGCGGCGCGTCGGCCGTCGCCCCGTCGTAGATGAGGCACTGCCGACCCGTCTCCCCTTCGGAGGCCGTCCAGATCGGGACGTCGCGGTCGTACCCGGCGACCCAGATCGAGTTCGGGTCGAAGCCGTCATCGGCCAGGCGCTCGGCGGTCCGTGTCTCCGCCTCGTTCGCGTAGGTGGGGCCGCCCTCGCCGGAGCCGTACTCCGAGACGTCGACGCTCACCGCCGGTTCACCGTCGGGCGTGAGGAGCAGATGGGCCATGACCTGGCGCGTGTACTCGTCGTCGCGCTGGGTCGTCACCTCGCCCCAGAGGCCGTCCTCCTGCACCGCTTCCCGCTGGTTGCAGCTCGGCGTCGTGCTCTCCCCTGCGCCCAGGACCAGGCAGATGCTCGCACCCCCGTTCTGCGTCGCCACCCAGATGACCGCGTCGTCCTCCGTCGCGAGCGCGCGCACCGAGCCCGGGTCGAATCGTCCGGACGCGACGAGATCGGACTGCCATCCCTGCTGCTCGGCGCTGAGGGAGACCGCTGTGCCGCCGCTCCGGCCGAACGCCAGCCATCCCACGCCGACCCCGAGGAGGAGCACGACGACCGCGCCGAGCGCGAGCATGCCGAGGGAACGGCGCCGCCGCCTCTGAGCCGGAACGTCGCTCTGAGCGGTGACGACGTCCGCGGACTCCTCGTCCGGCTCCACGGGCGCGTCGTCTCCGGCCGACGGCTCGTCGTCGTCCTCTGCAGCGGCGAAGGAGCCGAGGGACGGCGGAGGTCCCGGCGACGGGCGTCGCCGGGCGGCGTCGAGCTGTCGCAGGCGCGCGGCCTCCGCGTCCGTGAGGCCTCCGCCCGGGCCGAAAGCCTTGCGCTGCAGGGCCCTGCGCTCCTCGACGTCGTCGTCGTCCGTCATGGCCAGCCCGCCTAGCCGAGTCTCTCGAACTGCATCCCCGCCCAGACCAGCCATCCCAGGCTGTACACGGTCGCGCACAGGCCGAGCACGAGGGCCCAGCGCGCGATCGCCCGGTTCTCCACAGGGCGCCGGAGGGACATGATGGCGGCGATCACCGCGACGATCGCGACCGGGATGCCCCACCCGACGAAGAACGACGCGCCGAGGGCGACGATCGCCGCCAGCAGCGCCCACGGGGCCAGGCGGGTGTCGTCGACGACGGCGGGCTCGACCGCCGGCTCCCAGCCCTCGTCCTCTCCGTGGTCGAGGTCGGGCCCGGTCACGACGACGGGCTCGATGCCGACCGGACCGGTCGGCAGCTTCGTGTAGCCCTCGCGCGGGGCTCCGGGAAGGCGCGCCGTCCCGGCCGGGCGTTCGACCTGCCCGCTGGCGCGCTCGACCCGCGCACGGGGCGTGGCCCCGTCCGACTCCGGCTCCTGCGCGAGCCCGGTCACGCCGGCACCGCCTCCGCGACCTGGATCTCGGTGACCGGCAGGGTCGAGTCGGCGCCGAAGCCGAGGGTCGATGCGGGGCGCCCGGACGCGATGAGCTCAGCGGCCAGCGCCGCGATCATGGCGCCGTTGTCCGTGCAGAGCGACAGCGGAGGGATGCGCACGGTGACGCCGGCCTCGGCGGCCCTGGCGAGGGCGACGTCGCGGAGCCGACGGTTCGCGATCACACCGCCGCCCAGGAGCAGCCGCGGCACTCCGAGGTCGGCGCACGCGTTGAGCGCCTTGGTGACCAGGACGTCGACGACGGCCTCCCGGAAACTGGCAGCGACGTCGGCGATCGGGAGGTCCCGGGCGTCGGCACCCGCCTCGGCGTTCTCGGCCTCGAAGCGCTCGATCCAGCGGGCGACCGCGGTCTTCAGCCCGGAGAACGAGAAGTCGTAGCGATGCTTCGCGAGGTCGGAGGCGCGGGACAGCCCGCGCGGGAAGCGGATCGCGTCCGGGTTTCCGCCCACCGCGGCCCTGTCGATCTCGGGGCCGCCGGGGTAGGGCAGGGACAGCAGTCGGGCGACCTTGTCGAAAGCCTCGCCCGCGGCGTCGTCCACGGTCTCGCCGAGCAGCTCCACGTCGGTCGTGAGATCGCGCACGTGGAGCAGGGAGGTGTGGCCGCCGGAGACCAGCAGCGCGATCGTCGGATACTCCAACGGCGCCGAGTCCGGCGTCAGGATGTCGGCCGCGATGTGACCGACGAGGTGATTGACCGCATACAGCGGTTTGTCCAAGGCGACCGCGAGTCCCTTCGCCGCCCCCACACCGACCATGAGCGCTCCCGCGAGGCCCGGACCGCTGGTCACGGCCACCGCATCGAGGTCGGCGAGACGGACGCCGGCCTCGGCGAGCGCGGCGTCGATGGTCGGCTGGAGGGCCTCGAGATGCGCGCGGGCGGCGACCTCCGGCACGACGCCGCCGTACCGGGCGTGCTCGTCCATGCTGGAGGCGATCGTGTTGGACAGCAGCGTACGACCGCGCACGATGCCGATGCCGGTCTCGTCGCAGCTCGTCTCGATGCCGAGCACCAGGGGCTCACTCATGCGGTCGCCTCCTCCGGCGTGTCGGCGGGCGCCGGGTGGCGGCGCAGATCCAGACGCATCACGATCGCGTCCACGTCATCCGGCTGATAGTAGCGGGGGCGCCTGCCGATCTCCTCGAAGCCCTCCGCGCGATACAGTCCTTCGGCCGGAGGGTTGTCGGCGCGCACCTCGAGGAACACCTCGAGCGCCCCGCGGTCGGCGGCCGCCTTCAGCAGCGCACGCAGCAGCGCGCGCCCGCGGCCCTGACCTCGGACCTCGGCGAGGAGAGCGATGGTCTGGATGTCGGCGTCCGCACCGCCCTGCAGCGCCCGGACGCCGCCGTATCCGACGATCGCCCCGCCCCGCTCGTCGACGAGGTAGCGACCGTGCGGGCTCGCCAGCTCGCTCGCCATGGTCTCCCGGCTCCACGCATCGGTCGGGAACGCGCGCTGCTCGATGGCCATGATCGCGTCGAGATCGTCCGGCCGCGCATCCCGCAGCGTCATGCGCCCACCTTCTTCGGGGCGCCGGGCAGGGACACATCCGGGTGCCGCAGGTAGAGGGGTTCGTCGCCGGCGAGGACCCGGCCGGCGGCGAGTGCGCGCGCCCCCACCCTGGCGAGGTCGGCTGCGGACAGCGTCGTCACGTCGACCCGGCGGAGACCGGCGAGATGATCGTCGGCGTCGGCGGCCCGCACGAGCACCGTGTCGGCGATCGTGCGCGGGATTCCGTCCTCGTCCTGTCCGTCGAACACGGTGACGGCGACCTCGCGGCGGCGGGCGTCGGTGACGACGGCGAACGGCCCGGTCACCGTGGACTGGATCGTCAGCGCGGCCGCCGTGTGACTCGGGACCGGCACCACCGGGATGCCGCGGCCGAGGGCGAACGCCCGCGCGGTCGCGATGCCGATGCGCAGTCCGGTGAACGGACCGGGGCCCATGCCGGCGACGACGTGAGTGATGCCGTCGGCTCCCCCCTCCCGGAGTACGTCGTGGACGAGGTCGCCGATCACCTCGGCGTGGCCCAGCGGATCGGCGGTACCGGCCTCGGCACGAGACGTCCCGTCCGGGTCGATGAGGGCGACGGCGGTGCCAAGGGACGTGTCGACGGCGAGGATCACGTCTCCAGGGTAGTCGTCACCCCGCCCGTCACGCCCGGCGCCCCGGCACCCGCGCGGGTCAGCCCAGCGGCGCCCGCACCGGGTAGTCCTGGCCTTCGAGGATGACCTGGGTCGCCGCTCCCGTCGCCCGGTTCACGACGACCGGCGCCAGCAGGTTGACGCTGACGCCGTCGGCGCCGGGGTGGGCCACCACGAGCACGAAGGCGTCGTCCGCCGAGGCGAGAGCGAGGTCGGCCACCTGGGCGTCCGTGAGGATCGGCGCGTACTCCGCCAGGACCGTGTTCGGGTCGACGAGGTAGAGCCGCAGGGCGTCGTCCTCGACCGCCCGCATCGCGAAGAGCCCGTCCGCACCGTCGACGGGTGCGAGGGCGAAGTCCACGTGCGGAGCCAGCCCGGGCGGTGGGGCCGTGAAGGTGAGCACGGCGGTCATCGCAGGAAGTCCATCAGCGTCGGCTGCAGCACGCGCGCGTTGACGGCGAGCGCCGAGCGGTAGACGAGCTCCTGCGCCTGCAGGCGGATGAGCACCTCGACCGAGTCGACATCCTCGACCGCGGCGCGGCGGGACTCGAGGGACACGGAATTCTGCACTGCCGCCTCCTTGGCGCGTTCGATCTGAGCCTGTCTGGTGCCGACCGCGCCCTGCACGCCCAGCATCGCCGTGCGGCGGTCGTCGATCTCCCCGAGTCGGGGCCCCACGTTGGTGCCGGAGCGGAGATCGGCGACGATGCGGTCGACGAGGGCGAACACCGAGTCGTCTCCGGTGCCGAACACCGCCGCACCGTCCGTGTCGACGCGGACGGCCGCCGCATCGGACACGCGGCGGGTGACCTCGGAGCCGGCGACACCGCTGTAGGAGTAGTCGGACCCGAAGGCCGCGGTGTCCGACGTGCCGGCGAAGACGGACCGGCCGAGCAGCCGGGTGTTCGCCTGCGCGAGCAGCTCGTCGCGGATGCCCTCCAGTTCCACCGCGAGGGCCTCCTTCGCCGTCGCGTCCAGCGCCCCGTCGTTGGCCCCTTGCGCGGTGAGGTCCCGCACCCGCGAGAGCAGGGACGTGCTGGAGGTGATCGCCGTATCGGCGGCAGTCACCCAGGCCAGGCCGTCGTCGATGTTGCGCGCATACTGCTCGGTGCGCCGCTGCTCGGCGTGCAGGGCGAGGGCGGCCGCCGCCGCTGCCGGGTCGTCCGAGGGGGCGGCGAACGCCTTCTGCGACGTGGCCTGCTCCTGCAGACGGGCAAGTTCGGAGAGGTTGGACTGCAGCTGGCGCATCGCCGTCTGCGTCATCGTGGTCTGGGTCACGCGAGAGATCATGGAGCTTCTCCGATCAGCGTCCGACGACGCCCGTGCGGTTGATGAGCACGTCGAGGGCCTCGTCGACGGCGGTGAGCACGCGGGCCGCCGCCTGGTAGGCGGTCTGGTACGTGAGGAGGCTGATCGTCTCCTCGTCGCCGTCCACGGCCGCGACGGACTGCTGCGCACCGACGGCGCCGACAGCCGCCGCATCCGACACCTTCGCGCGTTGCACGTCGGCCGCGGTGGCGACGCCGAAGCGGGTCACCTGATCGGTCCACAGTGCGTCCGGAGAGGTCGCGCGCCGCCCGATCTGGGAGATGAGGTCGGCGTTGGTCGCGTCCTTGGCTCCGGCCCCGGGGGCGGCGAGGGCGAGGTCGGCCGCCGTGCTGACGGCCACCTGCATCCCGAGCGCGGCGGAGCCGGTGGCCGGGAGGGTGAAGAAGTCGCCGCCCGGCTGTCCGGACGCCGTGACGCCGGCGCGGTGCTGGGCGTTGAGCGACTCCGCGAGCGCCGTGGCGACGCGGTCGTATGTCGCGGCGAGCTGCGCCAGCATCCCGCCGTCGGCGGCCGGGGCGAGCACCGCGAGGGAGCCGCCCAGCTCTCCCCCGTCGACGACGAGGGGAAGATCCGGCACCGACTCCCAGGCGACCCCGACGCGCGGAGCGCCGTCGATCGTCGCCGAGCCGGTCAGCGCGATGTGACGGGCGTCGCCGCCGGAGACCAGGGCGTTGCCGCCGAGGCGGACCGTGAGCGTGCCGTCCGTCTCCACGGTGGCCGTCGCGCCGGCGAGCCGGGCCACGTCCTCCGCGAGCAGGTTGCGGCGGTCGGTGAGCTCGTTGGCCGATCGCCCCGAGGCCAGCGCCTCCCGGATCTCGCTGTTCAGCACCGCGATCTGGTCGGCGGCGGCGTTGACCTGGCTGACGGTGCGCTCGGCGGTCCCGCGGGCGGCCGTCCACTGCGCGGCGACCGTGCGGTAGCCGCCGGAGATATGGGCGGCGAGCTCCTTCGCCGACTCCAGGATGCTCGCGGCCGCCGCACCCGAATCCGGGGTGTTGGCCAGGTCCTGCCAGCCCGCCCAGAAGCTGGTCAGCCGGTTGGCGAGGCCCTTGTCGGTCGGCTCCGCGAGGGCCGACTCGGCAGTCGTCGCTGCCAGCGCGCGGGTGGCCCAGTAGCCGGAAGCGCCGAGGGTGTCGCGGACCCGGGCGTCGAGCAGCGCGTCACCGAGGCGGGACACCCCGTCGATCGAGACGCCGTGTCCGGGGAGCGCGCCCATGCTGAAGCGGCCCGTCTGCGCGACGGCGGCGATCGAGGAGGTCTCGACGCGCTGCCGCGTGTACCCCTCGGTCTTCTGGTTGGCGATGTTCTGCCCGACCACGTCCATGCCCCGCCGTGCGGCGGCGAGGCCGCTGGCGGCGGTGGTCAGTCCACTGAAGGTCGACATGAATCCCTCTCGGTCACATCTCGGTGTCGATGATGCGGGCGGCGTCCTCGCGGGCGCGGTCGCCGCGGGTGGTGTATTCGCCGCTCTCCTGGCCGAGAGCGGCGATGGTCTCCTGCGTGGCGCGGAGCACTCCGCTGAGCTGCTCCGCGGCGGCGTCGCGCATCTGCTCGACCTCCGCTGTCAGCTTCACCAGCGCACGCATGTGGTCGGTGAAGACATCGCCCCAGGCTCCGTCCGGAGCGTGCTCGATGAGCTGACCGATCGTCGCGTCCTGAGGAGCCCCCCACTCCTCGGCGACACCGGCGACCTCGACGGCCCTGGCCAGGCTCGCCGCGCGGAGGCGGTCGAGCACCTGATCGATCTCCCTGGCCGCGAACTGGATCCAGTGCGACCGGCCGGCGGCGAGCAGCAGCTGCTGCTCGTCGAGCTTGAAAAGCAGCATCTCGAGCAGCTCGCGCTCGCGCCAGAGCTGCATCGATAGTTCGTTGGCTCCCATGATCCCCTTTGTCCCCAGCGATCCCCCGCCCCACGCGGGTGCGATCGGCCCGCCTGTTAACGGTTCATAAATCTCTATCGGCCGCCGCGCCCCTAAGGTTACTATGTGCATTGGCGGCGGTTAGTGCTCCCCATGGACATATCTCGGACCTTGTGATATGGCCATCTATCCCTCGCCATGAGCTTCCGGAGTGCATCCAGAGAGGTGGATCATCCCCCATGTCGTCGCGCGCTGAGCGCAACCGCCTCGTCGAGGCCAACCTCCCCCTGGTCGGCTACCTCGCTGCAGACACCCATGCTCGGGCTACCCATATCCCCCGCGAAGAGCTCGCCGCCGTCGGCGCGCTCGCCCTCGTGACCGCCGCCGACGCGTACGACCCCGCGCTCGGCGTCCCCTTCGGCGCCTACGCCCGTCGACGCATCCTCGGCGCGTTCGCCGACGAGATGCGCGCCATGGACTGGGCGTCCCGCGGCATCCGCAAGCGCATCAAGGAGACGGTCGCCGTCCGCGAGACCCTCACCGCCGCGTTCGGCCGCACGGCGACCGCCACCGAGATCGCCACCGCCATGGGCTCCCCCAAGGAGGTGGTCGTCGAGGCCCTCGCGGACGCCGCACGCACCGTCGCCCCGCTGGACGACCCCGCCACGCGCGATCTCGTCGCCGACATCCCGCTGCCGGAGGAGTCGGCGATGGTCGGCGAACGGCGTGAGGTGCTCGAACACGCCATCGGCGCCCTCCCCGAGCGCATGCGGCGCATCATCGTGGCCGTCTACATCGAGGAGCGGCCCGTGAAGGAGATCGCCGAGGAGCTGGGCGTGACCCACTCGGCCGTCTCGCAGCAGCGGTCGGAGGCCGTGCGCCTGCTCCGCGACGCCCTCGACCGCTACTTCGCGGAGGGCGGCACCGAGACCACGACCACCACCCGCGTCTCGCCTGCCGCACGCGACGCCTATTTCGGCCGCATCGCCGAGGCCGCCGGCGTCCGGATCGGCGACGTCTTCCGCGCCGCCGCCCCCGCCTAACGCGTCCGCATCCTCCGCCGATAGGTCAGGGCAGGAGACCACGGATGGTCTCCCGTACAACACATCACGGAGGAAACCCTCATGGGTATGCAGATCAACACCAACGTGGGCGCGCTCAACGCCTACCGCAACCTGTCCAACACGCAGAACGACCTGTCGAAGTCGCTCGAGAAGCTCTCGAGCGGTCTGCGCATCAACCGCGCAGCGGACGACGCCGCCGGCCTCGCGATCTCCGAGGGCCTGCGTTCGCAGGTCAACGGCCTGAACGTCGCGGCTCGCAACGCCCAGGACGGCATCTCGGTCATCCAGACCGCAGAAGGCGCCCTGACCGAGGTGCACTCCATCCTGCAGCGCGTGCGCGACCTGACCAACCAGGGCGCGAACGACTCGAACAACGCGAAGTCGCGCGAGGCCATCCAGACCGAGATCTCCGCCCTGGGCGACGAGCTCACCCGGATCGCGTCGAGCACGAACTTCAACGGCATCAAGCTGCTCTCGGGCGGCGCGACGCTGACGTTCCAGGTGGGTGCGGGTGCGGTCGCCGCCGAGGACCAGATCTCGGTGGGCCTGACCAACTTCGCCACGCTCGGCGCCGACATCAAGACGCTCGCGGCCGGCATGACGGACGCGGCGACGTACGGCGCGGCTCTGGCGGGCATCGACACGCAGATCCAGGCGGTCTCGACCGCACGTGCCGGCTACGGTGCGCTGCAGAACCGCTTCGAGTCGACCATCAACAGCCTCAACGTGTCGGCCGAGAACCTCGCCGCCGCCGAGAGCCGCATCCGCGACACCGACATGGCGTCCGAGATGGTCAAGTTCACGTCCGCGAACATCCTGTCGCAGGCGGGAACGGCCATGCTGGCCCAGGCCAACCAGGCCAACCAGGGCGTGCTCCAGCTGCTGCGCTGACCCGCGCCGCCGCACGGAATCACTCCGGGGGTCCGGGTGACGGCTTCGGCCGTCACCCGGGCCCCGCCGCACACAGAAGGGAAGCCGCATGTCGCTCTCGCTCGACGGCCTCGTGTCGGGGCTGAAGACCACCGAGGTCATCAAGGCGCTGATGGACGTGCACGCCATCCCCCGCACGCTGCTCAAGGCCAAGATCGACGACAAGAACGTCGTCATGACACAGCTGCGCACCCTCAACACCGCCGTGCAGAACCTCGCCGCCGCCGCCGAGAAGGCCGCAGCGCCTGGCGGTCTCGACCGCTTCACCGGCACCTCGTCGTCGGAATCGGTGAAGGTCGCCCTGCGCACCGGCGCCGCGCCCGTGTCGACCGACATCGTCGTCGACCGCGTCGCCCAGGCGCACACCGTCGTCTCCGCCGCCGCTTCCCGCTGGCCCGCGGACCCGCCCGTGCTGACCCTCGAGGACGCCACGGGGAAGCGCGTGCAGGTGCAGGCCGACTCCACCTCGATGCAGGACATCGCCCAGGCCATCAACGACGCCGACACGGGCGTCCTCGCCACCGCCGTCCCCGCCGGCAAGGACGCCGACGGCACCCCCGTCTACCGCCTGCAGCTCCGGGCCGAGGAGTCCGGCGAGGCGGGACGCTTCCGCGTCTACGCGGGAGACCTCGCCGCCGTCACCGCCGGCACCGCCACGGACGTGTCCACGGAGCCCGGGGCCGCCGTCATCGCCACGGGCACGGACGCGCAGCTGCGCCTCTGGGCCGGCACCGCGGCCGAACAGGTCATCACCTCGTCCGGCAACACCTTCACCGATCTCTTCGAGGGCGTCGACGTCACGGTCTCCACCGTCTCGACGTCCCCCGTCACCGTGACCGTCGCCGTCGACAGCGAGGCCAGGGCCAAGGCCTCCGCCGAGTTCATCGCCCTCCTCACCGACATCTTCACCCGCATCGACAACGGCTCGAAGGCCACCGTCGCCGCGGGACAGGGCGAGAAGACGACGCTCGGCGTCTTCACCGGCGACAGCACCATCCGCGGCCTGCGGACCGCCCTCGCCGACGCCATCCAGCACCCGGTGGACGGGGTCTCCCCCTCCACGGTCGGCATCTCGACCGACATGTACGGCAAGCTCACCTTCGACGAGGAGAAGTTCTCCGAGGCGCTGGCGAAGGACCCCGCAGCCGTCGGCGCTCTCTTCTCCGCGGTCGCGGCGCGTGTGGAGCAGACGGCGACGTCCTACTCGGACAAGTACGACGGGCTGCTCACCTCGCGGATCACGGGCCAGGAGAGCGAGGTCAAGAGCCTCGGCGAGCAGATGGAGCGCTGGGACGTGCGCCTCGCGCAGCGCAAGGCCTCGCTGGAGCGCACCTACGCCCGCCTCGAGGTGATGCTGTCGCAGATGCAGTCGCAGTCCTCCTACCTCGCCTCGCAGATCAACTCGCTGCCGAGCAGCCGTTCCGGGTCGGACTCGTGAGCATGAACGCCGCCCTGCGCGCCCAGCAGCGGTACCGCGAGGACGCCATCCTGTCCGCCCCGCCGGAGCGCCTGGTCACGATGCTCTACGACCGGCTCCTGCTCGACATCGAGCGCGCGGAGACGGCGCAGCGGGCGGCCGACTGGGCCGAGGCCAACACCCAGCTCCAGCACGCGCAGGCGATCGTGGCCGAGCTGTCGTCCTCCCTCACCGACGAATGGAGCGGCAGCGCCGGACTGCGCTCGCTGTACGTGTTCCTGTCGCAGACGCTGATCGGCGCCAACATCGGCCGCGACCCGGAGCGCACCCATGCCTGCCGCGAGCTCGTCGTGCCGCTGCGCGACGCCTGGCACACCGCCGCCCTGGCCGTCGCGGAGGGCCGCGCATGACGGACGAGGACTGGGCCGCGCTGCTGGACAGGCTCGAGGCGGACGCCGACCGGATCCTCGCCGCGCCGGCCGGATCCGTCGAGGTGCATGACATCATCCCCTGGGCGCCGCCGTCCTCGCCGCTCCCGCCGCACCTCGCCGACCGCGCCCGCGCGGTGATCGACCGGCAGCACGCCGCCATGGAACGCGCCCGGTCGGAGCTCGACGGGCTGCGGCAGCACCTCGGCGCCGTCCGCCGGGTTCCGGCACCCCGCCCGCCGGATGCTCCCGCCTACCTCGATGTGGACGGGTGAGCGACCCTCCTAACGAAACCGCACGAACGGCCGACAGTCTCCCGAGAGCACGGATGGCTCGCAAGACTCGGCCAGGGAACGGCCACTTCGCCCACACACGGGGAGCCGGTTCGTGTTCGACTCTGTGACCATCACCGCACTGACGAGTGCGCTGAACGGCCTCTCGCTGCGCCAGCGAGCCATCGCCGACAACATCGCCAACATCAACACCCCCGACTACCACGCCAAGCGTGTGCAGTTCGAGGCGGCGCTCGCCGACTCGATCGCCGCCGGCGACGGGGACGTGTCCGCCACGGTCGGGACCTCGCTCGAGCCGACGCGCTTGAACGGCAACAACGTGAACCTCGACACCGAGACCCTCTCCAGCATCGACACCATGTTGCGCTACCAGTTCGCGACCCAGGCCGTGAACGGGTCGTTCTCCTCGATGCGCACCGCGATGAGGACGTCATGACCTTCGACGCCATCGGGATCGCCGGCACGGGGCTGACCGTGCACCGGAAGTGGCTCGACGCCATCAGCGACAACATCGCCAACATCAACACCGCGACACCCACCGACGGCGCGGCGTTCCGGGCACGCTACATCCTCGCCCAGACCAGCGACCAGTCCCCCGGCGTCTACGTCGCCGGGACCGTCCAGGGCGATGCGGAGGGCCGGCTCGTGCACCAGCCCGACCACCCGCTCGCCGACGCCGACGGCTACGTGCGCTACCCCGACATCGACCTGGGAGACCAGATGAGCCAGCTGATCCTCGCGCAGCGCGGATACCAGGCGAGCGCGGCGATCGTGGACCGCGCCCGCAACTCGTACGAGGCGGCGCTGCAGATCGGACGGAACGCGTGAGCGCCGTGGCCGGCATCGAGGCCGTCGCCTCGTCCCTCGGCATGACCACCTCGCCCGTCACGGGCGCGAAGACGGGCGACGACACGGCCTTCGCGAACAGCGTCACCGGAGCGATCGACGAACTGCGCTCGCTGCAGTCCGAGTCCGACACCCTCAAGGTCGCGGCCGTGACCGGGGACCTCGACGACATCCACGCGGCGATGATCGCGTCCTCGCGCGCCGCCGTCACCCTCGAACTCGTCGCCGCCGTCCGCAACAAGGGCGTCGACGCGTTCAACGAGATCATGCGGATGCAGGCCTGATGCCCCCGGCAGTGACCGGGGCGTTCCAGCGGATGCGGCGGGTGGTCGCCGGATTCTCGCTCGCGCAGCGGACCATCGCCATCATCGGTATCGCGGTGCTCGCGCTCGGCATCATCGCGCTGTCCAGCTGGCTCAGCCGCCCCACCTACACCCCGCTGTTCTCGGGATTGAACGCCTCGGACGCGAACGCCGTGGTGGAGCAGCTGCGCTCCGCCTCCGTGCCCTACGAGCTCGCCGACGGCGGCGCCACGGTGCTCGTCCCCGAGAAGGACGTGTACGACCAGCGGCTCGCCGCCGCTTCCGCCGGGCTGCCGAGCGCCGGATCGGCCGGGTACTCGCTGCTGGACGACATGGGTGTCACCACGAGCGAGTTCCAGCAGTCGGTCACCTACAAGCGCGCGATCGAGGGCGAGCTCGCCGCGACGATCTCCGCCATCGACGGCGTCTCCGCCGCGTCGGTGCAGCTCGCCATCCCGGAGGAGAGCGTCTTCGTGTCGGAGACCGTCGATGCGACCGCCTCCGTGTTCGTGGAGACCGCCGGACGCACGACGCTCGACCAGAAGCAGGTCGAGGCCATCGTGCACCTCACCTCGGCGGCCGTCAGCGGCATGAAGCCGGAGAATGTCGCCGTGGTCGATCAGACCGGGCGCACGCTCTCGACCGTGGGCGGCGGGGCCACCGGCGGACTCGATCAGCAGGCGAGCGACTACGAGGCCCGCGTGGCCGCGAGCGTGCAGCAGATGCTCGACACCGTGGTCGGCCCGGGGAATGCGACCGTGACCGTCGTCGCCGAGATCGACCGCTCGGTGAACGAACGCGTCGAGGAGACCTACACGCCGGCCGAGGGCGCTCCCCCGCTCACCGAGGAGGTCCGTGAGCAGAACAGCAACGGATCGACCTCCGAGGCCGGGGTCCTGGGTCCGGACAACATCGCCGTGCCGAACGGGAACGGCGACGGCACTTACACGAACACCGAGGAGACGCGCACCAACGCCGTCAACAAGGCCACGGAGAGCACCTCCACTCCCGCCGGCACCCTGCTGCGGCAGTCCGTGTCGGTCGCCGTGGACGCCGGGGCCGGGGGCGACCTCAGCTCCGCCCAGCTCAGCGACCTCGTGGCCACCGCCGCCGGCATCGACCGCACCCGCGGCGACGAGCTCGCCGTCGAACTCGTCGCCTTCAGCCTGACCGATGCCGAGGCCGCGCAGGCCGCGCTGCAGGCGGCGAAGGAGGCCGAAGAGGGTGCCCGTCAGGCCGCCCTCCTGAACACCGTCATCATCGCGGCCGCCATCGCCATCCCGCTCATCGCCGCGATCGCCGCCCTCATCGTCCGCTCCCGGCGGAAGGCGCGCGGCGTGGAGGAGTTCGACCAGCTCTTCGGCGATCGTCCTGTCGAGCTGTCTGCGCTCTCGGCGGACGCGCCGACGGCCGTGCTGGAGGCGCCGACCACGCCGCTCGCCTTCCTCGAGCCGGTACCCGACCTCGACCCGGATCCCGAGCCCGAGCCCACGCAGATCAGCCTCGAGCGCCGCCGCGCCGAGATCGCCGCGCTCACCCGTCAGGATCCGCAGCGCACCGCGGAGCTGCTGCGCACCCTCATCGACGACAGGTCGCGGGTATGAGCGGACTGACGGATCGGCAGACGGCCGCGATCGTCCTGATGAACCTCGACCGCGCGCAGGCCGTCGAGGTCATGAAGCACCTCTCCGAGGCGGAGGCCGAGGCCGTCGCCGCCGAGATCATCGGGCTGCAGGATCTCGACGCGGAGACGACGGTCCAGGCGCTGGGGCAGTTCCATCGCATCGCCGCGGGGCACCTCCCTCCGGCGCGCGGCGGACGCGACATCGCCGCGGGCCTGCTGGAGGCCTCGTTCGGCTCAGAGCGGGCGGCAGCCGTGCTCGGCCGGGTCGGCTCGACGTCGATGAGCGCGTCGTTCGACTTCCTCGCCTCCGCCGACGCCGCCCACCTCGCCACGCTCCTCGACGGGGAGCTGCCGCAGACCGTCGCCCTGGTGCTCGCCCATCTCCCCGCCGAACAGGCCGCCGCCGTCCTCGCTGCGCTGCCCGATCCGGCGCGGACCGACGTCGCCCAGGCCATCGCCACCATGGGCACCGCCTCGCAGGAGGCCATCGTCATCGTCGCCGACGCCCTCAAGGCCCGGACCGGCAGCCTCGCCTCGCGGGACAGCCCCGAGGTGCTCGGCGGCGTCGAGCCGCTGGTGGAGATCATCGGGCGTTCGGGAGCGACGATCGAGAAGGCGCTGCTGGCCAGCATCGAGGACCGCGACAGCGCCCTCGCCGAGGACATCCGCTCGCGCATGTTCACGTTCGCGGACATCGTCAAGCTCGACGACCGGGACACCCAGCGCGTGCTGCGGGGCATGGACATCCGCTCCCTGGCTCTCGCCCTCAAGGGGGCGCAGCAGCCGATCGTCGACCTCATCCGCCGCAACGTGTCCGAGCGCAACCGCGAGAACCTCGACGAGGAGGCCCGGACCCTGGGCCCGGTGCGCGTCTCCCAGGTCGAGGAGGCGCGGGCCGAGATCGTCCGGACGATCCGTGCCCTGGAGGCCGCGGGAGACATCACCGTGCAGCGGGCGGACGAGGACGAATATGTCTACTGACGCCTTCGCCCCCGCTGCGTTCCCCCGGCTCGGCGGCTCCGACCACCGCGCGGATCAGGAGCGCGCCCGCCGCCGCGGGTACGCGGAGGGACACGCCGCGGGCTTCCGGGCGGGCGCGGCCGACGCCGACGCCGCCCGTCGCGTCGCCGAGGCCGAGCTGGCCGAACGGGAGCGCGCCCGCGCCGCGGACGTCACCGCCGCCGTCGCCGCCCTGCACGCCGCCGCGCGGTCCCTCGCCGCCCGAGAGGCGGAGCTGGAGTCCGCTGCGACGAGCCAGGTGCACTCCCATGCGATCGACCTCGCGGAACTGATCATCGCCGCGGAGCTGAGCGACGCAGGAGCGTCGGCCGCCGCCGCGGCCCGCCGCGCCCTGAGCGCGACCGATGCGGCCGCCGTACGTCGCCTCCGTCTGCACCCGGACGACCTCCGCGTCCTCTCCGCGGAGGCCGGCGAGGACATCTCCGGACTCACGCTCGTGCCCGACGAGAACCTCACCCGCGGCGACGCCGTGGCCGTGCTGGAGCACGGTGTCATCGACGCCAGGGTGGGGACCGCCCTCGACCGGGCGCGCCGCGCGGTCGCGGAGGCCGCGCCGTGAGCGCCTGGACGACGGTGCTCGAGGCGGCGCGTCCGGAACGGATCGGCGAGGTCTCGCAGGTCCGCGGCCTCAGCGTGCAGGTCCGCGGGCTCGACGGCGCCGTGGGGGACGTGGTGACGCTCGACGGCATCGACGCCGAGGTCGTCGCGACCGGGGAGGACGGGCTGCGCTGCATGCCGCTCGCCTCGGTCGCCGGGCTCACCGTCGGCGCCCCCGTGCGCGGCCGCGGCGGCCCGGTGAGGGTTCCCACCGGATCGGCGCTGCTCGGCCGGGTCCTGGACGGGCTCGGACGCCCCATCGACGGGAAGGGTCCGCTCGCGGCGCCGCACGTGAGCCTGGATCACGACACCCCCTCGATCATGGAGCGCGACCGCATCGACACCGCGCTCCCCCTCGGCGTGCGCGCCCTCGACACCCTCGTCAGCGTCGGCCGCGGACAGCGCGTCGGCCTGTTCGCGGGGTCAGGGGTCGGGAAGTCGTCGCTGCTGTCGATGATCGCCCGCGGCACCGAGGCCGAGGTCACCGTGATCGCCCTCGTCGGCGAGCGCGGTCGCGAGGTGCGGGAGTTCATCGAGGACGATCTGGGGCCGGAGGGACTCGCCCGGTCCGTCGTCATCGTCTCGACCTCGGACCAGCCGGCCATGGCCCGCATCCGTGCTGCCTTCACCGCCACCCGGATCACGGAGGCCTTCCGCGACGAGGGCGCCCACGCGATCCTCATGATGGACTCGTTGACCCGGGTCGCGATGGCCCAGCGCGAGATCGGGCTCTCCGCGGGTGAGCCGCCGGCCACCCGCGGCTACCCGCCGTCCACCTTCTCCCTCCTCGCCGGGTTGCTGGAGCGCGCCGGCACCGACCGCGCCGGGTCCATCACCGGCATCTACACCGTGCTCGTCGACGGCGACGACCACAACGAGCCCATCGCCGACACGGTCCGCTCCATCCTCGACGGCCACGTGGTGCTGGATCGCGCCCTCGCCCTCGCCGGCCACCACCCCGCGATCGACGTCCTCGGGTCCGTGTCCCGCGTGGCCGGCAAGATCACGAGTCCGGAGCGCCGTGCACAGGCGGCCACCCTCCGCGCCGTGCTCGCTGCCCGACGCCGTGCGAACGACCTCATCGACATCGGGGCCTACCACGCCGGTGCCGACGCCCGCATCGACGCGGCGATCGCCCACGAGCGCGCCATCTCGGCCTTCCTCACCCAGCCGCTCGACGAGACGAGCGCGATCGAGGAGTCCTGGACGCGGCTGGACGGCCTCGTCTCCGCCTTCGAGGGGGTGTCATGAGCAGAGGGTTCTCTCTCGCCGGTCTCCTGCGCGTGCGGGAGATCCAGGAGCGCGCCGCCGCGCAGCGCCTCTCGCGCGCGGTCATCGACGCGCAGCACACCGAGGCCAGGGACCGGGCCCTGCGCGCACACCTGGCCGGTACCGACACGGAGGCCGTCGACGTGCGCACCCTCGCTGCGCTCGCCGCGGCCCGGGTCTCCGGGCGGGCGCTGCTCGCCGACCTCACCGCGCTGGCCGACCTCCAGCAGGAGACGGTCGCGGAGGCGCGATCCGCGCACGCGGACGCCCGGCGCACGCTCCGCGGCCTCGAACGACTCGCGGACAACCACGCGGTAGCCATGCGGACGGCCGACCTGCACGCCGAGCAGGCGGAGCTCGACGAGATCGCCGCGCGCTCGCGGACGGAGGAGACGGCATGACCGCGCTCGACCTCCTCACCGCCCTGGATGCCCGCCCCGTGCGTCCCTCCGCCGCAGCCGCACGCGCCGGCTCGCCCGGTGCGACCGCGTTCGCCGAGGCTGTGCGCGATGCGGTGCGGGAGACGGCGGCCCCCGGTCCCGGTGCGACCGACGACCCCGGCAGCGCCGCGGAGACCACGACCGAGGCCGAGCCTGCCGCCACCGTTCCGGTCGAGGGCGCCGCGACCGTCTCACCGCTGCTCCCCGCCCCGCCGACTCCCGCGGGTGCCGGCGCGCCACTCGTGCCAACCCTCTCCGCCGAATCGGACGCACCTCCGGCGACGACGGAGACACCCACGGCGGTCTCGCCTCCGCGCCTCCCGTCCGCCGCCGGGCAGGACGCCCTCCTCGTACCCGGCGAGGGCACGGCCGGCGCCGCGGCGACGCCCGCCTCCGGGGAGACCGTGGGTACCCCCTCCTCCGCCTCGCCGTCCGACGCCGGGGACGCCGTGGCGGTCCCGCTCCTCCCGACGTCGGTGCCGCCCTCCGCACCGTCTCCGGACCCGGCGACCGTCCGACCGGGCCTGCGGCCCCCCACCCCGGGTCGAGAGACCGGAGAAGTCGCGCCCCCCGGCACCGCCGTCGGGAACGGGACGGCCACCGGAACCGACCTCTCCCTGCCCCGAGTCTCCGCAGCCGCGCCGGCTCGCACGTCGACCGTGCCCTCGACCTCCGCTGCAGAGGCGACGACCGCCGACGACGCGGTCCCGGTACCGGCGGCACCCTCGATCCCCGCATCGGTCGCCCCGCCGGCCGCGGCCCCGCCGAGCGTCGATCCCGTGGCCGCGGGGTCCGCTGCCGCCCCGAGCCCGGTCGTCGCCACCGCTCTCGCCCCCGCGGCACCGCCGAGCGCGGTCGCCGCGCCGGCCCGCCCGGCTCTCCTCCCGCAGGTGGCGGCCCCCGTGGTGTCCCTCGCCCAGGCCCCGGACGGAGACCACCGGATCACGCTGACCGTCTCGCCGGAGAACCTCGGCCCCGTGACCGTGCGCGCCCTCATCGCCGGGTCCACGATCCGCATCGAGCTGCACGCACCCGGCGAGCTCGGGCGGGACGCGCTGCGCGCCATCCTCGGCGACCTCCGCCGTGATCTCGCGATCGCCGCTCCGCAGGCGACCCTCAGCCTCACCACGTCGGACGGCTCGCCCTCCTCGCCGCAGCACGGAGGGACGGGCGGTCAGACCGGGAACGGCGGCGCCGACGCCCAGCGGCACCAGGCGGCCGCGCGCGCCTCCGCCGTCCCGCCGACACCGGCAGAAGTTCCACCCCCGCCCCCGCCCGCACCGCCCGTCGCTCCGCTCGGCGGCATCGACGTCTACGCCTGACCAGAGAGGACCCCATGACCACGGTCGACTCCATCACCGGCACCCTCCCCCCGGGTGCCACGCCGACGTCCGGTGTGCAGACCGGCAGCACGACCCCGGCGACCGAGCGCAAGAAGACGCTCGACTCCGAGGTGTTCCTCAAGCTGCTCGTGACCCAGCTCACCAACCAGGACCCGAGCTCCCCGATGAACACGAACGAGATGATCTCGCAGACCACGCAGCTCGCCTCCATGGAGCAGCTGACGGCGCTCGCCTCGACGAGCACCGAGAGCTTCGCCCTCAGCATGCGGCAGACCGCCGCCGCCCTCCTCGGGCAGGAAGCGCAGTACGTCGACGCCGACGGTGTCACCCAGAAGGGCATCGTCACCGCGGTCTCCTATGCGGGAGCCATCCCCACCGTGACCATCGGAGAGAAGTCGATCCCCCTCGACGCCGTCTCCGGCGTCTCCCTCGTCCCCGGCACCGCTGCCTGACCCCGCTCCCCAGAAAGGCATCACCATGCTCCGTTCCCTCTTCTCCGGAATCTCCGGACTCCGCTCGCACCAGACCATGCTCGACGTCACGGGCAACAACATCGCCAACGTCAACACGACCGGCTTCAAGGCCTCGTCCGTGCAGTTCCAGGACTCCCTCTCGCAGCTGCTGCGCAACTCGATGCTGCCGCAGCAGGCGACGGGCGGACAGAACCCGGCCCAGGTCGGGCTCGGTGTGCAGGTCGCCGGGATCAGCACCAACTTCGCCGGCGGTGCCCCGCAGCCGACCGGCGTTCCCACCGACCTGATGATCTCGGGCGACGGGTTCTTCGTCGTCCGCTCCGGTGGCGAGACGCTGTACACCCGCAACGGCGGCTTCACCTTCGACGCGAGCGGCCGTCTGGTCGGCGCCGGCGGCGCGCTCGTCCAGGGGTGGACGGCGCGCAACGGCGCGATCGTCCCCGGCCAGGGCATCGGCGACATCACCCTCCCGGTCGGCGCCCTCAGCCCGGCCGCGGCCACCACCACCGCGCGCGCCACGGGCAACCTGCCCTCCGGCGCCCCGGTCGGCGAGACGCTCGTGCGCGACATCAAGACCTACGGCGCCGACGGCTCCGCCTCCACCCTGCGCCTGACCTTCACGCGCAGCGCGACCGGGTGGGACGTCACGGACGGCGCGGGCGCGAGCACCGCGCTGACCTTCACCGACGGCGTGCAGAACGGCGCCGGCAGCATCGTGTCCGGCGGCGTCACCGTCGACCTGTCCGGGGTGACCGGTTTCGCCGACGTCAGCGACATCGCCATCAAGGAGCAGAACGGCAAGCCGGCCGGCACGCTGAGCTCCTACGCCCTGACGAACGACGGCAGCCTCGTCGGCACGTTCAGCAACGGCGACACCCAGGTGCTGGCCCGCATCGCGCTCGCCGGCTTCGTCAACCCCGGGGGTCTGGAGAAGGTCGGCTCGTCGCAGTTCCGTCCGAGCGGCAACTCGGGTCAGGCCGAGCTCGGACAGCCCGGCACCGGCGGCCTCGGCGGCATCATCAGCGGTGCTCTGGAGATGTCGAACGTCGACCTCTCCCAGGAGTTCACGAACCTCATCGTCGCGCAGCGCGGTTTCCAGGCGAACGCCCGCATCATCACCACCAGCGACGAGGTGCTCCAGGAGCTCACCAACCTCAAGCGCTGACCCCTCCCCGAGACCCCGCTTTCGCGCCGAGGCCCCGCCGTATCCACGTGGATACGGCGGGGCCTCGGCGACAACACGGGGTTTCGGGCGCCTCAGACGTAGATGCCGCGCTGCTCCATGAAGCGCACCGGGTTCGTGTACCCGCCGTTGATGTAGACCTCGAAGTGGAGGTGGCATCCGAACGATCGCCCGGTGTCACCGGCATAGGCGATGACCTGGCCGGAGCGCACCCACTGTCCGCTGCGCACGTTGATGCCGCCCGGCTTGATGTGGGCGTATCCCGTGCTGATGCCGCCGCCGTGCTGGATGCGGATGTAGTTGCCGTAGTTCCCGTTCGGTCCGGCATAGTCGACCGTGCCGGAGTTCGCGGCGTAGATCGCGGCGCCGCAGCCGTTGGCGAGGTCCGCACCGTAGTGGAAACTCGACGAGCAGCCCTGAGGACCGCAGATGGGGGTGCGCGGGCCGTAGCTCGAGCTGCGCGCGCCGCCGTGCGGGCGGACCCAGCCACCGTTGCCCGCGGAGCCGCCGCCACCACCGCCGCCGCCGCCGCCACCGCCACCACCGCCGCTGGTCCCCCGAGCGGCAGCTGCCGCCGCCGCGGCCGCCGCAGCCGCCTCGCGCTTGCGGCGGGCTTCCTCTTCCCGCCGCCGCGCCTCGACGCCCGCCTGGTACCCCGCGACCGTCTTGGTCGTGGTGTCCTTGAGGGCGGCCAGCTGCGCCTTGAGGGTCTCGAGGTTCGCCGCCTGCTCGTCGAGTGCGGCCTGCGCGGCGTCCGCGGCCTGCTGCGCCGCGACCATCTTCTGCTCGGCGACCTGCTGCAGGCGGTCGCGCTCGTCCCGGGCGACGTCGGCCTGCGCCGTCAGCGCCTGGGCGGTGTCGCGCGCCGAAACGGCGTTGTCGTAGGTGGTCTGGTTGTACTCGAGGAACTTGTTCATCGTGCCGAGGCGCGACAGGAGTTCGTCGGCGTTGGCGCCTGACCCTGCGAAGAACAGCTCCAGAGCGGTGTCGTCCCCGCCGCTGCGGTACAGCTGGGCGGCGACCTGACCGGCTTTCTTCGCCGTCTCCTCCGCGAGCGCCGACTGCTCGTCGGCCTGAGCCTGCAGGGTCTCCGCCTCCGTGATGGCCGCGAAGTACGCCTGCTGGGCCTCGTAGAACTCGTCCGACGCGACCTGCGCCGCCGCCTGGGTCTCGGCGACCTTGCGCTCGAGGGACTGGATCAACCCCTGGATCCGGGTGACCTCACCGGCCTTGGCCGCCTCGTTGTTCTTCGCCCGCTGGACGTCGTCCCAGCTCGGGTAGGACGCCGCGTGCGCGGCGGTGACGCCGGACCCGACGCCGAAGGCGGCGAGCGCGACCACGCCCAGCGCCCCGATCCCGAAGGCGCTGCGGCGGCTGACCGGCTGGCGCCACAGCGCGCCCCGCTCGGCCGCCGTCGGCGCGCAGCCGCATTCCTCGGCCGCCGTCGCCGCGGCCTTCTCCACGTTCCGATCCCGCACAAGGCTCCCTTCGCCCGCTGCTCATCGTCCCCCGCCCCTGATCCCTATCGGCGACGACGCGCCCGTCGTGAGGAAGATCCCCGTCCGCTCGGGCACCGGCGCTAACGACGCGCAGCGCCCGGCCGACAGTCCCCTCCGACAGCCCAGGACGGGCCGTCGGTTCCCCGCTTCCGGGCGGGGCGAGCTTTTCCAGGATGGAGCCCATGATCGTCCTCACGCGCCTGAACCGTTCCCGGTTCGCGGTGAACCCCGACCTGATCGAACGTGTCCAGGCCACGCCGGACACGACGATCACGATGGTCGACGGCGCGACCTTCGTCGTCACGGATACGATGGACGACGTGATCGCCCGCATCACCCGGTTCCGCGCCGGTGTCCTCGCGACCGCCGCCGCGCTGGTCGCGGCCGGCACCGAGGACCCCCTGCCCGGCGCTGACGTGACGGGAGGGGACGCCTGATGGATCCGTCTCTCATCCTCGGGCTCGTCCTCGCGTTCGGCGCCCTGATCGCCATGATCAACCTGGAGGGCGCGACGGTCGGGTCGCTCCTGCTCCCGGCTCCCATGGTGCTCGTCTTCGGCGCCACGATCGCGGTCGGGCTCGCCAGCGGCACGCTGCGCGACGCCCTGCACGCCGTGAAGTCCCTCCCCCGCGCCTTCCGCGGCGAGCGGCGCACCGCGCAGAGCACGATCGACACCGTGGTCGGCTACGCGGAGAAGGCCCGCTCCGAGGGCCTGCTCGCGCTGGAGCAGGGTCTGGACGAGGAGAAGGACCCGTTCCTGCGGCAGGCCCTGCAGAGCATCGCCGACGGCACGGACGCGGAGGACCTGCGGGTGCTCCTCGAGGACGAGCTCACGTCCACCGCCGCCCGGAACCGCACCGCCTCGCGCTTCTACATGACCCTCGGCGGGTTCGCTCCCACGGTGGGCATCATCGGCACGGTGGTCAGCCTCACCCACGTGCTGGAGAAGCTCGACAAGCCGGACACGCTCGGCCCGATGATCGCCGCGGCCTTCGTCGCCACGCTGTGGGGCCTGCTGTCGGCGAACTTCATCTGGCTGCCGATCGGCGGCCGGCTGCAGCGCCTCGGCGAGCTGGAGCTCGAACGCATGACGGTGCTGATGGAGGGCATGCTCGCCGTGCAGGCCGGCGCCGCCCCCGCCCACGTCCGCGAACGTCTGAGCGCGCTCGTCTCCGACCGCTCCCCCGGCCGCTCCCGCCGCCGCGAGCAGCCCGCGGAGACGGAGGCGCACGAGGACCTCTTCTCATGAGCGTGCGCACCCGACGCCGCGTCCAGGAGTCCGAGCACAGCGGACCGGACGAGCGCTGGATGGCGTCCTACCTCGACATGGTCACGGTGCTCATGTGCATGTTCATCGTGCTGTTCGCGATGTCGACGGTCGACCAGGAGAAGTTCGAGGCCCTCAGCGCCTCGCTCGCGACGGGTTTCGGCCAGGAGCCCTCGGACGACGTCGACGTGACCAGCGGCGTGGTCGTGCCTCCGGAGCTCATCGACGACGAGGGCCAGGACTTCGCCGACACGGGCCTGGAGGCCGCGGAGCGCGAGTTCGACGAGCTGTCCGCCCTGCGCGAGCGGCTGCGTCAGGTCCTCGCCGAACGGGGACTGGAGACCGACGTCACCTTCACGATCGATGAGCGCGGGCTGACCATCGGACTGGTGAGCGCCGAGACCTTCTTCACCACCAACAGCACGGATCTCAGTCCGGCCGCGACGCAGGTGCTGGACGCCCTGGGTTCGGTCCTCGTCTCCGCGCCGAACGAGATCTCGGTGGAGGGGCACGCCGACGCCCGCGGCTCGGTCGCACCCTTCCCGACCAACTGGGAGCTCTCGGCCGGACGCTCGACCCAGGTGCTGCGCTATCTCGTGGAGGCAGCCGGCCTGCCCCCCGCACACCTCAAATCCGTGGGCTTCGGCGACACCCGTCCGGTGGCCGCCGGGAGCACCCCCGAGCAGCTCGCCGAGAACCGCCGCGTGGACATCGTCATCCTCTCCGACGCCAGCGAGGAGGTGCGAGCGCTGATCCCTGCCGCGGGTGCTGCGCAGACCTCCCCCTGACCTGCCCCTAACGCACGCCGATCACCGCCCGATAGTCGGGTTCGTGGTGATGGATGACGGCGTGCGCTCGCGAGTGCGCGCGGAAACGGCGACCGCCGACGTCGAGGTCTACGACTTCGGCCGGGCGGCGACGCTGTCGCGCGAGCACGCCCGCACCCTGGAGCTCGCGTTCGAGACGTTCGCCCGGCAATGGTCGGCCCAGCTCTCGGGCAAGATCCACGTGCGCGCGACCATCGCCGTCGAGCACGTGGGCATGCTGACGTACGGCGAGTACGCGCAGTCGCTGCCCACGACCACGACCATGATCGTGTGCGCGCTGCCGGATTCCGACGAGCGCCTGATCGTGCAGGTGCCGATCCCGACCGCGACCTCCTGGATCGTGCAGATGGTCGGCGGCCGGGTCACCGCCACCGCCGAGGACCGCACGTTCACCCCGATCGAGCAGGCGCTGATCCGGTCGTTGATCGGCGACGCGATCGATCACCTCACCGGCAGCCTCGACGGACTGCTGCCCACCGGGGTCGCCGTCGCCGGCATCCAGTACAGCTCCCAGTTCGCTCAGGTCGCCGCCGCCGGGGAGCCGGTGATCGTGGCGCGTCTGTCGATGCGCCACGGCGGCCGGACCGTCCCCGCCAGCATCATGCTCCCCGCCTCGGTGCTCGCCGGCTTCGCGGTGCGCGCCTCCGACGCCGACCGCTCCGAGACCCCCGGTCTCGTGCGCCGCCAGGTGGAATCGACTCCGGTCGAGATCGCGCTCCGGCTGGCACCGCGGACCGTGCTGCCCCGTGAGGTGCTCGACCTCGCCGTCGGGGATCTGCTGCCCCTGCCGCATGCCGCCGACCGTCCGATGCTCCTCACCGTCGGCGATCAGACCGTCGCGACGGCGGCCGTCGGCAGTGCCGGTGCCCGCCTCGCCTGCGTCGTGACCGCCACCGTCCCCGAAACCGCCCCCGCTCAGGAGTCCGCGTGATCAGCACCACCGCCTACGAGTCCGCCGTCGCCGCCGCGTTCGCGGCGCGACTGCCCACCGCCGCACCGGTCACCGCCCGCGCCTCCCAGGCGTCCGGGGATACCGGGGAGGCCGTCGTGGCGCAGTTCGTCGGAGAGGCGAGCGCGCAGCTCGCCGTGCAGCTCCTCGACGCCGACGTGCTGGTCGACGGCCTCGGGGACCGTCCGCTCACGGACCGGCTCCTGGATGCGCTCGAGGCCGCCGCGACCGCCCTCGGCCCTGGGCTGCTGGGCGAGGCGGCGGTCGGCGACGCCTCGGCCGTCTTCGCCGACCCGCAGACCCAGCTCTTCGACCTCGTGGACCACACCGAGCGGACCATCGGCCGACTCGCGGTGCGGATCACGCATCGCCCGGCGCGTCCGACGGGAGCCGACGGCCGCCTGCACCGCATCGCGGGCGTCGAGATGGAGCTCACGGTGGAGATCGGCCGCACCCGCATGGCGGTCCGCGACGTGCTCGACCTCGAGCCGGGTCGCATCGTGGAGCTCGACCGCTCCGCGGGAGCCCCGGCGGACGTCAAGCTCAACGGACGCACGATCGCACACGGCGAGGTCGTCGTCGTGGATCAGGACTACGCGGTGCGGATCACCCGCATCCTCGAGAACGTCGAGGCCTGACCCTGGACGACCTCCTGCTCGCGCTGCGGGTCGGGCTGTCGCTCGCCGCAGTGCTCGGGCTGCTCTGGTTCCTGCAGCGCCGGGTGTCGAAGACCCAGGCGCGGCGCCGTGACGCGGAGGCGATCACGGTGCTCGGACGCCAGGGCATCGGCCCGAAGGCGCAGCTCGTGGTCGTGCAGACCGACGACGCGCGCTACGTGCTCGGGGTCACCGAGCACGGCGTGAGCGTGGTCGACCGTCTCCCCGTCCGACCCGAGCTCCGGGACACCTCGGAGACGACATCCGCGTCCGAGCGCGATCCGGTGAGCGACGACGCCGAGTTCGACCGCATCCTCGCCGCGGCCGCCCTCACCGGCAACCCGGCAGCGGGCACCGCCGCACCGGAGCTCCGTCGCCGCGTACGGCACCGCAACGACCCGCTCCGCGGTTCCATCCTCTCCCCCGATACCTGGCGGCAGACCGCCGAGGCCCTCCGGCGCGCCCGATGAGCGCGAGCCGTGCCGTCGATCGCGCTCGCGCCTCGCGGCTCCTCGTCGTCGTCGCGGGCGCGATCCTCCTGGCCCTGGTCCTCGTCGTCGTCACCGGCGGCGCCGCGCACGCCGAGATCACCCCGGACGACGGGGAGGGCGTGACGATCGACATCAACGGGATCGACGGCGGGCCGTCCGGATCGATCCTCACCCTCCTGGGGATCACGCTGCTGTCGGTGGCTCCCGCACTGCTTTTGATGATGACGTCGTTCACGAAGATCTTCGTGGTGCTCGCCATGACCAGGAACGCGCTGTCCCTCCCCACCATCCCGCCGAACCAGGTGCTGGCCGGGCTGTCGCTCTTCCTGTCGCTGTTCATCATGTGGCCGGTCCTGACCGAGATCAACACGCTGGCCGTCCAGCCGTACATCGACGGCGCGCTCACGTTCACACAGGCCGTCGACGTCGGGCAGGGCCCGCTGCGGGAGTGGATGCTGCACTACACGCGCGAGGAGGACCTCGCGCTGATGACCCGTATGGCCGCGCAGGACAACCCGGAGGACCCCGCGAGCGTGCCGATGTACACGCTCATCCCCGCGTTCATGATCTCGGAGCTCCGGGCCGCGTTCATCATCGGCTTCGTGATCTTTGTGCCGTTCCTCGTGATCGACCTCGTGGTGGCCGCGGCGCTGATGTCGATGGGCATGATGATGCTCCCGCCGGTCATGATCTCGCTGCCGTTCAAGATCCTGCTGTTCATCCTCGTCGACGGCTGGGGGCTCATCATCAAAGCCCTCCTGGAGAGCTACGGAGGTGTGGGATGAGCCCCGAGGCCGTCCTCGACATCGGCGCCCAGGGGCTGCTGATCGCGGCCAAGCTCGCCGCACCGATGCTGATCACGGCGCTCGTGGTGGGCTTCGCGATCTCGCTGCTGCAGTCCATCACCCAGGTGCAGGAGGTGACGCTGTCGTTCGTGCCGAAGATCGTCGCCGTCGGCATCGCCCTGCTCATCGCCGGGAACTGGATGATCGCCGAGATCATCGCCTTCACGAACGAGATGTTCGCCCGCATCCCGTCACTGCTGAGCGGATGAGCCCGTGTTCATCCCGATCGACTTCGCGTGGCTGGAGGCCACGCTGCTCGCCGCCGTGCGGATCACGGCGTTCATCATGATCGCCCCGCCGTTCTCGTATCGGGCGATCCCGGTGCGGGTGAAGGCGATGCTCTCGATCGGACTGTCCCTCGCGGTGGGTGCCGCGGTCGCCCCGGGCTACGAGAGCCTCGACACGGGGCCGTTCCTCGGCGCACTCGTGATCCAGCTCCTCACCGGTGCCCTGCTGGGCTTCCTCGTGCTGCTCTGCTTCTCCGCGGTGCAGGCCGCGGGCAGCCTGATCGACGTGTTCGGCGGGTTCCAGCTCGCCCAGGCCTTCGACCCGGCGGCGATGGTCAACGGCGCGCAGTTCACCCGGCTGTTCCACCTGACGGCGCTCACGCTGCTCTTCGCCTCCGGCGGCTATCAGCTCATCCTCGCCGGGCTCGCCCGCAGCTTCGACGCCGTTCCGGTCGACGGCATCTTCCGTGTGGCGGGACCGACCGAGCTGCTCGTCGACGGGGTGTCCCAGATGGTGCTGGCGGCCGTACAGATCGCCGGCCCTCTGGTGCTGGTGCTCTTCCTCGCCGATGTCGGGCTCGGGCTCATCACGCGCGTGGCGCCGGCACTCAACGCCTTCGCGATGGGCTTCCCGGTCAAGATCCTGCTGACACTCCTGCTCGCCGGTGCCGTGTACGTCGCGTTCCCCGGCATCGTCGACGGCCTCGCCACCCAGGCCTTCCGCATGATGCAGGGGGTGACGCCGTGAGCGGGTCGGACAGCGGCGAGCGCAGCGAGAAGGCCACCGAGAAGCACCTCCGCGAGGCCAGGCAGAAGGGCAGGATCGCCCGGAGCCAGGACCTGACGGCGTGGCTCGGCATCGGCGCCGCCGCCGTCATGATGCCCGCCGCCATCGCCGCGGGGACAGGCGCCGGCACCGAGCAGCTCATCTCCCTCACCTCGCTCATGCAGGCGCCCTCACCGGACGCCGCCCTCGCGGCCCTCGGGCGGGCCCTCGCCTCGGTGCTGCCGACCCTGGGGGCGCTGCTCGCCGCGGTCGCGATCGTGACGCTGTTCGGTGCGGTGGTGCAGGGCGGCGTGCATCTGCGGAAGCTGTCCGGGCGCTACGAGCAGTTCAACCTCGTCTCCGGGGTCCGGCGGGTGTTCGGCCTGCAGGCCCTCTGGGAGGGGGCGAAGGCCCTGCTGAAGACGGCCGCCATCGCCCTCGCCCTGTGGGTCGTCATCGCCGGCCTCATGCCCGTGCTCACCGCGAGCGGCGCCCACTCCATCTCCCGGCTGCTCGGCACCGCGGCGGACGGGACCGCCGCGCTGCTGCAGACCGCGATCGCGGTAGGCCTGGTGCTCGCGGCCATCGACCTGTTCGTGGTGATGCGTCGCAACCGCAAGCACACCCGCATGACCAAGCGCGAGGTGCGCGACGAGAACAAGAACTCCGAGGGCGATCCGCTCATCCGTCAGCAGCGCCGGTCGCGCCAGCTCGCGGTGAGCCGCAACCGCATGATCGCCGCGGTCGCCGGCTCCGACGTCGTGGTCGTCAACCCCACGCACATCGCCATCGCCTTGGGGTACGACCCCGGCACATCCGCGCCGAAGGTCGTGGCGAAGGGCAGCGGGGTCATCGCCGAGCGCATCCGCGAGAAGGCGCTCGAGTCCGGCGTCCCCCTCGTCCGTGACGTCACCCTCGCCCGAGCCCTGCACGCCGCGTGCGAGCTGGGTCAGGAGATCCCCGAAGACCTCTACAACGCCGTGGCACGCGTGCTCGTGTTCGTCGACGCGCTCCGGCGCCGAGGCGCCGCCCGCGGCATCCACTCTCTCCCGTATCGGAGGACCGTATGAAGAAGCTGCTCATCACGCTCGGGGTGCCGATCGGCGTCGTCGGCATCATCATGCTGCTCGTCGTTCCGGTGCCGCCGTTCCTGCTCGACGTGCTGATCATCCTCAACATCATGTTCGCGCTGGTCATCCTGCTGACCTCGATGTTCGTGAAGAAGCCGCTCGACTTCTCGGTGTTCCCCTCGCTGCTGCTCGTGGCGACGCTGTTCCGGCTGGGGCTGAACGTCGCCTCCACCCGCCTCGTCCTCGGCGAGGCATATGCGGGACAGGTGATCGAGGCGTTCGGGGCGATCGCGGTGGGCGGCTCGCTCATCATCGGCGCCGTGGTCTTCCTCATCCTCGTCGTCATCCAGTTCGTCGTGGTGACCAAGGGTGCAGAGCGCGTGGCCGAGGTGGGCGCCCGGTTCACGCTCGACGCGATGCCGGGCAAGCAGATGGCCATCGACGCCGATCTCAACGCCGGCCTCATCAGCGACACCGAGGCCCGCGAACGCCGGGCGGAGGTGGCGGCCGAGTCCGACTTCTACGGGGCGATGGACGGCGCCTCGAAGTTCGTCAAGGGCGACGCGATCGCCGGACTCGTCATCATCATCATCAACCTCGTCGGCGGCATCGCGATCGGCCTCGTGCAGCACGGCATGTCGATCGACCAGGCGGTGAGCACCTACAGCCTGCTCACGATCGGCGACGGCCTCGTCACGCAGATCCCCGCCCTGCTCATGGCGGTCTCGACCGGCATGATCGTCACCCGCTCGACCGCCGAGGCCGAGATGGGATCGGCCGCGTCCACGCAGCTCGGCCAGTCGCGCAACGCCCTCATCATCGCGGGATGCGCGGCCATCGTCATGTCGCTCATCCCGCACATGCCGATGCTCCCCTTCCTGGTGATCGGCGCCCTGCTGCTCCTCATCGCGCAGCGCATCACCGCGACCCGCAAGCGCGAGGAGGCGGAGGCCGCACAGGCCCCGGCTCCCGCGCCGGTGGACCAGCCCGAGGAGCTCATCGAGCGCATGCGGGTGCATCCTCTAGAGATCCTGCTCGCCCCCGACATCGTCGACCTGGTCACCGGCGGACCCGACGACCTCCTCGCCCGGGTGAAGGCGCTGCGGCGCCGCATCGCACTCGACCTCGGTCTGGTCACCCCGCCCGTGCGCACGAGGGACAGCATCGAACTCCCCCAGGCGACGTACGTCATCCGCATCGCCGGTGTCGAGACCGGACGCGGCACCGCGCCCACCGGGTCGGTCCTGGCCCTCGGGCAGGGGCTGGACAGCCTGCCGGGGACCGCCGCTCTGGACCCGGTGTTCGGTCTCGAGGGCAAGTGGATCCCGATGGAGATGCGTCACAGCGCGGAGTTCGCCGGGGCGACGGTGATCGACAGGGCGAGTGTCATCATCACCCATCTGTCGAGCGTGATCCAGACGCACGCCGCCCGGCTGCTCACCCGGGAGGACGTCCGCCAGCTCACCGACGCCCTGAAGCAGGTCTCCCCGTCGGCGGTCGAGGAGCTCACGCCCGCCCTGCTCTCGCTCGCGGAGGTGCAGCGGGTGCTGCAGGGCCTGCTCGCCGAGCGCGTGCCCATCAACGACCTCAGCCGCATCTACGAGGCGCTCGCGCTCCGTGCCAAGGTCTCCACCGATCCGGAAGGACTGATCGAGGCGGCCCGTGCCGCGCTGGGCCCTGCCATCGCCTCCCGCTTCGCCGAGGACGGCACGCTCCGGGTCGTGATGATCGCCCCGCTGCTGGAGCAGGCGATGCTGGAGAGCCTCCGCCCCGGCGACGAGGGCTCTCAGATCGTCTTCGATCCACCGCGGATGGAAGCGGTGATCGCGTCGGTGAAGCAGGCCGTGGCCGCGCAGACGGACGGCGGAGAGCCGGTGCTCGTGTGCGCACCATCGCTGCGCCCCGCCGTGCGGCGGCTGGTGTCGGCGCAGACCGACGGCCTCCCCGTGCTCTCCTACAGCGAGGCGACCGCGGCCGCCCTCACGATCGAGACGATCGGGGTGGTCCGGGACTCGTCCACCGCGTCGCTCGGGGCCGCCCCCGCCGCACCAGTAGGCTGAACGAATGCTGGTGTTGACGAGGCGGATCGGTGAGAGCGTACGCATCGACGGCGAGATCGAGGTCACGCTGCTCGACATCAAGGGCGACAGCGTGCGCATCGGCGTCAAGGCCCCGCGGGAGACCCGCATCCAGCGCACCGAGATCATCGAGGCCGTCGTCGCCGAGAACGTCTCCGCCGCCGCCGACACCGACGCGAGCGCCGCGGACGCCATCACCGCGGCACTCGCGCGCGGGCGCGAGAAGCAGACCCCCTAGGCCCGCTCGCCCCGCGGGGCGGTGGCGGAGCGCTCCGCCGCGTTCCGCACGGCGTGCAGGGTCGCGGTCAGCACGGAGCGGTCGCGCCCGGCCGCCCAGCCCGAGCGCACGCCGTCGCGATACTCGATCAGGGTGAGCGCTTCGCTCCCAGCCCCCGATCCGATGCTCGTCTGGTGCAGACTCAGGACTTCGACGGGCAGGCCGATCCCTGCGAGCGCCGTGCCCAGCGCCTCCACCGGACCGACGCCGTCATGGCGGGTCCGTGTCTCGACGCCGTCGGCGTGGAGCGTGATCGTCGTGCACCCTCCCGCGACCTCGGCCTCCGCTCGCAGCGTCGTCGGGCTCGTGCTCGCGAGGTAGGCGGCATCGAAGATGGCCCATACCTCCGCGGCCGAGACCTCGCGTCCCGTCTGCTCGGTGCGCTGCTGGACGTGACGAGCGAGGTCGATCTGCAGGCGCCGCGGCAGCTCGATCCCGTAGGCGTCCTCCAGCAGGTAGGCGATGCCGCCCTTCCCGGACTGCGAGTTGACGCGGATCACGGCGTCGTAGCTGCGGCCGATGTCCGCCGGGTCGATGGGAAGATACGGCACGCGCCATTCGATGTCCCGTTCCGCGCGGCCTTCCCTCGCAGCACGGGCGCGATGTTCCGCGAACCCCTTCCGGATGGCGTCCTGATGGGTGCCCGAGAAGGCGGTGTGCACGAGGTCGCCGGCATACGGGTGCCGCACATGGATGTCGATGCCGTTGCAGTGCGCGACGGTCCGGCGGATCTCGTCGATGTCGGAGAAGTCGATCATCGGATCGACGCCCTGCGCGTGGAGGTTGAGGGCGAGGGTCACGAGGTCGACGTTGCCGGTGCGCTCCCCGTTGCCGAAGAGGCACCCCTCGACCCGCTGCGCGCCGGCGAGGACGGCGAGTTCCGCGCAGGCGACGCCGGTACCGCGGTCGTTGTGCGGATGCACGGAGAGGATGACCCCGTCGCGACGCCCGAGGTTGCGGTGCATGTACTCGATCTGGTCCGCGTAGACGTTCGGGGTCGCGACTTCCACGGTCGCGGGCAGGTTCAGGATCACGGGACGCTCCGGGGTCGCGTCCCACAGGGTCGTCATCGCCCCGCACACGTCGAGGACGAAGTCCGGCTCGGTGAGGGTGAACACCTCGGGAGAGAACTCGAAGCGGACGTTGTCGAGGTCTCCCGCGAACCGCAGCACGTCCTCCCCTCCGGCGAGGATCAGCGCGATGAGCCCCTCACGGTCCTGTCCGAGGACGACGTCCCGCCACGTGGGCGCGGTAGCGGTGTACATGTGGATGACGACGGGATTGCGGATGCCGCGCACGGACTCCACGGTCCGTTCGATGAGTTCGCGTCGCGCCGGCGTGAACACCACGATCGTCACGTCGGCGGGAGCGAGGTCGGTCTCGGCGAGGAGCCGCACGAAGTCGTAGTCCGTCCGGGAGGCCGAGGGGTAGCCGACTTCGATCTCCTTGTAGCCCATGGCGACCATGAGCTCGAAGAACCGTCGCTTGCGGGACGGGTCCATCGGCTCGGCCAGCGCCTGGTTCCCGTCGCGGAGATCCACCGGGACCCAGAGCGGTGCCTGCGTCAGTCGCGCGCTCGGCCAGGTCGGGGTCTCCAGCGGAACGGCGACGCGGGAGTACACGTCTCGATAGCGGTTCGAGGGCATCTGCGAGGGCCGCTGCCGATTCCAGTGCGGAGCGTCGTCGGGCAGGACACCGGAGGGAGTCGAGAAGGTCGGGAAAGCGCGGGACGGGGTCATGGTCTGGTTCCTGTTCGGATCGCGGGGAGGGCGACCGACGCGTGCTGCGGCTCCACGACGAGGAGCCGGTCTGATCAGGCCCCGCCGTGGCGGCGAAGGAGGAGGAACCGGAGCGTGCGCATACGGGCACTCTACCACAACTCCTCAGACAAGCAGAGAAGTACGTCGGATGCGAGAATGGGCCCATGACGACCGTGCGCCGCGAATCCCTCGCCGAACAGGCCGCCGAGCTCCTTCTCGCACGCATCGGAGCCGGCGAGTGGCAGGTCGGCGGCAAGCTGCCGGGCGAGACGACGCTCGCTCCGCAGCTCGGGGTCGGAAGGTCGACGGCCAGGGAGGCGATCCGGATCCTCGCGGGGCGAGGCGTGCTCGCCACACGCCAGGGCGCCGGGGTCTTCGTCACGGCCACGGAACCCGCCGCGAGTTGGGATGCCGTCCTCGATCGCGCCGACATCATCGCCGTCCTCGAGGCCCGCACCGCGATCGAGGTCGAAGCCGCGGCTCTCGCCGCCGAGCGCCGGACCTCCGCAGACCTGGACGAGCTGACGCGCACGCTCGCGGAACGTGACCGTCGTCGCACGGACGTCCGCGCGCACGTCGAGGCGGACATGGCCTTCCACCGCGCCGTCGTCGTCGCGTCCGGCAATCCCGTGCTGCGGGAGCTGTTCGACGGCTTCGCCCCCCGCTCGCTGCAGGCGATGATCGACATGCTGCGCATCCGCGGCCATCACGGCGACGATGCCGACCAGGAGGCGCACGCGCGAATCGGCGACGCTATCGTCGCGCGCGACCCGAGAGCAGCCGCCGCCCTGACGCGCGAGCACCTCGACACGACGAAGAGGCTGTTCGGCTGACGCCGGAGGGCCTGGTCACACGGCGGCCAGGTCTGTCTCCTGCGCCCGCTTCCACTGATCCCCACCGGCATCGCGCGCCCGGCACGCCGCCGATGCCGCCGCCGCGACGAGAGCGTCGTAGTCGTACCCGGCGACGGATGCCGTCGCCCAGCCGATGCTCGCGGAGGAACGGATGCCGGTCGCCGGCGCGTCCAGGTCGATGATCGACACGGATCCCAGGATCGCCCGCAGATGGAAGCGCACCGCCTCGTCGCTGCCGTGGATGAGGACGATCGCGCGGTCGTCGGCGACCCGTTCCGCATCGGCGGTCGCCGGGAGCGCGTCGCAGATGTCCGCGTGGAACCGGTCCGCGATGCGTCGGAACCCGGCGCTGCTCGACGCCTCGCGGAGGTCGGCGGGATCGTCCAGGCGGACGTCGAGGACCGACCACGCGGGGTCCTTCTGCGCTGCCGCCTTGCGCAGACGATCCCTGGCACGGTTCGCGGCGCCGTCGGTCCCCGGCGGCGCGCTCTCCACCCGCACGAGGAGCACGAGCGTGAACGCCGCGCAGGTGCTCATGACGATCGTCCCCAGGGCGTTCACTCCGCGGAGCGCGCTGAGCTGCTCCTCGGTGCTCACGCCCCCGGAGACGAGGGCGGACCCCGCGCTGACGACGGCGACCACCACGAAGCCGCACGCGGCGAGCGCAAGCGGCAGGACGATGTCCCGCGTCGCCGCCTGCCCACGCGTCAGCTCCCAGGCGAGCAGCCCGGCGAAGACCGCCATCGCCAGGAAGACGACGTGGAACACCGGCAGATACCAGCGCGTGCCCGCCGTCAGGATCAGGGCTGCGGGCACCCCGACGAGCGCGACGATGACCGGAAGCCAAGGTGCCGTGCGCTCGAAATGCATCCGCACGCCGATCCACACCAGTGGCACGAAGCAGACGACGATGGCGGACGCGGCCGCCCGCAGCACGGGGCTGCCGGTGTGGTGCCCGGCCAGCCACAGGTAGGCGCCGAGCATCCCGATACCGAAGGCGACCCCCCAGACGATGGTCGCCCTGCTCGGTCGGGCGAGAGTCGCGAGACCGACGACGACCGCGGTGAGCACGGTCACCACCGCCACCATGCTCGTGGTGACATCGACGCTCACGGGCACGAGCGGTGTCATACGGGGTCCTCTTTCGTTCGTCGGGGGAAACGGACGGTGACGGTGGTGCCGACGTCCACCTCGCTCGACACGAGGATGACGCCGCCGTGCGCGACCACGATGTCCCGCGCGATGCCCATGCCGAGCCCGGTACCGGGGATGCCGCCGCGCACGGCACTGTCGGCGCGGAAGTACGGCTCGAACAGCCGCGGCAGCTCGTCCTCGGAGATGCCGATCCCCGTGTCCGCCACCGTGACCTCCGCATGGCCGTCGGACTCCACCAGCCGTACCGTGATGCGGCCGCCTCCCTCCGTGTACTTGGCGGCGTTGCCCAGGAGGTTGTCCACCACCTGACGCAACCGGAACGCGTCTCCCGTGATCACCACCCGCTCCGCCCCATCGAGCACGAGTTCCTGGCGCGCGGCGCCCATCAGGGGCGCGAACGATGCGGCGGACTCCTCCACGACCACGCGCAGGTCCACCGGCTCGAAGGGGTCGTGCGAGATCCGCCCCGTCTGAGCCTGCATGCTCGTGACGAGATCCTGCAGCCGCTCCCCGGCGTCCGCGATGACCTCGATCTGCGCCGGCACCCGGCCGGGGAGGTCGTCGCGCTCCCGTAGGAGCTCGACATGGCCGATGATCGCCGTGAGCGGGTTGCGCAGCTCGTGGGAGATCACGGCGGTCAGCGCCCGACGCTCCTCGGCGGCCTCGAGGAGGGCGGTGACGTCATCGATGACGACGAGGGTGATGCTCTCCCCCTCCCGGGCACTTGCGATGGGCTGGGTGGTCACGGCCAGGGCATGCCACTGCCCTGCACCGTCGTACAGCCACACCCGCTCCTCCCGCATCTGCTCCCCCGCGGCGGCTCGTGCCAGCGTGGTGCGCTCCGGCGTCAGAGCCGTTCCGCGCCGCGCGTCGTACTCGACGGAGGCCGACGGGAGCGCTGTGCCGAAGCGGTCGCGGCCGTACAGGGCGCGGTAGGCGTCGTTCATCTGCAGGACGCGGCCCGCGGAGGTGACCACCACCAGCGCGATGCCCAGCGCGTCGATGACCTGCGTGACGCGCTCCTGGTTCGTCTCGGCCCGCTCCGCCGCCCTGTTCACCTGTTCGGAACGGCGCTGCAGGAGCCGCCGCGCCGCACCGGAGCGCTGGGCGCCGATACGGACGGTCACGCCGAGGAAGCTCAGGGTGATGACGACGGTGAGCACCCGGAGCAGCACGTCCTCCGGCGGCCCGGAGCGGTCCGCGAAGAACACGAGGCAGCCGCCGCTGAGGACGATGCCGACGAACACCCAGGGCATCGAGAAGTAGGTCGCCAACCAGACCACCGGGAACACCCAGAGGAAGCCGAGCCGGAGATCCGGCACGTTCGTCGTCAGTCCCACCCCGAGCACGTCCAGCAGCGGGAGGACGGTCACCGCCGTGCGCGGCAGGCGCCGCCAGGGCACCATGAGCGCCACCAGGGTGGTGACCACGATGAGGCCGATCCCCCCGATGAACAGCGGGATCGCGAGGGTCTGCGGCTTGAAGCCCGCGACCATCACCACGATGGCGACGATGCTCGCGGTGAACACCAGCTGCCACCGCCAGATCGAGACCGTGCGGATCATCAAGGCCCGCCTCCCGGTCGATCCTCAGCATTCACGCAAGATTACTCAAAGATCGTCACTTCGCGCTCTTCAGGTGGCCTTCCCGTCCTACGATTCTGAGTGGGAGCCGACGCTGCGACTGGGGATTTCGCAGAAGCTGGGGCCGCGCGAGTGGGGATTCGCAGGCATCCGGGGCCGCGGTGGGGGAGCCGCGGCCTCGACCCCTCTCCTCAGACGGGCCGGTCGTCGGAGGTCAGACGGTAGCCGACGCCGCGCACCGTCTCGATGTAGCGCGGGGCGTTCGGGTTGTCACCGAGCTTCCGGCGCAGATTGGCCATATGCGTCTCGATGGCCCGTTTGTCCGGCTCGCTCACCCGGTCGAACGCATCTCCGGAGAGCCCGCGCAGCCCTCGTGCGAGGTCGGCTTTGCTGCAGACTCTGCGGCCGGCCTCGAGGAGCGCGGCGAGCAGGTCGAACTCGGTGGGGGTGAGTTCGACGGGGCGCTGGGAGACGAGCACGAGACGCGTGTCGAGGTCGAGGCTGAGGTCGCGGTGCACGAGCCCTCGCCAGGTGGCGACGGTGGCGTCGGCGGCGGCGATGACCGGCAGGGACGCGCTCGACGCCGCGGAGGCCGTCGAGACGGTGACCCGGGGCGGCGGTGCGCTCGCGGCCGCGGGCGTCCCCTTGTCCGCCGCGGACAGGCGGGTACGGCGGAGGAGCGCCTCGATCCGCGCCCGCAGCTCGCGCGGCCGGAAGGGCTTGACCAGGTACTCGTCGGCACCGGAGGTGAGGCCCAGCACCACGTCCGACTCCTCGGCGAGGGCGGACAGCATGATGATGAAGGTGTCGCTGACCCGTCGGATGCGTCGCGCGACCTCGAACCCGTCGATGCCGGGGAGGTTGATGTCGAGGGTGGTGATGATCGGGTGGTGCGCCGCCACTGCCGCGAGACCGTCCGGACCGGAACCCGCCAGCACGGTGCGGAAGCCCGCGGCGAGGAACACCTCGTCCAGGAGCGACCGCACACCGGGGTCGTCTTCGATGATGACCGCGACCAGCGGCGTCTCCCCCGTCACGCGCGCTCCTCGCGGGCGATCGTGACGAAGCGCGGCGCGTCGGCGTCCAGCTCCGAGGGGTCGAGGTCGTCCTCGTCGTCGCCGCCTCCGACGGGGCGTTCGATCTCGACGTCCCACCAGGCGTCGGCGAGGTCCTCCGCCATGCCGCGGCCCCACTCCACGACCACGACCGACCGCTCCAGATCGAGGTCGAGGTCGTCGAGTTCGGCGGCGGAGCCGAGGCGGTACGCGTCCACGTGCACGAGCGGCGCTCGGCCGACCAGGGACGGGTGGGTGCGGGCGATCACGAAGGTCGGGCTCTGCACGGGCCCCCGCACGCCGAGCCCTTCGGCCAGACCCCGGGTGAACGTGGTCTTACCCGCCCCCAGGGGTCCGGTGAGGATGAGCAGGTCGCCCGGTTCGAGCTGCTCGCCGATGCGCAACCCGAGCTGCTCCATCTCCTCGGAGGTGGCGATCTGCCGGCGTCCGAGGAACGCCGGGTCCAGGCTCACGTCGTCCTCCGCGGCACCCGGTGACCGATGCGGGTGACGATCTCGTAGCCGATGGTGCCGGCGGCCTCCGCCCAGTCCGCGGCCGAGGGCACGCCGAGGGTCGGGTCCCCGAAGAGAGTGACCTCGTCGCCGACCGCGACCGGGGCGTCGCCGACGTCCACGACGAACTGATCCATCGCGATCCGTCCCACGTTCGTGTAGCGCCGCCCTCCGATGGACACGGGCAGTCGCCCCGAGGCGCTGCGGGGGACGCCGTCGGCATACCCCAGCGGCACGAGCGCCAGGGTGGTCTCCCGGTCCGTGCGGTGCGCGTAGTCGTAGGAGACCCCGGTGCCGGCGGGAACGCGCCGCACGGCGGCGACCGCCCCACGAAGGGTCATGGCCGGACGCAGGCCCAGTTCCGCCGAGGAGCGGTCGTCGAAGGGCGAGAGGCCGTAGGTGCCGATGCCGATGCGGACGGCGTCCAGTCGCGTCTCGGGAAGGTCGATGGCGGCGGCCGTGGCGGCGATGTGGCGGATCTCGGGTCGCACGCCGAGAGCGGCGGCCTGCGCCACCCCTTCCTCGAATCGGGCGAGCGCGGCACGGTCGTCGGCGGGCGAGGCGTTGGAGAGGTGGCTGAAGAGTCCCACGACCCTGACCCGTCCGATGCGCTCCAGGCGAGCGGCCTCCGCGAGCACCGTCCCCCAGTCGTCGGGGGCGATGCCGTTGCGCGACAACCCGGTCTCGAGCTTCAGGTGCACGGCGACCGGGCGGTCTCCGGATGCGGCGGCGGCCGCCGCCTGCAGCTGGTCGTATGACGAGATGCCGAGCTCGATCCCCTCGGCGGCCGCCTGGACGAAGCGCTCCCCCGGAGCGTGCAGCCAGGCCACGATCGGGGCGTGCACGCCCTGACGCCGCAGCTCCAGTGCCTCCGGGATCTCGGCCACGCCGAGGCGGGTGGCGCCGGCGGAGAGAGCCGCCACGGCGGCCGCGGCGGCACCGTGGCCGTACGCGTTCGCCTTCACGACGACGAGCACCTCCACGCCGGTCAGGCGACGGAAGTGCCGCACGTTGTCGGCGATCGCATCCAGGTCGATCGTCGCCTCGCGGAACGGGACGGTCACAGCGGGGCTCCTTCGGCGACGACGAACGCGGCAGCCAGACCGGCGTCGTGGGTGAGGGTGAGGTGCAGCGTGAGGATGCCGCGCTCCTCGACCACCGCGGCGGTGGATCCGGACAGGACGAAGTGCGGTCGTCCTGAGGGCTCGGAGGCGATCTCGATCTCGGTCCAGTGCACGCCGTCGGAGCCGCCGAGGGCCTTGATCAGCGCTTCCTTCGCGGCGTACCGCGCGGCCAGGGACGGCAGGCGGAGCTCCCGTTCGGACGGGGCGAACAGCCGCTCCCGCAGCCGCGGGGTCCTGGTCATCGTGCGCTCGAACCGCGGGATGTCCACGAGGTCGATGCCGGTGCCGATGATCACGCGTTCAGCCTACTCGGGCTTCCCCACCCACCCCGTTACGAACGCCCCACCCCTCTGCGTGCGCACGCAGAGGGGTGGGGCGAACAGAACAGGGTGGGTCGGCGGTCACTCCACCGTGACGGACTTCGCGAGGTTGCGCGGCTGGTCCACGTCGAGGCCCTTCGCGGTCGCCAGCGCCATCGCGAAGATCTGCAGCGGGACGACGGCCAGCAGCGGCTCGAACATGGGGCCGGCGAGCGGGATGTGGATGACCTCGTCGGCGAAGGGCAGCACGGCGGCGTCGCCCTCCTCCGCCACCACGATCACGCGGGCACCGCGGGCGCGGATCTCCTGGATGTTGGAGACGACCTTAGAGTGCACGAGTGCCGAGTGCCGCGGCGACGGCACGAGCACGAACACGGGCTGGCCCGGCTCGATCAGCGCGATCGGACCGTGCTTGAGCTCGCCGGCGGCGAAGCCCTCCGCATGGATGTAGGAGATCTCCTTGAGCTTGAGCGCGCCCTCGAGCGCGATCGGGTAGCCCACGTGGCGACCGAGGAAGAGCACCGAACGGGTGTCGGCCATCCAGCCCGCGAGCTGGGTCACGTGCTCGTGCTCGCTCTCCAGCACCTTCGCGACCTTCTCCGGCAGCGCGGCGAGCTCCTCGACATCGGTCGAGGCGTCGGCCACGACGCCGCGGACGCGTCCCATGTGCAGGCCGAGCAGGAGCAGGGCCGTGATCTGGGCGGAGAACGCCTTGGTCGAGGCGACGGCGACCTCCGGGCCGGCGTGCGTGTAGACGACGGCGTCGGACTCGCGCGGGATCGTCGCCCCCTGCGTGTTGCAGACGGACAGCGTGCGGGCACCGCGCTCCCGGGCGTACTTCACGGCCATCAGGGTGTCCATGGTCTCGCCGGACTGGCTGATCGAGACGACGAGGGTGTCCGCGCCGATGACGGGGTCGCGGTACCGGAACTCGTGGGCGAGCTCGACGTCGACCGCCACGCGCGCCCACTGCTCGATCGCGTACTTGCCGACGAGGGCCGCGTAGGACGCGGTGCCGCACGCGGTGATGATGACGCGGTTGATGCCGACGAACAGGTCGTCGAGACCGTCCAGCTCCGGGATGACGACCTGACCGTCGCGGATGCGGCCGCGGATCGTGTTCGCGACGGCTTCCGGCTGCTCCGCGACCTCCTTGGCCATGAAGCTCGACCATCCGCCCTTCTCGGCGGCGGCGGCGTCCCACGAGACGTCGAACGGCTCGGCGGCGACGGGCGTGCCGGCGAAGTCGGTCACGGTCACCGCGTCGGGGGTGATCGAGACGATCTGGTCCTGACCGATCGCGAGGGCCTTGCGGGTGTGCTCCACGAAGGCGGCGACGTCGGAGCCGAGGAAGTTCTCCCCCTCGCCCAGGCCGATCACGAGCGGCGAGTTGCGGCGAGCGCCGACGACGAGACCCGGGTGGTCCTGGTGCATCGCGAGGAGCGTGAAGGCGCCCTCGAGGCGGTTGACGACGGCGCGGAACGCGAGCGCCAGGTCGCCCCCGTTGCCGGCATACTCGCGGCCGAGCAGAGCTGCGGCCACCTCGGTGTCGGTCTCGCTGCGGAAGGCGACGCCGTCGGCGAGGAGTTCGTCGCGCAGCGCGGCGAAGTTCTCGATGATGCCGTTGTGGATCACCGCGAGCTTGTCGTCGTCGGCGAGGTGCGGGTGCGCGTTGACGTCGGTCGGGCCGCCGTGCGTGGCCCACCGGGTGTGACCGATGCCGGTCGTGCCGTCGGCGAGGGGTGCATCGCCGAGCGAGTCGCGCAGCATGGCGAGCTTGCCCGCCTTCTTGCGCATGCCCAGCGTTCCCTCGCCGTCGATCACGGCGATGCCCGCGGAGTCATAGCCGCGGTACTCGAGCCGGGCGAGGCCGGCGAGAAGGATGTCCTGGCTGGGCCGCGGGCCCACGTATCCGACGATTCCACACATGGGGATAAGGGTAAGCGGGAATTTTTGCGAGTCGTCCGAACAATAGGACGCCCGCCAGGGCGGCTCAGAGCTTGCGCAGCAGCACGCTCTCCACGTCGTGATCCGCGCCCTTGCGCAGAACCAGCCGCGCGCGGTGCCGCGTGGGCATGACGTTCTCGACGAGGTTCGGCATGTTGATCTCGTTCCAATATCCCAGTGCGGTGGTGATCGCCTCCTCGTCGGTGAGGTGCGCGAACACGTTGAAGTAGGACGACGGGTTGCTGAAGGCCCCCTGCCGCAGCGCGAGGAACCGGTCGACGTACCACTTCTCGATGTGCGCGGTGTCGGCGTCCACGAAGATCGAGAAGTCGAAGAGGTCGCTGACGGCGACGTCGTTCGGCGCGGGCGGAGGCTGCAGGACGTTGAGCCCCTCGACGATCACGACGTCGGGGCGGCGCACCACGACGTGCGCGTCCGGCACGATGTCGTAGCGCATGTGGGAGTAGAACGGCGCCCGCACCTCGGGCGCTCCGCTCTTGACCTCCGTGAGGAACTCGATCAGCGCCCGGCGGTCGTACGACTCCGGGAAGCCCTTGCGGTCCATGAGGCCCCGGCGCTCCAGCTCGGCGTTCGGGTAGAGGAAGCCGTCCGTCGTCACCAGCTCCACGCGCGGCGTCCCCGGCCACCGGCTCATCAGCTCGCGGAGGAGCCGGGCGATGGTCGACTTGCCCACGGCCACGGAGCCGGCGACACCGACGACGAAGGGCGTGGTCGTGTCGTCCTCCTGGAGGAACGACGAGGTGGCCGCACCGAGCTGCTTCGTCGCGCCCGCGTACAGGCTCAGCAGCCGGCTCAACGGGAGGTAGACCTCACGGACCTCGGTGAGGTCGAGACGATCGCCGATCCCCCGCAGCTCCACGACCTCGGTCTCGGTGAGAGGCTGGTCGAGTCCGGCGGCGAGACGCGCCCACTCCGCGCGCCCGATCTCCCGGTACGGCGACAGCGGCAGCGTGGGGTCGGCGGTGGTCACGTCGTCCATCGTAACCGCGCGCGAGTATCCTCATCCCGTGCGCCTGGGAGTCCTCGACATCGGATCCAACACCGTCCACATGCTCGCCGCCGACGTACGCCCGGGCGGACGACCGCTCGCGACCACGAGCGACCGGACCGTGCTGCGCCTCATGCGGTACCTCACACCGGACGGGGCGATCGCGGAGGACGGCGTGCAGGCCCTGGAGACCGCTGTCGCGCAGGCGCGCCGGGTGGCGGAGGCGGAACGCGTGGACGCGCTCCTCGCCACGGCCACGAGCGCCGTGCGCGATGCCCGCAACGGAGCCGAGGTGATCGCGCGCATCGAGGCCGTCCTGGGTCAGCCGCTCCAGGTGCTCGACGGGGAGACCGAGGCCGCGCTCACCTTCCTCGCGGTGCGGCGCTGGTTCGGGTGGTCCGCCGGCCAGCTGCTGCTCCTCGACATCGGCGGCGGCTCCCTGGAGATCGCCGCGGGCGCCGAGGAGGCGCCGGACGTCGCCGCCTCCGTGCCGCTCGGAGCCGGGCGCATGACGGTGCAGTTCCTCCCGCAGGATCCGCCGGGTGAGGACGATGTGGAGCGGCTGCGGGCATACGCCGCAGCGACTCTCGACGTGGTCGTCCCCCGGTTCCATGCCCTCCCCCGTCCGGACCACGTCGTGGGGTCCTCCAAGGCGATCCGTTCGCTCGCACGGTTGGTCGGCTATCCCGTCCCCGGCTGGTCGGGTATCGAGCGGATGCTGCTCCCCCGCGAGGCGCTCGGGTCGTGGATCCCGCGGCTCGCGCGCCTTCCCGCCTCGGCGCGCCAGGAGCTCCCGGGGATCACGCCCGACCGGACGTTCCAGATCGTGGCGGCCGCGGTGTCGCTGCATGCTGCGATGAGCGCACTGGGGGTGGAGGAGCTGGAGGTGTCGCCGTGGGCGCTGCGCGAAGGAGTGCTGCTGCGGTACATCGAGCAGCTCGGGTCGCGATCCTGAGAGGGCTGCTCCGGCGGCGCGGATAGCATGACGCCATGACCCCGACCCTCGCCACCCGTGCCCCGCGCGGCAGGGTGGCAGCCCGCGTCGCCCTGGTCGGCTACCTGCTGTTCGTGGGCTTCACCGTCTGGCTGCCCGCGGCCGTGTCGTCCAAGGTCACAGGTCTCGTGGGCGTGATGGCCCGCTGGGTCGCGGAAGCCGGCATCGCGCCCTACCAGCAGAGCGCCGTGGTGCTGGAGATCCTGGCCAACGTCGCCCTCTTCGTCCCTGTCGGGCTGTTGCTGCCCTTCGCCTGGCCACGGCTTCGGCTCTGGCAGGTCACGCTCGCCGGTGGTCTGCTGAGCGTCGTGATCGAGTCGGTGCAGGGCTTGATGCCGTCCCGGTTCCCCACGCTCAGCGACGTGATCGCCAACACCACCGGCACCTTCCTCGGAGCCGTCGTGGCGACTCTGCTGCTGGCCCTGTTGTCACGCGGTCCGGACGGACCGAGGGACCCTAGGCTGGCTTCGTGACCCTCCCTCCCCTCGACGGCCCGCCGGCCGGCATGAGCCGTAGAGAGTGGCGCGGGCAGCAGGACCAGCCCGCGCCCACCGCCGTCCCCGAGAACGACGTCAGTCCGATCGCCCCCGCCAGCGAGACGCTGACCATCCTGACGGTGTGCACCGGGAACATCTGCCGCTCTCCCCTCGCCGAGGTGCTGCTCCGACAGCGGCTCGAGCCGCTGGGCGTCCGCGTGCACAGCGCCGGGACGCACGCGCTCGACGGGCACGGCATGCCGGAGGAAGCCCTCGAACTCGCGACGCTCGGCGGGGCCGATCCGGCGATCGCCGCCGCTCACCGCGCCCGCTACCTCGTCGAGCCCTACATCACAGGCGCCGACCTCGTGCTGACGATGGCGCGCGAGCACCGCTCCACCGTCGTGAAGATGGTGCCGGGTGCTCTCCGACGCACGTTCACGCTGCGCGAGTTCGCACGGCTCGCATCGACGCTGAGCACCGACGAGGTCCAGGACGCCGCCCGGGGGGACGGAGCGCTGCGCGACCGGTTCGCCGCCGTGCTCCGCGCCGTCGGGGATCAGCGCGGCCTCACCCCCGCACGGCCGGAGGACGACGACGTCATCGATCCGTACCGCCGTTCGCGGGAGACCTACGCGCTCTCGGGTGCGCAGCTCACCCCGGCGCTGACCGAGGTCGAGCGAGCCTGAGCCGTCGCGTCACGGCGACGACGCCGCTGAACACCGTCCTCATCGACGTCAGCGTCGCCGACGGGAACGCGGCCAGAGCGGCGGAGATCGCCGACGCCGTGGCGGCGAGCTTCCAGAACGCGGTGCAGAACACGCTGGAGCAGCCGGCCGCCGAGGGCGCGGTGAGCCCCGTGCAGATCACGGTGACCGAGCCGGCCGCGGTCCCCACCTCCCCCGTGAGCCCGAACACGCGCATGCTCATCCTGCTCGGCGGCGTCATCGGCCTCGCGCTGGGCGTCGGCATCGCCATGCTGCGCACCGTGCTGGACAACCGCATCCACACCCTGCATGACATCGAGGCGCTCACCGACCGCCCGGTACTCGGCGGCATCGCCTTCGACCCGGAGGCACCGAAGCGTCCGTTGATCGTGCACGCCGATCCGCGAAGCCCCCGCGCGGAGTCCTTCCGGAGCCTGCGGACGAACCTGCAGTTCCTGAACCTCGACAGCGGACCGCGCATCTTCGTCGTCTCCAGCGCGGGCCCCGGCGAGGGCAAGTCGACTACGACCGCGAACCTGGCGATCGCCCTCGCGGAGACCGGCGCGCGCGTCGCCCTCCTCGACGGCGACCTCCGCCTTCCCCGCGTCGCCGACTACATGGGCCTCGAGGGTGGCGCCGGTCTCACCGATGTGCTGATCGGCCGGATGGACGTGGCGGACGCCCTCCAGAAGTGGGGTCGCAACGACCTCTACGTCCTCCCCAGCGGACAGGTTCCGCCGAACCCCAGTGAGCTGCTCGGTTCGTCGGCGATGGACGACGTGCTCCAGGCGCTGGGCGAGTACTTCGACTATGTCCTGATCGACGCCCCGCCGCTGCTCCTGGTGACCGACGCGGCGGTCCTCGGGACCAAGACGCGCGGTGTCATCCTCGCCGCCGCCTCGGGGAAGACCAAGAAGCAGGAGCTCTCGGGCGCCGTCCGCGCTCTCGAGAACGCCGGCGTGCAGATGCTGGGCGTCGTGGTCACCATGCTGCCGACGAAGGGACCGGACAGCTACGGCTACGGGGCGTACACCTACGGCTCGACCCACGAGCTCGACGGCAGCCCCTCCACCAGGGTCACCGCGAAGTTCGGACGCGGGTGGGGCAGGAAGAGCGCCCCGAAGAAGCGCACCACCGCCCGTGCCTGACGCCGACCCCGTCGGCCGCTCAGGCCTTCGGCGACGCGACCCGGAAGACGATCGAGTGGTAGAGCACGAAGCGCAGCAGCACGACGATGACGATGCTGACGAGGTTCACGAGGTTGACCGCCACGGCTCCGGGCGTGCGGCCGAGGATGCCGCCGACCGCTTCGACGCCGACCCACACGAGCGCGGCCCCGAGCGCGGTGCACACGGCGTTGGTCGCGAGGAACAGGGCGACCTCCGCGGCCCGTCCCCGGCGATCGCGGTGGCGGAAGGTCCATTCGCGGTTGCCGATGTACGCGTTGATGAGGGCGACGAGCGAGGCCACGATCTTCGCTGCGACGACGTCCCACCCCCAGGCGTAGACGAGGAGGTTGAAGACGCCGACCTCGATCAGGGTGCTCAGCGCCCCGACCACGAGGAAGCGGCTGCCCACGCCGGCGAGGCGACGCAGTCGGGAGGGAGGATTCATGGCTCAACTAGGCTACTGGCTGACACCTCTGCAGCCCGCCACCGCAAGGACTCCGTGACTCTCCGCCACCTCGCCATCGTCATGCCCGCCTACAACGAGGTGGAGGGCATCCGGGGCTTCATCGACGAGATCCGGTCGGCGGTCGAGCCTCTGGCCGACGAGGTCTCCTTCCACATCGCCGACGATCGTTCGACGGACGCCACCGCGACCGTGTTCGACGACGTCGCCGACGCCACCGTCGTCGTGCAGGCGACCAACCGCGGCCACGGTCCGACCGCCCTCGCGGCCTATCGCGCCGGACTCGCCGCAGCCCCGGACGCGCTCGTGCACGTCGACGGTGACGGGCAGTTCCACGGCGCCGACTTCCCCCGGCTGCTGCGTGCGCTCACCGACGAGCAGGCCGACGTCGTGCACGGCGTGCGAGACGGACGCACCGATCCCTGGTACCGCAAGACGCTCACCGGCGCGGTCGGCCTCCTCATCGCCATCGCAGCGGGTCGCCGCATCCCGGACGTGAACACGCCCCTGCGCGCCTACCGTCCCGAGGCTCTGCGAGTCCTGGTCGAGGCGGTGCCCGCGGACGCGACGGTGCCGCACGTACACTTCTCGCTCGCCGAGGCGCGGGGCGGTTTCCGCGTGCGCTACGTCCGCGTCGCCAGCATCCCGCGCCGCGGTGCATCCAGCACCGGCACCATGTGGGGCCGTGGCGGCGGGCTCCCCCTGCCACCGAAGCGCCTGCGCGTCTTCGTGCGCTCCGCCCTCAGCGAGGCCTGGCTCCTCTCGCTGCGTCCGTCCGCTCCGCTCCGGGCCGTCCGTCGTCCGGAGCCCGTGCGCCGATGAGCCGGCTGCGCACGGCCCTCTTCTGGGTGGCGGCCGCCGCCCTCGTGATCGGCCACGTCGCCATCGCCTGGCACAGCCTCACGGTGTCCCGTTTCTGGGAGGACGAGGCGTTCAATCTGACCGTGCCCCGCAACCTCCTCGCCGGGCTCGGATACGCCAGTGACGGCGCCCTGTCCGGCTCGACGATCACGCCGTTCGACCCCCGCATCTCCACCGGGCCCGTCGTGCTCCTCCCAGTCGCGGCGCTCCTGGCGACCGGCATGGACCCGGTTCTGGCGGCCCGACTCGTGCCGCTCGCCTTCTGGCTGCTGCTCCTCGCTGGACTCGCGGTCCTCGGCCGTCGTATCGGCGGGCGGTGGGCGGCACTTCTCGCCGTCGCGGTCCCCCTGGCGTTCACCGCCGGCGCCGGCGTCTCCCCCATCCAGGGGCCCGCCGACCTGCTGGGTGAGATCCCTGCGGCGGCGCTCCTCGTCTGGGCTCTCGCCGTGCTCCCGCGACGCGCCTGGCTCGCGGGGCTTCTCGTCGGTCTCGCAGTGCAGGCCAAGCTCATCGCCGCGCTCGCCCTCCCTGCCTACGCAGTCGCGCTGTGGGTCCTCGCCGATGGCCACGGATGGGCGCGCGTCCGCGACGCCCTGCGCCGCGCCTGGCTGCCGCTCCTCCTCTCGGCGGTGCCGACGGCCCTGTTCGAGCTAGGGGCGCTCCTCGCTCTCGGCCCGGCCGGATTCGTGGAGCACCTGCGCGCGTTCGTCCGCTTCGTGCGCAGCGGCGGCCAGGCCGACGCCGCGACGACGGTGCTGCAGAAGCTCGGCACGCTCGCCGACTCCTGGTCGCTGCCGCCCGCCGTCGCGCTCCTCGGCGCTGTCCTCACCCTCGCACTGGTGACGCTCGGCGTCGCCCGTCGCTGGCGCATCGCGACGGAAGAGGAACGTGTGGTCATCGCCTACGCACTCGCCGCCGTCGTCGGCGCCCTCGCCTTCGTGACCTGGTGGGCGACCGCCTCGCGTCTGCCGCTGTGGGTCCGGCATCCCGCGCCGGGGATCCTCGCATTCTTCCCGGTCGTCGCCGCCGTCGCGGTCTGGGCGGTCCCGCGGCTTCCCGAGCGACGCGCGTGGCGGCTCGGCGGGACCGTCGCGGCGGCCCTGGTCGCGATGATCGTCGCGGCGGGCGCGGTGCTGCACGTCGCAGGCACCGTCACGTCCCCCGGGCTGACACTCGCCCAGCAGCGGGCCGACGTCGAGCCGCTGCGGGCCTGGGTCGAGGAGAACGACGCCGAGTGGGTCGCGGCGGAGCGCTGGGGGTGGGAGGTGCCTCTGGTGGTGCTCACCGGCGCGCATCTGGGGCTTCAGGATGCGCCGTCGATGACCGAGGTACCACGACTCACCCTCGATGACTGCGCCACGGCGACGCTGGCCGAGGGGACGACGAGCCGCCTCTGCGCCGCCCGCTGAACGCGGCCTCCGGAGACGACGAACCGGCCGGCCGCCGAGGCGACCGACCGGTTCGGAGACGGCGGTCCTAGAGCGCGAGGCGCTCCTGCACGACCGCCGCGAGACGTTCCGCGTAGGTCCGGGCCGACTCGGAGTCGGCGGCCTCGACCATGACCCGCACGAGCGGCTCGGTGCCGGACTTGCGCAGCAGCACGCGCCCGGTGTCGCCGAGTTCAGCCTCGACATCGCGCACCGCCTGCTGCACGACCTCGTCCTCGGCGACGCGATCCTTGTCGACGTCGCGGACGTTGATCAGCAGCTGCGGGTAGACCGTCATGACCGATGCGAGCTCTGCGAGGGACTTGCCCTGCCGCGCCATCTCGGCCACGAGATGGAGACCTGTGAGCAGGCCGTCCCCCGTGGTCGCGTACTCGCTCATGATGACGTGGCCGGACTGCTCGCCGCCGAGCGCGTACCCGCCCTCGTTCATGTCCTCGAGCACGTAGCGGTCGCCGACGGCCGTCTGGCGCACCGTGATGCCGTGCTCGCGCATCGCGACGTGCAGACCCAGATTGCTCATGACCGTCGCGACGAGCGTGTCGTCGGTGAGACGGCCGCGCTCTTTCATCGACAGCGCCAGGATCGCCATGATCTGATCGCCGTCCACGACGTTGCCCTGCGCATCCACCGCGAGGCAGCGGTCGGCGTCGCCGTCATGGGCGATGCCCACGTCGGCGCCGAGCCGGACGACGGCTTCGGCCAGGTTGTCGAGGTGCGTGGAGCCTACGCCGTCGTTGATGTTCCAGCCGTCGGGGTCGGCACCGATCACGGTGACCTCGGCGCCGGCGTCGCGGAACGTCTCGGGAGACACCCCGGAAGCGGCGCCATGGGCGCAGTCGAGCACGACGTGGACGCCCTCGAGGCGGTGCGGCAGCGAGCCGAGCAGGTGGACGACGTAGCGGTCCTCCGCATCGGAGAAGCGGTCGATGCGGCCGACGCCGGCACCGGTCGGGCGCAGCATCTCGCCATGCATGGCTTCCTCGATGCGCTGCTCGACGACGTCGGGGAGCTTGCGTCCGCCACGGGCGAAGATCTTGATCCCGTTGTCGGGCGCCGCATTGTGCGAGGCGGAGATCATCACGCCGAAGTCCGCATCGCGATCCGCCACGAGGAACGCCAGAGCCGGCGTGGGGATGACCCCGGCCTCGAGGACGTCGACTCCGGAAGAGGCGAGGCCCGCGGCGACGGCAGCGGTCAGGAAGTGCCCGGAGACCCGGGGGTCACGGGCGACGACGGCGGTGAGTCGCTTGCCTTCGGCTTTGCGAGCCTCCGCCGTACGGCCCTGGCCCAGGACGACAGCAGTCGCCTGGGCCAGGGTGAGCGCCAGGTCGGCGGTGAGGATGCCATTGGCGAGTCCTCGCACGCCGTCCGTGCCAAAGATCGGCATCGGAGCAGTGGACCTTAACGCTTCGAGTACTGAGGCGCCTTACGGGCCTTCTTGAGTCCGGCCTTCTTGCGCTCCTTGACGCGAGCGTCGCGCGAGAGGAAGCCGGCCTTCTTCAGGGTCGGACGGTTGTTCTCCGCGTCGATGCCGTTGAGGGCACGCGCGATGCCGAGACGCAGAGCGCCGGCCTGGCCGGAGTCGCCACCACCCGAGATGCGGGCGATCACGTCGTACGCACCGGCGAGGTTCAGCGCGGTGAACGGGTCGTTGATCAGCTGCTGGTGCAGCTTGTTCGGGAAGTAGTCCTCGAGCGTACGGCCGTTGACCGTGATGGTGCCCGAGCCGGGGACCAGACGCACGCGGGCGATGGCCTGCTTGCGACGGCCGACAGCGGCGCCGGGGACGCTCAGCACGGGGCGGGGAGCCGCCTCGACCGCGTCGGTCTCCGGGGTCGACGTCGAGAAGTTCTGGAGGTTTTCGGTGGAGTCCTGGATGTCAGCCACGAGTATGTCCTTAGTCTGTACGGCGCTTACTGGGCGACCTGGTCGAGGGTGTACGGCTGGGGCTGCTGCGCGGCGTGCGGGTGCTCGGCACCGGTGTACACCTTCAGCTTCGACAGCTGCTGGCGGCCCAGGCTGTTCTTCGGGAGCATGCCACGGATGGCCTTCTCCACGGCGCGGACCGGGTTCTTCTCGAGAAGCTCGGCGTAGGTGACCGACTTCAGGCCGCCCGGGTAGCCGGAGTGGCGGTAGGCCAGCTTCTTCTGGAGCTTCTGACCGGTGAGCGCGACCTTGTCGGCGTTCACGATGATGACGAAGTCACCCGAGTCGATGTGGTTGGCGAAGGTCGGCTTGTGCTTGCCACGCAGAAGCGTCGCCGCGTGCGAGGCCAGGCGGCCGAGAACGACGTCGGTGGCGTCGATGACGACCCAGTCGCGCTGGACTTCGCCAGCCTTGGGGGTGTAAGTGCGCGTCACGATAGTGCTGCTTTCTTGTCGAACGGAGGTGTTCGTGAATCCCACTCCGGGGTGGTTCGTTCCCTACGGGGAGGAACACGCCAGTGGAGGGCTCACGTTCGGATGTGCGTCTTCCCCGCAGGCAGGGAAGGGCACCAAAGAGTCAGCATACGCCACCGGAACGGCATTCCCCAAACCCGCCCGGCACGGGCGTCAGTTCGGACGGACCGTCACGAGGATCGGGCGGTGGTCGCTGGAGCGCTGCGGCAGCGTGGTGATGCGCTCGATCTCGAAGCCGGACGAGGTCGCGAAGTCGTAGTGCCCGCGGAAGACGCGGTACCGCGTGTAGGTGTGGTCGTCGCTGAGGGACAGCGCGTATCCCTGATCGCGCACCGCCTGACCGAGGTTCTCCTTGAAGACGGGGTAGTTGTAGTCCCCCACCATGAGCTGCGGCAGCCCCTCGCCGAGCGTCGCGAGCTCGGCGAGCGCCGCGCGGATCTGGTGCCGGCGCAGTGAGTTCAACGCCGTCAGGGGCGCGGCATGGAAGGACTCCACGATGAACTCGCCGCCGTCGTCGATGTCGCGCAGGCGGGCGCCGAGGACGCGCTCATGCGCGGGCTTGGCGATGCGGTCATGCAGCGACTTCTTCAGGCCGAGGGTGCGGATGCCGAGCAGACGATAGGTGCTCTCGCGATAGAAGAGGGCAAGGCCGAGCCTGTTGCCCTGCGTCGCGTCCGCCAGCACGAGACCGCCGATCCGATCCGGAAGCTCCGGGACATCGCACTCCTGGAGGCAGAGGATGTCGGGATCATGCTCATCGACGAGCGCCGCGAGCTCGCCGGCGGCGCGGTGCTTGCGCAGGTTGTAGGAGATGACCTTCATGATCGTCCCCACGCTACCCGCCCCATCTGTGCCCCGGCTCCCGATCCCGGCGATCAGTCGCTCTCGCGGTCGCGTCGGGCCCTGGTCTGGGCGGCTCTGGTGGCCAGGAGCTCCTCTGCCGGGTAGCCGACCTCCGTGAGGGTCAGCCCGCGGGCGGCGAGGACCTTGAACTCACTCGTCCGCGTGAGCGCATCGCGGAGCACGACGAGATCGCCGACGTCCAGGCGCCCCTCCCCCACAGCCGCACAGGCGCCGACGAGGGCCCGCACCATGCTGTGGCAGAACGCGTCGGCCTTGACCTCCGCGACGAGCACCCCGTCCGCGTCCCGCTGCCACCGGTAATCGAGCAGCGTACGGATGGTCGTGGCCTCCTCACGGGGTTTGCAGTAGGCGGCGAAGTCGTGGAGGCCGATGAGCGTCTGCGCCGCGGCGTCCATCGCCTCCGCGTCCAGCCGCCCCCGGATGGTGGTGGTGTCGAGCCGCCGCAGCGGGTCGTATCCGGCGAGGTCGTCGGCGAGCCGGTAGCGGTAGCGGCGCCAGACGGCCGAGAATCGCGCGTCGAAGCCCTCGGGGGCGAGAGAGGAGCGGGTGACCGTCACGTCGGGGTAGGCGCCGAGCACCCCGCGCATCCGCGCCGCGATGCTGCCGGCCGGGTCCTCGGCGGCGCGGCCGTGGCGCGCCTCGATCCGCGCCCACTGCGCCTCGTCGAGATCCACGTGCGCGACCTGTCCGCTCGCATGCACGCCGGCGTCCGTCCGCCCGGCGACGACGAACCGCACGTCGGAGCCGACGATCCGGGCGAGCGCCGCCTCCAGCGTCCCCTGCACCGTGCGGAGCGTGGGCTGCGTGGCCCACCCGCGGAAATGGGTGCCGTCGTAGGCGATGTCGAGCCGGATGCGCACGAGGCCAGCCTAGGACAGCCGCGTGCGCACCCCGTGCGTCAGATGCCGCCGTCGACCGATCGGATCAGCGCGCCCGGCTCCTCGGGAACCATCACCTGGGTCTCCCGGTTCAGGCTCTCGCCCCGGAAGAACCGCTTCGACCGCGGGAAGAGGTACCAGAGGAACATCAGGACCAGGCCGATCGCCAGCGACCCGATGCCGATCACGAACGTCCCGCCGATGCCGAAGAGCACGGTGTAGCCGTAGTCGACGTCCCACATGTCGATCGCCGACTGGACGAACGCCCCGGTGAGCAGCAGGGCGCCGACCAGCGGGAAGATCCCCTTGAAGAACAGGTCGCGAGCGGAGCGCCGCAGGTCGGCGCGGAAGTACCAGACGCAGGCGAAGCCGGTGATCGCGTAGTAGAACGCGATCGCGAGTCCGAGCGACAGGATCGAGTCCTGGAGGATGTTGTCGCTGATGAGGGTCATGCCCACGTAGTAGAGAGAGGCCACCACGCCCATGATGATCGTCGAGAACGACGGCGTCTTGTAGACGGGGTGCACGTCCTTGAACTTCGCGGGGAGCGCGCGGTACACGCCCATCGCGAGCGTGCCGCGGGCGGTCGGGAGGATCGTCGTCTGGGTGGACGAGATCGCCGAGATGATGACCGCGACCACGAGCACCCACCCGAACGGGCCGAGCAGGCCGTCCTTGATGGCGAGGAAGAAGTCGTCGGCGTTGGCCTCGTTGCCGAGTCCCGTGCCATCCTCGCCGAGTCCGGCGTACATCATCGCGGCGATCGTCACGGCGACGTACGTCACCAGGAGGATCACGCAGGTGAGCACCGCGGCACGGCCGGGAATGCGCTTCGGGTCCTTGGTCTCCTCGTTGAGGGCGAGGCAGGTGTCCCACCCCCAGTAGATGAAGAGCGCCAGGAGGATGGCCTCCGTGAAGCCCGACCAGTCGGTGAAGCCGAACGGGTTCAGCCACTCCCACGCGAACGGCGTGGCGTCGGGGGCGTCGCCGGTGAAGAACTGCCAGAGGGCGGCGACGACGAAGATCGCCAGCGCCAGGTACTGGATCGCGAGGAGGACGTTCTGGATGCGCTCGCCGATCTCCACGCCGCGCCAGCTCACCCAGGTCATGGCGGCGATGAAGAGCACGGCCACGACGACGACCCGCCAGTCGTTGTTCTCGAGGTCCTGTCCGATCAGCGACCAGAAGTAGACGGAGGCGATCTGCGCCAGGTTCGCGAGCACGACCATGCCGGCGACCGCGACGCCCCAGCCGCCCATCCATCCCACCCAGGGGCCGAAGGCCTTGGTGCCCCAGGTGAAGGTGGTGCCGCAGTCGGGGACGGCGTTGTTGAGCTCCCGGTAGGCGAAGGCGATCAGCAGCATCGGCACGAAGGCGATGATGAAGGCGATCGGTGCTTGGGCGCCCACCGCGAGCACGACGAAGCCGAGCGTCGCGACGAGCGAGTAGACGGGGGCCGTGGAGGCCAGACCGATGACGGTGGATCCCCACAGGCCGAGGGTGCCTGCAGCCAGGCCCTTGCCGTCGGGTCGTTCAAGGTGGATGGGCGTCGTTGCCATGCTCAGAACAGTACGGCGGGCCGCGGTATCCCGTCAATCCTTTTGTTTCGGCGACGGATTCCACGCGTCGTGTGGGGATATGCGAAGGATTCCGTGGGTCAGTCGCGAGCGAGCATTCCGTCGGCGTGCGCCGCCACCCACTCCATCAGGGGCAGCATCCGCTCCATCAGGTCGCGCCCCAGCGGCGTGAGGCTGTACTCGACGTGCGGCGGCACCGTCGGCAGCGATTCCCGGTGCACCAGGCCGTCGTCGGTGAGCGCGCGCAGGGTGGAGGCGAGCATCTTCTCGCTGATGCCGTCCACCTGTCGGCGCAGCTCTCCCCAGCGGTGGGTGCCGTCGGAGAGACATGAGAGAACCAGAACGCCCCACTTGCTCATGATGTGGTCCAGGACGACGCGCGTGCCGCACCCCTGATCGAAGAGGGCCGGCTGCGAATCGCGGATCTGCGCAAAACTCACCGTCATGTGGGTACCTTACCGAAAAGTGGGTACCTGCTGAAAGGAATGCTCACGACGGCTATCGGGGTTGTCCGGGGAGTCAGCTACGAAAGGACTCCCATGACCATCCTCGTCACCGGTTCGACCGGTCACCTCGGCCGCCTCATCGTCGCCGCCCTCCTGGAGCGCGGTGTCGAGCCGCAGGCGATCCGCGCCGGCGCCCGCGACCTCGCCAAGGGTGCCGACCTCGGCGTGCCCGTCGTCCGTCTCGACTACACCGACCCGGAATCGGTCGCCGCGGCGCTCGACGGCGTGGACACCGTCGTGCTCGTCTCGGGCTCCGAGGTGGGCCAGCGCGTCGCGCAGCATCGGGCGGTGATCGACGCCGCGAAGGACGCCGGCGTGTCGAAGTTCATCTACACGAGCGCGCCGAAGGCCACCACGAGCACCCTCGTCCTGGCTCCCGAGCACAAGGCCACCGAGGAGCTCATCGCGGCCGCAGGCCTCCCCGCGGTGATCCTCCGCAACAACTGGTACACCGAGAACTACGCCGCCGACCTCGCCCGCGCCACCGAGACCGGCACCCTCAGCGCCGGCACCGGAGACGGCCGCGTCGCCTCCGCCAGCCGGAAGGACTACGCCGAGGCCGCCGCGGCCGTGGCCACGGAGGATGGACACATCGGCGCCGTCTACGAGCTCGGCGGAGACGTCGTGTGGACCTACGCCGACCTTGCCGCCGCGATGACCGAGGTCACCGGCCGCGAGGTCACCTTCCTCCCGCTCTCCGCGGACGAGCAGCTCGCCGCGCTGCGCGCCGCCGGGCTCGATGAGGGCACCGCCGGCTTCGTCGTCGCCCTCGACGCCGGTATCCGCGACGGCGCACTGGCAGACACCGACGGCACACTCCGTCGCCTCATCGGCCGCCCGACGACACCGCTCGTCGAAGGCCTCCGCGCCCTGGCGTGAGGTGAGGAGCGCTGCCGGCCGCCGTCACGGGCGGCGGCGCTCCCCCGGCACCGGCTCCCCGGCGCTCTGCACATAGGCGACGGTCAGCGTGAGCCTGTCGCGCCGCAGGCCGTCCGCGTGCAGCACGGCATCCACGGTCTCGCGGGCGTGCCGCAGCGTCGCGACGCTGCTCACCCGCCCGTCGACCCCGATCGCGGCCTCGACCGCCACGCCCTCCGGTGCCGCGGTGACGGACACGATCGGGTCGGCACCGCGCTCGACGCCCCAGGCGGCCGCCCCCGCACGCACGAGGTTCGAGACGAGCGATCCGGAGCGGTACACACCGCGCACACCCGAGCAGGCGCGCAGGGCGGTCTCGATCCGGATCGCGAGATCCGCGCGCTCCTCCTTCGTCAGCTCGGCGTCGGCCATCATGCCCCCTCCCTGACGTCGGTGATCGCGACGTCGATCGCCATGACCTGCAGCTCGGTGTGACGACGCAGCCGGACATCCACCTCGGCGCGCAGCCGGTCGGCGACGCTGCGGAGAGGGTCGCCGAGGCGCACGCTCGCGTCGATCATCACCCGCACCGGCGCTCCGGGCTCGGTCACGTCGCCGTCCAGTCGGCACCGGCCGACCAGAACCCCGGGGACGGCCTCCTCCGCGGCACGGACCAGTCCGCGCACGGCACCCTCGGTGATCGCCAGCTCCACGGCCGGATCGTCGGAGGCGAACGGGATACGGCGTCCTGCCTGGGCATCCATCGCGATGCCGCTGAGGATCCGGTCCACCCAGCTCTCGTCCACCGGCGCGGCAGAGGCCGCGTCGTCATCCATCAGCTCGCTGCCGAGGCCGCGCAGCCTCTCCAGGGCGTCGAGCGCGAGCTGGCATCCCGGAGACTCCTCGATCGCGGGGTTCCGCGGGGTGCGTCCAGCGTCCAGGTAATCGCTGAGATCCTCGATCGTGTGCCCGTCCAGGTCGGCGGGCTCGAGACCGAGGCGGCGCAGCTGGTCGTCCTCGTGGTGATCGGTCATCGCCACGCCTCCATCCGTGTGATCAGGAATCGTCGCGCGCGGGACAGCAGTCCGCGCACCGTGCTGACGGGGATGCCGAGCTCCTCGGCGATCTCGTCGTAGCTGTAGCCGCCCAGCTCCCGCAGCACCCAGCACTCGCGCTGGGCCTCGGGGAGCTCGCGCAGAGCGGCACCGAGGGCCGCGACACCCGCTCGCGCTTCGACGACCGCGGCGGGCGACGCCTGCGGCGGCGCGGGCCGGTCGATCTCGTCCACGTCGAGGGCCGGCCGCGTCTGCCGCAGCCGGTCCACCGCCTTGCGACTCACGATCCGCATGAGCCAGCTCTTCACCTTGGCGGGGTCCTCCAGCTCACCGAACCGCTGCCACGCGGTCACGAACGCATCCTGCACGATGTCGTCGACCTCCGCCGATGCGTTCAGCATCCTGTGCGTGTAGGCCCTCATCATCGGCGTGTACCTGCGCACGAGCACCGCGAATGCGGCGACGTCCCCATCCATCGCACGGCCGGCGACGATGCGGTCCCCAGCCTGCTCCAGCGCCTCACCCCAGCGGTCGGCTGCCATTCCCCCACCCCTCGTTCACGGTTCCCCAGGCGTTCGGAGCCCGCGCCGCGTCGGATCGTGACGACCCGATGCGCGCAGGCGGAGGAGACGCCCGCACGGACGTCTCCTCCCCCTCCGTCACTTGGTGAACGTGTCCTTGACATCCTCGGCCGCGTTCCTGACATCACCCTTGGCCTGCTCGGCCTTGCCCTCGGCGACGAGCTTGTCGTTGTCGGTGACCTCGCCGACGACCTCCTTGGCCTTGCCCGCCACCTTCTCGGCTGCGGCCTTGATCTTGTTCTCCGCGCTCATGGCGTCTCCTTTCCTCACACGACCCCGACGGTCGGGGTCGATGTCCGTGCGGCGTTCCGGCCCTCCGGCGCCGCGGTCCGTCCCGTCGCGAGCGAACGACGCATCCGCTGCCGCGACCGGAAGAGTTCCCGCCACCCGCGGTCGGCGACGTGCACGACGAGCGGCATGCGGGTACCGGTGAGGGCGTCCCACTCCTGCACCACGTCATCGACGGCCGCGAGCAGCCCGCCCAGAGCCGCACCGGGGCGCGGGGTCACCACGAGGCCGAGAGCGATCCCTCGCCCGACTCTCCGGCTCGTCAGCCGGGCCGCGAGCACGTCCGCCCGATCGGCGAGCGGCGCCGCGAGCAGCTCCTCCGCCACGCTCCGGTCGACGGTGGTCGTTCCTCCTCCGGCGACGAGGCGGAGGACGGTGCGCTCCCGCCGCGGCCGGCGGGTGAACAGGAAGGCCACGAGCAGGACCACGAGCAGTGCCGCAGCGGCGATCCCCACGATCGCCCACAGCGGCACGAAGCCCGCACCGGGGATGTCGAGGCCCCATGCCCCCGACCACGCCACGAGGCCGTCCGCCTGCGCGAGCACCTCCTCGAAGGGTGGCGGGAGCATGCCCGTGCCCCGCAGCCCCCCGGCGAGGAGGACGACGCCCCCGCTCAGAAGCACTGCCGCTCCCCCGAGGAGGACCGCGCGGTTCGCCGCCGTCCCTGCCGACGTCATGCGATCACTCCTTCCCGTCCCACCTGCACCCGCGGCGAGAGCCGGAAGCCGACCTCGTCCAGCACCCGGGCCGCTGCCTCCTCGGCGGCAGCCGCATCCACCGGCACCCCACTCGTCGGAGTGACCCGGATCAGCGCCGCGCGTCGGGCCACGGTCACGCCCACCTGCCCGCGCGGCACCCCGATCCGGCGTGCGACCGCGTCCGCGATGGCGTCGGCGAGCACACCGTCGTCGATCACGAGCGCTGCCCGCGTGTCGAGACGTGTGCGGCGCGCACGCCGGCCCGGAAGCACAGCGAGCGCGAAGAGGAGCAACGCCAGGAGGAGAAGCACGACCCCGACCGCGATCACGGCCGACGGCATCTGCAGGAGCGCCGGGACGGGCGCGAACCAGGCGGCGGCCTGCGTGCGGAACCCCTCGTCGAGGGCCCACGCCGCCACCCCGACCAGCAACACGGCGAGGACCAGGGTCAGCACCACGGCGAGCGCGATCGCAGGGCCCCGACGCGTCGCCCTCGCCTCTCGGCGGAGGAGCCGCCGGGGTGTCGCAGTGTTCGTCGTCATGCCACTCTCCTCTCCGTCTCGCGTCGGACGCCGGCGAAGCGCACGTCCACCGCTCCCACGTGACGCGCTGCCAGGTCGCGCATCCCCTGTACGACGGCGTCGCGGACGGCGTCCGCCCGTGCACTCACGGGATCGGTGCCCTGACGGCTCAGCACGACCGGAACCTCCACGGACACCCGCAGGTCGCCGCGACGGTCCGCCAGCTGAACGCTCACGTCGTCGGTACCGACCCGAGCGGCATCGCGGACGATCCCCAGAGCGAGCCGGTGCAACGCGCGGGCTTCGACGACCGTGGCCCCCGCCACGGTCGTCGGCCCGTCCGTCTGTGCCACGCTCATGAGGACGATCGCCGCCCGCGCACCACGTCGGCGAGCGCCCGCACGTCCAGGCGACCGTCGACGATGCGGCCGACGACGGCGCCGACGAGCATCGCGAGGGTGACGAGCAGGAACGCCCAGAACCCCCAGACGATCCAGGTCAGCGCGAGCACCGTCGCCGCAGCTCCGCCGATCACCGAGGCGTTCACTGGACCCGCGCCTCCGGGGCCTCGTCGTCGTCCTCCGAGGGGATGTGCACGTCGTTGACGGTCACGTTGACCTCGGCGACGTCCATGCCCACCAGCTCCACCATGGCCCGGTGGATCGCGGCCCGCACCTGGTCGGCCACCTTCTGCAGGGACACCGGGTACTCCGCCACGATCGTCACGTCGACGGCCACCTGCGTCTCGCCGACCTCGACGCTGATCCCCTGCGCGAGGTCGGTCGTGTTGAGGGCGTCGCGGATCGCACCCATCATGCGCGCGGCGCCACCGCCGAGCGCGTAGACGCCGTCGACCTCCCGCGCCGCGATGCCGGCGATCTTCGCGACCACCGCATCCTCGATCGTCGTCTTCCCCGCCGCCCCCTGCGACGCCGGGACGACCTGAGCCTTGGGCTGGGTGCCCCCAGTCACGTTCGCCATCTCGAGCTCCTTCATCCGTGTGTCCACGCGGTTTCCGCGCGGGCCGTGTTCTCACGACACCACTAAGACGGTCGGGGAGCACAGAATGTCACAAACTTCTCGGAACGAATCTCCGGGCCTTCCTCGGCGGCGACTTTCAGTGCACTCCAAGGTTCAGAGTGCAAAGTTGCACTCTATGGAGAACAGTGCAGAATCCACGAGGGAGCAACGCAAGCGGCAGACCACGCGGGCACTCACCCAGGCCGCACGCCGCCTGACGGCCGAGCGGGGCTTCGCCGGCTTCACGGTCGAAGAGCTGTGCGCCGACGCCGGAGTCTCCCGGCGCACGTTCTTCAACTACTTCGAGAGCAAGGAGAACGCCGTCTTCGGGTTCGCCGTGATCGACTCCCGCCAGGAGGAGCTCGAAGCGGTCTTCCTCGAGCGCGACGGCGATCTCCTGGACGACTTCGTGCAGCTCACCGTCGAGCGCTTCGCCCTCTTCGATCCGATCGAGCACGCCGCCGAGCTGTTCGCCGTCATCGAGCAGGAGCCGCGACTGCTGCGCGCGGCGTTCGAGCAGCAGGAGAAGCACGAGCGGCGCGACATCGCCCTCGTCGCGCGCCGCATCGGCGGTGCCACCGACGCGGAGCTCCGCGCCGAGGTGCTCGTCCACTCCGTCGGCGCGCTCGTCCGCCTCTGCATGGAGCAGCTGCTGCACCACCACTCCACCGAGCCGTTCGCCGACCTCATCGCCCGCCGACTGCGCCTCGCGCGCGACCTCTACTCCCCTTCACAGAAAGCCCACTGATGTCCGCCACCGTCACCGCGGATGCGCCCTTCCTCCTCACGAAGCGCCGCATCTGGATCATCTTCAGCGCCCTGATCGCGGGCATGCTGCTCGCGAGCCTCGACCAGACCATCGTGTCGACGGCGATGCCCACGATCGTCGGCCAGCTCGGCGGCGTCGACCATCAGGTCTGGATCACCACCGCCTACCTGCTCGCCACCACCATCGTCATGCCCATCTACGGCAAGTTCGGCGACGTGCTGGGACGACGGTCACTCTTCCTCGTCGCCATCGCCCTGTTCACACTGGCCTCGGTGGGCTGCGCGTTCGCGACGGACTTCTGGATGTTCGTCGTCTTCCGTGCCCTCCAGGGTCTCGGCGGCGGCGGGCTCATGATCCTGTCGCAGGCGATCATCGCCGACATCGTGCCCGCCAACGAGCGCGGCAAGTACATGGGTCCGCTCGGCGCGGTGTTCGGCCTCTCCGCCGTCGCCGGACCGCTCCTCGGCGGTTTCTTCGTCGACCACATGACCTGGCAGTGGGCGTTCTACATCAACATCCCGGTCGGCATCGCCGCGTTCCTCATCGCCCTCGTGGCTCTGAAGCTCCCCAGCAAGAAGGCGGAGAAGCCGATCGACATCCTCGGCGTGCTCTTCCTGTCGGCCGCCACGACCTGCCTCATCTTCTTCACCGACTTCGGCGGCGACGCCGCGTTCGGCTGGGACTCGCTCGCGACCTGGGCCTGGGGCGCCGGGCTCGTGGTGTCGGCGACGGCGTTCGTCATCACCGAGTCCCGGGTGCAGGACCCGATCATCCCGCTCAGCCTCTTCCGCAACCCGATCTTCGTGAACGCCACGGCGATCGGCCTCGTCCTCGGCATCGGCATGTTCGCCGCGATCGGCTTCGTCCCGACGTTCCTGCAGATGTCGTCCGGCACCTCCGCCGCCGCCTCCGGGCTGCTGATGATCCCGATGATGGTCGGCCTCATGGGGACCTCGATCTTCTCCGGCCTCGCGATCTCGAAGACCGGGAAGTACAAGATCTATCCGGTCCTCGGCACGATCATCACCGGAATCGCGATGGTCGCCATGACCACCCTTTCGGCGGAGACGCCGATCTGGCTGATCTGCGCATTCCTGTTCGTCTTCGGCGCCGGGCTCGGCCTCATCATGCAGGTCGTCGTGCTCGTCGTGCAGAACGCCGTCCCGGCGGGCGAGATCGGCACCGCCACGAGCACGAACAACTACTTCCGCGAGGTCGGCGCCTCGCTGGGGACGGCGGTGTTCGGCACGATCTTCACCACGCGTCTGACGGAGAACCTGCTCGGCGTGTTCGCCGGCGCCGGGGCGTCCCCCGAGGCCGCCTCCGAGGCCGCGTCCACGATCGACCCCGCCACGCTGAACAGCCTGCCGGACGAGGTCCGCGACGGCATCGTCACGGCATATGCGGACGCCCTCGCCCCGGTGTTCTGGTACCTCGTGCCCTTCATCGCGCTCGCGCTCATCCTGTCGCTGTTCCTCAAGCAGATCCCGCTGTCGGATCAGGCGGGTCTCGTCGCGCGCGGCGAGGCGATCAGCGGCGAGGAGGCCGAGCGCCTCGAGGCCGAGCTCCGCACCGCCGGACGCGTCGATGCCGGACGCGCGGACGCCGAGCCGGAAGAGACCGGCTCGGCGTCCACGGGCAGGTAGCCCGCGCTAGGGGAGGTCGGCGACGTCGACGTCGTCGTCGTCCTCCCCACCGCCCGTCGCCGGAAGGTCGTCAGGCTCGGGGTCGTGATCGGTGGTGACGAAGTCGGGGTCGACGCCGATGGCCTCGATCTCCTCCTGGTTGTCCTGGCTGTTCGACGTGTCGGACATGGCGCCTCCTGATGTTGGGGATCCGGACGGCCAGTCTGCGCGGGGGCGCCGACGCGGCCGAGGGGGTTGACACGGCGTGTCGCCGCCGCACGCCCACTCGCCGGGGGCGGAGCCACCAGACTGGAGCTGTTCGCCCCCTCTCCCTCCCTTCTCGAGGAGCACCCGTGATCGACGCCGCACCGCACCGTTCCGCCTGGCAGCGCTTCTGGGATCGCGGAGGCTGGTGGCGCGCCCTCCTGCTCGCGGCCGTGTACTACGGGCTCTATCAGCTGCTCTCGCTGGCCCTCCTCCCGCTGGCCGCGCAGGTCGACGATCCGGCGAGTGCAGCCGGCGTCCTCGTCTACGACGTCCTGCCGATCCTCGTCGGGGGCCTCCTGCTGGTCGCGTTCATCGCCTCGCTCGGGTGGTGGCGACCCGTGTTCGGGCCCCAGCCCATCCGGGGAGCGGGGTGGATGTGGATCGCGATCATCGCGGTCCTGCTGTTCAACGTCCTCCGTTTCCTCACGATCGAGGACGGCAGCGTCGGACGTGATGTTGTCGCGACCTGGCTGCTCGCCGGCCTCGCCATCGGCTTCGCGGAAGAGGTGCTCACGCGCGGCCTCGTCGTGAAGATGATGCGGGACGCCGGTGCGCGCGAACTGGTCGTCGCGGTCGTCTCGGCGGCGATCTTCGCCGCTCTGCACGCGGGGAATCTCCTGACGGGGCAGGATCTGCTCCCGACGCTGTTCCAGCTCGTGTACACGTTCGCGTTCGGCATCTGCATGTACCTCGCGCTCCGGGTCACCGGGACGATCATCGCCCCGATCCTCCTGCACGCCAGCACCGATCCGAGTATCTTCCTGCAGACCATGCACCCCGCCGAGGGCGGGCTCACCGCGGTCGCGGGGCTCGGCAACATCGTCGTGATCGTCGCGGGTCTCGTGCTGATGATCTTCATCCGTGGTCGGGTCGGGGCTTCCGCACCCGACACCTTCGCCCCGCAGCGCTGACCGCCCGGATCACACCGCACGCCAGACGGCGTGCGTGCCGACGGCCGCGATCGCGAAGACCAGCACGGCGACCCGGTGCGCATCGCCGACGGCCAGGGCCGCGTCGGAGGCACCGATGAGATCGTCGGCGACACCGGCCACCATCGTCCGCGACACGACGGCATCGTCCATCTCGGCCACGCCGTCCGCGAGCCACCCCATGACGAGCCGGAGGGATCTCGTCCCGAGCTCGACCCCGAGAGGGACCGCAGGACAGCTCAGCACGTCGGCGACGGTCACGCCGTGTCGCAGCAGCCCGGCGAGTGCCCCGGCGAGGGCGCCGGTCAGCAACGCGCGCCCGTACCCTTCGGCGACCAGCACGTCCCAGGACTCTTGCGGCGCGAGCGTTTCGAGCCCGAGGGAATGACCGCGCCCGTCCGCGACGGCTTCCTCCAGGGCGCGCCGGGCGTCCCGGAACACGATGCTCGCTCGACGATCGGGCGCAGACACGGCAGACCTCGTCCCTCGATGCCCGCCATCTCGGTGGCCGGCTGGGAGGCCGACGCGTCACACACTCTAGGACGCTCCGCGCAGGGTGAGGACGGTATCCCGGCACTGAGGTCGGAGACGACAAAACCCCCGGAATGTTCCGGGGGTTTCATTCTGTAGCAGGAGCGGGGCTTGAACCCGCGACCTCACGATTATGAGTCGTGCGCTCTCACCAACTGAGCTACCCTGCCGCACGGCATCCGCATCGCAGATGCGAACTCCGAGCCCCGAGTCAGGATTGAACTGACGACCCCTTCCTTACCATGGAAGTGCTCTGCCACTGAGCTATCGGGGCGTGCTGCCCCTCGCGGGGCAACCACACGAGAATACCATCACTGTGGCGTCCTCATGAAATCGAGACGGTCACTCCTCCGAGGTGAGAGACGTGCGTCCGGCGTTCTTCTTGAGCCACGGCATCGGGTCGATGGTCGTCCCGTTCACGATGAGCTCGAAGTGCAGGTGCGCGCCGTAGGAGCGGCCGGTGTTGCCGGTCTTGCCCACGATGTCGCCCACCTTGACCTTGTCGCCCGCCTTGACCTGCAGCGAGCCGTACTGCATGTGCGAGTAGTGGCTCGTGATGACGGAGCCGTCGATGACGTGGTCGATGTAGACCGTGACACCGTAGGCGGCACCCTGCTCGGTCGCGATGCGGACGGTGCCGTCGGCGATGGCCTGGATGGGCGCGCCGTTGCCCGGCACGAAGTCGATGCCCTCGTGGAGGCGGCCGCTGCGCATGCCGTAGCCGTAGCTCATTCCGACGCCGACGAGGAACGGCCACTGGATGGCGGCATCCGGGTCGTTCGTGAAGATCTCACCGGAGTAGTTGATGCCCTGCTCGGCGGCGACCTCGACGAGCGAGACCGTGCTGAAGTTGTCGGCGCGCGAGAGCGGCTCGTTCTGCACACCGGACGGCGCGACGAAGGCCTGGATCTCGTCGTCCGCCGAGCCTGCTGCGTCAGCAGCCGCCGCGGTGACGAGGGAGGTCGAGGCGAGGGAGCCGCCCTGGGCGGCGGCGACCGCCTCCGCAGGAAGCGTCATGGACACGGCCAGGAGGCCGGCGAGGCCCATTGCTCCGACGGTGGCACCGGCAGTGAGGGCCTTGCGGATGCTGCGCGTGCGGCGAGGACCGACGGCCGCGAGGCCTGCGGTGTCGATCTTCGGCGCGGTCTGCGACGCGGCATTCGGGGCGAAGGCCGAACGGCGGGACGCCGACGACGTCGGGATGGAGCCGGTGGTGCGGAAGGCGCGGGAGGCGCGCTCGAAGGCGTCACCCTCGGCGTCGGCTTCGGCGACGAAGGGCTCCGACGCCGGGGCGATGTCCTCGACCGGAACCGTGTCCTCGGCCTTCTCGACGATCTCCGCGACGACGGGCACCTCGGGGACATCGGCGATGGCAGGCGCGGGAGCCGCCGCAATGAAGGGCTCCTCCGGCGCGGCGGGCACCGGAGGGACGTCGGCCTGACGCTGACGCGCGGCGCGACGGGAGAGCGGGATGACAGCAGCGAGGGCGATCACGGTCTCCGCGTCAGCGAGGGGTGCCGTCGACCCGCTCGCCGAGGCCTCGGAGGCCGCAGTGCGAGGGCGGCTGGACCGGCGCGTGGGCGCAGCGGCAGCCTGGGGGTTCTCGAAGGGCAAAGCTAATCTCTCGGTCGTTCGTGATGCTCGGGGGCGCAATGACAACTCTCACCTTCGGGTGGTGAAAGTAACGATCGGGTAAACACTACCCCGATCGACCTGTGAATGCCATGGATCGGTCAGGGTTTTTCCTCATCGAGGATAGCGCGGAGTCGGTCGTGCAGGGTCACGCCGCCCGCGATCAGGAAAGGCCGCGGCGATTCCCGATCGATCCGGCTGACCCGGCCACCCGCCTCCTGGACGAGCAGCGCGCCCGCGGCATGGTCCCACGGCTTGAGCCCGCGCTCGAAATATCCGTCCAGTCGGCCGGCCGCCACATAGGCCAGATCCAGGGCCGCGGACCCCATACGACGGAGGTCACGGGCGATCGGCATCACCCGCCGGACCGTCGCGAGGTCGCCGTCGTGGGTCGTCGGGTCGTAGCCGAATCCGGTCGCCAGGAGCGCGCCGGCGTCGGTCACCTCGGTGACCGCGAGACGGACGCCGTCCGACCAGGCCCCGTGGCCGCGAGCAGCCGTGAAGGTCTCCCCCACGGCGGGTGCGTGCACGGCCGCGGCCAGCGCCTCCCACTCGTCCGGCTCCGGCGGACCGCTGACGGCTGCGATGCTCACGTTGTACGCCGGGATGCCGTAGGCGTAGTTCACCGTGCCGTCGATGGGGTCGACCACCCAGGTGATCCCGCTGTCGCCGGTGGCCGCGCCCGACTCCTCACCGAGGAAGCCGTCCGCCGGTCGCGCCGCGCGCAGGCGCTCGCGGATCAGCTCCTCGACTTCGCGGTCGGCGTCCGTGACGATGTCGGCGAGCGTCGACTTTGTCGCGGCGAGGCGTACGCCCTCCCGTCGACGGGTCCGGGCGAGAGCTCCCGCCTCCTCGGCGATCTCGGCCGCCAGGGCGCTGAGCTCGAGAGCGTCGATCACGGCGCCGGGTGCGAAGGGGCGGGCGGCGGCGGCGGGAAGGCCGGGGGCTCGCCCTGGGCGGGCGACGCGGGCTGCGGCGGGGCCGGCTGCGGAGGCGCCGGCTGAGCGGGTGCCGACGCCGGCTGCGGCGGAGCGGGTCGGTCAGGCGCGGGCGGCACGGGTCCCGGAGCGGGAGGAGCGCCGAAGTCGGGAAGGGCCGGAGTCGTCGGCGCGAGGGGCGGCGTCGCCACGGGGAACGCCGTGGCGGGCGCCTGACCCAGTGCCGGAGGGGCCGTCGAGGGGTACCCCGTGTAGTAGGCGTTCCAGTCCGGGCTGCCGTCCGGGAGGACCGGGAGCGGCGTGATCCCATCGGCGTAGGTCGGCCAGGATGGGGCGGAAGCGACGGGACGGGCGGCGGGCGCCTTCTTCGGCGCGAACAGGGCGTTCAGCAGCGGAATCAGCGTGGTGCCGACGGCGACGAGGATCGTGAGGGCGACGACGATGCGCCAGTACAGCTCGGTGTAGTCGAAGGTGTTCGGGAACGCGAGGAAGAACACCAGCAGCGCGACGAGGGCATTGAGGAAGACGATCGTCACGATGTGGATCACCTTCGTGAAGGTCGTGACGTGTCGCTGCGCGGCACGGGTGAACAGCCGCACGTGGAGCAGTGCGAGCTGAAGGATCCCGATCACCAGCAGCAGCTGGAAGAACCGCTCCGCGCCGAAATAGAGGCCGTCTTCCGGAAGCCAGATCTTCACGAGGCCGACGAGGAGCGCGACGACCCAGGTGACCATGCTGGCGAGCTGGAGCCAGTCCGGCCGGTTCGGCGCGAGGCCCGCCTCGAGGATGGCGATTCCGGCGAAGGCGGCGAGCAGGAGGATCGTGAGGAAGGCACGACCGATGAGGCCGTTCTGATCACCGACCAGGACCCACACGACGCAGACCAGTGCGGCGGCGATGAGGGCGCCGATGGCGACCCACAGCGACCCCCTGATGAGCAGCGACATGTTCTTCTTGTCACCCTGCGGCTGCAGCCGTGCGGTGTCCGGATGGGACATGGGGATCCTCTCGTCGAGCGGCGATGCCTTCATCCTGCCACGCGCAGGCCCGCTTGTTCCGGCTTCCCTCAGGCGCGCGGAAGATCGGGACGCGATCGCGCTCTGGGGAGGAGGGGTCAGCCGGCCTTCTTCGCGGATGCCGCAGCGAAGGCCGCGACCCGCGCCTGCGCGTCCGGGGTCTCCAGGGCGGCGCCGATGGACCGGGCCTCCTCGCTCAACTGCTCGGCGAACGTGCGCTCCGGCTGCGACCGCACCAGCCGCTTCGCGTGTCCGTACGCGTCGGCGGCCCCGGCGAGCCAGAACCGCGCGACCTCCTCGGCCCGCGCACGGACCCGATCGGCTTCCGCCCTGCCGTCCTCGCCCTCCACGACCTCGGCCACCAGCCCCCAGTCGAGGGCCTCCGCGGCGCTGAGCAGCCGGTCCTGCAGCACCAGCTGGAGGGCGCGGCGCTGGCCGACGGCCCGCGCGAGCTGCGCCGACACGGAGAGGTCGGGCGTGAGGCCGATGTTCGCGTACAGGCTTCCGAGCTGCGACCGCGAGCCCACCACCGCGTAGTCCGTGGCGAGCAGGATGCCGAGTCCGCCGCCGGCCGTCGTCCCGTGCGCGGCAGCGACCACGGGCACGCTCGACTCTGTGAGCGCGCGGATCCCGGTGTTGATGACCTCGGCCAGCGCGGTGATCTCCGCCCCGGACGACCCCATGGTCGTCGCCATGTCGATCACGTCGCCGCCCGCGCAGAACGCCGGTCCCGCCGCGTCGATGAGGATGGCCTGCACGTCGTCCCGCGATGTCGCCTCGACGGTCGCATCCCGCCAGGCGTACGCCAGATCGGCGTTGAAGGCGTTGAGGCGGGTCGGACGGTTCAGCGTCAGCCGCGCCATCCCCTCGTCGACGGCGAACAGGACGGCATCACTCATGGCTTCTCCTTCGAGCACAGGCGGATGCCTCCAGGCTAGTCGCGCTCAGGAGCCGTCCCAGACGCGAGCGACGAACCGCTCCATCCGCCGCCGGGTGCCGTCGAGCCGGAAGTCGACCTGTCCCGCCGCCCGGATCTCGTTCGGCGCGAGCGGATGCGCCAGGCGCACGTTCTCGTGGCAGGACAGATCGGCGCAGATGTAGGTGCCGACCGAGTCGCCGCGCTCCCCCGCCTCCCCCGTCCGCCGGGCGGCGAACAGCGCCACCTGGTTGCCCGGCTGCATCGTGTGGCAGATGTTGCACATGCCGGAGCGCCCGCGCCCTGGTTCCGACGCCCGCAGCACCACGCCGACCACGCGCCCCTCGTGCGGGATCAGGACGTAGCCGCGCTTGCCGGCACTCGGGTCGCGCCAGGCGAAGAAGTCGAGGTAGTCCCAGTCCACGAGGAGGAAGTCGTGCGGCATCTCCATGACGCGCAGCTCGTCGGCGTCCGCGTTCACGAACGAGGCCCGGACGTCGGCTTCGGTGAGAGGTCGCATCGCTCCAGTCTAGGAACTCGGCACGGAGGTGAGGCCGGAAACGGGAGAAGCCCCCGCGAGCGGGGGCTTCCGTGGTGGCGAGTGAGGGATTCGAACCCCCGAAGTCGAAGACGGCTGATTTACAGTCAGATCCCTTTGGCCACTTGGGTAACTCGCCAGAGCGCACCCGTCCGACTTGAACAGCCAACCGGGGGCACGAAGAACAATCATACCTGCCGGATGCGGGCGCGAGAAATCGAGGCGTCAGCTCCCGTACACACCGCGGTCGGTGACGGCCAGCGACTCCGGTGTGCGCAGCAGCCCGCCTTCGGCGCGGCAGGTCGCGGCGGCCACATCCATCGCGCGCGCGAGCAGGGCCGTCCACTCCTCGGCCGCCTTCGGGCCGCCGTCCACCAGCCCGGCGGCGACGGCGGCGAGAGTCGCATCCCCAGCCCCCACGGTGTCGACCACGCGACCAGGGAGCGCCGAGATGGGAGCCGAGACCGACCCGCCGTCCGACTCGAGCACCGCGCCGTCTGCCCCGGCCGTCGCGAGAACAGCGGTGACTCCGAGGCTCCGGAGCCGCGCGCGCAGGGCGTCGAGGTCGCCGTCGTAGAGCACGGCAGCGTCGTCGGCACCGACCTTCACCAGCTCGGCGCGCGCAGCCAGCCGCTCGAAGCCGCGGACGAACTCCTCGCGTTCCGACAGCATGCCGGTGCGCGGGTTCGGGTCGATCGCCAGCCGCGCGCCCTCCACTGCGGCCGCGAGGGCGTCGACCTCCTCGGGGGCATCGAAGGGGAAGCAGCTCACGGCGACGATGTCCGCGTCGCCGATGGCGGCCCTCGCCTCGTCCGAGTACCGGATGGTCCGCTCCTGGGCCGCGCGGTTGAAGACGTAGCTTGGCTCGCCGTTCGCGGCCCGGGTCACGACGGCCCGCGACGACCCGTGCGGTGCCGCGCTCGCGATCAGCCGCACGCCGTGATCGGCCAGGTACTCGCGGATGTGCGCGCCCGCGACATCCTCCCCCACCATCGCGATGAGGGTCGTGGGGATGCCGAGCCGGCGCAACCCGACCGCCACGTTCAGGGCGGCTCCGCCGACGAACTCACGGACGCCGCTGTCATCCCGGATCTCGTCGATCAGGGCGTCTCCGATGACGACGGCCGCGCCGCCGGGGGAAGTCTCAGTGCTCACTCGCCGACCCTACCGCGCCGCCCGCGCCCCGAAGCAGCGCCGAACCGTGTGCATAACTCAGGAGACCTGGGCCTCCATGCCGTCACGAGCAGCCGACGGCGGCCTGCCGTCCCGGTATCTCCTGAGTTGTGCACACCCGAACGGGCCGAGGGACGACGAAGGCCCCGGGGAGAACCCCGGGGCCTTCGTTCACTCACTCACACCTCAGTTGTAGGTACCGGGGGTGATGTCGTCCGTCGAGAACGCGTCGAAGTCGACGTAGCCGAAGTCGCCGTCCGCGTACGCACCGTCGGATGCGAAGATCCGGTTCGGGTAGCGCTCGCTCTTGGCTTCCTCGGTGGCCTCGACCGTGACGTCGCGGTACTTCGAGAGACCGGTTCCGGCGGGGATGAGCTTTCCGATGATGACGTTCTCCTTGAGACCGACCAGCGGGTCGCGCTTGCCCTCCATGGCGGCCTGCGTGAGCACGCGGGTCGTCTCCTGGAAGGACGCAGCGGACAGCCACGACTCGGTCGCGAGCGACGCCTTCGTGATACCCATCAGCTCCGGGCGACCGGACGCGGGGCGCTTGCCCTCGGCCACGGCCTCGCGGTTGATCTGCTGGTAGCGCTTCAGGTCGACCATCTCACCCGGCAGCAGGGTCGTGTCGGCGTGATCGACGACGGTGACCTTGCGGAGCATCTGACGGACGATGACCTCGATGTGCTTGTCGTGGATCGGCACACCCTGCGAGCGGTAGACGCCCTGGACGCCGCCGACGAGGTACTTCTGCACCTCACGGGCACCCATGACGCGCATGACCTCCTTGGGGTCGAGCGTGCCGACCTGCAGGGGCTGACCGACCGAGACGTGCTGGCCGTCCTCGACGAGGAGGGTGGCACGCTTCAGCACCGGGTAGACGACGGGCTCGTCGCCGTTGTCGGGCGTCAGGATGACCTTCTTGGCCTTCTCGGTCTCGTCGATCGTGATGCGGCCGTCGGCCTCCGCGATCGGCGATGCACCCTTGGGGGTACGCGCCTCGAACAGCTCCTGCACACGGGGCAGACCCTGCGTGATGTCATCCGCCGACGCCGAACCACCGGTGTGGAAGGTACGCATCGTCAGCTGGGTACCGGGCTCACCGATCGACTGGGCCGCGATGATGCCCACGGCCTCGCCGATGTCGACGGTCTTGCCGGTCGCGAGCGAACGGCCGTAGCACTGCGCGCACACACCGACGGCGGAGTCGCACGTCAGGACCGAACGGACCTTGATGGTCTCGACACCGAGTCCGACGAGCTTGTCGATGAGCACGTCGCCCACGTCGTCGCCGGCCGAAGCGAGAACCTCGCCCGACTCGCTCACCACGTCGGAGGCCAGCGTGCGGGCGAACACCGAGTTCTCGACGTTCGCGTCGCGCACCAGCTCACCCTGCGAGTTCGGAGCGGCGATCGGGAGCTCGAGGCCCTTCGACGTGCCGCAGTCCTCTTCGCGGATGATGACGTCCTGCGAGACGTCCACCAGACGACGGGTCAGGTAACCCGAGTCGGCGGTACGCAGAGCGGTGTCGGCCAGACCCTTACGGGTACCGTGCGTCGCGATGAAGTACTCCGCCACCGACAGACCCTCGCGGTACGAGGAGATGATCGGACGCGGGATGATCTCACCCTTGGGGTTGTTCACCAGACCACGCATACCGGCGATGTTCCGGATCTGCAGCCAGTTACCACGGGCGCCGGAGGACACCATGCGGTTGATGGTGTTGTCCTCCGGGAAGTGCGCCTTCATCGCGGCCTGCACCTCGTCGGTCGCCTCGGTCCAGATCTTGATGAGCTCCTGACGACGCTCGGCGTCGGTCGTGAGGCCCTTCTCGTACTGGGACTGGACCTTCGCGGCCTGCTTCTCGTAGCCCGCGACGATCTCCGCCTTGTTCGGCGGGGTGAGGATGTCGCTCAGCGCGACGGTCACACCCGAACGGGTCGCCCAGTAGAAACCGGCGTCCTTGATGCGGTCCAGCGTGGCGGCCGTCTCGACCTTGGGGTACTCCTCGGCCAGCTTGTTGACGATCTGCGACAGCTTGCCCTTGTCGGCCTGCTCGCGCACGAAGGGGTAGCCCTTCGGGAGCGCGTCGTTGAAGATCGCCTGGCCCAGCGAAGCGTCGACCAGGCCGTGCTTCTCGTAGCCCTCGGGAGCCTCGCCCTCGAGGAAGGCCAGACCCGGGATGCGGATGCGGACCTTCGCCTGCAGGTCGAGCGTGCCCTCGTCGTACGCGAGCTGTGCCTCGCCGACGGAGCCGAACGCACGACCCTCGCCCTTGGCACCGGCCTTGACCGTCGTCAGGTGGTGCAGACCGATGATCATGTCCTGCGAGGGCAGGGTCACCGGACGGCCGTCCGACGGCTTCAGGATGTTGTTCGACGCGAGCATCAGCACGCGGGCCTCGGCCTGAGCCTCGACCGACAGCGGCAGGTGCACGGCCATCTGGTCACCGTCGAAGTCGGCGTTGAACGCCGCGCAGACGAGCGGGTGCAGCTGGATGGCCTTGCCCTCGACGAGCTGCGGCTCGAACGCCTGGATGCCGAGACGGTGCAGGGTGGGTGCACGGTTCAGCAGCACCGGACGCTCGCGGATGATCTCCTCGAGCACGTCCCAGACCTCGGGACGGGTGCGCTCGACGGCGCGCTTCGCGGCCTTGATGTTCTGCGAGTGACCGAGGTCGATCAGGCGCTTGATGACGAACGGCTTGAAGAGCTCGAGCGCCATCTGCTTGGGCAGACCGCACTGGTGCAGCTTCAGCTGCGGGCCGACGACGATGACCGAACGGCCCGAGTAGTCGACGCGCTTGCCGAGCAGGTTCTGGCGGAAGCGACCCTGCTTTCCCTTGAGCATGTCGCTCAGGGACTTCAGGGCGCGGTTGCCGGTACCGGTGACGGGGCGACCGCGGCGGCCGTTGTCGAACAGGGCGTCGACGGCCTCCTGCAGCATCCGCTTCTCGTTGTTGACGATGATCTCGGGGGCACCGAGGTCGATCAGGCGACGGAGACGGTTGTTGCGGTTGATCACGCGGCGGTACAGGTCGTTCAGGTCGGAGGTCGCGAAGCGGCCACCGTCGAGCTGGACCATCGGACGCAGCTCCGGCGGGATGACCGGGACGACGTCGAGAACCATCGCGGCCGGGCTCATGCCGGTCTCGAGGAACGAGCTGACGACCTTGAGGCGCTTGATCGCACGGATCTTGCGCTGGCCCTTGCCCTCCGAGATCTGCAGACGCAGGTTCTCGGCCTCGGCGGCCAGGTCGAACGCGGCCAGGCGACGCTGGATCGCCTCGGCACCCATGTAGGCCTCGAAGTACTGGCCGAAGCGGTCCTGCAGCTCGTGGAAGACGTCGTCCTCCGGGCGCAGGGCACCGACCTCGAGCGTGCGGAAGTCCTCCCACACGCGCTCCAGCTTCAGGATCGCCTCGTCGGCACCCTTGCGGATGAGCGACATCTCCTTCTCGGCGGCGTCCTTGACCTTCTTCTTGGCGTCGGCCTTGGCACCCTCGGCCTCGAGGGCCGCGAGCTCCTCCTCCAGCTTCGCCAGGCGCTCCGCGATCTTCGAGTCGCGGCGGTCGCCGAGCGTCTTCAGCTCGAGACGGATGTTGTTCTCCTGGGTGCCCAGGTCGCGGTGACGGGCATCCTCGTCGACCGAGATGACCATGTACGCGGCGAAGTAGATGACCTTCTCGAGGTCCTTCGGCGCCATGTCCAGCAGGTAGCCGAGGCGCGAGGGCACGCCCTTGAAGTACCAGATGTGGGTGACGGGAGCGGCGAGCTCGATGTGACCCATGCGCTCACGACGGACGGAGCTCTTGGTGACCTCCACGCCGCAGCGCTCGCAGACGATGCCCTTGAAGCGGACGCGCTTGTACTTGCCGCAGGCGCACTCCCAGTCACGGGACGGGCCGAAGATCTGCTCTCCGAAGAGACCGTCCTTCTCCGGCTTGAGGGTGCGGTAGTTGATGGTTTCGGGCTTCTTGACCTCGCCGTAGGACCACGCGCGGATGTGGTCTGCGGTCGCCAGGCCGATGCGAAGCTCATCGAAAGTTGTGGACTCGAGCACTAGTTCTCCTGTGTCGGAAATTCTTTTTGAGAAGTCTGGGCTTCGACGGGCTCAGCGACCCGGTGGGTCCTGATCCCAGGAACCTGGGTCCCTGAGCCCGTCGAAGGGTTAGATCTCGTCGATCGAGGCGGCCTCGAAGCGGCTGGAGATGTTGATACCGAGTTCCTCTGCGGCGCGGAACGCCTCGTCGTCGGTGTCGCGGAGGTTGACCAGCGTGCCGTCGGCCGAGAGGACCTCGACGTTCAGGCAGAGCGACTGCATCTCCTTCATGAGCACCTTGAACGACTCGGGGATGCCGGGCTCCTGGATGTTCTCGCCCTTGACGATCGCCTCGTACACCTTGACGCGGCCGAGGATGTCGTCGGACTTGATCGTGAGGAGCTCCTGGAGGGCGTACGCCGCACCGTAGGCCTCGAGGGCCCACACCTCCATCTCACCGAAGCGCTGTCCACCGAACTGCGCCTTACCACCGAGCGGCTGCTGGGTGATCATCGAGTACGGACCGGTGGAGCGGGCGTGGATCTTGTCGTCCACCAGGTGGTGGAGCTTCAGGATGTACATGTAGCCCACGGAGATCGGCGCCGGGAACGGCTCGCCGGAGCGGCCGTCGAACAGCTGCGTCTTGCCGCTCGAGTCGATCAGGCGCAGGCCGTCACGGGTCGGGAGCGTCGAGTCGAGCAGACCGGAGATCTCCTCCTCGCTGGCACCGTCGAACACCGGGGTGGCGACCTTGGTGCCGGGCGCGGCCTCGAAGGCCTGCTGCGGCAGCTTGGCGGCCCACTCCGGGGTGCCCTCGACCTTCCAGCCCTGCTTCGCGATCCACCCGAGGTGGGTCTCGAGCACCTGGCCGAAGTTCATTCGGCCCGGGATGCCGAGCGGGTTGAGGACGATGTCGACCGGCGTGCCGTCCGAGAGGAACGGCATGTCCTCGATGGGGAGGATCTTCGCGATGACACCCTTGTTGCCGTGGCGGCCGGCGAGCTTGTCACCCTCGGTGATCTTGCGCTTCTGGGCGATGTAGACCACGACGCGGCGGTTGACGCCGGAGCCGAGCTCGTCGTCGCCGTCCTCGGCGTTGAACTCCTTGACCGCGATGATCGTGCCCTGCTCGCCGTGCGGCACCTTCAGGGACGTGTCGCGGACCTCGCGGCTCTTCTCGTTGAAGATCGCGCGGAGCAGGCGCTCCTCGGCCGACAGCTCGGTCTCGCCCTTCGGCGTGACCTTGCCGACGAGGATGTCGCCGGGGCGGACCTCGGCGCCGATGCGGATGATGCCGCGCTCGTCGAGGTCCTTCAGCAGCTCCGGGCTGACGTTGGGGAGGTCACGGGTGATCTCCTCCTTGCCGAGCTTCGTGTCGCGGGCGTCGACCTCGTACTCCTCGATGTGGATCGAGGAGAGGGTGTCGTCCTTCACCAGGTCCTGGCTCAGGATGATGGCGTCCTCGAAGTTGTAGCCCTCCCACGTCATGAACGCGACGAGGAGGTTCTTTCCGAGGGCCAGCTCGCCGTTCTCGGTGGCGGGGCCATCGGCGATGACCTCTCCGACCTCGACGCGCTCACCGGCGTTGACGACGACCTTCTGGTTGTAGGAGGTGCCCTGGTTCGAGCGGTCGAACTTGCGCAGGTGGTACTCCTGCGTGCCGCCCTCGTCGAGCATGACCACGACGCGGTCCGCGGAGACCTCGGAGACGACACCGGCCTTCTCGGCGGTGATCACGTCACCGGCGTCGATGGCGGTGTAGCCCTCCATACCGGTTCCGACGAGAGGCGAGTCGCTGCGGAGCAGCGGCACGGCCTGACGCTGCATGTTGGCGCCCATGAGCGCGCGCTGCGCGTCGTCGTGCTCGAGGAAGGGCACGAGCGAGGTCGCGACCGACACCATCTGGCGCGGCGAGACGTCGATGTAGCCGATCTCCTCCGGGAGGAACAGGTCGACCTCACCGCTGCCGCCCTTCGGGCGCGCGAGCACGTGGCTCTCGCGGAAGCGACCCTTCGCATCGAGCGGCGCGTTGGCCTGCGCGATGTTGTAGTCGACCTCCTCGGAGGCGGTCAGGTAGTCGATCTGGTCGGTCACGACACCGTCGACGACCTTGCGGTACGGGGTCTCGATGAAGCCGAACGAGTTGATGCGCGCGAAGGTCGCGAGCGCACCGATCAGGCCGATGTTCGGGCCTTCCGGGGTCTCGATCGGGCACATGCGGCCGTAGTGCGAGGGGTGGACGTCACGGACCTCGACGCCGGCGCGGTCGCGGCTCAGACCACCGGGGCCCAGAGCCGACAGACGACGCTTGTTGGTCAGACCCGCGAGCGGGTTGTTCTGGTCCATGAACTGCGACAGCTGCGAGGTTCCGAAGAACTCCTTGATCGCGGCGACGACGGGACGCACGTTGATCAGGGTCTGCGGCGTGATGGCCTCGATGTCCTGCGTGGTCATGCGCTCACGGACGACGCGCTCCATGCGGGACAGACCGGTGCGGACCTGGTTCTGGATCAGCTCGCCGACCGCGCGGATGCGACGGTTGCCGAAGTTGTCGATGTCGTCGGTCGCGAGACGGATCTCGGTCTTCTTGCCGCCGCGGATGCCCTCGAAGGTCTCCTCGGTGCCCGCGTGCAGACGCACGAGGTACTTGATGGTGGCGACGATGTCCTGCACCGTCAGCACCGACTCCGTCAGCGGGGTGTCGAGACCCAGCTTGTGGTTGATCTTGTACCGGCCGACCTTGGCGAGGTCGTAGCGCTTCGGGTTGAAGTAGAAGTTGTCGAGCAGCGCGCGGGCGGCCTCGGCGGCGACCTGCTCGCCCGGACGCAGCTTGCGGTAGATGTCGCGCAGCGCGTCTTCCTTGGTGACGATGGTGTCCTTCGCGAGCGTCTCCTCGATCGAGGTGTAGCCGGCGAACTCCGCGAGGATCTCCTCGCTGGTCATGCCCAGCGCCTTGAGGAAGACCGTGACGGACTGCTTGCGCTTGCGGTCGACGCGGACGCCGACCTGGTCGCGCTTGTCGATCTCGAACTCGAGCCACGCGCCGCGGCTCGGGATGACGCGCGCCGACACGATGTCCTTGTCGGACGTCTTGTCGGGGGTCTTGTCGAAGTAGACACCCGGCGAGCGCACGAGCTGCGAGACGACGACGCGCTCGGAGCCGTTGATGATGAACGTGCCCTTGTCGGTCTGCAGCGGGAAGTCGCCCATGAAGACCGTCTGGGTCTTGATCTCACCCGTGAGGTGGTTCATGAACTCGGCCTCGACGTAGAGCGGGGCCGCGTACGTCTTGCCGCGCTCCTTGCACTCCTCGATGGAGTACTTCTCGGGCTCGAGGTACGGGTTCGTGAACGACAGCTGCATCGTCTCGCCGAGGTCCTCGATCGGGGAGATCTCCTCGAAGATCTCGCCCAGACCGCTGTTCTCGTTCACGTCGGTGCGACCGGCGGCCTTGGCCTCGGCCACGCGCGCCTTCCAGGCGTCGTTGCCGACCAGCCAACCGAAGGACTCGGTCTGCAGGGCGAGAAGGTCCGGGACCGTCAGCGTGTCGGAGATCTTGGCGAACGAGAGACGGGAAGCTCCGCGTCCGTTCTTGGTGGTGGTGGATGTGGATGCGTTGGGAGCAGCAGCCAAGGGAATAACCTCCGTGAGCCCCGCAGGGCTTCTCGATTCCTTTGTCGTCAGGTGGAGTGCGCTCAGAAGCTCACGAGATGCCGACCACCATATGAGGGCAGGGAGAAGCGAGCGCAACTACCAACTATAGACGCGATCTCACGACATGGCAAGCGCAATCCTTGACCAATCTTCCTTGCTGCGGTATTGGGACGGCCGAGACCCCGCCTTCGCGTCGAAACCCCGCCCTCGCCGCGGGGGCAGGGCGGGGTTTCGACGCGAAACCGGGGTCTCGGGTCAGGACGCGATGTTGAGCTCGTTGCCGGGGATCGAGGCGAGGAGGCGGCGCGTGTAGGGGTCGCGAGGGTTGGTGAAGATCTCCTCCGACGACGCGGCCTCCACGAGCTTCCCGTCCTTCATCACGCACACGTAGTCGCTGATGAGCCGCACCACCGCGAGGTCGTGCGAGATGAACAGGTAGCTCAGCCCGTACTCGCGCTGCAGGTCGCCCAGCAGCCGCAGGATCTGATCCTGCACGAGCACGTCGAGCGCCGACACGGGCTCGTCGCACACGATGAGGTCAGGCGACAGGGCCAGCGCCCGCGCGATCGCCACACGCTGACGCTGCCCGCCGGAGAGCTCGGACGGGTAGCGCCGCAGCATCGACTGCGGCAGCGCGACGTCGTCCAGGAGCTGCCGCACGCGCTTGCGTCGGTCCGCTCCGCTCCCCCGCTTGTAGAACTCCAGCGGCTCCGCGATCAGCCGCTCGATCGTGAACATGGGGTTCAGGCTGGAGTACGGATCCTGGAAGATGGGCTGCACCCGCTGCCGGAAGTCCTTCGTCTCCGCGCGGCTCAGGGTCGAGATGTCCTTGCCCTCGTAGCGGATGAGGCCGCTCGTGGGCTCGATCACCTTGAGGAGCATGCGCGCGGTCGTGGTCTTGCCCGACCCCGACTCCCCCACGATCGCGACGGTCTCGCCGCGCGGGATCGCGAGCGAGACGCCGTCGACCGCGACGAAGTCCTCGTGCTTGCCGCGCACGGGGTACACCTTCGTGAGGTTCTCGATCTCGACGATGTTGCCCTTCGACGAGCTCAGGGACCCGGGGGCCGACGAGCTCAGGGCCCCAGGCTCACGGTGGGTCGCTGAGCCTGTCGAAGCGCCCTCCTCGGTCGCTGACCCAGCCTCCTCCTGGGTCGCTGAGCCTGTCGAAGCGCCCTGCACGAAGGCTTCCGGGCGCAGCCGTGCCACCGCGACCGACGGCGCGGCCTTCACGAGCGACTGGGTGTACGGGTGCTGCGGATCCTCGAGGATCTGCCGCGCGGGGCCCTGCTCGACGACCTTGCCGCGGTGCATCACGATCACCCGCTCGGCCCGCTCGGCGGCGAGCCCGAGGTCGTGCGTGATGAGGAGCACAGCCGTGCCCAGCTCCCTGGTCATCTCGCCGATCTGGTCGAGGATGGTCTGCTGCACCGTCACGTCCAGGGCGCTGGTGGGCTCGTCCGCGATGAGCAGCCGCGGCTTGCACGCCAGACCGATCGCGATGAGCGCCCGCTGCCGCATGCCGCCGGAGAACTCGTGCGGGTACTGCTTCGCGCGGCTCTCCGGATCCGGGAGGCCGGCGGCGGTGAGCGCCTCGACGACCTTGGACTGCACGTTCTGCCGGGTGGCGAGGCCGTGGGCGAGCAGCGTCTCGGCGACCTGGGTGCCGATCTTCGCGACCGGGTTGAGGTTGGACATGGGGTCCTGCGGCACGAGGCCGATGTCCCGTCCGCGGATCGACCGCAACTCGTTCTCGGAGGCGCGGGAGATGTCCCTCCCGTCGAGTCTGATGCTGCCGGCGGCCACCTTCCCTCCGCCCGCGAGCAGCCCGATGATCGCCATCGCGGTGGTCGACTTGCCGGAACCGGACTCGCCGACGATCGCCACGGTCTCCCCGGGGCGGATCTCGAGGTCGACGCCCTCGACGGCGTGCACGACGCCGTCCATGGTGGCGAAGTCCACCGCCAGGCCCTCGACCGACAGCAGGGGCTCGTCCGCCATGCCGTTCTCCTTCGCGGCGCGCACGGCGCCCTCGTCATGGATGTTCATCGTGCCCTCGTCCTCGGGTCCATGGCCTCACGCAGCGCCTCGCCGAGCAGGGTGAAGCCCAGCGCGGTGACGGCGATGCAGATGCCGGGGAGGAACGCCAGCCACGGGGCGATCGCCAGCTCGGCCTGTGCGTACGTGAGCATGCGGCCCCACTCGGCGGTCGCGGGCCCGCCGCCGCCGAGACCGAGGAACGACAGCGCTGCCGCGTCGATGACCGCGGTCGCGAGGGTCAGGGTGCCCTGGACGATGACCGGCCCGATGGCGTTCGGGAGGACGTGCGACATCGTGATCCGGCCGCGGCCGAGGCCGAGTGTCTGCGCCGACAGCACATAGTCGCTGGAGCGCTGTTGGAGCATGGACGCCCGCAGCAGTCGCGCGAAGATCGGCACCTGGGAGGCCCCGATGGCGATCATCACGGCGTACGGCGTCTGCCCGAGGATCGCGGCGATCGACACCGCCAGCAGCAGGTTCGGCACCGACAGGATGATGTCGACGACGCGCATGATGACCGTGTCGACCCAGCCGCCGAACGTGCCGGCGAGGAGTCCGAGGATCATGCCGCCGACGAGACCCATCGCGGTGGAGACGACGCCGATCAGCAGCGACGCCTGCGCGCCCCAGATGAGCTTCGACAGCACGTCGCCGCCGAACCGGTCCAGACCGAGTGGGAACTGCGGCAGCTCGCCCGGGCCAGGGATGTGCGTGGGCGTGATCTCCTTCGCCCCAGGGAGCGCCGTCTCGGGGTACGGAGCGAGGACCGGCGCGAGCACCGCGACGAGCAGGAAGAGGAGCACGATGACGGCGCCGATCCACGCCGTCGGGTTGTGCCGGAGCCGGCGGAAGACGTCGCGCCAGAAGCCGCCGCCGCCGTCCTTGAGGTCGGCCTGGGCGATCGCGACGGTGTCGATGCTGCCGCCGCTCTCGGCGGACGGGCCCTGTGCGGGTGGGAGGGCGATGCTCATGCGAGCGCCTCCTTTCGGATGAGGGAGGAGGACATCACTGCACTCTCACTCTCGGATCGATGAAGCTGTACGACACGTCCACGGCCAGGTTGATGAGGGCGTAGGCGATCGCGATGAAGATGATGAACCCCTGCAGCACCGGGAAGTCGCGCGTGAAGATCGCCCGCGCGAGGAACGACCCGATGCCGGGGAAGGCGAACACCGTCTCGGTGAGCACCGCCCCCGAGATGAGCAGTCCCGTCTGCAGACCGATCGTCGTGATGACCGGGAGCATGGCGTTCCGGAGGATGAACCGGCTGCGCAGGGTGGCGGAGCCCACGCCCTTCGCCCGCCCCGTCCGCACGTAGTCGGCGTTCTGCACCTCCAGCACGCTCGCCCTGGTGATGCGGACGATGATCGCGAGCGGGATGGTGCCGAGGGCGAGCGCCGGGAGGATCAGGTGGAGGATTGCATCCCATGCGGCGTCGAACTCCCCCGTGATGATGCCGTCCCAGACGTAGAAGCCCGTGGGATGGGTCGCATCGATCCGTGGATCCTGCCGACCGTCCGAGGGCAGCCAGCCCAGCTGCACGGCGAAGACGTACTTGAGGATGAAGGCGAGGAAGAACACCGGGATCGTGATGCCGATGAGGCTCAGCACGACCGACGCGTGATCGGTGAACTTTCCGTGGCGACGGGCCGCCCAGTATCCGAGCGGGATGCCGACCCCGATGGCGAAGATGAGCGCCGCGACGCTCAGCTCGATCGTCGCGGGGAATCGGCGGAGGAACTCCTCCGTGACCGGCCGGTTGGTCTGGATGGACGTACCGAAGTCGCCCTGCAGCAGCCGGGTGACCCAGATGAAGTACTGCTCGATGAGGGGCTTGTTGAAGCCGTAGAGCTCGTTGACCCTGGCGATGGCCTCCGGGGTGGCCTTCTCGCCGAGGAGGGCGACCGCGGGGCCGCCGGGGAGGGCCCTGACCCAGGCGAACAGCAGGATGCTGAGCCCGAACAGGGTGGGGATGAGGAACAGCAGTCGCCTGCCGATGGTGCGCAGCACAGAGTTCTCCGTCGATCAGAAGGTACGCCGTGCCCCGGTTCCGCAGGAGCGGAACCGGGGCTCGGCATATCAAATGGTCAGGCCTACTTCGTGAGGACGATGTCCGTGAAGACCTCGTCGTTCACCGGGCTGGCGGGGTAGCTCTCGACGCGCGGGTCGAAGGCGAGCGTCGGCGCCGGGTGCGCGAGCGGGACGCCGGGGATGAACTCCGCGACCATCTCGTTGATGTCCTCGTACAGCGCCGTCTGGTCGTCGAGGTTGGAGACCCCGCGCGCCTCGGTCAGCGCCTGGAACAGCTCCGGGTTGTCGAAGCCCCACTCGGAGCTCTTCTGGCCGAAGAAGACGCCGACGAAGTTGTCGGTGTCGTTGTAGTCGCCGGTCCAGCCGAGCAGGTGGATGCCGTGGTCGGCGGTGCCGGTGGTGCGGTCGAGGTACTCGACCCACTCCTCGGAGACCGGGGTGGTCTCCACGCCGACCTCGGAGAGCTGCGACGACAGGACGGTGTAGATCTGCTCGGGGTCCGGCATGTACGGACGCGAGACATTGACCGGGTAGTTGAAGTCCAGCGCCAGCGGGTTCGCCTCGTCGTAGCCCGCCTCCGCGAGGAGCTCCTTGGCCTTCTCCGGGTCGTAGTCGTAGGTCGTGACCTCGTCGTTGTAGCCGTTGACCACCGGCGGGACGAACTGCGTCGCCTTCTCGGTGCCCTCCGGGAGGACCTGACTGATCAGGGCGTCCTTGTCGATGGCGTAGGACAGCGCTTCACGCACCTTCGGGTCCTGCAACTCCGGGATCGCCTGGTTGAAGGCGAGGTAGAGGATCGTGAACGGGGGACGCGACACCATGGTGAAGTCGTCCTCCTCCAGCGCCTTCGTGTCAGCGGGGCCCACGAGGTCGTAGCCGTCGATGGAGCCCGACTCGAGCGCCTGGCGACGGGCCGTCGGGTCGTCGATGGTGCGGAAGATGATCTCGTCGATCTGGCCGGCCTCGCCCCAGTAGTCGTCGTAGGCCTTGAGCGTGACCTGCTCGCCCGGTGCCCACTCCTCGAACTGGTAGGGGCCGGTGCCGACCGGGTGGCCCATGGCGTACTCGGAGAGCTGCGGGGCCTCGGCGGTGCCGCCGACCTCGTCGGCGCCGAACTCCTGCATCGCCGAGGGGCTCTGCATGCCGAAGGCCGGCAGCGACAGCGAGGCGATGAAGCCGGCGAACGGCTTGTTCAGCTCGATGGTGACGGAGTTGTCGCCGTCCGGCGTGCACGACTTGTAGACCGCGTCCTCCGGGTTGGAGGCGTAGCCCTTGAAGAGCTTGTTGTAGTAGTACCCGAAGGCCTCGGAGGCGGCGAGACCGGTCCAGTTGTACCAGCGGTCGAAGTTGGCACAGACGGCCTCGGCGTTGAACGGGGTGCCGTCCTGGAAGGTCACACCCTCCTTCAGCGCGAAGGTGTGGGACATGCCGTCCTCGGACGACTCCCACGACTCCGCCAGCAGTGGTGCCGGGTCGGCCGTGCCGGGTTCCGTGCCCACCAGACCCTCGAAGATCTGGCGGGAGACGCGGAAGGTCTCGCCGTCCTGCGCGAACGCCGGGTCGAGGCTCGCGGGATCCGAGGAGGCGGCGAAGACGAAGGTGCCGTCGACGTCACCCGATCCTTCCGACCCGTTGTCCCCGCGCTCGCTGGCGACGCATCCGGCGAGTGCGAGAGCGGCGATGGTCGCTCCGGTGACGGCGGCGAGTCCTCGCCGAGGCATGGCTGACTGGTGCATGTGTGTATGACCTTCCCTGTCGGGCGCTTCCTTGCGCGTCTCCGGGCATCGTCGCCGCGGAGACGGTGATTCCTCGAAGGTACCCAGCGGCCCGGCGGATGCCAAGAGTCCGATGTTGCGATCCGGTATCGACGCGGGGCCGCCGTCGATCCGGTAATGTCCAGAACGTGCCGGACACCACTCCCCTCGTCGTGTGCCTGGGCGAGGGCCTGGTCGCCCTCGTCTCCGCCACCGCCGGGCCGCTCGAGACCTGCCGCACGTTCCACCGCTCCCTCGCCGGGGCGGAGTGGAACACCGCGATCGCACTCGCCTCCGCCGGCATCCGGACCGCGGTCGTGTCCCGCGTCGGGGACGACGGATTCGGACGGTTCCTCACCGCCGAGCTCCGTGCGCACGGGGTCGACGACCGCGCCGTCGAGGTCGACCCGGTCGCGCCGACGGGGCTCTACGTCAAGGAGCTCTCGCCGCGGCCGGACGGCGCCGTGGACGGGACCATGCACTATTACCGTGCGGGGTCGGCCGCGGCGGCGCTGTCACCGGGTTCGCTGGAGTCGCCGGTGGCGACGGAGCTGCTCGCCGCGGCAGCCCTCGTGCACACCTCCGGCATCACGCCGGCGCTCTCTCCGTCCGCGCGCGCCGCCCAGGAGGCCCTGGTGGCGGCGCCCCGACCCGGCCGCCTCGTCAGCTTCGATCTCAACTGGCGCCCCGCGCTGTGGCGGGGGCGGGAGGACGAGGGGCGTGCCCTGCTCACCGACCTCGCCCACCGCGCCGACATCGTCTTCTGCACCCGGCCGGATGCCGAGGCCGTGTTCGGGACGAGCGCGCCGGACGACCTGCGGACGCTGTTCCCCGAGCCGCGGTACCTGGTCGTGACCGACCCCGCCGGTGCCGTCGCGTTCGACGGCGCGGAGCGCGCGGCCAGCGACGCCCTCGACGTACCGGTCGTGGAGACGATCGGAGCGGGCGACGCGTTCGCCGCGGGCTTCCTCGCGGGCGTCCTGACCGGTCTGACCCTGGGTGGGAGCCTGGCCCGCGCCCACCGCATCGCGACGCGCGCGATCACCAGCACGCGGGACCACGTCGACTGACCGGGCGACCTCAGTCCGCGTGACGTCCACGCCGCGGCGGGACCGCGTCGTGCGTGCGCTGCAGCGACACCGCGACGTGCTCGCCCCGGTGCTGCACGATCCGCACGAAGAGCACATCGATGAGCGCGAGCTGCGCGATGCGGCTCGACATGGCGGCCATCCGGAACGGCGACTCCTGGGCCTGGCTGAGGAGCACGACGTCGGCGATGGCCGCGAGCGGGGAGTCCGCAGCGCTCGTCACCGCCACCGCGAGCGCACCCGTGGCCCGCGCGACCTCCAGGGCGCGGACCGTCTCGGCCGTCTCGCCGCCGTGTGAGAAGGCGATCGCCACGTCGGCGGACGACCGCAGCGAGGCCGCGGTGATCGCGAGGTGCGGATCGGCCGAGTGGGTCACCGAGCAGCCGATCCGGGACAGCTTGAGCTGGAGATCCTGAGCGGTCAACGACGACGCCGCCTGCCCGAACAGGTCGATGTGCCGGGCGACGACCACCGCCCGCGCGACCCGGTCGAGGGCGTCCGCGTCCAGGGCCCGTGCCGTCTTCTCGATCGCGTCGATCTCCTGCGCGGCGAGCTTCGCGGCGATCGCGGCCGGCCCGTCGTCCCGGTCGATCGCCGTGGAATCGAGTCCGAAGCGGGCCTGCTGCGCCTGTGAGAGGGTGACCGCGCGGGCGACGGCCACCCGGAGTTCCCGATAGCCGCTGTAGCCCAACGACTGCGCGAACCGGGCGACGGTCGAGAGCGAGGTCTGGCAGAGCTGCGCGAGGTCGTTGATCGCGAGGTCCACCACGAGGGTGGGGTCCCCGAGGATCCTCTCGGCGACGCGTCCCTCCGCCGCGCTGAGCTTGGGGAGGGAGCGCCGCACCACGGCCAGAACGTCGTCGTCCATGCGCTGATCCCGTCTCAACCGGCGGCGGTCGTCCTCTGTCGGGGCACGAACCGGCCGAGGAGCGCGTCCCGCGCGGTCTGAGCGCCGAGTCGGCTGGCGGCACCGACCTCGATGGTGGGCAGCGGCAGCGGCTCCTGTACGGGCAGGCCGACGTTCACCACGACCGCTCCCGGATCCCGGAGCGCGGCCCGCTCGATGAGTGCGCGCTGCGCCGGCTCCGCATCCGGCCGGTCCACGAGGACGACCGTCGTGCCGGTCGCCGCGGCGACCTCGTCGATCACGGCGTCCTGCTCGTCCACGGTGCGCGCGGCCACGTCGAGCCGCACCCGGACGCCGTCTCCCGCGAGCGCTTCGGCCACGTAGGAGGCGGCGCTGTCCACCGCGAGCGTCGAGCGACGTCGGGCGTCGATCACCGCCAGGGCGTCGGCGGCCTCGGGTGCGACGCCGGTCAGCGACACGGACCGACGGACGATCTCGGCGGCGTCGAACGCGGCGATCTCCTCGTCCGAGGCATCGCTCGTGCGCAGCCGGGTGGCGAGGGCCGACACCCGCGCGGCGGCCTCCTCGACGCGCTCCCGGGAGAGCGAGCCGTCACGCAGCGCGGCCACGATCCCGTCGCGGGCGGCGAGGAAGTCGCGGCGGTCCTGGTCGGGAAGGGCGGCGTCGCCGGGGTTGGTCGGGTTTCCGATGCACAGGAGGTCGGCGCCGGCGGCCAGAGCGAGGGCGGCGCCTCCTCCCAGCCCGACGGTCTCGCGGATCGCGGCCATGTCCAGCGCATCGGTGATGATGACGCCCCGGAAGCCCCACTCCCGCAGCATGCCGAGCACACGCGGGTTGAGGGTGGCCGGCTGCGCGCCCCACGCGGGAACGACGATGTGCGCGGTCATGATCGCGTCGACGCCCGCCTCGACGGCCGCCCGGAACGGCTCGAGGTGCACGCGCTCGTACTCGGCCACGTCGAGCGCGATCTCGGGAAGCGCGTGGTGCGAGTCGAGGTGGGTGTCGCCGTGACCGGGGAAGTGCTTGACGCACGCGGCGACGCCGCCGTCCTGGATGCCGTCGACCGTGGCGACGACGTGGCGCGTCACCAGCGCCTCGTCGGATCCGAACGAGCGCACGCCGATGACGGGGTTGCGCGGGTCGGTGTTGACGTCGGCGACCGGACCGAGCACCACGTTCGCACCGACGGCGCGCACGCGACGGGCGAGTTCCGCGCCGGTCCGCTCCGACGCGACCACGTCGTCGAGGGCACCGAGCTGCGCGGCGCCGGGAAGGGTCGAGCCGCTCCCGGACTCCAGCCGCGTGACGCTGCCGCCCTCCTCGTCCACGCCGATCAGGGCGTCCGGGTTCGCGTCGAGGATCTGCGCACTCAGCGCGGGCAGTCCCTCTCCGACGTTCTGTCCGAAGTACACGACTCCGGCCAGGCCGTCGCGCAGCTCCTCCACGAGCCAGGCGGGCGCCGTGGTGCCGAGGAACCCGGGCCAGAGCACGCCGTTCGCGAGGCGCTCGAGCTCGTCGGTCATCCCTTCACCGCTCCCGCGACCATGCCGGCGGAGAGCCGGCGCTGCACGATGACGAAGAAGATCATGACGGGCACGGTGATGATCGTGGAGGCGGCCATGATGCTGCCCCAGTCGTTCGAGTACAGGCCGAAGAACGACTTGAGCCCGATCGAGACCGTGTACTGGTCGGTCTGCGCGCCGAGGATCGTCATGGCGAAGATGAACTCGTTCCACGCCGTGATGAAGCTGAAGATGCTCGTCGCGACGAGGCCGGGCATCACCAGGGGCAGCAGGATGGAGCGGAACATCCGCCACCAGCTCGCGCCGTCGATGTAGGCGGCCTCCTCGAGCTCGACCGGGACGGCGGCGACGAAGCCGCGCAGCATCCAGATGCCGAACGCGAGCGACAGCGCCACGTAGACCACCATGAGGCCGATGATGCTGTTGAGCAGACCGAGGCTCTTCACCTGGAGGAACAGCGGGATGACTAGGGCCTCGAGCGGCACCATCTGCACCACGAGGATCATCATCAGGACCGTGGTGCGGAACTTGAAGCGGAACCGCGCCACGGCGACCGCCGCGAGCAGGCAGACGATCGCGCTGACGAGCACCGTGACGAGGGCCACGATGGCGGAGTTGCGCAGGTAGGTGCCGAAGCCGCCCTCGGTGAGCACGAAGGCGAAGTTGTCCCACGTGAACTCCTGCGGGAGGAGCGACTGCCCACCGCTGGAGGCCTTGCCGTCGAACGCGCTGGAGACCATCCAGTAGACGGGGAACAGCGTGAAGATGAGGACGGCGGCGACGCCGATGCCGAGTCCGATGCGCGACCGGAGCCTGGGGCGGGGGTTCACAGCTCGTCCTCCTTCATGAGGGAGCGGATGTAGACGATCGTGATGCCGATCAGCACGAGGGTCAGCAGCACCGCGAGCGCGGCGCCGAACCCGTAGCGGTTCTGACCGAACGACTCCACGTACGACCACACGCCGAGGTTGAGCACCTGACGGTTGCCGCCGCTGCCGCCGGGCATGAGGTAGACCTGCGCGAAGACCTTGAAGTCCCAGATCGTCGACAGGATGATGACGACGGAGAAGACGGGCTTGAGCGTCGGGAAGATGATCTTCCAGAAGCGGCGCCACGCGCCGGCCCCGTCGAGCGCCGCGGCCTCGAGCATCTCCTTCGAGACGCCCAGGAGGCCGGCGAGCACGGTGATGGCCACGAACGGGAAGCCGTGGTGGACGACGTTCAGCAGCACGATCGCGTAGAACGACCACTGGTTGGTGAACCAGTTGACCTGACCGTCGATGAGGCCGAGGTCCTGCAGGACGCTGTTGAAGATGCCGCGGTCGGCATCGAAGATGAAGGTCCAGACGTACGTGCCGGTCACGGCGGGCATCGCCCACGCGACCATGATGCAGCTGGAGACGATGGTGCGCCACACGGTGCCCAGCCGCGCCAGCAGCAGCGCCACGAGGGTTCCGAGTGCGACGGTGGTGAACACCGCGACGGCCGCGAAGCCGACCGTGTTGGGGAGCACCACCGTCCACAGGGTCGGATTGGTGAGCGCCTCGGTGTAGTTGTCCAGCCCGATCCAGTTGCTCTCACCGGTGTTGATCTCGCGCAGACCGTAGTCCTGCAGCGAGTAGAGGAACACCTGCACGAGCGGCCAGAGCATCAGCCCCGCGAGGATGATCAGCCCGGGGGCGAGGAGGAGCCAGGGGCGGGCCGTGACGATCGAGAGACCCCGACGCTTCCGGCCGCCGGCCACGGAGGCAGAGGAGGGCTCCGCCTTCGTGGCCGGCAGTGGCGCTTGCACCATCGACATGGAAGGAATGGTTCCTTACTGGTTGAGCAGTTCGGTCATCTCGGCAGCGGCGTCCTTCGTCGCGGTCGCGACGTCCTTCTGCCCGCTGAGGATGGCCTGGATCATGGCGTTGGTGGTCTTCTTCGCCTGCACGGCGCCGAAGTTCGGCGTGACCGGGACGGACGCGCCGCCGTCGACCATCTGCTCGGCGAACGGTGCGACGAGCGGGTCGGTCGAGGCGAGGGCCTCCTCCATCGCGGACTGGACGCCAGGGAAGTAGCCGGTCTCGTCGGACCACTGCTCGGCGAACTCACCGGTGGTCATGAGCTTGACGAACTCCCACGCGAGGTCGGCGTTCTTCGTGGTGTTGAACACCGACAGGTGCGAGCCGCCGAGCACGGAGGGCGCGATGCCGCCGTCCTGCCCGGGGATCACGGCGGCGCCGATCTTGCCCTCGAGCTCGGGGTTGGCCTCGATGAGGGCGTTCGGCGTCCAGGAGCCGGAGAGCATCATCGCGACGTTGCCCTGCGTGAAGGCGTCCCGGAGGTCGGTCTCCTTCCACGTGGTCGCACCGGCCGACGAGAAGCCGTGCTCGGTGGCCAGACCCGTGTAGAACTCGATGCCGGCCTGCGACTCGGCGCTGTCGAGCTCGCTGGTCCAGGTGTCGCCGTCCTTCGTGGCGATCTCGCCGCCGGCGCCCCAGACCCAGGGGTAGACCTGGAACTCGGCGTCGCCCGCGACGGGGAAGGGCAGCATGTCGGGCTTGGCGGCCTTGATGGCTTCACCCGCGGCGACGATGTCGTCCCAGGTCTTCGGAGCCTCGAGACCGAGCTCCTCGAACACGTCGGTGCGGTAGACGATGGAGCGGACGCCGGCGTACCACGGCATGCCGTACAGCTCCTTGTCGTAGGTGCCGGCGACGGCGAGGCCCTCGACGAGGTCGTCGCGCAGGCCGTCCTCCGCGTCGACGTACTCGTCGAGCGGGAGGAGCGCGCCGGCGTCGGCGAACTCCGCGGTCCAGGTGGTGCCGGTCTCGGCGATGTCCGGGGTCGTGCTCCCGGCGATCGAGGTCACGAAGCGGTCGTGGGCGTCGGCCCACTGGATCTCCTCGATGGTGACCTTCGCACCGGTCTCCTCCTCGAAGGCCTCCGAGACCTTGTCGTAGAAGGCGGTCGCGTCGGGGTTGGTCCCCTTCATGATCCAGACGGTCAGCTCCTGGCCCTCGCCGTTGGTCGAGCCGTTGTCACCGCTGCCGCCGGCACAGCCGGCCAGAGCGATCGTGGCGACGGCGCCGAGCGCCACCGCCGGAAGAATGCGCTTGTGCATGGGGGGATCTCCTCTTTGAAAGTCCAGGTGTGCATCGGGTGCGTACCGGGGATAGGAAAAAGTATTCACGACTAACTAATTCCCTGCAAGTTCCTCCCAGAATCGTCACACCGCCGTAACATCAGGCCTCCGGGGTAGGCTCCCCGCATGCCCCGACGTGGATCTGACGCCGACCGCCGCCCACTCCCCCGGCATGCCCCGCACCCTGCACGCGGACGCGCGTCCCGCGTGCTCCGCGGGCTCGGGATCGGACTCGCCGTGGTGCTCGTCTCGACCGCGGCGGTCGCCGGGTTCCTCGTCTGGGACGTCTTCAACCGCGTGGGCGACGGGGCCGTCACCCTGGAGGGTGCACCGCAGGTCGACCCGCCCACCCTCGGCGCGTATCCCGACGACAAGGCCTTCAGCATCCTCATCGTGGGCACGGACGAATGCGGCCCGAAGGCCACCGCGCTCTTCGATGAGCGCTGCGCCGAGGCGGACGGCCTCAGTCGGAACGACGTGAACCTCCTCGTGCACGTCTCCGCCGCCCCGCGGAACGTGACCGTCGTCTCCCTCCCCCGCGACCTCGGCGTGCCCGTGCCGGAATGCACCCGTGAGGACGGCTCCGTCGCGTCGGCGATGGAGAAGGCATCGATGAACTCGCTGTTCGAGCACGCCGGCCTCTCCTGTATCGCGAAGACCGTGAGCGAACTGGGTGACATCCCCGTGGAGTTCGCCGCCAAGATCAGCTTCGACGGCGTCATGGCCGTCACCGATGCGATAGGCGGGGTCGAGGTCTGCATCGCCGGCGACGGCATCCGCGACCGCCACACGGGCATCGACTGGCCGGCGGGCATGCGGACGGTCTCGGGCGTGGAGGCGCTCCAGTTCATCCGCACCCGGCACGGCGTGGGGGACGAGAGCGACCTCGCCCGCATCTCCAATCAGCAGCAGTACATGTCGCGACTGGCCAAGAAGGTGCTGAGCGAGGAGACGCTGACCGACATCCCCAAGGTCCTGCGGCTGACGAACGCCATCGCCGACAACATCGACCCCAGCGACGAGCTCGCCGACCCGCTGCGGCTGGCGCAGCTCGCCCTCGCTCTCAAGGACGTGAGGTTCGGCGACTTCGCCTTCGTGCAGTACCCGAACGTCGTCGACCCGTTCGACGACGACAAGGTCGTGCCCGACGAGGACGCCGCCGCCGCGCTCTGGGATGCGGTGCGGGCCGGCAAACCGCTGCAGCTCACCGGAGACGTGACGACGCACCGCGGCGTGGAGCTCGTCACCCCCGCTCCCACGGCGCCCACGGCCCCGGAGTCGGACCCCGGTCCCGAGGCGACCGCAACGCCGGATGCCCGCGCGACCCTCCCGCCGGAGGTCTCGGGCCAGACCCTCGAGCAGGAGACCTGCGCGGTGGGCAACCAGCGCTGACCCGAGGCGGGCGCGGCGTAGGCTCGACGACATGGGACGGACGCGATCACGGGATGCCGAGCACCCGCAGACCCGTCTCGACCACGGCGGCATCGCCCGCATCCTCCCCTCCGAGTTCACGAGCGGCTTCGAGCTCGTGGTCGACGACACCCCGCAGTCCCATGTCGATCTGGACGACCCCACCCACCTGCACTTCGAGTACATCGTGCGGATGGGCGCCGTGATCGACCAGCTCCGCCCCGGACCGCTCACCGCCGTCCACCTCGGCGCCGGCGCCCTGACGATCCCCCGCTACATCGACGCGACGCGGCCGGGGTCCCGTCAGCAGGTCATCGAGCTGGAGGCCCCGCTCGTCCAGCTCGTCCGCGAGCACCTCCCGCTGCCGAAGGGGGCGGCGATCCGCCTGCGCATCGGCGATGCCAGGGAGGGAGTCCGCAAGCTCCCGGCCGCCCTGCACGCCGCCTGCGATCTCGTCGTCTCCGACGTGTACTCGGGCGCGCAGACCCCCGCCCACCTCACGAGCGTGGAGTTCTACCGCGAGCTCGCCGCGCTGCTCGCGCCCGGCGGGGTGCTGCTGGTCAACGTCGCCGACGGCCCCGGTCTCTCGTTCGCCCGTCGACAGGCCGCGACGATCGCCGAGGTCCTTCCGGAGATCGGCATCCTCGCCGACACCCAGGTGCTCAAGGGCCGCCGCTTCGGCAATCTCGTGGTGGCGGCATCCGCCGCGCCGCTGCCGACGGAGTGGCTGCCACGGATGCTGGCCGCCGGCCCGCACCCCGCGAAGATCGCCCAGGGGGACGAGGCCCGCGCCTTCCTCCAGGGGGCCCGCATCGTCACCGATGCCGACGCGGTCGCCTCCCCGCGCCCGGATGCGTCGCTGTTCCTGCGCTGACCGGGCGCGCCGCCCCGAGGAGCGCGGAAGCGGCAGGCAGACTGGACGGGGACAGTCGCGGGGACGCGCGGAAGGAGAGCAATGAGTTTGATCCGGGGATACGACCAGGAGAGCCTCCGCGAACGCGTCGACCTCGATGAGTGCGCCGCCCGCCTGGACGAGATCGAGGAGCAGCGGAGCCTTCCCGCCCTGCTCGAGCGCGTGTGGCTGCTGAAGGTGCTCGGTCGCCTCGACGACGCCCTCGTCCTCGCCGACGAGGCGGTGCGGCAGGCCCGCATGGCCGGCACGCGCAAGGACGTGCTCCGCGCCCGCGTGCTCCACGCCACGATCCTGCAGTACCGCGGGGCCCACGCCGCCGCCGAGCAGGAGCTGGCCACCTGCGCCACGGAGGCCGAGGGCCAGCGTTGGCTGTCGATCGCCGCGTTCGCCTACCAGCACCACGGCAAGAACGCCTACGATGCGGGAGACTACGAGACCGCGCGGGAGAGCTTCAAGCAGTCGCTGTTCCTGCGGCGCGAGTCCGGCGCCGAGGACCGCGAGCTCGAGACGGTGCTGCTGGCCATCGAAGCCGTGGAGCGTCGTCGTCCGGCGCAGCTCGTCGCGGGCTGACGCCGATGCGCCTGAGTGTCCGCGGCATGCCTTAGCCTGAGCGCATGGCGGAACTTGACCGCGTGCGCGTCTGGGGCGAGGCACTGATCCGGTTGCATCTCGACGACAGCTGGTCGTTCGACTTCGACCATGCCAAGCGTCGCGCCGGGCAGTGCGACTACACGCGCAAGCGCATCACCGTGTCGCGGTACCTCGCCGCCCGTTTCGAGGACGACGACATCCATCAGGTGCTGCTGCACGAGGTCGCGCACGCGCTCGCCGGGCACAAGGCGGCGCACGGTCCGGCGTGGAAGCGCGTGGCGCGCGACCTGGGCTACGTCGGCGGTACGACGCATCACGGGGAGACCGCGGTCGAGCTCGCCCCCTGGGTGGGGCGATGCCCGGCCGGACACGTCACGTACCGCCACCGGCGCCCGACGCGAGCCACGTCCTGCGCCCGGTGCTCCCGCACATTCGACGCGCAACATCTGTTCGCCTGGACGCGTCGTGAGATCACCACCGACGCCCGGCTCGCGGCGCAGGCGCCGCGCTGAGTCCTGCCGGAGCGGCGCGAGCGGAGCCGTGTCAGGCCGACGGGCCGCCGGGACGGGCCTGCTCATCGGAGGCGGATCGGTTCTCCTCATCGGGCGTGTGCGCCTCATCATCCGGCGCCACCTCTTCGGCGACCGGTGCGGCCTCCGGAGCGGGCACGGCGGAGTCCTCCCCCGTCGCAGCCGCCGCGGTCACGCGTCGGCGACGGACGAGCGCGGTGAGCCCACGCCAGCCGAGCAGGAACACGCCGAGCACGAGCGTCGCCACGATGATGAAGGGCAGCTCCGCGGTGTCTCCGCTGAGCAGCCGCAGCAGCATGCCGCCGACGACCGTCACCGCCCAGACCACCGCGCCCCACGGCAGCGACCACGGCCGACGCGGGCGCCCGGGGAGCAGCGCCGCGACAGCGTGCCCGAGCAGCAGGGCGACGAGGAAGGGCCAGGCCGTGAGAAGGAACCCCGCCGGGTCCTCCTGGTGGGAGGCCCGGCCGATGGCGGCGAAGACGAGGACGAGGACGGCGTCGACGAGGAGAGCGGGGAGGAACCTCATTCCTCGACCCTACGCGGAAGGCGCGCTCACTCGTAGCGCGTGAACCGCCCGTCGCGCAGGACGGGGACGGTGTCCGCGGCATCGAGGACGGCCGCGTCGGCGGTGCTGGTCGGCTCCAGTCCGGCGGCCCGGATCCGATCGGTGGCCGGGACGCCGGCCTGCAGCTCGCGTCCGGAACCCGTCGCCCCGATCAGGTGCTTCACCGCGCGCCGCAGGGCACGGAAGCCCTCCGCTGCCACGGCCGCGTCCGGCGCCGTGTGGTCGATGCCGAGATCGGTCAGAGCCGCGGCGATCGCGCCGGCCCCGAGCTGGTCCTCCACCGCGACGCGCAGCTCCCCCGCGGCGTCGAGCTCCCCCGCCGGGATGAGTGCCACCGAGGTGCGGCCCTGCCGGCGCTCCTGCTCGATCTGCACGGCCCTGGCCACGGCACCGGCGTTGCGGATCGCGCCCAGCAGGACGGTGGCCCCGGTCGAGGCGGCGGCATCGGCCACCGCCGCCCCGTTCCGCGACCATCCGAGGGCTGTCGAGAGGTCGACGTCCGTTCCCGCGGCCACCGCGTCGACGACCGTCGAGGAGAACCGGAGGACGTCGATCACCACGACCACGTCGGCCGGGGCGAGGCGGGCGAGCCCTGACACCCCCCAGTCGAGTCGGACCTGGTACGGGGACTGATCGAACGGCGACGGCATCCGTCCAGCCTAGAGCCGTCAGTCGGCGGCGAGCGCCTCGACCGGAGCCACCCTGGTCGCCAACCGGGTGGGCGTCGCGGCGGCCACGAGGGTGAGGAGCGCCGTCGCGGCGACGATGATCACCACGGGGAGCCACGGCACCTGCGGAGCGATCAGCCCTGCGGGCGTGAACTCCGGCAGGACCGGCACGGAGCCCAGCAGCGACTGGGCCGCGATCCACCCGTAGAGCACCCCGAGCACGAGCCCGGTGAGGGTGGCTGCCACCGTGATGTGCGTCGCCTCCAGCAGCACCATGCGGCGCACCTGCCGGTTGGACAGGCCGATCGAGCGCAGCAGCCCCAGCTCGCGACGACGCTGCACGACGCCGATGGTGAGGAGGTTGACGAGGCCGACCGCCGCGATCACCGCGGAGACCGCGACGAGCACCATCATGATCGCCGCGAAGGCGTCGTAGGGCGCGAAGAACTCGGCCGGGATCTCCTCCGTGGTCTGGCTCGTCATGAGGCGCTTCGACGACTCCAGCGCCACCGCGAACATCGTCACCAGGGTCACGCCCATGACGACACCGATGGCCATCCGCGACGACCGCTCCGGGTACCGCAGGGCGTTCTCGGCCGCGAGACGGGCGGTCGCGCTCGACCCGAACATCCGCCCCACGAGCCGGAGCACCGGCGGCATGAACAGCACGGACCCCAGGGTCAGCCCGGTGAAGGAGAGGATGCCGCCGAAGAACGCGACCACGACCCCGAGCGGCGTGACGAGGCCGAGGACGACCCCGCCCGCGAGCAGAGCAGCGCCGGAGATCAACAGCACCCAGGCCCCGACATGGCGGCCCTTCCGCCCGGAGACCTCGTCGCGCGTGCGCTCCACCGCGCCGCCCAGAGCCTGAAGGGGGGTCACCGCGAGGACGCGGCGGGAGCCCACCCATGCGGCGGCCCACGTGGTGAGCGCGACGCCGACCGCCGGAAGGGCGAGAGCGGGCTGCGCGAGCGAGAAGGACGACGGCGCGGTGGCGACGAGCTGTCCGCCGAGCTGCACCGCGGCCGCGGAGAGGAGGAGGCCGGCGAGCAGCCCCAGCCCTGCTCCGAGGAGCCCGACGACGAGGCCCTGCCGGCCGACCTGCGCCCGCTGCGATCGCGCCGTCGCGCCGATGAGACGCATCAGCGCGATCTGCCGCGTGCGTCCCGCGATGATCGTCGAGAACGTGTTCGCCGTGACGATCGCCGCCACGTACATCGCCACCGCCGTGAGCAGCACCGACAGGATCGCGACGACGACCGCGAGCGTGCCGCTGTCGCCGATGAACGGATCGGCCTGGAGCACGGCGCCGATGTAGGCCGTGATCTCGACGAGGAACACCCCGAACGCCGACGACAGCGCGGCGACGAGGACGCTCGCGCCCATGCCGCGGTCGCGGAGCCAGGCCAGCCGGGGTCCGGTCGTCCGCATCTCCGGGACGACCGTGGTGAGCGCGGTCATGCCGACACCTCCGCGGCGAGCATGTAGGCGGAGATCTGCTCCGCGGTCTGCCGCGGGTGGTCTGCGACGATGCGCCCATCGCCGAGGTAGAGCACCCGATCGGCATGGCTGGCCGCGATCGCGTCGTGCGTGACCATCGCGATGGACTGGCCGTGCTCCCGGCTGGCGGAGGCGAGCAGGCGCAGCACCTCCCGTCCGGTCTGGGAGTCGAGGTTGCCCGTGGGCTCGTCCGCGAACACCAGGTCGGGGGCGGTGGCGAGGGCGCGGGCGATCGCGACGCGCTGCTGCTGTCCGCCCGAGAGCTGGTGCGGCCGGTGCCCGAGGCGCTTGCCGAGGCCGAGCGTCTCGATGAGACCGTCGATCCGTGCCCGCTCGATGGCGCTGGGCCGACGGCCGTCGAGCTCGAACGGCAGCAGGATGTTGCCGAGGGCGTCGAGCGTGGGGACGAGGTTGAACGCCTGGAAGATGAACCCGACGCGGCGGCGGCGCAGGATCGTCAGGTCGAGGTCGCCGAGGCCGGTGATCTCGGTGTCGCCGATCCACGCTCGCCCCTCCGTCGGGCTGTCGAGGCCGGCCATGATGTGCATGAGGGTGGACTTGCCGGATCCGGACGGGCCCATGATGGCGGTGAACTGTCCGCGGCGGATGCCGACGCTCACATCGTCGAGCGCGCGGACGGTGCCTTCGCCCGAACCGTAGGTCTTCTTCAGGTGCTGGACGCGAGCGGCGAGCCCGAGGTCGGTGGTCGTGATCTCCATGCTTCCGACGCTATTTCCGCGCCCGGTCCCCCCGCGTCGCCCTCCGGGAGCATCCCGATACATCGGGAGGATGATCCCCCTCCCCTCGACCCACCCCCGTGCGTTCGACCCACCCCTCTACGGCCCGCCGCAAAGGGCCGGGTCGAACAGAAGGGGGTGGGTCGACGTCAGGCGAGGCCGTGCTTGAACGCGAACACGACGAGCTGCACACGGTCGCGGAGCGCGAGCTTCGTGAGGATGCGGCTGATGTGCGTCTTCACCGTGGCCTCGCTGAGGAACTCCCGCGCGGCGATCTCGGCGTTCGAGAGGCCCCGGGCCGCCAGCGCGAAGATCTCCCGCTCCCGCTCCGTCAACTCGGCATACTGCGGGGGTACCGGCTTCGGAGCCTCCGCGAAGTGCTCGAACAGCTCGCGGGTCGCCGACGCCGCGATGACACTCGACCCCGCATGCACCGTCCGGATCGCCGCGAGCAGGAACTCCGGATCGGCGTCTTTGAGGAGGAAGCCGCTCGCCCCCTGCCGGATCGCCCGCGCCGCCGCCTCGTCGAGGTCGAACGTGGTGAGCATGACGATGCGCGGGGGCTCCGGACGGGACAGGATCTCGGCGGTCGCGGTCAGCCCGTCCATCACCGGCATCCGGATGTCCATGAGGACCACGTCGGGCCGGGTCGCGGCGACCACGGCGAGCGCCTCCTGCCCGTTCCCCGCCTCCCCCACGACCTCGAGGTCCGGCTGGGAGGCCACGAGCATGCGGATACCTGCACGGAACAGCGCCTGGTCGTCGACGAGCACGACTCTGATCACTGCGGGGCTCCGATCGGAAGGCTGCTCTGGACGACGAACTGCGCACCACGGCGCTCGGCTTGCAGAATACCGCCCACGAGCTGCGCCCGCTCGCGCATGCCGATCAGACCGTGTCCCCCGGGCGCGCCCGGCGTCGACTCCGGCGAGACGGCGTTGCGCACCTCGATGTCCACGCGATCGGGGAGCCACGCGAGATGCACGTCCACCGCGCCGTCGCCGTGGCGGATCGCGTTCGTCAACGCCTCCTGGAGGATCCGGTAGACGGCGAGTTGGATCGCCCCCGGTGGCTCCCCCGGAGGCATCGGGTCGACCGTGACCCGCGGCTCGATGCCGGCTTGGCGTACCTGGGCGAACAGCGTCTCGAGGTCGGCGAGGGTCGGCTGCGGACCGTCCCCCTGCCGATGGCGGAGCTGGGTGAGGAGCATCCGCACGTCGCTCAGGGCTCCGCGGGCGGTCTGCGCGATCGTGCCGAGGGCCTCCGTCGCGATCTCGGGCTTCACCGCCGCGGCGTAGCGCGCGCCGTCGGCCTGAGCGATGACGACCGCGAGCGAGTGGGCGACCACATCATGCATGTCCCGCGCGATGCGCACCCGCTCCTGCTCCTCGGCGGCTAGGGCCTCGGCCTGCAGCTGCGCCGAGCGCGTGCGCCGGTTGCGCAGCACGACCCGCCAGAGGAGGCCGCACACCCACGCGAACCCGAGCGCCATGATCGAGGCTGCCACGAGCAGAGTGCCGCCGGTCACGAGCTCCCACCCGCTGCCGGAGCCGAACGCGACGCCCCCGACGAAGACCAGGTACAGCGAAGCGACGATGCCGCCCACGATGACGGAGCCGAACCCCCACCAGAGCACGCGGCGCGACCCCCACGCGGACGTCGCGTACAGCACGAGGAGGATCGCGAAGTCGGTCGGCAGCGGTCCGAAGCCGGCGAGCATCTGCACGATGGCTCCGGCCCAGGCGGCGGCGAGCGCGAGACCGGGAGCGAGGCGTCCGATCGCCACCCCGCCGAACAGGAAGATCGACGACGAGATCAGCCCGATGACGTTCACCGCGGACGAGCCGGCCAGCTCGGGCTGCGGGGCGTAGAACACGACCCCGAGCGGCGTCAGGAGCGCGAACAGCAGCACCGCCCCGACGATGTCGAGGACGAGGCCGGTACGGGACAGCGGACGGATCACTCCCCCACGCTACGCGAGCGCCCGTGGACTGGCATCCGTCGCGGGATGTATCCGTCAGGCGCGGGCGAGGATCTCCCCGTGCGGCACCAGGAACCAGCCGTCGCCGTCGTCGGCCCAGCGCTTCCAGGCGTCGCTGATCTCCTGCAGATCGGCGCGCGTGGCCATGCCCTGGTCCACGAGCTGCCGCGCGAGCGCCGACTCCAGGATGCGGTCGGCCCACATCCCGCCCCACCAGGCGCGCTCGGACGAGGTCGCGTAGCACCAGGTCGACGCGGTCGCCGAGACGTCCTCGAAGCCCGCCGCCCGCGCCCAGGACAGCAGGCGGCGCCCGGCGTCCGGCTCTCCGCCGTTCGCCCGGGCGGCGGCGCGGTACAGCGCGAGCCAGCGGTCGAGCTCCGGCAGGACAGGGAACCACAGGAAGCCCGCGTAGTCGGCGTCGCGAGCGGCGACCAGTCCCCCGGGCTTCGCGACCCGACGCATCTCCCGCAGCGCCTGCACCGGATCGGCGACGTGCTGCAACACCTGGTGCGCGTGCACGACGTCGAAGGAGTCGTCGGCGAAGCTCAGCGCGTGCACGTCCTCGATCGAGAAGGCGATGTTCGCGACTCCCTGCGCCGCGGCGAGGTCACGCGAGAGGGACAGTGCGGCGTCGTCGATCTCGGTCGCGGTGACGTGCGCGACCACTCCCGCGAAGTCCACCGTGATGGATCCGGGCCCCGCCCCCACGTCGAGGAGCCGGGTCTCGGCCGTGAGGTGCGGTCGCAGATACGCCGCCGAGTTCGCGATGTCCCGCACACTGTGCGAGCGGAGGACGGATTCGTGGTGTCCATGCGTGTACGAGGCCATGCGCTCAGTCTGGCACTCCTGTCGACCCACCCCTCTGCGTGTGTCCCGGCCCCTTCCGGACGCCCGTATGGGGCCGGGGCGGCGCGAGAGGGGTGGGTCGACGGGCTAGAGGGAGGCGACCATGCGGCGGATCGCCTCGCGGTCGGGCTTGCCTGAGGAGAGGACGTCGAGCTCGTCCACGAGGATCAGACGGGACGGACGCGCGTGGGCGCCGATCTCGCGGGCCACCGCCTCCCTGGCCTGGGCGAGCTGCTCGGACTCGCTGCGCCGCAGGGCCTCCCCGCGCGCCGCGACGATGACCGAGGCCTCCCCCCAGCGCTCGTCGTCGACGCCCACGACCACGGCCTGATGCAGCCCGGGCACCGAGCGCACGATCCGCTCCACCCGGTCCAGCGAGATGTTGATGCCGCCGGACACGATCACGTTGTCGGCGCGGCCGTGCACGCGGACCACACCGTTCTCGACGAGACCGAGGTCTCCCGTCCGGTACCAGCGGATGCCGTGCTCGTCCCTGGCGAACGTGCGCGCGGTCAGCGCCGGGTCCCCGAGATACCCCTCCGCGAGCAGGGGGCCGGCGATCCGCAGCTCCCCGTCGACGGCGCGGACGTGCACGGTGTCGAGCGGGACGCCGTCGTACACGCAGCCGCCACTGGTCTCCGTCGAGCCGTAGGTCCGCACGAGACGGACCCCGAGGTCGGCCGCCCGCTCCCGCAGCGGATCCGGGAGCGCCTGCCCGCCGACGAGGATCGCCTCATAGGCCCGCAGTGCCGCGAGCACCCCCGGCTCCCCTGTCGCGTCCAGCAACGTCGCGATCTGCGCCGGGACGAGGGAGGTGTAGAGCGCGGGGACGACACCGGCGGTCGTGGCGTGCAGCATGCCCCGCGTGGCCTCGGCGAACGCGTGCGGCGTGAACCGCCCCTCGATCCGGGTCGGCTCCGTGCCCGCGAGGATCGACCGCACCATCACCTGCAGCCCCGCGACGTAACCGGCCGGCAGCGCGAGCAGCCAGCGCCCGCTGCCGATCCGGGCGGCGGTGGCCTCCGCGCTCGCCCGCAGGGCCTCGCCGCTCAGCGCCACCTGCTTCGGGACGCCGCTGGATCCGGAGGTCGCGATCACTGCGGCGATGCCGTCGTCCACCTCCGCCGGAGCATCGGCGAGCATGCCGAACCCGAGAGCCGGTCCCTCGTCGAGCGCCCGGAGCAGCGCCTCCCGCAGCAGCGTGGTGTCCTCGGCGTCGGTCGGGATCAGCGCGGTCACGGTCGGCTCCGTCTCTCGTGCGGACTCAGTAGTGCCAGGGGAAGGACGACCAGTCCGGGGCGCGCTTCTCGAGGAACGAATCCCGCCCCTCCACCGCCTCGTCGGTGCCGTAGGCGAGACGGGTGGCCTCTCCCGCGAACACCTGCTGGCCGACGAGGCCGTCGTCGACCGCGTTGAAGGCGAACTTGAGCATCCGGATCGCCGTCGGCGACTTCGTCAGCACGGTGCGCGCCATCTTCAGCGCCTCACGCTCGAGCTCGGCGTGCGGCACCACGCGGTTCACGGCGCCCGCCTCGTAGGCCCGCTGCGCCGAGTACTCCTCGGCGAGGAAGAACACCTCCCGCGCGAACTTCTGCCCGGTCTGCCGGGCCATGTAGGCGGAGCCGTACCCGGCATCGAAGCTGCCGACGTCGGCGTCCGTCTGCTTGAAGCGCGCGTGCTCGGCCGATGCGATGGTCAGGTCGCACACCACGTGCAGCGAGTGGCCGCCGCCGGCCGCCCACCCGGGGACCACGGCGATGACGACCTTGGGCATGAACCGGATGAGCCGCTGCACCTCGAGGATGTGCAGCCGCCCGACAGCCGCCGCGGACGCTCCGCTGACGACGGCGGTCTCCGCATCCGAGTACTTGTACCCGTCGCGGCCGCGGATGCGCTGATCGCCGCCGGAGCAGAACGCCCAGCCGCCGTCCTTCGGGCTCGGTCCGTTGCCGGTCAGCAGCACCGCCCCGATGCGCGCGTCCTGCCGCGCGATGTCCAGGGCGCGGTAGAGCTCGTCGACCGTGTGCGGGCGGAAGGCGTTGCGCACCTCGGGCCGGTGGAAGGCGATGCGGGCGACCCCGCCGTCGCGGCTCACGTGCGCGGTGATGTCGGTGTAGTGCTCGGCGCCGGGCGCGAGTTCCCACTCGGCGGGATCGAACAGGTCGGAGACGAAGGCATCGGTCACGGTCTTCAGCCTATTCCCCGGGCACGCGCCGTCTTCATCCACCCGTCGACGATGTCCCAGGCCGGGAAAGCCACGAGGCAGACACCCGTGATCACCGTGAGGACGCGCATCGTGTCGGCATCCACCCCGTTGTCCGTGAACACGAACTCCAGGAAGGCCGGGTTCAGCAGTTCGCCCTGCAGGAGCAGGGTGAGCGCCCACACCGCGAAGGCGATCGCGAGGACGGTGTTCACGACGGCGGCGGCGACGGTCCACCGGCGGCGCGCGTACACGGCGACGGCCAGTCCGGCCTCGGCGATCATGAGCGCGAGGAGGATGCCGATGCCCACCGGCCAGAGCGCGGGCGCCAGGATCGGGATCGGGTCGCCGCCGGTCGGGAAGAACCCGAGCGTGGCGTCCCACACGATCGCACCGATGCCGGCGAGGAGGAACACGAGCGAGGCGATCACGTCGGCGCGGGCGGCCCCGTGCTCCGTGGGCTCGGGGAGCTGATCGACGTCCCATCGCACCCCGGTGTCCGCACCGGTGCGCTCCAGCACGACGAAGACGAGCGTGACCCAGAAGCACAGGTGCACGATCACCGACAGCGTGACGGAGACGACCGCGCCGATAACCTCTCCGGGGCCGGCACCGTTGATCAGCTGTCCGATCGCCACCCCGACGGCCGCGAACGGCGGCACGATGAACAGGAGCAGCTTCAGCAGCCGCCACCAGGTGAGGTAGTACCGAGGGCCGATGAGGTGCAGCGGCCGGTCGGCGTATCCGGCGGCGAGGATGCCCGGGTCGCCGAGGTCGGTGAGGACGGCCCGTTCCGCTTCCTCCGGGCTCTCGCCCTGTTCCCGCCTCGCGTCGACGGCGTCGGCGATGGCGGCTTCGAGCTCGGCGCGGACCTCGTCCTGCGCCTCCGGTGCGAGGCTGCGGATCGTGGCGCTGATGTAACGCTCGGTGAGCGTGCTCGTGGTCATGTCAGTTCTCCTCGGGGGTGAGGGAGGCGATCGCGCCGGTGAGCGCGCGCCATTCGTCGGTGAGGGTGTCGGCCAGCCGGATGCCGGCCTCCGAGGTGCGGTAGAACTTGCGAGGACGGGCCTCGTCGGTGTTCCACTCGCTCGTCAGGTATTCCTGCTTCTCCAGACGACGGAGCAGCGGATAGAGCGTGTTCGCATCGGTGGCGAAGCCCCGCCTCTCGAGCTGCTCGAGCAGCGCGTACCCGTACTCCGGCGTGCGCAGCAGCTGCAGGCATGCCAGGACCACCGTGCCCCGGCGCAGTTCCTGCAGGTGCGTGTCGAGCGTCTCGTTCATGTCGATCACATTAGTGTGTGTGACACACTATTGTCAACGACACATCTCCGTGCCACATGTTCCCGAGGGTCGTGGCGCACAATGGGGTCATGATCCCCGCCGTCACGGAGCTCCTCGATTCCGCCCGCGTCGTCGCCCTGCCGATGCAGACCCGCTTCCGCGGCGTCGACACACGGGAGGCCCTGTTGTTCGAAGGGCCGGAGGGCTGGGCCGAGTTCTCCCCCTTCGTCGAATACGACGACGCCGAGGCGGCGACCTGGCTGGCCGCCGCGATCGACTACGCCTACGCCCCGCAACCCGCGCCGCTGCGGGATCGGGTGGGCGTCAACGCCACGGTGCCGGCCGTCGACGCCGCTCGCGTGCCCGAGGTCCTGGCGCGCTTCTCCGGATGCCGGACCGCGAAGGTCAAGGTCGCCGAGCCCGGGCAGGTGCTGGCGGACGACGTCGACCGGGTCCGCGCCGTCCGGGAGACTCTCGGGCCGGAGGGCCGCATCCGGATCGACGCCAACGGCCTGTGGAACGTCGACGAGGCCGAGCACGCCGTCCACGCGCTCGCCGCGTTCGACCTGGAGTACGTCGAGCAGCCGTGCGCCTCGGTGCCCGAGCTCGTCGAGCTGCGCCGGCGGATCGCCTACATGGGGATCCCGGTCGCGGCGGACGAGAGCATCCGGAAGTCCGGAGACCCCCTCGCCGTGGCGCGCGCGGGAGCCGCGGACATCGTCGTCATCAAAGCGCAGCCGCTGGGCGGGCTCACCCACGCGCTGCAGATCGTCACCGCGGCCGGCCTGCCCGCGGTCGTCTCCAGTGCCCTGGACACCGCTATCGGCCTGACGCAGGGAGCCGCCCTGGCCGCCGCCCTCCCGACCCTCGACTACGACTGCGGTCTGGGCACGGCCTCACTGTTCCAGGACGACGTCGCCGACCTCCGCCCCGCCGACGGGGCGATCCCGGTCGGACGCCTGTCTCCCGACCCGGCAGCCCTCACGCGCCTCGCCGCCGCGGACGAACGCCGGGCATGGTGGCTGGCCCGACTCGCCCGCTGCCACCACGAGCTGCTCGCGAACCGCAGCGCCTAGGACTCGACGAGGAGCTCCACGAGCCGCCCGAGCTCCTCGCCGCCGGAGTGTCGCAGCGCCGCGTCGTCGCGGCCGGCCATGGCACCGCGGACGGTCATGCCCTCCCAGAGGATCATCAGCATGCGCGCCGCGTCGGTCGCGGGCAGCCGGAGGCGCAGCGTGCCCGCCGCCTCCACGATGTCCTCCACGATGCGCGCGATGCTCGCCACCATCTCGCGCTCCTGGGCGAGGTAGGCCTCGCCGAACTGCGGGTCGCGCAGGGCCCGGATCCGGATCTCGCTCATCAGCATCACGCCCAGGCGGTCGTCGCTGCCGAGCTCCATGATCTGCTGGACGAGATCTGTCGGGTCGCAGTCGTCGGCGAGCTCCCCGTCCGCCCGCATCTGCTCCACGCGAGTCCGCACGGCCGCCACCCTCGCGTCGGCGACACCGGCAGCGAGGGTCAGGAACAGCTCGTCCTTCGAGTCGAAGTTCGAGTAGAACGCCCCGCGCGTGAAGCCGGCGCGCTCGCAGACCGCCTCGACCGAGGCGCCGTCCAGACCGACCTCGGCGAACACCTGCGCGGCGGCCTCCAGCAGACGCGCCTTCGTGTTCTCCCGGCTGCGGGTGGCGGGTGACGACATCGGAACCTCCTGGCCTTCCCTCTCGACGATTCACACCCGGTGCACAGACTCCGGATGGCGGATGACCTTACGATACATCTATGTATCGGATACACCTGTGTATCCACCCGGCACCCCACGGAGATTCGCGTGTCCACACTGCTCTCGTCCCTCGGACGCTGGTCCTTCCGCCACCCGTGGCGCGTCCTCGTCTCCTGGCTCCTCGCCCTCGGCATCGCCGGAGCCGGAGCCGTGGTCCTCGGCGCCGGCACCGACAACACGTTCTCCATCCCCGGAACCGAGTCCCAGGCCGGCCTCGAGCAGCTCTCCCGCTCCTTCCCCCAGGTGAGCGGCACGAACGCCCAGTTCATCGTCGTGGCCGCGGACGGCGACGAGATCACCGATGACGAGTACCGCGAGCCGATCGAGGACGCCGTGTCGGAGCTCGGCGACCTCGACGAGGTCCTCGCCGCCACTTCGCCGTACGACGAGATGGTCAACGGCATGATCAACGACGACGACACGGCGGCGATCGTGCGCCTGCAGTTCGACGGCGAGTCCACCGACGTCTCCGAGGAGACCAAGGACGCCCTGCGCTCCACCGTCGACGAGCTCGCGGCAGAGCTCCCCGACGGTGCGCGGGCCTCGCTCGGCGGCGACCTCTTCGCGATCTCGATCCCCGGCGTCACGCTCACCGAGGCCGTGGGCCTGCTCATCGCGCTCCTCGTGCTCATCGTCACGTTCCGGTCGTTCGTCGTCGCCGGACTCCCCCTGCTCACCGCCATCCTCGGTGTCGGCATCTCCATGGCCGGGATCTTCACGGCGACCGCCTTCGCGACCGTCTCCTCCACCACGCCGCTGCTCGCCCTGATGCTCGGACTCGCGGTCGGCATCGACTACGCGCTCTTCATCGTCGCTCGCCACCAGGACCAGGTCCGAGAGGGTGTGGAGCCCGAGGAATCGGCCGCGCGAGCGGTCGGCACGGCCGGCTCGGCGGTCGTCTTCGCGGGCGTCACCGTGCTCATCGCGCTGATCGGCCTCGGCTTCGCGGGCATCCCGTTCCTCACCACCATGGGCGTCGCGGCGTCCGTGGCCGTCGCGGTCGCCGTGGCGATCGCGGTGACCCTGACCCCCGCCCTGCTCGGATTCCTCAAGGGCCGCGTGGCCGGACGACCGAAGCGCGCGAAGGCCCCGAAGAAGGCGGCCGCGAAGGACGCCGCCACGAAGCCCCGCGGCAGCCGTCGGTGGGTGGAGGGCGTGACGAAGCACCCCGTCCTCGTCTCCCTCGCGGTCGTCCTCGGACTCGGCATCGTCGCCGTCCCCGCCCTCAGCCTCGACCTCGCCCTGCCGAACGCCGGCGTCCTGCCGAAGGACTCCGAGGCGCGACAGAACTACGACCTCGTCGGCGAGCAATTCGGTCCCGGCTTCAACGGCCCCCTCATCCTCACCGGCACCATCGTCACCTCCACCGACCCGCTCGGTCTCATGGAAGACCTCGGAGATGCGGTGGCCGAGGTTCCCGGCGTGAAGGAGGTCGCCCTCGCGACGCCGAACGAGACCGCCGACACCGGCATCGTGCAGATCATCCCGGAGACGGCTCCCGACGACCCCGCGACGGCCGACCTCGTGCGCGAGCTCCGCAGCCACCACGACGAGTGGCTGGACGAGTTCGGCATCGACCTCAAGGTCACCGGCTTCACCGCCGTCGGCATCGACATCTCCGATCAGCTCGGCGCGGCTCTGCTGCCGTTCGGGATCTTCGTGATCGGACTCTCGCTGATCCTCCTCACCATCGTGTTCCGTTCTCTCTGGGTGCCGATCACCGCCGCGGCCGGCTACCTGCTGTCGATCGTCGCTGCCTTCGGTGTCGTCGGGGCGGTCTTCGAGTGGGGCTGGTTCGCCGACGTCCTGCATGTGGCGAAGGTCGGACCGATCATCAGCTTCATGCCGATCATCCTCATGGGCGTGCTGTTCGGCCTGGCGATGGACTACCAGGTGTTCCTGGTGTCGCGGATGCGCGAGGACTTCGTGCACGATCCCGACCTGCGCCGGGGTGCGGGGTCGGTGAACCGCGCCACCCGGCGTGCGGCGGCCCTGCGCGCCGTGCGGAGCGGGTTCACCGGGTCGGCGAAGGTCGTCACCGCGGCCGGCCTCATCATGTTCGCGGTGTTCGTGGCCTTCGTACCCGAGGGCGACTCCTCCCTCAAACCCATCGCCCTCGGACTCGCCGCCGGCATCGCCTTCGACGCCTTCCTCGTGCGGATGACGCTGATCCCGGCGCTGATGGCGATCCTCGGCGAGCGCGCCTGGGAGATCCCGTCGTGGCTGGAGCGGATCCTCCCTCGGGTGGACATCGAGGGCGAGGCGGTGGAGCGCGAACGGCACCTCGAAGCCTGGCCGGGAGACGGGTCGCTCGTCGCCGCGGACGACCTGGAGCTCGGCGCGGGACTCCCCGCGGCGCAGGGCCTGTCCCTGCGGGTCGCGCCCGGCGCGGCCCTGATCGTCAGCGGCGCTGATGCCGGAACACTGCGTGCCCTCGCGCTCACCGTCGGCGCGCGGATCGCCCCAGCCGACGGACGCCTCCGCGTCGCCGGGCACCTGCTCCCCGGTCGTGCGGCGTGGGTCCGCTCGCACGTGAGTTGCGTGCTCGCGGAGGACGACGGATCCGTCCTCGCCGATCTCCGCGAAGCCCTCCGCGGTCGTTCCGAGCTCGTGGTGATCGACGGTGCGGACCGGCTTCGCGGCGGCGAGCGCGACCAGGTGGCCGCGATGCTGCGCGACGCGAAGTCCCGCCGGAGTCTCGCCGTCTTCGCCACCGCCGCCGATCCCGACGCGGCCCGTTCCCTTCTCGCGGAGGCCGGATGGCCGTCCGCCGACGTTCTCGACACGCGCGCGCCCCGCCCGAGCGCCGCAGAAACGACCGAGGTGCCCGCATGACCCTCCCCCTCGAGCGTGCCCGCTCGCGCAAACCCATCACCTGGCTGACGATCCTCGGCGTCCTGCTGCTGCCGGCAGCGGTCGGCGGCATCCTCATGGCGGCGCTCTACAACCCGACCGAGCGTCTCGACTCCATGACCGCGGCCATCGTGAACCTCGACGAGCCCGTCGAGATCGACGGCCAGACCACTCCCCTGGGGCGCCAGCTCGCCTCCGGGCTCGTCGAGGGGTCGGACGACCTCGACTCGAACCTCACGTGGGTCATCTCCAATGAGGAGGACGCCGCCGACGGACTCGCCGACGGCTCGTACCAGGCCGTCATCACGATCCCCGAGGACTTCTCGGCCGCGGCGACCTCCGCGGGCCAGGCGGTCGCCGACGGCGGCGGGGACGCGGAGCAGGCGACGATCCAGGTGACGACGCCCGACGACGGCCTCGTGGCCGACGACCTCATCACCGGACAGATCGCCGACGTGGCGGCCTCGACGCTCGGCACCATGCTGTCCGAGGCGACGACCGAGAACATCCTCGTCGGCTTCACCACCATCGGCGACCAGATCGGCGATGCGGCGGACGGGGCCCTGGAGCTGGCGAAGGGCGCCCGCGACGCGGCCACCGGCGCCGCCGCCCTCCCGGAGGGAGCGACGCAGCTCGCCGCCGGTGCCGGAGAGCTGGGCACGGGGGCCTCCACCCTCGCGTCCGGCCTCGACACGATCGCGGGGCAGACCCGGCAGGCGGCGACCGGCGCCGGCACCATCGGTGCGGGACTCACCTCCGCGGCGACCGAGCTGCAGGGCCGGGTCGCCGGCGTCCAGAAGCTCACCGGTAGCATCCAGTCGGCGGGCGCGTCAGCGAAGTCGGCCGCGACGGACTCGGCCACGGTCGCACAGGGTCTCGGGACGATGGCGGCCACGGCGTGCGCCGCCGATCCGGAATCGCCGGAGTGCGGACAGCTCTCCGGCCTCGCCTCGAAGGCAGCGGCAGCGGCCACGTCGGCCGGAACCGCCTCCGGCATCCTCAACAACGAAGAGGTTGCCACGGGTGTGGCCGCGCTTCCCGGGTCCTTCTCCACCCTGGGCACTCAGCTCGGCGAGGCGGGCGCCGGGGCGACAGAGCTCGCCGGCGGGCTCAACCGCCTCGCGAGCGAGGGCGTGGATCAGTCCGCGGCGGGAGCGCGAGCCCTGTCGTCCGGCGCGACGCAGCTCGCCGACGGCGCGTCCCAGCTCGCCGACGGCAGCACGGAGCTCGCCACCGGCCTCGACACCCTCGCGACCGGCACCGGCGACCTCGCGGGCGGACTGCGCACCGCGGCGGACTCCCTCCCGTCCTTCAGCGACGAGGAGTCCACGTCGCTGGCCTCGGTGATCGCCGATCCCGTGGCGACCGACTCCTCGATGGGCTCGCTCTTCGGTCCCACCGCGATCCCGCTGCTCACCGCGGTGGTGCTGTGGTTCGGCGGTCTCGCGTCGTTCCTCGTCCTCCGCGCCCACACGGCGCGCACGCTCACGTCGCGACGCTCGTCCGCCTCCCTCACCCTCCGCGCGTTCTGGCCGGCCGCGGCGATCGGCGTCGCGCAGGGTCTGGTCGTCTCCCTCATCGTGCAGACCGTGGCGGACTATGACGTTGCGGCATGGTGGGCGTTCGCGGGCACCGCCGTCCTCGCCGGGGTGGTGTTCGCCGCGGTGAACCAGGCCCTCGTGGCGGTGTTCGGCGGCGTCGGACGCTGGATCGCCGCACTGATCGGCGTCATCGCCGTGGCGACGGGACTGATCTCGACCGTGCCCGACTGGCTCGCGAGCATCGGGGCCGCCCTCCCGACCGCACCGGCCTTCGCGGGTCTCGTGGAGGCGAGCGGGGCCGCCGTCGCCGCCCTCGTCGTCTGGGGCGTGCTGTCGCTCGTCGCCACGACGGTGGTCGTCGCGGTCCGTCGCACGACCACCGCCCGCGCCGTCGTCACCGCCTGACCCCCGGGCACAACTTCGGAGATCACGGACGACACGCCGCCGGACACCCCCTGCCGACGGCATGTCGCGTCCGTTCTCCGAAACAGTGCACGGACTCGACGACGACACCCCGTACCCTCGTGCCATGCGCCGACCGTTCATGGACACTCCGGACCAGCTCGCGAGCCTCGAAGGACAGCAGTATCTCGTCCTCCGGCCGACGGAGGCCGTCGCTTCTGAATATCGGGCCATCCAGGAAGGCGCGCTCGATCGCCTGGGGACGCCCCTGCGGCATCCGCACACGGAGCACGTGACGCTTCGCGGCTTCTTCGAGCCGGAGCGCCGGGAGGAGCTGCGGGCCCTGATCCGTGCCTGGGCCGCGGAACAGAGTCCTCTCGAACTCACCGCCGACGCCGTGGACGTCTTCCCCGCGCCGTGGCAGATCGTGATCCTACGCCTCGCCCGCACCCCCGCGCTCGTGCACGCATACGCCTCGCTGACGGAGGTGCTCCGGCCGACGGACTTCCGTCGCCTCGACGAGCTCACCGTCGAGGACTGGACCTTCCACCTCTCGGTGCTCTACGGCAAGACGCTGGACCCTGAGACATGGCAGCAGCTCGCCGCCACCGAGGTCCGTCCTCTCACACCCTCGCCGACGGAGGTCGTCACCGAGGCCGAGTTCGTCTGGTACGAGGGCGGCGTCGAGCACGCCGAGGTCATCCCCCTCGGCGGCTGAGCCCTGCTCCGGCGGGCACGACTTCGGAGATGCCGGACGACACACCGCGACCGAGGTCCGCCCGTCGGTGTGTCCCTCGCGATCTCCGAAGCTGTGCTCGGCCGGTTCAGCTCAGGCCGGAGTAGGCGTGCAGACCCTTGAAGAAGACGTTGACGATGGTGAAGTTGAAGATCACGGCGGTGAAGCCGACGATCGACAGCCAGGCCGAAGGGTTGCCGCGCCAGCCGCGGGTCGCCCTGGCGTGGATGTACCCGGCGTAGAGCACCCAGATCACGAAGGTCCAGGTCTCCTTCACGTCGAAGCCCCAGAAGCGGCTCCACGCGTAGTACGCCCAGATGGACCCGGCGATGAGGGTGAAGGTCCAGAGGATGAAGCCGATGATCGTGAACAGGTACGCCAGGCTCTCCAGGCGCTCCGCCGGCGGGAACGTGCGCAGGAAGCCGGGGCCGGTCTTGGCCGCCCCCTCACCGAGCAGCCGCTCGCGCCGGGCCTGCATGAGCTGGATCACCGAGAGCGCGAAGGCGAGGGCGAAGAACGCGGTCGCGAGCGAGGCGACGAACACGTGGATGATCAGCCACACGCTCTTCAGCGGGTCCATCAGCGGCGAGACCTCGACGTAGAAGTTCGTCGCGCCCAGCCCGAGCAGCACCACGACGAGGCCCGTGATGAACGTGCCGAGGAAGCGCAGGTCGAGGCGGGTGAGCACCGCCAGGTAGACGGCGATGATGAGCAGCGTTCCGACCATGCCGAACTCGTACAGGTTCGCCCACGGCACCCGACCGGCCGCGATGCCGCGCGTCACGGCGGCGGCGAGGTGGAACACGAAGCCGAGCACGGTGAGCGAGGTGCCGATTCGCGCCATGACGAAGCGCTGCGGCTTCGGAGCTCCGGGCGCATCGACGGGTGCGGAAGCGGAGACGCTCCCGGAACGACCGGCGGCCACGAGCTCGCCCTCGCGGACGGTGTGGGCGTCGGCCGTCGCCTGCGAGCGGCGCGCGAGATCGAAGGCGTAGGCCACGAAGGCCGCCGCGTAGATCGCGATCGCCGTCCACAGCAGGACGGGCGAGATCACGGTGAGCTCGAGCATGGTGTCAGTCTACTTTCCGGGTACCGGGGCCGCAGGGTCCGCGGCGGCGTCCGCGGCATCCTCGTCGGCGTCTTCAGGGGTACGGGCGGCTGTGCCGCCCGCGGCGTCGAGCAGCCGGGCGTGCCCGGCACGGAGGTCGTCCACGGCGCGGGCCAGCGTGGGGTCTTCCCCTCGGGCCAGGGCCGCGTACTCGAGGTCGACCGCACCATCGGTTGCCGTCGCCTTCACCCACACGCGCCGACGCGGCACGAACAGGGCGAGCATGAGGCCGCCGAGGGCCAGCAGCGCGAAGCCGAGCACGAACACCCCGGACTCGTCGCGGTGGATCTGCAGGGAGGCGAAGCGCTTGACGGACTCCGAGGCGTCGGTGGCGCCCTCCGGCGACTCGTCGTCGAAGGTCACCGAGCCGAGGCCGTTCGGCAGCTGCGCGGTCTCACCCGGGGACAGCTCGATCGACTCGACGTCGGTGCTGCGTCCGGTGAGCTTGGTCATGTCGGAGGTGTCGAGCACGTAGACCGAGCGCGGCACACCGTCGTTGATCCCGAGGTCACCCGTGTACACGTCGAGCGTGAGCGTCGGGTTCGTGAGGTCGGGGTACGCCGAGAAGAAGGCGCCCGTGTCGAGCACGCCCGTGGTCGGGTAGAAGAAGCCGACGAGGCCCACCTGCTCGGCCAGGCCGTCCGGGACCTTGAGCACTCCGAGCGAGGTCATGTTGTTGTCCTGCGGGAGGAAGGGCGTGCTGTTGTGGAACACCACGTTTCCCTCGGGGTCGCGCACCGTCACCGTCGGGGCGTACCCGTTGCCGAGCAGGAACACGTCGTCGTCGGCCACGCCCAGGGGCTCGTTGACCTTGACGGCGCCCTCGCGCTCCTCGCCGTTCTCCTGGATGGTCATGTTCGCGGAGAAGTTGCCCGCCTGGCCGGAGCCCGGCTCGCCGAACGGCTGATACGTGACGTCGAAGGAGTCGAGCCGCATCGAGTACGGCGCGAAGGAGTCGTCGGCCACGAAGCGCCCGCGGTTCATGGAGTCGTAGTCGAGCAGCGTGTTGGCGAAGGTCTCCCCCTCGACGAGCACGCGCTGCCCCGTGTAGGCGAAGCCGCCGCCGACGCCGATCGTCACGAGCACGCCGACGAGGGCGAGGTGGAAGAGCAGATTACCCGTCTCCCGCCAGTAGCCGCGCTCGGCCGACACGGAGTACGTGCGGCCGCGGTCGTAGCGCTCCACGCGGTAGCCGAGCGCCTTGAGCTGCTTCGTGGCGACGTCGATCGAGGCGGCGGCCTCCGCGGCGGCGTCTCCGGTGCGGGTGCCGGAGTCGGCGACCGTGTCGCGGGTGACGGCGCGGTAATCCTCCAGGCGTCGCAGTCGCGCGGGCGTGCGCGGCGGTCGGGCCTGCAGCGCCTTCGCGTGGTGCTTGATGCGCGGGATGACGCAGCCGACGAGCGAGGTGAACAGCAGCAGGTAGATCGCCGAGAACCAGGGCGACAGATACACGTCGAAGAGCTTGAGCCCGTCGAGCACCGGGAACAGATCGGGGTTGTCGCGCTCCCACTGCGTCACGCCGTTCGGGTCGGCCATCCGCTGCGGGAAGATCGACCCGGGGATGGCCGCGATCGCCAGCACGAGCAGCAGGACGAGCGCCGTGCGCATGGAGGTGAGCTGACGCCACCCCCACCGCAGCCAGCCGACGAATCCGAGGCGCGGCTGGGTGATCGTGTCGTCGCCGTCGACGTGGTCGGACGGGCGGAGCGGATCGCTGGAGTCGTTGGTCACGGCACCCTTGTTCTTCGTCATGGTCGTCTCGGAGCGGTCAGAGCGGGAGGATGACACTGCCGATCACCGCCGTCAGCCGCGACATGATGTCGGTCCACAGGCCGGTGACCATCAGGACACCGAGGAGGATCAGCAGCACGCCGCCGAGGATGTTCACGACCCGGATGTGGCGGCGCAGGAACCCGATGGCCTTCGTGGCCCAGCCGAAGCCGAGGGCGACGAGCAGGAACGGGATGCCGAGTCCCAGCGAGTAGGCGAGGCCGAGGAACCCCGCACGCACGGGATCTCCGGCATTGAAGGAGAGCGCGAGGATGGCGGCGAGCGTCGGGCCCATGCAGGGCGCCCAGCCGATGCCGAGCGCGACGCCGAGGAGCGGAGCACCGACCATCCCGGCCTTCGAGTCGACGTGGAAGCGGAGCTCCTTCTGCGCGAACCCGAAGAGCCCGAGGAAGACCAGGCCCATCGCGATGATGACGACGCCGAGGATGCGGGTGATGAGGTCGCCCCACTGGAGCAGGAACACGCCAGCAGTGCCGCCGAGCACCGTGTAGAGGATGAAGACCACGGTGAAGCCGAGGATGAACAGCAGCACGCCGAGGACGAGGCGGCTTCGGGTGGCCGTCTGGGTGGTGCCGCCGGTCGTCGACGATCCCCGCGGTGCCACGGCTCCGCCGAGGAAGCCGAGGTAGCCGGGCACGAGCGGGAGCACGCACGGCGAGAGGAACGAGACGAGTCCGGCGAGCATGGCCACCGGGATCGCGATCCAGAGGGCGCCGGAGCCGATGATCGCTTCGGGGCTCATGACGACCTCGCGGACATCAGGAGTCCTCCGCGAGCGCGTCCTTGACGAGCGTGGAGAGGACGGAGGTGCCGTCGATCGGACCGATGATCTTCGCGGCGACGCGCCCCTGCTTGTCGAGCACGAGCGTGGTGGGGGTCGCCGAGATCGGCACGACCTTCGCGAAGGCGAGCTTGGCTTCGGCGGTGTCGACGTCGATGAGGCTCGGGTACGTGATCCCGAACTCGTCGGCGAACGCGGCCGCGGTGTCGGCCTGATCCCGCGTGTTGATGCCGATGAACTGCACGTCCGCGTCGCTGTGCTCCTGCCAGACCGCCTCCAGGTCGGGGGCCTCCACGCGGCACGGGGCGCAGCCGGCGTACCAGAAGTTGACGACCGCGACCTGTCCTGCGATGTCGGCACTGTCGAAGTCCTCGCCGTGCTCCGTGACTCCGGCGAACTCGACCGGCTCGCCACGCTCGGCGACGGGGATCTCGACGATCGCGCCGTCGGCGGCGACGTACCCGGTGTTCTCGCCGCTCAGGAACGACTCGCTCACGGCGTCGGGGGCGCAGGCGCTCAAACCGACGGCGAGCACCGCAGCGAGCGCGGCTCCGCCCAGGCGGCCGAGGGGCCGAAGACGGGAGGGGCGGCCGTTGCGGATCGGGTGAATCCTGGAAGCGCGGGACACGTCTCCGAGTTTACGCAGAGCTTCCTATGCATCGGCCGGGTACCCCCGGGGGGAGTCAGAAGCGCGCGAGCACGTCGTCCACCCCGGCGCGGAACCGCGGACAGGTCGCGATGTCGTGCGCCCGGCACCCCATAGCGTGCTCCGTCATTTCCCGGGATCGGCGCATCTCCTCCATCCGCCTGTCGAGGTCGTCGAGATGCTGCTGCAGCACCTGATGCCGGCCCGCGCTGCCGTCGTCGAGGAGCACGGCGATCTGGTCGAGGCTCATGCCGGCGGCCTTGCTGCGCTGGATGACGGCGATGCGCACGACCTCGTCCTCGCCGTAGCGACGCCGGCCCGCCGCGTCCCGGGGTGGCCGCAGCAGGCCGACCGTCTCCCAGTGCCGCAGGACGTTCGTCGGCAGGTCGAAACGCGCGGCGACCTCGCCGACGGACCAGGGATGCAGGTCGCTTGACTTCATGTTGACATGAAGTCACAGACTGGTGCCGAACGCAAGACGCGAGAAGGGAACCCCCATGTACGACGCGATCGTGATCGGTGCCGGCCCCGCCGGACTCCAGGCGGCGCTCACCCTCGGACGGATGCATCGGCCGGTGCTCCTGCTGGACTCCGGCGAGTACCGCAATGGCACCGTGCAGCACATGCACAACATGATCGGTGCCGATGGGAGGGCCCCGGCGGACCTCCGCGCCCAGGCCCGGGCCGAGCTCGCGGCCTATGCGGACGTCGAGGTGCGGGACGTCGCGGCGCAACGGATCTCCGGCGACGCGGAGACGGGGTTCTCGGTGAGCCTCGCCGACGGGTCGGCGGTCGACGCCCGACGGGTGATCCTGGCGACCGGCGTCGCGGACGACCTCCCGCCGGTTCCGGGTCTCGCCGAGTCGTGGGGCGTCCGGGTCTTCAGCTGCCCGTTCTGCGACGGACACGAGCACGCCGGGAGGCCGATCGCGATCCTCGGGGCGGCACCCCGGGCAGCCCATCTGATCGGGTTGCTCGGCCGGATCGTCGGCGAGATCACGGTGGTCCCGGTGGGAGAGCCGTTCGCCGCGGAGGACCGTACCGCGCTGGAGGAGCTCGGGGTACGGGTGGCCTCCGCTCCGGTCGAGGCTGTCGCCGCGCACGGAGACGGGGTGCGGATGCGCAGCGCCGAGGGCGACCTCGACGTCGCGGGCGTGTTCGTGGCCTCCGGCACGATGCGACACCGGGCGCCCTTCGCCGCCGACCTCGGGCTGCGGATGCTGGAGTCGGGGTCCATCGAGATCGATGAGTTCGGGAGGACGTCGCGTCCTGGGGTCCTCGCGGCGGGCGACCTCGCCCATCGCGCGACCCTCCCCGGCCCGATGGCCTCGGTCCTGCTCGCCGCCGCCGCGGGACAGCTCGCCGCGGTGGGGGTGCTCCAGTCCCTCTGACGTCGAATCGCCCGATTGGTCCCATCTCCGGCCCGGATGGGGCCATTCAGGCGATTCGAACAGGTGGTCAGACGGCCCCGACGTCGACAGCACCGCCGGTCGCGGCGGGCTCGGCGTACGAGACCTCCCGCCAGACGTCGCCCACGCGTTCGAACGAGGTCACACTCGACAGGGCGCAGCGGCGAGTCCGCGGGTCATGCTGCAGCGGGAGGCCGGCCACGCGGAGGTGCGTGATCCAGATCGGCGCCTGATGCGACACCATGACGATGTCCCCCGCGGTCGGGATCTCGGCCGCGGCCGTCCATGCCTCGTCCATCACGCCGAGCATGCGCTCCGCGATCGAGGCGTACGGCTCCCCCCAGCTCGGCAGCGACGGCTGGCGCAGGTGCCACCAGTTCACCGGATTCATCAGCGACCGCCGCATCCGGGTGCCCTCGAACACGTTCGTCGGCTCGATCAGGCGGATGTCCGTCTCGGGTTCGAGGTCGAACACCTCCGCGAAGGGGGCGGCCGACTCCTGCGCGCGCTCCAGAGGCGACGCGAACAGCGCGGTCACCGGATCGCCGAGCCCGACCACATGCTCCGCCGCCGCCTGCGCCATCTCCTCCCCCGCGGTGCTGAGGTGATAATCGGGCAACCGTCCGTAGAGCACGCGGGACGGGTTGTGCACCTCACCGTGGCGAACGAGGTGCAGAAGTGATGCCGCCACGTCAGACCTCGCGGTAGCGGGACTCGCCGAAGCCGAGGACCAGATAGCCGATGTAGGGGAAGAGGAACAACAGGAAGAAGGAGAACACCCCGCCCTTGCCGAAGCGCGCGCCGAGCTTGAATGCGACGATGACCCCGAGGATGAAGTTCGCGATCGGCACGAGGTAGAGCAGGGCGAACCAGCCCGACATCCCGGCGATCTTCACGAGGAACACGACATTCACGATCGGGATGATCGCGAGGATTCCGGGGTACCCCGCCTTCGTGAAGACCTTCCACAGCCCGACCACGACGAGGATGTAGAAGATGAGGGCGATGAGCCCTGTCGTGCCGGAGAAGATCGCGCCGAACAGGTCGGGAAGGCCGTTGCCGTCCGAGATGGAGAGGTTCATGGGGTGCGCCTTTCGTCGTGGCGATCCTACTGAGGTGCCGCTGCTCCGCGCAGGCGACCCGGCCGGGAAGGGCCGGGACGCCCGCGTAGACTGGGCGGGTTCATCTTTCCCCGGATCAGGAGGAATCCTCCGTGCTGCGCACCCACTCCGCAGGCTCCCTGCGCGCCGAGAACATCGGTCAGACCATCACCCTCACCGGGTGGGTCGATCGTCGTCGTGACCACGGAGGCGTCGCTTTCATCGATCTGCGGGACGCGTCGGGCATCGCCCAGGTCGTCATCCGCGACGAGGAGATCGCCCACCCGCTGCGCAACGAGTTCGTCCTCAAGGTCACCGGGGAGGTGTCGCGTCGCCCCGAGGGGAACGCGAACCCGAACCTGCCGTCCGGCGAGATCGAGGTCATCGCGGCCGAGGTCGAGGTGCTGAACGAGTCGGCGCCGCTGCCGTTCCAGGTCTCGACCGCTCTGGCCGACACCGAGACCGTCGGCGAGGAGGCACGCCTGAAGTATCGCTACCTCGACCTCCGCCGCCCGGCCGCCGCCTCCGCGCTGCGCCTGCGGTCCGACGTCTACAAGGCGATCCGCGACGTGCTGCACGCCGAGGACTTCACCGAGGTCGAGACCCCGACCCTCACCCGTTCCACGCCGGAGGGCGCCCGCGACTTCGTCGTCCCGGCCCGTCTGCACCCGGGCAGCTGGTACGCCCTGCCCCAGTCCCCGCAGCTCTTCAAGCAGCTGCTCATGGTCGGCGGTGTGGAGAAGTACTTCCAGATCGCCCGCTGCTACCGCGACGAGGACTTCCGCGCCGACCGTCAGCCCGAGTTCACGCAGCTCGACATCGAGATGAGCTTCGTCGACCAGGAGGACGTGATCGCCCTCATGGAGTCGCTCATCGTGGCGATGTGGAAGACGATCGGCGTCGAGGTGCAGACCCCGCTGCCGCGTATGACGTACGCCGATGCCATGGCGAAGTACGGCTCCGACAAGCCCGACCTCCGCTTCGGGCTCGAGCTCGTCGAGGCGACCGAGTACTTCACGGACACCCCGTTCCGCGTGTTCCAGGCGGAGTACGTCGGCGCGGTGCGCATGCCCGGCGGTGCGAGCCAGCCGCGCAAGCAGCTCGACGCGTGGCAGGACTGGGCCAAGCAGCGCGGCGCGCGCGGTCTCGCCTACGTGCTGTTCAACGAGGACGGCACCCTGGGCGGCCCTGCCGCGAAGAACCTGTCCGAGGCCGAGCAGGCGGGACTGGCGGAGTTCGTCGGCGCCGAGCCGGGCGACTGCGTGTTCTTCGCCGCCGGTGCCACCAAGGAGAGCCGGGCGCTGCTCGGCGCCGCACGGGTCGAGATCGGCCGTCGCCTCGGGTACCTGTACCCGGACGAGTTCGCCTTCACGTGGGTCGTCGACGCCCCGATGTTCGAGCCGGCCGCGGATGCGGTCGCCTCCGGAGACGTGGCCGTGGGTGCGGGCGCCTGGACGGCCGTGCACCACGCGTTCACGGGTCCGAAGCCCGAGTTCGAGGACACGTTCGACAGCGACCCCGGATCGGCCCTCGCCTACGCGTACGACATCGTGTGCAACGGCTCGGAGCTCGGCGGCGGGTCCATCCGCATCCACCGCGAGGATATCCAGAAGCGGGTCTTCGAGGTCATGGGCATCAGCGACGAGGTGGCGCAGGAGCAGTTCGGCTTCCTCCTCGACGCGTTCAAGTTCGGCGCTCCCCCGCACGGCGGCATCGCGCTCGGCATGGACCGCGTGCTCCAGCACCTGACCAAGACCGAGTCGATCCGCGACGTCATCGCCTTCCCGAAGTCCGGCAACGGCTTCGATCCCCTCACCTCCGCTCCCGCTCCGATCACCCCGGAGCAGCGCGCCGAGGCCGGTGTGGACTTCACACCCGAGGACGAGGCCTGACCCGCCGACACCCTGTCTTACCGCCGAGACCCCGGGACACTACCGCTGGCAGCCCGGGGTCTCGTCGCGTACCCGGGGTCTCGGCGAACAAGAAGAAGAAGGGGGGCTAGGCGAAGAGGGGGGCGAGGTTCTCGTTCCACACGTCGACACCGAGCTTCGCGATGAGAGCCACCACGACGACGAGGAACACCACGCGGATGAAGGTCGTGCCGCGGGAGACGGCCATCCGCGAGCCCAGGTAGCTGCCGGCGACGTTCGCGACCGCGAGGATGCCCCCGAGCAGCCACAGCACCGAGCCGTGCGGGATGAAGAGGAGCAGCGCCCCCGCGTTCGTCGCGAGATTCACGATCTTGGCCTTCGCGCTCGCCTGCAGGAAGTCGTACCCCAGCAGCGCGACGAGGGTGATCACGAGGAAGGTCCCCGTCCCCGGACCGATCATCCCGTCGTAGAACCCGATGCCGAGCCCGGCCAGCCCGGCCATGATGTGGTGCTTGTGTCCGTGGAAGCGCAGCTGCGTCGCCGCCCCGAGCTGCGGACGGAGCGCCGTGAACAGGGCGACCGCCAGCAGCGCGATCACGATGATGGGCTTGAAGGCGGCCGGGGGCAGCACCGTCGCGACCGCCGCGCCGCCGAACGAGCCGATCAACGCGATCACCGCCATCGGCAGGGCCGTGCGGAGGTCGGGCTTGGCACGGCGGTAGTAGGTGATGCTGCTGGTCGCGGTCCCGAACACGGAGGCGAGCTTGTTCGTCGCGAGCGCCTGGACGGGGGCGATACCGGGGATGAGGAGCAGTGCCGGAAGCTGCAGCAGTCCTCCGCCGCCGACGACCGCGTCGATCCACCCGGCACTGAACGCCGCCACGATGATGAGGATCAGCATCCCCCAGGTGAGCTGCTCGAGTTCGAGGAGGCTGCCGATATCCACCCCGCCATGATTCCAGACCCGCGGGCACCGTCACGCATCCGCGCCGCTGGCAGACTGGGGTCATGCTTCCCGCTCTCCCGCTGCCGCACCCGTTCGCGTCGAGGAGCGGGGACGCCGTGCTCCGGAGAGCGAGCGAGGCCGACGCCGACGCCGTCATCGCGCTGCTCGCCGACGACCCGATCAGCGCCGCCCGCGGCGACGTGGCCTCCGACGAGGACCGTCCGGCGTACGAGCGCGGCCTCCGCGAGATCCTGGCCGATCCCTCCAACGACCTCCTCGTGGTCGAGCTCGACGGCGCGGTGGTCGGCACCCTCCAGCTCACGTCGATCCCGGGCATGGCACGCCGCGGCGCCCGGCGGCTGCTCGTCGAGGCGGTCCGGGTGCGCAGCGACCTCCGCTCGTCCGGCATCGGCTCCGCGGTCATGCGGTGGGTCGGCGATGCCGCGGCGCCCGCCCTCGGCGCGGCCATGGTGCAGCTCACCTCTGACGCCGCCCGCACCGACGCACACCGGTTCTACGAGCGCCTCGGCTACGTGGGCTCGCACCGCGGCTTCAAGTACACGGTCCGGCACGACTGATCCCCCGGCGCATTCCTGCGCCACCCGCCCGACACCGACCGTTCACCCGCGCCGCTCCCCGCGGCTACCTCGGACTCATAGTGTCCTCTCGCAACCCGACACCGGCCAAGCGCCGGACACCGAGAGGACACTCATGGCACGCTCCATCCGCCGCGCACGCATCGGCGCCGGCATCGCCCTGGCCACCACGGCCGTCATCGCACTGACCTCCTGCGCCTCGGCGACCGACGCCCCGGCCGACGGCGACGACGCCGTGGACGCGGCGAGCGCGACGTCGGTCGAGGACTTCGGCTCGTTCGCCGACCTCGAGGCCGCCGCGAAGGAGGAGGGTCAGCTCAACGTCATCGCCCTCCCGCGCGACTGGGCGAACTACGGCGAGATCCTCGACCTCTTCGCCGAGAAGTACCCCGAGATCACCATCAACGAGGCGTCGCCCGACGTCTCCAGCGCCGAGGAGATCCAGGCCGCCGAGACGAACAAGGGCCTCGACACCGCCCCCGACGTCTTCGACCTCGGCCTCACCGTCGCTCTGCAGAACACCGATGCCTTCGCTCCTTACAAGGTCCAGACCTGGGACGACATCCCCGACGAGCTGAAGGAGCCCACCGGCCTCTTCGTCGGCGACTACGGCGGGTACATGTCGATCGGCTACGACTCCTCGAAGTTCGAGGCGCCGGCCGAGCTGTCCGACCTGCTCTCCGCCGACTACAAGGGTGCCGTGGCCATCAACGGCGACCCGACGCAGGCCGGCGCCGCCTTCGCCGCCGTGGGCCTGGCGACGGTGCAGTCGGACGGCACGCTCGACGACTTCCAGCCGGGCATCGACTTCTTCGCCGACCTGCAGAAGGCCGGGAACCTGCTCAAGGTCGACGTCACGACCGCGACCGTCGCCAGCGGCGAGACCCCGGTCGTCTTCGACTGGGACTACCTGAACGCCGCGCACACGGCCGACAACCCGAATTGGAAGGTCGAGGTCTTCGACGGCACCGGCTACGCGGGCTACTACAACCAGGCCATCAACGTCGACGCGCCGAACCCGGCGGCCGCGCGTCTGTGGCAGGAGTTCCTCTACAGCGACGAGGTGCAGAACCTGTGGCTGAAGGGCGGCGCCCGTCCGGTGCGCATGGAGGCGATGACCGAGGCGGGCACGATCGACGAGAAGCTCGCGGCGGCTCTCCCGGAGGCTCCGGAGGAGACCGTCGTGCCCACCGAGGAGCAGTCCGAGAACGCCGGCACGCTGCTCGGCGAGAAGTGGGCAGCGGCGGTCCAGTGACCTCTCTCGTCGCACCGGGGGTGGATGCCGCGGCGTCCGCCCCCGTCACCGCCGCCGGACCCGCGTCGCACGCGCGGGCCCGGCGGTCTGCGCCGTCCCCGGCGTGGCTGGGGCTCGTGCCCTTCGCCGCCTACGTGCTGCTGTTCCTCGCCCTGCCCACCGTGCTCGCGATCGGCTCCGGGTTCTTCGACGGCGACGGCGCTTTCACCTGGACGAACGTCGCCGCCCTCGGCGACCCCGTCGTGCTCACGACCTTCGCGAACTCGGCGGGGCTGTCCCTGCTCACCGCGGCGGTCGGCGCCACCGTCGGCGCCTTGGTCTCCTATGCGTTGCTCGGCATGAACCCGGACGGCGTCGTGCGGCGATCCGTGGACGCGGCCGCCGGGGTCCTCGCGCAGTTCGGCGGCGTCATGCTCGCCTTCGCCTTCATCGCCATGATCGGCATCCAGGGCGTGGTCACCGTCTTCCTCCGCGACACGTTCGGCATCGACATCTTCGCCGAGGGCACCTGGCTGTACGAGCTGCCCGGCCTCATCCTCCCGTACATCTATTTCCAGGTGCCGCTCATGGTCATCACCTTCCTCCCCGCCCTCGCCGCCTTGAAGCCGCAGTGGGTCGAGGCGAACCTCACCCTCGGGGGCAGCAGGGCGAGCTTCTGGCTGCGGATCGGCCTCCCGGTGCTGGCGCCGTCGTTCCTCGCGAGCCTGCTGCTGCTCTTCGCGAACGCGTTCTCCTCCTACGCCACGGCCGCGGCGCTCGCGAGTCAGGGCTCGCAGATCGTCCCGCTGCAGATCCGCACGGCGCTCACGAGCGAGACCCTGCTCGGCCGGGAGAACCTCGCGGGCGCTCTCGCCCTCGGCATGATCGTCGTGGTCGGCATGGTGATGGCGCTGTACTCGGTCATCCAGCGACGTGCCGCGCGGTGGCAGGCATGAACGGCCTCGCCCCCTCCCGCGCGACCCGTGCGGTGATCGGCATCGTGGTCGGCGCGTTCTTCGCTGTGCCTCTCGTGTCGACGTTCCTCTTCACGCTGCGCGGCACGGACGGCCTCTCCTTCGCGCACTGGGCCGCCCTCTTCGACCCCGCGGCGTCGGCGAGTCTGAAGCCCATCTGGACGGGGCTCGGCAACTCGCTGATCCTCGCGGTGGTGACCGTGGCGATCGTGCTGTTCCTCCTGGCCCCCACGATGATCCTCGTGAACCTGCGCTTCCCCAGACTGAAGGCGGCCTTCGAGTTCATCGCGCTCCTCCCGATCTCGATCCCCGCGATCGTCCTCGTGGTGGGCCTCGCGCCGATCTACCTGCAGATCGGTCGGACCCTCGGCACCGGCACCTGGACCCTCGCCTTCGCCTACGGCGTCACAGTCCTCCCCTTCGCGTTCCGCTCGATCCAGGCGTCCATCGATGCCGCCGATCTGCGCACGCTGTCCGAGGCAGCACGCTCGCTCGGGGCGGGGTGGCCGACGGTCGTGCTCCGCGTCCTCGCGCCGAACCTCCGACAGGGACTGCTCGCCGCCGCGCTGATCTCCATCGCGGTGGTTCTCGGGGAGTTCACGATCGCGTCCCTGCTCAACCGACAGGTCTTCCAGACGGCGATGGTCGTGGTGCAGAAGCAGGACCCGTTCGCGCCCGCGATCTTCACGCTGCTCGCCCTGCTGTTCGTCTTCCTCCTGCTCCTGCTCATCGGCCGCGTCGCCCGCGGTCCGCGAAAGGCCCGCTCATGACCCTCGATCACGCGCTCCCGCGCACCAAGGACAACCTGCTGCTCGCCCAGGCCGGCGAGGGTACGCGGGTCGAGCTGCAGGGCATCGTGAAGAGCTACGGCGGCACGAGGGTGCTGCACGGCGTCGACCTCGACATCGCTCCCGGGGAGTTCGTCTCGCTGCTCGGTCCGTCCGGCTGCGGGAAGACCACCCTGCTCCGCGTGCTCGCCGGACTCGAGGGCGCCGACGAGGGGACCGTCCTCCTCGGCGGCGGAGATGTCTCGCGGGTGCCGACCAACCGGCGCGACATCGGGATGGTGTTCCAGTCGTACTCGCTGTTCCCGCACCTCCGCGTCGTCGACAACACGGCCTTCGGTCTTCGTCGCCGGGGCGTCGGCAAGGGTGAGGCGGCGCGACGGGCCCTCGACGCGCTCGCCCTCGTGGGTCTGGCCGACCTGGCCGACCGGTTCCCGCATCAGCTCTCCGGCGGGCAGCAGCAGCGGGTGGCCCTGGCTCGCGCCCTCGTCACGGAGCCTCGGGTGCTGCTGCTCGACGAGCCGCTGTCGGCACTCGACGCGAAGGTGCGCGTGCAGCTCCGTGACGAGATCCGCCGCATTCAGCTGCGGCTCGGCATCACGACCGTGTTCGTCACGCACGATCAGGAGGAGGCCCTCGCGGTGTCCGACCGGATCGCGGTCATGAACGCGGGTCGCATCGAGCAGATCGGCTCCCCGGAGGAGCTGTACACCACCCCCGCGAGCGCCGAGGTCGCCGCGTTCGTGGGCCTCTCCAGCGTCGTGTCCGGGGTCGCCGAGGGCGATCACGTCGTCGTGTGGGGGCAGCGTCTCCCGTTGCAGACCCCCGCCGACGGCCCCGTCGACGTGTACCTCCGTCCGGAGAACGTCCGCTTCACCTCCGCGGAGGACGCCGCCACCGATGCGCTCGTGGAGGAGAGCACGTTCCTCGGCAGCATGCGGCGGACCCTCGTGCGCACGGAGTCGGGTGAGCTCGTCCGCGTGCAGCACGATCCCGCCGTGCACCCGTCGTTCGGCGACCGCGTCCGGATCGCGGTGACCCCTGCCCCGGTGGTCGCGCGTCCGCGCGGCTGACCCGAGACCCCGGGTTCACGTCGAGACCCCCGGCTGCAGACGTCTGCCACCGGGGGGGGCGGCGCCATCCCCGGGGGGACGCGCGC